>NZ_BQXJ01000006.1:0-309299 GCF_030158975.1 Acidovorax sp. SUPP2539 | reverse complement strand
CGCAGTAGTCCCAGCTGCGATACGCCCGCGTGAGCCGTTTTTGCAGGGGGTGGCCGTATTTGCCGAGCACCTCTTCGATGATGTCGGGCACGGTCTTGTTCTGGAATATCTTGAAGTCGCTCTTGCGTGTGGCCAGCCACAGCCAGGGGTTCAAGCGCAGGCGGTAGGAGTAATACCGGTGGTCTTCGCCCTGCAGCCCGAACCGGGTGACGATGCCGTCCAGGTAGCGCCGACCGCCGCCTTCGGTCTCCACCTCCACCGTGGCGTGCTTGCCCAGCAACGCCTTGGGGTCGAGGGACTTGCTCTCGCTCAGCAGGTCCACATCCAACGCAAACAGCTCGCTCAACGATTCCTTGCCCTGCAGGCGGCGAAACTGCAGCTGTTCTCCCAATGGCGTTTGGATCGTGACGCGGCGTGTCATCGTGGGCAGACCTTCACACAGGCTGTGGCATTGAAACGACGGTCATCATATCCCGGCATGCGAAAAGCCCTCCTCACCGGCTGCCCATCCATGGCAGCAGCAGGAGCAGCGCAGCAGATGCGGAAAACGGCCCCATTCGCTCATCCATTTTCCGCACCAGCAACGCACTGCTGCAGTGCCGTTCTGCACCGGCACGCCGCCCCTCGCCGTGGGCCGGCGCTGCTGCAGCACGCTTGAATCGGAGCCGCCTGCCCCTGCAGGCAAGCAGCCCGGCTCAGCCCAGCAACTTGAGCAGCGCGTGCGCCGCCGGCTCGGACGATGCGGGGTTCTGCCCCGTCACCAGCAGGCCGTCGGTCAGCACGAAAGGCGCCCAGTCGGGGCCCTTGGCGTATTGGCCGCCGCGCTCCTTAAGCATGTCCTCCACCAGGAAGGGCACGATCTTGGTGAGCTGCACGCCCTCTTCCTCGGTGTTGGTGAAGCCGGTCACCTTGCGGCCCTGCACGAGCGGCTGGCCGCCCACCGTCTTGGTGTGGCGCAGCACGCCGGGCGCGTGGCACACCAGAGCCAGGGGCTTGCGGTCGGCGAACGTGTTCTCGATCAGCGCGATGGAATGGGCGTCTTCCGCCAGGTCCCACAGCGGGCCGTGGCCGCCGGGGTAGAACACGGCGTCGAAGTCGTCGGGGTTGATGCCGGACAGCGGCAGCGTGCTGGCCAGGTGCTTCTGCGCCTCGGTATCGGCCTTGAAGCGGCGCGTGGCGTCGGTCTGCGCATCGGGCTCGTCGCTCTTGGGGTCCAGCGGAGGCTGCCCGCCCTGAGGCGAGGCCAGCGTGATCTCGGCGCCTGCATCCTTGAACACGTAGTAGGGCGCGGCGAACTCTTCGAGCCAGAAGCCCGTCTTCTTGCCGGTGTCGCCCAGCTGGTCGTGGGAGGTGAGGACCATCAGGATTTTCTTTGCCATGGCGGTGCTTTCAAAAGGAGATCAGAAAAAGAGGAGAAGCGCCAGCGAAAGCGCCTGCCCCCAGATGGGGCCGGCACCGCCGAATGGAAGGGGTGCCCGCAAAGAACGGGCGCGGGCGCAGACGGTGGCCCGCCGCCCGTGGCGCGCGCTCCGCGGGTTGGCAGGGCCTTGCCGGGCCCGTTCAGAGCGCCGCTTCGAGCACGCGGCGGCTCACCTCGGGCGTCACATCGCGGTGCTCGCCCAGGCGCACCATGCCGTGCGCCTCCAGTTGCGCCACCAGCGTGGCCACGCTGTCCGCGCCCACGCCGTAGGCCGACAGCCGGGTGGGAATGCCCATGCGCTCGAAGAAATCGCGCGTGGCGGCGATGGCCGCATCGATGCGCTCGTCCTCGGTGCCGGTGCGAATACCCCACACGCGCTCGCCGTACTGCAGCAGCTTGGCGCGCTTGGCGCCGCGCTGCGCCTGCAGCAGGGACGGCAGCACCACGGCCAGCGTGCGCGCATGGTCGATGCCGTGCAGCGCGGTGATCTCGTGGCCGATCATGTGCGTGGCCCAGTCCTGCGGCACGCCCGCGCCGATCAGGCCGTTGAGTGCCAGCGTGGCCGTCCACATCAGGTTGGCGCGATCGTCGTACACCGGCTCGGGCGCGGCCAGGATGCGCGGGCCGATCTCGATCAGCGTCTGCAAAATGCCCTCGGCGAAGCGGTCCTGCACCGCGCCGTTGACGGGGTAGGTGAGGTACTGCTCCACCGTGTGCACGAAAGCATCGACCACGCCGTTAGCCAGTTGCTGCGGAGGCAGCGTGTAGGTCTTGGTGGGGTCCAGCACCGAGAACACCGGATAGGTGTGCGGGCTGCCGAAGGCCAGCTTGGCGCCCTTGGCGCGGTGCGTGATCACGCCGCCGTTGTTCATCTCCGATCCCGTGGCGGGCAGGGTGAGCACCGCGCCGAACGGCAGCGCGCGGGCCACGTTGCTGCCGCGCTTTTCCAGGATGGCCCACGGATCGCCGGCCTCGAACGGCACGGCCGCGGCGATGAACTTCACCGCATCGATCACCGAGCCGCCGCCCACCGCCAGCAGAAAGTCGAACCCGCCCTCGCGGATCTGCGCCACGGCGTTCATCGAGGTTTCATAGCTCGGATTGGGCTCGATGCCCGCGAACGTGGCGTGCTGCCGGGCCCCCAGCGCCGCCCGCACTTCGGCCAGCGTGCCGGTCTTCTCGGCGCTGGCGCCGCCCACCAGGATCAGCACCTTGGCCTGTGCCGGCACCAGCCGGTCCAGGTCGGCGATGCGGCCTTTTCCGAAGGCGATGTGCGTGGGGTTGTGGAAGTCGAAATTCAGCATGGGGGTTTTTCTCCAGAGGGGGGAAAGTTATGGGTTGGCGTGGTGCGCCAGGCGCCGGAGCAGGGCCGCCGTCCCGGCCTGCGGACGGTCAAGGAGCCGCCCCGTCTCTCCTGGCGCGGCAATCTACCGGAGGTGGGGGCGAACGCCCGTTTGTAAAGCATCCAGTGGCACTGGCACTGGCACTGGCACTGGCACTGGCCGCGGCCCAGCCAGGATCGGGGCACGCCTGCCTGGGTAGCCAGCGTTACCGCACGACCGCCGGGAAACGCGGCACCCGGACGGCGACGCCCACGCGTCGGCACGCCTGCCGGATACGGTCTACCCAGGCCCGGGTCACGAGGTAGGTGCTGCCGCCCACCGCGTCTTCGTCGGCCACGACGTCCGTCTTCCAATGGACGGGGTTGGAGTGCGCCAGCCCTGCGGCCTCGCTGTTGGGATCTTCGCGCGACCCGCCAGGGTAGTTTGTGAAGGTGTAAATCCTGGCCCCCGTGGTCCACACCATCCAGATCGTGTCGCGCTCTGTGGGATGCGCGGCGTCAGGGGGCAGCCGCTCCTGCACGAAACAGAACCGGTTTTCGTGCCGGTTGCGGTGGAGCTGGCGCAGGAACGCCTGCAAAGTGTCGGCCGAAGCGATGTGGCCAGCCGCCGGTTTCGAGAAGGCGGCATCGACGAGGACCGGGAAAGCCTGCGGTGCAGCACCTGCCGGACCGGCACCGAACCCCACCAACGCAGCGGTCGCCAAGATGGACCGACCTGCGCGAAGCCACGCCAGCCGGAATTCGGTGGCGGGGCGCTGGCGAGATATCGAATGCATGGCGAAGCGGCGTCAAAAAAGAAGGGGCGCAGTTTAAGTGCCGCCCCGTTGCCGGATTCACCCCTTGCCCATGCGAACGCCCACGCGTCGCTGGGCACCCGCCGCGATCGGCGCCGCCCTCAATCCAGCTTCACCCCCGCCGCCTTGATGATCTCCCCCCACCGCTTGGCCTCCGCGCGGGCCATCGCGCGGAACTGCTCGGGCGTGCCGCCCAGGGGCTCCATGCCGAAATCCTGCATGCGCTTGACCACCGGCGGGCTGGCCAGGGCCTTGTTGACCTCGGTGTTGAGGCGGGTCACCAGCGCAGGCGGCAGGCCAGCGGGGCCGAGCACGCCCTGGAAGGCATAGACCTCGGTGTTGGGCACGCCCGCCTCGGCCAGCGTGGGCACGTCGGGCAGGCCGGGCACGCGCTTGGCCGAGCCGATGGCGAGCGCCCGCACCTTGCCGGCCTGGATCACCGGCAGGCCGGCGGCCAGGTCGAGGAACATGCAGGGCACCTGGCCGCCCATCACGTCCTGCAGCGCAGGCGCGGCGCCGCGGTAAGGGATGTGGGTCAGGAAGGTCTGCGTGCGGTTCTTGAACATCTCCATCGCCAGGTGGTGCGGCGAGCCGTTGCCCGGCGAGGCGTAGTTGAGCTTGCCCGGGTTGGCGCGCGCGTAGGCCAGCAGATCCTTGACGGTCTTGGCCTCGAAGGCCGGGTGCACCACCAGCGCGAGCGGAAAGCGGCTCAGGCCGGCGATGTAGGTGAAGTCCTTTTCCGGGCTGAACGGCAGCTTGCTGAACAGGTGCTCGTTGTAGGCCAGCAGGGCGTTGTCGGCCGACATGAGCGTGTAGCCGTCGGGCTTGGCGGTGGCGACCATCTGCGCGCCGATGTTGGTGGAGGCGCCGGGGCGGTTGTCCACCACGATCTGCTGGCCCAGCGGGCCGCGCAGGGCTTCGGCCACGGTGCGCGCCAGCACGTCGGTACCGCCGCCGGCCGGGTACGGAACGACCCAGCGGATCGGCTGGCTGGGGTAGTCGGACTGGGCCCGGGCCGCCCAGGGCATGGCGGCGCCGGCGGTGGCGCCAGCGGCGGCCAGGGCGTTTTTGAGCAGGGTTCTGCGGTGCATGGTTTTGTCTCCTTCAAGGGAATGGTCGGGGGAAAGGGATGCGCCGGTGGGCATCCGTGTTTTTCTATTTGCTACTATTTTGATAGCGACATGCCCTAGATTTCATTGCGCTGGGGGCTGATTTGGTTTGGAATCATTTCCAGCCCCGAGAGGCGGTGCGGCTTGCGGCACCGGCGCGGGGAACACCACGCGCTGCACGCGAAAGCCCTGCTGCGCCATCAGGGCCGGCAGCCCCTGGGGGCCCGCCATGTGCAGCGCGCCCACGGCGGCGAACACGCGGTGTCCGGCGTCATGGGCGGCGGCGATGCCGCGGGCCATGCCGGGGTTGCGGGCGTCCACCATCTGCCGGTATTCGGCCTGCTCGGCCTCGCTGGCGAGGCACTCGCACCATTGCGAATAGGTCTGCAGCACGTTCAGGCGCCCGTCGGCCCAGGCCCGGGTGAGCCTGGTGATGGAGCGCTGCGCCTGCCCGCCTTCGAGCTGGTCGAGCGCCGCCCCCACGGCGGCCGCAGTGCGGGCCGGGTCGTCGGAGGCCAGCAGGCGGATCTGCTGCTCGGGGGTTTCCAGCGCCACGATGGGCTTGGCCGTCGCGCGGGCCATGCCGGCGATGACGGCGTCGATGCCGTAGGCCAGGTCCACGCCCGAGCGGCGCGCCGACTGCCCCACGAGCGTCACGGCCTGCAGCTCGGGCCGCAGGCGGGCGATCGCCGGCGCCAGGCAGGCGGCATCCACCTGGGCGGCGAGGCGGGCGGCCAGGGCCGGCGGCAGCGGGGGCGCACCGGGCGGGGCCACCATGGCCGCCTGCAGGGCCTGCATCACGGCCGGGTCCAGCAGGTCGAGTTCGAGCGCCACGCGGTCCGAGGCCATCACGGCCGCGCGCACCGTCGGGCCGGGGAACATCCAGCCGCGCTCGGCCGCGTGCACGGTGCCGTAGAGCCAGCTGGTGCGCCCGTCCTTGTCGATGCGCCACAGCAGGCCGCGGTCGCGCGCATGGCTCAGGGCCTGCGGCATCTCGGCCGGATCGAAGGGGGCCGCCTCCGGCGGGCAGGAGCGCGGGGCACCGCGGCCATCGACACTGGCGGCACTCGCGGGGGCAGCGGCTGGCGCGGCCATGGCCGGCGCCTGCTGCGCCAGCAAGGCGCCCGGCAGCAACAGCCACGCCGCCAGCGCGAGCCGGGCCAGCCCCGCGCGGGTCGTCATTGCGGGGCCGCGATGTTCTGGTCGATGGCGCCGAACAGGCTCTGGCCGGCCTTGTTCTTCATCTCGATGCGGATGGTGTCGCCGAACTTCATGAACTCGGTGGAGGGCTTGCCGTCCTGGATGGTCTCGATGCAGCGCTTTTCGGCGATGCAGCTGTAGCCCTTGGGCCACTCGGTGCGGCCGTTCTGCTCCACACCGCGGTTGCTGACCGTGCCGCTGCCGATGATGGAGCCCGCGCGCACGTTGCGCGTCTTGGCCACGTGGGCGATGAGCTGGCCGAAGTGGAAGGTCATCTCGGGGCCGGCATCGCACATGCCGACCTTGCGGCCGTTCCAGGTCGATTGCAGCGTGAGGTTCACGCGGCCCTGGTCCCAGGCGTCCCCCAGTTCGTCGAGCGTGATGGCGACCGGGCTGAACGCGGTGGCGGGCTTGGACTGGAAGAAACCGAAGCCCTTGGCCAGTTCGGCCGGGATGAGGTTGCGCAGCGAAACATCGTTGGCCAGCATGACCAGGCGGACGCCGTCCAGCGCCTGCTCGGGCGTGGTGCCCATCTTCACGTCGCCGGTGACGACGGCGATCTCGGCCTCGAAGTCGATGCCCATGGCCTCGCTCGGCACGACCACGTCGTCGCGCGGGCCGATGAAGTCGTCGCTGCCGCCCTGGTACATCAGCGGGTCGGTGTAGAAGCTCTCGGGCACCTCGGAGTTACGCGCTTTTCGCACCAGTTCGACGTGGTTGATGTAGGCGGAGCCGTCCGCCCACTGGTAGGCGCGCGGCAGCGGGGCCATGCACTGGGCGGGATCGAAGGGAAACGCGTGCGGGGCGCGGCCGGCGTTGAGCTGGTCGTACAGGTCCTGCAGCTGGGGCGACAGGAAGCCCCAGTCGTCCAGCACCTGCTGCAGGCGGCTCGCGATGCCGGTCGCATAATGGGCCGTGCCCAGGTCGCGGGAGACGACGACCAGTTGGCCGTCGCGGGAACCATCTTTGTAGGTGGCGAGTTTCATGGGGCTCAGACCTCTTGTCTTCCAACGCGCCGGCGGCGGGTGCCCGGCACGAATTACGAATGGTTAAATTGATTTAACTAAACAAAACTCTGGAAATTCTAGTGCAGATGGACAAGGAACGGGCAGGCATACAGTCGGTGGAAGTCGGCTTCGCCCTGCTGGAGGGGCTGACACGGTCGCGCGGACCGCTGATGCTCAAGGACCTCGCGGCCACGGCCGGCATGAGCGCCGCCAAGGCGCACCGCTACCTCGTGAGCTTCCAGCGCCTGGGGCTGGTGGCGCAGGACCCGGGCACCGCGCGCTACGACCTGGGGCCGGCCGCGCTCAAGCTGGGCCTGGCCTCGCTCGCGCGGCTCGACGCGATGCGCCTGGCGCGCGAACGCATGCCCGCGCTCATGGACACCATCGGCCACACCCTGGCGCTGGCCGTGTGGGGCAACCGCGGCCCGACCATCGTGCACTGGGAAGAATCGCCCCAGGCCGTGACCGCCAACCTGCGCCTGGGCGACGTCATGCCGCTGCTGGCCTCCGCCACCGGCCGCTGTTTTTGCGCCCACCTGCCGCGCGAGGCCACGGCCGCGCTGCTCCAGGAAGAGCTGGCCCACGCCGCCAAGCTGGGCCGCACCGATCTGCCCACCGACGCCGCCGCCGTCGACGCCCTGCTGGCCGAGGTGCGCGAGCGCGGCGCGGCCCGCGTGGTGGACACCCTGCTGCCGGGCATCGTCGCGTTCTGCGCCCCGGTGTTCGACGCCGACGGGCACCTGGCGCTGGGCATCACCACGCTGGGCTCGGTCGCCACGTTCGACCCCGCCTGGGGCGGCGCCATCGACGCGCCGCTGCGCGCCGCCGCCCAGGCGCTGTCGCGCGACCTGGGCCACGGTTGCGCATGAGCGGGCCGGGGCCACGGGCGGGCCGCGCCGGCGCTGCAGGCCGGCGTCCGGCCACCGCCGCGACGATCCTGTCGTCCGGGCACTGAATCCATGCCGCGCCGCGTCCTCGTCCTACTGACCCTGCTGGTGCTGGCCGTGCACGCCTGGGTGCTGGTGGGCCTGCCCCTGGGCGGCGGACAGGATCGCGGCGCGCCGGTGCGCATGGCCTTCCACACCCGCACCGTGGCGCCACCGCCCCCACCCGAGCCGCCCGCCGCGCCGCCGCCGGCCGAAGCCGCTCCCGCCCCTGCGCCCACCCCGCCCGCTGCAGCAGCCAAACCCAGGCCCCGGCCGGCCCCCGTGCGCAAGCCAGCGCCCCCCGCGCCCGCGCCATCGATGCCCGTTGCGCAGGAAGCGCCGCCGATGCCCCCGGGCGAGGCCTCGGCCACGGCAGAGGCTCCCGCCGCAGACACCACGGCCATGGCATCGGCTGGAACCGTCGTGCCGGAGGGCGCGGCCTCCGAGACAGCCACAGCGCCCGAGCAGGCCGCCTCCGCTGCGTCCAGCCCCGCATCGGCCGCAGCCGCCTCGCCCACCGCAGCGGCATCTTCCCCCACCGACAGCGCCCAGGACAGCAGCGCCGGCGTGGACATCCGACCGCCCGGCGCTGGCGCCAACACCGCCAGCACCACGCCGCCGCCCGCCCGCCTGCCCGATCCGGTGCGCCTGGAGTTCGAGGTGAGCGGCCAGGCCAAGAAGTTCAACTACCGCGCCAGCGCCGAACTGCTGTGGCGCCACGACGGCGCTCGTTACGAGGCCCGGCAGGAGATCAAGGCCTTCCTGATCGGCGCGCGCTCGCAGACCAGCACCGGCCAGGTGACCGCCAGCGGCCTGCAGCCGGAACGCTTCGGCGACAAGGCCCGCAGCGAGCAGGCCGCGCATTTCAACTTCGGCCAGGGGCGCGTGACCTTCAGCGCCAACACGCCGCAGGCCGCCATCGGCGCCGGCGCGCAGGACCGCCTGAGCGTGTTCATCCAGCTGGGCGCCCTGCTGGCCGCCGCCCCCGAGCGCTACCCCGACGGCACCCAGATCACCCTGACCACCGTGGGCGCGCGCTACGCCGACCGCTGGACCTTCACCGTGGAAGGCACCGAGATGCTGGACCTGCCCCGCGGCACCACTCCCGCACTCAAGCTGCAGCGCCTGCCGCGCAAGGAATACGACCAGAAGGCCGAGCTGTGGCTTGCGCCGTCGCTGGGCTTTCTGCCGGCGCGCATCCGCATCACGCAGTCCAACGGCGACTTCGCCGACCTGCGCCTGAGCGCCAACGCGCCGCCCTGATCGCAGCTTGCGGCGCGGCGAACCGCCCGAGAACCTGTGCGGTTTCGCCCACATGGGCGTGGGACAGTGCGGTTACTTCGCGGATCACGCCGCCCGCGCACAGGATTCATGAAATACTGTTTTCACGCAGCCGGCGGGTTTTCACCGACCGCCGAAAGCGCCAGGGCTTGAACTTAGCGACCTGGGTGGCCATCTGACAGCAACACACCGACAGAGGAACACCATGCACATGCTCTATGACTCCGAAACCTTCGTGGTGGTCCACATGCAGCCGGATGCCGCCGCGGACGGTGCCCCCAAAGGCTGGCCCACCCCGCCCCAGTTGGCGCGCCACGGCTTCGAAATCGTGGACAAGCGCTCCGGCAAGGAGGTGTACCTGGACGGCTCGTGGGCCGAAATGTTCCAGCAGCAGATCCTGGCCTGGCAGCGCGATACCCCCACGCAGGAAGAAGTCGAGGACACGCTGGACGGCTACGTGGGGCTGGCGCAGAACCCGGTGGTGGTGCACTGACCGCTGGCAGGTGAAAAGGCCTGTATGGCCCGTCGACCATCTAGAGCCATCATCCAGCTGCGACCTATTGCTTCAGTTCAATCAACGCGCTCGCCTGCATGCTGCCGAAGCCAGCGGGTGCCTGACGCCGTGATCCGGTAGCGCTGGTTTTTGCTGTTCGGCTTGTCCGGCATGGTCCTTTCCACCAGGCCCGCGGCCAGAGCGGGCAGTAGGTAGGCCTTGCGGAAATGCTCCGCATGCTTGAGGCCCACGGCGTCCATCAACGACGCACGGGGCATCTCCCCCTGCAAAACCCCGAGAAGCCTCGCGACTTCCGCGGTGACTTCCGCGGTGACTTCCGCGGTGACTTCCGCGGTGACTTCCGCGGTGATTGGTTGGGCCAGCGGGTGCACCGGCAATCGCACCACGAACGACAACCGCTCGTCGTCGGTTTCGAACACCGGTTCCGGTGATCCATTGGCACGCATCGCCTTGAGAATTTTCGGGATGCCCGTGGCGCGGCCTTCCGTGAGCCGAAGCTCCTTGAGGAACTCACCGATGCGCCGGTTGCGGTAGCGCCGGCTGACGGCACGGCCTGTCCGCAGATCCTCCAGCCGCACCGACCGATCCGGCCCCGGGTAACTCAGCACCACCAGTTCATCCGGGCCGATGCGGACCTCCACCGGATCGTGGCTCTCGTAAGTGCGGTGGTACACCGCATTCACCAACGCCTCCTCCACCGCCGCGAACGGGAAATTCCAGGCCCGAGTGGCCTCGGCCCGCTGGGGGTGCTTGGCCACCGTTTCGTGCAGGTAGTTGCGCTGCAGGTAATCGAGCGCCTCGCGAACCATGCGCGACAACGGGCCCTGGAAAGACTTCTCGACGATGACATCCCCGCCAGTGCCTTGAGGAAACGCCACCACATCCACCTGTGCGCCCGGAAAGAAATCCGTGGGTGCCTCGTTGAAGAACAGCAGCCCCACGTTCTTGGGCCAGGGCGACTCGGCAGGCCCGCCCACCACATTCATCTGCCGGCCCAGCGCTTCGACCGACAGGTCGGCCGCATCGGCGGCCAAGGCACTGTCCACCTCCTGCAGGAATCCCTGCATCAACGGCTTGGACAGCGAAGCCACCGTGGTTGCCTGACAAAACCGGTCGTCCCAAGGCACCTTGGCCGTCAGGCTCAGCAGCTCCTGCTCCGTCTCGCCCTTGGCCTGCACGGTGCTGCTGTAGCGGCGGATATAGGGGTACCAGACCTTGTGCCTGGCCGTCACCGCTTCCGGCACTTTGTAGGGCCGGTTCTGCCCGCCGGGCGCCCACAGCACCACCAGATGGCGGCCTTGCACGACCTCCAGGCTCAGTACGGGAAAGTAGGGCGGCTGCATCAACTGGCATGCGGCCAGCAGTTCCCGCTGAATCTTGTCGAGTTGATTCGCCGCCAGCCCCTTGGGCGGAAAGACGGGCTGGCCGTTGGCATCGCAGTCCTGCCCGATCACCACATAGCCACCACCCAGGTTTTCGAAGTCGTTGGCAAACGCGCATAGCGTGCGAAGGATGGCATCGGGATTCCAGCCCTCCTTGTATTCGATCCGCTCCCCCTCCACGGTGCGCTGGTGCAGCAAATCAAGCAGGTTGATGGGCAGCTTGGGTGGCGTGGGCTGGAGCATGGTGCGGGCAATCTAGCATGGGCGTTCCGGAAGCCTGCCGGCCCTTCAACCGGCCGACGCATCTCCCGGGTAAATCCACCGATACAACGGCGCCACCAGCAGCAGCACGGCGATCAGCCGGCACACCTGGAAGGCCGTCACCACCGGCACGCCCAGCTGCAGCACCTTGGCGGTGATCGACATCTCGGCGATGCCGCCGGGGGCCGAGGCCAGCACCATCGTCACCCAGTGCAGCCCGGTGGCCCGGGACAGCGCCACCGCGAACAGCGCACACACGGCGAGCAGTACCAGCGTGCCGATCGCCACCGAGCCCAGCCAGCGCGGCGCGGTGTGCAAGAAGCCGGGGCGAAAGCGCACGCCCAGGCTGACGCCGATCACCAGCTGCGCCGCGTTGATCAGCGCCTGCGGCACGGCCGACAGCGTGATGCCCGCCATGGCCAGGCCCATCGAGACCAGCAGCGCGCCCATGAACCAGGGGTTGGCGCGGCCCAGGCGGTCCATCGCCAGCGCGCCCAGGCCGGTGAGGCCGGCCAGCAGCGCCAGGCCCTGCACATCCACCACGCGCACGGCGGGCGGCAGCAGGTCCAGGCCGTGCAGGCCGCTGAACTGCAGCGCGAACGGAATGGTCACCGTCACGATCACCAGCCGCAGGCTGTGGCTGGCGGCCACGAGGTCGGTGCGGGCGTGTTCGCGCTCGGCCAGCAGGGTCATCTCCGAGGCCGCGCCGATGGCGCCCGAGAAATAGCTGGTCGCGCGCACCACCGGCGCCGGGACGCCCTGCAAATGCGGCGCATGTACGCGGTACAGCCACGCGCCGAACAGCCAGCCCCCGAACAGCGCCCACGCCACACCCAGCGCGATCGCCCACCACAGCCCCGCCACCAGCGCGGTGACCTGCGGCGTGAAATACAAACCCAGCACTGCACCCAGGGTCCACTGCCCGGCATTGCGCAGGCGCCGCGAACTGGCCGTGGGCACGCCCGAGATGGACAGCAGCGCGGTGGCGACCAGCGGGCCGATCATCCAGGGCAGCGGCGTGTGCAGGGCCAGACACACCACCGCGGCCGCGAGGGCCAGGGCCAGGGTTAGAAGAATGCGGGCAGGTGGAAAAGAGAGCATCGGCGGGCGCGAAGCGGCGAAATCCAGGGGAGGGGAAAGTATCGCCGCGCGGCACCGGCCCCCTTCCCGCACCCAGGATTGCGATGAAAAAGGCCGAATGCCCTAGTACTCATTGCCTTCGATGCTATTTAATTAATAGCAAACCAATCCACCAGGGTCAGGAGGGCCGGGCCGCGGGGCGCAGCGGTTCGCCCGGGGCCGCGGCCCCGGGCCGGGCGAGGACGCCCAGCGCGCCGGCCAGCGAGGGGTATGTGAACACATAGCCCTCGGCGAGGGCGAGCCGGGGCACCGCGTGCTGCCCGCAGAGCAGGAGTTCGGACATTTCCCCCAGCGCAGCGCGCAGGGGCCACGCCGGCATCCGCAGCAGGACCGGCCTGCCGAAAGAGGCCGCCATCGCCGCGGCGAACCGCGCCTGCGAGGGCACGTCCGGCGCCACGGCATTCACTGGGCCGGCCATGCCGGGGCGGGACAGGGCATGGCAGACCAGGCCCACCGCATCGTCGCGGTGAATCCACGGCACGCGCTGCCGGCCGCTGCCGAGCACGGCGCCGAGCCCGACCCGTGCCGCCCAGGCCAGCGGCGAATAGGCCCCGCCCTGCGGCCCCAGCACCAGGCCCATCCGCAGGCAGACCACCCGCACGCCCAGGGCCTGTGCCGCGCCTGCCGCGCGCTCCACCTGGGCGCACAGGTCCGACTGGAAGCGCCCGGGCTGCGGCGCGCCGCGTTCGTCCAACGGGGTGTCCGCCGCGGGCACGCCGTAGAAACCCACGGCCGAAGCCCCCACCAGCACGGCGGGCGGGCAATGCAGGCGCTGCATCAGCACCAGGAGCTGCCGGGCCGTTCCGACCCGGCTCTCGACCATTTGCCGGCACCGCGCGCGGGTCCATGGCCGGCCCAGGACCGGCGCGCCGGCGAGGTGGACCACGGCGTCGATGCGCGTCTCGCCCGGGATGTCCTCCAGGCGGTCCAGCGCCCAGACCTGCGGGCCGAAGGTCGCACGGGCCTGCAGCGGATCGCGCGTCCAGACGATCACGCGCCGGCCTTCGCCTTGCAGCCGGCGCACCAGCGCCGTGCCGATGAAGCCGGTGGCGCCCGTCACCAGCACCGCAGGCCCGTGGGCGGCAACGGGCAGGGGTTCAGCGGACGGCACGGCCGCCCGCAGCCGCACGACGGCGAACGCATTGCGCACGCTCCAGGCCAGCACCACCAAGGCCGCCACCGTGAACAGCCAGGACCAGGCCCCGTGCTCGACCCGCACCACGCCGGTCGGCAGGGCCGCGTGCGCCGCGAACAGGGGCGCGATCACGCCGACCAGCACGCCATAGCTCACCGCCAGCAGCGTGTGGAGCACCCGCTCGGCGGGCGGCAGGCGGCGGCTGCGGTCCTCCTCCAGGAAGTCCGCCGCGGTGATCACGATCTCCACCGCCAGCAGGGCCGTCGGCAGCAGCACCCACCAGCCCTGCCACTGCACCCAGGCGAACCCCAGGAAGAGCACGCCGTAGATGGCCTCGCGCGCCGCATGCAGCAGCAGCTCGTGGCGGGCCGAGGTTCGCTGCGGCAGGCGGGCGGACCACTCGTGGTGCCAGAGGTTGTCAAACGCCCCCATCAGGGCCTGCACCGTCAGAACGATGAAAACGATGTCCATGGAATCACTCCTCGGGATCGGTGAACACACCGGTTTGAAAAAACGTGCACCCCCACAGCGGGTGTGCCATGTCCAGGGTGAAGCGGAACGTGCCCGGCCCTTCGTCGCGGTGCTCGACCCGGCACCGCCCCGGCGTGAGCCAATCGGGAATGGGCACGCAGAACGCGCCCAGCGCCAGGAAATAGCGGCGGCTGTAGAACACCAGGGCCCCGTCCTCCACCACCACGTCGAGCGCCATGGACAGCCCGCCGCTCGTGCGCTCCTGCAGGCCGCCGTCCGGGCCGCGCAGCTTGGTCGAGCGCACGACGGCGGCGTCGCGCCGCCCCGGCAGGCGAAGACGGCGCTCCCACACGACACCGCCGCGGGCGTCGCAGTGCACCCGCACCTCGGCGGGCACGCCGTCCTCGTCGGCATCCAGCAGCGGCCCGCCCAGCAGGCGCGAGGCCCAGGCAAAGCACCGGCCCATGCGGGACCGCCGGACGTCCAGCGCGCCGCTGTAGCGCACCGGCGCATGGCCTGCCGCGAACCGGCGGCGGATCGCCGGCGACAGCCGGTGCCATTGCGCCGCGCCCAGCAGTGTGGCCAGATCCAGGGGCGCCGGCGCCTCGGCAGAGGCACGGGCATCGGCATCGCGGGGCACAAGGAGGGGTGTGGCGGTCTTCATGCCTTCTGTATTGCAGGGCACGTGCCAGCACACAGACCGTTGATTTCAAACGGTTTTTCAATCCACCTGTCAACGCGGTAGACAGCTGCGGCGGGCGCGCTGTCGACTCGGTTTACAGTGCCGGATGGCCATTCACATCGCGCTCGCCCTGGCATTCGTTCAGACCCTGGCCCTGTCCGGCGTGCTGTGGCTGTGGGCCCAGCACGTGGCGGGCGCCCGGCTGCTGATCGTCTTCCTGCTCGGCGTGGGGCTGTGGATCGTGGGCAACGAGCTGCCCAACTGGGCCGGCATCGGCACCGCGCCCTTCGCCATGGCCCTGCTGGCGACGGTGCCCATCACGTCCGCAGCGTTCTTGCACTTCTGCGCCATCTTCACGGGCCAGCGGCTGCGGCCCTGGGCCTTGCGGCTGGCCTACGGCGCGGCGTGCGGCGCGACCGCGCTGTCCTGGTGGGTGCCGCCGGGCGCGTTCGAGCACTTTCCGCCATTCACCGGTGTGCAGTGGGTGGTGGTGCCCAATGCGGCCGGATGGACCACCAGCCTGGTCTGGGCCACCTGCGCGAGCGCGGGCCTGCTCGTGCTGGCCAAGGCCTTCTGGCAGACGCGGGTGGCCACCGAACGCCGGCAGATCGCGGCCGTGGCCCTCTCGTGCGGCTGGGGGCTGATGTGCATCTCGGGCTACGCGTTCGCGGCCCTGCGCATTCCCCAGTACCCCTGGCAGGTGCTGGCTTTCCCTGCGTACCCGCTGATCCTGGTCTACGGCATCCTGCGCTACCGGGTCTTCATGGCCAACGCCTGGGCGCGGCGGGCCCTGGCCTGGGCGATCGTGCTGTTCCTGGGCCTGCTGGCCGTGCCGCTGACCTTGCTGCTGCCGGTGGAGTCGCGCTGGCTCACCTCCGCCGTGGTGGCCGCCACCTGCCTGGCCTGGAGCGGGCCGGTGCGCCGGCTGGCCGAGCGCCTGGTCTACCCCGGGGGCACCCCCACGGCGCACGACCTGGACACCTGGCGCGGCGCGCTGTCCACGGCCCAATCGCTCGGCGAACTCTCGTCCGTCGCCGCCTCGCTGCTGTCCCAGCGCATGGGCGTGGCCGTGCGGGTGGTCACGGGCCCCTCGCTCGCCCCCGATCCGCACACCCCCACGGTGCACTGCCGCAAGGACGGCGCCCAGTGGCAGGCCCGGCTGCATGGCTTCGAGCAGGCGCCGCCGGGGCAGCGGCATCTGGCGGAGCTGTTCGGCACCGTGCTAGTGCAGGCGGCGGGCCAGGTGGAAAACGCCGCGGCCGCAGAGCAGCGCGAGCGCGAGCGGCAGCTGCAGGCCCGCCTGGCCGAACTGGGCTCACTCGCGGCCACGGTCGCGCACGACCTGCGCAACCCGCTGAACGTGATCGCCATGGCCACGGCCTTTTCACCGGCCGAGGTCCGCAAGGACGTGCAGGAGCAGATCGCCCGCATCTCGCGCCTGGCGGAGGACCTGCTGGACTACGCCAAGCCCTGGCAGATCGAGCCGCGGGCCATCGACCTGTCGCAGCAGGTGCGCCAGGCGATCCGCCACGCCCCATCCGTGGAACTGGGGCCTGGGCTGGACGGGCCCTGCCCCGTGCACGCCGACCCCGCGCGGCTGGACCAGGTGCTGGCCAACCTCCTCACCAACGCCCAGGCCGCTGCAGGCCAGCGGCGGGTGCACGTGGATGCCGAGCCGGGCGATGACGGCCTGCGGCTGCATGTCTGCGACGACGGGCCCGGCATTCCCGCCGAGCTGCGCGAGCGGCTGTTCCAGCCCTTCGCCTCGCGCAGCCCGGGCGGCACCGGGCTGGGCCTGGCCATCGTTGCGCGCATCATGGCCGCGCACGGCGGCACGGCCGCACTGACCGAGCGCCCGCCCTGGCGCACCTGCTTCACCCTGACCTTTCCTCCCCACCGACCATGACCGCTTCTCCCTCCCTGGGCCACATCCTGCTGGTGGACGACGAGCCCGCCTACCAGCGGCTGGGCAGCTCCTTCCTGCGCGAACTGGGCCACCGGGTCACCGTGGCCGGCAGCGGCGAAGAGGCCGCCTGGGCCTTCGGACAGGACCGCGCCCACGTGGTGCTGCTTGACCTCGCCATGCCGCCCAGCATGGACCCCGAAGCGGGCCTGGAGCTGATCGGGCAGTTCGCGGGCTCGGTCGTGGTGGTCCTGAGCGGCCACGGAGACCGGGAACTCGCCCTGCGCGCCGCCGAAAAGGGCGCGTGGGACTTCCTCACCAAGCCCATCGACCCGGACATGCTGCGCTTCGTCGTCTCGCGCGCCATGCACAAATCCCGCCTGGACGAAGAACTGCGGGAGCTGCGCGCACGCGAGGGCAGCGAAGACCTGGGCATCGTCGGCCAGTCGCCTGCCGCGCAGCAGCTTCGCGCCATGGTGCGCCGCGTGGCCGGCACCTCGGTGAGCGTGATGGTGCTCGGGCCCACCGGCACGGGCAAGGAGCTGGTGGCCCGAGCCCTGCACCAATGCAGCGCTCGCCGGCAGGGCCCTTTCGCGATCATCCATTGCGGCGCCCTGTCCAGCGAGCTGCTGGAGAGCGAGCTTTTCGGCCACTTGAAAGGCAGCTTCACCGGCGCCCACCGCGACCAGCCGGGCCTGGTGGAAACCGCGCACGGCGGCACGCTCTTCCTGGACGAAGTGGGCGAGATGCCGCCCGCCATGCAGGTCAAGCTGCTGCGCTTCCTGCAAGAGGGCACCTTCCTGCCCGTGGGCGGGCGCGAGATGAAGAAGGCCGACGTGCGCGTGGTGTCGGCGACGCACCGCGACCTGGAGGGCATGATCCAGGACGGCGGCTTTCGCGAGGACCTCTTCTACCGGCTCAAGGGCGTGGTGATGCGCATCCCACCGCTGGCCGAGCGGGGCATGGACGTGCCGCTGCTGGCCGCGCACTTTCTGCGCCGCGTGGCGCCGCAGGCCCTGTTCGCGCCCGACGCCCAGGCCTGGCTGGCCACGCAGCCCTGGCCGGGCAACGTGCGCCAGCTCCGGGCCCTGGTGGAGTCGGCCGGTGCGCTGATCGCCCCGGGCCACCTGCGCATCGACCTCGACCTGTTGCGGTTCGCCAGCGGCGACCTGGCGCACCTGCCGGATGCGGGCCCGGCCGATGCGGCAGCGGCCGCCCCCGTCGGCGCGCTGGATGCGGCCATCTTCGAGCTGGAAACCCGCATGGTGCGGGAAGCGATGGAGGCCACCCAGGGCAACCAGTCGGAGGCCGCGCGCCGCCTGGGCATCTCGCGCGCCGGGCTGATCAAGAAACTCACCCGGCTGGGCCTGCGCTAGCTGTGCGCCGGCCATTGGCCCTGCCCACACCTCACCCGCACGTGCCCAGGTGCCCGCACTGCGTGCAATAGTCGCAGCCGTCCTTGCGGATCACCGCGTGCGCACCGCACTCGGGGCACTTCTTGCCGGCCATCGCGGGCGGCATGCCCATGGGCGCCTCGGGCTCGTCCAGCGGCAGCACCTGCTGCACCGGGTCGGGCACGCGGCTGGCCAGGATGTTCTGGATGGCATAGGCCATGGCGGCCACTTCGGAGTCGTGCCACAGCGGCACGCGCGTGCCGTCTTCGCGCTGGCGCGTGCCCAGGCGCACGGGGCCGCGGTCCCACGCCACCTTGCGCATGTCGCTCAGGGCGCGTTCCAGGAAGCCGCCGCGCGCGGCCAGCGAGAGCATGCGCATGCTGGAGGTGATCCACTGCTGCGATTCGCCGCTCTGCCCCACCGGCATGAAGAACTCGATGGCGCGGTCCACCGTGCCCGTGCCGCCGGCATTCGGCACCGGCAGGAACGACACCACCAGGTACAGCGTCTTGTGGCCCTCCTGCGTCCAATACTCCACCTTCTCGGCCACGGCCGGCAGGGCACCCTTGGGGCGGCTTTCGATCACGGTGCGCATCGGGTCGATGGGGGCTGCGGCCGATGCTGATGCCGCTACGGGCGCGGCCGGGGCCTGCGCGGCCTCAGGCGCATGCGTTTCCAGCACGGCGCCCAGGATGGTGTTGGGCCGGTAGGTGGCCAGCCCCTTGAGGCGCGCGCGCCAGGCGGCGAGGTACAGGCCCTTGAAGTCCTCGTACGGGTAGTCGGCCGGCACGTTCACCGTCTTGGAGATCGCCGTGTCCACGAAGGGCTGCACCGCCTCCATCATGGCGATGTGGTCGGCGGCGGGCATGGACAGCGCGCTCACGAAGTAGTCGGGCAGCGCGTTCACATCGCCGCCCAGTTCGCGGTACAGCCGCCAGGCGTGGTCTTCCACGGCGTATTCGCTCATGCGGCCGTCGCCCTCGCGCTTCCTGCGCTTGTAAGTCCACGAAAACGGCGGCTCGATGCCGTTGGAGGCGTTGTCGGCGAAGGCCAGGCTCACCGTGCCCGTGGGCGCGATCGACAGCAGGTGGCTGTTGCGGATGCCATGCTCGCGGATCTGCGCCTGCAGCGCCTGCGGCAGCCGGCTGGCGAAGGTGCCGGGCGCCAGGTAGCCGGCCGCATCGAACTTCGGGAATGCGCCCTTCTCGCGCGCCAGCGCCACCGATGCGGCATAGGCGGCATCGCGCAGGCACTCGGCGATCCGCGCGGCCATGGCGCGGCCCGCGTCGCGGTCGTAGCGCAGGCACAGCATGGCCAGCGCGTTGCCCATGCCGGTGAAGCCCACGCCGATGCGCCGCTTGGCCGCCGACTCCTCGCGCTGCGCCTGCAGCGGCCAGAAGGTCACGTCCAGCACGTTGTCGAGCGCGCGCACCTGCGTGGCGACGCTCTGCTCGAAGGCCTCGAAATCGAAGGCCGGCGCGCCCGCCAGCCCGAACGGGTTACGCACGAAGCGCGTGAGGATGATGGGCCCCAGGTCGCAGCAGCCGTAGGGCGGCAGCGGTTGCTCGCCGCAGTTGTGCACATACAGGCCATTCGCGTCGAACGCGTGGCAGTCGGCCACGGTGACGTCGTACACGTCCTCGCACCCATCGGCCGCGATGCAATCCACGGTGGCGGTGAAGCGCTCACGGTTCAGCCGGCGCTGGTCGCCCGCCAGGGCGGACTCCAGGCGAGCGGCCTTGGCGGTGTCGGCAAAGCCGATGCGATCGGCATACACCTGCAGGTTGTCGCCGGACACCACCAGTTCGTGCTGCGCCTGCGTGGGGTAGGCCCGGGTGCCGCCACGCCCGTCGGGCAGCACAGAGTGCTGCGCGGGGCGGCGGCCGGTGTACAGCGTGGAGGCGATCCCGAAGCGCAGCAGCATGCGCTGCACGGTGCGCAGCAGTTCGGCATCGCTTTGCGACAGGCGCACGCTCACGCCCTTGTCTTGGGCGCCCTGCACCGAACCGTCGGCATCGAACAAACCACGCAGCAGGCCGGCGGCGAAGGCGGAGGAGCCGCATTCCATGGCCGGCGTGATCGTTTTGTGGCCGGGCCGCAGGCCCATGGCGTGCGCCAGTCGCCACAGCGCCGCGCTGGCCATGCGGGCTTCTCCGCGCGTGCCGACGGGGCGCTGGAAGCCGCTGAAATCAGAGCGGTGGGACAACGTGGCCGCGGCAGCTTCGGCGGCTTGCACGATGCCTGCCGCGCCGGTGGCGGCATGGGCCACGGTGCCGTTGCCCACCTGCCGCAATTCGGGTGCCCAGACCGAGATCACGGCCTTGTCGGCCTTCAAGGTGCCGTCGCCCACGAGCAGGCCGAGCAGGTAGCCCTCGGCCTCGGTGCCCGCACCGTCCCATCCGCCGAGCGCGCGGTGGTCGTGCAGCACGATCTGGTCGCCCGGCTGCAGGTCGCCGGCCGCCGTCCACTCCAGGGACTGGGCGTAGCGGGTCTGCCGCGCCACGCGGCGCACGCGGTGGTCGGGCGTGAGGCGCAGCGTGTGGCCTTCGCGCGTGCGCAGGGCAATCACGGGCTTGTGGCCGGTCTTGAAAAATCCTTCGCTTTCCGTGCAGAAGACCCGGCCGTCCACCACCGCGCCGAACCGCCGCCCGATGAGGTCGGCCACCTGCGCCGGGCCGTCCGCCGTCAGCACCCAGGTGTCGGCCGTGACGCAGGGATTCGTCGCCGCGATCGCCTCGCAGTAATGCAGGTTGTTGTCGCGGTTGATCGCATCGAGGAACAGGATGCCCGGCTCGGCGAAGTCGTAGGCCGACCGCATGATGGTGTCCCACAGGTCGCGGGCCGGCACGGTGCGGTAGACCCACTGGCCGTCGGTGCGCTGCACCGCGCCCTGCGCCAGCAGCGCGGCGCCGGGGCGCGCGGGGTGCACCAGGTCCCACGGCTGGCCATCGGCCACGGCCTGCACGAAGGCATCGGTCACGCCGACGGACACGTTGAAGTTGTTCCATCGCCCGGGGGTGCGCTTGGCGGTGATGAATTCGAGCACGTCGGGGTGGTCGATGCGCAGCACGCCCATCTGCGCGCCACGCCGCGCGCCGGCGCTCTCCACCGTGGAGCACGACTGGTCGAACACGTTGATGTAGCTGCACGGCCCCGAGGCCAGCGAGGCCGTGCCCTTGACCTGCGCGCCCTTGGGCCGGATGCGCGAGAAGTCGTAGCCCACGCCGCCGCCGCGCCGCATGGTCTCGGCGGCCTCGCGCAGGGCCTCGTAGATGCCGGGATAGCCGCCATCGTCCATGCCCTGGATGCAGTCGCCCACGGGCTGCACGAAGCAGTTGATGAGCGTCGCCTGGATGTCGGTGCCGGCGGCGCTCATGATGCGGCCCGCCCCGATGGCGCCCGCGCGCAGGTTGGCGAGAAAGCGCGCCTCGTGCGCCGCGCGCTCGGCGGCGGGTTCCACCGAAGCCAAGGCCCGCGCCACGCGGCGGTAGAGATCCTGCACCTCCGTCTCGCCGGGCTTGAGGTACTTTTCGCGCAGCACGTCGAGGCTGATGGGCTGCACGGGAGTGGCGTCGGACGCCACGGGGGTGAAGGGGTCGCGTTGCATGTCGCTGGGGCTTCCACGGTGCACAAGGCCCCCGTTTTACTCCGGTGGCCCGCCGTCCGGTTTGCCCAATGTCAACGAGGACGGCGAGGGTTTTTCAGAGGGTGAAAGTGCCTGGGTGTATGCACGGCAGGGCCGCGCGATGGCGGCCCCTCTGGGCGGCCGGCGCGCGCGCTGCCGCGGTTTTTTGTTTCCTGGATCGAAACGCTGTGATTCCCGCGCCGGGGCTTATGCGCCCTGGCCGTTGGCGCCATATTCCAGGCAACGTGCCCCGGTTCCCGGTGGCACGCCCGCCCATCCCTTCATCCCACCCTCCCTTTCCAGGAATCCACCATGTCCCCCACCGCCGAACTGGCCGCCGAACTCGAAACCGCCATCCACGGGCCCGATGCCACCCCGCTGATCGAGCGCCTGCAGTGGCGCTACGCCACCAAGAAGATGGACCCGGCCCGCCAGGTGCCCGAGGAGAAGGTCGAGCGCATCCTCGAAGCCGCGCGGCTCGCGCCCACCTCCAGCGGGCTGCAGCCGTTCGAGGTGCTGCTCGTCACCCAGCCCGAGGTGCGCCAGCGCATCCAGGCCATCGCGTGGAACCAGGCGCAGATCACGGACGGCTCGCACCTGCTGGTGTTCGCCGCGTGGGACGACTACACGCCCGAGCGCATCAACGCCATGTTCGACTACACCAACGCGGTGCGCGGCTTCAAGAACGAAGGCTGGGAGAACTACCGCAACATGCTGCTGGGCACCTACCCGCAGCGCGGCGCCGAGGTGAACTTCCAGCACGCCGCCCGTCAGGCCTACATCGCCCTGTCCGCCGCGCTGATGGCCGCGGCCTACGAGGCGGTGGACAGCACGCCGATGGAAGGCTTCGACCCCGACGCGCTCGACACCCTCCTGGACCTGCGCGCCCGCGGACTGCGCAGCGTGGCGATCGTGCCGCTGGGCTACCGCCAGGCCGACCAGGACTGGCTGGCGCCGCTGCCCAAGGTGCGCCGTCCGCGCGAGCAGTTCGTCACCGAGGTGTGAGTCCGGCGCGCGTTCGCCTGCGCGGCAACGGCTTCGCGCGCATTCGGCGTTTCCAGGCGGGAGAGCGGCAGGATCACTCCGTTTAAGGGAATGAAAAATGATTTCATCGGACGCAGGGCGCAGCCGCGCACCTCGACCCGGCAGCGCGGCACCCGCACCGCAGTCCCCCCGAGGTCCCTCGCCTGCCAGCCGATCATCGAGCCTGGAATCCGCTGAAGGCATGCCCCTGGCCCGCCAAAGGTCGACGGGCACTTCGGTGGCCGGCAGGAACGCGCGGCTTTCCTCCCACCCTTCGCGCTCGCCAGCGCAGGGCGCGCAGCCTGCGGATTCGCAGCGCAATGCGCCAGCGTCCCGCGTGGCGGCCCCGTTCATCGCTCCGACCGAGGGGGCTGCCGGCCCGGACACGGGCGAGACACGCCACCCACGGCAGACAGCGGGCGCGCCGCTGGGCCAGTTCACAGACGGTCTTCATGCGGAACTGATCGCCGCCGGGAAAGCGGCCTACTGCCATCGGGACGACCACGCGTTCGTGCTGACCCTGGCCCCGACCAGCGAAGACCGGCAAAAGAAGCTCATCCGGATGACCATCGACTCGGCCGAGAAGTTCGCCATCATCACGTCGTTCAACGTCAATCCGGCCAAGGACCACGACCCCGAAAAGATCTCCGGGACGATGTTCGCGATCCTGGAATCGCTCGCCAGGAAGCAGCACGACAAGGACTTTTCGTTCGTCCTTTTCTACAACGACAACAAGCTGCAGACCAACGCGGTCATCTCCGCGGTCGTGGGCCAGAACGTCACGACCAACATGAGCCTGCGCTCGAGCAGCCGAACGCATGCCACCACCACGTGGCCCGCGGTCGTCAAGGCCTACAACCGGCAGCAGACCGACGCGAGCCTGAAGATCACCCGGCCCCTGTGCAACCTCTACTTCGTCGCCGCCAAGGCCAAGGGCGTGGCCGGGTCGCACCACAACAAGTTCTGCATCAATGACAAGGGGGTCGCCGCCACCCTCGGAGCGAGCCTGGCCAACAAGACCAAGGACAGCTGGATGGACGGCGGATGCGTCACGCTGAGCCAGCCCTTGGCAGCACGGCAGCGGGACTATTTTCTCGACGAACTGATCGGCAGGCACACCGTGCACGGCGGGCAGCTCCAGGTGAACAGCGACGGCGAACTGGTCATGGAGAAGATGAAGGACCTGTCACGCATCCAGGCCCTGGGAACGGTCGACATCGAATCGCCACTCGATCAGGCCGGACCGCACAAGGAACAGGCCGTCGCGCGCCTGCGCGACTCCCTGGCCCAGGCAGGGGTGGAATTCGATGGCGCAGCGCACAAGGTGCTCTGGGTGCAGAACACGTCGAGCGGCTACAAGAACATGTTCTCCACGCGCGGCCACATCGAAGGCAAGCCCATCGGACAGGTCATGTCCCGGTTCTTTTCCGGGGCCCAGCCAGGGGAAACGATCAACATCGTGAACAAGACCATCGGCAGCGAAGGCATGGCGCTCATCACCGACGCGCTCGCCAGGGGCTGCAACGTCAATGTGCTGATCAACGAGGACAACCGGGCGGCGCTGGAACGGGCGGCCCGCAAGTTCTTCGCCCATCCGGCGTCTTCCCCCGTGGGCACCCTCAACCTGCGGCATTTCGCGCCGAGCGAAACCCTGGCAACAGCGCAGCACTTCAACACCGCGGAACAGGCCGTGGGCCATGCCAAGAATTACATCCTGGAGCGCCAGGACGGCTCCAGCATCGTCATGACGGGCTCCTACAACCTGGATGGCCAGTCCCACTACCGCTCCAACGAGAACCTCATGCTGTTCGAGACCCGCGGCCATGCGGTGAAAAACGCCCTGTTCGACGACCTCTATAACGGGTGCGACAGTCCCATCAGCACGTTTTCAGCCACGGTCAAGCGCCGCGGTTGACAGCCGCACGGTCCAACGGCACGGCAGGAAGAACCGGGCGGGGCATGGCTTTAGCATGCGCACATGCACCGCCCCTTCCTCCCATCGCGCCCGCCTTCCAGGCTTTCAGGACATCGATTCAGCAGCGCGGGATGGCCACGAGGCACCCGCCTTGCGGCCACCGCGCTGCTGGCCCTGCTCGCCGGCTGTGCGCATGCGCCCCCGGAGCCTGCCGCCCCCACCCCCTGGCTCGCCCAGGTCCAGGCCCTGCTGCCCGCCGATGTGCTGCTGATCGGCGAGCAGCACGATGCCCCCGAACACCAGGCGCTGGAGCGCGAGGCCGTGCAGTGGCTGGCCGCGCGCGGGCAACTGGCGGCGCTGGTGATGGAGATGGCCGACAGCGGGCGAGCCACCGACGGACTGCCCCGCGACGCGACTGAAGGCCAGGTGCAGCAGGCGCTCGGCTGGAACGCGGCGGCCTGGCCGTGGGCGCAGTACGGCCCGGTGGCCATGGCCGCGGTGCGGGCCGGCGTGCCGGTGCGCGGCGGCAACCTGCCGCGGGCGGACCTGCGCGAGGCGATGCGGGACGAGCGCTGGGACCGGCACCTGGACGCCGCGGCGCTGGCGCGCCAGCACACCGCCCTGCGCGAGGGGCACTGCGGCCTGCTGCCCGAGTCGCAGATCCCCGGCATGGCCCGCATCCAGATCGCCCGCGACGCCCGCATGGCGGCGGTGGCCGCGGCGGCCCGGCGCCCCGGGCAGGTGGTGGTGCTGGTGGCCGGCGGTGGCCACGTGCTGCACGGCGTGGGCGTGCCCACGCACTGGTTCCCCGGCCTCACGGCCAAGGTGGCGCTGGCGCAGGCCGGCGGGGCGCCCGACCCGCAAGCGGGCGACACCGACGCGGTGCAGGCCACCCCGGCCCTGCCGGCGCGCGACCCTTGCGCGGAGCTGCGCCGCTCGCAGGGCGCCAGGCCCTGAGGCGCCACGGCGAACCCGGTGGAGGATTCAAGCCAAAACAGCCTCCAGCACATGATCCACTAAGGCATATCGCTATTATTTTCATAGCAATCAATCCACCCATCCGTCCGTCACCCGTGCCGGCTCAGTGGGCAGCCCCGCCCACCTGCGCGCGCAGCAGCGCCGTGAACGCCTCGGCCGGCAACGGGCGCTGGCACAGGTAGCCCTGGTAGCGGTCGCACCCGCGCTCGCGCAGGAAGGCCAGCTGCTCGGGCGTTTCCACGCCTTCGGCCAGCACCGCCAGCCCCAGGCTGTGGCCCATGGCGATGATGGCCGTACAGATGGCCATGTCGTCGGTGTTCTGCGGCAGGTCGCGGATGAAGCCCTGGTCGATCTTGAGCACGTCGATGGGAAAGCGCTTGAGGTGGGCGAGCGACGAATAGCCCGTGCCGAAGTCGTCGATGGCCATGCGCAGGCCCAGGCCGCGCAGGCGCAGCAGCACCTGGCGGGCCTCCTCGGGGCGCTCGGCGAGCGCGCCCTCGGTGATCTCCAGTTCCAGCAGCGTGGGCGGGTAGCCCGAGGCGGACAGGGCCGATGCCGCGCAGCCGGCCAGGTCGGTCAGGTGGAACTGGCGCGGCGACACGTTTACGGCCATGGTCAGGCCGGGCAGCCCGGCGGCGCGCCATGCCTGGGCCTGGCGGCAGGCCTCGTGCATGACCCATTCGCCCAGCGGGCCGATCATGCCGGAGTGCTCGGCCACCGGGATGAAGCGCGCGGGGGAAATCATGCCCTCCTGCGGGTCCATCCAGCGCACCAGCGCCTCGGCGCCGATCACCCGGCCGGTGGCGATGTCCACCTGCGGCTGGTAGTGCAGCTGCAGGTGGCCGAGCGCCAGCGCCGCGCGCAGGCGCGATTCGAGGGCGAGGCGCTCGCGCGCGGCCCGCGTCATGGCTTCGCTGAAAAAACACCAGGCGCCGCGCCCGCGCTCCTTGGCGCCGTAGACGGCGGCGTGGGCGCCCTGCAGCAGGGCCTGGGCGCTGTCGCCATGGCGCGGGAACAGGCTGATGCCCACGCTCGCGCCGGCCACCACCTCGAAGCCCTCGGGCGAGCGCCAGGGCTCGGCCACGGCGGCGATCAGTGTGCGGGCGATGGCGGCGGCCTCGTCCTCGCTCGGGGCGTTGCGCACGAGCACGCCGACCTCGTCGCCCGCCAGGCGCCCGGCCAGGTCGCCCGGGCGCAGGGCCGACTCCAGCCGGCGGGCGATGTGGCGCAGCACCTCGTCGCCCACGGCGTGGCCGTAGCTGTCGTTCACGTCCTTGAAGCGGTCCAGGTTGAGCAGCAGCACGGCCATGGACTCGCCGCTGACGCGGGCCTGGGCCGTGGCCTCCTCCAGCCGCTGGGCGAACCAGGTGCGGTTGGGCAGGCCGGTGAGCGGGTCGTTGTGGGCCAGGAACGCCAGGCGCTGGCGCTGGGTGTGTTCCTGCGAGATGTCGGTGAACAGGCACACGTAGTGCGTCACCACGCCCGCGCCGTCGCGCACGGTGCTGAGCGACATGCGCTCGGGAAACACCTCGCCGTTCTTGCGCCGGTTCCAGATCTCGCCCTGCCAGCGGCCGGTGCGCGACAGCTCGGTCCACAGGGCCTCGTAGAAGGCCCGGTCGTGCCGGCCGGACTTGAACAGGCGCGGCGTCTGGCCGAGCAGCTCGGCCTCGGTGTAGCCCATCAGCCGCGTGAAGGCCGCGTTCACCGAGAGGATGCGGTTGTTCGCATCGGTCACCACCATGCCCTCGATGGCGTTGTCCACCACCGTGGTCGCCAGGCGCTGGCGCTGCTCGGCGCCGCGCGCCATCCGTGCCCAGGCGCGGCCCCGGCGCACCAGCGCGGCGGCATCGGCCGCCTGCAGCCGGCGCAGACCGGCCACCGCCAGGGCGGCGGAGACCAGCACGAAGGCGATGTCCTTGGCGCTGCCCCACAGGCCGGCATGGGTGCCGCCACCGGCGTCCGTGCCCAGCAGCCAGGCCAGCAGCGCGTCGCCGCCCGCCACCCACGCCACGCCCGCCGCCACATAGGCGGCCCATGCCCAGCCGGGCACCCGCGTCAGGGCCGGGCCCTCCTCTTCATCCATGACTGTCCTTGTTGTGTTTTGCCTCGCCCGCCGGGCGCACCGCCCCGTCCGGGCGGCCTCCAATGGGACCGTATTCTCGCGCCAGCCGGGGCCCTGCGCGGCGATGGGCGGGGCACGCCCCCTGGCCTTGCTGCGACAATCGCCCCGCTATGAACCAAGCCTATATCCTTACCCTGTCCTGTCCCGACAAGCTCGGGCTGGTGCATGCGGTGTCCGGCTTCCTGCTGGAGCATGGCGGCAACATCGAAGAGGCCGCCCAATACAACGACCACGCCACCGGGCTGTTTTTCATGCGCGTGCAGTTCGCCTGCGGGGCGCACGACCACGCCGCGCTCAAGACGCAGCTGGCCGCCTTCGCCGGCCCGCACGGCATGCACTGGCAGCTGCACCCGGTGTCCGAGCCGATGAAGACCGTCATCATGGTCAGCCGCGAAGGCCACTGCCTGAACGACCTGCTGTTTCGCTGGAAGTCGGGCCTGCTGCCGGTGCACATCGCGGCCATCATCAGCAACCACCGCGATTTCTACCAGCTGGCGGCCAGCTACAACGTGCCGTTCCACCACATCCCCGTCACGGCCGCCACCAAGGCGCAGGCCGAAGCGCGGCAGTTCGAGATCATCGAATCCGAGGGGGCCGAGCTGGTGGTGCTGGCTCGCTACATGCAGGTGCTGTCGGACGACCTGTGCCGCAAGCTGGAAGGCCGGGCCATCAACATCCACCACAGCTTCCTGCCCAGCTTCAAGGGCGCCAAGCCCTACTACCAGGCGCACGACCGCGGCGTGAAGCTGATCGGCGCCACCGCCCACTACGTGACGGCCGACCTGGACGAGGGCCCGATCATCGAGCAGGACGTGGCCCGCGCGGACCACAGCAAGACGGTGGAAGACCTCACCGCCATGGGCCGCGACACCGAAAGCCAGGTGCTGGCCCGCGCCGTCAAGTGGCACACCGAGCACCGCGTGCTGCTCAACGGCCACAAGACGGTGATCTTCCGCTGAAGGCGCCCCGGGTGCGGCGCATCGAGGGAGCCCGGTGACCACGGCCCGCCCACCCGACCGGCCGCGCGGCGCGGTGCGCGCGGCCGACCCGGACGGCGCTGGCTCCGGCGGGGACGGGCCGGGGGCGACCGGCCGGCGCATCCCGCCCATCCAGTGCCTGCTGACCTTCGAGGCCCTGGCCCGCCTGCGCAGCGTGACGCAGTCCGCCGACGAGCTGTGCGTGACGCCCAGCGCCGTCAGCCACCGCGTGCGCCAGCTCGAGCAGATCCTGGGCGTGCGGCTGTTCGGCCGCGCCGATTTCTCGCTCACCACCGAAGGCAGCGCCTATCTGGCCCATGTGCGCGAAGGCCTGGGCGCGCTGCAGCGCTTTCCGGGCGCGGCCACGGCGCCGGGCAAGCGGCGGCTCAAGCTGGCGGTGACGCCGACCTTCGCCCGCGCCATCCTGATCCCGCGCCTGCGCCAGTTCACCGAGGCCTATCCCGAGATCGACCTGGCGCTGCAGGTGTCCATCCCGCTGCTGGACGTGGTGGCCGAGGATGCCGACCTGATCGTGCGCTTCGGCCCGGGGCACTACGCCGACCTGGAGCACGTGGAACTGGCGCGCGACCGGGTCACGCCGCTCGCCTCGCCCGCCTTCGTGCGCGAACACGGCCCCTTCGAGCGGCCCGAGGACCTGGAGGGCGTGGCCCTGCTGCGCAGCCCGCTGGAGCCCTGGCGCACCTGGTTCGGCGCCAGCGGCCTGGACTGGGCCGAGCCCAGCGAGGGCTCGCAGTTCAACGACATCGGCCTGATGTGCGACGCCGCCGCGGCCGGCATGGGCGTGGCGCTGGTGCGGCTCAAGCTGGGCGCGCCCTGGCTGGAAAACGGCACCCTGGTGCGGCTCTTTCCCGGCGAGGCGCCCAGCCCGCATGCCCACTACCTGTGCTGGCGCACCGGCACCATGGACCGCTGGGAGTGCGCGGCCTTCACCGACTGGCTGCGCCGCACCATGGCCTGACAAGGGGTGAAAGCCGCCCCGCGCTCCGGCGCCGGGCGGCGACGGCGGGCAAAAAACCCCCGGTTTCGGCCGCCGCGGGCTTGCGCGACGCCCGCAGGGCCGTCAAGATTCCCAAAGGCCCCGCGTCGGCGCGGGTCTATTGCGACGTCGGCGGCGGGAGCGGCTTCAAACCATCACATTACGCCTCGCCGGTTTTCCAGCGGGCCCGGCATTCAAGCCTGGGGCTGCAGTGGCCGATAACCCCTTGATGCCGCCCACCAGGACTTTGCGACCATGAACGCCTTCACAGACCCCCTTGCCGCGTCCGAGCTGGAACGCGCACGCACCACGGGCCTGCTGGCCGCGCTGGAACGGGTGCAATGCACCATCGAATTCGACCTGGCCGGCAAGGTCCAGCATGCCAACCCCCTGTTCCTGGCCCGCATGGGCTACGCCCTTGATGACATCGTCGGGCAGCACCACCGCATCTTCTGCCCGCCCGAGGTGGCGGCCAGCGCGGCCTACGGTGCCATGTGGGAGCGCCTGGCCGCCGGCGAGATCGTCGAAGGCGTGTTCCAGCGCCTGACCCGGACGGCCGAGCCGGTGTGGCTGCAGGCCTCCTACAACCCCATCTTCGACAGCGCCGGGCGGCCCGTGGGCGTCGTCAAGCTGGCCACCGACGTGACCCAGGCGCGCCAGGCCCAGGCCGACTTCGAGGGCAAGATCGCCGCGATGAACCGGGTGCAGGCCATGATCGAGTTCGACCTGACCGGCAAGGTGCTGCACGCCAACCCCAATTTCCTGAAGGTGTTCGGCTACACCGAGGACGAGGTCATCGGCCAGCACCACCGCATGTTCTGCACGCCCGAGGTGGTGCGCTCGGCGGACTACGCGCGGCTGTGGGAGCGGCTGGCCCGCGGGGAATTCGATGCCGGGCGCTACCGCCGCGTGGCCAAGGACGGCTCGGACGTGTGGATCCAGGCGTCGTACAACCCCATCCTCGACTCCTCCGGCAAGCCCTACAAGGTGGTGAAGTTCGCCACCGACATCTCCGAGGAAACGCGCCAGTCTGCGGAGACCAAGGGCAAGCTCGATGCCATCGGCCTGTCGCAGGCGGTGATCGAATTCGGCGTGGATGGCCGCATCCTCACCGCCAACCCGAACTTCCTGCGCACCATGGGCTACACGCTCGAGGAGATCCGCGGCAAGCACCACAGCATGTTCTGCGACCCCGATTTCGTGAAGACGCAGACCTACCGCGACTTCTGGGCGGACCTGGGGGAAGGCAAGTTCCAGAGCGCGCGCTACCGGCGCATCGGCAAGCACGACGCCGGCATCTGGATCCAGGCGACGTACAACCCCATCTTCGACGTGGAAGGCCGCGTGTACAAGGTGGTGAAGTTCGCGGTCAACGTGACCGAGCAGGTCGAACGCGAGACCGCCGTGTCGCAGAAGGTGCGGGACATCGGCGCCGTGCTGCACACCATCTCGGACTCGATCCAGCAGGTGGCGCGCAACTCCGAGCGCTCGGCCGACCTGGCCACCCAGACCCAGCGCGAGGCCGGCCAGGGCCACCAGGTGCTGGCGCGCTCGCGCGAGGCCATCGCCGCCATCGAGCAGTCGTCCGCCGACATCCGCGACATCGTGGCCACCATCGGCGAGATCTCCAGCCAGACGCATCTGCTGGCCTTCAATGCCGCCATCGAGGCCGCGCGCGCCGGGCCGCACGGCATCGGCTTTTCCGTGGTGGCCGACGAGGTACGCAAGCTGGCGGAAAAGTCGGCGCTCGCCGCCCAGGAAATCTCCAAGCTCGTGGGCAGCAGCGTGGCCCGCGTGGCCGAAGGCGGGCGCCTGTCCGAAGAGGTGGGCGCGGCCTTCAGCCGCATCCTGGCCGCGGTGGACAGCACCAGCCAGTCCATCGGCGAGATCCGCAACGCCATGCTGGCGCAGGAAACCTCCACCCAGGACGTCGTCGTGCTGCTGGACAAGCTGCAAGGCGCCAGCTCCGGGCGCCCGGGCGCATGACCCCACCGGGCAGCCCCTCCACGCCAGCGGCGGCCGACGCCCCCGCGCGCGCCCAGGCGCATGTGCGGGTGCGCGTGGGCGATTGCCACATCGCCATCGCGGCGGTGCATGTGGAGCGCGCGATCGCCATCCCGCCGCAGGGCCTGGCGGCCCCGCCCCGCCGCCAGGGCGCCCTGGCCGGCATGATCGACCTGCAGGGCCGGCCGGTGCCGGTGGTGTCGCTGGAGCGCTGGCTGCCCATCGCCGCCTCGCCCGCCGGCGGCGCGCCACAACGGGTGCTGGTGCTGCACGCGGGGCCGGCGCGGATCGGGGTGCGGGTGGACGAGGTCCTGGGCGTGAAGCCCGTCGATCCGCAGGCCATCGTGCGCGTGCACCATGACGGCGGCCAGGAGGAATTGTTCCAGTCGGTCGTGCCCGCCTCGGCCGGCGCGCCGATCCTGTCGGTGCTGGAGGTCGAACGCCTCATGGCCCTGTGCCAGGTGTGGTGCGACGACCCTGCGCTGGCCACGGACCCGGCCCCTGCGACCGCCGCCGAGCCGTCGGCAGCCCGCCCCCTGGACCACCAGGCGCTGGCCGAGCGGCATGCGGTCTTCGCCGTGGGCGACGACCTGTGGGCCGTGCCGGCGCGCGCCATCCACACGGTGGTGCCAGTGCCGCGCATCGAACTGAACGTGCCCCCCGGCCACTTCACGGTGGCCATCAGCACGCTGCGCGGCCGCAAGCTGCCGCTGGTGGACGTGGCCGCCGGTGCCGCGCTGCGCCCCTGGGTGGCCGTGCTGGAAAGCCAGGGGCAGTGGATCGGCCTCACGGCGGACACCTGCAGGCAACTGGCCGACCTGGCCGAGGCCGACCTGGCGCCCACCCCCGGCGATCCGCTGCTCAAGGGCCTGGCCCTGGTGGCCGGCCTGGGCACGCTGCGGGTGCTGGACATCGGCAAGCTGTTCGAAGCCGTGCCCGAGGCAGCCGTGAGCGAAGTGGCGCCCGCGGCTGCGCCGGTGGACGGGGCCGAGGGTGCCGGCGGTGCGCCGACGGATGCGCAGGCCGACGCGGACCAGGCCGGCGGCCACTTTCTGGTGTTCGAGGCCGACGCGCTCTATGCCTCGCCGGTGGACCACGTGGTCGGCGTCGTCGACCTGCCGCAGCCGGTCATCGACGAGCTGGTCCGGGGCCGGACCGCCGTGATGGACTGGCGCGGCACGACGCTGAAAGTGGCGTGCATGCCTTCTCTCAACGGCCGGCCTGGCGCCGAGCCGCCGCGCATGGCCATCCTGCTGCAACCCGACCCGGCGGATCACGCGACCGTGGGCATCGCAATTGCCCGGCTGTGCGACTGGCTGCCGGCCCACCGCGCCGACGTGCGCGCAATGCGGCTCGGCTCGGTGGGCGAGTTCCGCATGGTCACGCACCAGCGCGGCGGCGCCAGCGCCAGCATGGTCGTGGTCGATCTGGGCCAGATGGCCTACCTGCTCGGCTGACGCACCCCACCCTTCTCCCAAGGACCCACCCCCCATGACCCCAGCCAGGACCCCCGAGAACGAAGCGCAGCGCCTGCGCGCGCTGCAGGAACTGATGCTGCTCGACACGCCCCCGGAGGAGCGCTTCGACCGGTTCGTGCGGTTCGCCGCCGAACAGCTGGACGCCCCGATCGCCCTCATGAGCCTCATCGACGACCAGCGGCAATGGTTCAAGTCGCGCGTCGGACTCGCCGTGCCCGAAACCAGCCGCGATGTGTCTTTTTGTGCCCACGCCATCCTGCAGCCGGACCTGTTCGTGGTGGAAGATGCGAACCTCGACGCGCGTTTTGCCGACAATCCCCTGGTGACCCAGGCCCCGCACATCCGCTTCTACGCCGGCGCCCCGCTGTGCGCGCCGACCGGCGAGCGCCTGGGCACGCTCTGCATCATCGACACCAAACCCCGCAGCCTCACCGTGACCGAGCGGGCCGTGCTGCGGGCGCTGGGCACCCTGGCCAACGAAACCATTGCCGGCAAAGACAAAGACGCATGACCCGTCCACCCTCCCTGCCCATCCTTTTGCTGGTGGAGCCGCAATTCGTGCTGCGCCGCACGATCGTCTCGGTCGCGCGCGACCTCGGCCTGGTGGACTTCCAGGAAGCCACCAGCGTGGCGCGGGCCCTGCCCGTGCTGGCAGCCCAGCCCTTTTTCGGCCTGGTGCTCGATTGCGACGATGCGGCTGCCTCCACCGACCTGCTGGCGCGCCTGCGCAGCGGGGCGTTCGCCTGCCCGGCCGACATGCCCGTGCTGGCCATGTCCTCGCTGCCCGACCCGGAGCGCGATGCCTGGCGCGAAGCCATCGGCGTCACGGGCACGCTGCGCAAGCCCTTCAAGATCGGGGCCCTGCTCGAATCGGTGCAGGCCATGGCGGGGCGCCGGCCATGAGCGCGCGGCCCGCTCGCCTGGCGGTGTGCGGCCCCCTGGCAGGCGCGGGCGCCGCGCCCCCGTTCATCACGCCGTTGGGAGACCGCCGCCCGTGCCACCGCTGAGTTCGATCCCCCGCCCCGAAGACACGGACCCGGCGCTCGAACCGGAGCTGCAGCGCATCTGCGCCCTGCGGGCCACCGGCCTGCTGGAGACGCCAGACAGCGACGGCTTCGACCGCATCACGCGGCTGGCGAGCGCCCTGTTCGACGCCCCCATCGCGCTGGTGACGCTGGTGGACAGCGAACGCCAATGGCACAAGTCGCGCGTGGGCCTGTCCGCGCGCGAGCTGCCACGCTCGGTGGCCTTTTGCCACCACACCATCCAGTCCGCCGACGTGATGGTGGTCGAGGACACCCTGCTGGACGAACGCTTCGCCCACAACCCGCTGGTGACCGGCGAACTGGGCGTTCGCTTCTACGCAGGCGCCCCGCTGGTGCTGCCCGGCGGCCAGGCGCTGGGCGCCCTCTGCATCCTGGACCAGCACCCGCGCACCTTCGATGCCGTGCAGTGCCAGCAGCTGCAGGACCTGGCCGCGCTCGTGCTGAACGAAATCGCGCTGCAGCGCACGGCCGGGCGCATCAACGAGATCACCAGCCTGTACAACCGGGCCCAGCTCGTGCAGGACCTGACGAGCCTGTGCAACCAGACGCCGGGCGAAATGCGCACGCTCGTACTGCTGGACGTGATCCGCGACCGCGACCTGCAGCAGGCCGTCCGCGCCATCGGCATCGCACCGCTGGAGGCCGGCCTGCGCGACGTGGTGGCGCACCTGATGCAGGCCCTGGGCCCGCAGGTGCAGCTGTACCACGCGTCCGAAACCCGGTTTGCCTACCTGCTGCCCGAAGGCAGCGCGCAGGCGCAGGAGCAGGCCGTGCTGCGCGTGCAGCGCCACCTGCAGGAGGCGTTCCGCATGAGCCGGGTGGTGCTGGATCTGTACCTGGTGGCGGGCCTGACGCGCTTCAGGCTGGATGCCGAATCCGCGGGCGACGTGCTGCGCCGCGCGACGTCGGCCCTGCACCAGGCGGACGAGCTGAACCGTGCCTTCGTCTGGTACACCCCCGAGTCCGACACCGCCCACCGCCGCGCCTTCGCGCTGCTGCGCGGCCTCACGCAGGGCCTGGCGGAGGGCGAGTTCCGCCTGGTGTACCAGCCCCAGTTCGAGGTGCGCCACCAGCGCTTTTCCGGCGTGGAGGCACTCATCCGGTGGCGCCACCCGCGCCACGGCAACGTCTCGCCCGCCGAGTTCATCGCGCAGGTGGAGCAGACGGCCCTGATCCACCTACTCACCGAATGGGTGCTGCACACGGCCCTGGCCCAGCTGGCGGAATGGAACCGCCAGGGCCTGCAGATGACCATGGCGATCAACGTGTCCGCCCGCAACCTGGAGCACCCGGATTTCGCCACCGTGCTGCGCAACGCCATCGCGCTGCACGGCGTGGCGGCGCAGCAGCTGCACATCGAGTGCACCGAGAACGTCGCCCTGACCGGCCGCGCCACGCAGCGCGTGCTGGAGGAGATCCGCGCCATGGGCCTGAAGGTGTCGCTGGACGACTTCGGCATCGGCTACTGCAACCTGTCGTGCCTGCGCGGGCTGCCGGCCGAAATGCTCAAGCTCGACCAGTCGCTCGTGATGCCCATCGCCCACGACATGCAGGCCTGGACGCTGCTGCGCACCATCATCTCGCTGGGCCAGCGCCTGGGCTACCAGCTCGTGGCCGAAGGCGTGGAAACCCAGGAGATCCTGGACATGGTCTCCGAGGCGGGCTGCGACCTGGTACAGGGCTACTTCCTGGCCTACCCCATGGAGGCCGGCGAGGTCGCGCCGTTCTTCGCCGCGCGGGCGGCGGCGGCTCCGGGAAAGCTTTTCACGGCCGGCGCGAAAGAACTTCACGCGAACTCGCCCGCCCAGCCCCCCGTTTGGCGGCCGGATTGACGTAGAGTGCCCTTTCAGCGGTGCCCGCCTGGGGCCCCGCGGCACCCCATGACGACCGCCAACGCCCCCTCCCCCTCAACGTCCCCCGCCGCCGCCATCCGCGCGCGGCTGATCCCCGCGCTGCAGGCCGTGCTGCCCGCGCATGCGCTGCTGTGGCAGGCCGAGGACACCACGCCCTACGAATGCGACGGGCTCACCGCCTACCGCCAGCGCCCGCTGGCCGTGGCCCTGCCCGAGACCGAGGACCAGGTGCAGGGCGTGCTGCGCGCCTGCCACGCGCTGTCGGTGCCCGTGGTGGCGCGCGGGGCCGGCACGGGGCTGTCGGGCGGGGCCATGCCGCACGCCCTCGGGGTGACGCTGTCGCTCGCCAAGTTCAACCGCATCCTGCGCATGGACCCGGTGGCGCGCACCGCCGTCGTGCAGTGCGGCGTGCGCAACCTGGCCATCAGCGAGGCCGCCGCGCCCCACGGGCTGTACTACGCGCCCGACCCGAGTAGCCAGATCGCCTGCACGATCGGCGGCAACATCGCCGAGAACTCCGGCGGCGTGCACTGCCTGAAATACGGCCTCACGGTGCACAACGTGCTGCGCGTGCGCGGCTTCACCATGGAGGGCGAGCCCGTCACCTTCGGCAGCGAGGCGCTGGATTCGCCCGGCTACGACCTGCTGGCCGCGGTGATCGGCAGCGAGGGCATGCTGGCCGTGGCCACCGAAGTGACCGTGCGCCTCATCCCCAAGCCGCAACTGGCGCGCTGCATCATGGCCAGCTTCGACGACGTGCGCCGGGCCGGCGATGCGGTGGCGGCGATCATCGCGGCCGGCATCATTCCGGCGGGCCTCGAAATGATGGACAAGCCCATGACCGCCGCGGTGGAGGATTTCGTCTGCGCCGGCTACGACCTCACCGCCGAGGCCATCCTGCTGTGCGAGAGCGACGGCACGCCCGAGGAAGTGCACGAGGAGATCGGCCGCATGAGCGAGGTGCTGCGCGCGGCCGGCGCCACTGCCCTCACCGTGAGCCAGGACGAGGCCGAGCGCCTGCGCTTTTGGAGCGGCCGCAAGAACGCCTTTCCGGCCAGCGGCCGCATCAGCCCCGACTACATGTGCATGGACTCGACCATCCCGCGCAAGCGGCTGGCCGACATCCTGCTGGCCATTGCCGCGATGGAAAAGAAATACGGGCTGCGCTGCGCCAACGTGTTCCACGCGGGCGACGGCAACCTGCACCCGCTGATCCTGTTCGATGCCAACGACCCCGACCAGCTGCACCGCTGCGAGCTGTTCGGCGCCGACATCCTGGAGACCAGTGTCGCCATGGGCGGCACGGTGACGGGCGAGCACGGCGTGGGGGTGGAAAAGCTCAACTCCATGTGCACCCAGTTCACCACCGAGGAGAACGCGCAGATGTTCGCGCTCAAGGCCGCCTTCGACCCGGCGGGCCTGCTCAACCCGGGCAAGGTGATCCCCACGCTCAACCGCTGCGCGGAGTACGGAAAGATGCTGGTGCGCGGCGGCCGGATCGCCCACCCGGACCTGCCGCGGTTCTGAACGGCGCGCGGCCGGCCGCTGCCCATTCCCGCGCTCAGAGCATCAGCACCACAAGCAGGCACACCACCCAGGCCGCCAGGGGCGCGAGGCCCTGCCCCAGCCGCCGCGCGCGCCGGTAGAGGTAGGCGGGCGCCAGCCACACCCAGCCGCGAAAGCCTGCGGTGTCGTGCCCGGCGCGCCACAGCCAGCGCTCGTCCACGAAGGCCAGCAGCACGTTGAACGCCACCGTCAGGAAGAAGAACGCCCCCGACTGCACGGCGCGTTGCGACACGTACGGATCGCGGTACACGAGGTAGGCCACGAAACCCTCCAGCGACACGCCCATCACCGGCGCGCAGGCCAGCAGCCAGGCCAGCGTGTTGTTCACGCTGCCGGCCCAGGGATCGGCGGGCGCGGGCAGGCCCAGGTGAGGCCCCAGGTGCGGTCGGAATTCTGAATGCTCCACCGGCACCCAGCACGGCAGGCCCGGGCGCCAGATGCGCTGGCCCGGGGGCAGGCGCCGGGCATCGATCAGGCGCACGATCTCGTCGTCGGGCACCGGGCCGCGGCACTCGCCCTGCGCCTCGTAGAACCAGCGGGCGTCCTCGCCCAGGTGGATGTCGACTTCCATGGTGTTCATCGCAACCACTCCCCTCGGCGCAAGGTGGCGGAGGCCCGCTCGGACGGATGGAGGACGGTGGGATCGGCCGGCGGCACCCGCATGACGGGCCGCGCCGCCGCGAGCCGGTGGTGCACGGCCCCGGCGGCGGGCAGTGGGCGGTAGCCGCGCCATGCCCGCTCCAGCAGGTGCCGGTAGCCCGGCGACAGGTCCGGGCCGTCGTGCGCGGCCTCGGCGAACACGAAGTCGGCCGACACCGGCTCGCGCGCGGTGTGGCTGGCGTATTCGGTGTCCACGCGCGAGCCGATCCAGACCGGCGCGGGCGCGTCCATGCGCCATTCGGTGATCTCGCGCACCCGCCGGAAATCGACCGACCGCTGGCGCAGCAGGTACAGCGCCTCGGCCCCGCCCGGCTCGCGCGCCGGCTCGGGCGGCAGGGCCGCGAGCGCCTCGCGCGTGAGCCGCGCATAGTGCGCCGTGGCGGGCCGGTGCTCGCAGGCATACTCCACGATGCGGCGCCCGCGCGCATCCTGGAACGAGCGCCACTGCACGGCCGCGCAGGCCCCGCGGCCATCGAGCGCCGCGCCCACCACCCGGCCCGGCACGTCGCCGCGCTCCAGCCCCTTCACCTGCCGCACCGCGCCGTCGCCGCAGCCGGCGAGCGCCATCCCGGCGCAGACCAGCGCCACCCATCCCTTGTGCATCGTTCTTGCTCCCCTGCCGAGACCCTCGGCCAAGCCCTGACAGGCCCGCCGGAATTCGGAAAGTTGACTTTTAATCAATTGTTTGCCGTGACTTTATCCGAAAATCAATCTTCCGTCACGGGGTCTGCCTAGCGTGCCGCCATGCACGATCCCAAGCAGCGGTTTGCCGAGAAATTACGAGAAGCCATGACAGCCGCCGGCTATGAGCCCAAGCCCTCCGTGCTGGAGCGGGAGTTCAACACCCGGCACTGGGGCAAACCCATGACCCTGCACGGCGTGCGCCGCTGGCTGCTGGGCGAGACCATGCCCGATGCCCGCAAGCTCATCACCCTGGCCGAGTGGCTGGGCATGCCGGTGCAGGAGCTGGCCTTCGGCGTTGCCGACGGCAACGCGGTGCGCGAGGAAGCCGCCCAGTGGCACGTCGGCGTGGGCTACGAGGACCGCGAGCTGTTCGACACCTACCTCAAGCTGCCGGTGCCCAAGCGCCGCCTGGCGCGCGAGGTGATCTTGGCCATCGCCAAGGCCCACGCGGCCGATCAGCCCAAGCCGGCCGGCAAGCCCCATTGACGCGGTCGCTGATCGTCACCCCGAATCACGATGGCCGCGTAACTCGAAGACGGAGTCAATCCACGGCCAACGGGCGTGCCTAGCGTGCCGCCCATGCAAGATCCCAAGCAACTGTTTGCCGAGAAATTACGCCAAGCCATGGTGGCTGCCGGCTACGAACCCAAGCCCTCCGTCCTCGAGCGGGAGTTCAACACCCGCCACTGGGGCAAGCCCATGACCCTGCACGGCGTGCGCCGCTGGCTGCTGGGCGAAACCATGCCGGATGCCCGCAAGCTCATCACCCTGGCCGAGTGGCTGCGCATGCCGGTGCAGGAACTGGCCTTCGGCACGCCCACGCCGCAGGCGCGCGAAGAAGCCGCCCGCTGGCACGTGAACCTGGGGTACGAAGACCGCGAACTGTTCGAGACCTACCTGAAGCTGCCCGTGCCCAAGCGCCGCCTGGCGCGCGAGGTGATCCTGGCGATCGCCAAGGCCCAGGCCGCCGAACAGACCCCGCGCGGCGGCAACCGCTGACAGCCCCCCGGCCGCCGGCCCCTCAGCCGGCGAACAGGGCGCCCACGCCCTGCGCCAGGTCGTCCGCATGCGACAGCACGAACAGCAGCAGGCCGATGAAGCCCCCCACCACCGTGCCGTTGATGCGGATGTACTGCAGGTCGCTGCCGATGTGCAGCTCCACCAGGCGCGTCAGCTCCTTGGCGTCCCAGCGGTCCACGGTGTTGCGGATGTGCTCGGCCACGAACTGCGACAGCTCGGGCGCCCACTGCGCCGCCCACAGCTCCAGCCGCACGTTCAGCCGCACCCGCAGCGCCGGATCGCCCGCGAGCGACAGGCCCAGCCACTGGCCCATGGCCGCCACCTTGCGCGAGACCGCCGAATCCTCGTCGGCCAGGTCGCGCTGCAGGCGCTCGCGCAGGCTGGTCCACAGCGTCTGCACGTAGCGCCCCAGGGTGGCGTCGTTTTGCAGATAGTGGCGGATCGCCATGCCGCGCTCGGCCCATTCCGGGTCGGACTGCAGGCGCTCCACCAGCCGCTGCACCGCCCCGTCCAGCGTGCCGCGCAGCTGGTGGGCCGGGTTGCCGGCCACCTCGGCCAGCAGGTTCTCGATGGCCTGGGCAATGGCGCCCGCGCCCTTCTCGCTCAGCCAGTCGGTGGGCAGCACCTTTTCCTTCAGCGGGTGCTCGCGCTTGATCCACTGCACGATGGTCTCGGCGATGAAGGTGCGGGTCTGCGGGTCGCGCACCAGGGTGGACAGGCGCGCCAGCAGGTCGTCGAGCAGCGCCTGGTGGCGGCCGTTGTGGGTGAGCGCCTCCAGCGCCATGGCCATGGTGCGCGACAGGTCGATCTGCCCGATCAGCGTGCGCGCGGCGTCGTTCATGAAGCGCTGGATGCGCTCGTCCTCCACCGTCTCCAGCGCCGACAGCGCCAGGCGCGACATCTGCCGCGCCAGCAGCTCGGCGTTGCCCGGCGAGGTGAGCCACTGGCCCAGCATGTGGGCCGGGTCGTGGCGGCGGATCATGGTGACCAGCGAAGGCGCATCGAGGAACTCGTCGCGCACGAACGACGCCAGGTTGCCGCCGATGCGCGCCTTGTTGCGCGCGATGATGTCCGTGTGCCGCTGCACGAAGGGCAGCGGAATGCGCCGGAACAGGGCCGACACGGCGAACCAGTCGGCCAGGGCGCCCACCATGGCCGCCTCGGCCACGGCGCGCACGCATTCCACCGCCAGGCTGCGGGGCAGCGCATAGGTCAGCGCGAACACGGCGGCCACCGCCAGCAACAGGCCGGTGGCCAGCCACTTGGCCCGGGTCAGTGCGCGGGCCTGGTCTTCGTGGGTGCTCTGCATCGCGCAAGGATAGCCCGAGACCCCTGTGGGACAGGGCCGCTTCAGTGCGCTGGCGGGGCGGCGATCCGGTCCAGCGCCGCGGCCAGGTGGCCCACGGTGCGGTCCACGTGGTGCCACTTCTCCAGCCCGAACAGGCCGATGCGGAAGGTCTGGAAGTCCGGGCCCTCACCGCACTGCAGCGGCACGCCGGCGGCGGTCTGCAGGCCAGCCTCCATGAACTTCTTGCCGTTCTGGATGCCGGGGTCGGTGGTGTAGCTCACGACCACGCCCGGTGCCTCGTAGCCCTCGGCGGCCACGCTCGGAAAGCCCCGCTCGCGCAGCAGCGCGCGCACCCGGGCGCCCAGTTCGATCTGTTCGGCGCGCACCTTGTCGAAGCCGTAGTCGCGCGTCTCCACCATCACGTCGCGCAGCTGCACCAGCGCGTCGGTGGGCAGGGTGGTGTGGTAGGCGTGCTGGCCCTTTTCGTAGCCCTCGGCGATCTGCATCCACTTCTTGAGGTCGCAGGCGAAGCTGCTGCTCGTGGTGCCGTCGATGGCCTGGCGGGCGCGCTCGCTGAGCATGACCATGGCGCAGCAGGGCGAGCCGCTCCAGCCTTTTTGCGGGGCCGAGATCAGCACGTCCACGCCGGTGGCCTGCATGTCCACCCACACGGCGCCGGAGGCCACGCAGTCCAGCACGAAGAGCGCGCCCACGTCGTGCGCGGCCTCGCTCACGGTGCGCAGGTAGTCGTCGGGCAGCAGAATGCCACTGGCGGTCTCGACGTGGGGCGCAAACACCACCTTGGGCGATTCGGCGCGGATGGCGGCCGCCACGTCATGGGCCGGGCACGGGGCCCACGGAGCCTGCGGGCCCTCGCCCTGCCGGCGGGCCTGGCACACCACTGCGCCGCCGCCCAGAGCGCCCGCATCGAAGATCTGGCTCCAGCGGTAGCTGAACCAGCCGTTGCGCACGATGAGCACCTTCTCGCGGTTGGCGAACTGGCGCGCCACCGCCTCCATGCCGAAGGTGCCGCTGCCGGGCACCAGCACCGCCGTGTGGGCGTGGTAGACGCCCTTGAGCGTGGCCAGGATGTCCTGCATCACGCCGGTGAAGCGCCGGGACATGTGGTTGAGCGCCCGGTCGGTGTAGACCACCGAGAATTCGAGCAGACCGTCGGGATCGATATCGGGCAGAAGGCCGGGCATGGTTGTCTCCGTGAGGGCTGGGCCATCGCGCCGCACACGCCGCACAGGCCGCGCTGGCCGGCAGACGGGGCGAACAAGGCCGAAAAATTGAGCGGGCCAGCTTAGCACGCGCACTTTCCGCAGGCCGCCCGCCCGCATCGCCGCCGCGATGGACGCAGTGCGCCCAACGCCGCTAGGATGCCGGACCGACCCTTTTCGACCCCAAGCCCCCACCAGGAGCCCCTCCCGATGCCCGACTTTCGCAGCGACACCGTCACCCAACCCACGCCGGCCATGCGCGACGCCATGTTCCAGGCCCCGCTCGGCGACGACGTGTTCGGCGACGACCCCACCGTGAACGCCCTGCAGGACCATGCGGCGCAACTGCTCGGCTTCGAAGCCGCCCTGTTCGCCTGCTCCGGCACGCAGACCAACCTGATCGCGCTCATGGGCCACTGCCAGCGCGGCGACGAAGCCATCGTGGGCCAGAGCTGGCACACCTACCGCTGGGAGGCCGGCGGCATGGCGGTGCTGGGCTCCATCCAGCCGCAGCCGGTGGAGACCCAGCCCGACGGCACGCTGCGCGTGGCCGACATCGCCGCCGCCATCAAGCCCGACGACCCGCACTTCGCTCGCACCCGCCTCGTGGTGCTGGAAAACACCACCGGCGGCCAGCCGCTGCCCACCGGCTACATCGCCGAGGTGGCCGCCCTCGCCCGCTCGCGCGGCCTGGCCATGCACCTGGACGGCGCGCGCATGTTCAACGCGGCCACGGCCAACGCCGAGAAGAACGGCACCGACGTGTACGACGAGGCGCGCGCGATCTGCTCGCACTTCGACTCGGCCTCGGTGTGCCTGAGCAAGGGCCTGGGCGCCCCCGTGGGTTCGCTGCTGCTGGGCTCGCACGACTTCATCCGCCAGGCGCGGCGCACGCGCAAGATCCTGGGCGGCGGCATGCGCCAAGCGGGCTTTCTGGCCGCCGCGGGGCTGCACGCGCTGCAGCACCACGTGCGCCGCCTGGCCGACGACCATGCCCTGGCGCGCCGGCTGGCCGAGGGCCTGGCCGAAGCCGGCCGCAGCCACCCCGTGCTGCAGGGGCGCCTGACCGTGGCCTCGGCCCACACCAACATCCTGTTCACCGACGTGGAGGCCGACGTGGCCCCGGCCTTCACCGCGTGGCTGGCCCGGCACGGCGTGCGGGTGACCAGCGGCCTCTACGGCCGGGGCACGCGCCTGCGCTGGGTGGCGCACCTGGACGTGGGCCCCGAGGACGTGGCGCAGACGCTGGAGTGCGTGCGCCGGTTCGACGGGCGCGGGCAATGATCCGCTGAGGGGTCGGCAGGGGCTGCAGTCCCTGTGTCGCGCCGCAGGGGCGCGTGGGTTGAAACTAAGCGATGAACGGGGGCTCGATGCCTGCCAGACGTCGCGCCTCTCGCAGGCGCGTGGGATTGAAACAACGGCGATATTTCGGACTGGGATGTGTCCAGCGTGTCGCGCCCCAAGTGGGGCGCGTGGGTTGAAACCGTGTCGGGCACCTGGAAGGCCAGCCGGCCTGCCAGGTGCACCGCGCGGACGGGTGGATGCCAGCGCGCTGGATCGGCCCGCGCCCTCGCACAGGGTGGCGCTTGAGCGGACACCCGCCTGCAAGCAAGCAAGCAAGCAAGCAAGCAAGCAAGCAAGCATAATGCTATATTTTTTATAGCAACACAGGCAATCAATACTAGGGCATGAAGGGGTTTTTAATCAAAACCCGCTCCACACCCAGTCGAACCGCACATCCAGCGGCAACTGGTGGATGCGGTAGGCCGCGGGCAGCGGCTCCAGCGGGCGCAGGCGCACCACGATCGACGGCATGCGCGGCGACAGCGGCGAGACGCGCTCGGCGGGAAGGCGTTCGGCCTCGGCCACCACGCCGACCACCTCGGCGCGGATGCGCCCGCCGTCCATGAATTGCAGGCTGGCCTGGCGCCCCACCTGGGCGTAGCGCGCCTCGTTGGGCAGCACGTAGGCGTGCACCATGGGCGCCCCTCGCCCCTGCAGCACGGCCACGTCGGTGCCGGGCACCACCCACTCGCCGCGGCGAACGAGCTGGCGCACCACGGTGGCGTCGAAGGGCGCGACCACGTCGGGCGACGGCAGCGCCGCGCCGGCGGCCAGCGGCCCCGTGCCCGCGTTCGTGCCCGGCGCCCCCGGGGACGCGAGCGGCATGGGGCTCTGCGCGCGCAGCGCCGCCTGGGCGAGTGCGCGGTCGCGCGCCACCTGCGCGGCGGTCTCGGCCCGTTCGGCCCGCGCGCGGTCCACGCCGGCCTGGGCCTGCATCGCCTGCAGGCGCACGCCATCCAGTTCCTGGCGCGTGGCCGCGCCCTGCAGGCGCAGGCCTTCCATGGTGCGCACGCGCTCCTGGTGCAGGGCCGCCTGCCGCAGCGCCAGGCGCTCGGCCTCCTTCAGCCCGGCCAGGCGCGCGGCCTGGCCCTGCGCCACGGCCTGGGCCACGGCCGGATCGGTGGCGGCGGCCAGCGGCGCGGCCAGGGCCGTGGAGGCCGGCGCCCCCGCGGCCGTGGGCGGCTCCAGCACCATCACCGGCTGGCCCGCGGGCACGGTCTCGCCCACGGCCACGATGCGCGCCACGCGCCCGGAGGTGTGCACGCCCACGGCCACCTGCTCGGTGACGACGAAGCCGGGCGCCGTCTCCCACCAGTAGGCGATGGCAAAGCGCATCAGCAGGTAGGCCGGCGCTGCGAGCACCATGGCCAGCAGCAGGTACCAGCGCCAGCGCGGCACCTGCCGCTTGGCGGCGGCGTAGCGCACCGGCAGGCCGTTGGCCTCTTGCGCCGAACCCGGCGGAATGTCGAACTGGATCTTCACGGGGCCGCCCCTTCAAAATCTTCCCACGCCTGCACGACCACGCCGGCGAACGCCGGCAGGTCGGACAGGGACTGTGCGAGCGCGCGCCAGCGCTGCAGGGCCGCGGCGCGGCCCACGCCATGGCTGCTTTCCTCGCGGGTGAGCGAGTCCTCCATGCTCTGGGCCACCGCCACCCGCAGGCCGGGCACGGCCTGCCGCACCAGCGGGCGCGCCAGTTCGGCCGCGCGCTCTGGCCGGCTCACGTAGACCATGGCCACGACCTCGGTGGCGCCGGCGGCCTGCAGGCGCTGCGCGAGACCGGGCACCTGCAGCTCGCGGTAGTGCGTGGTCAGCGCCAGGGGCCAGGGCGTGGCGGCGCGCACCGCGCGCAGCGTGGCCACGGTGCCGTCCTCCCAGCCGGGCTGGTCGGCGGCGTCGAGCTGGCTGCGCTCCAGGTCGAGGTTGAGCCCGTCGAACGGCAGGTGGCGCAACGGCGCCAGCAGCGCCAGCAGGGCCTCGCGCCCGGCGGGCAGCACCCAGCTGGGCTCGCCCAGCATCAGCTCCACCGCCATGCCCCGATCGTGCGCGTGCTCCAGCAGGCGCCGCAGGGCGGCGCGGCCCGGCGGGCGGGCCAGGGCGCGCAACTGCGCGCTGGTGAAGGACAGCAGCACGCGCTGGCTGTCCTGCGGCATGGCATCGAGCCGGGCGGGCCGGTCCAGCAGCGCCTGCCCGCTCCAGGAGAACCACCCCAGGCCCGGCGCGCGGGCTGGCGGGGCCGGCTCGCCCCGCGCCGCCGGCGGCAGCGCGGACAGGGCGGTGAGCGCGGGCGCGAGCAGGTCGGGCAGGGGCTCGGCCGCGCCCGGCTGCGGCGGGCAGGGGCTGCCGAGCGCCAGCACGTCGAGCGCGGCCAGCGCCCGGCGCTCCGAGCCGTCGACGACCTGCAGCGAAGCCTGGTAGAGGGCGTAGCGCGCCATCAGCAGGCGCGAGTAGCCGTCGCCGTCGAAGGCATCGAGCCGCAGGCGCGCCACGCGCAGGCCCTCCTGGGCCGCCTGCAGCCGGTTCAAAAAGCCGGGCATCTCGCCGCCACGCAATTGCCAGTCGGCCAGGGCCTGGTCCAGCACCGAGCGGTATTCGCCCAGGCGCAGTTCCATCAACTGATCGGCCCGGTCGCGCTCGCTCTGCAGCTGGCCCCGGGCGGCGTCGCGCTGCGCGCGCCACTCCAGGGGCATGGAGAAATCCACGCCGACGACGGTGCTGCGGCCCGGCTGGCCGCCGATGTCGCGGCTCACCGATTGCGACAGCGACACGCCGGCCTCCAGGCCCGTGTGCTGCGCGTTCTCCAGCTGCGCGGCGGCGGTGTCGCGCTCGGTGCGGGCCTGGGCGATGGCGGGGTCGTCGCCCGCCTGCGCGAGCAGCGCCTCGCGGTCCATGCAGCGCGCGGGCCAGCCCGGGATGGCGGTGTCCACCCGCGCCACGGGCTGCCCCGCCAGCCGCGCGAGCGTGCGCAGCGCGCTGGACTGCGCGGCGCGCTGGGCATCGTGCGCGGCCTGCACGCCGTCGAACAGCGCCGACAGGTCGAGCCGGTCGGCCTCCAGCATCACGCCGGCCTGGCGCCGATGCAGCAGCTGCGCCTCCACGGGCGCGCGCACGGACAGGAATTCCTGCGCCAGCAGGCGCCGCTGCAGGCTGTGCGCGAACCGCACATAGGCTTGGCGCACGGCCAGCCGCACGTTCCGCTGCGCCTGGGCCTGCCGCAGCCGGCCCAGCGATTCGGCGCCCTCGGCCTCGCGCACGCCACGCTGCTGGGCCTCGCGGCTACCCAGCAGCGGCCAGCGCACGCCGACCTGGGCCTGGCCGCGCTGGTAGTCGCGGCTGGTGGTGTCGGTGACGGACTCGCGAACGCCCCCGAGGCTGGCGCCGCCGAACACGCGCGCGCCCTGCCCGGCGCGCGCCGCGCCGGTGCGCTGCGCGGCCACGTCGGCCTCGGCCTGCGCCAGCCGCACGGCCGGGGCCTGCACCTCGGCCCAGCCTTCCAGCTCCGCCAGGGTGGCGGGCGCCTGGGCCAGCACGTCGGCGGGCAGTGCGGGCGGCGCCTCCAGCGCCACCACGGGGGGCGCCAGCGGCGGGGCCGGCTCGGCCGCCGGCGCGCCCGCGCCCCACCCCAGCAGGCACAGCACCGCGGCCCATGGCAAAAGACGTTCCCCCAGGCGATGCGGCATATCAGAATTTGGTTTTGCGCAGCACCCACCAGGGGGCCATCGCGGAGTCCAGGTGGGTCTTCAGGAAGACCTCCTGCAGGATCGAGAACGTGCAGTGCACGCGGTTGACGAAGGCGAAGAGCGGAAACAGCGGCAGGAACCGCAGGTAGGCCGCGTCGTGCCGGGGCCGCTCGGACACGGCCACGAGGTACAGCAGGAAATAGAACAGCAGCGCCGCGAGGTACACCGCGTAGACGAACCCCAGCACCCCCAGCACCGCCCCCACCGGCAGCGTGAACAGCATCACGCCGGTGTAGGCCACGATGAGGAAGGGCATGAGCACCTGCATCACCAGGCCGTTCACCACCACGAAGAGGAAATTGCGCCAGCCCAGCAGGCGCGGGCGCAGGTTCAGGCGGAACTTGCGGATGAAGATGTAGAACATGTCGCCGTCCCAGCGCAGACGCTGGCGAAAGAACACGCGCCAGGTGTCCGGCGCGTCGGTGTGGCCCACGGCATGCGGGTCGAACACGATGCGCAGGCCCGGATGGCGGCCGAAGTACTGCTTGATGCGCATCGTCATGTCCAGGTCCTCGGCGGTGCCCGCGTCCCAGCCGCCCAGGTTGCGGATGAAGCTGGCGCGGAACACGCCGAACGCCCCCGAGATGTTGTTGACGATGTTGAACTCCGACAGCCCCGTCTTGCCCGCGCCGATGGACAGCATGTATTCCAGCGCCTGCATGCGCGCGGCCAGCGAGCGGCGGGCGTTGCGCACCCGCAGGCTGCCGGCGACGCCCACCACGCCGGGGTCGTCGAAGTGCCGCGTGGCATGGCGCACCATGTCGTTGTCGAACGAGGTGTCGCCGTCCAGCGCCATCACGATCTCGCCGCTGGCGATCGACAGGCCGGCGTTCAGCGAAGACACGCGGCCGCCGCGCTGCCACTTGGGCAGCACCACCAGCGCGCGCCGGCGCGCACCGGCCAGCAGTTCTCGCGCGCCTCGAGCCGCACGCAGCGTGGGCTCGTTCTGCACCGCGCCGTCCACCACGGCGATGATCTCGATGAAGCCCGGGTAGATCTGCTGGGCGAGCGACTGGATGGTCTTGCGCACGTCGTCGCCCTCGGAGTAGCAGGTGATGACGCAGGACACGCGCGGATAGCGCTCGCGCTGCAGGTAGGGCCGGTGCTCGCGCAGGCCGTACTTCACCATGCCCGAGCACACGAGCAGGAAGAACGGCGCCTCCAGCAGCACCACGAACGGGAAGAACTTGAGCGCCAGCTCCACCCACGACTGGTGCGTCGCGCTGGAAAACAGCGTGACGAACGCGAACACCACCTGCTCCCACATGCGTTCAGGCCCCGTCGCGCAGCCGCGCCATCAGGTCCGCGGCCTGCTCGCCGGAGCGCAGGCCGCCCGGCACCTCCAGGTGCCGGATGCGCGTGCGCAGCGGCATCGCGGCCGCGCCGCCGCCCGCGCCCTGGAGCGACGCCTGCAGGCGCGCGGCCAGTCCCTCGGGCGAGGAGAACGGCAGGAAGAGCCAGAGGCATTCCTCCTGCGTGCGCGTGGTGATGTCCGAGGTGCGCAGCAGCTCGTGCAGGCGCCGCGCGAACTCGTCGAGCATCAGGAACACGCGCGAGGCGCCTTCGCGTTCGATCACCTCGGCCGCGTTCTGGAACTCCACCAGCATCAGCGCGAAACGCATCTCGCCGTGGCGCGCATGCGTGGCCAGCGCCCAGTCGAGCATGCGGCGGAAATCGGCGGGCGGCACGTAGTGCGCGGAGTCGAGCGCGGCGAACGATTCCTGGATCTGCCCGGCACGCAGCGCGGCGCGGCCCTGCGGGCTCAGGCGCAGCGACGAGATCTCGCGCACGTCCAGCGTGCTGGGCTCGGCCGTGGTGCGGCAATCCAGGCAGCGGGCCACCACCTGGGTCTCCACGAACACATGGTGGCAGCTGCCGCAGGCGTACTGCGTGAGCGGCCGGTCGTAGTCCACGCCGATGTGCCGCAGCATCGCGTTGCACTTGGGGCACGAGAGCGCGCCATCGGCATGGAAGTCGGCCTCGGGGGCCACGTGGCCGCAGGCGAAGCAATGCAGCGAGGGCGACTTGCGGATGTGGATGCTGGTGCAGTGCGGGCACACGTCCAGGTAGTGGATGTGCGCGCTGCCGCAGGTGCGGCAGTGCCGCGTGCGGTCCACCAGCTCGGCGGGCTCCAGCAGCCGGCGCCGCGTGAGCCCGGCCAGGCACGCATCGGCATCGTCGCCGGGCCGGGCCAGCGCCTCGACCATCGGGTAGCGGTACAGCGCCAGGCTGGCACGGTCGCATTGCGGCTGCAACTGGGCACCGTCGCGCAGGCACAGGAAATACAGCACCCGCTCGTCGAAATGCAGGGCCGCGGGATCGAGCGGCAGGCTGCGCCGCACGGCCAGGCACAGCTCGCTGGCGGCCAGGGCGGCAGCATACGGCGCGGCGCCATCGGCCAGCCAGGGCGGAGCCGCATCGCCGGGCGCCACGAACAGGGGGCGGTCCCACCAGACGCTGGCGCGCAATTGCGCCGCCAATGCGGCGGGGGCATCGCCCTCCCAGCCGTCCAGGTAGAACCCCAGGGGCTCCACGCCGGAGTCTGCGAAGGCCTCCCATGCACTCCAGGCCCCGGCCCTCGATTCGCCGGCCGCCAACTGCCCGGAAGGCCGCAGCACCACCATCGTTTCCAACGCCACGGCCGGCGTGATTTCAACATTCAAAACAACTATCCATTCCCGTTACGCCATAGAGCATGGCCGGCCGCATTCTAAGAGTGGGCCTTCCCGCACCCGGTAGGACAAGGCCGTCCGCAAGCCAGTGCTGTGCAACCCTTTGCAAGCGCGGGCTGGCCGCGAATTCGCCACTCACGCCTACCGAATCGGCTCGGCCCAATCCTCAACAATTCTCAAAAAGGACGGCGATCCAACACCCCGTTTTTGGTGATTGAAATTTGTCACGCACCTGTCAAAAATTACAAAAGGAAACGAACGAAACCAATCCACACCACTCCTGCAACCGAGGTGAAACCATGAAGCTTTCGAACATCAAGATCGCCCACCGCCTGGCGCTGGGATTTTCCCTGCTCATCCTGCTGATGCTCGGCCTGACGGTCATCGGCGTGAACCGGGTGTCCAACATCAACGCCAGCCTGGCCACCATCGGGGACTTCAACAGCGCCAAGCAGCGCTATGCCATCAATTTCCGCGGCAGCGTGCACGACCGCGCCATCGCGCTGCGCGACGTGACCCTGGCCACGCGCCCCGACCAGCTCCAGGCCGAAATCGACCTGATCCAGAAGCTCGCAGGCCACTATGCGCAGTCGGCAGCGCCGCTGGACCAGATGTTCGCCTCCACCCCGATCGAGCCCCGCGAGCGGGAGGCCCTGGACCGCATCAAGGAGGTCGAATCACGCGCCCTGCCGCTGACCCGCCAAGTCATCGAACTGAGCGGCGCCCACCAGCCTGAGAAGGCCATCCAGGTTCTGCAGGAGCAGGCCCGACCCGCCTATGTGGAGTGGCTGGCCAGCATCAACCGGCTGATCGACATCGAGGAGGAAAAGAACAAGGCCGAATCGGCCAATGCGCGGTCCGTCGCCCAGGGGTTTTCCATCCTGATGCTGGTGCTCAGCGGCACGGCGATCGTGGTGGCGGCGACGACGGCCTGGCTCATCTCCCGCAGCATCGTGCGCCCCATCCAGCGGGCGGTGCAGGCCGCCAGGACCATGGCCACCGGCGACCTGACGCAGGCCGTCGAGGCCCGGCAGACCGACGAGGCCGGCCAGCTGCTGCAGTCGCTGGAAGCACTGCGCGACAGTTTCCAGAACGTGCTGTACGACGTGCGCCGCACGTCCGAGGCGGTGGCGGCATCCAGCACCGAGATCTCGCAAGGCACCCATGACGTGTCCAGCCGCACCGAGCACCATGCCAGCGCCCTGCAGCAGACCGCGGCGTCCATGGAGCAATTGGGCTCCACTGTGCGCCAGAACGCCGACAACTCCCGCCAGGCCAGCCAGTTCGCCATCCAGTCCAGCGCCGTGGCCATCCAGGGCGGCGAGGTCGTGACCGAGGTGGTCGAGACCATGAAGGGCATCCACGAAAGCTCCCGCAAGATCGCCGACATCATCGGCGTCATCGACAGCATCGCGTTCCAGACCAACATCCTCGCCCTCAATGCCGCGGTGGAGGCGGCGCGCGCGGGCGAGCAGGGCCGGGGCTTCGCCGTGGTCGCCAGCGAGGTGCGCAGCCTGGCCGGCCGCTCGGCCGAAGCCGCGCGAGAGATCAAGCACCTGATATCCACCAGCGTGCAGCGGGTCGAGCAGGGCAGCGTGCTGGTGAACAAGGCCGGGGCCACCATAACGGAGGTGGTGTCGTCCATTCGCCGCGTGACGGACCTCATGCAGGAAATCAGCGCGGCCAGCAACGAGCAGGCGATGGGCGTCGCCCAGGTCGGCCAGGCCGTGTCGCAGATGGACCAGGTCACCCAGCAAAACGGCAGCGTGGTCGTGCAGATGGCGGCGTCCGCCAGCGGCATGAAGGACCGCACCAGCGCCCTGCTGCAGGCCGTGGGGGTGTTCCGGCTGAATCAGGAAAACGCCGAGGCCGGTTCGTCGCCGCAACTGGGCTGGGCCCGCCGGGCCTGAGCGGGGCGCGGCCCCGGCCTCAGGCGGGGGCCGCCCTGGTGCCGAAGACGCCCGTGCCGACCCGCACCAGGGTGCTCCCCGCGTGGATCGCGGCCTCCAGGTCGGCGGTCATGCCCAGCGACAGCGTGTCGAACGCCGCGAAGCCCTCGCCACCCTCCCCCCGGATCTGGTCGAACAGCGCCTTCGCCGCCGCATGGACCGCCAACTGCGCGGCGAAATCGGGGGCCACGTCCGGAATGCTCATCAGGCCCCGCAGCCGCAACCGTGGCAGCCGCGCAACAGCCTGTGCCAGGGCCCGGGCCTCGGCCGGCGGCACGCCCGCCTTGGTCGCGCCGCCGTCCACATTCACCTGGATGCACACCTCCAGCGGTGCCAAGCCGGCGGGCCGCTGCTCCGACAGGCGCTGCGCGATCTTTTCGCGGTCCACGGTGTGGACCCAGTCGAAATGCTCGGCCACTTGCCGGGTCTTGTTGCTCTGCACGGGACCGATGCAATGCCACTGCAGAGGCGGCGTCCAGGGCATGGCGCCGCCTTGCAGCGCGGCGATCTTCGCCACGCCTTCCTGGATGTAGTTCTCGCCGAACGCGCGCTGCCCGGCCTCGGCGGCACGGCGCACGGCGTCGTCGCCGAAGGTCTTGGAAACGGCCAGCAAGCGCACGCTGGCAGGGTCGCGCCCGGCTGCGGCGCAGGCCTGCGCGATGCGCCCAAGAACCTGTTGGAGGTTGTTACCAATCGTCGTCATAATGATTCCTCTGAGCGTACCAAACGACCGAGGGACCCCGTGGACATCACCCAACTGCTGGCATTCAGCGTGAAGAACAAGGCTTCTGACCTGCACTTGTCGGCGGGCCTTCCACCCATGATCCGGGTCCACGGCGACGTGCGGCGCATCAACGTCGATGCGCTCGACCACAAGACCGTCCACGCCATGGTCTACGACATCATGAGCGATGCGCAGCGCAAGGCCTACGAAGAGTTCCTGGAAGTGGACTTTTCCTTCGAGATCGAGGGCCTGGCGCGCTTTCGCGTCAACGCCTTCAACCAGAACCGCGGCGCGGCCGCCGTGTTCCGGACCATTCCGAGCAAGATCCTGACGCTGGAGCAGCTCAACGCCCCCAAGATCTTCGGCGAACTGGCCTTGAAGCCGCGCGGCCTGGTGCTGGTCACCGGCCCCACGGGCTCGGGCAAGTCCACCACGCTGGCGGCCATGGTCAACTTCCTGAACGAAAGCGAATACGGCCACATCCTCACGGTGGAGGACCCGATCGAGTTCGTGCACGAATCCAAGAAGTGCCTGATCAACCAGCGCGAGGTCGGGCCGATGACGCTGTCGTTCGCGGCCGCCCTCAAGTCGGCATTGCGCGAAGACCCGGACGCCATCCTGGTGGGCGAAATGCGCGACCTGGAAACCATCCGCCTGGCCATGACGGCCGCGGAAACGGGCCATTTGGTGTTCGGCACGCTGCACACCTCCAGCGCCGCCAAGACCATCGACCGGATCATCGACGTGTTCCCCGCCGAGGAAAAGGAAATGGTGCGGGCCATGCTGTCCGAGTCGCTGCAGGCCGTCATTTCGCAGACGCTGTGCAAGACCAAGGACGGCCAGGGCCGTGTCGCGGCGCACGAGATCATGCTGGGCACCAGCGCCATCCGCAACCTGATCCGCGAGGCCAAGGTGGCGCAGATGTACTCCACCATCCAGACCAGCAGCAGCGCTGGCATGCAGACCCTCGACCAGAACCTGACCGACCTGGTCCGGCGCAACGTCATCAGCCCGGCCGAGGCGCGGGGCAAGGCGAAGATCCCCGACAACTTCCCGGGTTGATGCACACCGCATCCCTCCCCGTCCACCCACCCCAGAGATTCGCGGCCTTTTTCAGGCGGCACACCGGAGCATCCCCTATGAAAGGCATCCTCGGCCTGTTGAAGGCCAAGACCCGCGGCGGCAAAGCGGCGGAAGAAGGCGGCGACTCCGTCTTCTTCACCACCGCCTTCGCCGGACAAGGCGTGGACGACGCCATGCTGGTGCCCTGGGAAGCCCGTGCCGTCGAGGTGGGCGCCAGGCGCATGGCCGCCAGCCGCGGCGGCAAGCTGCTGCAGGCGCTGTGGTCCAAGGACAAATACATGGCGCACCTGGACCGGGACGCCGTCGAGCGCATGGAGCGCTTCTTCGAGTTCGCGGCCGTCGCGCCCAACCGCGATGTGATCCGCCAGGACGAGTACGGCAACTTCATGGTGGTGCTGCTCACCGGCACGATCGCCGTCGATCGCGTGCAGCCCTGGGGCGAGCACCTGCGCTTGGCGGAAACCCGTCCCGGCGATATCCTGGGCGAAATGTCGCTGCTGGACAGCGGTATCCGCTTTTCGGCCTGCACCACGCTGACCGACTGCGAGATCGCGGTGCTCAGCGCGGAGGCCATGGACGACATGATGACCAAGGACCCCCAGCTGGCCGCCAGCCTGGTGGCCCTGCTGGCACGCAAGCTCTCGCTGCGCCTTCGCGTCGTGAGCGCCCGCCTGTCCGATAGCCAGAAATGACGCACCGCGCTGCAACCACCCCAGGGAGAGCTGATGGAACGCGATCAGGCCAGTAAATTCATCAACGATCTGCTCAAGCTCATGGTGAGCCGCGGCGGCAGCGACCTGTTCATCACGGCCGAGTTTCCGCCCGCGATCAAGGTGGACGGCAAGGTCACCAAGGTGTCGCCCCAGCCGCTCACACCCGCCCACACGCTGACGCTGGCGCGCGCCATCATGAGCGACAAGCAGGTGGCGGACTTCGAGCGCACGAAGGAGTGCAACTTCGCCATCTCGCCTGCCGGCATCGGGCGCTTCCGCGTGAATGCGTTCATCCAGCAAAGCCGCGTCGGCATGGTGCTGCGGACTATTCCGCTCACGCTGCCGACCATCGACGGGCTGGGCGTGCCGCAGGTGCTCAAGGAAGTCACGATGACCAAGCGGGGCCTGTGCATTCTGGTGGGCGCCACGGGCTCGGGCAAATCGACCACGCTGGCGGCGATGGTGGACTGGCGCAACGAGAACTCGTTCGGCCACATCATCACCGTGGAAGACCCGATCGAGTTCGTGCATCCGCACAAGAACTGCGTGGTCACCCAGCGCGAAGTGGGACTCGATACCGACAGCTGGGAAGCCGCCCTCAAGAACACGCTGCGGCAGGCGCCGGACGTCATCCTGATGGGCGAGATCCGCGACCGCGAAACCATGGAGCATGCGGTCGCCTTCGCCGAAACCGGCCACCTGTGCTTGGCCACGCTGCACGCCAACAGCGCCAACCAGGCGCTGGACCGCATCATCAACTTCTTCCCGGAAGAGCGGCGCGCGCAGCTCCTCATGGACCTGTCGCTCAACCTGCGCGGCATGATCTCCCAGCGCCTCATCCCCAAGCAGGATGGCAAGGGCCGGGCCGCCGCGGTCGAGGTGATGCTGAACACCCCTCTGATCGCCGACCTGATCTTCAAGGGCGAAGTCGCCGAGATCAAGGAGATCATGAAGAAGAGCCGGAACCTCGGCATGCAGACCTTCGACCAATCGCTGTTCGACCTGTTCGAGGCCAACGTCATCACCTACGAAGACGCGCTGCGCAATGCCGATTCGCTGAATGACCTGCGCCTGCAGATCAAGCTGGGCAGCCAGCGCGCCAAGACCACCGACCTGGCCTCGGGCACCGAGCACTTCGCCATCGTCTGACGCCAGCCGCCCCACCACCCGCCCTTGCCCGGCGGGTTTTCTTTTTTCTGAAATGGAGCCCTCTCCCATGCCCAGCACGAATCCCCGCAGCTACGACGCCACGCCTTCCCGCAAGGTCGCCTTTCTCGGCCTGGGCGTCATGGGCTACCCCATGGCGGGGCACCTCGCCCACGCCGGCCATTCCGTCACCGTGTACAACCGCACCGCCGCCAAATCGGCCGCCTGGTGCGAGGAGTTCGCGGGCACCGCCGCGCCCCGGCACGCTCCCACGCCGCGCGAAGCGGCCCAGGTGGCGGACATCGTCTTTTGCTGCGTCGGCAACGACGATGATCTGCGTTCCGTCACGCTGGGTGCCGACGGCGCATTCGCCGGCATGCAGCCCGGCGCGGTCTTCGTCGATCACACCACGGCATCGGCCGAGGTCGCTCGCGAACTGTACGGCGCGGCGCGCACGCTGGGATTGCAGTTCATCGATGCCCCCGTGTCCGGCGGCCAGGCCGGGGCCCAGAACGGCCAGCTGACCGTGATGTGCGGCGGCGACGCTGGCACCTTCGAAAACGTGAAGCCCACGGCGCTGGCCTTTTCTCGGGCCTTCACCCGCGTGGGCGACAGCGGATCGGGCCAGTTGGCCAAGATGGTCAACCAGATCTGCATCGCCGGCATCGTGCAGGGCCTGTCGGAGGCCATCGCCTTCGGCCAGCATGCCGGGCTCGACATGCCACTGGTGCTGGACGTCATCGGCAAAGGGGCCGCACAGAGCTGGCAGATGGACAACCGCGGCAAGACCATGGTGGAGGGCCGCTTCGACTTCGGCTTCGCCGTGGACTGGATGCGCAAGGACCTCGGCCTGGTCCTCGACGAATCCCGCCGCAACGGCGCACGCGTGCCGGTCACAGCGCTGGTGGACCAGTTCTATGCCGATGTGCAGCAGCACGGCGGCGCCCGGTGGGACACCTCCAGCTTGATCACGCGGCTGGGGCGCCAGAAAACGAACGGATAAAAGAACCGATCGCTCAGCCCGGCCGCCCCGGGCCGCGCCTTCGTGGCGGTGGCCAGCGGTCCGGTGTCGGAACCGCTTCTTGACGAACTCGCTGGCAGCCGACGCTCAGCGGACCGGCACGTTGGGCGAAGCGTCCGTGGTGACCGGCGCGGGACGCTGCTGCGCGAAGCCACGCTCCAGTTCCTGCTGCGTGATGATCTCGAACACGCGCACGACCTTGCGCACGCCGTTCACGCCACGGGCGATATCGGAAGCCCGGTCCGCCTCGCGCTGCGTCACGCGTCCCATGAGGTACACCGTCTCGCGCTCGGTGACCACCTTGTAGGCACTCGCGAACAGGTCCTTGGCATCGACAAAGCTTGCGCGCACCTTGCCGGTGATCAGCGTGTCGTTGGAACGCTGCGTGAGGGAACTGGGGGGCATCACGGCCAGGTCGTTGACGACCGAGCGCACGTTCTCCACGGCCAACGCGGTCTGCTCGAGTTTTTCCTTGTCCTGCGCGGTCGGCACTTCGCCCGTCAGCAGCACTTGCCGGTTGTAGCTGGTCACATTGACATGCACGCGGTCGCCGAAGGTGTCGCGAATGCGGTTGGAGGCGCGCAGTTCGATGCCTTCGTCCTCCACCTGCGTGCCCGTCGTGCGCCGGTCCGACGCCATCATACTGCCCATGACGGCAGCGCCGCCTACCACCAGCGGAGCGCATGCCGAGAGGGCCGCCCCCAAGGCGCCCACGGCCAGCAGGGTGCAAGTCAATCGGGTCAAGCGGGTCATCGGGAAGCTCATAGCGGTATCTCCTGTTCACCAAGTAATTGGGCGTCCACGCCGTCGCACAAGCAGTGCAGGACGAGCGAATGCACCTCCCGCACGCGTGCGGCGCGGTCGTGGGGCACGGCGATCAAGACGTCGGTCTCGCGCAGCATGCCGGCCAGCCGGCCGCCGCTGCGGCCCGAGAGGGCGACGATGGTCATGTCTCTTTCATGCGCTGCATCGCATGCGGCCAGCAGCGGCAGGTCATTGCCGGACTCCGACAGTGCCAGCAGGACATCGCCCGCGTGCCCGAGCGCGCGCACCTGGCGCGCCAGCGCGTCGATGTCCGGGCCCTCCAGGCCTGCGGGGGTCCAGATCGCGTCGGGCGCCAGTGCCATGGCGGCCAGTTCCGGCCGCTCCCGCTCGAACCCAGCCACGCACAGTGCCGCAAACTGCTGCGCCTGCGCCGCGGCCGGGCCGCTGCCGCAGGCAAGCACCTTGCCGCCGCTGGTGACGCAGGCGAGGATGGCCTGCACAGCGGAAGCGATGGGATGGCTCAGGGTCTGCGCGGACTGGTATTTGAGGTCGGCGCTGTCGATGAAATGCTGTTGGATGCGTTGCTCTAGCATGAGACAAAGATGATACCCGGGGGGTCGGCGCCGTTTGGGTCAACCATGGACGGCAGGCGTAAAACACTGCATCCTGTTTGACTCCAACCAAGGGCTCGAAGCGTTACTGCGCCTCGAAGGCGCCACGCAGCCACTGCACTGAATCGCCTTCCACCAGGACCGCATCGAATCGACATGGCGGCGGTGCAGGCAGGCGCATCAGGTAGCAGCGGGCGGCGAACACGATCCGCTGCTGCTTGGTCCGGCCGATGCTGGCACCCGCGCCGCCAAACGCGCTGCTGGCGCGGCTTCGCACTTCCACGAACACCACCGTGCCATCGCGATCCCGCACGATCAGATCGATCTCGCCGCCGCCACGCCCGGGCGTTCGATAATTGCGCTCGACCAGCCGCAGTCCAGCGGCTTGCAGGTGGGCCAACGCGAGGTCTTCGGCAGCATTGCCGACCACGCGCGTGGTGGCCACCGGTTTTTTCCCAAGGAATCCCATTGAGCGCCTCTTTCGCTTCAGCCCTGAACGCCGCACGCGACGCGGCGGCTGCGCAGCATTATCCGCAAGGGGCTCTGTACGTGGTGGCCACGCCCATCGGCAACCTGGCCGACATCACACTGCGGGCGCTGCACGTTCTGCAACTGGCCGACACCATCGCCTGCGAAGACACCCGCCACACCCAGGCGCTGCTGCGTGCCTACGGCATAGAAAGACCCGGCAGCCAATTGCTGGCGGTGCACCAGCACAACGAGGCCGAGGCATCGCATGCGGTAGTGGAGCGTTTGCGCGCAGGGCAGCGGGTGGCCTACGCCAGTGACGCGGGCACCCCGGGCGTCAGCGATCCGGGAGCACGGATCGTCGCTGCCGTGCATGCGGCAGGGTTGCGCGCCGTGCCGCTGCCAGGGGCGAGCAGCGTGACCTCGGCACTCAGCGCAGCAGGCGCCGTGGCCCAGGGGGCCGAAGGTTTTCTTTTTGCCGGCTTTCTTCCGACCAAGAGCGGTGAGCGGGCAACGGCAGTGCAGCAGCTCGCCACGGAGACCCGCTGTGTGGTGCTGCTGGAGGCCCCGCACCGCATCGCCGAACTGGCACAGGCCCTTGTCATCCTGGGAGAACGGCAGGTCACGCTCGCCAGGGAGCTGACCAAACAGTTCGAAGAAATTGCCACCCAGCCCGCCCATGCCCTGCCCGCCTGGCTGGCCAGCGGACCACAACGCTCGCGGGGCGAGTTCGTGGTGCTGTTGCATCCGGTGCAGGCAGCGCAGGACGATGGCGACAGCCTGCGCGTGCTGAAGTTGTTGATGCAGGAACTCCCGCTCAAGACCGCCGTCCGCCTGGCGGCCGAGATCACAGGGGCATCGCGCAATGCCCTGTACCAATCGGCTTTGGCGCTCAAGCAGGAAGGTGGAGCACAGGCCTAGCGGACCTGGCACATGCCAAGCGATGCAATGCAGCCACTGGCGATGGTGAACGCATCCCCCTGCAAGCAAGTCCGTTAGCCGACCGTGTACGCAAGTCCGGACGCCACGCCGCCGAACAGGTCGCCTTCCATCTGAGTCACGTGTGGGAAGGCCTTCTTCAACGCGGTACGCAGTGGACGTAATGCAGAAGAGCCACCCGTGAGATAAATGGCATCGATGCCATCGGCATCCAGTCCGGCCTTGCGCAGGCATTCCTGGGCGCAATCCACGATCTGCTGCAAAGGCCCTTCCAGTTGCGCCTCCAGAACATCGGGTGAAATGAAGGATTGCAGATCGGATTCGAGCCAATCCAGCACGATTAGTTCTTCAGCGCTGTTTTGCGACACCGCGATCTTGGCCTGCTCCACCGCATTGGCCAAACGGTGCCCCCATCGCTCGTTGAGCACCTCCATCAATCGGTCGTGCAGGCGAAGGTCTGCATAGTCGGTCCGAAGGGCTTGCGCTTCCCTCAGGGCTTTGGCGCTGTACAGCCACTGGATCAGGTGCCATGTCGATAGATCGAAGAACACGCGGCTGGGGACCTCCCGACCACTGGGTCCGATGTGGCGCAAACCGAGCAGCGGCATGACCTGAGCCCGGCTCAACCGCTGGTCGAAATCGGTCCCACCCAAGTGCACCCCGGAAGTGGCCAGCACGTCGGAACTGCGATCGGCCAGCAGAGCACGTTCGGGGCCGAGGCGCACGACGGTGAAATCCGAGGTCCCCCCGCCAATGTCCACTACCAGCACCAACGATTCCTGTGTGATCCGCTGTTCATGGTCCAGCGCCGCCGCGATGGGCTCCAGTTGGAAGGAGACATTGGTGAACCCGGCATCCAAGGCCGCCTGCCGCAAGGCGTCTTCCGCCTGCGCATCACGCGCTTCGTCGCCATCCACGAAGTGGACAGGCCGCCCCATGACAACGCGGTCCGGCATCGCACCCAGCGCTTGCCGGGCCTGTCCCGCCAACGTGCGCAGAAACAGCGCGATGATGTCCTGATAGCTCACCATGTTCTGGTACACCGCCGTCTTGTCCTGCAGCAGCGCGCTGCCCAGAAGGCTTTTCAGCGACCGCATGAGCCGCCCCTCGGTGCCTGCGAGGTAATGCGCCACGGCATCCCGCCCGATGTGGGTTCGATGGTCTTCCGTGTTGAAGAACAGGGCGGTCGGCAATGTGGTTGCGGCCCCTTCCAACGGCAGCAATGTGGCCACGCCCCGACCCCGTCTCAGCGCCATGGCGGAATTGGAGGTGCCGAAATCAATGCCAAGCGTGGTTTCTTCTGAGGATGTCATCGTGAACAAGGAGAGATGGGCATCAACCCCTGGATGGGTAAGACGGCATCAGAGCATCGAGAAGCTGTTGGCAAACACACCTTCTTAATGTGCAGCGCACCACTGCGAAGCCTCTGGACCCATGAAAGATGCAGCGCTTCACCCGCTTGACTGGAGGCTAGCTGAAGCTCGTTATCAGTATTTATCCAGTGAGTTAAACGACAAAAAACAAAAAAGCCCACTGTTTAGTGGGCTTTTTTGAGAGCGTTTCCGCTTTATTGGTTGCGCGAGGAGGATTTGAACCTCCGACCTTTGGGTTATGAGCCCAACGAGCTACCAGACTGCTCCATCGCGCGGCAAGAGATGAATTATAACCTACTTTTATGCTTCTGCGGAAGCATTTGCGGTTTCTGCAGATTCTTCTGCACGATCAACCAGTTCGACATACGCCATAGGTGCATTGTCACCCACGCGGAAACCCATCTTCAGGATGCGCGTGTAGCCGCCTGGACGTGCCTTGAACCGGGGGCCGAGCACGTTGAACAGCTTGGTCACGCTGTCACGATCACGCAGGCGATCGAATGCCAAGCGGCGATTGGCCAAAGTGTCTTCCTTTGCCAGGGTGATCATGGGTTCCACCACACGGCGCAGTTCCTTGGCCTTGGGCAGCGTGGTCTTGATGGCCTCGTGCTCGATGAGCGAGTTCATCATGTTCTGCAGCATCGCGAGTCGGTGCGAGCTGGTGCGATTGAGTTTACGAAGGCCGTGTCCGTGGCGCATGGTGCTTTCCTTATGAGTAATTAAATCGGGCAGCCGTATCAGGTACTGCCCAAGGCACTGGCTCCCATCGAGGGAGCCCAAAATTATAACTTAACGCTTGTCCAGGCCTGCAGGTGGCCAGTTTTCCAGCTTCATTCCCAGAGTCAAACCACGGGAAGCCAAGACTTCCTTGATTTCATTGAGCGACTTACGGCCCAGATTAGGCGTCTTCAGCAACTCGTTCTCGGTGCGCTGGATCAGGTCACCGATGTAGTAAATGTTCTCGGCCTTCAAGCAGTTGGCGGAGCGCACTGTCAATTCCAGCTCGTCCACAGGGCGCAGCAAGATCGGATCGAACGTTGCACTGCCGCGAGGACCTGCTGGCGCATCGAATGCGGCCAATTCGCCGCCCTCGAGTTGCGCAAACACAGCCAGTTGTTCCACCAAAATCTTGGCGGATGCTCGCACGGCATCTTCCGCCGTAATGGCACCATTGGTCTCGATTTCGACAACCAGCTTGTCCAGATCGGTGCGCTGCTCGACGCGGGCGCTTTCCACGGTGTAGCTCACGCGCTTGACCGGAGAAAAAGATGCATCCAGCACAATGCGGCCGATCGACTTCGTCGATTCGTCGGCATAACGGCGCAGATTGCCCGGCACATAGCCACGGCCTTTTTCTACCTTGATCTGCATGTCCAGCTTGCCGCCCTGCGACAGATGAGCAATGACGTGATCCGGGTTGACGATTTCAACGTCATGGGGCGTCTGGATATCCCGCGCCGTGACCACGCCCTCACCGTCCTTGCGAAGGCTCAGCGTGACTTCATCGCGGTTGTGGAGCTTGAACACCACGCCCTTGAGATTCAACAAGATGTTGACAACATCTTCCTGCACACCATCGATGGATGAATACTCGTGCAAGACACCTGCGATCGTGACTTCCGTTGCTGCGTAACCCACCATGGACGAGAGCAGAACACGGCGAATGGCATTGCCCAGAGTGTGGCCATAGCCGCGCTCAAAGGGCTCCAACGCGACCTTGGCACGATTGTGGCCAAGCTGCTCGACATTGATCGCCTTGGGTTTCAGCAAATTGGTTTGCATTCAGACTTCCTCTCAATACCCCCAGCTCGTTACACCGGTAAGGCTGGTGAAGCGCCTATACCGCGATGCCTCGCGGTATAGGAACAATTTTCTCGAATGTGCGCTAAATGCTTAGCGCGAATAGAGTTCAACGATCAGGGATTCGTTGATGTCAGCGCCGAATTCGTCACGATCCGGGACCTTCTTGAAGATACCTTCGGCCTTGTCGGCATTCACTTCCACCCAAGCTGGCATACCCACTTGCTGGGCCAGCTGCAAGGCTTCGACCACGCGACCTTGCTTCTTGGACTTTTCACGCACAGCCACCACATCGCCCGTCTTGACGAGGTACGAGGCGATGTTGACGGATTGGCCGTTCACCGTGATGGCCTTGTGCGAAACAAGTTGGCGTGCTTCTGCGCGCGTGGAACCGAAGCCCATGCGATACACCACGTTGTCCAGGCGGGATTCCAGCAGGAACAGCAGGTTGGCACCGGTGTTGCCCTTGCGGCGATCAGCGGCTTCGAAATAGCGGCGGAATTGCTTTTCCAGCACGCCATACATGCGCTTGACCTTCTGCTTTTCGCGCAGTTGCAGACCATAGTCGGACGTGCGAGCACCGGAGGTGCGGCCATGCTGACCTGGCTTGGAGTCGAACTTGGCCTTGTCCGCGATAGAGCGGCGAGCGCTCTTCAGGAACAGGTCAGTGCCTTCACGGCGGGAGAGTTTGGCCTTGGGGCCGAGGTAACGTGCCACTTGAGCTTCCTTGGATTGTCATCTTCCGCAACATCATTGCGGGAGCCACCTGCTGCTAAAGCAATCAGGTGGCGGTGGGCTTATAAAAATTAGATGCGACGGCGCTTTTGCGGACGGCAGCCGTTATGGGGAACCGGCGTCACGTCAGAGATCGACGTGATGCGGATACCCAGGGCGCCCAGCGCGCGCACCGACGATTCACGACCAGGACCTGGGCCCTTGATCTCGACATCAAGATTCTTGATGCCTTGTTCAATGGCAGCACGACCCGCGACTTCGGATGCAACCTGTGCAGCGAACGGCGTGGACTTGCGCGAACCCTTGAAACCTTGACCACCCGACGACGCCCAGGACAAGGCATTGCCTTGGCGATCGGTGATCGTGATGATGGTGTTATTGAACGAAGCATGCACGTGCGCGATACCGTCCGAAACGTTCTTGCGAACCTTCTTGCGAACGCGCTGTGCAGCGTTATTGGCGGGAGACTTTGCCATGTTGATCTTTCAATCTTTTTACTTCTTCAGCGCCGCAGCACCCTTGCGCGGCCCCTTGCGGGTACGAGCATTCGTGCGCGTACGCTGACCACGCATGGGCAGACCGCGACGATGCCGGAAGCCGCGGTAGCAGCCAATGTCCATCAAGCGCTTGATGTTCATCGTGGTTTCGCGACGCAGATCACCTTCGATGGTGAACTGCGCGATCTGATCGCGAATCTTTTCGAGATCGCCGTCCGTCAGATCCTTGATCTTCTTGGAATAAGCGATGTCACAGGCTTCGCAGATCTTGCGAGCGCGGGTGCGACCGATGCCAAAAATGGCGGTCAAGCCGATTTCAGCATGCTGATGCGGCGGAATATTAATGCCAGCGATACGTGCCATATGCGTCCTCTAATACTTTCAATCAACCTTGGCGCTGCTTATGGCGCATGTCCGTGCAGATCACGCGCACCACACCTTTGCGGCGGATGATCTTGCAGTTGCGGCAGATTTTCTTGACCGAAGCCGAAACTCTCATTTCATTCTCCTAAAACTCGTCTTTTCGTCCCGGCCCACTGCGCGGAACACAATTTGCGCCCGCGATGACTCGGAGGCATCAATAAACCGTATCCACCAAGGCCAACCCGCCACTATAGCGCATTTGCCAAGATTCCACTTGTGACTGACTCAGCTGCCAGGCGTTGCTTTGAAGTTGGCCTTCTTGAGCAACGACTCGTACTGCTGCGACATCATGTAGTTCTGCACCTGGGCCATGAAGTCCATGGTGACCACCACAATGATCAGTAAAGAGGTGCCACCAAAATAGAACGGCACGTTGTACTTCAAGATCATGAACTCGGGGAGCAAGCACACAAAGGTGATGTACACCGCTCCAGCCAGCGTCAAGCGAACCAGGATCTTGTCGATGTAGCGAGCCGTCTGTTCTCCAGGACGAATCCCAGGAATGAAGGCACCACTCTTCTTCAAGTTGTCTGCAGTCTCCCGGCTGTTGAACACCAATGCGGTGTAGAAGAAGCAGAAGAACACAATGGCTGCTGCGTAGAACATCACATAGATCGGCTGACCCGGGGTCAGTGCTCCAGAAATGTCACGCAACCAACGCATCGACTCACCCGCACTGAACCAGTTCACCACCGTCGCCGGCAACAAAATGATCGACGAAGCAAAGATCGGCGGAATCACCCCAGCCATGTTGAGCTTCAAAGGCAGATGCGACGATTGCCCGCCATACACCTTGTTGCCCACCTGGCGCCTCGCGTAATTCACGAGAATCTTTCGCTGACCTCTTTCGACAAACACGACGAAATAGGTCACTGCCGCCACGATCAGCACGATGAAGATCGCAGCCAGGATGCTCATCGCACCTGTGCGCACCAGCTCCAGCAATCCACCGATAGAACTCGGCAGCCCTGCAGCGATACCTGCGAAGATCAGGATCGAAATCCCGTTGCCCAAGCCACGCTCTGTGATCTGCTCACCCAACCACATCAGGAACATCGTGCCAGCCGTCAAGCTCACCACGGCCGTCATGCGAAACCCGAAACCGGGACTCAGCACCAGCCCTGCGGAACTCTCCAATGCCACAGCAATGCCCAGCGACTGGAATATGGCCAAACCCAGCGTTCCATAACGCGTGTATTGCGTGATCTTGCGCCGCCCTGCTTCGCCTTCCTTCTTCAGCTGCTCGAACGTCGGAACGACGTAGGTCATCAGCTGCATGATGATCGACGCCGAGATATACGGCATGATCCCCAGAGCGAAAACCGTGAAGCGCGAGAGCGCTCCACCCGAGAACATGTTGAACAGGTTCAGAATGCCACCCTGCTGGCCACTGAACAGCTGTTGCAGCTGCGCCGGATCAATGCCCGGCACGGGAATGTGCGCTCCGATGCGGTACACGACCAACGCCAGCAGCAGAAAAACCAGCCGGCGACGCAAATCGCCGAACTTACCGGTTTTCGCAATTTGAGCTGCGTTAGTAGCCACGGATGCGTTCCTTCAGAACGTATTCAAGCCAGGCTGCCGCCGGCAGCTTCGATGGCCGCCTTCGCGCCCGCCGTTGCACCGATGCCAGTCAACTTGACCGACTTGCTCAGTTCGCCACTCTTGATGACCTTCACCACCTTGATCAGCTGACCCACCAAACCGGCGCTCTTGAGCGCCAGCAGGTCGACTTCAGCAAGACCCAGTTGGTCCAGCGCCGTCAGGGTCACTTCTGCATTGAACTTCAGCAGATGGGACTTGAAGCCGCGCTTGGGCAGGCGACGCTGCAGAGGCATTTGACCGCCTTCGAAGCCCACCTTGTGGTAACCGCCAGAACGCGATTTTTGACCCTTGTGACCGCGACCCGCGGTCTTGCCCAGACCAGAGCCGATACCGCGACCAACGCGGCGCTTGGCATGCTTGGCTCCGTCTGCAGGCTTGATGCTATTGAGTTCCATCATCAACCTCTCAGAGGACTTTGACCAGATAGCTGATCTTGTTAATCATGCCGCGCACTTCAGGGCTGTCCTGCAGTTCGCTGATGCTGTTCAGCTTGCGCAGGCCCAGGCCGCGTACGGTGGCACGGTGCGATTCCTTGGTGCCGATCGGGCTGCGCACCAGTTGAATCTTGACGGTTTGTTGCGTAGTCATTTGCTCAACTCCGTTCAGGCGAAGATGTCTTCGACCGACTTGCCGCGCTTGGCTGCCACTTCCGAGGGGGTCGTGGAATGCACCAGCGCATCGAACGTTGCGCGGACCATGTTGTAGGGGTTCGACGAACCGTGGCTCTTGGCCACGATGTCGGTGATGCCCAACACTTCGAACACAGCACGCATCGGGCCGCCCGCAATGATGCCCGTACCCTTGGGTGCGGGAGCCATCATCACGTGTGCAGCACCATGGTGGCCCGTCACTTGATGGTGGATGGTGCCGTTCTTGAGCGACACCTTCACCAGATTGCGGCGAGCTTCTTCCATTGCCTTTTGCACGGCTGCAGGCACTTCTTTCGACTTGCCCTTACCCATGCCGACGCGGCCATCACCGTCGCCGACCACAGTCAGTGCGGCGAAACCGAGAATACGGCCGCCCTTCACGACTTTGGTCACGCGGTTCACCGCGATCATTTTTTCGCGCAGACCGTCGTCCTGACCTTCGCTCTGCACTTTGGGTTGAAATTTAGCCATTTTGTATTTCGCTCCGCTTAGAACTGCAGGCCAGCTTCACGTGCAGCGTCGGCCAAAGCCTTGACGCGGCCGTGATAGGCAAAACCTGCACGATCGAATGCAACCTTCTCGATGCCGGCCGCCTTCGCCTTTTCAGCGATGCGCTTGCCGATGATCTGGGCAGCGGTGGCATTGCCACCCTTGCCAGAGCCACCGAGGGACTTGCGCACATCGGCTTCTGCCGTCGATGCGCTGGCCAGGACCTTGCTGCCGTCGCCGGAGATAACACTGGCGTAGATGTGAAGGTTCGTGCGATTCACCGTCAAACGCGCCACGCCTTGCTGCGCAATGCGAATGCGGGTCTGGCGCGAACGACGAAGACGCTGCTCTTTCTTGGTCAACATGTTGCAGCTCCTTATTTCTTCTTGGTCTCTTTGATCGTGACTTTTTCGTCCGAATAACGGATGCCTTTACCCTTGTAGGGCTCGGGCGGACGAACGGCACGGATCTCAGCGGCCAATTGGCCGACGCGCTGGCGGTCGGCACCCTTGATCACGATTTCGGTCGGGGTTGGAGTCGCAACCGTGATGCCAGCAGGCATTTCGAAGTTCACGGGGTGCGAGTAACCCACGCTCAGATTCAGCTTGGCACCTGCAGCCTGGGCCTTGTAGCCCACGCCGATCAGGTTCAGCTTCTTTTCGAAGCCCTTGCTGACACCCACCACCATGTTGTTCACCAACTGGCGGATCGTGCCACTCATGGCATTCGCTTCACGGGACTCGTTGACAGGCTCAAAGCTGAGCTTGCCGTCCTTGATGGAGACCTTCACAAGCGCGCTCTGGGTCAGCGACAGCGTGCCGCCCGTACCCTTCACATTGATCTGGTCGTCCTTGATGGACACATCCACACCTGCGGGGATGGTCACCGGCATTTTTCCTACGCGGGACATTTCAGTTACTCCTCAATGCCACGTTTAAGCGACGTAGCAAAGCACTTCGCCGCCGACACCGGTAGCGCGCGCTTTGCGATCGGTCATCACGCCCTTGGGCGTCGTGACAATTGCCACACCCAGACCGTTCATGACTTGCGGGATGGAATCACGGCCTTTGTACACACGCAGGCCAGGACGGCTCACGCGCTCGATACGCTCGATCACCGGACGACCGGCGTAGTACTTCAGTGCGATTTCAAGTTCGGACTTGCCGGCTTCGGTCTTGACCTGGAAGCCGTCGATATAACCCTCGTCCTTCAGCACTTGTGCGATGGCGATCTTCACTTTGGAAGACGGCACCAGCACGGTTGCCTTGGACACCATTTGCGCGTTGCGAATGCGGGTCAGCAAGTCAGCGATGGGATCACTCATGCTCATGTTGTATCTCTCCTGCCCGCTTACCAGCTGGCCTTGGTGACACCAGGGATGTCGCCGGCAAAAGCCAGTTCACGGATCTTTGCGCGAGCCAGACCGAATTGGCGGAACGTGCCACGTGGGCGACCGGTGATTTCGCAACGGTTGCGCTGACGCGTGGGGTTGGCGTTGCGTGGGAGCTTTTGCAGACCCAGACGGGCTGCTTCACGCTCTTCATCGCTGCGCTTCATGTCGCTGGCAACTGCCTTCAATTCCGCATACTTTGCTGCGTACTTGGCGGCCAATTTTTCGCGCTTCAGTTCGCGCTGGATCAAAGCTACTTTAGCCATACGCTGCCTCAGTTCTTGAACGGGAAACGGAAACCAGCGAGAAGCGCCTTCGCTTCTTCATCGCTACGTGCCGTCGTGGTGATGCTGATGTTGAGACCGCGCAAGGCATCCACCTTGTCGTACTCGATTTCAGGGAAAATGATCTGTTCCTTGACACCGATGTTGTAGTTGCCACGGCCATCAAAAGCCCGGCCAGAGATACCGCGGAAGTCCCGGACGCGAGGCAGAGCAACGGTCACGAAACGATCCAGGAATTCGTACATCTGAACGCCACGCAGGGTGACCATGCAGCCGATGGCCTGGCCTTCGCGGATCTTGAAACCGGCGATGGCCTTCTTGGCCTTGGTCACCACGGGCTTCTGACCAGCGATCTTGGTCAGATCGGCGACGGCGTTGTCCATCACCTTCTTGTCCGACACGGCTTCGCTCACACCCATGTTCAGGGTGATCTTCGTCAGCCGAGGGACTTGCATCGGAGAGGTGTAACCGAACTGCTTGGCGAGTTCGGGGGCGATTTTTTCGCGGTAGTGTTGTTGCAGTCGTGCCATGTTGACTCCTTAGGCCGCCTTGATTTCAGCGCCGCTGGACTTGAACACGCGAACGCGCGCACCATCAGCCTGCACCTTGATACCTACACGATCAGCCTTGCCGGTAGCCGCATTGAAGATGGCCACGTTGGACTGATGGATCGGCATGGCCTTTTCCACGATGCCGCCGGTCGTACCCTTCATGGGGTTCGGCTTGACATGCTTCTTGACCAGGTTGATGCCGTCGATGACCAGATAGGAGTCATCCTTGCGCAGCGACACTGTGCCGCGCTTGCCCTTGTCGCGCCCGGTGAGCACAACGATTTCGTCGCCCTTGCGAATCTTGTTCATGGCGCGTCCTCAGAGAACTTCAGGAGCCAGGGACACGATCTTCATGAACTTCTCGGTACGCAGTTCACGCGTCACGGGCCCGAAGATGCGGGTGCCGATGGGCTCCAGCTTTGCATTGAGCAACACTGCTGCGTTGCCATCGAATTTGACGAGCGAACCGTCGCCACGGCGAATACCCTTCGCCGTACGAACCACCACTGCGCTGTAGACCTCGCCCTTTTTGACGCGGCCACGCGGAGCGGCTTCCTTGATGCTCACCTTGATGATGTCGCCGACACTGGCGTAGCGACGCTTGGAACCACCCAGCACCTTGATGCACAGGACGGACTTCGCGCCGGTGTTGTCGGCAACGTCTAACCGAGATTCTGTCTGGATCATTTCAATATTCCCAACTTGCACCGGCAGGATTGACAGCCCCAGAGAACGTCTCAAGGGCTGAAGATCAGCCAATCAGTCTTGGGCCCGTCGTCCATGCCGCAAACCATTTGCAGCACTTCCCGCTGGGCAGAAACCTCGCGCTTGAAACGCGAAGCCCTCGATTTTGTCAAAAAGCGCAACTGGCGTCAAGCACTTCACAACGGGACGTCCAAATACTGCCGGGCCAACGCCTGAAACACCTCCAGTTGGGGGTCGAGGCCGAGCTCCTCGCGCAGGATCTCGCCCACGCGCGGGGCCAGACGAGCGGCTTGGGCCGCATCCAGGAAAAGCATCCGGCTGCGGCGGGCCAGCACATCTTCCACCGTGCGGGCGTACTCGTAGCGGGCGGCGAATCGCACCATCGCCTCGGTCAGCCCCTCTGACAGCGCGGTGTCCGCGCCTGGCAGGCCGTCGATGAAGGATGCCTCACTGCCATAGGAGTGCAGGCCTTGGGGCGCGCTGATGCGGTGCTGCACCGCCTGCTGGGGGGAGCCCACGAGGGGAAGATGGCGCGTCACGCCGCTCGGGCGCTCCGTCAGCAACCCCGCAGTGAAGCATTTTTGCAACACGTCCTCCGCCATGGCGCGGTACGTGGTCCATTTTCCGCCGGTGACGGTGACCAGTCCGCTCGCGCTGGCGATCACGGTGTGCTCGCGGCTGATGCTCTTCGTGTTGTCACCGTCGTCGTCCTGCGGCTTGACCAGAGGACGCAATCCGACCCAGATGCTGCGCACATCCGAAGGGGCCGGTGCCCGGGTCAGGTAGCGGGCGGATTCGCTGAGGATGAACGCCACTTCCTCCTTGAACGGTAGGGGCTCTCGGGCTAGGTCCTGGCGGGGGCTGTCTGTTGTCCCCAGGATGACCTTGCCCAGCCACGGCACGGCAAACAGCACCCGGCCATCGGCCGTCTTGGGCACCATGAGCGCATGGTCGGAAGGCAGGAACTCGCGGTCCACCACGATGTGCACGCCCTGGCTGGGTGCCACGATGGGCTTGGCGGGGCGTCCGAGCGCCGCGGCATCCTGCTGGCGGAACGCATCCACCCACACACCGGTGGCATTGACCACGCATTTCGCTCGCACGCTATAGGTGGTGCCGGTTTCGCGGTCCTCGCAGGTGAAACCCGCCACCTTGCCGGCCTCGTGCACCAGATCGCGCGCGGAGCAGTAGTTGACGAGCAAGGCCCCGCGCTGCGCCGCCGTGCGGGCCAAGGCGAGCGCCAGCCGGGCGTCGTCGAACTGGCCGTCCCAGTACTTGACCCCGCCTTTGAGCCCTTCCTTGCGGGCCGTGGGCAGCAGGCGCAAGGTGCTTTCCCGGCCCAGGAATTCGGTGGCGCCCAGGCCGGCCTTGCCCGCCAGGACGTCGTAGGCCTTGAGTCCCACGCCGTAGAACGGCGTTTCCCAATAGCGGTAGGACGGCATCACGAAAGGCAGCGGCTGCGCCAGGTGGGGGGCGTTGTTCAGCAGCGTGGTGCGCTCGTGCAGCGCTTCGCGCACGAGGGAGATATTGCCCTGCGCCAGATAGCGCACGCCCCCGTGCACCAGCTTGGTGGCGCGGGAGGATGTTCCCTTGGCGAAATCGTGCGACTCCACTAGGACCACGCTGAAGCCCCGCGCGGCGGCGTCCAGTGCCACGCCCAGGCCTGTCGCTCCGCCCCCGATCACCGCCAGGTCGTAGAGGCGGGGCTCGGCCAGCCGAGCCAGCAGTTCGGAGCGCTTGGTGTACAGGGGGGTGGTCACGGTATTCATGGGATCGATTGTCCATGCGTCTCGGAAAAACCAAGGGTTAACCCTTGATTCACCGCAAAAAACAAATCCGCCCAGGCCCTTGCAGACAAGGACGAGGGCGGGAGGTGGGCAAATCAGGCCGGCGGTGCGTGGGCGCCGGCCCATCCTGCCGGGTCAGCGCACCTTGCCGTCCTTCCAGGCCTGCAGCAGGCGGTCATAGGCAATGGTTTCGCCCTTGGGCTTTTCGTTGGCCAGCTTGGCCCAGGGGGCAGCCTTGTCGCTCAGCCACTTGGCAGGATCGCCCTTGGGATTGAGCTTGGGTGCGCAATGGGCCATGCCGGCGCGCTCCAGGCGGGCCATGACCTGGTCCATCTCATCGGCCAGCGTGTCCATGGCGCCCTGCGGGGTTTTCTCGCCCGTGACGGCCTGGGCCACGTTCTTCCACCACAGCTGCGCGAGCTTCGGGTAGTCGGGCACGTTGGTGCCGGTGGGCGACCAGGCCACGCGGGCCGGGCTGCGGTAGAACTCGACCAGGCCGCCGAGCTTGGGCGCCATGTCGGTCATGGCCTTGGACTGGATGTCGCTCTCGCGGATGGGCGTCAGGCCCACGATGGTCTTCTTGAGCGAGACGGTCTTGGCAGTCACGAACTGGGCGTAGAGCCAGGCGGCGGCCGTCTTGTTGGCGTCATGGCCGTTGAAGAACGACCACGATCCCACGTCCTGGTAGCCGTTCTGCATGCCGGGCTTCCAGTACGGGCCGTTGGGGCCAGGCGCCATGCGCCACTTGGGCGTGCCGTCGGCGTTCACCACGGGCAGGCCGGGCTTGACCATGTCGGCGGTGAAGGCGGTGTACCAGAAGATCTGCTGGGCGATCTGGCCTTGCGCCGGCACGGGGCCGGATTCGCCGAAGGTCATGCCCATGGCTTCCTTGGGCGCGTACTTCTTCATCCAGTCCACGTACTTGGTGAGCGCGTACACGGCCGCGGGCGAGTTGGTCGCGCCGCCGCGGGACACCGAGGCGCCCACGGGCGTGCACTTGTCCGCCGCCACGCGGATGCCCCATTCGTCGATCGGCAGGCCATTGGGCGTGCCGATGTCGGCAGCGCCCGCCATGGACAGCCATGCGTCGGTGAAGCGCCAGCCGAGCGAGGGGTCCTTCTTGCCGTAGTCCATGTGGCCGTAGATGGCCTTGCCGTCGATGGTCTTCACGTCGTTGCTGAAGAATTCGGCGATGTCTTCGTAGGCGCTCCAGTTCAGCGGCACGCCCAGGTCGTAGCCGTACTTGGCCTTGAACTTGTCCTTCAAGTCCTTGCGCTCGAACAGGTCGGCGCGGAACCAGTACAGGTTGGCGAACTGCTGGTCGGGCAGCTGGTAGAGCTTGCCGTCCGGCGCGGTGGTGAACTTGGTGCCGATGAAGTCCTTCAGGTCCAGCCCAGGGTTGGTGAACTCCTTGCCGGCGCCCGACATGTAGTCGGTCAGGTTCATCATCTTGCCGTAGCGGTAGTGCGTGCCGATCAGGTCGGAGTCGCTGATCCAGCCGTCATAGATCGACTTGCCCGACTGCATCGAGGTCTGCAGCTTCTCGACCACGTCGCCTTCCTGGATCAGGTCGTGCTTGACCTTGATGCCGGTGATCTCCTCAAAGGCCTTGGCCAGCGTCTTGGACTCGTACTCGTGCGTGGTCAGGGTTTCCGACACCACCGAGATTTCCTTCACGCCCTTGGCCTGCAGCTTCTTGGCCGCGTCGATGAACCACTTCATCTCGGCCAGTTGCTGGTCCTTGGCCAGCGTGGACGGCTGGAATTCGCTGTCCACCCACTTCTTGGCTTCCGCCTCGCCCGCCATGGCCGTGTTGCCGGCCAGGACCGCGACGGCCAACGCCAGCGCCGAATACTGCATCTTCATAGTGCTTGTCTCCTGATAGTCAGTTGAATCGACTCCCCTTTGCATTCCAGCGGCCGCCGGGTCCGGGGGATGGGTCGGACCGGCGGCAGAAAAAACTCCAGGCAACTGTGCCGTCAGCCCTTGCGCAGGATCAGCACCAGCAAGGCCATCGACAGCACGAAGCTGATCCAGATCGACGGCTCGGCCGACAGCGAGAACCACTGCACCAGGTGCCCGCTGATGCCCACGAAGGCCAGGTTCACATAGGCGGCGGCCAGCAGGCCGATGAAGAGGCGGTCGCCGCGCGTCGTCGCCAGCGGCAGCCAGCCACGCCGGAGCAGGGTGGGGGACTTGATTTCCCACACCGTCATGCCGGCCAGCATGAGCACGATGCACAGGAAGAAAACGGCCACCGGCGTGGTCCAGGCCATCCACTCAAACATGGGTACCTCCCTGAGCGCCTGCGGCGCTTCCTCCCCGGGGGACGCAGCTGGCGGCCGGGCAAGGCCCGTTCCACGGCTGCCGCTGGCCTTGGACGCATCGCGCGCTCTGCGGTGAAAGTGTGTGATTCATGCTTGTGCTCCCTTCACACGTCAAACCCGGCCCATCGCGAAACCCTTCGCGATGTAGTGCCGCACGAACCAGATGACGATGGCACCCGGCACGATGGTGAGCACACCGGCCGCGGCCAGGGTGGCCCAGTCCATGCCGGAGGCGCTCACGGTGCGCGTCATCGTCGCCACGATGGGCTTGGCGTTCACGCTGGTGAGCGTGCGCGCCAGCAGCAGCTCGACCCAACTGAACATGAAGCAGAAGAACGCCGCCACGCCCACGCCGGCCTTGATGAGTGGCAGGAAGATGGTCAGGAAAAAGCGCGGGAAGCTGTAGCCGTCGATGTAAGCCGTCTCGTCGATCTCCCGCGGGATGCCGGTCATGAAACCTTCCAGGATCCACACCGCCAGGGGCACGTTGAACAGCAGGTGGGCCAACGCCACGGCGATGTGCGTATCCATCAGCCCCACGGTCGTGTAGAGCTGGAAGAACGGCAGCAGGAACACCGCGGGCGGCGTCATGCGGTTGGTCAGCAGCCAGAAGAACACGTGCTTGTCGCCCAGGAACTGGTAGCGCGAGAACGCATACGCCGCCGGCAGCGCCACGGTGAGCGAGATCACCGTGTTGATGGCCACGTAGATCAGGCTGTTGATGTAGCCCGAGTACCAGGACTCGTCGGTGAAGATGGTCTTGTAGTTGTCCCAGGTGAAGTGCTGGGGAAAGAACGAGAACGTGGAGAGGATCTCCGCGTTCGTCTTGAAGCTCATGTTGACCATCCAGTAGATGGGCAGCAGCGCGAAGACGATGTAGGCCGCAAGGAAGAGGCTCCGCTTGCGAAAGCGCTTTTCATTCATGGCCGGCTCCGGTCTGTGCGTCGGTGCCCACGCGCTGCATCCAGTTGTAGAGGATGAAGCACAGCAGCAGGATGATGAGGAAGTAGATCAGCGAGAACGCCGCCGCCGGGCCCAGGTCGAACTGGCCCACGGCCTTCTGCGTGAGGTACTGGCTGAGGAAGGTGGTGGCATTGCCCGGCCCGCCGCCGGTGAGCACGAAGGGCTCGGTGTAGATCATGAAGCTGTCCATGAAGCGCAGCAGCACCGCGATCATCAGCACGCCGCGCATCTTGGGCAGCTGGATGTAGCGGAACACGGCGAACTTGCTCGCGCCGTCGATGCGCGCGGCCTGGTAGTAGGCGTCGGGAATCGAGCGCAGCCCGGCGAAGCACAGCAGCGCCACCAGCGGCGTCCAGTGCCACACGTCCATGACCAGCACGGTGAGCCAGGCCTGCGTGGCGTTGCCGGTGTAGCTGTAGTCGATGCCGATGTACTGCAGCGCGGCGCCCAGCAGGCCAATGTCGGCGCGGCCGTAGATCTGCCAGATGGTGCCCACCACGTTCCACGGGATCAGCAGCGACAGCGCCACCGTCACCAGCACGGCGGAGGACTTCCAGCCCTGCGCGGGCATGGACAGCGCCAGGCAGATGCCCAGCGGGATCTCCACCGCCAGCACGGCGAGCGAGAACGTGATCTGGCGCCACAGGGCCGCATGCAGCTCTTCGTCGCGCATCACGGCGGCGAACCATTCGGTGCCGACGAACACGCGCCGCTCGGGCGAGATGATGTCCTGCACCGAGTAGTTCACCACGGTCATCAGCGGCAGGATGGCCGAGAACGCCACGCACAGGATGACGGGCAGGATCAGGAACCAGGCCTTCTGGTTCACCGGTTTGGTCGTGGTGCTCATGCCAGCAACTCCTCGTTTTGGTAGAAGCAGGTGTGGCGCCCCAACACCTGCAGCCAGACCGTGTCGCCCGCCGAAGGCACCGCCTCGCCGGTGCCCAGGCGGGCCTTGAGCGTGTGCTCGCCCACGCGGGCGGTGAGCAGGAAGTAGGTGCCGATGTCCTGCACCTTCTCCACCGTGCAGGGCAGCGCGCCGGGCTGCCCTGCCGCGGCGATGGCCAGGTACTCGGGGCGCACGCCCACCTGCAGCGCGCCGGCCGGCAGGGCCTTGCCCGCGGGCCGCGCCAGGCGGTGGCCCGCGACGACGATGGCATCCGCTTCGCCCTGCGCGGGCAGGAAGTTCATGCCCGGCGAGCCGATGAAGTGGCCCACGAACACGTGCTGCGGCCGCTCGAACAGCGCATCGGCCGCGCCCACCTGCACGGCGCGTCCGCGCGTCATCACCACCACCTCTTCGGCGAAGGTCAGCGCCTCCACCTGGTCGTGGGTCACGTAGATCAGGGTCAGCTTGAGCTCGTGGTGGATCTGCTTGAGCTTGCGGCGCAGCTGCCACTTGAGGTGCGGATCGATCACCGTGAGCGGCTCGTCGAAGAGCACGGCCGCCACGTCGGAGCGCACCAGGCCGCGCCCGAGCGATATCTTCTGCTTGGCATCGGCGGCCAGGCCCGAGGCGCGCTGGTCGAGCTGCCCGCTCATGTCCAGCATCTCGGCGATCTGGCCGACGCGCTGGCGGATCTGGGCCTCAGGCACCTTGCGGTTCTTGAGCGGAAAGGCGAGGTTCTCGGCCACCGTCATGGTGTCGTAGATCACCGGAAACTGGAACACCTGGGCGATGTTGCGCTCCTGCGGGCTCGCGTGGGTGACGTCCTTGCCGTCGAACAGCACGCGCCCCTGCGAGGGCACGAGCAGGCCCGACATGATGTTGAGCATGGTCGTCTTGCCGCAGCCCGAGGGGCCCAGCAAGGCATAGGCGCCGCCGTCGCGGAACTCCATCGACAGCGGCAGCAGCGCGTAGTCGCTGTCCTGCTGCGGGTTGGGCTTGTAGGCGTGCGCCAGGTCCAGATTGATGCGCGCCATCTCAGCGCCCTCCCCGGCGCGCGGGCGCCAGCAGCAAGGCGCCGTCGGCGCCGAAGACATAGGCTTCGCCCGGTGCCAGGTGCAGCGTGATGGCCGTACCCAGGTCGAAGTAGTGCACGCCCGTGACCTGCGCCACGAGTTCGCCCCAGGGCGTGTGCGCATGCACGAAGGTGTCCGAGCCCGAGATTTCGGCCAGTTCCACCGTGCCGCCCACCGCCACGTCGCCGGGGCGCGCCTGCAGGCGCAGGGCGCTCGCCCGCACGCCCACGGTCAGGCCCGTCGCGGCGCTGCCCGCCGGCAAACCCTGCGGCAGCGCCAGCAGGCCGCCGCCGGCCATGCGCACGCCGCCGGCGGCCGCATCGGCGGCGATCAGGTTCATCGGCGGGTCGCTGAAGGCGCGGGCCACGCGCAGCGAACTCGGGGCATGGAAGACCTCGGCCGTGGGGCCGTACTGCAGCAGTTCGCCTTCGTGCAGCACGGCGGTGTAGCCGCCCAGCAGCAGGGCCTCGCCCGGCTCGGTGGTGGCATAGACCACGGTGGAGTCGCCGGCAGCGAACAGCTGGGTCAGCTCGTCGCGCAGTTCCTCGCGCAGCTTGTAGTCGAGATTGACCAGGGGCTCGTCCAGCAGCATGAGCGGCGCGCCCTTGGCCAGGGCGCGGGCCAGCGCCACGCGCTGCTGCTGCCCGCCCGACAGCTCGGCCGGATAGCGGTTCAGGAACATGTCGATGTGCAGCCGCTCGGCCAGGGCGCGCACGCGCTCGGCGATGCCCTTGTCGCCCCGCAGCTTGAGCGGCGAGGCGATGTTGTCGGCCACCGTCATGGAGGGGTAGTTGATGAACTGCTGGTACACCATGGCCACGTTGCGCTCGCGCACGGGCACGCCGGTCACATCGACACCATCGACGCGCACCCGGCCTTCGGTGGGCGTGTCCAGCCCCGCCATGATGCGCATCAGGCTGGTCTTGCCGGCCTGCGTGGCGCCCAGCAGCACGGTCACCGCACCGCTGTGCAGCGCCATGTCCATGCCATGGAGCCAGGTCTGCGCTCCCACCCGCTTACTGATGCGGTCCATTACCAGTTGCATCACGCAACCTTTCCTGAAGGCCCCTTGCGGCCAGTTGAACGTGCAAAACGCGCAGTGCCTGACGGAACCTGCGCGCTTCGAATGGCTTCATTTTTGTTCTTTTTCGTTCGTATCGAATCAAGGTTTACCCTTGATTGATTCGTTTTCGTTCGCTTCAACGCTGCGATGCGGCGGGCCGCATTCGGTCGGGACCGGGTTCCGGGTTTCCCCCTGTGTCACAAATGCCCAGTCCGGCATTCCCCTCCTTTACCGACCGAGGCGTTGCCTCTAGTCTCAGCCTTCCAAAAGCGCCGCATGCTGTCGCCGCCCCTCCACTCCCCTTTTTGCCATTCGGAAGTCCTTATGAAGAAAATGCGTACGCTGTCGGCCGTCGTTCTTGGCTGCGCCTCGTCGGTCGCCATGGCGCAAAGCACGCCGCCAGGCACCAGCAGCCTCACCATGTATGGTCTGGTGGACCTGGGCATCAACTACATGACCGGCGCCCCAGGTGGCAACCTGACGCGGCTCACCAGCGGCAACATGGAAGGGTCCCGCCTGGGCTTCAAGGGCAATGAGGACCTGGGAGGCGGCTACCGCGCGATCTTCACGCTCGAGTCGCGGATCGAAGCCGATACCGGCAGCCTCAGCAACCGCCCGCCCTCCCTGGGCCAGTTGCCGGACCGGCTCAGCACCGCCTCCTCGCTGGGCCTGCCCGCCGCCCTGCAACCCGCGGTCTCGGCCGTGGCCGCGCAGATCGGCTCCCAGGTGGGCGTCAACCTGGGCAACAGCATTTTCGACCGGCAGATCTTCACCGGCCTGGTCACGCCGTTCGGCGCCTTCACCGTCGGCCGCCAGTACACGCCCGGCTACCTGGCCACCGGCAACTTCGACGCGATGAAGACCGAGTCCAGCCTGGCCCTGGGGCAACTGGTGGCGATTCCGGCCTCCTTCGACATCCGCGTGAGCAATTCGATCCAGTACGCGCTGCAAAAGGACGGCCTCACCGCCACGGCCATGTATGCGGCGGGCGAAGTGGCCGGCAAGCCGAGCGCACGGCGGCTGCTGGGCATCATGGCCATCTACAAGGGCGACGGCTATTCCTTCGGCGGCGGCTACAACACCCGCAACAACGAGCTGGGCCAGAAGTCGCTCACCAACGCCATCCTGGGCGCGACGCTGGACATCGGGCCGGGCACGCTGTCCGGCCAGTACGCCACCATCAAGGACGACCACCCCACCGACCTGTCGACCATTGCCACGGGCCTGTCGGCCAACCCGGCCACCGCCCCCGTGGCCACGCTGGTGCAGAACGCCTTCGTGCAGGCCTTCAAGCAGGATGCCCGCCTGTTCCAGATCGGCTACCGCATCACCACCGGCCCGCACACCGTGACCGTGGCCTACAACAACATGAATGACCGGCGGCCGTTCGATGCCGACCGCTATTCCTACGGCGCGGCCTACACCTACGCCCTGTCCAAGCGCACCGACGTCAGCGCCGTGCTGACGCACCTGGAAAACAAGAACACCTCGCAGGACCTGCTGGGCGGCAACGGCTTCCTCGGCGGCGTGGCGTCAGCCCCGGGCAAGGACGTCAACAGCCTGACGCTGTCGATCCGCCACCGCTTCTGACGCACCCGGCGCATTCCGCCCGCTGCGCCACACCGAAATCCCCCGCAAGGGGGATTTTTCGTTGGGGCGCCATTCTTCCGTCCTTCAGGCCTGCGCGTGCGAGCGCACCGCCCCCACGCCCTGTGTCCAGGCTCCCACAGCTCTCCACCACGCCCTTGCGCTGCGTTTTCCCGAGCAAGGCCCGGCAAACCGCACCCTTCCCCACCCCCCAGCCCACCCGAAAGGAGCCGCCGCGATCGAGCGTGTTGCTTTGTGATCGTTTTTCATCAAGGTTTACCCTGGAACGGTTCGTTTTGGTTCGCTTTAAAGTAAGACCAGCGCCTTTGCCCGTCCTGCGCCTTCATTTCGCTTCGTTGCCCCACCCTCCGTGAACACCAATCCCCGCCAACTGCGCCTGCTCGAAGAGGTCCGCTCCCGCCAATCCGCCACCGTGGAGGAGCTGGCCGACACCTTGGGCGTGACGCTGCAGACGGTGCGGCGCGACGTGCAGCGGCTGGCCGAACTGGGGCTGGTGCGGCGGTTCCACGGCGGCGTGCGGGTGCCGACCTCCACCGTGGAGAACCTCGGCCACACGCAGCGCGAAACCCTGCATGCCGACGGCAAGGCCCGCATCGCGCGCGCCGTCGCGGCCCAGGTGCCCAACGACTGCTCGCTGATCCTCAACATCGGCACCACCACCGAAGCCATCGCCCGGGCACTCATGCACCACCGCGGCCTGCGCGTCATCACCAACAACCTGAACGTGGCCGCCATCCTGAGCGGCAAGCCCGACTTCGAAGTCATCGTGGCCGGCGGCGTGGTGCGCTCGCGCGACCGCGGCATCGTGGGCGAAGCCGCGGTGGATTTCATCCGCCAGTTCCGGGTGGACATCGCGCTCATCGGCATCTCCGGCATCGAGTCGGACGGCACGCTGCGCGACTTCGACTACCGCGAGGTGAAGGTAGCGCAGACCATCATCGCCCAGGCCCGCGAGGTCTGGCTGGCCGCCGACCACAGCAAGTTCAGCCGCGCGGCGATGGTGCAGGCCGCCACGCTGGCGCAGATCGGCCGGCTGTTCACCGATGCACCGCCGCCCGAGCCCTTTCCCGCGCTGCTGCGCGATGCCGGCGTGGACTGCACCGTCGCTGGATGACGCCCCCACCGCCCTGCGGCACCCTGCCGGCCCTCTCCCTCCAGAATCCACCATGACCTATTTGCTCGCCCTCGACCAAGGCACCTCCAGTTCCCGCAGCATCGTGTTCGACGAGCGCGGCCACATCGTCGCGCAGGCACAGCTGGAGCTGCCGCAGATCTACCCGCAGCCCGGCTGGGTGGAGCACGACCCGCGCGAGATCTGGCGCACCCAGCTGGCCACCGCGCGGCAGGCCCTGGCCCAGGCGAATCTGAAGGCCGGCGACGTGCGGGCGCTGGGCATCACCAACCAGCGCGAGACCACGGTGCTATGGAACCGGCGCACCGGCGAGCCCGTGCACCACGCCATCGTCTGGCAGGACCGCCGCGCCGAGCCGCTGTGCGCCGAGCTGCGCGAGCGCGGCTTGGCCGACACCATCCAGGCCAAGACCGGCCTGCTGATCGACGCGTATTTCTCGGGCACCAAGCTGCGCTGGCTGCTGGACCACGTGCCCGGCGCGCGCGCCCAGGCCGAGCGCGGCGAACTGGCCTTCGGCACCGTGGACAGCTGGCTCATCTGGCAGCTCACGCAAGGCCAGGTGCACGTGACCGACGTGAGCAACGCCGCGCGCACCATGCTCTTCAATGTGCGCACCAACCAGTGGGACGATGAACTGCTGGAGTTGCTGCAGATCCCGCGCGCCCTCATGCCCGAGGTGCGCCCCTCCAGCGCCCACTTCGGCGACACCCACCCCGAGCTGCTGGGCAGCGCCCTGCCCATCGGCGGCGTGGCCGGCGACCAGCAGAGCGCGCTGTTCGGCCAGGCCTGCTTCAAGGCCGGCATGGCCAAGAACACCTACGGCACCGGCTGCTTCATGCTGATGCACACGGGTCAGAAGTTCCAGACCTCCACCAACGGCCTGCTCACCACCAGCGCGGCCCAGATCGGCACGGCGCCGCCCGGCGCGGCCTCGCTCAGCCTGGCCGGCAGCACGCCCGAATTCGCCATGGAAGGCAGCGTGTTCGTCGGCGGCGCCGTGGTGCAGTGGCTGCGCGACGGCCTGCGCGCCATCTCGGCCAGCAACGAGGTGCAGTCGCTCGCCGAAAGCGTGCCCGATTCGGGCGGCGTGATGATGGTGCCGGCCTTCACCGGCCTGGGCGCGCCCTACTGGAAGCCCGACGCGCGCGGCACCATCACCGGCCTCACGCGCGGCACCACGCTCGCCCACATCGCGCGGGCGGCGCTGGAGAGCATCGCCTACCAGAGCGCCGCGCTGCTGCAGGCCATGAGCCGCGACGCCGTGGCCGCCGGCGGAGCACCGGTGAGCGAGCTGCGCGTGGACGGCGGCGCCTGCGTGAACGACCTGCTCATGCAGTTCCAGGCCGACCTGCTGGGCATTCCCGTGGTGCGGCCCGCGGTGATCGAGACCACGGCGCTGGGCGCGGCCTACCTGGCCGGCCTGTCGAGCGGCGTATACCGCAGCACCGACGAGCTGTCGGACCTGTGGCGCGCCGAGCGCCGCTTCATGCCCACGCTGGGCGCCCCCCGCGCCCGCGAACTCATGGCGCGCTGGGAGCACGCCGTGCGGCAGGCCTCGCTCGACTGAAGGCCGCGCCACACCTGTCACGCTAGCCACTTTTCGTCGCGCCGCCGCGTTCGAGACATCCCGCAAGCTGGCACCGGAGCATTGCGGCATGCTGCCGGTGTGGCGGCCACCGTCCCGGCGCACGCCGCGGGCGCAGGCATCGCTCCATCTGCCAAAGCCTGGCACGCAATTTCGGCCAGGGCTGCAGCTCTTCGCATTTGACCCAAACGCCCAGATGACCTCTCCTAGGATCGAAAACGATAGCGAAAGCTATTAATAATCGTGCCGCATTGTCCGATGCGGCTTATTTCCTAATCTGCCGGGCCTCCGGTACAACGGCCCTCTCGGGCGAGGAACCATCCAATGGCTGCCATCAAACAAATGCAAACCAAACCCACCAACCTGACGGGCGGAGTCAGCTCCCTACCCGCGAACCGCAGCGAGGCCGCACGGCAAGCCAGCTCCACGCTGGCCAACCACATGCGCTCCAGCGGTCAGGACACGGTGAACATGAATGATCTGTTGAAGCTGGCCCGCAACGAGGACGGCAAGACACCCACCAATGTCTCGGACGCCGCCAGTTTCATGGTGTCGAACCCTAAATTGTTCTCCGCGCTGGAGTCTCGCGACGACGCGGCAGGCACGCGCGACGGCATCGCCAGCGTGGACAGCTTCGACCATGCCGCCAACGGTGCTTTCGACGACATGATGAACGCGCAACCGATCTCTCCCCTGCTGGCCACGTTCAGCAGTCACCCCACCATGCCGGACTACGAGGTCAAGGACACGCTGAACACGTTCCGCGCCGGCAGCCCCGACAAGCAACTCACCGCGCAGAACTTGTACGAACTGTCGCAAAACCCCGCACCCGACGCGCCGCCCGCGCTGGCGCAGGCGGCGCGGCGCGCCTTGACGGACCCCAAACTGCTGAAGGAACTGGGGTTGAACGACGGTCCCGGCGCCCCGCGCAAAACGCTGGAGCCTTCATTCGACATCGGCAAGGCCACGGTCACCGTGACCATCACTGCCTGAGCGAAGGGGTCGCGCCATGGCGCGCTAACATCCTGGTGACCCAGGCCGCAAGCTCCCTACGGGGGCTTTCTTCTTTGCGCGGCCGCCTTTTCAACCAACGCACGCCATGACCTCAGACACGCACGCCCCCGCCCTTACCGAGCAATCCGCCATCGCCTTCATCGGCGGGGGCAACATGGCCAGCGCCATCATCGGCGGGCTGATCCGCCAGGGCGTGCCGGCCGCGCAGATCGAAGTGGTCGAGCCCTGGGCCGAGGCCCGCGCCGCCCTGCTCTCGCAGCACGGCATCACGGCGCACGAAGCGGCTGGCCCCGCGCTGGTCCGGGCCGGCACCGTGGTGTGGGCCGTCAAGCCCCAGACCTTCCAGGAAGCCGCCCGGCAGGCGCGCGCCCACACCGCCGGCGCCGTGCACCTGAGCGTGGCCGCCGGCATCCGCTCGGGCAGCATCGCCCGGTGGCTGGGCAGCGAACGCATCGTGCGCGCCATGCCCAACACCCCGGCGCTGATCGCCCGCGGCATGACGGCCCTCTACGCCCGCCCCCAGGTGACCGCCGCCGAGCGCGCGGCCATCGAGCGGATCATCGCGACGACGGGGGAATTCCTGTGGGTGGACGACGAGCCGCAGCTCGATGCCGTCACCGCCTTGTCTGGCTCTGGCCCGGCCTATGTGTTCCGCTTCCTGGAGGCCATGACCGAGGCCGGCGCCGCCATGGGCCTGACCCGCGCCCAGGCCCACCAACTGGCCGTGGCCACCTTCGCCGGCGCCTCCGAACTGGCCCGCCGCTCGGACGAGCCGCCCGAGGTGCTGCGCCAGCGCGTCACATCCAAGGGCGGCACCACCTACGCCGCCCTGCAGTCGATGGAGCAGGACGAAGTGCCCCAGCGCTTCATGCGCGCCCTGGAGGCCGCGCGTGAGCGGGCGCGCGAACTGGGCGACGAGTTCGGCGCCTGATCGCCAGCGCGGGCGGTCGCCCCGCCGGCTTCAAGCCAAAACGCCCTCCAGCACAATAAGTACTAGGGCATAGTGCTACAAAATAAATAGCAACCTATCGCAGCGCGTAACCCACGGCGATGCCGGCGAACAGCGTGAACCCGATCCAGTGGTTCTCGCGGAAGGCCCGAAAGCAACCCTCGCGCGTGCGGTGGCGGATCAGCGCGAAGTGCCACGCCACCTGGGCCAGCACCGCGCCGATCGCGAGGTAGAACGCCGCGCCCAGCCCCAGCGGCGCCAGCGAAACGCCCCAGAACGCCACCAGCAGCAGGTAGAACGCCAGGATGGCCGCCACGTCGAAGCGGCCCAGGGTGATGGCCGACGTCTTCAGGCCGATCTTCAGGTCGTCGTCGCGGTCCACCATGGCGTATTCGGTGTCGTAGGCCAGCACCCAGAACAGGTTGCCCAGCACCAGCCACAGCGCCAGCCACGGCACCTCGCCGCGCACGGCGGTGAACGCCATCGGAATGCCCATGCTGAAGGCCACGCCCAGCACCGCCTGCGGCATGGAGAAGAACCGCTTGGTGAACGGGTACAGCACCGTCACCGCCAGCGCCGGCACCGACCACGCGATGGTGATGGCATTGGTGGTGAGCACCAGCGCGAAGGCGACCAGCGCCAGCACCGCGCCCACGGCCAGCGCCTCGCGCGGGGAGACGGCGCCGCTCGTCACCGGCCGCTGCGCCGTGCGCTTGACGTGCCGGTCAAACCGGCGGTCGGCCACGTCGTTCACGCAGCAGCCCGCGCTGCGCATCAGGATGGTGCCCAGCGTGAACACGGCCAGCAGGTGCCAGCCGGGGAATCCGCCCGCCGCGACCCACAGCGCCGACAGCGTGGGCCACAGCAGCAGCAGCCAGCCGGCCGGTCGGCTCCAGCGGATCAGGTCGAGGTAGAGCGACAGGCGCGACGGCGTGGGGGCGGAAAGCTGCATGGCGCGAACAAAGGAGAGGAAAGGAAAGAAAAAGAGAGAAAGAGAGGCGACCCGGGAAACGAAAACGCCCGCACGGGTGGGCGGGCGCTGGCTGGGCAGGGCCGTGCAAGGCCCGGCCGGCTTACTCCTCCAAGAGCGAGCGCAGCATCCAGGCGGTCTGCTCGTGCACGGCCAGGCGCTGGGTCAGCAGATCGGCCGTGGGTTCGTCGCTGGCCTTGTCGGCCACCGGGAACAGCTCGCGCGCCGTGCGGGCGACGGCCTCGTGGCCCTCGACCAGGATGCGCACCATCTCCAGCGCGTGGGGCGGCTCGGTGGGCGCGTCGGGCAGCGAGGTGAGCTTGCCGAACTGGGCGTACGAGCCCGGCGCCGCATGGCCCAGCGAGCGGATGCGCTCGGCCACCGGGTCCACCGCGTTCCACAGCTCGGTGTACTGCCCCATGAACATGGTGTGCAGCGTGTTGAACATCGGGCCCGTCACGTTCCAGTGGAAATTGTGGGTGGTGAGGTACAGCGTGTAGGTGTCGGCCAGCAGGCGCGACAGGCCTTGCGCGATGGCCGCGCGGTCCTTGTCGCTGATGCCGATGTTGATGCGCGGTGCACCGCTGGCGCCGGCGCGGGCAAGGGGGGTCTTGGGGGTCTTGGCCATGGAGAACTCCTTCGGGTGCTGAACTGAACGATGCGTTGCGTTGCCGCTGCCATCTTGCCGGCCCGGGCGGGCCCCCGCCGCTGCCGGGGAGGCGTGGCGCCCGGGCGCCTGAAACACTTTAGCGCATGCAGGGCGGCCAGCGGCCGCCAGTGGTCACTGCATCTGCGGCAGGTTGCCGATGCGCACCAACATCTCGGTGAACATCTGCATGTCGGCGTCGAGGTCGGCCACTTCCTTGAATTCCTTCGCGTTGTGGGCCGTGTACTTCTTGCCCGGCATCGCGGGGCCGAAGTTGATCGCGTTGGGCATCAGCTTGGCCGTGGTGCTGCCGGCCGTGGGCACGGGCTTGGCCTCCAGGCCCGTGGTGTCGCCGAAGGTGTTGAGCAGCGTGGAAAGCCAGGCGCCCTTGGGGTCGCGCGCCATCCACTCGCCCTGGCTGTGGTCCACCTCGACCGCCACGCCGGCCTGCGCGCCCCACGCCTGGATGCGCGCGGCGGTGGCCTTCGTCAGCACGTCGGCGGTGCTGCCGCGCGGCATGCGCACGTTCACCAGCACATCGACCTTGCCGTCCTTCTCGCGCACCAGGTTGGGCGACATCGTGAGCGGGCCCATGAAGTCGTCGCTGTACGCCAAGCCCATCGTGCGGCCCAGGTAATCGGTGCCGTACAGGTCGGCGATGTAGCGCACCGCGCTGGCGTAGCCGTTGGCCGCCAGCGGCACGCCGGACTCCTGCAGGAACAGCGCCAGGCGCGGCAGCGGGTTCACGCCCTCTTCGGGGCGCGAGCCGTGGGCCGACGTGCCCGTGACCTTGACCGTTAGCGCGGCGCCGTCCTGGACGATGTCGATGGCGAAGGGGCCGCCCTGGCCCGCGTACTTGGCGATGAAGGCCTCGCGGGCCGCGCCCAGGCGCTGCGCCGCGGCGGCCAGATCACCCCCCGTGAGGCGCGCGGTGGCCGTCTGCGGCACGGCGTTGGCCGAGGCGGCGCCCGCCATCGCGGCGATGGTGACCGCACCGGCCGGCACGGCGGCGGCAGGTGCCAGGGCGAACGAGGCGCGCAGCGCGCCCGAGCCCTTTTCGGCCACCACGGCGGGGTACTTGCTGTCCAGCACGATGTTGTACTCGGGCAGCTGGGTCTTGGCGCGGTAGTACTTCATCGCGTCGCCGCCCGTCTCTTCGGTCGTCTCGACCATGAGGCGGATCGTGCGCGCCATCGGAAGGCCGCTGTCCTTCACCGCCTTCATCGCGTACAGCACCGCGGCGATGGAGCCCTTGTCGTCGATGGAACCGCGGCCGTACAGGTTGCCCCCCACCCGCGTGAGCTTGAACGGGTCCAGCCGGGTGCCGTCGTCCAGCACCCATTCGTCGGCCACCACGGGCACCACGTCGGCGTGCGTGAGGATGCCGAATTCTTCGGTGCCCGTGCCGGGCAGCTTCACTTCGAAGATGCGGTTGTCCACGTTGCGGTATTGCAGGCCGAAATCCTTGGCCATGCCTTCGACCAGCGTGCCGAAGGCGATGATGGCCCGGTCCTCGTGCGGGGGCACCTTGTCGGCGCGCACCGTGGGAATGGCCACCATCTTCGCGGTCGTGTCGATCACCGCCGTGTGGTGGTGCAGCCGGTTGTACAGGCCCAGCAGGCGGCTGATGTTCACCAGGTCGTCGCCCGCCAGCGTGGCCTTGGACTCATACGCCTTCACGCTGGGCGCCAGCGCAGGGTAGGTGCGCACCGCGCGTTCGAGGAACGCGCTGAAATCGCCGCTGGGCGCGCCCGTCTCGGCGACCACCAGGCGGTCCAGATCGGGTTTCTTGAGCGTGCCCGCCAGGGGCGCGGCGTCGGTCGGCGCGGTCACGCTGGAGCAGGCCGAAAGGCCCAGGGCCAGGCCGGCCGCCATCAAAAGCTTCTTCATGAATGTCCTCGGGATTATGGAGAGCGCGGCGCCCCGCGCGGACCGCATGTGGCGCGGCCCGCGCCAGGCCGGGGTGGAGGATGCCCACCCACCGGCCGCGCGCGGGGCGAAGTTTAGCCCTGCCCCGAGGCGTTTCGGTGAAGCCGGCAACCCGCACGCGCGGCGGCCAGCGCCGACCACCGGGCCGCCAGGCCCGCAAAAAAGAAGCGGAAGAGGCCGCTGGCCTGCGGTCAGGACAGGCGCGTCATGCCCGGCAGTTCGCAGGCGTAGATCGCGTTGCGCAACGCGGCGATGGCCTCGTAGCGGGTGAAGCTGCGGCGCCAGGCCAGCACCACGCGGCGCATGGGCGGCGGGCTGCCATCGGCCTCCTGGATCGGCAGGTAGCGGATGTGCGTGTCGTCGCTCTTGCGGCGGCGCGACCCCGTGTGCAGGGCATCGCGCGGCACCGACAGGCGCGGCACCAACGTCACGCCCATGCCGGCCGACACCATGTGCTTGATCGTCTCCAGCGATGAGCCCTCGAACGTGCGGCGGATGCCCTCGGCATTGCTCGCGTAGCGCGCGAACTCGGGGCAGACCTCCAGCACATGGTCGCGAAAGCAATGGCCCGCGCCCAGCAGCAGCATGGTCTCGCTCTTGAGCTGCGCGGCGGAAATGGATTTCTGTTCGGCCAGCGGGTGGCTGCTGGGCACGGCCGCCATGAACGGCTCGTCGTACAGCGGCGCCATCGCCAGGCCCGTGTCGGGAAACGGCTCGGCCATGATCGCGCAGTCGATCTCGCCGGTGCGCAGCATCTCCAGCAGCTTGACGGTGAAGTTCTCCTGCAGCATGAGCGGCATCTGCGGCGTGCGCGCGATGGCGTGGCGCACCAGCTCGGGCAGCAGGTAGGGACCGATCGTGTAAATCACGCCCAGCGTGAGCGCCCCGGCCAGCGGGTCCTTGCCGCGCTTGGCGATTTCCTTGATGGCGGCGGCCTGTTCCAGCACGCTCTGCGCCTGGCGCACGATCTCGTCGCCCAGCGAGGTGACCGACACCTCGCCCGCGCTGCGCTCGAAAAGTTTGACCTCCAGCTCGTCTTCCAGCTTCTTGATGGCCACCGACAGCGTGGGCTGCGACACATAGCAAGCATCGGCCGCCCGGCCAAAGTGCTTCTCCCGGGCCACAGCGACGATGTATTTGAGTTCCGTGAGGGTCATTGTTGGATGCGGATTGGCGAACGCGACATTGTGCGCCGAGATGAAACCCCTGTCGGTCGGCAGTTCGCGGGGAGTTCGGTGGGGGGGAAGGAACTTTACCCAGGCTTCACATTGGGTGGCGGGGCGGGCCAGGGGCTGGCGAAAGGTGTGTTGGATGCCCAGAAAACGCTGGCGACCGAGGCATGCGCGTTGCGCCCCAATGGGCCTTGCCAGCCATCTTCGCCGCGGTTTTCCTTATGACCGAATAGGCTTCATGCCTTAGAAAATCATGGTCATGATGCTATTAAAAATATAGCGCATCGAATGTGTTTGATCCGACCTCTGGCGAGGGCGAGTCGTCGGTCCAGGGGGATGGATTCCGTCCGCATTGGACGGCGGGGAAATTAACGCCTTGTCGCCATGCATCGCTCTGAACACTGCTGCGGGAGCACCAACGCCATAAGGCAAATTGATTTGCCACATAAACGATCAGATGACTTTCGTGTTGTTCGGGTCTCCTGCCGGCGCCTCGCTGTTGCAACTCCTGCGTTGGCCCATTACAGAAATATCAGTGCCATCTTCGGCAGGCCATTGCACGGTGATCGCGAAGTGGTTAGGCCCTGACAGCCGCGCATCGCTCTGACGCACCCGATGACCACAGAGGTATCACAGCGCCGGGCGGGCCAGCCTTCAAGCCGGCCATGGTGATGCAACGTTTAGCTGCTGTAGGGCAGGTAATTACCGCTTTTTTCTTGGCAATCCACTAGCGTAAGTACTTCTCCACCCTCAGGGTTTTGGGCATAGATTTTTCCATGAACCATCTACCGTCTTACCCAAAAACAAATTTGTACCAGTAGTTCTTCTTGTCGTTAAACCAAGGATCTTCGTGGCCGCTGCAAAGTGGTTGAAGACATTTCTTGTCCAACTGATATCTAGTCATTAATCCAGCCAACTCATAGAAACTCACTTGATCGATTGGCATCTCGATTTTCAAGTCGAGCCCATCTGGCGTTACGGTAACCGCCTTGATGGCGGCAACACCCTGTAGCCAAGCAAAGAAATGGTCTTCATCCGCCTCGCAATAAAAGCAGGCCGGCTCAGGAATAAGCAGCATCATGGTGAATTGATTTAATATTTTCCAACCTCCAGCTTCCATATCTATTTTTTAGATTTTACAGACAGCGAGATCCCTGATGCAAAGGCCAGCCTTTCTGAATGTTCAAGACCATTAATCAAGCCCTGCATAATTCTGCGATCTAATCCTTCTTTGGCTTCTGTTCAGCGGCATTTGTTGCCACTGACCGAATCGCACCTGCAATGAATTACTTTCGACCCGAATCGTCAACTATTTTTGCCGGATTCGCATGAACTGGACACAAGACTTTTCCCATAGCGTCGGAGCCCCAGCCTGCATCCGAGCCAAGCCAGCCATCTTTACAGACCACTTTTCCACAGGATCAGTTGCGGGCTCATCCAAACTTTTTTGAAATAGATTAAAACATCCATCTGCTTGACAAGTTATTATTAATTCGGCAAATGCCAAATTTGCAATTGGATCATCTGATTCGGTCATGACTTGAATGCTCCATTAATAATTTCTCGTAATTGCTGCCTAGCGGCCGGCGTCAAAGCGTCAAATCTATCAAGTCGATCAATAGCGCCTAAACCAACGTCTCTAATATAAGCGGCCTGCGCGGACGTCCCGGCATTACGTATTTTTCAAGCAAAAGATTCAACAACCGCTCGAAGTTGAGCGCCGGCTTCAACCGGAAATGCCGAGCCTCCTGATCTCACAATCTGTTCAATTTCTCGAATTACGACTGGGTCAATCTTTGCGGCGGCGCCCAACAGTACTCCCTTGATAACCCCAGGACCAATACAAATATTCGCCCCACCTCTGCTGGAAATACCCCCCATCATCCACCCGTGGCTGCTGAAACATCGGCGAGCAACTTGACCCGTTGTCCAGCAACGGAGAGTCTCCATACCCTCCACCCGGCATCACGCTTGCGAAGCCAGAGGGATCAACGAGATTCCTCTGCGTGCCCTGCATAGAGGTAGCGGTTTTCCCCCATCCAGCCCAATCGGATCGGCCTACGTGATGCTGGCGCCTGGCCAGGGCCAACAGCTGCGTCTTGGCGACAACGCGGCCCAGCGCGTCGCGCTGCCAGCGGGTGGTGACGCGCTGGTCCTGCATTCGCTCAATAAGCCCACGCTGTCGTTGGGCGCGCCTGCCGCGTTGTAGGCCGCACCGGCCAAGTCGTAGCGCAGCACGGTGGCGATGCCATCGGCATATTGCAGGCGGGTGGGCCGGCCCAGCAGATCGCGAGTGGTTATTTCTTTTTGTTGATTCGGTGGTGCACGATGGCGTGCCCGATACCGGGCAGACTTCCCCAATCAAGCACGAAAGCCAACCAAGCCAAGCTACTCAACAGATTGTCCGGAAAGAGATAAAACCCAAGGAACATCAGAATTCCACCCAGCAGAGGTATCCAGGATGGCGATGGTTTCTTTTTGATGAACGCCACATAAAAGCAGCGCCAATTCAGGAACACCAGCCAAGTGCCGACCAGAAACAACAGTGCGCACAAAGCTTTCATTTCAAAAAAACCACCATACGCTATCAAACCTCAGCCCTATGATTCAATTCTTATTTATTTTTCTCAACCGTCGATCAATCCACTTGTAAAGCAAAAAGTTATAAAAAAATCCAGGGATGCAGCCAAAATCAAAGAAAAAGAACAACCACCAGAATGGTTTTTGAAGAAGACAAAAACCAAAGGCCAAACATCCACCTCCAACAAGCGGGATCCAAGATATATTCTTATTCTTTATAAAAATTCCATGGAAAGCATACCAATTATAAAAAACAAAAGGAATTCCCAGAAGGATAAACAGCGCTCCCACAATCATGGCTTGCAAATCCGTTGTCCAAATATCGCTTTAAATGCTTCCCAGCCAGTTGGGGTTGCCAGGGAAGTGACTAGAATTTGATAACTGGTTCCGGTTGAATATGGTGCGGGCTGATTCCATGGGGTTCTTTCCCATTTAAAAGATCGCGCGTAATTTCAACGATTAACGCCACCCTTCATCACCCAATCCCCCGCTTCAAGCCTTCGCGACCCCAACGAGAAACGGCGATAGTTTCAGGCGCTGCACAAAATAAAGGCGCGGATGCAGAGCCAACCAAACTAATTGCCGAAGGTGTGAGGCCACCAGTGACGGCAGCTCCTAAAACCGCAATTAGTCCGTAACTAAACTTGTCGCCGATTGCTTCCTTCTTTAAACATTGCACTGTACCAATAGCCTTGCGAGTCATTAAGCCATTCGAATTTCTTTTTCTCCGCAAACGCACGCAAAGGAGCAAGTGGTATTTCATAACGCCAAAGTAGCGCGACTAATTCACGCATTGCCTCTTTATTAAGCGAAGCAATGCTGACATCAATCAACAAATCCCGTCCCACACCCTTAACGCTGCGTATTGCGGTTATTTCCCCCAACCCCTGAAACAGGCGCCGCTCATCGCCTCGCGAGTAAAAACTGCCCAACGCTATTTGCAAAATCATGTCGCCCCCTATCGACGGTGACCGCCAGGATAAACATTGTCATACCGGCCGCCTGGATACTGCACATCCCAATGGGGGCCACCATGAGCATCGCCTGTGGAACCAGAGTCTGGTCCCGTAGGGCACCACACACCGCCATCAGATCCTTGCCAACCGTAGCCGCGTCCATTTGGATTACGAACCCAGCTTTCACCCCCCTTAGGATCTTTGAAGCCTTCGGCATCACTGGGTTTACCAGGCGCCTTAGGTCCATTTGGGTCATATGCATTCTTAGGCGGTTTCGCAAACATGCGATCCAACCCATAGCTCAGCGCACCTAAACCCGTTCCGATAGCAATATCTGTCCCAGTGATGATCGCTGGAATGAACGGAATGGCGATTGCGAACTCGCCTGTCGGGTCGGTATAAGAGGCCGGATTTCCTCCCACATACGAGAACCGGTTCCACCCCCCATCCAGCCCAATCGGATCCGCCTGGATGTACCGCCCTCCCTCCCGGTCGTAGTACCGATTCAGGTTGTACGCCAGTCCCGTCTCTTCATCCCACACCTGCCCCGGATACCGCAGGTCGAATTTGATGGCTTCCGCATAGTTGGCGCTGCCTTGCCCGCTCTGCGCATAGCCCGTGGCGCCGGTTGTCGGGTTCGCCTCTCCAAACCCCGTGATCAGCCATTGCCACACCACCTGGCCCTGCATGTTGGTCAAGCGCCGTGGCGTGTTCAGATGGTCCGCATCAATGGCATACAGCCGCCCATTGATCTGCGCCGCCACCGGCATCGGCCCGCTGGCCGTGGGCAGGTAGATGACCTCCGTGCTGTCCATCTCCCCAGCCGGCGCGGCGCTGTTGCTGCTCCTGCGGTTGCCGTACTGGCCCAGCACGGTGCTGCCGATGCCGTCTTCGGCATAGACCGTCTGCTGGGTGATGGCGGGGTTGTTCGCCCCGGACAGCCGCGCGTCGCTCTTGAATACCCGCTGGCCCAGGGCGTTGTACGTGTAGCTCACGGCCAGTGCGTTGGCCGGGTCGGCATTCAGGCCGGCCTTGGCGATGCGGCCGTCGCTGCCGTAGTGCAGGTAGTTGTCGCCCTTCCTGGTGAGCGAGCCGCTGGCGTCATGGCTGTAGGCCACGGTGCTGGTTTGCGCACTGCCGCTGGCGGGCTGGAACGTCTGCGTGTAGTTCTGCAGCCGGTTGCTGCCGCTGATGGCGACGTAATTGCGTTTGAGCGTGGCCGTGCCCGCCGCCGTGGTGCTGCTGTAGTGGCTCTGGCTTCGGTTGCCGTTGGCGTCCCACGCGTAGCCGCTGGCGTTGGCTCCCAGGGTGTCGCTCAGCGCGCTGCCCGTGGGTAGCGTGAGGCCCGCCGGCGCGCTGTGGGCACTGGCGGTGAGCCGGCCCGTGGCGTCGTAGGTGTTGGCGCTGGTGATCACGGCCTGCTGCGCCCCCGTGGCGCCGCGCAGGGCGTGCCGCTGCTGCACCTGGGCCAGGCGCCCGGCACTGTCCCAGGCCAGTTGCGGCAGCAGCCGGCTGGCGGCCAACTGGCCCGCCAGGGTGTAGCTGCGCTGCTCGGTCAGGCCGGGCGCGGGTCCGGCCGAGCTCTCCCGCATGACGTTGCCCCGGACGTCGTTGGCATACGTGGTGGCCACGCCGGCGAAGTCCTGGGCGCCCTGCACGGCGCCCAGGACTTCGTAGGACAGCGAGGCCACATTGCCCAGGGCCTGCAATGCGATGAAGACGGCCCAGACGACCCTCATGAACCTCCTCCCGTTTGATGTGAGGCCTGACATCAGGTCAAACAGGCCTTACGCCCTAGTAAATCATGGTCATGATGCTATTAAATATATAGCAATCAAGACGTACAACGGCCAGGGTTGGATGTCAGGGTGTTGCATCGGCTCGCATGAGATCTCCCACGCAAGGCTTGAAAAATAAGCAGCAGTTACTTATTTTCAAAGTCCTTAATCAGCCCCTCAAAACCAATGAGCGACTCTTCAATAGAAGCCTTGTCTGCTTCGGTCAAATCATTGCCACCATTAATTGCCGCTGCGTTTATCTGCTCCATGGATAAAATGACGGGAAAAACCGCATTTCGCCATAATTCATTTTCAAAAACACTCCCAACCCCCTCAATCCGATGAATAAGTGAGTTTAAATCAAGTGTTCCATCACGATATTCATTGATGGCTTGCCGCAGCACGAAGGCTTGACGAGAGAAAAAATCGTCCATTGCAACCTCATTACCTAGGGATAACTGTAATTACCTGCCCATTTCCACCGGTAACAACAACCACACCGTTGGGCCCCGTGTGCACTGTCGTTCCAGGTTGATTTCCTGACGACGCTCCCCCATTCTGAATGGCATCCTCTACCGCTGAGGGGGGAACACCGCGACCTTGCATTCGGTCTAGTGCATGCCCGGTGTAATCTCGACCTCCGATATTTGTCGGCCGATTGGTACCTGGCTTCACATCTATCGGACCACCTCTCTGGCCAGTAGGCGTACTCGGATCTTTGTCTCCATCACCTGCACTCTCTGAATTCATCCAATTTCTGGATAAATAATCCCAAGTTTGCTTGCAAGCATTTGCAGTAGTAATAGCAGCCCCACCTGCAGCAGCCGCACATAGTGGATTGCTCATACATGCAATTACCGCTGCCGGAATTGCTAAACCCTTTGGGTCACTCCATCTCAGCGGATTGCTATTCACATATCCAAACCGATTCCACCCCCCATCCAACCCAATCGGATCGGGCTGGAGGTACCGCCCTCCCTCCCGGTCGTAGTACCGATTCAGGTTGTATGCCAGTCCCGTCTCTTCATCCCACACCTGCCCCGGATACCGCAGGTCGAATTTGATGGCTTCCGCATAGTTGGCACTGCCTTGCCCACTCTGCGCGTAGCCCGTCGCCCCGGTCGTCGGATTGGCCTCTCCAAACCCCGTGATGAGCCATTGCCACACCACCTGGCCCTGCGTGTTGGTCAGGCGCCGTGGCGTGTTCAGGTGGTCCGCATCGATGGCATACAGCCGCCCATTGATCTGCGCGGCCACCGGCATCGGCCCGCTGGCCGTGGGCAGGTAGATGACCTCCGTGCTGTCCATCTCGCCCGCCGGCGCGGCGCTGTTGCTGCTCCTGCGGTTTCCGTACTGGCCCAGCACGGTGCTGCCGATGCCGTCTTCGGCATAAACCGTCTGCTGGGTGATGGCCGGGTTGTTGGCCCCGGACAGCCGCGCATCGCTCTTGAACACCCGCTGGCCCAGGGCGTTGTACGTGTAGCTCACGGCCAGTGCGTTGGCCGGGTCGGCATTCAGGCCGGCCTTGGCGATGCGGCCGTCGCTGCCGTAGTGCAGGTAGTTGTCGCCCTTCCTGGTGAGCGAGCCGCTGGCGTCATGGCTGTAGGCCACGGTGCTGGTTTGCGCACTGCCGCTGGCGGGCTGGAACGTCTGCGTGTAGTTCTGCAGCCGGTTGCTGCCGCTGATGGCGACGTAATTGCGTTTGAGCGTGGCCGTGCCCGTCGCCGTGGTGCTGCTGTAGTGGCTCTGGCTTCGGTTGCCGTTGGCGTCCCACGCGTAGCCGCTGGCATTGGCGCCCAGGGTGTCGCTCAACGCGCTGCCCGTGGGTAGCGTGAGGCCGGCCGGCGCGCTGTGGGCGCTGGCGGTGAGCCGGCCCGTGGCGTCGTAGGTGTTGGCGCTGGTGATCACGGCCTGCTGCGCGCCCGTGGCGCCGCGCAGGGCGTGCCGCTGCTGCACCTGGGCCAGGCGCCCGGCGCTGTCCCAGGCCAGCTGCGGCAGCAGCCGGCTGGCGGACAACTGGCCCGCCAGGGTGTAGCTGCGCTGCTCGGCCAGGCCGGGCGCGGGTCCGAAGGCCGGCCACTTCCAGCCGGTGGGCTGGCCCAGCGGGTTCCAGGTGATGGCGGTGAGCAGCGGCTGGCCGTTCCATTGCAGCCCGGTGAGCTGGCCCGTGGCGTCGTACTGGTACTGCAGCTTCTTGCCGCTCGCGTAGGTGAGGGTGGCGATCTGCCCGGCTCCGCCATTGCGGGCGCCGTCCGGCCCCGCCGGCACATAGGCCTGGGCCAGGGTGCGGCTGTCGCCGTTGGCCAGCACCTGGGTGCGGGCGGTGACCCGGCCCAGCGGGTCGCGCTGCCAGCGCGTGGTGACGCCCGCGTCCTGGATCTCGCTCAAGGACCCGATGCTGGCCTGCGGCGTGCCGGGGGCGTTGTAGCTGGCGCCGGTGAGGTCGTACCGCCACACGCTCTGCTTGCCGTCCTTGAAGAGGATGCGCGTCAAGCGCCCCGCCGCGTCCCGCGTGAGCCCGGTGGTGCGGCCCAGCGCATCGCTTAACTGCGTGGGGCGCCCCAGTGCGTCGTATTGCACGTTGGCCGCGCCGCTGTCGGCCGAGGTCTCCCGCGTGGCGTTGCCCCGGATGTCGTTGGCATACGTGGTGGCCACGCCCGCGAAGTCCTTGGCGGCCTGCACGGCGCCCAGCCCGTCATAGGACAGCGAGGCGACCTTGCCCAGGGGGTCGGTGATTTCCGCGACGCGGCCCAGGGGGTCGGTGGCGTACCGGTAGCGCTGGCCCAAGGCGTTCTCGGCGGCGAGGCGCTCGCCGTTGGGGCCGTAGGCGTAGCGGTCCACTTGGCTGCCTGCCTTGACGGTTTCCAGTTGGTTGGCGGCGTTGATGCCCCGCTCCTGGCGCCACACGGTCTGGCCCGCGGCGTCTTTGACTTCCTGCAGGATGACGTTGTTGAACAGGTCGTACCCATAGCTGCCCGAGGCGCCCCGGTTGTCCTTCCACGAGGCCAGCCGGTGCGCGCTGTCGTAGGCGTAGTCGATCTGGTAGCCGTCCGGCTGGGTCGTGCGCGAGCGCTGGCCAATGGCGTTGTACTGGTGGGTCCATTGCATCCCGAGGACCGAGACGTTGCCGAGCAGGTTCCAGGGGTTGTTGCCATAGGCGTACTGGATTTCCAGGCCGTTGGGCAGGAGCTTGCCCACCAGGCGGCCATCGCTGTAGCTGTGGTTGGTGCGCCGCCCGAACGGGTCGGTGGATTCGAACACCAAGGGCGTGTTGCTGTGGTACGTGTTTTCGCGCCGCACGCCCAGGGCATCGATTTCGGCGGTGACCAGGCCGCCCTGGTATTCCCATCGGCGGACGGCGGCCTTGGCTGCGCCGTCGGGCAGGCTGGCGTCGTACACCCGCTCGGTGAGGACGTTGCCGTCCGCGTCGTAGGTGTATTCGGTGACGCGGTTGCCATCGGTGACCTTGACCGGCAGGCGGTAGGTGGGGTGCCACTGCGTGGCGACCCGGCGCTCCTGCGCGGTGCCCTTGGCGTGGGTGGCCAGCAGGGGCAACTGGCGGTCGTTGTCCCATTCGTAGGTGGTCTGGCGGCCAGCGAAGTCCACCTCCGCCGTGACGAGGCCGGCGGCGTTCTGCACCCGGCGGTTGACCGGGCGGTAGGCCAGCCCCGGCGCCGACGAGGCACTGGTGACGGCCAGCGCCTTGTTCTGCACGGTGTAGCCGTACCGGCGGGTCTGGCCGAGCGGGTCCTTCACGCCGACCTGGCCCGAGGCGATGTCGGTGTAGTCGAACTGGTGCGCCAGGGCGTCGCCCGCATGCGCGGCCTTGAGCGTGCGGCCCAGCGCGTCGTAGCTGAACTGGGCGAAACGGCTGCCGTTCTCATCGACGATGGCGGTCAGCAGGAACGGGTTGCCGGTGTCTTCGTACAGGTAGGTCTTCTGGTACTGGTCCTGCAGGCGGGACGACACCAGCCGGTCGCCCACGCCGTCCTGGTAGCTGTACCGGTAGGTGGTGGTTTGGTAGTCCGGCGTGATGAGCTTCTCGATCAGCCGATCGCCCCAGACGAGGGTGAGGGTCTGGCCGAAGGCGTTGGTGATGGTGGTCAGGCGCCCGTAGGTGTACCCGTAGGTGGTGACCCAGCCGTTGCGCGCCCTGCGGCTCAGGAGCTTGCCCGCGCTGTCGAAGGTGAGCACGGTGTCGTCGCTGGCGTTCCGAAAGCGCCACAGGCCATCGGCCTGGGCCAGCGTGTCGCTGCGCTGGTCGCCCACCCAGTCCTGCTGCGCGCCCGCGCGCTGAAAGCCCCGCTCCTCGCCGTTGCCGAAGAGGACGGTCGCAACGCCTTCGGACACCCGCAGGCTGATGGCATGGTTGTGCCCCCACTGGCGGCCGAAGCCCCGGCTGGCGCGGGCGGAGTCCAGCGCCCAGTGGCTGCGGTAGATGCGCACGAAGTCCAGGCTGCCGCCCCACGGGTCCCGGTGGTCCACGATCTCCTGGAAGTTCTCTCCGGTGGCGGGAATGACGGGGTCGCCCACGCACATGCCGTCCTGCCCGCCAGGGAACACGGAGACACCCCGGTAGCCGTCGCCGGGCGGCGGCACCGGGGGTGGCGGCGGCGGCAGGGGCGGCGGGGGTGGGGGAGGAGGTGGCGGCGGTGGGGGTGGCGGCGGGGGCGGTGGTGGCGGATCGGGGTCGATCAATTGCTTGGGGCCGCACCAGCCGCTGATTTCGGAGTCGCGCACATCACCTCGGTAGGCGCTCAGGCAGACGCAGGAGAACTGGTCGGTGTCCCGGTCGTATTTGGGCCGGCTTTCGGTCCAGCCCGCCGGGTTGTAGAGGTATTCGGGGTGCTCGTTCTTGGGACGGTTGCAGATGGGCATGATGCTGGGGCCAAATCCTTCCACGTTCTCGCAAGGATCGGGGCCCAGGGAAGGAATCCCTGTACAGAAATTGCGTCCATAGCTCGACCGCGCGCAAAACTGGGTCGGCCCATATCCGGCTGGCAACGCGCCGCACACGCCCGCCACCGTGTTGGACAGGACCGTGTATCGCATCACGGGCGCCCGCGGGGCCTCCACGTCGATGCCGTACCCAAACGGCTTGCTTCTGTCGATCCCCCCTGCCTCCGCCACGCCCCAATAACCCATGGCCTGCAATGCGATGCAGGCGGCCCATACAACCCTCATGAATCCCTCTCCCATTTGATCTTGAGTTACGCATTTTATCGACTGCGCAGAAACCCGAACATCGAGATACAGGGAGTTACATTACCCGCGACCTGCACTGAAAATGCGCCAGGCCTTTTGTCTTCACGCCTTCAGATAATCCGACTTCCCGCCCAGCCACCGCATCACATGCCGCTCGGCCAGGGCGGGAAACCGGTCGAGCATGTGCGGTGCCAGCTCCCTCGCCCACTCCAGCAGCACGGTGTCGGTGGCCAGGTCGGCAAAGCGCAGCAGCGGCGCGCCGGACTGGCGGGCGCCCAGGAATTCGCCCGGGCCGCGGATGTCCAGGTCGCGCCGGGCGATCTCGAAGCCGTCGTTGGTTTCGGCCATGGCCTTGAGGCGTTCGCGGGCGGTCTCGCCCAGCCGGCCGCTGTCGTTGGTGGAATACAGCAGCACGCAGGCCGAGGCGGCCGCGCCCCGCCCCACACGCCCGCGCAACTGGTGCAGCTGCGACAGGCCGAACCGCTCGGAATGCTCGATGACCATGAGCGAGGCATTGGGCACGTCCACGCCCACCTCGATCACGGTGGTGCTGACCAGCACGCCCATGGCGCCGCTGGTGAAGAGCGCCATGACGGCCTTTTTCTCGGCGCTGGGCATGCGCGAGTGCAGCAGGCCCACCTGCACGGGCGCCTGGCCTGCCGCGATGCCGCCCTGCAGGGCCTCGCTCAGCTCGGCATGGGTGGCGGTGGCGTTGGACAGGTCCAGCGCCTCGCTTTCCTCGATCAGCGGGCACACCCAGTACACCTGCCGGCCCGAGGCGACCTGGGCGGCGATGCGCTCGATGACCTCGTCCTTGCGGCTGTCCGCGATGAGCTTGGTGACGATGGGGGTGCGCCCGGGGGGCAGCTCGTCGATGGTGGAGACGTCCAGGTCGGCGTAGTAGCTCATGGCCAGGGTGCGCGGGATGGGCGTGGCGCTCATCATGAGCATGTGCGGCTCCATGCCCTGCCCTTCGAGCTTTTGCCGCAGCGCCAGGCGCTGCGCCACGCCGAACCGGTGCTGCTCGTCGATCACCGCCAGGGCCAGGCACCGAAAGCGCACCTGCTCCTGGATCACGGCATGGGTGCCGACCACCAGCGCGGCCTCGCCGCTCTCCACCAGGGCCAGCATGGCGGCGCGCTCTTTCTTCTTTTGCCCGCCGACGAGCCAGGCCACGCGCTGGCCGCGCGCGGCCAGCAGGGGCTCCAGCCAGCCGACGAGCTTGGCGAAGTGCTGCTCGGCCAGGATTTCGGTGGGGGCCATCAGCGCGCACTGCCAGCCGGCGTCGATGCACACGGCGGCGGCCAGGGCGGCCACCACGGTCTTGCCCGAGCCCACGTCGCCCTGCAGCAGGCGGTGCATGGGCACGGAGCGGCCCAGGTCGCGGGCGATTTCCTCGCCCACGCGCCGCTGGGCGCCCGTGAGGCCGAAGGGCAGCACGGCCAGCAGCTGTTCGGCCAGCGCCAGGCCGCCGTCGCCGGGCGGCGGCGCCTGCAGCACCGGCGCGCGCAACCGGGCCCGTTCGCGCTTGGACTGCTGCTGCGACAGCTGCTGGGCCAGCAGTTCCTCGGCCTTGAGCCGCTGCCAGGCGGGGTGGCTGTGGTCCTCCAGGGTGGCGATGGCCACGTCCGGCGCCGGGTGGTGCAAAAAAGTGAGCGCCTGCCGCAGGTTCCACCCCGGCGCCAGGCCGTTTTGGCCGGGCACACGGCCCACCGGCGGCTCCACGCCGGGCGGCAGCGTCTCGGACAGCTCCACGCGCTGCAGGGCGCTCACGATGGCGCGGCGCAGGTAGGCCTGGGGCAGTTGCGCGACGGTCGGGTAGACCGGGGTGAGCGCGGCCGGCAGGTCGCCGCTGGCCGTGCGAAAGGCCGGGTGCAGCATCTGCCGGCCCCAGAAGCCGCCCTTCACCTCGCCCCGGATGCGCAGGCGCGCGCCCACGGCCAGGGTCTTCTGGTGGGAGGGGTAGAAGCTGAAGAACCGCAGTTCGCAGGTGCCGGTGCCGTCGTCCACCTGCACCAGCAGCTGGCGGCGGGGGCGCAGCTGCACCTCGCTGGAGACGACGGTGGCTTCGATCTGCACGGTGTCGCCGTCCCGGGCGTTGCGCAGGGGGGTGATGCGGGTTTCGTCCTCGTAGCGCAGGGGCAGGTGCAGGGCCAGGTCGATGTCGCGCACCAGCCCCAGCTTGCGCAGGGCCTTCTGGGCGGGGCTGGGGGCGGGGCGGGCACCGGCGGGGGCGCCCGGGGCGCCCGCACGCCCGGGCGCGCCTGCGGAACCGGCGGCGGCAGTGGCGGCGGCGCTACGGTCGGTCATGGGAAGGGGGAGCGGGCGCAGGCAAAGCGCAACAAGAGGAAACCGGCATGGGCAGAAAAGGCTAACATGCCAGCGCCGTCGTTCGGCGTTTTTTGCGGACGCACCCGCGTTACCCACTGGTCCCATGCTCAAGCGAATCAGCGTCCAACATCTTGCCCTGGGCATGTACCTGCACCAGTTCTGTGGCTCCTGGATGGACCACCCGTTCTGGCGCACCGGCTTCGTGCTCCAGGACCCCGAGGACCTGGCACGCATCCACGGCACCACCATCGCCGAGGTCTGGATCGACGTTTCCAAGGGGCTGGACGTGGCCTCCGATGTGGCCACCACCTCGCCCGAAGAGGCCGAGGCCCGCCTCGATACCGACTTCAGCCAGCTGCAGGAGATGCCGGACCTGAAGATCCCGCCCGCCCCGCCGCCTGCCCCGTCCCAGCGCGTGCGCTCGCTGGCACCGACCAGCATGGCCGAGGAGCTGGGCCACGCGGCGTCGATCTGCCACCACGCCCGCCAGGCCGTGTCCTCGATGTTCCACGAGGCCCGCATGGGCCGCGCGGTGGATTCCAGCGATGCGCGCAGCCTGGTGCAGGAAATCTCCGATTCGATCACCCGCCACCCGTCGGCGCTCATCAGCCTGGCGCGGCTGAAGACGGCGGACGACTACACCTACATGCATTCGGTGGCGGTGTGCGCGCTGATGGTGGCCCTGGGGCGCCAGATCGGCCTGGACGCCGCCCGCATCCGCACCTCCGGCCTGGCCGGGCTGATGCACGACATCGGCAAGGCGGCGATCCCGCTGGTGGTGCTGAACAAGCCCGGCAAGCTCACCGACGAGGAATTCGACATCGTGCGCAGCCATTCCGAGCACGGCTACCGCATGCTGCTCGAATGCGGCGGCGGCGTGGAGGACGAGGTGCTGGACGCCTGCCTGCACCACCACGAGAAGATGGACGGCTCGGGCTACCCGCACCGCCTGCCGGCCGAGCAGATCAGCCTGACCGCGCGCATGGCCTCGATCTGCGACGTGTACGACGCCGTCACCTCCGACCGGCCCTACAAGCGCGGCTGGGACCCGGCCGAGTCACTGCGGCGCATGGCCGAGTGGACCAACGGGCACTTCGACCCACGCCTGTTCCAGGCCTTCGTGAAGAGCATCGGCATCTACCCCGTGGGCTCGCTCGTGCGGCTGACCTCGGGGCGCATCGGCGTGGTGATGGAGCAGGCCGCCTCGCTGGTGTCGCCACGCGTGAAGGTGTTCTTCTCCACCAAGTCCGACCTGCGCATTCCGCCCGAGATCGTCGACCTGGCCCAGCCCGGCTGCCCGGAGAAGATCGTGGCCCGCGAAGACCCGGACAAATGGCGCTTTCCGGACCTGAACGAGCTGTGGACCGGCATGCCGTCAGTGCCGCGCTGACGCCCCGGCCCTGACGCGACACCGGCCGCCCGCATGCCCCCGCTGCGCGCCAGCAACGATCCCGCGGGTGCCGTGCGCACCTATGCGATGGTGGAGCGCTCCAGCCACCTCGATTTCGACATCCGCGACCAGAGCGGCCGCGCCCCGCTCACGCAGCCCCACAAGCACGAGTATTTCCAGATCCAGGTGAACCTGGAAGGCCACACGCAGCACCACATCGGCGGCGTGGCCCGGCCGTTCACCGCGCGCACCCTGAGCTTCGTGCTGCCGCACCGCATGCACTTCGTGCCGCACCCGCCGGGCACGCGCTGGCTGGTGGTGAACTTCAGCCAGCGCTTCCTGTGGCCCGGCCTGGCCGTGGACCCGCTCGACCTGGAAGACGTGCCGCTCGCCCTGGCGCCGGAGCTGGCGCCGTTCCAGTTCCAGGAGCACCTGGACTTCACCTTCGACGAAAACGGCTTCGAGGCCGTGCAGGCGCTGCTGGACACCCTGCAGCGCGAGAACACGGCGCGGCGCCTGGCCTCGCTGGCGTGCATCCGCGGTGGCCTGCTGCAGCTGCTGGCGCTGACCTGCCAGCGCTGGGAAGGCGAGTTGCGCGCGCTGGCCGCGGCCCAGGCGCAGCGCGGCAGCCGCCGCGCGGCCATGGCCCGGCTGCTGCGCTACCTGCGCGGCGAACTGGCCGGCGACCCCACGCTGGCCGACGCGGCCGAGGCCGCCTGCCTGTCGCCCAACTACCTGGCCCACCTCATCAAAAAGGAAACCGGCAAGACCTTCACCGAGCTGCTGACCGAACGCCGGCTGGCCCTGGCGCAGGAACTGCTGCTGGCCACGGGCGAGCGCATCGGCGAGATCGCGCGGCGCTGCGGCTTTGCCGACGAAGCGTATTTCGCCCGGCGCTTTCGGCAGTGGCACGGCCTGAGCCCCAGCGCCTGGCGCGCGCAGCGGCTGCGCGAACTGCAGGGCACGGCCGTGGCGGTGCCCGGTTCCGTCCAAGTCTTGCGCTGAATCGTCCGGGTGCGCCGCGGCGGCAGCCCCTAATCTCCTGGTTCACCAGAACAACGGAGACGCTTTCATGGACCTGAACCGCCGAGACCTTTTGATGACCTCTTCCGCCACCCTGGGCGGCGCCCTGGCCGCAGGCTGCGCCAGCGTGACCGCCACCCCGTCCCAGCCCGCGCCGTTTTCGCTGAGCGTGCCGGCCGTGCCCATCGCCGGCAGCCGCGAAGTCTTTCCGGTGCACCGCATCTACTGCATCGGCCGCAACTACGCGGCCCATGCGCGCGAGATGGGGTCCGACCCGACGCGCGAGCCGCCGTTCTTCTTCCAAAAGCCCAACGACGCGGTGCAGCTCGTGCCGCCGGGCACCACGGTGGACCACCCCTACCCCGACCTCACCCGCAACTACCACTACGAGGTGGAGCTGGTGGCCGCCCTGCACAGCGGCGGGCGCAACATCGCGCCGGAGCAGGCGCTGCAGCACGTGTACGGCTATGCCGTGGGCCTGGACATGACGCGCCGCGACCTGCAAAGCGACATGAAGGACCAGAAGAAGCCCTGGGAGATCGGCAAGAGCTTCGACCTGTCGGCCCCCATCGGCCCGATCCACCGCACGGCCCAGGCCGGCCACTTTCCCAAAGGCGCCATCACGCTGTCGGTGAACGGCACGGTCAAGCAGAGCGCCGACCTGGCGCAGATGATCTGGAGCGTGGCCGAGCAGATCAGCAACCTGTCGCAGGCGTTCGAGCTCAAGGCCGGGGACCTGATCTACAGCGGCACGCCCGAGAACGTGGGCGCCGTGGTGCGCGGGGACCTGATGGTGGCGCACATCGACGGCCTGCCGGACCTCTCGCTGCGCGTGGTCTGAGCCGGGCCGCACCGGCGCCGAGAAGGCGTTGGCAGGCCGGCCGGCATGGCGGTGGCACACTGCCCCGCCATGACCTCTCCTTTAGCTCCCGAGCCCCGCCGCGCACGCGCGGCACGCGCTGTCGCCGCCCTCATGGCGCATGCCGTCTCCCTGCCCAGACGGCTGGTCCTGCCGCTGCTGGCCCTGGCCGCCGGGGTGACCCAGGCGGCGGGCCTGCGCATGATCGAGGTGCCCGCCGATGCCCAGGGCCCGGCATTGCGCGGCGCGGTCTGGACGCCCTGCGCCACACCGCCGGGGCCCGTCGGCATCGGCCCGCTCACCCTGGAGGCGGTGCGCAACTGCCCCGTGCAGGGCGCACCGCTGCCGCTGGTCATCGTCTCGCACGGCTCGGGCGGCACCGCCTTCAGCCACCACGACACGGCCGCGGCGCTGGCCGATGCGGGCTTTGCCGTCGCGGCCATCAGCCACCCGGGCGACAACGCGCAGGACCTGAGCCGCCAGGGCCAGCTTTCGGCGTTCGCCACGCGGCCGGCCGACATGCGGCGGCTCACCGATTACCTCTTGGGCGCCTGGCCCGGCCACGCGGAGCTGGACCCCGGGCGCATCGGCTTCTTCGGGTTCTCGCGCGGCGGCACCACGGGGCTCGTGGCCCTGGGCGCGGTGCCGGACTTCACCCAGCGCCCCGAGCTGTGCCCGGCCGGCTCGCCCATCCCGCTGTGCACCGAGATCCGCAACCGCTCCTGGCCCGCGGTGCCCGCGCCGGACCCGCGCATCCGCGCCGCGGTGATCGCCGACCCGCTGAACTTCTTCACCCCCGAGACACTGCAGGCCGTGAAGGCCCCCGTGCAGCTGTGGGCCTCCGCGCTGGGCGGCGATGGCGTCACGCCCGGCAGCGTCGAGGCCCTGCGCCGCGCGCTGCCGGCTACCCCCGAATGGCACGGGGTGCCCCAGGCCGGACACTTCGCGTTCCTCGCGCCCTGCCCCGCCTCCCTGGCCGAGCGGCTGCCCGCCCTTTGCCGCGATGCGCCCGGCTTCGACCGCAGCGCCTTCCATGCGGCGTTCCACCGCGAGGTGATCGCGTTCCTGCGCCAGCAGTTGGCGCCGGCCGGCGCCAGCGGCCCGTCGGCACGCTAGGGGCGGGCGCAGCCGCGCCCAGCACCGCCCCAGGGGCCCATGGGACAATCGCCCGCTGTTTTTGGTCGTTCTTTCCTTGGAACGGGCCCGTCCGGCCCTCAAGCCCCATGCCTGCCAGCCCCCGCACCTTCACGCTCAGCGATTTCGACTTCACGCTGCCCCCGCAGCTCATTGCCCAACACCCCGCCCCCGAACGCAGCGCCTCGCGCCTGCTCGACGGCCGCAGCACCGAGCCGGCCGACCGGGTCTTTCGCGACCTGCCCGGGCTGCTGCGCGCGGGCGACCTGCTGGTGTTCAACGACACCCGCGTGGTTAAGGCCCGCGTGTTCGGCGAGAAGGCCAGCGGCGGCAAGCTGGAACTGCTGATCGAGCGCGTGCTGACCGGCAACGAGGTGGTGGCGCACATGAAGGTGAGCAAGAAGCCCCTGCCCGGCGCCGTGGTGCACCTGGCGGGCGGATTGGCCGGTGGCGGCTTCGACGCCACGCTGCTGTCGCGCTGGCCCGAGGACGACGGCCCGCTGTTTCGCTTCGCGCTGCAGGGCCCCGCTGGCGAGACGCCCTACGACCTGATGGAGCGGCATGGCCACCTGCCGCTGCCGCCCTACATCGAGCGGCACCAGGAGGGCGGCGACGACCCCGATGCCGCCAAAGACGCGCAGCGCTACCAGACCGTCTTCGCCCGGGCCCCCGGCGCGGTGGCAGCCCCCACGGCGGCGCTGCACTTCGATGCGGGTGTGCTGGCCGACCTGGAGGCCCGCGGCGTGGAGCGCGCCAGCGTCACGCTGCACGTGGGCGCCGGCACCTTCCAGCCCGTCAAGACCGAGAACCTGGCCGAGCACCAGATGCACAGCGAGTGGTATGAGGTGCCCCTGGCCACGCTGGCCGCGCTGGAGCGCTGCCGCCAGCGCGGAGGCCGAGTGGTGGCGGTGGGCACGACGACCGTGCGCACGCTCGAATCGTGGGCCCTGAGCGGCCAGGCCACGGGCGACACGCGGATCTTCATCACGCCCGGCTTCGGCTTTCGGGTCGTGGACGTGCTGGTCACCAACTTCCACCTGCCCAAGAGCACGCTGATGATGCTGGTGAGCGCCTTCGCGGGCTACGAGCATGTGATGGGCCTGTACCGCCACGCCATCGCGCAGGGGTACCGCTTCTTCAGCTACGGCGACGCCATGCTGCTGCAGCGCCCGCAGCCGGCGCACTGAACGCGGGCCGCCCCGCGCCGTGACGAACCGCTCCGAGACGCCTTCCCCGCCGCCGCTGCACGCCCTGCGCAGCCGCGGCGCGGCCGTCGCGGGCATCGGCCTCACCGTGGGCGCCTGCGCATGCTTCGCGGTGCTGGACGCCACCACCAAATGGGTCAGCGCCGCCGTGCCGCTCTTCATGGCGCTGTGGCTGCGCTACCTGTTCCAGGCGCTGCTGACCACGGTGTTCGTGCTGCAGCGCGAAGGCGTGGCCGTGCTGCGCACCACGCAGCCGCGGTTCCAGGCGCTGCGCGCGGTGCTGTTCGCCGCCACGAGCCTGTTCGGTTTCATCAGCATCCAGCACCTGCCGCTGGCCGAGTTCACCGCCATCGTGGCGGCCACGCCGCTGTGCGTGACGGTGGTGGCGGCGCTGTGGCTGCACCAGCGGGTGAGCGCGCCGCGCTGGGCGCTGGTGGTCCTGGGGCTGGCGGGCACGCTGGCCATCATCCGCCCGGGGGGCGAGGCGTTCACCTGGGCGATGCTCTGGCCGCTGTGCCTGCTGGCCACCGGCACGGGCTACCAGGTCATCAGCAGCAAGATGGCAGGGCACGAGAGCCCTGCCACCACGCAGCTCTACACCGGCTGGCTGGCCGCGGCGCTGGTGTCGGTGGGCGTGCCGTTCGCCTGGACCGCCATCGCGGACCCGTGGCTGTGGGCCGGCATGTTCGCCATGGGCCTGTCGAGCGCCGTGGGGCACATGCTGCTGCTCAAGGCCTATGCGCGCACGACGCCGGTGACGATCGCGCCGTTCCTCTACAGCCAGATCGGCTTCGCCATGCTGGCCGGCTGGCTGTTGTTCCGGCACGTGCCCGATGCCTGGTCGCTGGCCGGCATCGCGGCCATCGTGCTCAGCGGAGCGGCCAGCGCCTGGCTCACGGTGCGCGAGACGCGCTAGCCCCTGCCATTCCCCTGACTCGGAACGGCGGTCGGGCCGAGGCGGGGCGCCCCAGGCGCTCAGTCGAGCTTGACGCCGGCGTCCTGGATCACGCGGCCCCACTTCTGCTTGTCCGCCACCAGGAATTCCCGGAACTGCCGTGGCGTGCTGCCGACGGGCTCCAGGCCGTCCTGCACCAGGCGCTGTGCGATATCGGGCATGGCCAGCACCTTGGCCACTTCCTGCTGCACGCGCGCGATGGCCGCGGGCGGCGTACCCTTGGCGGCGCACAGGCCCGTCCAGGTCACCGGATCGAAATTCGGCACGCCCGTCTCCGACACGGTCGGCACGTCGGGAAAGCCGGGCAGCCGCCGGGCGCTGGCCACGGCCAGCAGCCGCAGCTTGCCTGAGCGCACGTTCGGCATCGAGCTGACCGGCTGGTCGAAGATCATCGACACCTGGCCCGACAGCACGTCGGCCATGGCGCTGCCGGTGCCCTTGTAGGCGATGTGCACGATGTCGATGCCCGCGCGCGACTTGAGCATTTCGCCGGCCAGGTGGCCGCCCGTGCCGTTGCCGGACGACGCGAAATTGAGCTCGCCGGGCCTTTGCCGGGCGTACTGGACCAGTTCGCCCACGGTCTTGACCGGCAGCGCGGCATTCACCAGCAGCAGGTAGGGCGCGTTCGCGATCTGCGTGACGGGCAGCAGATCCGTCTCGGGATTGAAGGGCAGTGACTTGACCAGGTGCGGCTGGATCGACAGCGTGCCCGTGGTGCACATCAGCAGCGTGGTCCCGTCGGGCGGTGCCGACAGCACCGCCGAGGCGGCGATGTTGCCGCCCGCGCCCGGCCGGTTGTCGATCACGACCGGCTGGCCCAGGGCGTCGGCCAGCTTGGGCGCGATCAGCCGCGCGACGATGTCGTTGGAGCCGCCGGGCGAGAAGCCGACGACGATGCGCACCGGCTTGGAGGGAAACGGGTCCGCGGCCCGCGCGGCCGTGGCCTGCAGCGCGACGGCCACTCCGAGTACCGAGGCGAGGGCGAGGAAGGGGCGAAGCGACAGGCGGTTCATGGCGATCCTTGGAACGGGGCGTGGTGGGACGGGGCGGAGCGGGAGACGGGGTGGCCGAGGCATCAGGCGACCAGCGATGCACGGGCGCGGGCGATGCGCCGGCATCCTTCCAGCAACTCGTCGGTGCCGGCGGCGAACGAGATGCGGAAATGCGTACCGACGCCGTAAGCGCTGCCCTGCAGCGCGGCGAGGTTTTCGGACTCCAGCAGGTGCAGGATCCAGTCGTCGCTGCTGCGGATGGGCGTGCCCTGGGGCGTGCGCAGGCCCCACAACGCGCTGCAGGAGGCAAACAGGTAGAAGGCGCCCTGCGGCCGGTGGCAGTGCAGGCCGTCAATGGCGTTCAGCGCCTGCAGCACGGTATCGCGGCGCTCCTGGAAGATGCGCCGGCTCTGCGCCACGAAATCCTGCGGGCCCGTCAGCGCCGCCACCGCTGCGGCCTGCGCGATGGCGTTGGCGCCCGAGGTGCTTTGGGACTGCAGCTTGACCATGGCTTGGATGAGTTCCGCCGGCCCGGCCCCGTACCCGATGCGCCAGCCGGTCATGGCATAGGCCTTGGACACGCCGTTGACTGTGAGGGTGCGGGCTTTCAGCGCGGGGGCCACCTGGGCGATGGTGGCGAACGCGGCGCCGTCGTAGATGAGGTGCTCGTAGATGTCGTCCGTCAGCACCCAGACATGCGGGTGCCGTTTCAGCACGTCGGCCAGCGCGGCCAGTTCGGCGGCGCAGTACGTGGCGCCGCTCGGGTTGTTGGGCGAGTTGAGGACCAGCCAGCGCGTCCTGGGCGTGATGGCCCGCTCCAGGTCGGCCGGCTGCAGTTTGAAGCCGAGCGCCTCGGGCCCCTCCACGAACACGGGCACGCCGCCCGCCAGCCGCACCACGTCGGGATAGGACACCCAGTAGGGCGCCGGCACGATGACCTCGTCGCCCTCGGCCACCGTGCACATCAAGGCGTTGAAGATCACCTGCTTGGCGCCCGTGCCCACGATGATCTCGTTCACGCCGTAGTCCAGCCCGTTCTCGGACCGGAACTTGTGCGCGATCGCCTCGCGCAGAGCCGGCGTGCCCCCCACATCGGTGTAGCGCGTCTGGCCCGCGGCCATGGCGCGGACGGCCGCCTCCCGGATGTGCTCGGGCGTCTCGAAGTCGGGCTCGCCGGCCGTCAGGCCAAGAATGTCCCGCCCCTGCGCCCGCAGGGCGCGGGCGCGCTGGCCCGCCATGGAACTGGGAGATGGCTGGATGCGGTGAAGGCGGGGCGCGATGTGGAGCATGGAAAGGGCGGTGTTCGCAAAGGCCGGCGGACCGGGGTGAGGGCCAGTATCCGGCGCGCACTGCAGCGGCACAAATGAGTAATTGGCAGGTGCGGCCATTCCATTTCTTCCTGCCCAGCGGGGCTGCCGTACAGTGGCGCGGCATGAACATCACCTTCCGGCAACTCGAAGCGTTCTTCCTCAGCGCCCGGCTTCGCAGCTTCAGTGCCGCGGCAGCGCGCCTGCACACCACCCAGTCCGCCATTTCCAAGCGCGTGGCCGAGCTGGAGACCAGCTGCGGCACGCCGCTGCTGCACCGCACGCCGCGCGGCCTGGAACTCACGCATGCCGGACGGCAGCTCGTGCCGCTGGCGGAGGAATCGCAGCGGCTGCGGGTTCGCATCGAGCAGGAGGTGAGCGCCGACCATCCGCTGCGCGGCACCTTCCGGGTGGGCGTGACCGAGCTGACGGCGCTCACCTGGCTCACGCGGTTCATCCAGTGCGTGCAGGAGCAGCACCCGGCGCTGATGCTGGAGCCGGTGGTGGATGCGGGGCTGAAACTGTTCGAGGGACTGGAGGCCAACCGCATCGACCTGGCCATCATGCCGGGCACGTTCTGGGGCGCGGAGTACGAAACCGTGAAGGTCGGGCAGGTCGAAGATTTGTGGGTGGCCAGCCCGCGCCTGCAGATCCCGAAGCGGCCGCTGCTGCCGCACGAGTTCGAGGCCTACCCGATGCTGGAGCAGTCCACCGGTGCCTCCAAGAACCGCTTCTACGCCGCCTGGCGCGCAGAGCACGGCTTTCGCTTCAACCAGGTTTTCGCCACCAACAGCACCACGGTGCTGCGCGAGCTGACCATCAGCGGCTTCGGCATCAGCCAACTGGCACTGGATTACGTGCGCGAGGACATCCGGCAAGGGCTGCTGCGCATCGTCAAAAGCAATCCCATGCCGCCGCCCATGGTCTACAGCGCGGTCTACCGGGCCGACAGCTTCAGCCTGCCGATCCGGCGCATGGTCGACCTGGCGGCCCAGGCGTGCGACTTTTCGTTGAAAGCCAACCAGGCCTCCCTGCACCCGCCGGCCAGGCCCGCCAAGCCCTCACCGCCCGGCCGCCGCCGGCCCCCCAAGGCCTGAGCGGCTGGCGGCATCGAGCGATGGCGGGTGCCGGACGCGCTGCTCAGAACGCGGCGGCATGCCCGTCCTTGCGCGGGTCCGAGCCCGCGATGTAGATGCCGCCCTCGCGCAGCACGAGCTGGGCGCCGCCGAAGGCGAACACGCCGTGGCCCGACTCCACGGTGACCTCGTGGCCGCGCGCGCGCAGTTCGGCCAGCACGGCGGGATCGAAACCCGGCTCCACGGCCACGCCCCGGCCGCCGGTGACCCGCCAGCGCGGCGCATCGGCGGCGGCCTGCGGGTTCTGGCCGTAGCGCAGCACGCGCAGCGTCATCTGCACGTGGCCCTGCGACTGCATGGGGCCGCCCATGACGCCGAAGGCCATGCGCGGCGTGCCGTCGGCATGCATGGCGAACGCCGGAATGATGGTGTGCGAGGGGCGCTTGCGCGGGCCCACCTCGTTGGCATGGCCCGGCACCAGGCTGAAGCCGTGGCCCCGGTTCTGCAGGCTGATGCCGGTGCCCGGCACCACCACGCCCGATCCGAAGCCCATGTAGTTGGACTGGATGAACGACACCATCATTCCCGACGCATCGGCGGCCGCCAGGTACACCGTGCCGCCGCGGCGCGGCGCGCCATGGCCGGGATCGCCCGCGCGCGCCGGGTCGATGCGCAGGGCACGCTCGCGCAGGTAGGCCGGGTCCAGCAGGTCGCGCGGCGCCACGCGCATCGCGTCGATGTCGGCGTTGTGCTCGTACAGGTCGGCCAGCGCGAGCTTCATGGCCTCGATGCTGGCATGCACCGTCTCCACGTCGTCCACGGGGCGCGTGCCGATGCCCACGGCGTCGAGCAGCCCCAGCGCGATCAGCGCGGCGATGCCCTGCCCGTTGGGCGGGATTTCATGGACGACCGCATCCCCGAACGGCTGGCTCACCGTGCCCACCCAGTCGGCCTGGTGCGCGGCGAGGTCGTCCTCGGTCATCGCGCCGCCATTCGCCTGCGCATGGGCGGCCATCTGGCGGGCCAGCGTGCCGCGGTAGAAGGCCTCGCCGCCGGTGTCGGCGATCAACTCCAGCGTACGGGCATGCGCTTCGCTGCGGAAGATCTCGCCCGCGCGCGGCGCCCGCCCGCCGGGCATGAAGCACTCCGCGAAACCCGGCTGGGCACCCAGCCGGTCCGCCCCCAGCGCCCACTGCGTGGCGATGATGGGCGAGACCGGAAAGCCGCCGCGCGCGTATTCGATGGCGGGCTGCGCCAGTTGCGCGAACGGCAGCTTGCCCAGCCGCTTCGACAGCGCGACCCAGGCCGAGACCGCGCCGGGCACCGTCACGGCGTTCCAGCCGGATTCGGGAATGCCGCCGCGCTGGGCGAAGTATTCGGGCGTCCAGGCCGCAGGCGAGCGGCCCGAGGCATTGAGGCCGTGCAGTTCCTGGCCATCCCACACGATGGCGAAGCCATCGCTGCCGATGCCGCAGCCCGTGGGTTCCACCACCGTCAGCGCCATGGCCGTGGCAATGGCCGCGTCCACCGCGTTGCCGCCGGCCATCAGCATGCGCAGCCCGGCCTGGGCGGCCAGGGGCTGCGAGGCGGAAACGATGTTGCGGCCCATGACGGGGCTGCGCTGCGAGGCGTAGGGCTGGCCCCAGTCGAGGGCGGTGGCGTTCGGTGGGGGCGCTTGGGTCATGTCTTGTCTCCTTGGGTTGGGGAAGGCGCTCGGGGCGGGCTCATTGTTCCAGGGTGATCTTGCGCTCGCGGATCACGGCGGCCCAGCGTGCGCTGTCGGCCTGCACCATGGCGGCGAACTGTGCGGCCGTGCTGGGCCGGGCCGGCTCGACGCCCAGCTTGGCCAGGCTGGCGATGACGTCCGGGGCCTGCATGGCCTTGGCGAAGGCCTGGTGGATGCGCTCCACCAGCGCGGGCGGCGCACCAGCCGGCGCGTACACGCCGAACCAGGTCACCGACGAATAGCCGGGCAGGCCGGACTCCGCCAGCGTGGGCAGCTCGGGCGCGAGCGCGCTGCGCTGCTGGCTGGTCACGGCCAGGGCCCGCAGGCGGCCGCTCTTCACGTGGGGCATGCCGGTGGGAATCGAGTCGAACAGCACATGCACCTGGCCCGTCGCCAGGTCGGCGATCGACTGGGCCGTGCCCTTGTAGGGCACGTGCGTCATCTCGATGCCGGCCTGCGCGCTGAAGGCCGCGGCATTGAGGTGCACGATGGTGCCGTTGCCGCTGCTGGCGTAGTTGAGCTGGCCGGGGTGCGCCTTGGCGTAGGTGATCAGGTCCGCCACCGATTTGACGGGCAGCGAGGGCGTGACCAGCAGCACGCTGGCGGCGTCCGCCACGTGGGCCACGGGCGTGAAGTCCTTGCGCGGGTCGTAGGCCAGGCGCGGCATGAGGTGGGGCGAGATCGCATGCGTGCTGCTGGTGGTCAGCAGCAGCGTGTAGCCGTCGGCCGGGGCCTTGGCGGCCTCGGCCGCGCCGATGGTGCCGCCCGCGCCGGGCCGGTTGTCCACCACCATCTGCTGGCCCAGGTCCTGCGACACGCGCTGCGTGACCACGCGCGCCACCAGATCGGTCGCCCCGCTGGCCGGAAACGGCACGATCACGCGCACGGGGTGGCTGGGCCAGGCCTGCGCAGAGACCCCGCCGGCCGTCGCGGCGAGCGACAACGCAACGAGCAGGCAACGGGTGAAATTCACGAATCGCATGGAGCACTCCGATCGGGCACGCGGCAAAAGGGGCCATCTTAGGAATCGGTGCGCCCGCTGACCAACAGCAATTCGGCAAAGACCTTTGCCGCAACGGCAAAGCACTCGATACTTTGCACCTCCCCGGGCAAACCCCTTCCAAGCCCCTTCAAAGCCGTTTGCGCCTTTCTCCACCATGCGAGCCCACCTGCTGCAAGACACCGCCCTGCGTTACTTCCTCGAAGTGGCGCAATGCGGATCGCTGACCGAAGCCTCCGCCCGGCTGCACGTGGCCGCATCGGCCCTGAGCCGCCAGATCGCGGGGCTGGAGGCGCAGCTGGGCACGCCGCTGTTCGAGCGGCACCCACGCGGCATGGTGCTGACGGCGGCCGGCGAGATCCTCGCCACGCATGCGCGGCGCACCGGGCTGGACGCCGAGCGCGCGCTGGGCGAGATCGGCGCGCTGCTCGGGCTGCGTGCGGGCCAGGTGCGCCTGGCCACCTCGGATGTGTTCGCCAACGAACTGGTGCCCCGGCTGTGCGTGGCGTTCCAGCGCGAGCATGCGGGCATCCGCTTCACGGTGACGGCGATGCCCACCGCGCAGGTGCCGGAGGCCGTGCGCACGGGCGTGGCCGACATCGGCCTGTGCTTCAGCCGCGCGCCGCAGCCCGGCATCCAGGTGGCCCACCGCCAGAGCGCCCCCGTGCTGGCCATGCTGCCGCCCGGTCACCCGCTGGCCGGCGCCAGCCGCATCAGCCTGGCGCAGATGGCCCGGTTCCCGCTCGTGCTGCCGCCGCAGGAAACCATCGTGCGCCAGATGATCGACATGGCCTGCAGCCGCCAGGGCCTGCAGCTGGAGCCCGTGCTGGTCAGCAACCACGCCCGCACGGTGCTGGAGTTCGTGGCGCACGGCGGCGGCGTGTCGGTGTCGAGCGAAATCGCCACGCGCCATGCCGTGGCCGCAGGCGCCATCGTGGCGCGGCCCCTCGGCGATCCGGGCATGGACCTGCGCGACATCGAAGTGCAGACCCTCGCCGGCCGCGCGCTGCCCGTGGCTGCGCAGGCCTTTCTGGAGCGGCTCAAGGCGCAATTGACAGCGCCCTGAAAGCCGTTCAGATCAGCGGTGGGCCATCCGGTGCTGCAGCGCCTTCAGCACGGCGCTGTCGAGCGGCCCCCGATGCACACTGTGCAGGGCGTCGTTCAGGAGTTCCCAGGTCGCCCCCTTTCCAGACTGATCGGCCGTCTTCACATGGAATGCGTCCAGCCCGTCGAATTCGACGGTGCGGCATGCCTCGGCCGTGATCGGCACCTTGGTGTGCAAATGCACGTAGAGCGCGGGCGCCGGCCGGCCGTCAGCGAGCGTTCCCGTATCGAGCTTCACCTCGAAAAGGGTTCCATGGCGGTCGTCGGGATCGCCCTGCGAGCGCAGTTTGCGCGGCGCGCCGACGCGCAGCATGCCGCCATCCGCCGCCACGCCCTGTTGCAGCAAGTGCGAGACATGCTTGAGCTCGGGATACGGAAAGGTCTTGATCAGGTCCGTCCCCATGGCGTGAACGGCGGTGCATGGCATCGATGGCTTCGATGCGCTGGTCCAGGGCCCGAAGGGTGTCCAGGACCAGCGTCGACCCCTCCGCGCCGGCCTCCTCCAATTGCTGGCGCCGGACCTTCCACTGGCCTGGATCGCCGAACCATCCATCGAGCGTGAACCGGATCTGGCGCGCCAGGTTCAGCGGATCGTTGTTCTGCCCGATGGCTGCACCGATCGTCACGGTGTCCTTGCGAAGGGACGCACCCAACGCCAGCACGTCGCCGGGCTCCCGCAGCCTGCCGGCCTTGGGAGCGGGGAACGCTTTGAGGCGCTCTTGCGCCAGTTCAAGCACGACGGTCTGGCGAAGGGACAGCGCGACGGCTGCCGGGCCGCCGATGCCGTCCGGCAGCACATGCCCACCTACCGGGGCCTTGCGGGCCTTGCCGGCATGGGAGCGCCTGGGCGCCGGCGTGGAAGGGGATGCGGCTAAATCGTCCGGCCCCGGTGCCATCGGTGCTTCGTCGTCGGGCGGCGCCAAGTTGGACGGACGCGTGGGCACCCCCAGGTAGGTGGTGCCTTCCAGCCGGTTCGCGGTGGCAACGGACACCTTGTGCCCATCGAGCACGGCATCGCATTCCTGGGCCAGGGCCCCGATGGATTTCGCCAAACGCTTGGCGAAATCCAGGGCGACCGCCTGCGAGGCGCCCGCTTCGGTATCGAAATGGCGGCTCGCCAGCAAGATGAACGCCTGCGCGTGCCTCCGCAAGCGCAACGCACCGTTTTGCATGCGTCCCGCGTGGCCCGCCATGTCTCCCCGCATGGGCATGCGCGCGTCCTGCAGCAGATCGATCGCGGCGCGGTCCGACAGATCCACCGCGCAGCTCAACAGCGCCACGATCTCTCGGAGAATCTCGATGCCGTCCATGCCCTCTGCGACCACCATGCGATTGCCCAGGGTCCAGATCTTTTCCTTGTGCATGTCGAAGGCCTGCATCCGCAGTTTCGTGAGCGTGTGCGTGGCTTCCTTCAAGACCCCGACCAAGCCGGGGTGGGCTTTGAGATGGGCCGGAGTACCCAGCTTCTCGATGGCCTCGGACGTGGCAGTGATGTACGGCCGGATCGCCTCGATGACTTGATCGACCTGGCCGAGGTGCGCATTCAAATCCCTGTCCAAGGCGACCAGGTCCACGGGCTGGGAGCGCGCCTCCAGCATGCGCTGCGAAAGCGCATGGCCTTGCTCGACGGGCACCTCGGGAAGGTGCTGGACCAGAAAGGCCGCCAAGGCCGCGCGCTTTTGGTAGAGGGTCACGAAAGCATTTCGCCCCTGTGGGTCTTGGCGCTGGAGCTCGGTCAGGCCGTCGAAAGCGGCAATGCCGCGATCGGCCCACTGGAATGCCGTTTCCAGGATGCGCTGTTGATTGTGGGGCGTGACCCCTCCGGCCATGCACAGTCTGTCGAAGGTTTCGATATAGGCCGTCGCCTTGTCGACGGTTTCGCCGGCAACGATGGCCGCCTGCTTTTTCTCCCGCTTCTCGATCCGTGCTTGCTGCGCCGGTTTCGGTGGCCGCTGAACGGGCAGCGCCGCGCGAAGCTGGGACGTCTCTCCGCTGGCCACGGTACTTCTGGGACGGGACGGGAGATGCGCTGCAATGCCGCTGGGCGAGCCCGCCGGCGAACTGTCACGCCGCGATGAAACGCTGGGCACGTCCCGGGACGGCCCTGACGCTGGCTCCTGGCCATCGCCATGCGCGCGTGGGCTTCGGCTCGCTTTGCCGGAAGCAGTGAGTTCACCCGCCATGGACCTGCCCCTTGAAAACCCCAAAGATCAGCGTCACCCACATCAGCGCTTCATGCGCTTTTGCAGGTCCAGCAACACCTGGTCCGTCAAAGGCCCCCGGTGCACAGGGCCGAGTATCGCGGCGTTGATGCTTTCCCAGTTCTTGCCCCGCCCGCATTGCTCGGCCGTCTTGACGTGCACCGCCGCCAGGTCCTCGGGGGAGATGGTGGCGATGGCACCGGTGCCCACGACTTTCTCCGTGTGGAAATGCACGTAAAGCGACGGGGCGGGCTGCCCGTCCGACAGCGGACGCACCGCAAGGCGCACTTCGAACACCTTGCCGTGGGTGTCGTCCGGATCGCCTTCGGACCGAAGCTTGCTCACCGCTCCCTCCGGCATGGCTTCGCCCGATGCCAGCAGCATCGATACATGGCGTGCCATCGGATAGGCGTATTGCTTGACGAGCTCGATCTCGATCTGCCGGACCTGGTCGTGCAGGGCCTGCACGGCAGCGGTCCGCTGCGCCACGTCGTCGCGCAACCGTGCCATCGAAGGCTCCTCCATGACGGGGCCCGCCATGCTGTCGAGCTGCTGGCTCCGTTGGGCCCAGATGCCGGGCTGGCCGAACCAGCTCACCAGCGCATTGCGCATGGATTGCGCCACGTGGATCGGGTCGATGCCGGTATCCAAGGCGGTGCGGATGCGGGACACATCGCGATTCATCGACTCCGCCAGCGCGAAGAAGTCGAATCGCGCCCCGCCCGTCGGCTGTGGCGGCTTGCGAAACCGCTGGAGCCGCTCCGTCGCCAGTTCGATGGCGACCTCTTGCGCCGCGGACAATGCCGGCTTGCCGACCGATGGAGCCGATGGGCCGCCCGCAGAATGCGAGGCCTTGGCGTTGCGGCGGTGCTTGCGGCCGGATTTGGAGGGCCCTTCCGACACGGCCGACTCCTGCGCGGAAAGGGCGGGTTCCGCCTCCTCGATCGACGGTTCTTGAACCTGCGTCGACCGTCCCTCGACCGTGAGGTCATGAACGCGGGCAGCCATCTGCGGCGAGAGCTTTCGCGCCGTCAGCACCTTGCCGATCTCGCTGGCCAGCAACCGGATGGACGCCGCCAGCTCCAGGGCGGCCTTGCCCACCGGTGACGCCGACAGGTCCTGGTCGGGTGGCAGGTGCCGGGTCGCCTCCATGAGGTGATCCCGCGCGTGGCGCTCCAGCGCCATCACATAGCCCTCCAACCATGCCGCCTCCTGGGGGTGAGGCGCCACACGCGCATCCAACAGCAGATCGGCGGCCTTGCGCAGGTGCACGACATCGCCGACAAACTCTTTCTGCAGTTTCAGAGTCTGCTCGGTCACGCTGTCGGCAGCATCGGCTTGCGCCAGCATCATGACGCCCAGCATCACGCGATCCACGTGCGACTCAATGGCGATGAGCCGTGCCTTGGCAGCGCCCATCACCGCCGCCTTGAGCGTTGTGGCAGCGTCGGGCGTCGATTCGAACGTTTCCCGCTTTCCGAGCGAATCGATGGTGTCCGCCAGGGCCTTGCCCAAAGGCTCCAGCTCTTTGAGTTGCGCATCTGCTTTTTCGACATAGCCGGCCCAGGCCGCCTGGTAGCTTGCCGTGTCGGGGTGGTACAGCAGCTCTTGCGCCAATTGGTCGACGCCCGATTTCGGCGTGGTCATGACCATGCGGTAGGCGGACATCGTCCGCTGCTGCTCGATGAACACCGGAATGCGTGGGCCCGCGTGGTGCCGTTGGCCCATCGTCAGTTTTCCCAGCGCCTCCATGGCGAGCTGGGCTTGCTCGAAAGCGGGGGACGATGCCCTGCGCGTCAATGCAGCGTCACGCTCCAGCGACAAGCGCCCCATGAACGTCTGGTACCGATTCAGATGGGGAATCGCCTCGTCGATGGTCGTGGCCGCCGACCGGGCCGCAGGCGAAGGGCGCGCCAAAGCCGCTCCCAAGACGTCGGGCCGCGGCGGAACGTTGGCCCGTGGGCGCTGTGCTGTGGCGCCCGCCACGCGGGCGCAACGTATCCGAAGGCCCACCCTGATGCACCGTGCTGCCACGCTGCCGCCCCGCTGATGACCTGGCCGTGGGAGCCGCATCCTGCGACGATGGCGTCGTTGCAGGATGCGCGGGTGTCCCTGCGGTACGGCCGCGATGGTTGACATTTCCCGATGGCATGGAAGACCTTGACGAAGTAAATCTGCAGCCAGAAGGATGGCTGCGGTACTGCGGAAAGACTCTCAAAACCCGAAGCAGCTCAGGGGCTGGCGAAGCCCCCTTTGCATAGCGTGGGGGCCCGCCCAGCCCTCACGCCGTGGCTACTTCTCGGCGTGCTGCTGGCGAAACTCCCGCGCCTTGCCGAAGTGCCCGCACCCGATGAACGGCACGGGCGGGCGCAGCGCGGACAGCGGCGAAGGGTGGTTGGCCGTGAGCACCAGGTGGCCCCGGTCGCCCGGAATCCACACGCGCTTGGACTGGGCATGCGAGCCCCACAGCATGAACACCACCGGCCGATCGCCCTCGGCCACATGGCGGATCACCGCGTCGGTGAGCTCCTCCCAGCCCTTGCCGGAATGGCTGGCGGCCTGGCCCTCTTCCACGGTGAGGCAGGTGTTGAGCAGCAGCACGCCATTTTTGGCCCATTTGGCGAGGCTGCCGCCCGGCTCGGGCCAGGCGGGAAAGGGGGTGCCCAGGTCGCGCTGCATCTCCTTGAAGATGTTGCGCAGCGAAGGCGGCAGCTGCACGCCGGGCGCCACCGAAAACGCGAGGCCCTCGGCCTGCCCACGGCCGTGGTACGGGTCCTGCCCGAGGATGACCACGCGCACCTGATCGGGCGGGGTCAGCTCCAGCGCGCGCAGCGGCCGGGGCGGGAAGATGGCGGCGCCATCCACCAGCCGTGCCTTCAGAAACGCCAGCAGCGCCTGCCCCCGCGCACCGGCGAAAAAGGCATCCACCAGGGGCTGCCATCCGGCCGCCACGGGCCAGTCGGCAGGATCGGCGCTGTGCAGCTGGGTGGACGGCGCCACGGAATCATTCATGCTCAAAACAGCCTCCAGCACAATAAGATCTAGGGCATATAGCTATTAATTTAATAGCATCCAGCAAACCGGTGTCAGGCGAACAGCTTGGCCAGGGCCTCGCCGGGTTCCGGCGCCCGCATGAAGGCCTCGCCGACCAGGAAGGCGTTCACGCCCGCATCGCGCATCTGCCGCACGTCGGCGGGCGAGAGAATGCCCGACTCGGTCACCAGCAGGCGGTCGGCCGGCAAGTTCTTTTGCAGCGCCAGGGTGGTCGAGAGCGACACCTCGAAGGTCCGTAGATTGCGGTTGTTGATGCCCACCAGCGGCGTGCGCAGGCGCAGCGCCCGGTCCAGCTCGGCGCCATCGTGCACCTCCACCAGCACCGCCATGTCCAGGCTGCGGGCGATGGCCTCGAAATCGGCCATCTGCGCATCGTCCAGGCAGGCCGCGATCAGCAGGATGGCATCGGCTCCCATGGCCCGCGATTCATAGATCTGGTAGGCGTCCACCATGAAATCCTTGCGCAGCACCGGCAGCTGGCAGCTGGCGCGCGCCTGCTTCAGGTAGTCGGGCTGGCCCTGGAAGAATTGCCGGTCGGTCAGCACCGACAGGCACGCCGCGCTCACCTTGCCGTCTCCCTCGGCATAGCTCTGGGCGATGTCGGCGGGAATGAAATCCGCGCGCAGCACGCCCTTGGACGGGCTGGCCTTCTTGACCTCGGCGATCACCGCCGCCTGGCCCTTGGCTATTTTTGCGCGCAGCGCCCCTTCGAAGTCGCGCGTGAGCACGCGGCTTTCCGCATCCGCACGAATGGCGGCCAGGGGCGCTTTCTTTTGCGCTGCCGCGATTTCCTCGCGCTTGACGGCAATGATCTTGTTCAGGATGTCGGACATGGAAGGCAATCAGGGAATGGGAAATAGGGTCAGCGCATCGGGCGCTGGATGGTCTTCAGCAGCGGCTCGCCAGAGCGACGAATGTGAAGGCGCCCGGCCAGCATGTCAACGCAACGATCCAGCTGTTGCAATTGTTGATTCCAGGCCGCCTGGCGCACGGCAGAAAACGTAACAGAGGTCAGTTGCGCCACCGGGCCGCGCCGGACATGGCGCAACTCCAGCACAAAACAGGTGCCGTGCGCGGCGCTGCTTCCGACGTAGCAGCCCAGGCTGTGCTCCGTGGCATTCAAAACGATGGGAGGCTGAGGGCCCTGCCCCACCGCCATGATGCGCAACTGTTCGAAGTCCACACACCAGCCGCGCCACCGACGCTCCTGGCGAGCCAGTATCCAAATGGCTGCAGCAGCCAGCACGCCGGTGACTACCGCCACCCCCCAGGAAATCGGTGGCGCGTCCAGACCGGGAACCTGCATGGCCTTCCAGCCCAGAAACAGCGCAACAGGGCCCAGCATGGCGGCATACGCCCATGGGCCGCGCGGAGGGTTCAAGGCCTCGGGCAACAACAAGCGCTGTACTCGCGGCAGGGCCAACGCCAGTGCTTCGACGCTGTGGAGCGGGCCATGCTCCACCCGAGGCGGCTTCGTGAGGTCCTGCGTCATGGCATGGCGAAGTTGCATCGACCCGCGCGCATCAGCGCGCCGAGCAAAGTGCAGGCATCGTCCACCGCGCGCGCCTCGGCCACGCCCGGTGGGCTGCGGTCTTCGGGAATGCCGCGACAAAGCGCGGCATCGACCTCGGGAGGCCGAGGGCGCCGAAGTTGGCAGGGCAGCACCACATCGGTAATGCTTCAGGCCGCCAGCGCATGGGTGCGCGCGACGAGTTGCTCCAGCTTGGCGAGGGCGGCTCCGCTGGCAATGGCGGCGCGGGCGCGGACGATGCCGTCCGCGATCGAGTCGGCCACATTGGCGGCATACAGCGCCGCGCCGGCATTCAGGCAGACGATGTCCTGGGCCGGGCCGGGCTGGCCGCGCAGCACGCCCAGCAGCACCTCGCGCGACTGCTCGGGGGTGTCCACCTTCAGGGTCCGGTTGCTGGCCATGGCCAGGCCGAAGTCTTCGGGGTGGATTTCGTATTCGGTGATCTCGCCCTTTTTCAGCTCGCCCACCAGCGTGGCCGCGCCCAGGCTGACCTCGTCCATGCCGTCGCGGCCATAGACCACCACGGCGTGCTCGGCGCCCAGCCGCTGCAGCGCGCGCACCTGGATGCCCACCAGGTCGGGGTGGAACACCCCCATGAGGATGTTGGGCGCGCCCGCCGGGTTGGTGAGCGGCCCGAGGATGTTGAACAGGGTGCGCACGCCCATTTCCTTGCGCACCGGCGCCACGTTCTTCATGGCGGGGTGGTGGTTGGGCGCGAACATGAAGCCGATGCCGACCTCGGCGATGCAGCGCGCGATGGCCTCGGGCGGCAGGTTGATGTGCACGCCCAGCGACTCCATCACGTCGGCACTGCCGCTCTTGCTGGAGACGCCGCGCCCGCCGTGCTTGGCGGTCTTGGCGCCGGCAGCGGCGGCCACGAACATCGCGCAGGTGGAGATGTTGAAGGTGTTGGCGCCATCGCCGCCCGTGCCCACGATGTCCACCATGTGCGTGGTGTCCGGCACGTGGACCTTGTTGGAGAACTCGCGCATGACCTGCGCGGCGGCGGCGATCTCGCCGATGGTTTCCTTCTTGACACGCAGGCCGGTCACGATGGCCGCCGTCATCACGGGCGACAGTTCGCCGCGCATGATGAGGCGCATCAGGTGCAGCATCTCGTCGTGGAAGATTTCGCGGTGCTCGATGGTGCGCTGCAGCGCTTCCTGGGGGGTAATGGACATTCCGTTTCCTCGAATGAAGCTCAGGCGCCGGGACGCTCGGAGAGCGCAAGCCGGATGCCGAAACCGATGAACATCGCACCGGCCACGCGGTCCAGCCAATGCATACCTCGCTGGATCGCACCCTGGCGGCGGGCCATCCAGGCCGCCGCCAGCGCCCAGCCGGCGTTGACCGGAATGGCGTTGATGTTGAACAGCACGCCCAGCAGCACGAAGGCCCAGGCCTTGTTCTCGGTGCCCGGTGCGATGAACTGGGGCACGAAGGCCAGAAAGAAGATGGCCACCTTGGGGTTGAGCACGTTGGTCCAGAACCCGCCCAGGAACACCTTCTTCAGCGAAGCTGGCGCCGAGGGCGCGGCGCGCGCGGCGGCCAGATCGGCGCCACCGGCCGCGCCGGCAGGGGCCCTGGCCCACAGCATGCGAACGCCCATCCACAGCAGGTAGGCGGCCCCCACCCATTTGAGTGCCGTGAAGGCCGCGGCCGACGCAGCCAGCAGAGCCCCGACGCCCACGGCCGCCGCGACGATGTGCACGAAGCACCCGGCCGTGATCCCGAAGCCCGCGACGAACCCGGCGCGCACGCCGGATTTCAGCGCGTTCGTGACGATGTAGAGCACGTCCGGCCCGGGCGTGAGGTTGAGCAGCCATCCGGCCGCGATGAACAGGAGCAGCTGGTGCGTCTCGATCATGGCCGCGCCTGCAGGAAGTTGCGCAGCATGGCGTGGCCGTGCTCGGTGAGGATGCTTTCCGGGTGGAACTGCACGCCCTCGATGTCCAGCGTCTTGTGGCGCACGCCCATGATCTCGCCGTCGTCGGTCCAGGCCGTCACCTCCAGCACGTCCGGGCAGGTGGCCCGCTCGATGGACAGCGAGTGGTAGCGGTTCACCGTGAACTGCTCGGGCAGGCCGGCGAACACGCCTTGTTGGGTGGTGGTGATCACGCTGGTCTTGCCGTGCATCAGCTCCTGGGCCCGCACGATGGTCCCGCCGAATGCGGCCCCGATGGCCTGGTGGCCCAGGCACACGCCCAGGATGGGCAGCTTGCCGGCGAAGTGGTGGATGGCGGCCACCGAGATGCCGGCTTCGGCCGGCGAGCACGGCCCGGGGGAGATGACGAGCCGGTCGGGCGCCCGTGCGGCGATGCCCTCCAGCGTGATCTCGTCGTTGCGGTACACCTCGACCTCGGCACCCAGCTCTCCGAAGTACTGGACGATGTTGTAGGTGAAGCTGTCGTAGTTGTCGACCATCAGCAGCATGGCTTTGACCTCTTGAATGCTTGGGGGGCCGGGCCCGGCCCCCGTTGGGAAATGCACCCCCGTCACACGGCGCAGCCCGGTCCGGGCGGGTCCGCGGCTGCCGAGGCAGCGGGGGGAGACTTTTTGGGATGCGCGCCCGCGCGGGCGCACCAGGGGTGTCAGTTCGCAGGCTTGCGCCAACGAAGGGGGAAGGGTGCCGCCAGGCAAGGACGCGGATGAGGCATGGCGGCGATTATCACCTGCCTGCCCGCCCCGCCGTGCAAAGGACGGATTCGCGGGGCGCCGGCCCCTGCGCAGCCCCTCAGCCGCCCTCAGCCGCCCTCAACGAGCCCTCCGGCGCGCCGCGCTCACGCGCCACGCCGGTGCCCGCCGCACTTCGCATGGCCGCAATCCGCATCGCATACAAAGCGTTTACATACGCTTGCCACGCGGAAAGTCGGAACCTCCGCGTTGGGTCCTGCAACCGCCCCCTTTCCGTTCCGAAAAGGCCGATTGCCGTCCAGTGCATTTCTTCATCAACTGCAAGGGGTCAATCCATGGGTGCGATAAAAAACGCGTTCAAGTCAATCGCGAAGGGCATTGAAAAAGCCGTTCAGGGCGTAGGGCAAATCGCCAAAGGCCTGGCCACGCTCGATCTGAAAGGGGCGGCGGCCGGTCTCAAGAAGCTGGGAGAGGCGGGCGGAGACATCGCCCGCGGCGCCATCAACCTCACGCCGGCCGCATTGGCGGCCAATACCTTACTGGACGGGGCGCTCGACAAGGTGCTCAAGAAGGTGCAGAGCGTCGCCCAGAAGGTGGTGGACACCGCCGTGGACAGCGTCGAGGGCGGCCTCACCAGCATCAAGAAGGGCGCCGTGGGCCTGGCCAAGGGCATTGCCAAAGGCAACCTGTCCCAAGCCCTGAACGGCATCAAGGACCTGGCGCTGGGCGCCATGGAAACCGCCTCCAATTTCGGGCCCGGCGGCATCGCCAAGAACGTGGCGCGCCTGGCGGTGGACTCCACCATCGACCTGGCCACGCAGGAAGTCACCAAGGCCGCGTCCAAAGTGCTGGACCCCAACGGCACATCGCTGCTGGGTGGCCTGGCCGTGGACACGATCGGTGCAGCCACCAGCGGCGGCCTGAGTTCCTCACGCGCGGGCCGTTTCGCCGACGGCGAGAGCTTCCGCAAGGGCGCCAACGACCTGCCCGACACCCGCTCGACCGGCCTGCGCCAGAACGGGGACGACCTGTCCGGCATGTCCCCGACGGGCTTCCGCCAGGGCGCGCGCGACGCCGCCGAAACCGCGGCCCGCGATGCGGTCGATACGGTCGTTCAGAGCACCATCGACAAGCTGATGCTCAGCCTGCAGCAGACGCTGGACCCCAACAACGACTCGAACGCGGTCGGCACCGGCACGAACCTGGTCGGCGGTGCATTGCAGGACGCCGCCAGCACGGCCGTGCAGACCCGCGGCCGCCGTGGCACGGATGGCTCGCGCCATGCACAGGGCCCGGACGAAGTGCCGCCGCAGACCCGCCGCGAGGCCGTCAAGGAATCGGTGCAGAACTCGGTGCACAACGCCGTCGACATGGCCATCCAGGCCGCGGTGCAAGCCGCCCTGTACACGCTGCTGCCCAAGCTGGGGCTCGACCAGAACAGCGCGCTGGCAGCGCTCGGCCAGGGTGTGCTCGAGGACACGCTGTCCAACGTGAGCAGCCCCCGCAATGCGACGGGCCTGAAGTCGGGCAGCCGTCAGGTGGCCTCGGACCTCAAGCAAGGCCTGCAGAACTCCATCCAGGAAAAGCTGCTCGGCGTGGCGGACCAAGCCATCCAGGGCATCGTCGACCAGGTCATGGCCAAGGGCCTGCAGGGCCTGCAACCGACGGGCGGCGCATCGTCGCCGAGCGCGGGCGGCGTGGGTAGCCAGCTGGGCTCGGACCTGCGTGCCGGCATCCAGGACCGCATCCAGTCCGTGGTGAAGGACGTGATCAGCGGCGTGATGCAGTCGGTGATCGACACCGCCAACCAGGGCGTGGCCGCGGGCCTGTCCCTCGGCAAGGGCCTGCCGCAGTTGCCACAGCTGCCCACCAGCGCGACCGAAACCCGCGTTTCGATCGACATGCACATGCACATCCGCGCCTGACGCGGACGCTTCTTCCTCACCTCTTTTGAAAGGCAATGACCATGGACGACTCCAATGTTCACGAAGATCCCATCGCCGCCTTGGCCGTCTCTCTGGTCAACGCCATCCGCGAGAACCAGCTGGACGAAGCGGAAACCATGCTGGAGGAGCTGAATGCGCTCAGCCCGGACACCGAGGAGTACCTGATCTTTCCGGTGCTCATCGCGATCCAGCGGGGCTACACGCAGGAGGCCCTTCAGTACCTGAACACGCTGGGCGAGGACACCGCCCCGGAACTCAAGGCCCTGTGCCTGAACATCCTGGGCGATCCCACCTGGCACTACCACGCGCAAAGCTGCCTGGAAAGCGGCGACGAGCACGTGCGCAAATCCATGCGCGAGCTGCTCCAGCTGGAACCCGAGATCGCTGGCGATCTCGCATAGGACCGCCGCCATGCTGAAGCTCACTCCCCAGGCCGACCTGGGCGTGTTCTACGACGCGGATTCAGCCCGCTACGCGGCGGGCTGCACCCAGGACTACACGCAGACGGTCACACGCGACGCCTTCGCAGCGTTCTACGCCGAATGCCCGTCCATCGGATTCGAGTCCGATGGCGCACCGATCGGCGGCATCCTGTTCGATGGAGAACAGGCCCACATCGCGGTGCTGCCGCGCTACCACGGCCTCTGGGCCCTGCTGCTCAAGCCGGCACTGCAGTGGCTGTTTTCGCTGAAAGCCGACATTCTGGTCGCGGTGGAGAACGACAACCACCGCTGCCTGCGCTTCATGGAGCGCCATGGCTGGCAGAGGATCGAGGCCCGCGGCGACGACATCATCTACCGCATCACGCCGCAGGGCGGCCTGCGCAAGACCGAGTACCCGCGCCCCCACCGCAACGGCGCGCCGGCCGCGCGTGCGGCGGGCCCCGCCTTCTTCGGAGCATCGCCATGCCTTCACCCTCAATGAGCGCCGCCGAGCGGCAGCCGCCCCAGGCCTGGGGCGCCGGCGCGCACCGGATCGTTCCCCATGACGGCGCGGGCGTTCGCCTGCGGCTCGTGTCCATGGTCCAGCCGCCCATTCTTCTGGACGACGGGTTTCCCCGCTCTTCCGGGCTCTGGGTGTCCAGCAATCTGTTGCTGCCCGGTTGCGAAAGCGCTTTGACGCAGCGACACATGGCCGTGCAGGGCCTGCTGGTGCGGCTGGAAGCGCTGGCAGGCCAGGAGGGGCGCGAATTGAACCGCACCCTTCGCCTGTTCTCGGACAACCGGCTTTCGCAGGTGCACGCCAACAGCGCGGACTTCGAGCGCCTGAGCGCTCCCAGCGGCCTGTCGGGCCCGGCCGTGCACCCCGCCTGCGGCGACGCGATCGCGTGCATCGACGAAGAGCGCGAATGGCTGCTGGTCGATGCCCAGAAAGGCTTTCACCCCGGAGGCATGGCCCCTTCGGCGGCACTGATCGCCTCGCTCGTGCGGCTGGCCGAAGTGCCGGTGCATGCACGCCGCCGGCTGGTGGACGCCGGCGACCCCGCGGGCACGATCGAGGCGGCCAGGCCCCTGGTGCTCGAAGCCGCGCGCGCACTGGTGCAGCAAGGACTGGGCGACACGAAGGTCCAGCTGTCGGCGCAGGCCATCGCATTAGCCGAGCATCTGAGCCCGGCCCACCTGATCCAGTGGCTGCTCACCGATGCGGCGCTGCCGTTCCGCGACCAGGCCCTGCCCGCCTGACCCCCGTGGCCCGGCACCCACCGCATGGGTTCCGGGCCCCAGGGCAGGCTGCTGCAGGCCGCACCCGATCCACGCGGTACCGCTGTCCCCACGGTGGATTTTGAGGGTCGCGAAGAACGGCGTTTGCCCATCCATTCCATCTCGAATCCCGAGACACCTTTCTCCACCCTGGCAGGGAGCGTGGCCGGAAACCGCCGCCTCCGTTGTCCAACGAAAGCAGCGTTTATGAATACCACGGTCAACGGCTACACAGCCTCTCTCAGCATCAGCATCGGGCGCGCCCAGCCCGGCAAAACGGCGGGCAACACGGCCGCGCAGACCAAGGAGGCCGCAGCGGCCCTGGCGAAATACATGCACCAGAACGGCATCGACACGCAGACGCCGAATGGGCTCTACGGGCTGGCCCGCAACACCTCCGGCCAAACGCCCGAGGACGTCTCGGAAGCAGCGAATTTCATGCTGACCCACCCGGACATCTACGCACTGCTGGACCCCTCAGGCGGTGACGGTACCGCGGACGTCTCCAGTTTCGACTTCGCGGCGCGCGGCGGCTACGACGCGCAACTGCAGGACAGTGCGCCAGAGAGCGCGGTGCCGATGAACGAGCAGGCCGCCTCCGGCGCCATCGCAGCCTTCATGCGCCAGAACCATGTGCCGTCCATCGACCCCAACACGCTTTTCCAACTGGCCAAGCGGCCCAACAGCGACACCTCGCCCACCGTCTCGGCGGCAGCGAAGTTCATGCTGCAGAACCCCGAGTCCTATCGCCAGATCGAGACGAACGACGGGGGCGCCGCCGACGGCCTGTCGGAATCGGACGACTTCGAGGCGGCCGCCCAGGGTGCCCTTTCGGGGCTTTCGTCGCCCCGGCCCGCCGGTGGCTCCACGCTGCAGCCCCTGGCCGACCAGGACCGTGTAGCGCCGGTGGCGCCCCGCGCCCAGCAACGGTCCGCCCCTGCCGAGCCGCCCATGGACGCGCAGGATGCCTCCCGCATCCTGGCGGATCACATGCTCCAGGGGAACGCCTCGCCGCTGGCACGCCTGTTCAAGCCCCAGGCGATGACACCCGAACGGCTCTATCAACTGGCCGAGGGGGGCAAGGCCTCACCCGAGGTGGCGGCGGCGGCGAAATTCATGCTCCAGAACCCCGATGTCTACCGCGCCATCGAAACCCATGACGTGCCTGGCGCGGACGGCAAATCCGGCGTCGGCAACCTGCTGGCGGCCGCGCGGGGTGAGGTCCCCGGCGTGGGCGGCCAGGCCTCCAGCGCCTTGGGCAACATCCTGCAACTGCTGCGGCAATTGCTGGCGCAGCTCCAGGGCCCGACCGGTCAGCCACAGCCGACACAGGCCCAGCCGATGAACGGCCAGAGCGCGGCACGCGTCCTCGCCGACCACATGGTGCAGGAAGCCGGTGGTGCGCTCCACCTCTTCGGCAAGCGCTTTCTGCCCAAGACCCAGCCCATGACCTCGGACCGCCTGTACCAGTTGAGCCAGAGACAGGGCAAGGTAGCCGAAGCCGCGAAGTACATGCTCCAGCACCCCGACACCTACCGCGCGATCGAGACGCGCGACGTGGCCGGTGCCGACGGCAAGTCCGGCCTGGGCAACCTACTGGCCGCCGCCCGCGGCGAGATCCCTGCCGTGAAGGGCGCAACGGACTCCCTGGACAGCCTGCAAAAACTGCTGCAGCAACTGTTGAAGCTGCTGAAGGCCCATGCAGAGCCGAACCCGCCCCTGGACGGCCAGAGCGCGGCACGCGTCCTGGCAGACCACATGGTGCAGGAAGCCGGTGGTGCGCTCCACCTCTTCGGCAAGCGCTTTCTGCCCAAGACCCAGCCCATGACCCCGGACCGCCTGTACCAGCTGAGCCAGGGACAGGGCCAGGTGGCCGAAGCCGCGAAGTACATGCTCCAGCACCCCGACACCTACCGCGCGATCGAAACGCGCGACGTGGCCGGGGCCGACGGCAAGTCCGGCCTGGGCAACCTGCTGGCCGCCGCCCGCGGCGAGATCCCCGGTGTGCAGGGCCGGTCCGGCGGCTCGGCGCAGGCCCTCCTGCCGTTGTTGCAACTGCTGCTGCAACTGCTCAAGGCCACCTCGAACACCCAGCCGCCACTGGATGGACAGAGCGCTGCGCACACCCTGGCCGATCTGCTGCAGCAGCAAGGTGGCTCGATGACGCCCGACCGCCTCTACCAGCTGAGCCAGGGCCAAGGCGAGATCGCCGACGCCGCGAAGTTCATGCTCAAGAACCCCGACATCTACCGTGCCATCGAGACGCACGACGTGGCCGGGGCCGACGGCAAGTCCGGCCTGGGCAACCTGCTGGCGGCCGCGCGAGGCGAGATCCCTGGCGTCGAAGGCGGCGCGGCGCAACGCACCGCAGGCGCGAGCCGCTCCGTGCTCGATGCGCTGCTGCAACTCCTGCAGTTGCTCACGGGCCAGGGAACCGCGCAGTCCAACGGCGCTTCGCGGCCCACCCGGCCCGCGCAGCCATCGCAGCTGGACGGGCAAGGCGCCGCGCGCATCCTGGCCGACCACATGCTGGGTTGCCACGCCGGACTGCTGGCGAAGGCTTTCGGCGGCAAGGACATGACGCCGGGCCGCCTCTACCAGCTGGCCGAGAGCGGCACGGCATCGCCCCAAGTCGCCGCAGCCGCGAAGTTCATGCTCCAGAACCCCGACACCTACAAGGCCATCGAGACCCATGATGTACCTGGCGCCGACGGCAGATCGGGTGTCGGCAATCTGCTGGCCGCCGCGCGCGGCGAAGTGCCTGGCGTGGGTGGCACGCCGGCGTCGAGCGCCGGCATCCTCCAGTTGCTGGCCCAGGTGCTTCAGGGCCTTCAGTCCCGTGAGCAGCAGCGCGTGGTGCAGATCGAAATGCGGGTGAGCGTGAGCGTCCAGGTCTCCGTCAAGGCCTGACCGACCCCTCGAAGACGCAATGGGGACGATGGCCTGGGCAATGCCCCAGGCCATCGTCCTTTTTCTTGCCCGCCACTGCCGAGCGAACGAAAAAAAGGGCCGGCGATCATGTCGCGGCCCTCGGGGAAATCAGGGAAATCAGCGGGTGGCGGGATACCTGTCCAGCACCTTGCGCACGTAATCCTGCGTCTCGCGAAAAGGGGGAATCTTGTAGCCGTGCCGCACGACCGCCCCCTCGCCCGCGTTGTAAGCGGCCAGGACCAATTCGGTCTGGCCACTGAACTTGTCGGCCAGAAAGCGCAGATAGCGCACCCCGGTCTCGACATTGACGGCGGGCGTGAACAGGTCGGCGGAGGACGGCGCGCCAAAGCGCGCGGCCGTGGCCGGCATCAGTTGCATCAGGCCCAGCGCGCCCTTGGGCGAGCGGGCGTTGGGCGCGTAGGCCGACTCCACCTCGATCACGGCCTGGACCAGGTGGGGGTCGATGGAATGGCGGGTGGCGGCCGACTCGATCACCGGCCACAGCGCTTCATGGCGCCAACGGGGCGTCACCATCGCCGTGGGCCAGACCGCGCCGGACGGCGCGGCACCGGCGGTGCGTGGGGCGCGGATCACTCGCACGCTTGCCACGGCGGCCGCGCTGGCCACGGGATCGTCCCCTTCTGCCGGATCGGCCGGCGGGTCAGGCAGCTCGACCGCCCGGCATTGCCCCACGATCGCCGGATAGCGCTTGGCAATGTCGAACGCCACGCGCACCGGATCGGACTCCGGCCCCTTCACCCAGCAGTCGTAGGCGATGAGTGCGTTGGCGCCACACGCCTGCAGCGCCGCCGCTGCCACCAGCGCGTGGCGCTGCCAGCGCACCATCACAACAGGCCCAGGTGGCGCAGCACCGGGGCACGGCTGGCAAAGAAGCAGCGGGCGCTGTGCGCCAGGCGTTCGGCCGGCATCTGGCCCTCGCCCTCGCCTTCGAACCGGTCCCGCATCGCCTGGACCATTTCGTCCGCGGTCTGCGCGCCCTGGCAGGCGGCACGGATCTGCGCCATGGCGAGCGGCGACCAGCCCATGGCCTGGCCGCTGGCGGCGCAGGACAGGTAATGCAGTCCATCGTCGTCCGGCCGCTGCATGACCGCCTTGTTGAAGCGCTGCACCGATTCCCGAGCGCTCTCACGCAGTGCCACGGGCAACGCGGGATGCACTTGGGCTTCGTTTTCCAGCAGCATCAAGGCCTCGACGATGAAATCCGCGCCCAGCGATGCCAGCTCGGGCCGGCGGGCCAGTTCGCGGGCGGTGGCGGGGCCTTCTGCCAGCGCGTCCAGCAGGCGCAGGGCGGTGGCGCCGTCCACATGGTCGGCGGCGCCATCGGACAACGGGCTCTCGCGGGTTTCGCTGCGCGCGGTGGCCAGGATCCAGGACCTGTCCAGGCGGAACTGCGCATGCTGCTGCGCGCTGGCCTGGGGAGCGCCCCGGGTGTACAGATCCCAGCGGAAGGACCGGTTCACCGCGAAGTCGCGCAGGGTCTCCCGCAGCACCGGGTCATCGACCCCCCGCAGCAACTCCCGCGTGGCCGGGGGCAGGATGGCCGCATCCACCTGCTGGGACAGCACCGCGGGCGCTGCGAACTCCAGCCCCGCCTCGGCCATCTCGGCGGCGACCTGGTGAAAGTGCATGGGGTGCCAGTCGGGATTGAAATACTCGTGCGCAGCGTAGTGCGGATCGAGCCGCCGCAGCCCGTACAGGCGCGCCTGCACCGAGAGGTCGTCGGAGAAATAGGCGGGGTTCACCTTGGCGAAGTCGTCGAGGAAATCCAGCGTTTGCGACAACCGCTCGATCGGCGTTGCGCTCACCGGAACCTGGCGCAACCCATGCAGGTTCACCAGTTCGCGCAGCGGCATCTGCGCGGCCCAGCCGGGCAGTGCGTTGTGGCTCACGAACACGACGCCTCCCGGGCGCAGCCGCTCGGCGATGAAACGCATCACCACCTTGCGCAGCGACGGCGAGATCCAGGAGTACACACCATGCATGGAGATGATGTCCATGGGGGGCAGGTCACGATCGAGCAAGGTCTCGAAGGCGTCTTCGAACACTTCCACGTTCGACAGGCCCGCGTCCCGGGCCAGTTCGTTGGCATAGGCGACGTGATGGGGGTTGAAGTCGTTGCCGTAAAAGCGCATGTGCGGAAAGCAGGCCGCATGCGCCACCAGCGGCAGGCCGAACCCCATGCCCAGCTCGAAGCAGTTCAGGGGGGCCGACAGATCGGGGCCGCACACGCCGCGGGACTCCAGGGCCACGCTCATCTGCGCGGGCGAGAGGGCGCGGTAGTAACCGCGGGTATAGGGTTCGCTGCGCACGTCGAGCACGGCGGGCTGGGGTGATTTCATCGGTCTTCCTCTGAGCGTTGGGACGGTGACAGGGCGTGTGCACCTTCGCTTTTCGCGAAAGGCACCAACGGCTGCGCCCATTGCAGCCGCAACGCGCGGCCAGACCGGTCCAACAGTCGAAACGATGGCCGGAAAGGCGAAGCAGAGGCGCCATGTCGCACCCTGCCCACCCCATGCCGCGCATGCCGACGCCCCTACCGGTGCCCTTCGTGACGGCCCTGGCGACGGGCCCTGAACCACCGAAATCATGGCCTTCGCGCCGCGGGCCGTGTCTTCGCCTGCGGTGCCGCGACGGCGGTGGGCCCCACCTACTCTTCGTTTGCCAGACAACGAACCGGAGTACTGCGTTGAAGTCCACCGCCCCCATCCCTCGCAAGCCATCCGCCCCCTCGGCCTGCGGCATGGGAGCCGTTCAGCGCGACACCCTCGCCGCCGTGCTGCTCGCCCTGTCTCTCACCGGGTCCGCTCTCGCACAGCCCTCCATGGGCTACATGAAGATGTCCCACCAGTTGGGCAGCCTCTCCAGCATTTCCGCCTCCGCCAACCCCTTCGCCGTTCCGGCGACGGACCGCACCCAGGGCGATGCCGCCGTGGCCACCCGGCCCGTCACCATGCCATCGGCCCGGGCCACATCGCTGTCCGCCGCGCAGGCCCTGCCCCTGCCACCCAGCGCCATCGAACCAGCGGCCTGGGAGAAGGGCCGATTCGTCTACCGGGCGGAAAACAAGCGGATTGCGGACGTGCTGCAGGACTTCGCCGCCAGCCGCGGCACCCCAGCCATCGTGGCCGACGGGGTGGACGGCGTGGTCAACGCCAACTTCGATCTCAAGCCGCGCGAATTCCTTGACAGCGTCTCCCGGGCCTATAACCTGTTGTGGTACCACGATGGGTCGGCGTTGTACTTCTATCCGGGCCGCTCCATGCAAAGCCGCATGTTCCGGCTCAAGGGTTTCAACCGGGAACAGGTGGCGGAGTTGCTGCAGTCGTTCGACCTGGGCGACAAGCGCTACCCCATCCGGTTCAACGAAGCCAGCAGCACGCTGTATGCGTCCGGCCCGCCCCGGCACCTGGAACTGGTGAGTTCGGCCCTCGAAGCACTCGACGCGGGTGTGACCGACAACAACGCCCGTACGGCGCGCGTCTTCTCGCTCCAGTTCGCCTCGGCAGGCGACCGGGCCGTGGGCAACACCACCGTGCCGGGGGTCGCGTCCATGCTGCGCAAGCTCTACGGCGAGCGCGAAAAGGAAGGCGCCAGCATCGCCCCCCTGGTGCGGATGATGGACAAGGACACCGACAACACGCGCAAGAAGCTCGGGGCGTACATCCCCCTGCCTTCGGCCAATCAGTTCCTGCCCCCGCTTCCGCGCGCCACCAACCAGGACGCCAGCACGCCGGCGTCGGACCTGCGGCCGCTGACGCCCCCTGCGAAGAACCCCGAAGAAGACAACCAGCCGCGCTTCGAGGCCGACGAGGGCACGAACTCGGTCGTGGTTTTCGGTCGCGCCGACCGCATGGCGGAGTTCGAGACCCTGATCCGCCGGCTCGACCAAAAGCCCCAGCTGGTCGAACTGGAGGCCACCATCATCGAGGTCAACTCCGATAGCGTGGATGCGCTGGGCGTGAACTGGACCTTGCGGGGCAGCGACACCAACATCAGCATGAACCTGTCCAACAGCCTCATGCCTGCCGCAGCGCTGGGCACGATCGTGGCCGACGCGGGCCGCCATCTGCTGGCCCGCGTGAACGCCCTGCAGGGCGAGGGCAAGGCCCGCGTGCTGTCCAAGCCCTCCGTCATGGGCGTCGCCAACCGGACCGCCGTCATGCGCGAAAAACGCGTGGCAACGGTGCGTGTGGCCGGCAACCTGGAAGCCAACCTGTTCCAGATCGAGGCCGGCACGCTGCTGGAGATGACGCCGCAGGTCACCCGCATGGACGGCAGCAACAACATCAAGCTCACGCTCTACATCGAAGACGGAGCGTTCGAGACGAACGTGGTGGACCAGGTCCCCATCGTGAAGAAAACCGAAATCCGCACCGAAGCCCATGTGCGCGAGGGCGAGAGCCTGCTCATCGGGGGCATCACCGTGGAGTCGGAGCAATCCCAGAACAACGCCGTTCCCGGGCTTTCCAAGCTGCCGCTCGTGGGCGGGGCATTTCGCAACAACGAGCGCCAGACGCAGCGCACCGAGCGGCTTTTCCTCATCACGCCGCGCCTTCTCAACAACGGTTCGCCCGCCGCCCCTGTCGCCTTTTTGAACGAGGTTCGCAAGCCATGAAGCAGCTTCGCATACTGACCGGCCAGCATGCCGGCGCACAGATAAATTTGACTTCAACGCGCTACCTGATCAGCGCGGAAGACGCAGCAGATATCCAGCTCACCGACTGGACTTCGGATGCGATGTTGATCGAAGCGGGAGAGGACGGAATGATTCAGTTCGCGCTGTCGCCACAAGGCTCTGCACCGGCATTGCTCCCCATGGAGGACTTCACGCCCCATCGCATGGGTGACATCGTGCTGTGTACCGGCCCCGGCAACGCCACCTGGCCCGCCAGCGTCGATCTGATCGCCCGTCTCAGCCAGGCCCCCGTGGTCGTTCCCCAACGCCGCAAGGTGTCGCCGGTGGTCCTTTCGGCGGTGGTGGGAACCGCGCTCATGACCGCGGCGCTGAGCGCGGCCGTCGCGCCGTTGAGCCCCTCCAAGAAGGATCGCCCCGCCACCGACTCCGTCGCCCGTGAGGCGGCGCCCAAGGAGCCGCTCCTGGTGCGGGTTCAGCGCGCCCTGGCGACGGCCCCGGTCTCCGGGCTGGAGGTGATTGCCCAGGCGGATGGCGTCGTCGTGCGCGGCCTGCTGGCCGAAGCCTCGGATGCCGACACGGTACGCCAGCTGCTGGCGCCCTTCAAGTCGGAACGCATCGTGCACGCCTATGCGACGAGCACCGAAGTGGAGCAGAGCATCGCCGACGCGATTGCACGCCCGGGACTCCGTGTCCACCACCTGGGTGAAGGGCGCTTCAACGTCACCGGCGACACGCAGAACCTGTCGGCGCTCAAGGACAGCGCCACGCGCATCGCGTCCGACCTGGCACCGCTGGTCAAGCGGATCGACGTGAGCGCAGCAGAACTGCCCCCTGCAGGCGTCAAGCGCATGAGCGCGCTGATGAACACCGGGGACCTGCAGTACGTACAGACACGCGACGGCGTGAAGCACCTCTCGCCGCCGAATGCAGAGAGCCTGGCCGCCAACGACTGGTCGGTTTCCCGTTAACCCTTCACCCAACGAACGCCAACACCATGACTGCTTCCAACGAATCCATCATCTTCAGCGACCTCGCCAACCTGGACCAGGCGCTCACCGAGGACAAGAGTGGCGACCGTGCGCGGGCCATGATCCGCTACTTCGCGGAGATCGCGGATGAGAGCAGCGCCATGCTGAAGTCCACCCAGGTGGACGCCGAGCGCCAGCTCGTCACGCAGCTGATCCAGGCGTTCTACGCGTCGCAGCGCGTGATCCAGCGGATCTGGGAAACCCTGCACGGCACCACCCTGGCCGTCTGAGACACAAGGAGCCCCTCCATGCTGGTCCTCGAAGCACCCACCGCGGCCAAGAGCGCATATCCGGTGATCTACCGCAACCTCATGACCGTGGGCTTGCTGGGCACGATCTACCGGGTGGGCGAAGACGCGCAAACCATCCACTCCACCGTCGAGATGACGCTCGAAGATGCCCACGGCTACTCGCTGTACCGCACCGTTGCCATGGCGATGGCCGGCCAGCTGGGCGAAGCGCTGGAGGCCCTCGCAGCGCGCATCGAGGAAGAACCTCAGAACGGCGAGAACAAGATCGCCATGGCCGTCGCGATGCTCTTTGGCGGCGACCGGGGCTGGCGCTACTGGATCGACAACGTGCTGGCCACCCACGCAGACCAGGAGGTGCGCGAAGCCGCCTTCGGGGTGCTGAAGTACGTGGGCCAGCAAGGCCGGGGGGTCTCCCTCCACTGAACCGAAATTGGCATGGCGGCATCCGGCCGGCATGCCTCAACGAATGGAGGCCGCGCGGTGTGGCCTTCAGCAACGCGGAATGTTCCGCACTTCACCTGGGAATCCAAACATGTCCACGAGCAAAGCAGACGGCGATACGAAAGCCCTGATGGGCCGCATGCAGCAGCAGCAGAACAACCAGAACGCGATGACGGCACTGCAAGCCGAACTGAGCGAACAGCAAGGTAAGAACGCTGTCGTCTCCAACATGGCCGATGCGTTCCAAAAGAACTCCAAGGCCCTGTCGGACAAGCAAGCGCAAGGCGCGGGCTAAAGCGGCATCGCGCCATGGGCTCCAACGCTCATGGTGCTGCACCTTCTCTTTTCCAACGTTCAACTTTTAAAGGAATTCAATCATGTCGACGAGCAAAGCAGATGGCGATACCCGTGCACTGATGGGCCGCATGCAACAACAGCAGGACAACCAGAACGCCATGACGGCACTGCAAGCCGAGCTGAGCGAGCAGCAAGGTAAGAACGCCGTCATCTCCAACATGGCCGATGCGTTCCAAAAGAACTCCAAGGCCCTGTCGGACAAGCAAGCGCAAGGCGCGGGCTAAAGCGGCATCGCGCCATGGGCTCCAACGCTCATGGTGCTGCACCTTCTCTTTTCCAACGTTCAACTTTTAAAGGAATTCAATCATGTCGACGAGCAAAGCAGATGGCGATACCCGTGCGCTGATGGGCCGCATGCAACAACAGCAGGACAACCAGAACGCCATGACGGCACTGCAAGCCGAACTGAGCGAGCAGCAAGGTAAGAACGCCGTCATCTCCAACATGGCCGATGCGTTCCAGAAGAACTCCAAGGCCCTGTCGGACAAGCAAGCGCAAGGCGCGGGCTGATGCTGCATCGCGCCATGGGCCGCACCGCTCATGGCGCAGCACAGCCTTTTACTTTTTCCCTCACAGGAGAGCCCCTATGGTCAACAAAGCAGATGGCGACACCAAGGCCCTGATGGCCCGCATGCAGCAGCAGCAGGACAACCAGAACGCCATGACGGAACTGCAAGCCAAGCTGAGCGAGAAGCAAGGCCGCAACTCCGTCATCTCCAACATGGCCGACGCGTTCCAGAAAAGCTCCAAGAGCATGACGGACAAGCTTGCGCAGGCTGCGGGATGAAGCGATCGGATCCTCTTTGGATCCAAGGCGTTCCCCCCGCGCATGGATTGCAAGCCTGTCCGCAGCCGCCGCAGGCCATGCCACCTTTCATCACCACGATCGTGACCCTTCTGGCTTGCGCTTCGTACGTCGTACTGGTGAGCGCCGAGGCGGACCATCAACCGACGCCGGCGCAGGGCTGTACGCGAGCCCAGGCCGTCTATGCAGAAGAAACAGGAGTGTTTTTATGAACCCGAAATTTGAGCGCAAGGAATTCGTTACCGCGCTGATCAAACTGGTCTACCGGACCATCGCCCAGGGCATGAACGACGAGGCGTCGGACATCCTTGCCGGAATCCGCACGGTGCGCCCCAAAGTGGCGGAGCTGGACATGATCGACGGCTGGATTTCCTTCCGGCGCGGGGCCTACCGCGAATGCATCCAGCTCGTGCGCACTCTGGAGAACCACCCGGAACAGTGGGGTTCCGCGAAAGCCATGATCGCCAACTGCCAATACATGCTGGGCGATCGCGGCTGGGAGATGACGCTGAACGAGCTGGAGCAAGGCAACGCCGGCCCGGACGCACTCGAACTGGTCAGCGGCCTGGTCATCAACCGGGCCCGGGCCGCAGGCACGTTCCAGGAAACCACCGAGGCACCCAAGCCCGCCGAGGCCGCCAGCGTTTCCGCGTTCCAGATGCCTTTCATGTTCATGCGCGCCTGACACCCCTTCATTTCCGGAGAATCCACCATGGACCCCATCGGCAGCATTGGCGCGGCATCCAGTTCCCTCATCGTCGATCAGGCGTCCAGCCCCTCGATGAACATGAGCGCCGTCGCGGAAAAATTCGCCCGCATGATGAAGGACGCGCCCCCGCTGTCCTCCGTGGAGACCGAAAGCCCGTCCACGCTGGGCAAGATGCTGATCAATCAGGACGAGTCCATCCGCAAGGAAATCCAGGACACGGCGGCACTCATGCAGGCCGCGATCCAGCAGCCGCCCGGGGTGGACCTGACGGCGTACCAGGTCACTCTGATGTACCAGTTCGCCGGCACCCACTTCCAGGTCCAGGCGATGAGCAGCCTTGCGCAAACCGCCAAGACCGGCCTGCAGACGCTCATGCGCAACCAATAACCCCCTTCAGCGAAGCACCCATCATGGCGCAATCCCTCTGCTCCCGCGCGGCGATCTACCGCCAGTTTGCGCGCCGCGCGCTGATCCCGTTGCTGCTGTTGCTGGCCCTCACCGGCTGCAAGACGGACCTCTATACCAAGCAGACGGAAACCGATGCCAACGACATGGTGGCCGCCCTGCTGGAAAGCGGTGTGCAGGTGAGCAAGGCCACCACCGATGCCGGCAAGACTTGGAACGTGCAGGTCGACCAGGACGATGTGGTTCGCTCGCTGACCGTGTTGCGGTCCTATGGCCTGCCCCGCGAGCGCCACGTCACGCTCGGCGAGATGTTCAAGAAGGAAGGCCTCATCTCCACGCCGACCGAAGAACGGGTGCGCTTCATCTATGGTGTGGCCCAGCAGCTGGAGGCCACGCTGTCGCAGATCGACGGCGTCGTCACCGCACGGGTGCACATCGTGCTGCCCAACAACGACCCCTTGGCATCCTCGGTCAAGCCGGCCAGCGCTTCGGTCTTCATCAAGTACCGCGAGAGCGCCAACCTGGCAGGGCTGGTCGCCGGCATCAAGAACATGGTGGCACGCAGCGTCGAAGGGCTGGCCTATGAAAACGTGACCGTCACCCTGGTGCCGGGCATGCCTTTGAGCCCTGCCGTGCTGAAGGAAGAGTCCAACAACAGCCTGTGGATCGGCCTGGCCGCCGTGCTGTTCGTCCTTGCCGCGGCGGGTGGATGGCTGGCCTGGAAGCGCCCCGCATGGCTGCCAGCGCCGCTGCGGCGCAAGGAAGCCAGCGCATCGCAACCCGCCGCCGATGCCGCCAAACCCATCCCGGTGTCGACCACAACGGCCGCGGGAGCCTCGGCATGACGCCCCTCCCCGACACGGCCGATGGCCTGGGGCAGCGGCCATGAGCCGGGCCAGCCAACTCGCCTCGCTGGCGCAGGCGCTCCAGCTGCGGCTCGAAGCCCTGCACGAAGGCATGGACCCGAGCTGGCGTGCCCCGCTCGGACTGGCGCAATCCGCCCAGGACTGGGACCAGGGGGCCGTGGGACAGCGCATGTCCATTGCGCTGTATGAACGCAGCTGCGGCCCCCTGCCCCCCCTGCCCTCCCTGGACCACCCCGCCAGCCGTCTCGCGCTGATGGACCGGAAAAAAATGCTATCGCGGTTGTGCGCTCTCGCGTTGCTGGGACGGCCCGGTGTGCTGCGCTGCTGCGTCGAGCGCACATCGCGGGCCGCGCTGCAGCAATGCCTGGGACCGGCCTACGGCGCCTTGCGTGGCCTTCAGGAAGGCACACCCGTGCCCAGTGAAGTTGCAGCGTGGACGCCCCTCGCGTGGGCCTGGGTCGGTTACCGCGAGCTGGTGCGGGAAGGCGTGTGGCCCGACCGGGGTTTGCGCCGGCTGGCCCGCTTGTCCCTGCCCCTGTCGCGGCAGGACGAGCCCCGCGCCCGGCATGTGCCGGCGGCACTCAGTCCGGCCCATGCCCGCCTGGAGCGTCTGGAATCCCTGTTCGAAGGCACACCATGCTGATCTGGTCCAACCCGAGTGGCGCCCACCTGCGCACCGATACCGGCATCCTCCGGGCCCATGAAATCCCCACGGTGACCGGCGTGCTGGGGCTGCTGGAGAGCGTCCGAAATGAATGCGCCGCCATCCGCGAGGACGCCCAAGCGCAGGCGCTGCACACCGCCGAAGAAGCCGAACAGTCGGCCCAGGCCCTGCTGCAGCAAGCGCGGGAAGAGGCCGAAGCCCTGGTGGACGAGGCCCGGCGGGAGGCCGCTGCCGAGCGGGAACTGGGCTACGCCCATGGCGAGCGCGAAGCCGCAGCGCGGTGGCACGGCCGCTTCGCGCAGCTCAAGGCCACGCATGAAGCCGCCTGGCACGCCATGGACACCCAGCTGGCCGGCGTGGTCGCGTTGGCCGTCGAGCGCATCGTGCAGTCCGAATCGCGCGAAGCCCTGTTCCGGCGCGCCCTGTGGACCGTGAAGGATGCGCTGCGCCAAGCCGGAACGGCCAGCCTTCGCGTTCACCCTGACGAGGCCGACGCGGCACGCACCGCCATTGCCTCGGCCGTGCGTGGGCCGAACGAGCCCGATGTGCGCGTCGAAACCGACGCATCGCTCGCGCTGGGCTCCTGCATCTTCGAGTCCGACATCGGCCGGCTCGACACCAGCCTCGGCGTGCAGCTCGCTGGTGTGCGCTCTGCACTGGAGCGGGCCACCCGGTTGGCGATGGCCAATGCTTCGCAGGAAGCCAGTACGCCGCCAGACCCCGAAGAGATTGAGATCGAACCTTTGCATGAGGTCCAGCCGCCGTCCGCCCACGAAGCCACGGAGTGGCTGGAGGCGGCCGAAGCGGCCGAAGCGGCCGAAGCGGAAGAAGCGGCCGAAGCGGCCGAAGCGGCCGAAGCGGCCGAAGCGGCCGAAGCGGAAGAAGCGGAAGAAGCGGAAGAAGCGGAAGAGGCGGAAGAGGCGGAAGAGGCGGAAGAGGCGGAAGAGGCTCTCGTACCCGAGGATCCGCTGGACACCGAAGATCCTGAGTCCGAGCAAACCCTGGTATCCGTTGCACAGCGTCTGGCCCAGAGGGCAGACGACTCGCCCAACTGGTTCTCATCTGCCAAGCCGTTGGAAGACGAAGACGATGCGACGGACTGGCTCGAAAACCTGGACCCGATGAACGGGACGGCCGGCGACGGCGATGACGAAGAGGAAAAGCACCATGCTTGAAGTCTCCGGACTGCCCCAATGGATGGAGCAGGAAATTGCCTCCGCGACGATCGTCCGGCGCAGTGGCAAGGTCGTCGAGGTGATCGGCACCTTGATGCGCGTGACCGGCCTGGACGCCAAGCTCGGCGAGCTTTGCCATGTGCTCGATGAAAGCGGTGGCTTGCTGCAGGCCGCCGAGGTGATCGGCTTTGCCAACGGCCAGAGCATCCTGTCGCCGTTCGGATCGATCCTCGGCGTGCGGGGCGGCTCGGCGGTGGTCGGCCTGGGCGAGGTGCTGTCCGTCCCCGTGGGCCCCAAGCTGCTGGGCCGGGTGATCGACAGCCTGGGCCAGCCCATCGATGGCAAGGGCCCGCTCGATTGCCTCGAGCGCCGCCCGGTGTTCGCCCTTCCGCCCACCCCTATGGAGCGGGAAATGATCGAGCACCCCTTGCCCACCGGCGTGAAGGCCATCGATGCCCTGCTCACCCTGGGCGAAGGCCAGCGCATGGGCATCTTCGCCCCGGCGGGGGTCGGCAAGAGCACGTTGATGGGCATGCTGGCGCGTGGCACGGAGTGCGACATCAGCGTGATTGCGCTCATCGGCGAACGGGGCCGCGAAGTGCGGGAATTCGTCGAGTTCATTCTGGGCGAAGAAGGCATGGCGCGGTCCGTGGTGGTGTGCGCCACCTCCGATCGGTCGTCCAGCGAACGCGCCAAGGCGGCCCACGTGGCCACCGCCGTGGCCGAGTACTACCGGGACCAGGGCCTGAAGGTGCTGCTGATGATGGACTCGCTCACCCGCTTCGCCCGCGCGCAGCGGGAAATCGGCCTGGCGGCGGGCGAGCCCCCCGCGCGGCGCGGGTTCCCGCCCTCGGTGTTCGCCGAGATCCCCCGCCTGCTGGAGCGGGCCGGCATGGGTGCGGTGGGCTCGATCACGGCGCTGTACACCATTCTTTACGAGGATGAGAGCGGTGGCGACCCGATCTCCGAGGAAGTACGAGGCATCCTGGACGGCCACATGATCCTGTCGCGCAAGATCGCGGCGCGCAACCAGTACCCGGCCATCGATGTGCTGGGCAGCCTGAGCCGCGTGATGTCGCAGATCGTGCCCAAGGACCATCAGCAGGCGGGAGGACACTTTCGCCGCCTCATGGCGAAATACGACGAGATCGAACCGCTGGTGCAGATGGGAGAGTACAAGCCCGGCAACGATGCGCTCGCGGACGAGGCCATGCAGAAAATGCCCCAGATCCTGGATTTCCTGAACCAGGCCACATCGGATCTCTGGGATTTCGACCGATCGGTGGGCACCCTGGCACAGGTGGCCAACGGCTGACCCCACGTCCACGGCCCACCGGCCGGGATCGGGCCAACGGTCAGGCCAGGCGGCGGGGCAAGAGACCGGCGAGCGAGGCGATGGCCATGCGGCCCACTCCGGGCGCCGTGCACCATGCGAACCGCGTTGCCTGCCCCAGCAGGCCCAGCGGGCGCACGTGGCCGTCAACCATGTCCCGCCACAACAGCCCTGTCATCAGACGCGACAGATCGATGCCGAGGTAAAGCGTCGCCAGCGCCAGGCATGCCACACGCCGGGCATAGCCCACACCGAATGCACGGGCCACATCGGAGGCCACATGGCGATGTCCGACCTCTTCCTCGCAATGCCAGCGCCACATCCGCGCCTCACGGCCATCGCCCTGCAGCCAGGCCGTTCCCTGCAGCACCTGCGCTGAGAGCAGCGCGGTCAGGTGCTCGAACGCCTCGGCCAGTGCCAGGCGCATCGGCAGCGGCAGACCGGCCAGGTCCTGGACCGCCGCCGCAACCCGCCCCTCCAGCTTGGATACCGGCACGCCGGTCTGCGCCAGGCGCTCGTTGTAACGGCGATGCGCTCGCTGGTGGGCGGCCTCTTCCCGCACGAAGCGCAGGGCCTCGTCACGCAGCGCGGGGGCCGAGACGCCTTGCCCGCCGTCGGCCTGGAGAGCGTCGGAGATGGCATCGATCACGAAGGCTTCGCCGGACGGCAGCAACAGCGACAGGGCGTCGAAGAAACGCGTGCGGAACAGGTCCCCATTCCAGGGCACCATACGGGCGTGCGTCACGGTCAAAGCAGCGCTCCCGCCCAGTGCGTGGCACGTCGCAGCACCGCAAACGGCAGGATGCGCCACAGAGGCCATGCTGCCGCGAGCGGCACGGTGCCACGCAGCAGGACGCCGTGGTCCAGCGAATCTGCGTGCGGGAAATAGTCCGGCCGCACGCCGACGATCTCGCGGAAGCCCTTGCGGTGGTAATACCGCAGCTGGGCATCGGCCGGCAGGCCGCCGCGGCGCGAATGCACATAGGTGTCTGCATCGGGCGCAAGCCCTTCCTGCAAGGCGCGGCGCAGGCCGGGCACCGGCGATCCCAGATAGATGTCGCGCCAGCCATGCCGAAGCGCATGGGGCCAGAAGAATCGGATCAACTGGCAGGCCGCTTCCGGGTCCACGCTGGTCAGGCTGATCCCGAAGAGGCTGCCACCAGGCTGCGCGCCGCCCGGTTGTCCCGCGCAATCGTGCCAGGAACGGGCGGCCACCAATGCATCACGGCAGGCCGGCTTCATGAAAAGCGATGCCAGCGCCTCCCCTGTTTTAGGGCAGAACGCACCTACGCACAGATCGGGATGCGCCAGGATGCGACTTTGCAGAGCTGCTTCGTCAGCGGCTTGCTCCGGCGTCCATTGCCGGGCTTCCAGGCGTAGCAATTGCGGAATGTCGTCCAGACCTAGAAACCGCGCACGGGGCCGGCTGGCCACCCGTGAAACGCTCTGGGGCACCATGGCTGGCGAACGCGCTCTGCGCGATGGCAACCAGGAGCCCGCTGGCGCGGTGCGCCGAATCTGCATATCGAAAGACATGGGGCCGGATGATCGCCAGCCCGTATGAAAGGCTGATGACACCCCGTGCAATCGGCCACCGCTGGCTTGGCCCGCTCGCTCGCTTGTCGGTCGATCGCTTCGCATGCCGGCTGCCTGCGCTGGGCATGGCTGCCTACCCTGGAGGCATCCCGATCAACGCGAGAACGCCATGAACAGCCTTATCCTGAAAAGCCCCCCTACAGAACTGCGCCCGGTAGCGGGCGGCCTCTTGGCCTGGCTGAGCGCCAAGGCCTCCGGCGCCCATCGCCTGCGCCGCGCATCGTCCCGTCGCATGGGTGGCGCGTCCTCGGCGCCTGCCGCAAAGCAAGCAGCCGCCCGGCCGGCCGAGCAATCCGTGCGGGACTTGTCCGAGGGGCAGGCTGGCGTGCCGGTGGTGCGTGGCACACAGGGCCTGCTCGATATTTGCGAAGACGGACTTTTTCCCGGGTTGCGCAAGATCGTGCTGCGGGGCGAGTTCAGCGACGCGGATCTGCAGCACCTGCCCGGGTCGCTCGAGGAGCTGGAACTGCTGCATTGCAAAGGGATCAGTTCCGCAGGCCTGGCACAACTTTGCCAGTTGGATCTGCGCTCGCTCACGGCCCGCCATCTGCACATCGATGCGCAAGGCGCCGCGATCCTCGCAGGCCATCCCACGCTGCGTTGCCTGGACCTCAGCCACAACCCGATTGGCGATGAAGGCGCTCGCGCGCTGGCTCGAAACCCCAGCGTGCAAACGTTGCGGCTGAACGACTGCGGTATCGGCAATGCGGGAGCGGCCGGCTTGGCGGCCAACCCCCACCTTCAGGTGTTGGAGCTGCGCAGCAACCCCACGCTGGGAGCCGAGGGCATCCGGGCCCTGGCCCGCAGCCACGGGATGCGTTCGCTCGACCTGAGCGACAACCGGCTGCGCGACCCGGCCATCGCCCCGCTGGGCAGCAACCGCAGCCTGACCCATCTGGTACTGGGCGGCAACCTGATCGGCGAGGACGGTGCGCGCAGCCTGGCGGCACACCCGTTCCTGGAGTCGCTGAACCTGCAACGCAACCGGATAGGCGACAAGGGCGCCGGCGCTCTGGCGCGCATGCCACGGTTGCACACTCTGGTCGCATCAGGCAACGGCATCGGCACGGCCGGTGCGCAAGCCCTGGCGCAGCACACCGCCCTGACCACCTTGGACCTGCGCCACAACCCGATTGGCGATGCCGGTGCCCAGGCGCTGGCCGACGCCCCGTCCCTGGTCTGCCTGGATGTGGGCAGTTGCCAGGTGGGCAATGCCGGCGCGTGCGCATTGGGCCGCTCCCGCACGCTGACTCGCCTGGTCCTGCGCAACGACATGGCCGGCACCGTGCAGATCACGGAAGCCGGCGCGTGCGCACTGGCCGCCAGCGCCTGCCTGACCGAACTCGACCTGGAGGGCCACCAGATCGGCTCCGGCGGTGCGCGGGCCCTGGCAGCCAACCCTCGCCTTCAAAAGCTGAACCTGGCCCGCAACCGGATCGGCGAGTCGGGCGCGCACGCGCTGGCCGGCAATCGCACGCTGGCATCGCTGGACCTGTGGAGCAACCCGTTTTCAGAGCGGGGAAACCGCGCGTATGCGCAAACGCATCGCGCGCTGATGACGGCCCTCGGCTGAAGGCATCCGGCATTGCCGAAGGGGCTGGCTGGGCGCCCAGGGTCGGGGTAATAGGGGCCCGGATCGAGAGAACGGTGCACACTCAAACGCTGGCTTCACCGACTGTCTGACGGCAGGCAGGTCCGGTGCCACGGCGCCGGCCTGCGATGCATCAATCGGACTTGGGCTTGACCCAGTCGGTCAGTTCGTCGCGGTGCCGCAGAGTGCGGATGGTTTGGTCGACCATCCCCTGGATCTCCGCGATCTCTTCCCTGTGCTCGCCTGCGCCAGTCGCGCCACCGAGTAGAAGCCGCTGAACGAACTCCAGATCAGCCAATTTCGGCTCGCGAGCGTCTCGCAGACTAGCCAGCTTGTCCATCGCCGTGCTGAGGTACAACGCCTCGTCGCCGCGATATTCGGGAATCGCGCCTTGCAGTTCCGAACCCAGGGTGGCCACCTTTTCCTGCACGATATACGCCGCATTCGACAGCCGTACCAGCTTGTTGTCTCGCCACTTGTCCAGGGAGTCGTTCAGGCTGTGCGACGCGCCGCCCAGGTATTCCTTGCTGGCCTGCCAGACGAAATCGTTGGAAGAACTCTGGCCCGCCTGCTGCAGCATGTAGCCCTGCGATCGCAGGGATTCGCCTGGCAGGGCAGAGTTGGAGCCGCCCCGCCCCAATTGTCCGACCAGGGCGCCGATGCCGGTCGAGGCAACGCCTGCCATCACATTGGACGCCAGCGACCGGCCCATGTCGCTCACCCGGGCACGCACGTCGTCGCCATTGGGCAACCATGATCCGCTGGTGCGCCAGGGGCCGATCCAGAAGTGCTGCGTCAATGCCAGCGTTTCCTTGGCCACCTCCGCGCCATAGCCTGGCAACCCTTTGATGTCGGCCAGCCCCGCCGCGGGCAACCCGGGCTGGGGCAGCCTTTTGGCAAACACGTTGGCCTTTTGCGTTCCACCCGCGAAATCGTCCAGGTTGGCATAGGCCACGGACTTGCCCATGCCCAGCGCCAGCTTGGTCACGCCCCCTCCGAGCCCCGAAGCCCATAGCGAGTGCGCGAACACCAAGGCGGGATTGGTGAACGCGTGAATCGGCATCACCTGCCGGCGCAGCACATTGAAGCCCGCCGTCATCAGCGGCTGGGCCAATACCCCCCACTGCTTGCCATCCAGGGCCGCCTGCAGCGTGGTCACCGACTTGCGCCGCAGGTCCGCCTGGGCCTTCAGTTCGTTCATCGTGGGCAAATGCCTCGGGCCACCGAGCGAGTCTGCCGTCACCGGCCTCCAGAACTCCTTGTGTCCGTTCACCACCCGGATCTGTACCGGGCAAGGGTCGGGGACCAGCACGTGGGGATCGATGGCCTTGAACTGGGGAAAGTTGGCCAAGGCCGCTCGCCGGTCCATGGCCGACAGCAACGTGGTATCGACCATGTGCGCGGTGAGCCCCCCGAGGGTGCTGCCCGCGAGCGCCGGATCGTACTGGTTGCTCAACTCTCCGATGTTCACCGATTGGCCTTCGGCATTCAGGCCCGAGCGCGGACCGATGGCGGTGGCCATCGCATTGGTGGCGGGCGAACGCGCCATCGAGCTCAACAACTGCCGGGCAAAATCGTACCCCGCAGGCAAGGCCGCATCGCCAGCCCGCAGCGAGTAGCCCTCGGCCCCGGCGGCTTCCCGCGCATCGGCCTTTTGCCGGACCCATTCCATGTAATGCTCCGCCATTTCGCTCTGCTGCGCGTTTTCGATGCGAAACGGTATGTCACTCAGGAAGGCCACCAGGCGGGCGCCCGCCGACAAAGCGGGCCGGTCTGCGGCCGGGGGATCGACCGCCACATGCGGAATGCCGGCCTCCAGGTCCACCATATCGATGGCGATGTCTTGCACCGGCGCCTGCACATCGGTCGCCTGGGCCGCTGCAGGCTGTGGCGCCTGGCCTCGCCATCCCACCTGTCCCGCCAGGGCATGGGCGCCGGTCCATGCAGCCCCCAAGCCTTGCGCCATGCGCCGTCCACCCGACTGCATGGTCTCCATCCAGCTGCGGGAGGCCCCGGCATTGGCAAGGTCTTCGTTCGGGGACGGCATGTCGATGGCGACGTAGCTTCCGGACGCCGGCGGGGAGTTGGTGCTCCGTTCGGGCAACGCTGTTCGGCGCATCGGGGTGGCCGGCTCGGCGGTGCCTGGCGCGGTGCGCGGGCTCAAGTCCTGGTGCTCGAGCGTTTGCGTCCGGGGCCGCTCGGTCGTGTGGCTGGCGGCCGTGGTGTTGGCATCGGTCCGATGGGGGGTGGACCGAATGCTGCGGCCAGTGATGTTCGGGTGGTCCATGGGAGTGTCCTTGGGTCCAGAAATTCGTGAAACGGAGGGTCAGCCGGTCTCAAGCCGAGGACGGCGCTGGCGCGGGCTCGTCCAGCAGTGCCTGCAGCACGCTGGCCCCGATGCCGTTGAGCATGTCCATGGCGGTGGCCGCGTCTTGCGGCGCCTCGATCCAGGACAGCGAACTGAGCTGCAGCATGCCTTCGGCGGATGCGCCCAGATACCAGCCGAACTCTTTCAGGATCGCGGCCTGCAACGTCAAAAGCCTCAGGACCTCGGGGCCAGCCAGCTCTTGCGCAGCGACCGGCAGCAGCACTTCGGGCAGCACCGCGGCCTGTTCAGGATGCAAATGAAAGCGGCCGGCCAGACCGGCCGGCCCGCTGATGACCTGCGGAGCCATCAGGGAGAGGCCGTCTTCTGCACGCAACCCGATGTGCACCGCCAACTGGGTCAGAAAATCGATCTGGATGCGCGTTGCGGAATCGGGCACGCGAGCAACGGAGGATGGAGCGCTCATGGGGTGTCCTATGACGAATGGATGGGGATTGGAGAAGAAAGAACAACAAGGCAGGAGTGGTGCCGAGGAAACGGCATCGCGCTGGCGGTACCGCTGCCGGGGCCAAGGCGGCGCCCATGCGAATACTTGGAGCTCCGCATGCGGGCGCAACGGCTGGCATTCAGGCGAGTGCCTGAATGCAACGGCCACTGCGCGCGCAAGAACCGCTGCGGCAGCGGATGGACTGAAAAGCCTGCCGGCATGAGTCAGCAGACTTTCAGCCTTTTCATCAGCCGGTGTACGCCTTCGTACTGCGGCTCTGCGCACCTTCCACCTTTGCGGCAGCGGGTGCGAGCACATCGTGGGGAGCGTCGCTGATGTCGTTGTTGGCCAGCTTGATATTGGCCTGCGTCGCATCCGTGCGGACCACGGCTTCCTTGACGTTCCTGATCGTCGAGTTGGTGATCGAGATGTCGATCGGGAAGTCCTTGCCGCCGTTGGTGCGCACCAGCTTGCTGGTGCCATCGAAGAAGGAGTTGTCGATGGAGAAGGAACCACCGTGGTTGAGCTGGAACGTCTTGTCGGTGGCATTCGCCGCGCCGCCGTTCTTGAACACCACGTTGCCCTCGCCCTTCATCGTCATGAAATCTTCGCCCACATCGCGACCGAACACGCCATCGATCGTGGCGTCGCCCATGGTGTGAATGCCGTCTGCACCGGAAATCTGGACATTCTTCAGGGTCGCACCGGGTTCCAGCACGAACAGCGGTTTCTGGCTTTCGCCCTGGCCACCATCGCCCAGGGCGGGGCCGGCCTTGAGATGCATCATCTTGCCGTACTCCTTCAAGCCATCGAAGGTTTGCCCCGCCTTCACGACGATGGTTTCGTTCTGGATCTTCTCGGCGTCGTACGGCGGGATGCTCGTCACCTTGCCGGCCGAGCCAGAACCCGTGGTGGGGGTGGTCTCGGAAGGCTTGGTGCCGGTCGTTGGACCGCCGGTGGAAGGTTTGTCGGTGGAAGGCTTATCCGTACCACCATCACCCACTGGTGGCTTCGTACCACCGCCACCACCGGTCGAAGGCTGTGTGCCGCCGCCACCACCGCCACCACCGGTCGAAGGCTGCGTGCCGCCGCCACCACCGCCGCCACCGGTCGAAGGCTGTGTGCCGCCGCCACCACCGCCACCACCGGTCGAAGGCTGTGTGCCGCCGCCACCACCGCCACCACCGGTCGAAGGCTGTGTGCCGCCGCCACCACCGCCACCACCGGTCGAAGGCTGCGTGCCGCCGCCGCCGCCCGACCCACTATTGGACTCGTCAGGCTTTTTGCCAGTCAGGAGTTCGATCAGCTTCTGCAGCAGTTCCATCAGCTGCTGGGTCGCACCCTGGGCACCGCCGTTTTGCTTGCCGCCATTGGCCAGCTTGTCCAATGCGCTGCTGTCGCCCTTCAGGAGTGAATCCACCAGTTGCTTCAGAACGTCGCCTATCGAGCCCTGGCCCGTGGAAGAGTCACCGGCGCCGCTGGTTTCATCAGCGCCGCCAGCGCCCCCGGTATCTGTGGCCCCACCGGTGTTCCCGGAACTGCCAGTGCCCCCGGAACCCTCGGTGCCGCCCGAGCCTCCGCTTCCACTGGAGCCGTCCGCCTTGCCGCCTTGCAAGACCTGCAGAATCTGGACGAGCACCTCCAGCAACTGCTGGATCGGGGACTGGCCATCGGCGCCTTCCGCGCCCCCGGCACCTTCCGTGCCGCCCGTATTGCCCGTGCCACCGGTGTTGCCGGCGCCACCAGAGCCGTTCTGCTTGCCCAGGTCTTCCACAGCACCCGATCCACCCGTCAGCAGCGCTTCGATGAACTGCTTGGCCAGATCGCCGATGTCGTTGCCGCTTGCATTGCCATTGCCGCCGCTGCCGCCGCCATTGGCCTGGTTCGTGCCGCCAGTACCGCCACCGAGCTTGCCCAGCATCTGGCGCAAGTACGCCTCGCCCAGTTGCTCCAGCAGGTTGCCGCCGCCGCTGCCGCCATCCTTGCCCATTTCATCGAGCGTATTGTCCCCTCCGCCACCGAGCTTGTCGGCAATGCGGTTGGCCAGATCGTTGGCTGGATTTTTCTGAGAGTTCTGTTCCATGGACTTGGCGATCTGCTGCAGCAGTTCGCCGAACTGCTGCAGCAGGCCAGCAACGCCTTGGCCCTTGCCGGTGCCGGCATCCCCGTTGGCACCGCCGGCGCCGCCCTTTCCCGATACCCCGTCGCCGGCGCCCGTCTTATTGCCGGAACCATCCTTGCCCGTGGCCTTCATGATCTGCTGCAGCAGCAGCACGACCAGTTGAAGCATTTCGTCCTGCAGCTTCTGGGACGAGTTCTGCGGGTTTTCAGACAGCGAATTCAGGCTGTTGAGCCGATTGAAGGATTGGGTTTGAAAATTGACTGACATGGTGATTCCTTAAGGCTGATTGGTGGTCTTCTCGTCCCTTGCAGGGGGCGTGTTTGTGACTTTGCTGTCCGAGTCCGGACCCGTCGGTGGCGGTGCTTCGGAAGGCTTGCCTGTCGAAGGCTTGTCGGCTCCACCACCATCACCCACGGGAGGTTTCGTACTGACGTCGTCGCTGCCGGTCGAAGGTTTCGTGCCGTGGCCACCTCCACCACCATCGGTCGAAGGTTGCGTGCTACCACCACCGCTGCCACTGGTCGAGGGCTGTGTGCCGCCGCCACCGCCACTGGTCGAGGGCTGTGTGCCGCCGCCACCGCCATTGGTCGAAGGCTGCGTGCCGCCACCACCACCGCCACCGCCCGATTCACTGCCCGACTCATCGGACTTCTTGCCCGTCAGGAGTTCGATCAGCTTTTGCAGCAACTCCATCAATTGCTGGGTTGCATCCTGAGCACCGCCGTTTTGCTTATCGCCATTGGCCAGCTTGTCCAGCGCGCTGCTGTCACCCTTGAGGAGACCCTCGACCAATTGCTTGAGAACATCACCCGGAGAGCCCTGCCCCTGGGCGGAACCGTCCGCGCCACCGGCGCCACCGGCCTCGCCAGCGCCATCGGTATTGCCACCGCCGCCAGCGCCATCCGCGCCACCGGCATTGGTGCTTCCCTCGGAGCCGCCGGTATTGCCGGCGCCGCCGGATCCCTTGGCATCGCCTGCGCCATCGCCGCCACCACCGGAGCCGTCCGTTTTTCCGCCTTGCAGGAGTTTCAGGATCTGCTCGAGCACCTGCAGCAGTTGCTGGATCGACGACTGGCCTTCGCCACCTTGCGCGCCGTCCGCGCCCTCGGTACCGCCAGCGCCACCGGCACCCTCCGTACCGCCAGCGCCGCCTGCGCCGTCCGAGCCTCCAGAACCACCCGCGCCGTTCTGCTTGCCCAGGCTTTCCACCGCACCTGAACCGCCCGTCATCAGCGCTTCGATGAACTGTTTGGCCAGATCGCCAATTCCACTGGCTCCGGCATTGCCGCCGCCGCTTCCGCCACCCCCATCGGCTTGACCTGCTCCGCCCGAGCCGCCGGTCGACATCTTGTCAAGGAGCTGGCGCAGATAGCTCTCGCCCAGTTGCTGCATCAGGCTGCCACCACCGCCGTCCTTGCCCATTCCATCGAGCGTGCCGCCACCGCCACCGCCATCCCCACCGCCAAGCTTGTCCGCGATGCCATTGGCCAGACTGTTCGCCGGATTTTTCTGCCCGTTTTGCTCCATGGACTTGGCGATCTGCTGCAGCAATTCGCCGAACTGCTGGATCAGGCCGGCAGCCCCCTGGCCCTTGCCCGTGCCGGTATCTCCGTTGGCGCCGCCAGCGCCACCAGCGCCACCCTTGCCGGACACACCGTCAGTGCCGCCCGTTTTGCTGTCGGATCCGTCCTTGTCCGCTGCCTTCATGACTTGCTGCAACAGCAGCACGACCAGCTGAAGCAGTTCGTCCTGCAGCTTCTGGGACGAGTTCTGGGGGCTTTCAGACAACGAGTCCAGGTTATTGAACCTGGCCGGTGCCTGGGTTTGAAAATTGACTGACATGCTGACTCCTTAAGGCAAAGTGAAGAAATGGCTGCCCACCCCATGGCGGTTCAGACAGGGAAATGCGGCGGAGGGATCCACCGTGTTGCGCGAGGGCACGGGCTTGGAGGAAATGCCTGAGTGCGGTGGCGAGCGGATCGATACGTGGTGGGAGACCCCGGCCCCACGATGCACATCGCTGGGACACTGCAAGCGCGCCGGCACGAGGGGACGTCCAAGCCCTCCCGACACAGCGCATCGGCGCGCCGCCAATGCATGGGACAGGCTCGCGGCCCAGCTTCGAAGGCGGGGCTGAGCGGCCTGCCGATTGCCCTCACCGTCAGCCATGTGGCACCGCCGGCGAACGGGGTGAGGCAGGGGGCGAGGCCGCAGGCGACAGCAGGCGCTTGATGCGCTCGGCCACGGGCCGCATCGTGAGCTGCGGCCGCACCTGCTGGAAGAAGACGCCCACCAGGAGCACCAGCAGCAGCATGGTCGTCGCACCCTTGATGGGCTGCGCAAGGCTGTTGGGCTCCAGTTTTTCTGCGGCCTTGCCGAGCAAGCCGATGCCCAGATCGATGAGCATCAGGATCACGATCACCGGTCCGGCGATCTTGAGCACGGTTTCGGCGTAGTTGGTGACTTCGGTCGGCAGGAACCGCTCCATCAGCACCGGCCAACTGGGCATGACGCCCGTGAGCGGCCACCACTCGTACGAGTCGAACAGCAGGCCGATGAAGACCAGCATGCCCCCCAGCATGTAGAAGCCGACGATGGCCAGTTGCGACAGCAGGTTGCCCACCGGCGTGCTCTGCTGGCCACTGAGCGGATTGGTCTGCTGAATGTTGTTGTAGCCGGTCTGGTTGTCGATGAGCATGCCCACGCTCTCGGCCACCCAAAAGACGGTGCCGACCGCGAACCCGATCAGCATTCCGATGACGCCCTCCTTGAGCACCAGCACCGCCATGTCCACGGCGGTCAGCGAGTGCAGCAGCTCGTTCGGCTGGCCCCAGGCCACGAAGGCGCCCAGCACGAGCACGAGCCCGCCGCGCGTGCGTCCATACAGGAGCATGTCGTTCGTTGCCGGCATGACGAGCATGGCGGCATAGATGCGCGCGGTGGACAGTGCCAGCACGGCAAAGAAGCCCTTGAGATCGAGGGTCAGCTGGAAAAGGCCCAGCCCCTGCTGCATGGAGGGGTCCATCGCCACCTCATGCCCTGGCGCCGCGCGCCAGCTGCAATCGCGTGCGCGCAGCGGCACGGGAGCAGGCCAGCATGCGAGCGACGGCCGTTTCCTCGGCCTCCTCGTCCTGCGCGTCTTCCTGGGCCCGCTCCGCCTCCTGCACGGCCCGCTCCAGCCGGGCCTCGGTCGCCTCCAGTTGCTGCGTTGCCCGCCGCAGGGCGAACTCGCGCTCGGCCACCCGCTGCACGGCCGCCTCCACCTGGGTTGCAGCGCGCTGCGTCAGCTTGCCGGCATCGGCGCTGCGCACTTCGGCCTCTTTGACCAGAATTTGCAGCGTGACCACTTCCTGCGCATGAAAACCTTGCGGACGCTCGGTGGTCGAGGCGATCCGGCCGCGCACGTCGCTCTCGGCCTGGCGCACCTGCGCCTCCTCGGCCACGGCCGCTTCGTGCGCGGCCTGCTCGCGGTCGCGCTGCCGGGCGCTCTCCTGCAATGCCGCTTCGCTCTGCTCGACGCGCCGCTTCTTCAGGCGCACCAGGATGCGCAACCCCTTGATCGTGCTCATGAATCCCTCTCCAGCGGCCGACCGACATCGATCGACCTTCTGGCGGCAAGACTAGAAGCGCGCGGCCTCGCGCCATGGAGCTCGAACGAAGGCAGTCACGGCAATGCGAATGTGGGCACGCAGCGCAGGACTGCGATCCGTCACGTTCGTCTGCAAGGGCAAGGACTTCGCATCGATCGCGTGCCAGGCGGCGTGCAGAGCTAGATTGCAAGAACCCATCGCGCCCCGCGACCAACGAGCCCACGCCATGTCAGAAAAAACGGAAGAACCCACAGACAAGAAGCTCCTGGACGCCCGCAAGAAGGGCGAGGTCCCCAAGAGCCAGGACGTCGTGGCCGCGGCCATCCTGGTGGCCTCGCTGCTGGTGCTGATCGGCTCCGGCCCCATGCTCTACGACCACATCGCGAAGGTGGTGAAGACCGCCATGCACCAAGGCATGCAGGCGCAGGACACGCAGGAGGTTCTGGCGCTGATTTCCTCCATGGTGCTGGACGGCGCGATCGCCGCGTTCTCCCTGGTCATCGTCTCCGTGCTGGTGGCGATCATTGCCATGATGGGCCAGGTGGGGGTGATCATTTCGTTCGAAGCCATCCAGCCGAAATTCGAGAAACTGAACCCCGCCGAAGGCCTCAAGAAACTGATCAACGCACGCTCGATCATCGAGTTCTGCAAGTCGGTGGTAAAGGCCGTGGCACTGGGAGCCGTGATCTGGCAAATCGTGCTCAGCCTCGTGCCACTGCTGGTGGGCTCGGCCTACCTCTCCGCCCAGGGCGCGGGCCAGGTGGCGTGGAGCGCCATCCTGCGGCTGATCGGGTTTTCGTGCCTGGTGTTCGTGATCATCGGGCCCGTGGATTTCGGCTTGCAGCGCTGGCTGTTCATGCGCGACCAGCGCATGAGCAAGGACGACATCAAGCGCGAGCGCAAGGACAGCGACGGAGACCCCCACGTGAAGGGTCAGCAGCGCTCGCTGCGCGACGAACTGGCCAACAGTCCACCGCAGGAACGCGTGCCAGGCGCCACCGTGGTGGTCACCAACCCGACCCACTATGCCGTGGCCCTGCTCTACGAGGAGGGCGTGACGCCCCTGCCGATCGTGGTGGCCAAGGGGATGGATGCACAGGCCGCAGTGATCCGCGGGCTGGCCGCAAAGCACGGTGTTCCGATCATCGCCAACCCGCCCCTGGCCCGCGCGCTGCACCGCCTGCCGCTGAACCAACCCATTTCCGAAGAGCTGCTCGAGTCCGTCGCCGTCGTGCTGCGCTGGGTCGCAGAGCTCGACCAGTTCGGTGGCGGCACAGCCGCAAACACCTCTCCTCCCTGACAAGCCTTCACCACCAGGAACACCCCAATGGCCAAACGCTTCGACTCCACCCTGGTCAACGACATGACGATGGCGGGCTTTCTCGTCGGCGTGATCGCGCTGATGATCCTTCCGCTGCCGACCATGCTCATCGATGCGCTGCTGGCCATCAACCTCACGGTGAGCATCCTGCTGCTGATGACCACGCTGTTTATACCGGACGCGCTGTCGCTTTCGACCTTTCCTTCGCTGCTGCTGTTCACCACGCTGTTCCGGCTGGCGCTGAACATTGCCTCCACCAAGGCGATCTTGCTGCATGCCGATGCAGGCCACCTGATCGAGAGCTTCGGGCAGCTGGTGGTGGGCGGCAATCTGGTGGTGGGGATCGTGGTGTTCCTGGTCATCACCATCGTCCAGTTCATCGTGATCGCCAAGGGCTCGGAGCGCGTGGCGGAAGTCGGTGCGCGCTTCACGCTGGATGCCCTGCCCGGCAAGCAGATGAGCATCGACGCCGACTTGCGCGCGGGCCTGCTGACGCCCGATGAAGCCAAGCGAAAACGCGCTCACCTCGGAATGGAAAGCATGCTGCACGGCGGCATGGACGGCGCGATGAAGTTCGTGAAAGGCGACGCCATCGCCGGGCTGATCATCACGATGGTGAACATCCTCGCCGGGGTCGTGGTGGGCATCATGTACCACAACATGACCGCTGGCGAAGCGGCCAATCGCTTCGCGGTGCTGTCCATCGGCGATGCCATGGTGTCGCAGATTCCGGCCCTCTTCATCTGTATGGCGGCCGGCGTTCTCACCACCCGGGTGACCGACGAGCACAAGAAAAAGCCCACCTCGCTCGGCCAGGACATGACCGAGCAACTGACCCGCAATCCCCGTTCGATGTACCTGGCGGCGGCGCTCACGGCGGGCTTCGGATTCATTCCGGGCTTTCCGATGGTGCCGTTCGCCCTGCTGGCGGGCGGGCTGGTCGCTGGCGGGCACTTCCTCACCAAGAAACGCACCCAGCTCGCGGGCAATTCGCTGTCCAAGCCGATCGCGGCCCTGATGCGCGAGGGGGCCAAGGGAGACGCGCCCTCCATCCAGGAAAAAGCCCCCGAGTTCGCCAAGCCGCTGTCGATCCGCATGTCGGATGCTTTGGGCCAGCTGATCGATGCCGAGCGGCTCAACGGCGCGCTCAACAAGGAACGGGAAGGACTGCAATCCCGGCTGGGCCTGCCGTTTCCCGGCGCTGCGATGTGGGTGGCCACCGAACTGGCCGGCCTGCGTTACGAGGTGCTGATCAACGACGTTCCGGTGGCGCAGCCGGAACTGCCGGGCCGCATGCTGCTGCTGCTCGACCCCCAATCGCCACTGGCCGCATCGGCCCAGCAACACGGACCCGCGCTGGGCAGCGAGGTCTCGCTGTGGCTGGCACCGGAGGCCGTGCCCATCGCCCAACGCGAAGGCGTATGCATCGATGTGGAGCAGGTCATCGCGCGCGAAGTCGTCGGCATGCTGCAGCGGCACGCCCACCTGTTCATGGGGGTTCAGGAGGTGCAGTGGGTGATCGAACGCAGCACGCCGGAATACCCCGGTCTCGTGGCCGAGGTGCAGAAGATCATGCCCCTGCAGCGCATGGCAGAGGTGCTGCGCAGGCTGCTGGAAGAACAGGTGCCGATCCGCAACATTCGCAGCATTTTCGAGAGCCTGATCGTCTGGGGACCCAAGGAAAAAGACCTGCTGCTGCTCACCGAGTACGTGCGCTCCGACCTGGGTCGCTATCTCGCGCACGAGGCGACCAGTGGCCAGCGGCATCTGTCGGCCATCTTGCTCGATCCGGACATCGAACAGGCGATCCGCGGCTGCATCAAGCCCACGCCGGCGGGGAACTACCTGGCCATGTCGCCCGACGACGCGCGCGACCTGACCGAGCGCATCGCCGCGGTTGCGGACACCGCAAGGCAGCCCGGCGTGGCCTTGGTGACGTCGATGGACATTCGCCGCTATGTCAAGAAGATGATCGAAAGCCGCCTCGACTGGCTGCGCGTGTACTCGTTCCAGGAGTTGGGAACCCAGGTGGAACTGCGGCCTATCGGCCGCGTTTCCTGAGGCCCGCGGCCATGAGTTCTCTTCAGCGCCCAGATCACACCCTGCGCCACGTCGCGCACCCCGCAGTGGCGGCCACCGCCGCGCTGCTGCGGCCGAACTCGCAAGAGCGGTTTCGCCGCGAGCTGTTCCCCCCCGCACTGCCGCAGGAAGCCCCCGCCGAAGGCGAGGCGATCGAGTCCACCGATCCCTTCGCCATGGCTGCGGACGGCGCCCCGCCCGATCCCACGGACTCGGGCGAGGGAGAGCCTCGGGAGCAGGCCGACTCGCAAGGCGATTCGCCGCACGAAGAAGAGCGGGACGACAACGCACCGCCCGCTCCTGCGCCGCAGGCAGCGACGCCGGACCCATTGCCACCGCAATATTTCTTCATCCAGGGCGATACCGTGCCGCCGCCACTGGCACGCACACCCGCCCCCGGGGAAGCGGGGCAAGACCTGCCCGACGACCGGCCACCCGTGCACGCCGTCGGGGCCACCGGTACCGCCACGGATGCGGAGCCGCCGCAATGGCTGCGGGATACCGCGCAAACCATTACCGATCTGTGCCTGCGGGCAGACCCGGCCTTCCAGTCCTGGGCCGTCACGGTGCCCATGGACCCCAAGGTACTGCCGGAATGCGAACTGGCGCTGGGGCTTTCGTCCTATGCCATGACGCTTCGCTTCCGAACGGTGTCGTCCGAGTCCCGCCACCTAATCTCAAAGCATCGCGATCAACTGCACGGGTTGCTTGCCCGCCTGGGCACGGCCCACCGAAGCATCGACATTGACCTGGAATGACCTTGAACGCTGTCAAGCCACCGGCTTTCCCCTTAAGCGACCTCGCAAGGTATCTACCGCCCATGGACCACGGCGAAGCCCGTCTGGCGCGGGTGATGTTCGATCGGCGGTTCGTGCGTTGGGTCCGGGCCCTTTCGGGACAAACGGGTGCGTCGATCAGCCGGGCACCCGGTCGATCCGGCAAACGCATCAGCATGGAATTTCGGTCGGCGCAGGGCACGATGCGGCTGTCGGTCCCCAGGACCGACTGGCCTGCGCTGGAGATGGCGGCGCGCCTGCCGGACCCCGCGCTGGCGCGGGACGTTGCGCAGTCGCTACTGGCCCAGCCGCTCGCCCCGTTCCAGTCACGCTTCGCAGGCCTGGTGCTGCATGGGATGCAGCTGGACTCCGGCGCTGCGCCTTTCGAGATCACCGCAAGAAATCGCCGCATCGGGCTGCAGGCCATCGACGAAGCGATGGCCGGGCAGATCCAGGCGCTGCTGGCTTCCTCGGTCCGAAGCGACGCAAGCCACCTTCTCGGCTTGCGCGTGGCCTGCCGTATTCGGCTTACGCGCAAGACGTATGGCGCCTCCGAACTGGGCTCGGTCAGGGCGGGCGACGTGCTGCTCACAGGCGTGCCCGCCGGCGCTTCGGCCTCTTTGCATTGCCACTTGTCTTTTGGAATGGGCGTCTCCATGGAAACCACTGCACAACTCGATATCGACTCGCACGAAGCCACGCTCGACGGGGCACCTCAGCCCGGCAGCGAACCCATCCCGGAGCACGACCTGCCAGCGGGTGCGGAAATCGGTGCCATCGGAAAGCTGTCCATCCCCGTGGCGTTCGAGATAGACAGCGCCCGTGTCCGGCTTGACGATCTCGCGGCCTTCGGACCGGGCTCGGTCATCACGCTGGACATGCCCGTGCGCGAAGCACTGGTGCGCCTCGTTTGCCACGACCAGGTGGTCGGTACCGGCCGCCTGATCGTCATCGGCGAGCAGCTCGGCGTGCGCATCGAGCGCATGGGGCTCAGCCAGGCGGCCGAAGCACCACCACAAGACTTGCCATGACCCCGTTGTCATCCGTCCAGGGGCTGGACCCCATCTCGCTGTTCATCGCCCTGATGGCGCTGGCGGTGCTGCCGTTCGCGGCCATGGTGGTGACCTCGTACACCAAGGTGGTGGTGGTGCTGGGCTTGTTGCGCAACGCGCTGGGCATCCAGCAGGTGCCGCCCAACATGGTGCTCAACGGCATCGCCATCATCATTTCGATCTACGTCATGGCGCCGGTCGCCATGGAGGCGGCCGACAAAATCCAGAACGGGCCGCCGTCATCGCAGACGTCGAACACTCAGCAGCTGTTGGCAGCCGCTTCCGCCGCGAAGGAACCGTTCCGGCAGTTCCTCGTCAAGCACGCGCACCCGGCCGAAAAAGCATTTTTCCTGAAGTCGGCACAGGCGATATGGCCCCAGGAACGCGCCAAGGCACTGCTGGTCGACGACCTGATCGTGGTGGCCCCCGCTTTCTTGCTGACGGAGCTGACGGCCGCCTTTCGCATCGGCTTCCTGCTGTATCTGTCCTTCGTGATCGTGGAACTGGTCATCGCCAACGTGCTGCTGGCCATGGGCCTGTCTCAGGTGTCGCCCACCAACATCGCCATCCCTTTCAAGCTGCTGCTGTTCGTCGTGCTCGACGGGTGGTCCCAGGTCATGCACGGACTCGTGCTGACCTACCGATGACGGAGCTCGCAACGCCATGACACACGACAACATCGTTCAACTGACGTCCGAAGCACTGATGCTGTGCCTCATTCTTTCGCTGCCTGCCGTGGCCGTGGCGGCCATCGTCGGTTTGCTGGTGGCGCTCGTGCAAGCCGTGACTTCGCTCCAGGATGCTGCCATTTCGCAAGGCATCAAGCTGATCTGCGTGACCGTCACCGTTGCGGTCTCCGCCCCGTGGGTCGGGACCACCGTGTTGCAGTTCTCCCAGAGGCTACTTGCCGCCACGTTCACGCCATGAACCCCAACGCGCCGCTCTTCCGCGGGCTGCAGCAGTTGCAGCGGCTCAAGCAGTTGCGCCTGCGCGAACACAACCACTTGATCGCAGTGCAGCATGAGCAAGCCGCGCGCAGCGCCTCGCTCATGCAGCAGGGCCGGTTCGGTGACTACATTTTCCGTACGGTCCCCCGGCCGCCGCTGCCCTTGCCACCCAAGCAGACCCGACTCCCCGGCCAGCCCGATGCCCCGCTTTTTGCGCCAGGGCAGGACATTCCGCTCGAAATCCTGCAAACCGATCCCGAAGAATCCGAAGCACGGCTGGGATCTGCCGAGCGGTGGAAAGCGGCCCTCGACGACGACCGCGGAGAGCGCTATGCGCGGTACCGGGAATCGCTGCGGGACACCGGGAACGAGCCCACGGCGCTGGACAGCTTTCTGCGACAAGGAAGCAGCAGCCGTGACAAGGGGGACTCCCAAGAGAACTCCGAAGGCGGCAACTCTGGATCTGGTTCCGGCTCGGGATCTGGCTCCGGGTCGGGTTCCGGTTCCGGCTCCGGGTCAGGGTCAGGGTCAGGGTCAGGGTCAGGGTCTGGCAAAGGCGATCAAGGAAGTTCACGTGACAACCCTCATGCAAGCCGAATGGCCAAATCGGGCTTCGCTGAGGGAGCCATGGCGGCCCACCAGGTTTTGCAGCGGCATTACGCCGGCACGGTGCAAGACCGGGCCCATGTCCTCACACAGCGGCTTTGGGAGCACAGCCGAAAGCCCCACTTCGCTGCCACCCCCACTCGGGGCATGGCGGAGATGGCAGCGTACCTGCAAAACCACGAAGAGCGGGGTGCATTGGGCACCCTTCAGCGGGTCAAGATGGCGTTGTTGCTGTGCGGAGGTCCCGCTCCCGATGCAGCCAGTGACACCGTTCGCATGAAAGACCTCAAGGCCTTGCTGCCGCTCGCGTTGCTGAGCACCGATCTCCCGCGCACGCCGTCCCAGGCGAGCATCGCTGCAGAGCGGCAATTGCAGGCCAGCCAGTCCCTGAAACGGCCCGTTCGACCATGAGTCTCGACCAATACAACCAACTGGTCACCGAGTTGTGCGAAGCCATCGACTTGCCCGATCCGCAGGCGGTGCTCGCACAGGGCTGGATCGAGGTCGAAGGGTTCGAGGTTCTGCTGTCGCACTACGAGAACGACCCCGCCGCGCTGTATCTCAACTTCCATTTCGGCATCGTCACCGCAGGGCGCACGCTGACCATCTTCCGGCTCCTGCTGGAAGCCAACCTCACCGTATATGCGCAGGATCAGGCCCAGGCGGGCATCAACCCCGATACGGGCGGCATCATCCTGATCGTGCGGGTGCCGATGACACCGGAAATCACCGGGACCTGGCTGGCCGAAACACTGACCCACTACACAGAGCACGGACGGTACTGGAAGGACAACGTGCTGAGTTCCACCGACGAAGCCTTCAACGGCATCTGTGCGGGGGACTACATCTGGCTCAAGGTGTGAAACCCAGGCCCCCGCCGCCCTGCCCCGATCGGGCTAGAACGTGTTCAAGGTCTTTTTTGGAGCACGTGCTGGCACGCAATCGGACGGGGTGGGGGTCCGTGGCACCGCATGGGCGGGTGCCCACGCAAGCCGCCGGAACGCTGCGTCATCCGGTTGCGCTCCAACCCGCGGGACCCATGCCTTTTCAGGCGGCCTGCGTGGTGGCGCTGGCCGAAGTCCCAGGCAATGGGTGGCGCACCACGCTTTGCACCCGATTCCGAAACGTCACCTGCACGGCCCGAAAAAGACATTGAGCACGTTCCTGCTGCCGTTACCAGTAAAGTGCGGTGTATTCGCTGCCGACCGCTTCCGTCCCCTCATGGGACAGCAGCCGGTAGCCGCGTCCATAAGCCGCCTGGACGCGCAGTTGGCAACCGGCCTCCCGCAGCTTGGTGCGCAGCTTGTAGATGTGCTGCTCCAGGGTGCGTTTGTTGGACTCGACCGAGCGTCCCCACACCTTGGCGATGATCGTGGGCAAAGACACCACCTGGTTGGGCTTGGAAAACAGCAGGCAGGCCAGCTCGCATTCGCGGTGCGTGAGACCCACCGTCTTGTCCCCATGAACGAGGCAAAGCCTGGCCGGGTCGAGCCGGCAGCCGTCGACATCGATCGGGTGGGCGGCCTGGAACGCCTGGGCTTCCATGTGGCCGCGCAGCCGGGTCTTGAGTTCGTCATGCCCGACGCGGGAAAGGCTGATGTAGTCCACCGCACCGCAGGCCAGAGCCACGCCGAAGCCGGCGTGCAATTCGGCCCCCACCACCACGACGGGAACCTGATCGGAGACGCAGGTTTTGATCAATCCCAGATCTTCCGCCAAGGTGCCTCCGCAGTCTTCAAGGATCACGGCATCAAAAGCCTGCTGCCTCACTTGCATGCGGAAGGCCGCAATGCTGACGTGCAGCATGGCTTGAATTCCGCCACGGGAAAGCAGATCCACCAGGAACTGGTTCACCGTCGATCGACGCGAAAGAAGAGCAATGTTCATGGAATCCCTCGACGCAAATTTATATCGACAAATGGCGGCGCATCACGCTGCCCCCCTGGCCTGTTCAGCTGGGCGTGGGTGCCAAAAAATCGCCATCCGGTTGCTACACATAGTCACAGATTTTGCAATTTTTTCCCGGCCTTCCGCGGAACAGAATCAGCGAAATATTCTCTGCAGTATGCCCTTTCGATAGGTCAATTGCTTATAGGCAATAACTATTCGACGCCATAGCAGTCCCTTATCAGTCTCCAACTCCGGCTTTGTGCGCTCAATCGGCTGGCGCAGCAGTCCCTGTTTTTTTGCTGGCAGTTCTGGATCCGCGGCGCCTCCCTCTCTCGCTGCAAATCCGGTCCTCGACGACCTGATTTCACTCTAAACACCTCGCATGAATGCAGAAACAGCCCTTCATGAAAAACCGGTGACTCGCCGATGAATATTGGATGAACGGGGGAGCGGATGTGCTGCCAATAGCTTCAGGCAACGCGTGCAAAGGTATCCGAAGCCACTCACCACAAAACGTGGCAATTAGCAAAAGTTGAGGATTGAACGTAAGGAAGTTGAGCATTGCCCGGACGCCCGTTCCTAGCATTGACTGGTCATCAATCAAAGGCGCGGCAACACCGCGAAGACCCATGCTGCTCACACTTCTGTCGTTGACCTGCCAGCGCGCCCAAGCCCAGGCGCCAGAGCTTTCCAATCTCATTCATGCCATGCGCGTCAAGGACGCAGCGGGCATCGGCCGCCGGCGCCTGGAGCGCAATGGGCGTGATACGGGCACGCCACAGGAAGGCGCGCTGCTCGGACGCAGCCTGCTGCTGGTTGGCATGGAAGAGGCGGCCAGCGAAGTGTTTCACCAGCAACTCAAGGCCTATGACCAGGTTTCGCGCAGCAACGTGCGCTGGCAGTCGGCACTGGACCAGGCCTGGCTCTTTCATCATTTGAACAAGCCCGCCCGCGCCGTGGCTTGCTGGTCGATCGTGGCTGGCGACCACGAGGCCCCGCTTGAGTTGCGTGTGGAAGGCCATTGCGGCAAGGCGCTGTCGCTGCAGGCCCTGGGCCAGCATGCAGAAGCCCTGGCCACCGCACGCCAGGCGGAAGCGCTCTGCCAATCTGCCGCTGCAGCCATGCTGGAGCCGCACGCCAGGGCGATCCGCCTGGAGGTACTGGCCCGGGTGCACCTGCTGCGCCATGAAGAACTGACCGACCATGCACTCTCGGAGTCCGCCATGGCGCTGGCACGCGATCTGCCCACCGCGGCGGAGATGGTGGCCGAACTGGCAACGCTCGAGTCGAGCACCCACGTGCCCGAGCTTCTGCGGGCCCGCTTGGCTTTCCTGCGCTGCGGCTTGTTGGGACACCATCCCGCCAGTCGGCAAGAGGCGGTGGCGGGCTTCGTGCGCTGGCTGCGCGAACACGAATTGGCCGGCCTGGAATCGCAAGTACGGGTGGAAGCCTGCCTCGCATTGCTGACCGACAAGGCGGCCACGGGTGCCCGCGATGTGATCCAGCCGCTGGCCAGCGTCGAACGCGAGGTCGATCGGCACCCTTACGCGTCGGACATCCAGTACTGCCTGTCCAAGATCCACATGGAAGAAGGCCGGCTGGGCGAGTCACTGCGCCAGTACAAGCGCCACGTGGCCCAGGCCATGCGGGTGGTGCACAACACGGTGCTCGCGCGCATGAACAGCGCCGCGTCCACCCTGCCCTCCCAGGCCCAGGACACGACCGGGTTGCGCCTGCCGCCCCGCTATCGCGCGGCCTACCGCTACATCGTGGAGCACCTGCACGACGCCAACCTTTCGGTGCGTGAAATCGCAGGCCGCCTGGGGGTCACCGAACGCGCGCTGCAACTGGCGTTCCGCAACCACCTGGGAATGACGCCTGCCGAACTGATCCGGACCGAGCGCGTGAAGCGCATCGAAGACGAACTGCGCGAGATGAGCGAAACCGGCGGACGGGCCCACATGCTGGACGTCGCGTCACGCTGGGGCATCTGCAACCGGTCCACGCTGGCCAACGCCTTCAAGCTGTCCGCCGGGCGTCCCGCCGATGCGCACTGACATCACGGCTGGCGGGGCGCGACAGCCGCCCGCCGCCCTGCCGTCACTTCACCGAGGTCTTGGCGCCTTGCTCGACCAGCCGCGCAAACTCTTCATGCTCATAGGCGATGTAGGTCTCCATCATGCTGCGGTAGATGGCCTCGATCACCTCGGGCTCACCGCCTTCGGCCAGCGCGCGCTCGCGCACCCGGTGCACGATGAATTCGATGCGGCCTTCGTCCCGCACCTGGGACTCGCGCTGCTTGTTCAACGCCGCCTGGGTCATGTAGCCGCCGCGCTCCACCAGCAACGGCACCAGGATGTCGTCCAGCGCGTCGATGCGCGCGCGCACCTCCGCCATGCTGCTGCAGCGCTCCACCTTGTCGATCGCCCGGGTCATCATTCGAGTCCTTCCTCAACCAGTTCGGCAGCGCGCAGCAGGGCGCGGGCCTTGTGTTCCGTTTCCTTCCACTCCAGCTCGGGCACCGAGTCGGCCACGACACCGGCCGCGGCCTGAACATAGAGCGTTCCGTCCTTCACGATGCCGGTGCGGATGGCAATGGCCACATCCATGTCCCCGGCGTAGCTGAGATAGCCGCACGCCCCGCCATACAGGCCGCGCTTGACGGGCTCCAGCCGGTCGATCAGTTCCATCGCATGCACCTTGGGCGCGCCGGTGAGCGTGCCAGCCGGAAACGTGGCCTTGAGCACGTCCATGTTGGTCATGCCGTCGTTGAGCAGGCCCTCGACGTTGCTCACGATGTGCATCACGTGGCTGTAGCGCTCCACGGCGAACGCCTCCGTCACCTTCACCGTGCCCGTCTTGGCGATGCGCCCGATGTCGTTGCGCGCCAGGTCGATCAGCATCACGTGCTCGGCGCGCTCCTTGGGATCGTTCACCAGCTCGACTTCCGTGGCCTTGTCATGCTCCGGCGTGTTGCCGCGCGGGCGCGTGCCGGCCAACGGCCGGATCGTGACCTTCTGGCCTTGCGGGGTGCTCTCTTGCCGCACCAGGATCTCGGGCGACGCCGAGACGATGTGGAAGTCGCCCATGTGGTAATAAAACATGTAGGGCGAGGGATTCAGCGACCGCAGCGCGCGGTACAGGGAAAGCGGCGACTCGGTGTAACGCTTTTGGATGCGCTGGCCCACCTGCACCTGCATGAAGTCGCCCGCGGCGATCAGCTCCTTGGCGCGGTCCACTGCCGCCAGGTAATCGGCCTTGGCAAAGTCGCGCTGGGGGGGATGGCTCTCCGTCGGCTTGACGACCGGCGCGGCCACCGAATACTTGAGCTGGTCCTTCAAACCCCGCAAGCGTTGCTTGCCCCTGGAATAAGCCTCGGGCTGGCCCGGGTCCGCGTAGACGATGAGGTACAGCTTGCCCGAGAGGTTGTCGATGACGGCCAGTTCCTCGCACTGCAGCAGCAGGATGTCCGGCATGCCCATCGTGTCGGGCGGGCAACTGGCTTCGAGCTTCTTTTCGACGTAACGCACTGCGTCATAGCCGAAATACCCCGCCAACCCGCCGCAAAACCGCGGCAGGCCGGGGCGCAGCGCTACCTTGAAACGTTTCTGGTACGCCTCGATGAAGTCCAGCGGATTGCCGGCGGCGGTCTCGACCACCTGCCCATCGGTGACCACCTCGGTCTTGGCGTCGGCCCCGAAGCCGCTGGCCCGCAGCAAGGTGCGCGCCGGCAGGCCGATGAAGCTGTAGCGGCCGAACCGCTCTCCGCCCACGACCGATTCGAGCAGAAAGCTGTATTTTCCGCCGTCCTTGCTGTAGGCCAGCTTCAGGTAAAGCGACAGCGGCGTCTCCAGGTCGGCGAAGGCCTCCGCAATGAGCGGAATGCGGTTGTAGCCTTCGCTGGCCAGGCTTTTGAATTCAAGTTCTGTAATCACGGGAATTTCCCAATCGGGCAGCGCCAGCACAAGGACGTGGGGCGCCGCAGTTCATTGCGTTCGGCCCGTCAGGGCCACGGGTGCAGCTGGGATTGCCCCAGGTGCCATCAGGCGTTCGATGCGGCTGGCTTGCGCCAGGGCCAGGCTCCCCGGTCGCTGCAACCTGTGATGAACACGTGGTGAATGAACATGGGGAGAAAGTGTAGCAAAGCGCCTGCGGCCAGCCTGGATGGCCCAAGGCGAAAGGGCATCGCCACGTGACCACCGTCGATGGCATGCATTGCACGGGAAATGCATGCCATCGGCCACCCTTCGCGACCACCGCCATGAAAACGCGAAAGGGGAGGCAAGGCCTGCCGCCGATGCCTCGGGAGACGCATGGCGCGTGCGGCGTTCAGCGGGAACGTTTCACCGCAGGGGCCAGGCGATCGAGCTCGCTGGACATCATTCTGGCGACGACGCGTGCCACGGCCTGGGGATCCATCGTTTCATCGAACAGCATCTCGACCGCCGAATAGAGCATTTCCACCACGATGCGACTGGCCAGTTTCAATTCCGTGGGATCGGCATCCGGAAGCACCTCCACCAACAGCCGCACTTGCGCCTCGGTGACCTGCGCGTGGGAGGCGAGCCGGACCTGCTGCAATGCCGGCACGGCGCGCATGGCTCGCATGATCCACACGCCTGCCGGGGTGTGGCGCGTCACTTCGTAGGTATCGAGCAAGAGGCCCTCCAGCGCGCGCTCCAGGCTCGGGGCACCTTTCAGGAAGACGTCTGGCTGGATCCAGCGCTCCACGCACTCGTTCTGGCGCACCATCAGCCGCTGCCCCAACTCCGATAGCAACGCGTATTTGTTGGGAAAGTAGCGGTAGAGCGCAGGCGGCGTCATTCCAGCGCGCTCGCAAACCAGATTGGTCGACAGCCGCTCGATGCCGACCTCGTCCAGCGTCAGTGCGGTCGCTTCGAGGATGCGTTCGAACGTATCGGTGGCGCGCTGCTGCGCGGGCTGTACCTTGGTGGCGAGATCGGGCTGAACGCGGCGAGTCCGTGGCAAAGCGGCTTTCTCTTTCTTCATGGTGTTCGGGATTCTCCCCATATAAAAGGTGAAACAACTGGGCCGCATGACAATATCATAGTGATCACTACCTTCAAGGATGGCACCGTGACACAGCGCAAAGAAATCCATACTTCCGCGTTAATGACCGCGCTCGTGGTGGGCTCGCTAGCGCTGCTGGTCCTCGGGTTGCAGCCGATTTTGCTGGGCGAACTGCTGGAGGCCAGGCAGGTCAGCCTGGAGGGACTGGGGTTGGTGGCAATGGCCGAGATTGTGGCGCTGGGGCTGGGGGCCCTGCTCGGCGATCTTGCGCTGCCATTGGTGCATCTTCGCCTGGCCACCGCCATCGCGGCGGCCGCGGCCGCCGCGATGAACGTGGGGACGCTGCATGCGGTCGGCGACATGGGGTTCGTTGCGTACCGCGCGGCGGCCGGACTGGCGGAAGGCATTCTGGTGTGGGGGACCACGGCAGTGATCGTGCGCAGCGCCAATCCCGACCGCATCGCGGGCCTCTTCTTCGTGCTCCAGACCCTGGCCCAGGCGTTCGTGGGGCTGTTGCTGGCCCATGTGATCATCCCCACCCATGGCTGGGCCGGCGCCTTCGCGCTGCTCGCGTCGCTGCTGTTGGTGCCCGTGCTCTTGGCATTTGCGCTGCCGCGCCACCTTCAGCCGCTACCCACGCCGCCGACCGGCGCCTTTGCCTGGACCTGGCAGAAAGCGACGCCACTCATCACTGTTTTCTTGCAGCTGTCGACGTTGGGGGCCCTTTGGGCGTACGTCGAACCGCTGGGCATCCACGTAGGCTTCTCCGCGACCGCGGTGCAGACGCTGATCGCGGCCTGCCTGGGCGTGCAGGTCGTTGGCGGGCTCTGCGGCTCGGCGCTGGTGCGCTCGCTGCAGGCCCCCAAGGCACTTCTTGCGGGCTCGACCTTGCTGTGCGGTGTGGCGATCGGCATCTTCTACACCGGCGCAGGGGCCACGACGGACTTCGCCGCGCTGTGTGGCCTGTTCGCCTTCACCTGGCTGTTCATCACGCCGTTTCAGATGCGGTTCGCCTTTGACGCCGATGCCAGCGGGCGCGTGGCGTCCCTCATCCCTGCCGCCCAGGTGTTCGGCATCGCGTTCGGACCGCTGGTCGCCTCGTTCTTCGTCCAGGGAGAGCAGGCGCATGCCGTGCCGGTGGTCAGTGCCGCCTTTGGCGCCGTGGCCACGCTGACGCTGTGCTGGCGCTCCGTTACCCAACGCCACGCATTTTCCGCCTAGCGATCACGCCAAGGGAGTCAGCATGTCTTCACAGCCACCGTACCGCACCTTCCGCGAGTTCTATTCCTTCTATCTCAGCGAGCACGCGAACCCGGTCTCGCGCCGCCTTCATTTTTTGGGCAGCAGCATGGCCCTGATTCTCCTGACGGCCGCCTTATGGCAGCAGAACGGTGGGCTGCTGGGACTGGCGCTGCTTCAGGGCTACGCCTTCGCCTGGGTCGGGCATTTTTTCTTCGAACACAACCGCCTCGCCACCTTCCGCTACCCGCTCATGAGCTTCATGGGCGACTGGTGCATGTGGTGGCAGATCCTGACTGGCCGGATCAGGTTCTAACCGCCTTGCGCCATGCCTGCCACGCACTGGAATGCGCCGCGAGCGTCTCTTCGATCGGGCGATAGCGCAAACCGAGTTCGTCCATGCTGCGCTGGTTGTCGAGCGTGAAGCGGATGCCGAGATGATTGCGGATATAGGACTGCGACAGGCCGAACAGCGGCCCGATCCAACGCACCAGCGCGTCGGGCAACGGATGCCGGGGCAGCAGCCAGGGCCGATCGTGCACACGCCGCACGATGCGCGACATCTCGACGAACCGGGTCATTTCACGCTCCGCGACGATGTAGCGGCCTTGGGCCCCATCGTTCAGCGCAGCGGCGAGGTGTGCCTTCGCCACGTCGCGCACGTCCACCGTGCAGAAGCTGAAGTCCGGCACTCCGTAGAAGAACACGCCCCGCATCAGTTCGTCCAGCAGGAAAAGGCTTCCCGACTCCGATTCGGGCGTCAACGCCGGCCCCAGGACCAGGCCCGGGTTGATCGCCACCATGCGCCAGCGTTTCTGGCCGCCGGCGATGCGCCACGCCTCCTCTTCGGCCACCACTTTCGAGTAGTGGTACGGGTTGTTTTCCAGGGTGCTGGTGCGGTTGAACTGGTCTTCCGTGAGCACGTGCCCCTTCATCTGCAGGACGTCGGCGTAGTCGCCGAACATGGCCCCCACGGTCGATGTCAGAACGACCTTGCCGACCGACTCGCAGCGGTTGACCGCGGCCAGCACGTTGCGTGTGCCCGCCAGCGCAGGCTCCAGCAATTCGACCCGCGGGTTCTTGATCTGCTCGGGCAGAAAGAAAGGGGAGGCGACATGGAACACCGTGTCGCAGCCGCCCATGGCCTCGTCAAACGATCGCTCCCGCAGCAGGTCCGCGGCAAACAGCCGCAACCGGCCAGGGAAAAGCGTTTGCAACCCGAGCAGGGCGTACAGCTTGTGCGCCTTGCCCAGATCGCGCACGGTCGCGTGCACGGCCCATCCGTTTTCCAGCAGCAACTTCACCAGATGGCCGGCCACATAGCCCGAGCCTCCCGTCACCAAAGCAGTTCGCATCAACCCACTCCATTCGTTGGGCCTAGCGTATCGGGCGGGGCCCAGCGTGCGGTGTTCGCAATGGACAAGCGCGGGGCCGTTTCGGCCTGGATGCCATGACGCAGACCGAAACGGCGCTCCAGAACCGCGCCATCGTGCCGCCGATGCTCATCCGGGCGCTGCTGCGCGTCGCGCAGGCACGCGGCCTGCCGCCGGACCGCCTGTGCCTCGGCTTGGGCTTCGGCCCCGAGGATCTGCGGGATCCCGCGTTGCGGGTGTCCTACCGCCAGACGCGGGCGCTGTGCAAGCGGGTACAGGCACAACTGAACGAACCTTCGCTGGGCCTGCTCGCCGGACAGGCGCAGACCCCGCTCTCCTGGGGGCTGCCCGGCCTGGCCATGCTCACCTGCCAGACACTGGGCCAGGCCATCGCATTCTGTGCGGTGCATCAAAGCGAGGCGGGCGCATTGGTATCTTTCCGAATCGAACGCCAGGATGGCCTGCTGGTGGTCGAGGCGCAGCCCCGCTACCACGATCCCGAACTCGAGCCCTTGCTGATCGAGGAGGCCTTCGCGGCCAGCCTGACCGTGGTGCGCGCGCTGGTCGGTGCGGACTTCACGCCCGAACGGGTGGAACTGGCATGGCCTGCGCCGGCGCACGCCATGGCGCATCGGCGTGTCTTCGGCTGCAACGTGCAATTCGACAGGCCGGCACACCGCATGTGGACCTCGCAGCGATGGCTTGCCCAGGAGTTGCCCGGATGGGACCCCTACGCCTGCGACGCACTGCGCGAGCATCTGGCGGCCCTGCTCGAATGCCCCGGCAACCGCAACGATCTTCATGAAAGCGCACTGACGTGGCTGCGCGGCAACTTGGACAACGCGCCGTCCATGGCGGGCCTCGCACGCCACCTGAACCTCGGGGAGCGCACGTTGCGAAGGCGCCTGGACGCCCTGGGCGTGTCATGGCGCGCGTTGCACGACCAAGTGCGCCGCGACCACGCACTGGCGCTGCTGCAACGCGCGGCGCTGCCCATCCATGAAGTCGCATCCGCCACGGGCTTCGACGATTTGCGAGCCTTTCGCCGTGCATTCAAGCGGTGGACAGGCGCCTGCCCCAGCGCACTGCGCCAACGCTGACCCTCCGCGACCCTATTAGGGTTTTCACAAAGAAATCTCTCTTTTCAAAATAGTAGTCATAGCTATAAACTAGCCATCATTACCAAATAACCAAGTCATTGTGATGACCACATTCGCCCCCCTCCTTCGCGCTGCCGTCGTGCTGGCCACACTGGCTCAGCCCGCATGGGCCGCCGGTCCTGACGAGGCGAAAGGCCTGTGGATGGGGGCTGACAAGGATGCGGTCCTCGAGTTCAAGCCCTGTGCCGATGCGCCCACGGCGCTGTGCGGGCACATCGTCTGGGACAAGGACGCAGGCCAGGCCAAGGACAGCTGCGGCGTGCAGATCGCCCGGCTGGAGCACTACCAGAACGATGCCTGGCGCGATGGGTGGGTCTATGACCCGCGCGACGGCAAGAAATACAAGGGCGCGCTGCGGGTCAAGTCGGGAGAGCTGCACATCCGAGCGTTCCTGGGCACCGAGATCCTGGGACAGACCGAGCAGCTGCAACGCGTTGCCGCCCTTCCTGCCACCCCCGTGTGCAAGCCCTGAACCCGTCCCGTTCATCCACCCCACCAGCGAAAGGATCTCGCATGAAAAAACGTCCACTGGTCTTCCTGGTCTCCACCGGCGCGCTGCTCGGCGGCATCGCCATCCCTGCGCAGGCTGACGAGACCGCCAGCTACGCCGTGGAGACCGAAGTCAAGCTGCTCAGCGACCAGCGCACGCGCGGCCTTTCCGATTCGCTGAACCGCCCCGGGGCGCAGCTGGCCGTGCAATTCGCCCACGAAAGCGGCGTGATCGCGCTGGCGCAGTTGTCCACCATCAGCAACAAGGTCTACACGGGCAGCGACGGATACAACGTGCTGCTGGCCACCGGCTGGCGCTTCGGGGACCCGGACGGCTGGCACTACGGCGTGGGCGTGGCCAGCGAGCTCTTTCCCGGCGCCAAGTTCGATGCGCCCTATGGCTTCGATGCCAGCACCGGCACGCCCACCCACTTCCGGACGACGAAATACAACTCGACCTACGCCGTGCTCGAACTGGGCTGGGGCGCGCTCGATGCGCGCATCCTGACCGTGCTGTCCAAAAACTACCGGGGCGCCAGCACCAGCGGCGTCTGCGGCCAGATGCTGGCCCTGTCGGCCGACCCCACCAAGGCGCTCGACTGCTATGCCCGCGGCGACCACGACTCGCGCGGCAGTTGGCTCGCCGACCTCGACTACAAGATCCCCCTCGACGACAAGACGACGCTGAAACTGCACGCCGGAATACAGCGCATCAAGAACTTCAAGGAAGCCAACGCCAGCGACTATTCGATCGGCCTGCTGCACAAGCGGTGGGGCTTCGACTGGAGCGCCGAGTACGTCATGCCCAAGACCCGAACGCGCGAGTTGTTCCAGGTGGTCGATGGCGACAAGATCCGGGCGGTGGACGGCAACCGGCTCGTGCTGGCCGTCTCGCGCAAGTTCTGAGGCCTCGATGAGTCTTGCCCAACGCCTGGTGCTCGCCGTCGACCTCGGCACGTCGGGCTGCAAATGCGCCCTGGTCACGCTGGACGGGACCGTGCACGCCTGGGCCTTCAGGCCCGTCTCCCTGGAGGTGCATGGCGTGACGGCCGAACAGGATCCCGCCCATTGGTGGCAGGCCCTGATGGAGGCCGCGGGCGAATTGCTGAATGCGGACGCACAGCGGCGCCAACGCGTCGTTGCGGTGTGCTGCTCGACGCAGACGGAAGTCACGGTCTGCGTGGACCGGGCCGGCCGCCCCATCGGACGCGCCATCAGCTGGCTGGATGCCCGCGGCGCGCCCGCCATCGCACGGCGCACGCGTGGCCGGTTCGGCAACATCGAGGGCTACAGCCCCCTGAAACTCTGGCAGTGGCTGCGCCTGACCGGTGGCGCCCCGTCGACCACGGGCCGCGACAGCGCCGGACACATCGCCTACGTGCGCGACGAATGCCCCGACGTCTACGAGAAGACGCACAAGTTCCTGAACGCGCTGGACTACCTGAACCTGCGCCTGTGCGGCCGCCTGTGCGCCACGCAGGATTCCATCCTTACCGCGTGGGTCACGGACAACCGCGACCCGCACCACGTGCACTATGACGCGCGGCTGCTGCGCATGCTGGGCGTGGATGCGGAAAAGCTGCCCGAGATCGTCCGATCCACCGATGTGATCGGCACCCTGCTTCCCGAGGTGTCGGAGGCGCTCGGCCTGGACCCCGGCACGGCGGTGGTGGCTGGCGCGGTCGACAACTCCGCCGTTGCGGTGGGCGCGGCCGTCGACGACTTCGAAACGCACCTGTACCTCGGGACCTCTTCCTGGCTCGGCGCGCATGTGCCGTTCATGAAGACCGACATCTTCCGCAAGATTGCCGCCGTGCCCTGCGCGGTGTCGGGCCGCTACCTCGCCATGGCGCTGCAGTCCACCGCCGGTGCCAACCTGTCGTTCCTGCGCGACCGCATCCTGTACCACCCCGATGAACTGGCCAGCGACGAAGAGCATCCCGAAGTCTATGAAGCGCTGAACCGCATTGCCGCGCGCGTTCCACCGGGCGCCAGGGGGCTGATCTACACCCCATGGCTGTACGGCGAGCGCACGCCCGTGGACAACCCGCGGCTGCGCGCCGGACTCATCAACATGTCGCTGGAGCATTCGCGCGAAGACATCTTTCGCGCCTTTCTCGAAGGCGTCGCGTTGAACACGCGATGGATGCTGGAGCCCTTCTCCAGGCTGCTCGGGCGCAACCCGGGCGTCATCACTGCAGTGGGAGGTGGCGCGCAAAGCGAGGTCTGGTGCCAGATCATGGCGGACGTCTCGGGACAGCCCATCCGCCAACCCGCCAGCCCGATCCAGGCCAATGCGATCGGCGCCACGTTCATCGCGGGCGTGGGCATCGGCGCCCTGTCCTTCTCCGACCTGGGCCAGCTGCGCCAGATCCGCCGGGTGTACGAGCCCGCCTCGTCGCTGAGGAATCTGTACGACGAGAAATTCGGAACGTTCAAGGAGGTCCATACGCGCCTGGCGCCGCTGTACCACCGCCTGAATGCACCGGCCCTTTCCTGACAGCGAGAGCCCATGAAACACGAATCCCAACGCCGGCATGTGGTGGACCTTTGCCTCGAACTCTCCCGCCGTGGCTACTTTGCCGGCACTGGCGGAAACATCATGCTGCGCATCGATGCCGACCTCGTGGCCGTCACCCCGTCGGCGATCGACTACCACGCCATGAAGCCCGCGGACGTCTGCGTCCTGCGCCTGACCGACCTGAGGCAGACCGATGGCGAGGGCACGCCGTCCGTGGAGAGCAGCCTTCATGCGGGCGTGCTGCGGGCGCGGCCCGAATCGGGCTGCAGCATCCATACGCACCAGCCGGTGGCCAGCGCGCTGGCGTTGCTGGGCGAGGAAATTGCCGTTCCCCCGCCCTGGCGGGCCACGCTGGGAGCACGCCTTCCCGTGGTGGGCTATGCGCCGTCGGGCAGCGGCTGGCTGGCCTGGAAGTTCAGCCGCAAGGTCCGTGGCGATGTCAACGCCTACCTGATGCACAACCACGGCATCCTGTGCTGTGGCCGCGACAGCGATGCGGCCATGCAGGCCGTGGATGACCTCGAAGCCCTTGCCCGCTCGCTGCTGGATCAGCGCATCCGACATCGCGTCACCTCGGCCTCCCCGGCCATGGAACAGGCCCTGCAGCGCACGCGCGATGCGCTGCACACCCGAGCCACGGCCTGAACGTTTCCTCCCTCGAGCACTTCCCATGAGCAACCTCGCCACCATCCACGCCGCCGCCGGCGCTGCAGCCATGCCGCCCACCGCCATCTCGTCCTGGCCCGACACCCCGTCGCTCTATCAACGGTTTTCCGAACTGGTGGCGCAGCCCATGCGGCCCATCCGGCCGGATGCCATGCCCAACGTCCTGCGCTGGTTCGAAGCCAAATGCGCGGGCTCCAAGCGGCTGGCCGAGCGGGCCAAGGGGGTCATTCCGGGCGGAATCCAGCACAACCTGGCCTTCAACCACCCCTTCGCCCTGGCCATTTCCCATGCCGAAGGGGCCCATCTGACCGACGTCGACGGCAACCGCTACATCGACTTCCTGCAGGCCGGCGGCCCTACGCTGCTGGGCAGCAACCACCCGGCCGTTCGCCAGAAGGTCCATGCGCTCATCGACGCATGCGGCCCCGTCACCGGCCTGCTTCACGAATACGAGGTGAAGCTTGCCGAGCTGGTCTGCAGGCACATGCCCGGGGTGGACATGCTGCGGCTGCTGGGTTCGGGCACCGAAGCGGTGATGGGCGCGGTGCGGCTCGCGCGAACCTACACGAAGAAAAAACGGATCATCAAGATCGGCGGCGCCTACCATGGCTGGAGCGACCAGCTCGTCTACGGCATGCGCCTGCCCAATACCGGGCGCATGGAGGCCACCGGCATTCCACGCGGCGCGACGGGCCACACCCAGGAGTGCCCTCCCAACGACCTGGAGGCGCTGCGCCGCCAATTGCAGCTCAACCGGCTGCGCGGCGGCACGGCGGCCGTGCTGCTCGAACCCCTGGGGCCCGAGAGCGGCACGCGGCCTGTCCACAAGGGCTACAACGCGCAAGTGCGCAAGCTGTGCGACGAGTTCGACACGCTGCTGATTTTCGACGAGGTCGTCACGGGTTTCCGCATCGGCATGGGCGGCGCCCAAGCCTATTTCGGGGTCACGCCGGACATCACCGTGCTTGGCAAATGCCTGACCGGGGGGTATCCGATGGCCGGGGCCATCGGCGGCAAAAGGGACATCATGATGTCGCTGGTCGGCGGCATCGGCACCACCTCGCGCCGCGCCTTCGTCGGTGGCACGCTGACGGCCAACCCCCTGTCCTGCGTGGCCGGCTACTACGCGCTGCAGGAAGCCGAACGCACCAACGCCGCCGTGGTGGCAGGCCAGGCCGGGGACCGCCTGCGCCGCGGCCTCGAGGAGATCATCCGCCGCCGCAACCTGCCCTACGTGACCTACAACATGGGCTCCATCGTACACCTGCAGACTTCGGGCGTCCTGCTGCTGGACACCAGCAGCCTGTGGAAACTGTTCAAGGTGCGGAACGAGGCCAAGCAGCGCAAGCACATGATGGAGGAGATGGGCGCGGCCTACACGGCGCACGGCCTCATCACCCTGGCCGGAAGCCGCGTCTACACGAGCCTCGCCGACACCGACGAAGTGATCGACGACGCACTGAACCGCTTCGACGACGTGTTCGCACTGGTATGACGGCGGCGTACATGGACCGGGCACTGGAACAGCTGTGGCTCCAGCTGCGGGATCGCCTGATGCACAAGCACCTGCTGCAGGGAGCGGCGGCCGCGCTGTCGCTGCGCATTCCCGGCGGCGATGGCATGTGGTTCGGAGCCGCGGGCGATGCAGCGCCGCGGCGCCTCGGCGTAATGGATCTGGCGTCTTCGGGTTCAGGTCCGGGCCTGCACGCGCAGGTCCTTGCGTCGCGCGACGATGTTTGCGCCGTGGCCTCGGGCGGTGGCACGTTCGGGACGGGCCTGGCCGATTTCGGCGGGGCGATGCCGGGGGTGTTCGACGAGCAGGTACGGCACCTGGGCCGCATGGCGCCAGCGTCGTCCCTCGCCGCCGTCGGCAAGGCATTGCGCCTCGGCGGCAACGCGCTGCTGGTGCAAGGACAGCCGCTCGTGCTGGGCATGACCGGTGCACGGCTCGCCCTCAATGCGGAGCTGTTCGAAAAGTGCGCCAAAGCCTATCTGCTCGCTGCGGCCGGTGGCGGCCAGGTGCGGCCCCTGCCGTGGGTGGTGCGGTACGTGGCCAACCGCCGCCTCATGAAGGACGAGCACCGGGCGCGCCTGCGGGTCCGCCAGGGGCTGCTTCCCGAAGAGACCAAGGGCTACTGACGGCCTGGGCCGCACTCCACGGATGCGCGCTTGCGCCCCATGAACGACCGGGCGCCAACCATCGAAGGACCCCACATGGAATACAAGGACAAGGTCGTGCTGATCGTCGGTGCCTCGTCCGGCATCGGCCGCACGCTGGCACTTCGCCTGGCGGGCATGGGCGCCCAGGTGGTGGCCATGGCGCGGCGCGAAGACCGGCTGAGGCATCTGTCCGCCGAGATCGCGGCACGGGGAGGCCGCTGCAGCCTCCAGGTGGCGGATGCCCAGGACCCCGCCGCCGCCCTGCGCGCTGTGCAGGGCGCACTGGCCGAGCACGGCCGCATCGACCTGTTGATGCTCAACGCCGGCGGCGCGCCCGCCATCGACATGCGCAGCATGACCGCCGGCGAAGTGCTCGGGTACATGCGGTCGAACTACGACGTCGCGGTCAACGTGCTGTTTCCGGCGCTGGACGCCATGCGCCGGCAGCGCAGCGGCGTGGTGGTCGCCACCAACTCGCTCGCAGGCCTTCTGGGGGTGCCGTTGCAGGGGCCGTACTGCGCCGCCAAAGGCGCCCTGAAGCTGTTGATCGACACCTGCCGGGTGGAGTTTGCGGAGTTCGGCATCCGTTTCGTCTCCGTTTATCCGGGATTCATTGCGACCGAGGCGACCGCCGACGATGGCATGCCCGCGCCGTTGCAGATGTCGGAAGACCGCGCGGTCGATCACCTTCTTCGGGCCCTCCAGGGGCGCTACATGGACTATGCCTTTCCCCGGCCGATGGCCGCCCTGGTCTGGCTCGCCAATGCGTTGCCCAAACGCCTGGTCGTGCGGATCCTGCGCCGCGATGTGCCCCCGCTCGGCCCAGAGCTTCGGCCATGGTGACCGCATCGGCCGATGCGGATGCCACGGCCATCCGCGCCCTGTTCGATGCGCAGGCGGCCACTGCGCTGGCGCTGCGCGAATCGACCGCACCGCAACGCCGCGACAAGCTGCGCCGGCTCAGCCGCGCCGTGCTGGCGCGCCGGGAGCGCTGGTACGCGGCCTTCCACGCCGACCTGGGAAAGCCGCGGATGGAAGTGGAGCTGACCGAACTGCTGCCGGTGCTCGACGAGGCCAGCCATGCCATCGGCCATCTCCAGCGATGGATGCGCCTGCGCCGCATCGGCGCCACGCTGACCACGCTTGGGACCAGCGCACGCGTGCAGTACCAGCCACGCGGCCGCTGCCTGATCATCGGTCCGTGGAACTACCCGCTCAATACCATGCTGGGGCCCCTCGTGTCGTCGGTGGCAGCGGGAAATACCGCGATCCTCAAGCCGTCCGAATTCACGCCCCACGTCAACGCCCTCGTCGAGGAAGTGATCGCGGAAGTCTTCGGGCCGCAGGAGGTGGCCCTCGTGCATGGTGCCGTGAAAACCTCGGAGCGCTTGCTCGCACTGCCGTTCGACCACATCTTCTTCACCGGCTCGCCGGAGGTCGGCAAGAAGGTGATGGCCGCCGCCGCCCTCCATCTGACCTCCGTGACGCTCGAACTGGGCGGAAAGTCCCCGGCCATCGTCGATGCGAGTGCCGACGTCGAAGCGGCGGTGCGCATGCTGGCCTGGGGAAAGCTCACGAACGCCGGGCAGACCTGCGTCGCGCCCGACCATGTGTACGTCCACCAAAGTGTCGAAGCGCGTTTCATCGCGTGCTGGCGCCGCGTCGTGGCCGAACGGTATGGCCAGAATGCGCCCGACGTCGCCACCAGCGCGCACCTGGGCCGCATGGTCACCGAGCGCCACGCCGAGCGCATGGCCGCGCTGATCGAGGATGCCGTCGCCAAGGGGGCCACGCGGCTGGACGGTGGCGAACACGACACCCCCATGCGTTACGTCGCACCCACGCTGCTGGGGCGCATTCCCGGCGATGCACGCATCGCGTCCGAAGAAATTTTCGGCCCCGTGCTGCCGCTGCACGTCTTCGACTCCGTGGACGAGGTCGTCGCGCGCATCAACGCCGCCTTCAAACCCCTCGCCCTGTACCTCTTCGCGCGGGACCGGGCACTCGTGGCGAAGCTGCAGCAGCAGACCAGTTCCGGCAGCCTCGGTGTGAACCTGTGCGTTCAGCAGTACGCGCACAGCCAGTTGCCGTTCGGCGGCGTCAACCACTCGGGGGTGGGCAACGCCCACGGCTTTTACGGCTTTCGCGCGTTCTCGCATGAACGGGCCTGCCTCTACAACGGCCCGCTCAATGGGCTGCGCCTGTTCTTCCCGCCGTACTCGCCGATGAAGCTCGGATGGGCGCAAAAGCTCGTGAAACTGATCGCCAGAACCTGAACCACCGCGGGCGCAGCAAAGCCAGCAAGGCCATAACCCCTGCGTGCCGCGCGGCACCGGCACGGCGGGTCGATTCCGTCCCAGGGCCCTGATGAAACCCCTGCTGAAAACCCTGTTGTGCCTGCCCCGGCACGCAGCAACAATCAGAAACGAACGATCGTTCTTTTTTTTGGAGTTGCCATGATGTTTCTGCAGCGGTGGCTGGTCGCCACCCTCGCCGGCCTTCTCGTGACCATGGGGGCCGCCTCGGCCCAGGTCGTGACCGTCGCCGATGTGAAGTACGGCACCGCGTTGCAACTGCAAGGCAGCCCGCTGCTGCTCAATGGCGCGGGCATCCGCTACAAGGCCGTGTTCAAGGTGTACACGGCGGGCCTGTACCTGGAGCGCAAGGCGGGCACGCCGCAGGAAGTGGCCGCCCTGCGCGGCCCCAAGCGGCTGTCGATCACCATGCTGCGCGACATCGAATCGGCCGAACTGGGCAAGCTGTTTTCGCGCGGCATGGAAGACAACATGGACAAGGCCTCGTTCTCCCGCCTGGTGCCCGGCGTGCTGCGCATGAGCGAGATCTTTTCCCAGCACAAGAAGCTCTCGGCCGGCGACACCTTCACCGTGGACTGGCTGCCCGGCACGGGCACCGTGATCAGCGTCAAGGGCGTGGCGCAGGGCGAGCCGTTCCGCGAGCCCGAATTCTTCGATGCCCTGATGGGCATCTGGCTGGGCGAGCGGCCGGCGGACTGGAAGCTCAAGGACGCGCTGCTGGGCAAGGAGGGTGGCTGACCCGGTTGTCCGCGGCCCTCCGGCTGGCGGCGCACGGGCATCCGGCCCCTGCTTTTCCTGCCCCGCAAACAAATGCTATTATTTTTATAGCTACATGCCCTAGTACATATTGCGCCAGAGCATGATTCGACCGCTTTGAAGAAAACCGCGATGCCAGCACGCCACCTGAATTCCAGGATTTTTTTCACCCGCCTGTAACCCGCGGCGCATTCCGCCCGAACTACTGAACGAGGCCCGATCGCCGGGCCCTCTTTCAGGAGCATTCATGGCGGCATCCGCGAAACCACAGCCCATCCACCCCTTGTGGATACGCGTCAGCCACTGGCTGAACGCCCTGGCGGTGCTGATCCTCATCGCCAGCGGCTGGCGCATCTACAACGCGGCGCCGTTCTTCCCTTTCACGCTGCCCAACGCGCTGACCCTCGGCGGCTGGCTCGGAGGTGCACTGCAGTGGCATTTCGCCGCCATGTGGCTGCTGGCGGCCAACGGCCTGTTCTATCTGGCGATGAACCTCGCCAGCGGCCGGCTGGCCCGCAGGTTCTTTCCGGTCTGGCCGCGCGCCGTGCTGCGCGACGCCATGGACGCCCTGCGCGGAAAGCTCGCCCACACGGATGCGCGCCAGTACAACAGCGTGCAGCGGCTGGCCTATCTGTTCGTGATGCTGGACCTTCTGGTCCTGGTGCTGTCCGGGCTCGTGCTGTTCAAGTCCGTGCAGTTCCCCGTTTTGCGGGAATGGATGGGGGGTTACGAGTTCTCGCGCCGCATCCATTTCGTGGCCATGGGGCTGCTGGTCGGCTTCATTTCCCTGCACGGTGTGATGGTGGCCCTGGTGCCGCGCACGCTGCTCACCATGCTGAGCGCCGGCCGCCAAGGGAGTGCGGCATGAACCTCTTCAGACGCCGGAGCTTGTCCAACGCCGATGCAGACGGGGCCGTGGCCGACGCGCGCAAACTCCTGGAGCGCCGCATGGCGCCCGCCGCACGCCGCCATTTCCTGCGCGGCAGCCTGACGCTGGGCGGACTGTCCCTGCTGGCCGGCTGCAGCATCAGCGACAACGAGGATGTGCAAGCCATTCTCCAGCGCATCTCGCGCTGGAACGACCGGGCCCAGGGATGGCTGTTCGACCCCGGCCGATTGGCGCCCACCTATCCCGAATCCATGATCGTCCGGCCGTTTCCCTTCAATGCGTACTACGGCGAAGACGAAGTCCGGATCGTGAAAGAGGAAGGCTACCGCCTCGAAGTGGCCGGCCTGGTGGCCGAAAAACGCCCCTGGACCCTTGCGGCACTGCGCGCTCTCGCGCAGCAGGAGCAGGTCACCCGCCACATCTGCGTGGAGGGCTGGAGCGCGATCGGAAAGTGGGGCGGCGTGCCTTTCGGCGATTTTCTGCGGCGCATCGGCGCCGACCTGAGCGCGAAGTACATCGGCTTCGCATGTGCCGACGACTATCGCACCAGCATCGACATGGCGACCGCGCTGCATCCGCAGACGCTGCTCGCGCTGACCTGCGACGGCGAGCCATTGCCACCGAAATACGGCTTTCCGCTGAAGCTGCGCATACCGACCAAGCTGGGCTACAAGAACCCGAAACACGTCATGGCGATGTACGTGACCAACACCTATCCAGGCGGCTACTGGGAAGACCAGGGCTACAACGGGTTCGGCGGCAGCTGAGCGATCGGGCTCGGCGCCGCAGACGGCGCAGCCGTGCCCGATTCCCGGGTGCGGCGCAATTTTTCTCTTCCCTCTACAAAAGGACTTTCGACATGAACAAGCTCACGACCGCACTGCTCGCCGCCTGCCTGACCGCGGCTTCCGTCTCCGCCATGGCGGCGGACGACATGATGAAAAAGGACCCCATGGCCAAGGACTCGATGGCGAAGGACGCCACGCCGAAAGACGCCATGAAACACGACGGCATGAAGAAGGATGCGATGAAGAAAGACGGCATGAAGCACGACCCTATGGCCAAGGATTCCATGGGAAAGGACGCGATGAAGAAAGATGAGATGAAGAAGGACGAGATGAAGAAATAAGCCACGGCATGCCTGCAGGCAGTGGGTCCATGCATGCCGTCAGCGCAGGCGGTGTTCGAAGCCATCGCGCGATGCGCGCGAGTGGCGCCGATGCCGTGTACCCTGATGCGGCCATGGCACCCCGACCGCCTCGAGAGATTGCGCACCTCCAGACCGAACAGCGCCTGCGAAGCCTGATGCTCGCCGGGCTGGAGGGCGATGCGGCGGCGTACCGGCAATTCCTGCAGCAGATGGCAACCCGCCTGCGGTCCTTCTACCGCCGGCGGCTGTCCGGTTGGCCCGACGATGTGGAGGACCTTGTGCAAGACACCCTGCTGGCCCTGCACAACCAGCGCCACACCTACCAGCGCACCCAGCCGCTCACGGCCTGGGTGCACGCCATCGCGCGCTACAAGACCATCGATCTGCTGCGCGCGCGCCAGGCGCGCGAAGCGCTGCACGACCCCCTGGACGACGATGAAACCGGCCTCTTCGATCACACCGAGGACACGGCCGCCGAAGCCCGGCGCGATCTCGGGCGACTGCTCGCCACACTGCCCGACCGCCAGCGCCTGCCCATTGAGCAGGTCAAGCTGCACGGCCGGTCGGTTTCCGACGTGGCCCTGGAAACCGGCATGACGGAATCCGCCGTGAAAATCGGCATCCACCGGGGCCTGAAGGCGCTGGCGAGCCGCATCGCGTCTTCGTCCCCACCCACGGCGAAGCCAAAGGCCTCCCCATGAAAACCGACGATCTGATCCATCTATTGGCCGCCGACACGGTGCCGGTCCCTCGCCATGCCGCAGCGAAGCGCCTGGCGCTCGGCCTTCTCCTGGCCGTGCCGGTTTCGGGCTTGCTGATGCGGTATGGGCTCGGGCTCAATCCAGCGCTCGGCCAATACGCCACCCTGCCCATGTTCTGGGTGAAATTCGGCGCTCCGCTGCTGATGGCCCTGGCCGCGTTGCTGCTGGTCGCCCGGCTCGGTAAACCGGGTTCTGTCACCCGCGTCGCATGGCTGGGCTGGGCCGCCCCGATCGGCCTGGTGTGGGCCCTGGGGCTGATGGCGGTGTGGCAGGCCCCCGCGGCACAACTGCCGGAGCTGGTGCTCAGCCGCACCTGGCGTGTGTGCGCGGAAAACATCGCCATGCTGTCGCTGCCGGTGTTCCTGGCCGCGATCTGGGTGTTGCGGGGCATGGCGCCCGTCCGCCCCGCATGGGCAGGCGCAGGGGCCGGCGCCCTGGGCGGCGCGGTCGGTGCCACGGTCTATGCGCTGCACTGCCCGGAGCTGGCCGCACCGTTCATTGCCATCTGGTACGTTCTGGGCATGTCGCTGCCGGTGGCCGCTGGTGCCGTGCTGGGGCCTCGGCTGCTGCGCTGGTAGCGGGCCATCGCCCCGCTGCTGCGGCGCGTCAGGGGCCGGGCAGCAGCGCCTCCAGCGAATCGACATAGCCGTCGGCATCCACCTCGCGCACGGGTTGCCCGTGGTTGTAGCCATAGGTCACCAGCACCACGGGGCAGCCGGCGGCGCGGGCCGCCCGGGCATCGTTGCTGGAGTCGCCGATCATCAGCGTGCGCGCGGGCACGGTGCCCAGCGCCTCGCAGGTCCTGAACAACGGCATCGGGTCGGGCTTCATGCGCTCGAAGGCATCGCCGCCGAACACCTTCTCGAAGAAGCCATCCAGCCCCTTGGCCTCCAGCAGCGCAACGGCGAACGCCGTGGGCTTGTTGGTCAGGCAGGCCAGGCGCACGCCTTGCCGCCGCAGCGCCTGCAGTCCGGTGACCACCCCGGGGTACAGCGCGGCGAACTGGCCGTTGACGGCGGCGTAATGGCGCTGGTAGCTTTCCCAGGCCTGGGGATAGATTGCTTCTGTTTTGATAGCAATATGCCCTAGTGAATCATGCGCCAGAACGTGATTGAGCACCGAATGAATCAGGTGCTGCGAGCCCTTGCCCACCATGCGTTCGATGTCGGGCGCCGCGATGCCGGGCAGCCCCAGCTCGCGCAGCATGCGGTTGATTGCCTCGGAAAAATCGCCGAGCGTGTCCACCATGGTGCCGTCCAGGTCCACGATCGCGGCATCGGCTTGTGCAGGGGGCAGCGGAATCCAGTCTGAAAAGGGGGCAGATTGCATCGTCATGGCCATGAAAACAGGCGTGCAGTGAATGAAGGCGGGGTGGCGCCGTGGCGGTCCTGGTGCGGGGCGGACGTCTTCAACCCTGTGGAAAGCTCACCGCCTGCGTCCCACGCCGCTTCGGCCGCACGACCACCGTGCCCGCCAGCTTATCGTGCCAGCCCTGCTTGCGGCCGTCGAACGCCACCCACAGCAGGCCCAGGCCCAGCGGAATCGCGGAGGCGAAATACGCCACGTAGCGGCCCACCGACTGCCCGGGGGTCATCGGCTTGCCGGTGGCGGCATCCACCACGCGGGCGCCGATGGCCATCTTGCCCGGCGTGGCCTGCCGGCTCAGCCAGAACAGCACCACCGCCACGGCCGGCAGCACCCAGGAGATGACGAAATCCGCAGGCCCCAAGACCAAGCGTTCGGATTCGAAATACGCCCAGCCATAGAACGCCACCAGCAGCGGCACCGTCACGACGATCAGCAGCACGGTGTCGATCAGCGTCGCGCCCACGCGCGCCCAGAAGCCGACATATTCGAGATCGGGAAAACCGCTGGGGTCGTTCATGGCATCGTTTCCTTCTGGAGTAGGTGTTTGCGGCCTCAGGGGTCGAGGCACCCTGGATTCTGGCAGCGATCTCCGGACGTGGGGGGTTCAAACGCCAGTCGGCCCGGCCGCCCGGCGCCGCACCGGCGCTTTCGCCCCCGTCAGTTCCGCCCAGACGGGGGCGTGGTCGCTGGCGTTGGCCTTGCCGCGCTCGTCCCGGTCCACGCCGGCATCCGCCACGCGGAGCATGCGGCTCACCAGGATGTGATCGATGCGCAGTCCCGCATCGCGCTCCCAGCGCCGGCGCCGGTAGTCCCAGAAGGTGAACGGCACGTCCTTCGGGTGCACCGTGGCGATGGCATCCGTCCACCCCTGGGCCAACAGGTCGGCATAGGCCTGCCGGGGCGCCGGCTGCAAAAGGGCATTGTCCGCCCACGTGTCGGGCCGGTAGATGTCCGCATCCGTCGGCACGACGTTCCAGTCGCCCATCAGCACCACGGGATGGCCAGACGCCCAGAGCGCCTGGGCGCGGCGGTTCAGCCGCTCAAACCAACGCAGCTTGGCATCGAATCGGGGGCCGGGCTGCGGGTTGCCGTTGGGCAGGTACAGGCAGGCATAGAGCACGCCGTGGATGGCCGCTTCGAGGTAGCGGGCTTCCTTGTCGGCGGGATCGCCCGGCAGCGCGGTCAACACGGGCAGGGGATCGTGCCCGCGGCCGAGCAGCGCCACGCCATTCCAGGTTCGCTGGCCGACGGCCATGCCGCGGTAGCCCGCCGCGCGCAGCGCCTCATGCGGGAACTGCGCCGTGGGACATTTGAGTTCCTGCAGCGCGACCACATCGGGCCGCGTGCGCTGCAGCCAATCGACCAGCCGGTCGATCCGCTTGTTGACGTTGTTGATGTTCCACGTGGCGACGCGCATGGCATCACCGGTCTGAACACGCGGGCGAGCAATCGCTCACGCCGCTTTTCTTTCCGGTGCGCTCTTCCTGGCGGCGGCGCTTTTGGCACCGGCCTTCCTGGCAGGCGCCTTGGCCGCCTTGCCGGCCGTTTTGCCCGCGCCTTTGCGCACAGACGCGGAGCCACCCTTGAGGCTGCGCTTGAGCAGGGCCGTGAGGTCGATCACTTCGCCGGTCTGCGGCGCTTCTTCCTCCGGGTCCATCACCGTGTGGCCTTCGCCCGCCTTCGCCTTCTTGTCCACGAGCCTCATCACCTGGATGCGGAACTCGTCCTTGAAGTCGGCGGGGTCCCATTTTCCGGACATCTCCTCGACCAGCTGCTTGGCCATCTTGAGTTCCGCGGCGCTCACACTCTTTTTGCCGGCGGCCGGCAGTTCGAGCGAGTCGAGCGTCTTGACCTCGTCGCCCCAGCGCAGCAGGTTCAGCACCAGCGCCGGCCCCGAAGGCACCAGCGCGGCCAGGTGCTGCTTCGTCGAGATGACGACCTTCGCGAGACCGACCTTGCCCGTCGCGATGAGGGTTTCGCGCAGCAGCGCATAGACCTTGTCGCTCTTGTTGACCGGCGCCACGTAGTAAGGCCGCTCCAGGAAGATGAACGGCATGTCGTTCGCGTCGATGAAGCGCTCGATCTCGATGGTCTGCGTGGTCTTGGGGAACACCGCCTCGATCTCTTCCGGGCTGATGATGACGTACTTGCCGTCTTCGTACTGCACCCCTTTGACGATGTTGTCCTTGTCGATTTCCTTGCCGGTCTTCTTGTTGATGCGCTTGTAGCCCACCGGGTCCATGGACCGCTTGTCCAGCCAGTCGAAGTCCACGCCCTGCTCCGTCGCCGCCGTGTGCAGCCCGACAGGGATGTGGACCAGGCCGAAGGTGATGGCGCCCTTCCAGAGCGTGCGACTGCCAGTTGCCATGTGACTTTTCTCCGAAGGGGAAACCCCGTGCATCCCAGTCTGCGTCGATCGGTCTGCCACCCTTGTAGGCGGCCGCTTGCCGCATCGGTAGGCATTGCCTGCCAATCGGGGGGCTGCACGGCCTTGGGCCATTCCCCGCGATCCCCTATGCTGGAGTGATGCCGACTGCCCTTCGCCCCATCGCCATCCATGTGCAAGAGCCTGCCCCCGGGGACTTCCGCTGGGTGCTGATGGAGCGCGAAGGCGGCGGTGCCTGGGCGGAGATGGAACGGTCCGCGTCGGCCGCAGGCACCTACCAACAGGCCCTGGCCGATGGGCTTCGGGTCTTGCAAGCCATGATCGAAGACCTGGACATCGGCCCTCGCCTCGCCGTGAAGCGGGCCGCGAAAGCGGTGGCACCATCGCACGATGCGCCCCAGACGGAGCGCCCGCCAGCCGATCCCCCGGCCCCCTCCAAACCCTCGCTGTTCGGATTCGGCCCCGCCCGCTGAACCGCCGCGCCTGGCGGCTGCAGGGAGGTGGTGCAGAATGCCCACCACGTCCCTACAGGCCCCACCGATGACCACGCTCCAACACCTCCTCGGCACCGAATTTCCCCTCATCCAGGCGCCCATGGTGGCGGTGTCGGGAAGCGCGATGGTGATCGCCGTGAGCGAAGCCGGGGGCCTGGGCTCCTTGCCCTGCGCCGGGCTCACGCCCGACCTGATCCGCCAGGAAGTCACGGCCATCCGCGCGGCCACCCGCCGGCCCTACAACGTCAACTTCTTCTGCCACACGCCGCCCCAGCCCGATCCGCAGCGGGAGGCGGCATGGCGTGCGGCGCTGGCGCCCTATTACGCCGAATTCGGCCTTCGTTCGGAGGACATCCCCGCCGGTGCGGGACGCCATCCGTTCAACGCCGAGGTGGCCGGCCTGCTGGCGGAGTTCCGGCCGCCGGTGGTCAGCTTCCATTTCGGGCTGCCGCCGGACGACCTCCTGGCGCAGGTGAAAAGCTGGGGCTCCAAAGTCCTCGCGTCGGCCACCACGGTGGAAGAAGCGCTCTGGCTGCAGGCGCGGGGCGTGGACGCAGTCATCGCGCAGGGCCTGGAGGCCGGCGGGCACCGCGGGCACTTCCTGTCGCACGACCTGACGAAGCAATCCGGCACCTTCGCGCTGCTGCCCCAGATCGTCGGCGCCGTGCAGTGCCCGGTCATCGCGGCCGGGGGCATCGCGGACGCCCAGGGCGTGGCCGCGGCCATGGCGCTGGGGGCCTCGGGCGTGCAGGTCGGCACCGCCTACATGCTGGCCACCGAGGCCACCACCAGCGCAGTGCACCGCGCCGCATTGCAAAGCGACGCCGCGCGCCACACCGCCCTCACCCACATGTTCACCGGCCGCCCTGCCCGCGGCATCATGAACCGCGTCATGCACGAACTGGGGCCACTGAATCCCGCGGCCCCGGAATTCCCTCTCGCGACCGCCGCGCTGGCCCCGCTGCGCGCCAAGGCGGAAGCCCTGGGGCGCAGCGACTTTTCACCGCTGTGGTCCGGGCAGAACGCAAGAGGGTGCCGGGAGGCGTCCGCCGCCGACCTGACGCGCGCGCTGGCGAAGGGCCTGCGCTGAGCGGCCGACCGTTTCCAGATTCACCGGCCCCACCGCTTTGACATGAAAATTCCTGCACTGCCCTTCACGACGACGGACTGGTCGCTCATCGCACCCACCGAGCACCCTGGCGAGACCGGAACGGCCCTGTGGCGCACCCAGACCGTGGGCGACATTCGCATTCGCCGGGTCGACTATTCCGCCGGCTACCTGGCCGACCACTGGTGCGACCGGGGCCACATCCTGTTCGTGCTGGAAGGCACGCTGGAAACCGAATTGAAGGATGGCCGCCGTGTCACGCTCACGGCCGGCATGAGCTATCAGGTGTCCGACTTCGGCGATGCGGCCCACCGGTCGTCGACGGCCACGGGCGCGCAGCTCTTCATCGTGGATTGACGCCAGGGCCGCCCTGTGGCGGGCGAACGGCCCGCACGGCGGCTGCGCACCGTCCGACAGACGCCCCCCTCGGTGTACGCCTAGTCTGCAAACCTTGCCCCGGCCGGGCCTTCGCCCGGCTGCCAGGGGCGGTTCGCATACCAAAGGATCACCATGCCGATGTCTTCTCTTCGCCGCTTTTCCGCTCTCGCCACCACCGCCCTGCTGGCCGCAGCCGCCGCCACCGCGCACGCCGCGCCGGACGAATCCGCCCGGGCCCGCTACGAGCGCGACCGCCAGGCCTGCCTGAGCGGCAACACGCAGCAGTCCCAGGCCGTGTGCCTGCAGGAAGCGGGTGCGGCCCTCGAATCGTCGCGCACCGGCCAGTTGACCAATCCGGGCGCCCAGGCCGAGCAGAGCAATGCGGTGGACCGTTGCGCCGTGTTCAAGACGCCCGAAGAACGTTCCGCCTGCCTGGATCGCGTGAAGGGCCCGAGTGCCGTTTCCGGCTCGCCCGCCGCGGGCGGCGTGCTGCGCGAGAGCACCACGACCACCATCGTGCCGGCCCCCGCCACGCCACCAGCGCGCTGATCGCCGTGGATGCAGGCCCAGCCCGCGGCCGGGCCGCGTCAGGCCAGCTGCGTGCGCATGGCGCCGATCACGCCGGCGTAGTCGGGCTTGCCGAAGATCGCGCTGCCCGCCACGAAGGTGTCCGCGCCCGCATCCGCCACGCGGCGGATGTTGTCGGTCTTGATGCCGCCGTCCACTTCCAGGCGGATGTCCTTGCCGCAGGCGTCGATGCGCCGGCGCACGGCCTCGATCTTGCGCAGGGCCGAGTCGATGAAGCTCTGGCCGCCGAAGCCCGGGTTCACGCTCATGATGAGGATGAGGTCGATGTCGTCGATCACCCAGTCGAGCACGTCGAGCGGTTCGGCGGGGTTGAACACCAGGCCGGGCTTGGCGCCCTTGGCGCGGATGGCCTGCACGCTGCGGTGCACGTGGGCCGAGGCGTCAGGGTGAAAACTGATGTAGTCGGCGCCGGCATCGGCGAAAGCGGCGGCCAGCGCATCCACGGGCTGGACCATCAGGTGCACGTCGATCGGCACGGGCTGGCCGTCCGTGGTCTTGGCGTGGGGCTTCAGCGCCTGGCAGATCATGGGCCCGAACGTCAGGTTGGGCACGTAGTGGTTGTCCATCACATCGAAGTGGATCCAGTCGGCGCCAGCGGCGATGACGTTCTTCACTTCGTCGCCCAGGCGGGCGAAATCGGCGGACAGGATCGAGGGGGCAATGCGGTAGGTGCGGCTCATCCCCCGATTGTCGCAGCAGCCCGCGGCGCTCCGGAAGGCACGGCCGCCGGCCCGGGTACCATTGCGCCCATGCCGAAGTACCAGTTCCAGGCCGAGGTGCAATCCCAGTACCTGCCCGAGCAATCCACGCCCGACGAGGGCTTTTATGGCTTCGCCTACACCATCACCATCACGAACACGGGCGACATCCCCGCCCAGTTGATCTCCCGCCACTGGGTCATCAGCGACGCGCGCGGCCACACCGAAGAGGTCAAGGGCCTGGGCGTCGTCGGGCAGCAGCCGCTGCTCAAGCCCGGGGAATCCTTCCAATACACGAGCGGCTGCCGCCTGCGCACGGCCAGCGGCAGCATGCACGGCCGCTATTTCTGCGTGGCCGAGGACGGCGAGCCGTTCGAATGCCCCATTGCGCTCTTCGTGCTGGAAGCCGTGTCCGGCGACGCCTCGGGCGCGCCCCTGAACGGCAGAGTGCTGCATTGAAACGCCAATCCAATGACCTGGGCCACCTGCTGGCCCAGTTGGATGCGGGCGCGCCGCTGGCGCAGCGCCACCTTTGGCTGATCTCACTGCTGGACTGGGTGCGGGGCAACCGCCGCTCGGTCGAGGCCGCGGTCGGCCGCATGCAGCTGTTCGTGGAGGCCATCGAAAAAGACAACGCCGCGCGCCAGCGCCTGCAGGACTGGTGGAACGCGCTCGTCGGCACGGTGGACATCACCACCTTGCTGGCCGATTTCGGCTTCGCGCCGCGCACGGCCCTCGCCAGCGAGGTGGCGGAGCGTCTGCGCTACAAGCTGCTGCCGGGCAGCCCGGAGACCATCGACGCGTCCGAGCTGTTCATGCTGGCGCTGCCCTACGATTTCGATGCGCTGTGGCTCGCGGCCCTGGACGAGGCCCTGCTCGCGCGGCTGCTGTCGGCCATGGCCCCGGCCGAGGCGCCGGGCGCCACCCGCTGGCAGCGCGCCCTGCTGGACGCCATCACCTATTGCGCGGGGCAGATCCTGTCCACCGGCTTCGCACCCGAGCTGCGCCTGCGCATGAGCGAGGCCGCGCGCGACGCGCAGCCGTTCCACGCCCTAATCCGCGACGTGGAGAGCGTGCGCGTGGAGGTCCTGCACCAGCTGCGCACCACCGACCGGCTCGACGAATCCGTGCAGCGCCTGCGCGAGCGGCTCGATGCCTGCCGTGCCGCCGCGGCCACGGTGTATTCGCATTTCGAGGACAACGGCATTTCGGTGGGCCTGGTGTTCCGGCTGCGGCAGCTGCGCGAGCGCATCCTGCGCGTGCGCGAGCTGCTGGACTGCCTGCTCTCGCCCACGCCCGCCCCCACCGCCGCCCGCCTGATGGCGCGGCTGGTCACCGTGGGCCGCGAACGGCGCAGCCTGCGCGCGCTGCTGGCGTCCAACTCGTCGCTGCTGGCGGCCAAGGTGGCCGAGCGCAGCGCCGAGACGGGCGAGCACTACATCACGCGCACCGGCGCCGAATACCGCGCCATGGTCGGCAAGGCCGCGGGCGGCGGCCTGGTGATGGCCTTCACCACCCTCATGAAGTTCGGCCTGGCGGCACTGGCGCTGTCGGCCTTCTGGGGCGGCTTCTGGGCGGGCGTGAACTATTCGGTGAGCTTCGTGCTGATCCTGCTGCTGCACTTCACGGTAGCCACCAAGCAGCCCGCGATGACCGCGCCGGCCATGGCGGCCAAGCTCAAGGACCTGCACTCCGACGAGGCCGTGGTGTCCTTCGTGGACGAGGTCACGCACCTGGTGCGGTCGCAGGTGGCCGCGGTGCTGGGCAACGTGCTCGTGGTGTTCCCGACCGTGATCGGCATCACGCTGCTGATCGCCAAGGGAACCGGGCAGACGGCCATCAGCACGGCCCAGGCCCACCACGTGCTGGAGTCGCTGCACCTGCTGGGGCCCTCGCTGCTGTTCGCGGCCTTCACCGGCGTGCTGCTGTTCGCCTCCAGCATCATCGCGGGCTGGGCGGAGAACTGGTTCGTGCTGCACCGCCTGGATTCGGCCGTGCAGTACAACCCGCGCATCACCCGGCTGCTGGGCACGGCGCGCGCGGCGCGCTGGGCGCACTTCCTGCGCGAGAACCTGTCCGGCTTCGCCGCCAACATCTCGCTGGGCTTCATGCTGGGGCTGGTGCCACCCATCGCCTCGTTCTTCGGGCTGGGGCTGGACGTGCGCCACGTCACGCTGTCGTCGGGCCAACTGGGCGCGGCCAGCACGGCGCTGGGCCTGCCGGTGCTGCACATGCCGCAGTTCTGGTGGGCCGTGGCCACGATACCGCTGCTGGGCGCGCTGAACGTGTCGGTGAGCTTCTACCTGGCCTTCCGGCTCGCCCTGCGCGCGCACAGCGTGACTGGGGTGGAGCGGGCCCGCGTCTATGCGGCGCTGCGCTCGCGCCTGCGGCGCGCGCCGCTGGAGTTTTTCATGCCCGCCCGGCGCGCGGCCTGAGCTCGGTTAAAAGGTCTTTTCCGCCGCCTTGATCCACCCCGGAATGGAGGCCTCCGTCCTACAGGATGGGGCCACCCTAACGGGTAAATTCGGGCGACCCCGGGGTCGGGCCGCTGCGCGCCGAGGGGGCTTCGCGAAGGCCGACCCAACCCTGCAGGCCTGGCGCCTGCGCGAAGAGGACATACAAAGAATGGATGAAATCCTGAGCTTCTGGGCGCAATGGTTGCGCCCTTCGGCCGGGTTGCCCACCGTGCAATGGTCGCTGCTGCTCGCAGTGGCCGCGGTATCGGGCTACCTTTTCCAACGCCATATCGGCCTGCCCAAGGTGGTCGGCTACACCCTGGTCGGCACCATCGCCGGCCTGCTGGGCTTCACCGGCGCCGTGTGGCCGCTGCAGGGCATCAGCCTGTTCCTGCTGGAGCTGGGCATCGCGCTGGTGCTGTTCGAGGCGGGCGGGCGCATTCCGCTGCGCTGGTTCCGCCACAACCCGATGGTGCTGGTGCAGAGCATCGCCGAATCGGCCCTGACCTACTTCGCCGTGTACTACGTGCTGATGTGGCTGGACGTGCCCCAGCGCGCCGCCGGACCGCTCGCCCTGGTGGCCCTGGCCGCCTCGCCCGCGGTGCTCAGCCGCGTGGTGGCCGACACGCGCGCCGCCGGCCCGGTGACCGACCGCGCCATGGTGCTGGCCACGCTCTCCACGCTGTACGCCCTGACGCTGGGCAGCGCCACGGCGGAGCTGATCAACCGCCCCGCCGCGCGCATCATGGACACCATCTACCCGGTCATGGTGGTGCTGGGCGTCTCGATCATCGTCGGTGCCGTGCTGGCCCTGGTGCTGCGCATGGCGCTGCGCTTCATGAGCCCCACGAGCGAGAACACCTCGTTCCTGCTGCTCACCCTCATCGCCGCCGGCACGGCCGTCGCGGCGCACATGGGCGGCTCCGCGCCGCTGGCCGCGCTCCTGGCCGGCATGCTGCTCAAGCAGCTCAATCCGCGCCCCTGGGCCTGGCCGCGCCAGATGGGCACGGCCTCGTCTTTGCTGACCATGCTGATGTTCGTGCTTGTCTCCACCGTGGCGGCGCAGGCCGACTGGAGCGGCCCGGTGGCCGGCGTCGTGCTGGCCCTGATCGTGGTGCGCCTGGCGGCCAAGGCCCTGGGCGTGGCGGTGGGCAACGTGGGCAGCGGCGCCAGCTGGCGCCAGGCCCTGTGGGTGGGCTGCGCGATGACGCCGATGTCGTCCATCGCGCTGCTGATCGCATCGCAGTTCGTGGTGGCCTCGGCCTCCACCGGCCAGCTGATCGCCCGCGTGGCGCTGCCGGCCATCCTGGTCATGGAAGTGCTCGGGGCCGTGATCGCCACCGTCGCCATCTACCGCGCGGGCGAGAGTTCGAAACCCTGGGCGCCGCTCTCGCGCGCCGCCAACGGAGACAACAGCCGTGAGTCTTGAAGCCTTCCACCATTCCGAGCCCCTGACGCTGGGCGTCGAGCTGGAGCTGCAGCTCGTCAACACGCACGACTACGACCTCGCGCCCTATGCCGAGGACATGCTGCGCCTCATGCACAAGACGCCGCTGCCCGGCAGCGTCGTGCCCGAGATGACCAACAGCATGATCGAGATCTCCACCGGCGTGTGCCACAGCAGCAGCGAGGTGCTGGGCCAGCTCACGCAGATCCGCGATGCGCTGGTCAAGAGCGCGGACAAGCTCAACATCGCCGTGGCCGGCGGCGGCACGCACCCGTTCCAGCAATGGCACGAGCGGCGCATCTACGACAAGCCGCGCTTTCGCGAGCTGTCGGAGCTGTACGGCTACCTGTCCAAGCAGTTCACGATCTTCGGGCAGCACGTGCACATCGGCTGCCCGGACGCCGACGCGGCGCTGCTGATGCTGCACCGCATGTCGCGCTACATCCCGCACTTCATCGCGCTGTCGGCCTCCAGCCCCTACGTGCAGGGGCAGGACACGGCGTTCGATTCCGCCCGGCTCAACTCGGTGTTCGCGTTCCCGCTGTCCGGCCGCGCGCCCATGGCGCTCACCTGGACGGACTTCGAACACTACTTCGACAAGATGACGCGCACGGGCGTGGTCAAGAGCATGAAGGACTTCTACTGGGACATCCGCCCCAAGCCCGAGTTCGGCACCATCGAGATCCGGGTGTTCGACACGCCGCTCACCGTGGAGCGCGCCGCCGCGCTCGCCGGCTTCGTGCAGTCGCTGGGTGCGTGGTTCCTGGCCGAGCAGCCCTTCATGCCGACCGAGGACGACTACCTCGTCTACACCTACAACCGCTTCCAGGCCTGCCGCTTCGGCATGGATGCGGTCTATGTGGACCCGGCCACGGGCAGCCACATGCCGCTGCGCGACCACATCCTGCAGACGATCGACCACATCGCGCGGCACGCGGGTGTCACCGGGGCGTCGAGCGCGCTGCACATGCTGCGCAGCGAGGCCGACGCCGGCCAGAACGACGCGCGCTGGCTGCGCGAGCGCCAGCGCAACGAGCAGTTGCTGGGCGAGGTGAGCCGGCAGGCGGCGCAGCGCTTTCGGGGCGCGGTGTCCTGACGGGCCGACGCCAGGCTGTGCCCATGGCGAACGCCACGCTTCGCGCGCTGCGCGCCGACATCACCCAGCTGGCGGTGGATGCCATCGTCAACGCGGCCAATTCGTCGCTGCTCGGCGGGGGCGGGGTGGATGGCGCCATCCACCGCGCGGCCGGTCCGGAACTGCTGCACGAATGCCGCCTGCTGGGCGGCTGCAAGCCCGGGGATGCGAAAGCCACCCGGGGCTACCGGCTGGCGGCCTCCGTCATCGTGCACACCGTAGGCCCGGTGTGGCGCGGCGGCGCGAACGGCGAGGCGGGCCTGCTGGCCTCCTGCTATCGCAAATCGCTCCTGCTGGCGAGCGAACGCGGGGCGAGGACGGTGGCGTTTCCCTGCATCAGCACGGGCATCTACGGCTACCCGATCGAGCAGGCGGCGGTGGTGGCCGTCGATGCGGTGCATGCCACCCTCGCGCAGACGCCCGGTATTCGGGAGGTGACCTTCTGCTGCTTCTCGGAGCAGGACCTGTCCGTATACCGGGCGGTGCTTGGGCAGGCGGCCGAATAGCCCCGAGGGGTGGCTGGGAGGCACCCCTTTAAAACCATCGAGAATATTAATTGACTTTTAAATTCTCAATGGTGATATAATGCCCTTTGTTGCAGTCTTGGCGCCTGACCCGTGCCATCACCGCAACGCTTGCTGGGAACCGGCCATCGGCCCCCAGCAGGCCGCCTTTTGCGACCTTCGTCGCCCTGTCGATCTGCCGAGCTGCAGCCGACCGAGTTCCTCGATGCTCACGCAGGCCCTCTCCCGCCTGCGATCCTGAATGAATTAGATTTCCAAGACCGCCATTCCCATGGGCCCATACGTCGTCTCGCCCTCGACACACCCGACCGACTGTGGCCGCTTCCGTGCCTCCTTCTCGGTCCATCGATCCCAGGGTAACGGCAGCTACTGCCGCGTATTCCGTTTCGACAAAGCCTTTGCATCCCGCGAAGCCGCCCGGCTCTTTGCCATCACCCAGGGCTGGCTGCAAACGAGCATGCCGCATCCTCCGGCGTGCTGAGGCCCAGGGTCTGCCAAGGCAGCTCCCTTTTCCCCCTTCGCACCACCGTCCTCCAACGGCGCGCCATTCGTTGCGCACCTCTTTCAGAAAGGCTCTTTCCATGAGCAGCAAAATCTACGTGGGCAACCTGCCCTACTCCGTGACCGATGCGATCTTGCAAAGCAACTTTGCCGAGTTCGGCAACGTCTCCTCCGCCAAGGTCATGATGGACCGTGAAACCGGCCGCTCCAAGGGCTTCGGCTTCGTGGAAATGGCGTCCGCCGAAGTCGCGCAGGCCGCCATCACCGGACTGCACGGCATGTCCGTCGACGGCCGCTCGATCGTCGTGAACCTGGCCCGCCCCCGCGAAGAAGGCGGCGGCTCGGGCGGCTACAGCGCAGCGGGCTACGGCGCGAACAAGCGCTCCGACGTGGGCTACGGCACGGGTGGTTTTGGCGGTGGCCGTTACTGAGCCCTGCCGCACTCCGCGAAAAGCCGGCCCTCCTGGGCCGGTTTTTTTTGCCTGGCCGCCCTGCATGCCGCTCCTGGGCGCGCTCCGCAGCGCGAGGGGGCACCCAATCTGGCAAAGGGCGTGAGGCCATTGCGGGTGCCGCCCGCATGACGGCCTACACTGCCCGCATGCGCTTCCCCCTCTCCGGCCCCCACGCCACACTGCCCCGCGCAGCGGCCGGCGCGTACGCGGCCGCCAAGAGAGCGCATCGGCCGGTGCCGCCCGCACCTTCCTGAGCCCGGCGGTCCGCTCCCCTCTCCTCTTCTTTCAGCGCAACCCTCCGCCGCCGGGCCCCCGCCTCGCGCGGCCGCGGGCGCACCCTCTTTTGGGCGTTGCCCGCATTCATTCGATGGAGTGTGTCGATGCATGCAACGATTCACGGCGAGCGCACGCTCACCGAACTTGATTTCGCCCGCCTGAGCAAACTGCCCGGGCGCGAACTCCCCCCCGCCCTGGCCGCGCTGCTGACCAGCGCCGAGGTGACCGGCTCGCGCGCCGTGCCCGGCGATGTCGTGACGATGTACTCGCGCGTGGAGCTGGTCGATGTGCAGACCGCCCGGCGCCAGACGCTCACGGTCTGCTATCCGCGGGATGCCGAGCCCACGGCCGGCTTCATCTCCGTGCTCTCGCCGGTGGGCAGCAGCCTGCTGGGCCTGAAGGTGGGGGACGTCGCGAAGTGGCTCACGCCGAACGGCGACACCTGCGCGGCGCAGGTCGTCGCCATCCTCTTTCAGCCCGAGGCCAGCGGCGACTACCAGACGTAGCGCGGGCCGTGGCCTGCCGCACCGTATGCTCCTGCCATGGGTGAATTCGATCTGATCCGCCGTTTCTTCCAGCGCCCCGTGCGCCGTGCCGCGCTGGGCGTGGGCGACGACTGCGCGCTGCTCGCGCCCGCACCGGGCATGCACCTGGCCGTCTCCAGCGACATGCTGGTGGAGGGCCGCCATTTCTTTGCCGACGTCGATCCCGAGGCGCTCGGCCACAAGGCGCTGGCGGTCAACCTGAGCGATCTGGCCGCGTGCGGCGCCCGGCCGCTGGCCTTCACGCTCGCCCTGTCGCTGCCGCGTGCCGACAGCGACTGGCTGGAGCGCTTTTCGCGCGGGCTGCTGGCGCTGGCCGATGCGCACGGCTGCGAGCTGGTGGGCGGCGACACCACGGGCGGGCCGCTCAACATCTGCATCACCGTGTTCGGCGAAGTGCCCGCCGGCCAGGCCCTGCTGCGCAGCGGCGCGCGCGCGGGCGACGACGTGTGGGTGAGCGGCACGCTCGGGGACGCGCGGTTGGCGCTGGAGGCGCTGCGCGGCGAGCGCACCCTGCCCGCGCCCTGGCTGGCCCCGGCCCGCGAGCGGCTGGAGCGCCCCACGCCGCGCGTGGCATTGGGGCAGGCCCTGCGCGGGCTGGCCCGCAGCGCCATCGACGTGAGCGACGGGCTGGTGGGCGACCTGGGCCACATCCTGCAGGCCTCGGGCGTGGGGGCCCGCATCGACACCCAGAATGCTATTGAATTAGTAGCAATAGGGGCAATGAGTACTAGGGCATCAGCGGCTTTTGACCACGAAACCCTGCTGCGCTGCGCCCTGGCCGGCGGCGACGACTACGAACTGCTGTTCACCGCCGCGCCCGAGCACCGCGCCGAGGTCCAGGCCGCCGGGCAGGCCACGGCCACGCCCGTGGCCCGCATCGGCACCATCGAGGCCGCGCCCGGCCTGCGGCTGGTGGATGCCCAGGGCCTGTCCCTCCCCCAGCAATACTCGTCATACGACCACTTCCGGTGATCGGCAGCGCAATCACTTGCGGGACATCGCCGCCCCGGCAAAGCGGCAGTTGTCGTACCACTTTGTGACGAAATGCCACTGAAATCACGCTTTCGGCCGTCCCGACATTGGCGGCCGATACCGGCCGCGCAATCGTTTGCGCCTAAGTAGGTACTAACTCGAAGCGCCTTACCAAAGGCTTACGAGCCCTCTGGAGCGTGGCAGACCGGGTAAACACGCATCGCCTCCTCTCCCCGGCCTCCCACAATCGCCGCCAAGTTGTACGACATCCTTCAAGATGATCTACACAAAAAGACAGCCGGGATCCCCAGGCTGCGATCGCCGCGCCGACGGCGCGTGCATTCCTTGCATCGAAGACGAGAGGAGACATTCCATGAAACGCAGAGATTTCGCGCTGACGGCGCTCGCGCCGCTGTGGCTCACCGCCTGTGGCGGCGGTTCGGGCGGCGCATCCGGCCCGCAGGGAGAGGCGGCCACCGCGCTGCGACGCGCCGCCGACTACATGGACGAGGTGGTTTCGTACCGCGGCGGCTACGTGTGGTCGTACTCGCCCGACCTGAAGCAGACCTTCGGCGAGATGGAGGCCTACCGCACCATGTGCTGGATCCAGCCGCCGGGCACGCCCTCGGTCGGCCACGTGTACCTGGACGCCTACCACGCCACCGGCGACGATCGCTTCCTGCAGGCCGCCGAGCGCACCACACTGGCCATCGTCGCGGCGCAGCACGCCTCGGGCGGCTGGAACTACATCCACGACTTCGCGGGCGAGGCGTCGCTGCGCCAGTGGTACGACACCATCGGCAAGAACGGCTGGCGGCTGGAGGAGTTCCAGCACTACTACGGCAACGCCACGTTCGACGACGCGGGCACGGCCGTGGCCTCGCAGCTGCTGCTGCGCATGTATGTGGAAAAGCGCGACGTGCGCTTTCTCGCGCCGCTGCAAAAGGCCATCGACTTCGTGCTCAACGCGCAGTTCGGCCCCGAATACGGCGTGGCGAACGGCGGCTGGCCGCAGCGGTTCCCGCACTTTCCCGGCGCGGTCGGCGCCATGCCCTCGCCCCACCCCGAGCAGGTGCCCGCGGGCGCCCATTCGGGCATGGAAGACGGCGACTACACGCTGCACGTGACCTTCAACGACGACGTGATGGGCGAGAACATCAAGTTCCTCACGATGTGCGTGATGGCGCTGGGCGAGACGCGCCTGCTGGCCCCCATCGCACGCGCCATGGAATGCATGCGCCTCATGCAGCAAAGCGGTCCGCAGGCCGGCTGGAGCCTGCAGCACCTGTCGCGCCCCATGGCCGGCCGCCCGGCCGGCGCACCGGCCGGCGCGCGCAGCTACGAGCCCCGCTCGCTGGCCACACACACCACGCAGACCAACATCCGCCAGCTGTTCAACTACTTCCAGCTCACGGGTGAGCGCCGCTATCTCGCGCGCATCCCCGAGGCCATCGCCTGGCTCAAGACCTGCCCGCTGCCGGCGGCGGCCATCGCGGGCAGCCCGCTGCTGGGCGGCGGCCGCACCCACCCCACGTTCGTGGAACTGGGCACCAACGCGCCGCTGTACGTGCACCGCTACGGCTCCAACATCCACAACGGCGGCTACTACGCCGACAAGGACTGGGCCAACACCGTCAGCCACTACTCGGCGGGCCGCGCCATCGACATCGCGGGGCTGGAGTCCACCTACCAGCAGCTCGATGGCATGAGCGATGCGGCCGTGGCCGCCATGGCGGCGCGCTCGCCCCTCAAGGCCGGCACGGCCACGCGCGCGCTGCCCCGGTATTTCTCGATCCGCGAAGTGGACTTTCCCGACCTGTTCGCGGGCGCCACCATGGCCACGCCCAAGGTGCCCGACAGCGAGGCGCAGGCGCTGGTGGACGAGCTGGGCGCCAAGGGCTACTGGACCTCGCCCGTGCCCGAGGTCGTCAACCCCTACCAGGGCGACGGCACCTCGGCGGCCTACACCGGCACCGCCTACCGCAGCAAGCACGTGGGCGATGCCTGGGACACGTCGCCCTACCCGGCCGACAACCCGCCGGAGGTCCCGCCCTACGTGAAGCGGGACAAGCCGCAGTTCATCGTCACCTCGGAGTGGATCCGCCGCATGGGGCGGCTCATCGCCTACGTCGCACCGCAGGCGTGATGCAGCGCGGGCACTGACGTTTTTTCGCCCCAGCGTCCAACGCTGTGGCCACCTGCCGCAGCCTGCCGGCCCGGGATCGGATTCCGGGCCGGCAGGCTGCCTTTCATTGGGTCGCACCCAATGGATTGGCGCACAAAGTATCATATTTATCAAATAAAAAGAGAGCAAGAAGGGCTCAACGCGACGCAATTCTCTTTCCGCGGGTCGAAATTTCCAGAATTCAGATATTTTTTGATACACATTTTTGGGTTTCAAATTTATCATTTCTGCGAAAGATTGCATTTCCAGCTCCCCCGCCAGACCAGAGAGGATTGACATGACCCCGCGCAGCACCCTGACCGTTTCCCGGCGACTTCTGATCGCTTTCGGTACCGTCATCGGTATCTTTTTGGCCGTCACCGCGTCGTCCCTATACAGCAGTACCCAATTGGAGAAAGCCGAGAAGTTGAACGTCCACACGTACCAAGTGATGGACACAGCCAACACCTTGCTCAGCAGCATGGTCAACATGCAAACCGGCGTCCGCGGTTATCTTCTCAGCGTTGAAGAACGGTTTCTCGAGCCCTGGAACACCGGCATCCGTGAATTCGACGAGGCGTGGATGCAAGCCAAGCAATTGACCGTCGCCAATCCGGCGCAGCAGCAGCGGCTGGACGCCATGAAGGCGAAGAACGCGGAGTTTGTGGCCGTCATGAGCAGCCTTGTCCAATTGCGGCGCGATATCGCTGCAGGGACCAAAACAACGCAGGATCTGCTGGGGCAAGTCGGACAAAGCAACGACAAGGCCACGATGGATGGATTCCGTGCGTTGCACGCCGAATTCGACAAGGTCCAAAGCGATCTCCTGAACAGCCGTGCCGCTGCGGCAGACCAGATGCGCTCATTCAATGCCAGCGTCATCGTAGCCGGCTCACTGCTCGCCATCGGGCTGGCTTGCGCCCTGGGCGTGTGGGTCACCCGATCCATCACGCGGCAGCTCGGCGGCGAACCGGACTACGCCTCCGAGGTGGTGCGCCAGATCGCCGCGGGCAACCTCGCCGTGGACGTGAGCACCCGCGCAGGCGACCAGGCCAGCCTGCTGGTGGGCATGAAGGCCATGCGCGACAGCCTGGCGCAGGTGGTGGGCCAGGTCCGCCAGAGCAGCGACTCGATCGCCACCGGCAGCACGCAGATCGCCACCGGCAACGCCGACCTGAGCCAGCGCACGGAAGAGCAGGCCTCCAACCTGCAGCAGACCGCCGCCTCGATGGAAGAGATCACGGCCACCGTCAAGAACAACGGCGATACCGCCCGCAAGGCCACGCAGCTGGCCGACTCCGCCAGCGCCGTGGCGCAGCGCGGCGGCGTGGTGGTGGGCCAGGTCGTGGACACCATGGAGGCCATCACCGCCTCCAGCAAGAAGATCGTGGACATCATCGGCGTGATCGACGGCATCGCCTTCCAGACCAACATCCTGGCGCTCAACGCCGCCGTGGAGGCCGCCCGTGCCGGCGAGCAGGGCCGGGGCTTCGCCGTCGTGGCCAGCGAAGTGCGCAGCCTCGCGCAGCGCAGCGCCGACGCCGCCAAGGAGATCAAGGGCCTCATCACCGACAGCGTGCAGAAGGTGGACGCGGGCAGCCAGCAGGTGGAAGAGGCCGGTCGCACCATGGCCGACATCGTGGCGCAGGTCAAGCGCGTGAACGACCTCATCAGCGAGATCAGCGCCGCCACGCAGGAGCAGACCCTGGGCATCGGCCAGGTGAGCGACGCCGTGAGCCAGCTCGACCAGGTGACGCAGCAGAACGCCGCGCTGGTCGAGGAAAGCGCCGCGGCGGCGGACAGCCTGCGGGCCCAGGCGGGCAAGCTGGTGCAGGCGGTGAGCGTGTTCCGCCTGGACCACGAAGCCCCCAGCCTGCACGCAGTGGCGGCCTCCGCCCCGGCCCGCGCCGCAGCGCCCAAGCCCGCCCCGCTGCGCGCTGCCATGGCACCGCACGCGCCGGCCCGCATGGCGGCTGCGCCCAAGAAGGCCGCCGCGCCCAGCCCGAGCCAGCCGTCGCTCGCCATGGCGGGCGGCGGCAGCGAAGACGACTGGCAGAACTTCTGACCCGCCCCCGCGCACCGTCCATGGCCCATCGTCCCGCCCCGGTACGATGGGCCACCGGACGCCGCCGGGACCCCTTTTCTTCCTCCATTGCCTGCAAGAGATCCGCCATGGCCCTTTCTTCATCGCCCACCGACACCACCGCCGCCAATGCCGTCAGCAAGGGCGGCGAATTCCTCTCGTTCCGCCTGGGCGATGAGGAGTACGGCATCGGCATCCTCCAGGTGCAGGAAATCCGCTCCTACGAGCCGCCGACGCGGCTGGCCGGCGCGCCGGAATTCATCAAGGGCGTGGTCGATCTGCGCGGCATCATCATTCCCATCGTGGACCTGCGTCTGCGGCTGCATTGCGCCAGCGCCGAGTACAACCACTCCACCGTGGTGATCGTGCTCAATGTCGGCCAGTACACCGTGGGCGCGGTGGTGGACGCCGTCTCCGATGTGGTGGAGTTGACGGCGGAGATGATCCGCCCCGCGCCCCAGCTGTCCTCCAGCGTGGACGACCAATTCATCCTGGGCCTGGGCAGCGTGAACGACCGCATGCTCATCCTCGTGGACATCGAGGGCCTGGTGGGCAGCGAAACGCTGGGCCGCATGCGGCCGACCCACATGAGGCCCGCCGCAGCGGCCGCGGCGGCCTTCGCCGACTGATCACCGAGCGCCTGCGGCCGCGGCTGCGGCGGGCACGGGTGAATAATCGCCGGGCGCGGTATCCTGCCGCCCGCCCCACGATTGCATCCGCCAGCCCACCCAGGAGCCGCACTTGATCCATTTCCTGCCCTCCCTGCGGCCCGCGCCCACCGCACGGCCGACCACCTCCCTGGCCGCGCTGCTGACCTGTCTGTCCAGCGCCACGGCGCTGCTGGGCACCGGCGCCGCCCTGGCGCAGGACAGCGTGGCCTCGCGCATCACCCAGGTCACCGTCTCCCCCGGCAGCGCCACCGTGGAGCGCACCGCGCGCGTGGCCGCCGGCGCCCGCAGCGCCGTGTTCCGATGCCTGCCCGCCTCCATCGATACCGCCAGCCTGCAGATCGCCGCAGGCACCGGGGTGCGCGTGGGCGAATTCAAGATCACCACCGAAGACCGCGACGTGGCCGCCGGCTGCGCCAGCCCGCTGGACGGCCGCATCCAGGACCTGGAAGACCAGTTGGCCGCCGTGCGTGCCGAGACCGCCTCGCTGCAGCTCGTGAACCGCTACCTGCAGGGCGTGGCCGGCAACGCCGGTAGCGCGGCCGACACGCCGCCGCCCGACCGCCGCCCGGCCGCGGGCCCCGCCGCAGCGGTAAGCCCGGGCCAGATCGGCGCCACGGCCGATGCGCTGCGCAAGACCTCGCTCGACGCCCTCACCCGCTCGCACGCGCTCAAGCGCCGGCAGGAGGCGCTGGAGCTCGCGCTCAAGCCCCTGGTGGCCGAGCGCAACCGCAACGCGGGCGGCCCACGGGCGCGCGCCGTGTCGGTCGCCGTCCACCTCGCCGCCGAGCGCGAGGGCGAACTGCGCCTGACCTACCAGGTGCGCGGCCCCGGCTGGCAGCCCACCTACCGCGCCGTGCTGAACAGCGACACCGGCGCCGTGGTGCTGGAGCGCCTGGCGCTCGTCGCGCAAAACAGTGGTGAGGACTGGACCGACGTGCGGCTCACCCTCTCCACGCAAGCCGCCACCCGCGCCACGCGCGGCCCCGCGCCCGGCGCCTGGACCCTCGATGTGGCGCCGCCCCCGCAGCCGCAGATGGCCATGGCCCGCCTGCCCGCACCGGCGGCACCCGCCGCGATGGCCGCGCCGGCCAGCGTGGCCGAGGAAGCCGAGCCGCCCAGCTTCGACGTCACCGCGTTCGCCGGCACCTACGCCACGCAGTTCGCCGTGCCCCAGCGCATCACCGTGCCCTCGAACGGCCAGCGCACCACGCTGGCCCTGGGCACGCACAACGCGGCCGCCACGCTGCTCACGCGCGCCGTGCCCGCCCGGCAGGAGACGGCCTATCTCGTGGCCGAGATCGCGCCGCCTCCGGGCGCCTGGCCCGCAGGGCCCGTGGGGCTGTACCGCGACGGCGCCTTCATCGGCAACGACACGCTGGACTTCGCGCAGGACGCCACGGCCGGCGGCAGGGCCACGCTGTGGTTCGGGGCCGACGACCAAGTGATCGTGCAGGCCGAGCCGCCGCAGGAGACCACCGGCAGCGCCGGCTTCACGGGCGGGCGCACCGAGCGCCGCACCGATCGCGCCTACCGCGTGGAGAACCGCCACGCCCGGGCCATCGCGCTGCAGGTGCTGGATGCGGCGCCGGTCTCGCGCAACGAGAAGATCGAGGTCGAATCCCGCTACACGCCCGCGCCGCAGGACACGGCCTGGAACCGCACGCCCGGCACCATCGCCTGGCAGCAGCCGCTGGCCGCCGGCGCCACCGCGCGCTTCACGGCCACGCACACCGTGCGCTACCCGAAAGAGATCGCGCTGAGGGAGCGGGAATGAACGCTGCCCCCTTCGCCCCTGCCACGCCCGCCGCCGCACCGCGCCGCGCGACCGCCGCCTTCATGCGGTCGCACCCGGCGCACTGGATCGCCCTGGGCTTCGGCGCGGGCCTGTCGCCCAAGGCACCCGGCACCGTGGGCACGCTGTGGGCGTGGCTGGCCTACCTGGTGCTGCAGCAGTGGCTCGCGCCCCTGCATTTCGGCGTGCTGATCCTGGCCGGCACGCTCGTCGGCTGGTGGGCCTGCACCACCACCGCGCGCCACATGGGCGTGGCCGACCCCGGCAGCATCGTGTGGGACGAGGTGATCGCCTTCTGGCTCGTGCTGTGGCTGGCCATGCCCATGGGCTTTTGGGGGCAGTGCGCGGCGTTCGCGCTGTTCCGCTTCTTCGACGCCGCCAAGCCCGGCCCCGTGGCCTGGGCCGACAGTTTGTTCAAGGGCTTCGGCTGGCGCGGCGGCTGGGGCATCGTGTTCGACGACCTGGTGGCGGCCTTCTGCACGCTGGTGGTGATCGCGCTCTGGAGGCATCTGTGGTGACACCGGACGATTTGCTATCAAAATCAGAGCAATATGCCCTAGAAAATATTGCGCTGGAGGCCCATTTGACCCACATCGCCGGGGCGCTCGTAGCGCGCGGTGCGATGCTGGCCACCGCCGAAAGCTGCACGGGCGGGCTGATCGCCGGTGCCTGCACCGACCTGGCCGGTTCGAGCCGCTGGTTCGAGCGCGGCTTCGTCACCTACTCCAACGCCGCCAAGACCGACCTGCTGGGCGTGCCCGCCGCCCTCATCGAAGCACTCGGCGCCGTGAGCGAACCCGTGGCGCGCGCCATGGCCGAGGGCGCCGTGGCGCGCTCGCTGGCGCAGGTGAGCGTGGCCGTGACGGGCGTGGCCGGGCCCGGGGGCGGGAGCGCGGACAAGCCGGTGGGGACGGTGTGGTTCAGCTGGTCGGTGGCGGGGCAGACCCACAGCGAGATGGTGCGCTTCGCGGGCGATCGGGCGGCCGTGCGCGCCGCCACCGTGCGGCATGCGCTGGCGCGGCTGGCCGATCTTCTGCACTGAACACCCACGCCTCGCGGCCGTCGGCCTCATGCGCGTGGAGCGGCGGCCTCCCTCGGTCCGGCGGATTCGATGCGGGCGGCATCCCAGCGCTTCAGTTCAACGGACTTCGCGAGCATGCCCAAGGTGAGCGGCACCTTCTTCTGTCGATCCCGATAGCGGCGGAAAGGCATCCAAAACAACTGCAATGGATTGAACCCTTCGTTGTGGAAGTACCGTCCGAAATCGAACCCGCTGGAATCGACGCCGAACTCCGCGAAGAAGGTCTCCATGAACTCCACCGCATCGTCGCCCGTGATGCTGAGATCGTCCTCGATCGTTGTCTCTGAGTGAAGATTTCGGCTTGGGAGAACCCCAGACTCTTTTCTGGCGAATGCCTCGACCGCGGCGACTGGATTGATGACCATCAGAAAATCCTATCCTCTTCTTTGGCGAGCGCGTTGTAGGCACGCACAGATTCAGTAGAAATCCGATAGGCGTCATATGCCAGCATGAAAACACCAACAACCGGGATGGTTCTCCCTACAAAAGCGCCGATGTTCCTGACAAACAATATTTTCAAGCTCGCCATGCTCTTCAGCGTCACCGTCGGCAGCATCTGATACTTCAATTTGAATGGCAGCGCTTTCCTTGCAACGACGGAAGCGATCGAGGTTCCACGGGTGGCACCATTGAATTTCCCTCTGGTTGAAAGCACAGGGTAGCCAGCGACAATGGCTCCCAGCGCCGCAACGTCTTCGATACCAAAATGTTTTGCAGCCGTATCGACAAAAATCAAAAAGAAAAGCTCTTGTGGCTCCAACTGTTCGTGGATGCCAAAACGATACCCATTAGCCAAGTCAACTCCCTCAAGAATGAGGGTTGACTTTAAAGCAAGTTATTTTCTAAATAATTAACACCAATCATTAGAAATTCTTTGCTATCAAAGGGTATTGCCACCCGGCCCCAGCCGCTCCACCAGCCCCGCACTGGCCTCGTTCAATCCCACCACCTCCACCACCGCCCCGTGGTGCCGCAGCCGCTGCACCACCTTCTCCAGCGCGGCCACGGCCGTCACGTCCCAGAAATGCGCGCGGGACACGTCGATGCGCACCGGGCGCCCTTCGGCCGCGAGGATGTCGAACGCCTCGATGAACGCATCGGCCGAGGCGAAGAACACCTGGCCCGACACGTGCCAGGTGCGCAGGTCGGTGGCGGCATCGTCCTCGGCCCGCACGCCGAGCAGGCGCGCGACCTTGAACGCGAAGAACACGCCGCTCAGCACCACCCCCACGCCCACGCCGGCCGCGAGGTTGTGCGTGGCGAGCGTCACGGCCACGGTGGCGAGCATCACGGCGCTGGACAGGCGCGGGTGGCGCACCACGGCGCCCAGCGACTTCCAGTCGAACGTCGAGGCCGACACCATCACCATGATGGCCACCAGCGCGATCACCGGCACGCGCGACACCCAGTCCTTCAGCGCCACCATCAGGATGAGCAGGAACACGCCGGCGAACAGCGTGGACAGGCGCCCGCGCCCGCCGTACTTCACGTTGCCCACGGCCTGGCCGATCATTCCGCAACCGGCGATACCACCGAAGCAGCTGGCCGCGATGTTGGCCAGGCCCAGGCCCGCGCACTCGCGGTTCTTGTCGCTGGGCGTGTCGGTCATTTCGTCCACCACGGCGGCGGTGAGCACCGATTCAAGCAGCCCCACCATGGCGATCGCCAGCGCCGGCAGCGCGATGGCGCGCAGCGTCTCCAGCGACACCGGCACCGCAGGCAGGCCGAACAGCGGCAGCGCATCGGGCAACCGGCCCAGGTCCGCCACCGTGGGCAGGTGCAGCCCCATGGCGGACGCGATGAGCGTGAGCGCCACCACGCAGATCAGCGGCGACGGAATGGCGGTGAGCGCCCGCACCTGCAGCCGCTGGCCCAGCCACGGCAGGCCGTAGATGAGGGCCAGCCCCAGCGCCAGCATGCCCCAGGTGGCCGCGCCCGCGCCGCGCAGGTGCGGCAGCTGCGCCGAGAAGATCAGCACCGCCAGCGCGTTGACGAAGCCCGTGCGCACCGAGCTGGAGACGAAGCGCACCAGCACGCCCATGCGCAGCAGCCCGAACGCCACCTGCACAACGCCCGCCAGCAGCCCCGCCGCCAGCAGATAGCCCAGCCCGTGCGACTGCACCAGCGGCGCCGCCACGAGCGCCACCGAACCGGCGGCTGCCGACACCATGGCCGGGCGCCCGCCCGCGAAGGCGATCACGATGCTGATGACGAACGAGGCGAACAGCCCCACGGAGGGATCGACGCCCGCCACGAACGAAAACGCGATCACCTCGGGAATCAGCGCGAACGTGGCGACGGCACCCGCGAGCAGTTCGCGCGGAATGCTGGGCGCCCATTCGGCGCGCAGGCGGGCCAGGAAAGCAGGGGTCATGGAACGGCAACGCGCGCCGGAGCGCGCGTAAAAGCAAAAGGAAAGGGGAAGGAGAAGCGCCCGGTCAGGCCGCGCCGGCGCCCGTCAGGCGCCGCAGCACTTCTTGTATTTCTTGCCGCTGCCGCAACTGCACGGGTCGTTGCGGCCGGGGGTGTCGGCGCGGCGCACGGCCTCCACGCGCGGGCCGATGCTCTTCCAGAGCTGGCGCAGGTCGTACACGGCCCAGACGGCTTCGCTGAACGACTCCAGGCGGGCCTCGCTCACGCTGGCCGGGCCGTCCTCGGCATACAGGTTGTGCTCGGGCTTGCCGGTGTCGTCCTCGGTGAGCACCACGATGTTTTCCAGCGCGCCGTCCAGCCACTGTGCAGCGTCCTTGTCGCGCGGGGCCGCCCATTCCTCGGGCCAGTTCTCCACGGCGAACATGAAGCCGAGTGCCCACACTTGGCCGAACGAGGGAATGTCCTGGCCGGCCATCTCGTCGCGCTCTTCCTCGGGCAGGCAGGCGACGGCGCCGCGCATGTCCATCACCTCGGGCTGGAAGGCACGGTCGTCCTCCAGCGATTCCACCTCGGTGGCCAGCTGGCGGCTGACCTCGTCGAACCGCAGCGTCCACAGCTCCATGAACCGTGCCTGCTGGGCCTCGTCCTTGAAGGCCGGCAGCAGCGGCAGCGGGGCGCCCGCGCCCTCGGTCACATCGATGGGGCCGCCGTCGTCCAGCAGCATGGGCAGGTATTCGGCGGCGGGAATGGCGCGGCGCGTGCAGGCCAGCGCGGTCAGGAAGCCGTCGCAGAACTCCCACTGCGGGATCTCTTCGGCACGGCTGCGCAGGTCGTCCAGCAGCGTGTCCAGCTCGTCGAGCGCATCGTTGTCGAGGGCGGGTTCGGTGCCGGCGGCAGCGGCGGTGTCGTGGGAGGATTCGGTCATGGGGCGGCTCCAGGGCGCGGCGGGGGGAGAAAAAGGCTTCGTTATGATGCCGCAGCCCGCGCAAAGCGGCGAACCGGGGCGGGCGCGGCATGGCGCCGGGGGCAGGTGCAGACAGCCCCGCCCAGGGCCACGGCCGGGCCGCAGGCGGCGATTTTATCCGCCCGGCCCCGGCCGGCCCTGCCGGCCTCGGTTCGCACCCCGTTCGCAACCCCGGGCCCGGCCCGTTCCCCATCTTTCGCACCGACCCCATGCCGACCCACGCCGATCCTGCAGCGCCCGCCGCCGCCCCCGCCGACCCCGCGGCCTTCCTGCGCGAGCATGCGGCCACCCAGGCGCCCAACGTGCAGAGCTACCGCTTGCCCGGCGAGCAGTGGTGGCTCAAGCGCGCAGGCGCCAGCCACGGAGCCGGGCGCTACCGCGCCATGGCGGTACTGGCGCGCCTGCTGGGCCTGGCGGTGCTGAGACCGGTACCCACGCCGGGCGGGCCCGCGGCCATCGCCATCGAGGTGCGGCGCCTGCAGGACTTCGCCGCGCGCGGCCTGCGCGCGCCCGAGGTGCTGGCGGTGCAGCACGACGCCTTCCTGATGCGGCACTTGGGCGCCCCCGATGAGGAAACCCATTCCCTGGGCAACGAGATCGACCACGCCGTGGCCGAAGGCCCCGAGGCCGTGCTGGCCCTGTGGCGCCAGGGGCTGGAGGCCATCGCCCGGGTGCACGCCAGCGGCACCTGCCTGAGCCAGGCGTTCGCCCGCAACCTCGTGCGCTGCCCCGACGGCGTGGTGGGCTATGTGGATTTCGAGGACGACCCCGCCACCGCGCTGCCGCTGGCCGTGTGCCACGCGCGCGATGCGCTGTGCTACGCCCAGTCCACCGCGCTCTACCTGCGCCAGGCGGGCGCGCTGGACGCGGCCCGCACGCTGTGGGCGGCCTGGCTGGGCGCCCAGGGCCCGGACATGCGCGCGGTGCTGGCCACCACGGTGCGCCGCCTGCGCTGGCTGCGCCACCTGCCGCCCAGCCGCCGCCCAGCCGCCGCCTGGGCCGCGACCTGCAGCGCGTGCGCGCCGCCTACGACCTGCTGGCGCCCTGACCGCCCCCACCCAGGCGCAGAGGGCGCCTGAGCGCGGTCACTCCTCGCTCGTCCACTCCACCTGCACGCCCAGGCTGCGCAGGTTCTCCACGAAGCGCGGGTGCGCGCGCCGGATGGGCGTGGCGTTGCGGATCTCCGAGCGCCCGTCGATGCTGGCGGCCACCATGAACAGCGCGATGGCCACGCGGATGATGTAGGGGCTCTCCACCACGGCGGGCGTGAGCGCATTGCCGCCGAAGGTCACGATGCGGTGCGGGTCGGACGAGAACACATGCGCGCCGAACTTCGACAGCTCGCCCGTCCAGCCCAGCGCCCCGTCGTACACCTTGTTCCAGAACATCGCGTTGCCCTGCGCCCGCACGCCCAGCGCGATGAAGATGGGCAGCAGGTCCACGGGAAAGTAGGGCCAGGGCGCGGCCTCCACCTTGGTCAGCACGTTGCTGGTGAAGGGCGTCTGCACGGTGAGCGGCCCCTCGCGGTGCGCGCGCGACCAGCCGTCCGCATGCTCGATGCGCACGCCGAACTTGGCGAAGGTGCGGTCGATCAGCGGGAAGTTCTCCGGCGCGCTGTTGCGCACCACCACGTCGCCGCCGGTGATGGCCCCGAGGGCCAGGAAGGTGGTGATCTCGTGGAAGTCCTCGTCGAAGCGGAACTCGCCGCCCCCCAGCGCCGCGCCGCCGTGCACCGTGAGGCGCGACGTGCCGATGCCGTCGATGCGCAGGCCATGAAGCGGCAGAACTCCTGCACGTGCGGCTCCGACGCGGCGTTGTTGAGCGTGGACACGCCGCGGGCCGAGGCCGCGCACAGCACGAAGTTCTCGGTCGTGGTGACCGAGGCGTAGTCGAGCCAGTGGTGCGTGGCGTGCAGCGGCCCGTCGCAACGCACGAGCAGCGAGCCCTGCGCGCGCTCCACCGCGCCGCCGAAGCTGCGGAACACCTCCACGTGCGGATCGATCTCGCGCACGCCGAGCGTGCAGCCCTTCACGTTGTCTTCGAGACGCGCCACACCGAAGCGCGCCAGCAGCGGTGGCACCAGCATGATGGACGAGCGCATCTCCTCGGGCAGGCGGTGGGCGGCGGCGTCGAACGCGGTGTCCTTGTGGTGCAGTTCCAGCGTGCCGCTGGCTTGGTCCATGCGCACGTCGCTGCCCAGGGTGCGGAAGATGTCCAGGATCTTGCGCACGTCGGTGATGTCGGGCACGCCGTGCAAGGTGAGCGGCGCCTGCGTCAGCAGCGTGGCGCACAGCACGGGCAGCACGGCGTTCTTGTTGGCGGAGGGCGTGATGCGGCCACGCAGCGGCGTGCCTCCGTGCACGATGAGATTGGACATGGGCGGGATGCGGGGGAAACCCGAAAAGAAAACAGCCGGCACTGTAACCCCCTCCCCCCTGTGGCGCCCGAGCGGCCGCGCTCCCCGGGTCGCGTGCGTTTCCGTAGCCGGCCGTGGGCCGCGTCCGACAGGCCCCCGCCTGCGCGCAGCCTATCTTCGCCGCAGCGCTCCCGCCTTTCCTTTCCTACTGCCTGCATGTCTTCCTCTGCTTCTGCCGCTGCGCACCCCGCGGCAGCCACCGCGGCACCCGCCCCCGCCGCCCCCCTCGCCGCTTCCCGGCGCGCTCCCACTTTTTCCGCCGCCGCCTGGCGCCAGTTCATGAGCGTGGCCAAGCCGTACTGGCTCGGCGACAAGAAGGTCGCGGCCTAGTCCCTGCTCGGCCTGCTGGTGCTGCTGATGCTGTGCGAGACGCAATTGGCCGTGATGCTGATCGACCGCACCGGAGAGATGACCTCGGCCCTGGCCGCCAAGGACCGCGACCGCTTCTGGGACGCGGTGCGCACCTGCCTGCTGGTGCTGGGCTTCGCCGTGCCGGTGTACGCCTTCTACTACTACATGCGCGATGCGTTCTCCAACCACTGGCGGCGCTGGCTCACGCACCGCTTCCTGGACGGCTACCTGGGCGGCCGGCGCTACTACGAGCTGAACACGCAGGGCGGCATCGACAACCCCGACCAGCGCATCAGCGAGGACATCAACACCTTCACGGGCCGCTCCACGCACTTTCTGCTGATCTTCGTCGGCGCGGGCATGCAGCTGGTGGCCTTCAGCACCGTGCTGTGGTCGATCTCGAAGGTGCTCGTGGCCTTTCTGGCGGTGTATGCCCTGCTGGGCACGGTGGTGGCGCTGTGGGTGTTCGGCGCGCCGCTCATCCGCCTGAACTTCTGGCAGCTGCGGCGCGAGGCGGATTTCCGCTTCGGGCTGATGCGGCTGCGCGAGAACGCCGAGTCGATCGCGTTCTACCGCGGCGAGTCGCAGGAGCGCGCGCAGCTGGACCACAGCTTCCAGGCGGTGTTCACCAACTACGCGCGGCTCATCAAGCGCCAGCGCTCGCTCAACCTGTTCCAGCGCGCGTTCAGCCAGCTCACGGTGGTGATTCCCGCCATCATCCTGGCCGATGCGGTGCTCTCCGGCGACATGGAGGTGGGCCGCGCCATCCAGGCGGCCGGCGCGTTCGCGGCGGTGCTCGCCGCCGTCTCGCTGATCGTGGACAACTTCGAGAGCCTGAGCCGCTTCGTGGCCGGCATCGGCCGGCTGGACACGCTGGCCCAGGCCCTGCTCGGCGCACCGGCCCGGCGCGAGGAGCCGGCGGCGCCCGAGGCCGTGTCCGCTGCGCGCAAGCTGCGCCGCCAGCAAAAGCGCGATTCACGCCGCCAGCGCGGCACCCCGTCGGCCGCCCCGGCCTCGCAAGCAACGCCCCCCGCACCCGCCACCAAAGCGGCAGCCCCGGACACCTCCCGCGAGATCCAGGCGCGCGAAGGCGAACGCCTGGCGATCGACGGGCTCACGCTCTACACCCCGAAATTCGGCCGCTTGCTGGTCAAGGACCTCACGCTGGAGCTGCAGCCGGGCGATGCGCTGCTCATCACCGGGGCCAGCGGCTGCGGCAAGAGCTCGCTGCTGCGCGCCATCGCCGGGCTGTGGCGCACCGGCGACGGCGTGGTGCAGCACCCGCCGCTGGACGAGGTGTTCTTCCTGCCCCAGCGCCCCTACATGCAGCCCGGCACGCTGCGCAGCCAGATGATCTACCCGGCGCGCACGACCGCGCTGGACGATGCGCAGTTGCTTCAGATCCTGAACGACGTGCACCTGCCCGAGCTGGCCGACCGCGTGGGCGGGCTCGACGCCACGCGCGACTGGGAAAAGCAGCTGTCGGTCGGCGAACAGCAGCGCCTGGCCTTCGCCCGCGTACTGGTGCGCCAGCCGCGCACCGTGATCCTGGACGAAGCCACCAGCGCGCTGGACGGCGCCAACGAAGCGGCGCTGTACGAGCGGCTGCGCGCCAGCGGCGCCTCCATCATCAGCATCGCCCACCGGCCGGCGGTGCTGGCACACCACACGCACGTGCTGCAGCTGCTGGGCGAGGGCCGCTGGGCCCTGCACCCGGCCGAGGGCTTTCAGTTCGAGGCGTGAGGAGGGTTTGAGGCGCCGCGCGCGGCGGGTGGCTTAAGCAGGCTCAAGCGGCGCACGCCGCGGGTTCCAGCACCAGCACGGTCGCCACGTGCGCATCCTGCGCCAGCAGGCGCTTGCGCATGCAGACCACGGCCTTGTCCTTGGACAGCAGGATGGCGCGGTGCGCCACGGCCAGGTCGATGAACTTCTGGTCGTCCGCATCCTTGCACACCGAGGGCACGCGCGCCGCCTCGGGCACCACGCGCACCCGGGTGTCGAAGGCGCCCAGCACGGCCGCGGCATCCAGGCCGTAGAACGCCAGGCGCGGCACGATCTGCGGGTAGGCCAGCACACGCTCGAGCTCGTCGCGCATGGCCTGCGTGGCCACCCACTGCAGCCGCCCCTGGGCGAGCAGCTCGCGCAGCGGCGCCACGGCGGGATCGGCGAACACCAGCAGGTCCAGCACGATGTTGGTGTCCACCACCACGGCACGCGGTGCGTCGCTGCCCGCTGCCTGCGCCGGCAGGCGCAGCTCAACCCGCATCGGGAGGGCTTTCTGCGGGCCGGGGGGGACGCTCGCGCGCCGAGCCGCGCACCATGTCGAAGCGGAACAGGCGGCACTCGATGGGGCCGTTCCACATGGGCACGCGGCGCGATTCCTTCAGGCGCATCTTGCCGGGCAGCTTGAGGTCAGGCGTGAGCATCCAACCCTGCCAACCGGAGAAGTTCTTCTTCCAGTGCGTGGCGAGCTGGCTGAAGAACTCGCCGCCGTCCTCGGTCTGCGCCGTCTCGCGGCCCGCGCGCTCCACGTGGCCGGCGCGCTCGGACGCGCTGCGCCCGGCCGTGCCCGCGGCGGCGATGCGCTCGCCGTAGGGCGGGTTCAGCAGCATCACGCCGGGCTGGGCGGTGGGCGGCATGCGCTGCAGCGCGTCGCCGCCGCGCAGCTCGATGGCCTGGGCCACGCCCGCGCGCTCGGCGTTGCGCTGGGCGAAGTCCACCATGCGGTGCGACACGTCCGAGCCGAAGATGCCCACTGCCGGCGGTTTGATTGCCTGTTCCGCTTCATTTTTGATAGCAGACCAGACATGGGCCTGGAACGGCAGCAGCTTCTCGAAGGCGAACCGCCGCTGCATGCCGGCGGGGATGTGGCAGGCCATCTGCGCCGCCTCGATCAGCACGGTGCCGCTGCCGCAGCAGGGGTCGTACAACGGCACGTCGCCCTGCGGGTCCCAGCCGGTGGCCGCGATCATGGCGGCGGCCAGGGTTTCCTTGAGCGGGGCGTCGCCCTTGTCCTCGCGCCAGCCGCGCTTGAACAGCGGCTCGCCCGAGGTGTCGATGTACACCGTGGCCTCGTCGGTGGTCAGGTGCAGGTGGATGCGCACGTCGGGCCACTGGGTGTCCACGTCCGGGCGCACGCCGGTCTTGGCGCGGAAGCGGTCGGCCACGGCGTCCTTCACGCGCAGCGCGGCGAAGTTCAGGCTGGTGAGCGGGCTGTGCTGGGCGGTGACGTCGATCTTGAAGCTCTGGCGCGGGGTGAACCAGATCTCCCAGGCGACCTCGCTCGCCGCGGCGTACAGGTCGTTCTCGGAGCGGTACGGCCGCTGGCCGAGTTGCACCAGCACGCGCTGCGCGAGCCGGCTGTGCAGGTTGAGCATCAGCGCGTCGCGCCAGGAGGCCCGCAGCAGCACGCCGCCCCGGCCGGTGAGCAGGTCCTGGCCGGTCAGGCCGGTGATGCCGTGCACCTCGTCGGCCAAAAAGCCCTCGACGCCGGCGGCGCAGGGCAGGAAAAGTTGCAGTTGGTTCATAGACGGCCCCGAGGATACGCGCTGACAGCTCCGCTGCGCGGCCGAGGGGCCGTACGCACCTGCCGCGGGGGTGCAGGCGTTCCGAAGACCGAGCAATCCGAGGCATTCGGGTTTCCACCTAGCAGAACCGCAGAGTTGTCATTTGCCCTGGGTCAACCAATTGTCAGAATGAACCCTTGTGTGTATCCATTTGCAAAGGTCCTTCATGTTCAAAAGCCTGCGTGCGCGCCTCATCGGCATCTGCGTCGCCATCACCGTGCTGTCGCTGCTGGCCCTGGCGCTGGTCACTTTCTTCGTGGTGCGCAAGGACACGCTGGCAGACTTGGATGCCCGGATCGGCCAACTGACCCGCAACCACGCCAGCGAGGTGGCCGAATGGGTCAAGGACAAGCAGCGCGTCACCGGCTCCCTGAAAGTCGCGGTGGGCCAGGCGGAGCCGATTCCCTTCCTGCAGGCGACCCAGCAGGCGGGGGCTTTCGACGCGGTGTACTTCACCTATGCGGACAAGCGGCATGTTTCGCTGTCGAAAATGGCCCCCGGGTATGACGGCACCTCGCGCCCCTGGTACCGGCAGGCCGCGCAGGCCGGTGGCCCGGTGGTCACCCCCGCCTACGTGGATGCCACCACCGGCAAGCTCACGATCAGCTTCGCGGAGCCGGTCGGTCCGGCCGGCCAGATCACCGCGGTGGTGGGCAGCGACATGTTCCTGGACTCGGTGACCCGCAAGGTCAGCGCGATCCACCCCATCCCCAAGAGCTTTGCGGTGCTGCTGGATGGCGAAGGCAAGATCCTCGCCTACGCCAAGCCGGAACTGGCGCTCAAGCCCGTCTCGGCCATCGCGGGCACGCTGGACGCCAGCCTCCTCAAGCGCCTGGCCGAAGACGGCAGCCGCGCGGACGTCCAGGTGGACGGCGCCGACCAGATGCTCTACGCCGCCAAGGTGGAGGGCACGCCCTGGACGCTGGCCATCGCCATCGACCGCGCCGAGGCCACGCAATCGGTCAGCGCGCTGCTGAAAGTGGCCATCGTCATCACCCTGCTGAGCGTGGTGGCCGCCGTCGCGCTGGTCACCGTGGCCGTGAGCCACCAGCTGCGCCGCCTGGGCGTGGTGCGCGATGCGCTGGAAGACATCGCCTCGGGCGACGGCGACCTGACGCGCCGCCTGTCCACCCACGGCAGCGACGAACTCACCCAGATCGCCAGCGCCTTCAACCACTTCGTGGACAAGATCGCGGCGGTGCTGGTGCAGATCCGCGCCTCGTCCGAATCCGTGCGCCTGGCCACCAGCGAGATCGCCAGCGGCAACCAGGACCTGTCCTCGCGCACCGAGCAGCAGGCCAGCTCGCTGGAAGAGACGGCCGCCGCCATGGAGCAGCTCACCGCCACCGTGCAGCAGAACGCCGAGAACGCACGCCAGGCCAACACGCTGGCCACGGGCGCCTCGGAGATCGCCACGCACGGCGGCACCGTGGTGGGCCAGGTCGTGAAGACCATGGGCGGCATCGATGCCTCGGCCCGCAAGATCGTGGACATCATCGGCGTGATCGACGGCATCGCCTTCCAGACCAACATCCTGGCGCTGAACGCGGCCGTGGAAGCCGCCCGCGCCGGCGAGCAGGGCCGGGGCTTCGCCGTGGTGGCCAGCGAGGTGCGCACACTGGCCCAGCGCAGCGCGACCGCCGCCAAGGAGATCAAGGCGCTGATCGACGATTCGGTCACGCAGGTGGACGCCGGCAGCAAGCTGGTGCAGGACGCCGGGGCCACCATGGACAAGGTGGTGGACAGCGTGCGCCGCGTGACGGCCATCGTGGCCGAGATCAGCAACGCCAGCCAGGAGCAGAGCACCGGCATCGCCGAGATCGGCAGCGCCGTGAGCCAGATGGACCAGTCCACCCAGCAGAACGCCGCGCTGGTGGAAGAGGCCACCGCCGCCGCGCAGTCGCTGCAGCAGCAGGCGGCGCAGCTGGCCGACGCGGTCGCCGGCTTCAAGCTTGACGCCCACGGGGCAGCAGCGCCGTCGCGTGGCGGCCCCGCGGGCAGCGCGAACCGCGCCCTGACCATGCGATAAGAAACGACCTCCAGCGCAATAACTACTAGGGCATGCAGCTATTAATTTAATAGCACATGCTTTTTTTGCGACATCGCCCGGCCGAGGGGCCACGGGCGCAGGCCCGGGCGTTGCGGCACCGGCTCATGGTGAAGCACAAGGGCGTCGGGTGGCGATCCAAGCCCGCGCGCTCCTTCTTTCGGCCTTCGCTGACGGCGCCAAGGCCCTCTGGCGGCCATGATGACGCGATGACCCCTACCCTGCCCTCGCGCGCGCCTTCGGCGCCGGCCCGCCCCGGCCGAGCCCCCCTCACGCCACGCACCTGGCTCGCCCTGGCCGGCTGGCTCGCGATCGCCTTCGTGGCTGCTGCGGTCGGCAGCATCGCATCGGTCCAGGCGCCGCAGTTCTACGCCCAGCTCACCCAGCCGGCCTGGGCACCGCCCGCCTGGCTGTTCGGGCCGGTGTGGAGCGCGCTGTACGCCATGATGGGCATCGCCGCCTGGCTGGCGTGGCGCGAGCCCGCAGGGGCCCTGCGCCGGCGCGCACTGTGGCTGTTCGCCGTGCAGCTGGCACTCAATGCGCTGTGGAGCTGGCTGTTCTTCCAATGGCACCAGGGCGCCTGGGCCCTGGCCGACATCGGCCTGCTGTGGTGCTGCGTGGCCGCCACCCTGGTGGCGTTCTGGCGGCTGCGGCCGCTGGCCGGGGCGCTGCTGGCGCCCTACCTGGCCTGGATCACCTTCGCCGCCGCGTTGAACTTCACAGTCTGGCGGCTGAATCCGCAACTGCTGGGCTGAGGGGCCGGCGTCTTTCGCGGCGCGGGCTACAGCGCCTTGCGCAGGTTGGCCGGCGCGATCTTGAGCGCCTCGCGGTACTTGGCCACGGTGCGGCGCGCGCACTCGATGCCCTGCTCCTTCAGCATCTCGGCGATCTGGCTGTCCGACAGCGGCTTGGCCGGGCTCTCGGCCGAGACGAACTGCTTGATGAGCGCCCGCACCGCCGTGCTGGAGGCGTTGCCCCCGGTCTCGGTGCCCAGGCCCGAGCCGAAGAAATACTTGAGTTCGTACGTGCCCTGCGGCGTGGCCATGTACTTGGCCGTGGTCACGCGGCTGATGGTGGACTCGTGCAGGCCCAGCTCGTCGGCGATGTCGCGCAGCACCAGGGGCCGCATGGCCAGCTCGCCGTGCACGAAGAAGTTCTTCTGCCGGTCCACGATGGCGCGCGACACGCGCAGGATGGTGTCGAAGCGCTGCTGGATGTTCTTGATGAACCAGCGCGCCTCCTGCAACCGCTGCTGCAGGCCCTGGTGGCCCTCGCCGCCGCGGTTGCCGCGCAGCGCGCCGGCGTAGATGTCGTGCACGCGCAGGCGCGGCATCACATCGGGGTTGAGCTGCACGCTGAAGTTCTGCTGGGTGCCGCGCCCGGTCTTCTTCACGATGACGTCGGGCACGATGATGTTGCGCTCCACCTCGGCGAAGGCGCGGCCGGGCCTGGGCTCCAGGCGGGCGATCAGCGCCATGGCCGCGCGCGTGCGCTCCTCGCCGCCGCCGCAGGCCTGCGCCAGGCGGCGCACGTCGCGCCGCGCGAGCATCTCCAGCGGCTGCTGGCAGATGCGCAGCGCGGTCTGCACCACCTCCGGGTCGCCCTCGCCGTCCTCGCGCAGCGCCTTGAGCTGCAGGGTCAGGCACTCGGCCAGTCCGCGCGCGCCCACGCCCACCGGGTCCAGGCTCTGCAGCAGTCCCAGCGCCACGGTGAAGCGGTGCACCAGCTCCTCGACCTGCTCGGTGTCGTCCTCGCCCGCCAGGCTCACGGCGAGCGACGGCAGCGATTCGTCCAGGTAGCCATCGTCGTTGAGCGACTCGATGAGAAAGCGCAGCGCGGCGGTGTCGACCTCGGACAGGCGCAGGCCCAACGCCTGCCGGTGCAGGTAGGCGGTGAGCGACTCGTGGCTGCGGGCCAGTTCGGTGGCGTCGGCTTCGTCGCCCTCGCCGGCCGTGCGCGTGCGGGCCGGAGCGTCGCCGCCCCATTCGCCGTCGTCCGGCGCCATCTCGACGGTGCCGTCGCCTTCCCAGTCGGGGGCGTCGGCGCTGCCAGGCGCCTCGGCGGCGCTCGCGGCATCGCCCTCCGAAGAGGACTCCACCGCCGCGCTGGACTCGGCGGGCGCGCCGGAATAGATGGCCTCTTCGGTGTGGCGGTCGTCCTCGCTCACGGGCGCATCGGCCTGCGGCAGACCGAATTCTTCGCGCGCGGCCTCTTCGGCGGTGCGTTCGAGGAAGGGGTTTTCGTCGAGCATTTGCTCGACCTCTTGCGACAGTTCCAGGGTGGACAACTGCAGCAGCCGGATGGACTGCTGCAACTGCGGCGTGAGTGCCAGATGCTGCGAGACGCGCAGCGACAGCCCCGGCTTCATCACACCGGTGCCGCCGGGCCGCCCCGAGGCGCGAGAGCCCCCGCGGGGAACAGCGCAGTCAACACGATGACCAGCGTGGACGCCATGCTCACATCCTGAAATGCTCGCCGAGGTACACGCGCCGCACCTCGGCGTTGTCCACGATCTCGGAGGGCGTGCCCCGCGCCAGCACGCGCCCATCGCTGATGATGAACGCGTGGTCGCAGATGCCCAGGGTCTCGCGCACGTTGTGGTCGGTGATGAGCACGCCGATGCCCCGCGCCTTGAGGAACCCGATGATGCGCTGGATCTCGATCACAGCGATGGGGTCGATGCCCGCGAACGGCTCGTCGAGCAGAATGAAGCGCGGCTGCGTGGCCAGGGCCCGCGCGATCTCCACGCGGCGGCGCTCGCCGCCCGAGAGCGCCAGGGCCGGGGAGGCCCGAAGGTGCTCCACGCGCAATTCCTGCAGCAGGGCGGTGAGGCGCGACTCGATCTCGTCGCGGCTCAGGGCCTTGTCGTTCTCGTCGCGCTGCAGCTCCAGCACGGCACGCACGTTCTCCTCGACCGTCAGCTTGCGGAAGATCGACGCTTCCTGCGGCAGGTAGGACAGGCCCAGCCGCGAGCGGCGGTGGATGGGCATGTCGGCCACCGAATGGCCGTCGATGCGGATGTCGCCGCCGTCGCTGCGCACCAGCCCCACGATCATGTAGAACGAGGTGGTCTTGCCCGCGCCGTTGGGGCCGAGCAGGCCGACGACCTCGCCCTTTTGCACGACCATCGACACGTCCTTGACCACCTTGCGGCTGCCGTAGGACTTCTCCAGGTGCTCGACCTCCAGCCGGCTCGTGTTGCCGGCCACCGAGGCGTCGGAAGGGTGTGCCGCCGCCATCACTTCGCGCCGCCGCCCAGTTCGCCGCTGGGCCGCAGGGCGGGGGCCGGCGAGGTGGGGGCCGCAGCGGGCGCCCCGGCCTTGGCCGGAGTCTCCTTGGGCGAGAGCACCGCGCGCACGCGGCCTCCGGGCGTGGCGGCAGTGTTGCTGCCGGCGGGGGCGGCCTTCTGGCCATCGACGGTGAACACGTCGGTCAGGTTGTTGTAGACGATGAGGGCACCGGCCATCTCGTCGGTGAGGGTGGATTCGCGGTAGCGGCGCAGTTCCGAGCGGCGGATGAGCCGCACCAGATCGGCCCGGCCGTCGTACTCGATGACTTCGCCCTCGCCCTCGACGAACTCGTCGGGCATGCCGGGCGCCGTGTCGCGCTTTTGCCGGAAGAAGGCCCGCTTGCCGGCCTCGGCCGTCATGGTGCCGTACTGGAAACCATCGGGGTCCTGCCGGACGTCCAGCCGCGCGCCGCGCAGCAGGATGGTGCCCTTGGTGACCACCACGCGGCCGGTGAAGACGCTGGTTTGCTTGAGCTCATCGTGGCGCAGTGCGTCGGCCTCGATGTTCATGGGCTTGTTGCGGTCGGCCTTTTCGGCGCGGGCGCCCCCCATGGCGAAAGCCAGGGCGGCAAGCAGGAGGATCGGTAGGAGGCGTTTTCTCATAGGGCACGAATCTTGCAAAGATTGTAGCCACCCCTTGGCGCGATCCGGGAGCAGCAAAGAAAAAGCCCGCAAACGCGGGCTTGCATCGCACGGGGACGGGGAACTCAACCGCCCTTGGCGGCGGTGGAAGCGAGGTACTCCACCACTTGCAGCACGCCCTGCATGTTGCCGGCCATCGTGCCATCGGTGTAGTAGCGGCCGGCCACGCCCATCGAGGGCACGCCTTCCACGCCGTAGGCTTCCTGCAGCTGGGCGGCCTTGCGCAGCTGGTTGGACACGGAAAAGGAGTTGTAAGCCTCCTTGAACTTCGCCACGTCCACGCCCTGCTTGCCGATCCATTCGAAGATCAGGTCGTCCTTGTTGAGGGCCTGCTTTTCCACGTGAACGGCGCGAAACACCTTGGCGTGCAGATCGCCGACCTTGCCCATGCTTTCCAGGGCGAAGTACAGCTTTTGCTGCGGTGCGAAGCTGGAGTTGAACGCCACGGGCATGCGGCGGATGACGAGGTCCTTGGGCGCCGCCTTGATCCAGGCTTCCAGCGTGGGCTCGAAGGCGTTGCAGTGGGGGCAGCTGTACCAGAAGAACTCGATGACCTCGACCTTGCCGGCGGGCACGTCGCTGGCCACGGGCTTGGCGAGCTTGACGTAGTCCTTGCCTTCCTTGAATTGGCGGGCCTGGGCCATGGCGGGCGTCGCCAGGGGCAGCGTCAGGGCGGAAGCGGCCACGGCCGTGGCGGTGGACAGGGAAAACTCGCGGCGTTTCATGAAAAAGACACTCCTTGTTCGGTCAGAGGGTTGTGAGCGGCAGCCTGCGGGAAAAGTTCAGCGCTGCACGCGCACCAGCGCGGATTCGACGCCCGCGCCATCGAGCTTGTCCTTGAGCATTTCGGCATCGTCGCGCTTGGTGAAGGGGCCGACGCGCACGCGAAAGACGGTGCGGCCGCTCTGCTCGCGCTCGCTCACCCGGGCCTCCCAGCCCAGCATGGCCAGCTTGGCGCGCTGCGCATCCGCATCGCCCTGGGTGCGGAAGGCACCGGCCTGCACGAAGTAATCAAACGGCTCGGCGCCGCCGGGCGCGCTGGCGGCACGGGCCTTGGCCAGATCGCCCAGCGGATCGGACGAGGCAGCCGGCTTGCTGGCGGCACCCCGGGGCGCCGAAGCGGCGGCCACGGCGGCGGGCACCGAAGCGTTGCTCGCGGGGGCCGGTGCGACACCGGCCACCGCGGGCGTCGAGCTGGCGGGCACGGGCGGGCGCGCCGGGTTCTTGCCGTACAGCGGCGAATTCGGATCCCAGTTCTTGTTCTTCTGGGATTCGGCGGCGTCCTGGTCGGCATTGCGCGCACCGCCCTTGTTGAGGAAGGGCACCGGCACCTTGGTCACATACACGGCCACGCCCAGCGCCGCCCCCAGGCCCACGACCACCCCGAGGATGAAGCCGATGGCGGTGCCCCCACGTTGCTGTTTTGTCATATCCGTAAACACTCACATTCTGGCTGGCGCCGATACGCCCAGCACGGCCAGGCCATTGTGCAATACCTGTGCGGTGGCGGCGACGAGCGCCAGGCGCGCGCGCTTGACGGCTTCGTCGTCCACCAGGATGCGCTCGGCGTCGTAGTAGCTGTGGTAGCTCGCGGCCAGGTCGCGCAGGTAGAAGGTGACGTCGTGCGGCGCCTCGCCTTCGGTCGCGGCGGTGAGCATTTCGGGGTATTTGGCCAATTGCAGCATCAGCGCCTGGGCCTGCGGGCCTTCGAGCGCGGACAGGTCCACGCCCTGGAGGGACGCCACATCGCCGCCGCCCTGCTCGGCCCAACTGCGCAGCACGGAGCAGATGCGCGCATGCGCGTACTGCACGTAGTACACCGGGTTGTCGTTGTTCTGCGCCACGGCCAGATCGACGTCGAAGGTGTATTCGGTGTCGGGCTTGCGGCTCAGCAGGAAAAAGCGCACGGCATCCTTGCTGGTCCACTCGATCAGGTCGCGCAGCGTCACGTAGCTGCCGGCGCGCTTGCTGATCTTGACCTCTTCGCCGCCCTTGACCACGCGCACCATGGTGTGCAGCACGTAGTCGGGGTAGCCCTGCGGAATGCCCACGTCGGCGGCCTGCAGGCCGGCGCGCACGCGGGCGATGGTGCCGTGGTGGTCCGTGCCCTGGATGTTGACGACCTTGGTGTAGCCGCGCTCCCATTTGGAGATGTGGTAGGCCACGTCGGGCACGAAGTACGTGTACGAGCCGTCCTGCTTGCGCATCACGCGGTCCTTGTCGTCACCGTAGTCGGTGGATTGGAGCCACAGCGCGCCGTCCTGCTCGTAGGTCTTGCCGTTGGCGACCAGCCGGTTCACCGTGGCCTCGACGCGGCCGCTGGTGTACAGGCTCGACTCCAGGTAGTACTCGTCGAACTTCAGGTTGAAGGCCTGCAGGTCCTTGTCCTGCTCGTGGCGCAGGTAGGCCACCGCGAAGTTGCGGATGGACTCCACATCCTCCACGTCGCCGCTGGCCGTGAAGGCGCGGTCGGTGGCCTGCACCGTCTTCTTCGCGAGGAAGTCGTTGGCGATGTCCTGGATGTAGTCGCCGTTGTAGAACCCCTTGCTGGCGGGATTCTCGGGGTCGGTGGGCCAGCAGTCGTCGCCGGGCTTGAAACCCTTGGCGCGCAGCTGCGTGCTGTGCGTGAGCGTATGGATCTGCACGCCCGCATCGTTGTAGTAGTACTCGCGGTGCACCTTCCAGCCCTGCGTGGCGAAGAGGTTGCAGATCGCATCGCCCAGGGCCGCCTGGCGGCCGTGGCCCACGTGCAGCGGGCCCGTGGGGTTGGCCGAGACGAACTCGACCAGCACCTTCCGCCCGTTGTCCGGCTGTTGCCCGAAGCGCTCGCCGGCGGCCAGCACTTCGCGCACCACTTCCTGCTTGGCGGCGGGCTTCAGGCGGATGTTGATGAAGCCGGGGCCGGCGATCTCCAGCGCCTCGACCCAGCGGCCGAAGGCCGGCGTGGCCAGCAGGGCCTCGCGCAGCGTTTCGGCCAGTTGCCGGGGGTTCTGCTTGGCGGCCTTGGCCAGCTGCATGGCGGCGGTGCAGGCGAAATCGCCGTGCGCGGCCACCTTGGGGGATTCAAAAGCAGCACGCCCGGCAGCGCCGGGCGACAATTTTTCCAGCTCGCCGGCGAGCGCCGCGAGCAATTCCTGTTTGACGGAGAGCATGCGGCGATTCTACGGGCCGCCCGTCATCCAAACTTTCGGCCATGACGTTATGCTGAACAGCCTCGCGGGGTGCGCGTCGACGGGGGGCTTCCTATCCACTTTTTGCAGGAATACGACATGAAGAATCTGCTCTCCGTGGTGGCCGCCGCCGGCCTCGCCCTCTCCTTCGCCACGGCGCATGCCGCCGATGCCCCCGCAGCCGCCGCCTCCGCGCCGGCCAAGGCCCCCACTGCTCAACAGAGCAAGATGGCCACCTGCAACGCCGATGCCAAGACCAAGGCACTCAAGGGCGACGAACGCAAGGCCTTCATGAAGGACTGCCTCAGCGCCGACAAGCAGGCCGCCCAGCAGGGCAAGATGACCACCTGCAACGCCGACGCCAAGACCAAGGCGCTCAAGGGCGACGAGCGCAAGGCCTTCATGAAGCAGTGCCTGAGCAACAAGCCCGCCGCCTGATCCGGCCACCGGCCCGCCTTTCGTCAAAAAGCCCCGCACTGCGGGGCTTTTTGCTGCGCGCGGGGCGTTCAGCGGGTGCCGACGCCCCGCGCGAGGAACGTGGCCGCCAGCGGAATCAGCACCAGCAGGTGCGCCTCGATCATGACCAGGCGCCGGGTGCTGCGGATCGCCGCCTCGTCCGGCAGCGCGCCCGTGGCGCGCAGGGCCTTGCGCCAGCGCAGGAACCGCAGGGTGGGCGCGATGGAGATCAGCCCGACCACCACGAAGAGCCCCACCTTCACATGCAGCAGCGGCTGCATTCCATACCACTGCGCACCCTTGATGCCCCAGCCGACGCGGGCCAGCCCCGTGGCCAGCACGGCCAGGGCCGCGATGCCATAGAACCGGTCCAGTTGCGCCAGCCGCTCCACCACGGCCGCGTTCAGCCAGGCCAGGCGGCACAGCGCGGCTTCGCTGGCCAGGAAGGTGACCATGGTGAGAATGGCCAGGAAATGGGCATAGGCCAGCAGGGCTTCGGTGGTCATGTGGCGTTCCTTGGAGTGGGGGCGGCGCGATGGTAGCGCGCCTACGGCAGCCTGCGCCGCGTTTCGTTCGCCGGTGCAGCGCTTCGGGTGCGCGTGCGCCATCCCCGGGACTCGCGCAACAGTGAAAGCCTCTCCATTGTTGCGAGGCATGTCCATGCCGATCCAGTCCATCTCCCACACGCAGCCCAACGCCTGGCTCCAGGGCGGCCAGAGCACCACCCTGCAGCAGGATCTCATCAAAAAGGTCCTGGAAATGCTGCTCGTCAGCCTGCTGGAGAAGCTGGGCAAGAAAGACGACGCGCCGTCCAGCCAGCCCGGCGGCACCCCGGCTTCCAGCCCCGCGAGCGCGCCCCCCAGCGCGTCACCCAGTCCATCACCTGGCCCGGCACCCAGCCCGTCCGCCGGTCCGGCCAGCCCCCCCTCGGGCGCTCCGGCTCCCACGCCAACGCACGGCGGCACCGCCGACACGGTCCCGGCACCAGCGCCCGCTACCAGCCCGGCCATTCCCGGCAGCGGCACGGCAGGCAACGACTTCGGCACGCAGAGCGTGGCGGAAGGCGCGGGCAAGGTCCACCCGAAATTCGAGCCGGTGCTGCGCGGCGACGAGTCGCAAAAGGACGCGCAGATCCAGACCCAGGCGGACTTCGGCAAGGCGGCCGATGCCACGGCCAGGGAATACGGCCTCGACCCCAACGTGTTCCGCGCCCAGCTGGAGGTGGAATCCAACGCCTTCTCCAAGGGCTTTCAGGGCGCCATGAAGCTGGAAGGCGACCTGGGCCGTGCCGGCGAGAACAACACCTCCATCGGCCTGGGGCAGATTTCCCGCAGGTTCCTGGACGGCCGCGAATGGGCGGACGGCGGCCCCGGCAACGAACGGGTCGGCGGCCAGAAGGTCTCCACCGAGCAATACCAGGGCAGCGTGACGACGCAGTTGCGCATGGCGGCATCCAACCTGGCCCAGCGCGTGGCCGACCACGGCGGCCTGCAGCAGGGGCTGGCGTACTACGTGTCGGGCAACCCCGACCCGGGCAATGCCAACGCCGGCGCCTACATCGACCGGATCAACACGGCACTGAAGGACCCGGCGGTCGTCGGGCCCGGCCGCTGACCCGCGCAGGCGGCGAAGGCAGCGCCACGGGGTGCCGCCTTCGCCGCATCACTGCGGCGAAGGCGCTCCGATGTCCTGGCGCACCCAGTCGTCGAGCAGTGCCTTTTCATACCGCATCGGATCGCTGCCGCCCCGCCCCGCGCGGGACAGGAACGAAGGATCGCGCAGCTCGCGGCGACCGGACTGCAGCACGCGGCCATCGGCCGCCGTCCGCTGGAACTCCAGGTCGATGCGCGGCGGATACACGTCGCGCACGATGCGCACCTGCGCCAGCTGCGCGCCGCGCCCGGGCTCGAACCCGCCCGCGCGCTGCACGTCGGTGATGCGCACCGCCAGCCGCTCGCCATCGGGCAGCGCGGCGGCCGCGCGTTCGGACAGGTGCTGGCACAGGGCATCGACCCACGCCCGGCGCGCGCGGTCGGACTCGTGCGGGCCCATTCGGGCATCGCTGAAGCGGGAGGGATCGTCGTACTCCACGCTGACGATGCCGGGCGCAACCGGATGCGCCCCGCGTGCCGCGCCGGGGCCGGGAGCGGCCGGCCGTGCGGATTCCGGGGCCGGGCTGCGGCCCGCCACGGGCGCCTGGGGCGCCTCCGGGGCCGCTGGCGGCCCGCCCGCGCAGCCGGCCAGCATTGCGGCGGCCGCCAGCAGGGCCAGCGCCGCGCCCGCGCGGCCGCGTCCCGGCCAGGCCATGCCCGCGGCGCGCGCCGCCGCGCCGCGCCGCCTCGGTGGGGAATGGTGGGTCATGGCAAGGCTCCTTCTTGGGTGGATGGGGCGGCGGCAGGGCCCGCCGTGCGGCGCCAGAACTCGGGCTGGCCGTAATGGTGCTTGAGGTAGTCGATCCACAGCCGCACGCGCAGCGGCATGTGCTTGCGCTGGGGAAAGACCACGTAGATGCCGTTGGGCGGCGCGGCGAAGTCTTCCAGCACGGGGGCCAGGCGGCCCGCGGCGATCTCGGCCTCGACCTCCCAGGTGCTGCGCCAGGCGATGCCCCAGCCGCCCAGGCACCAGTCGTGCAGCACCTGCCCGTCCGAGCAGTCCAGCGGACCGCCGGGTTTGAAGTGCACGACCTCGGTGCCGCCGCCCTCGGCCGCAGGCATGCGAAAGGCCCAGCCGCGCGTTTGCGAGGCATCGCTGGAGAGCGTGAGGCAGGCGTGCTGCGCCAGGTCGCCCGGGTGGCGCGGCGTGCCGTGGCGCGCCAGGTACGCCGGCGTGGCCACGCACAGGCGCCGGTTGTCGGCGATGCGCACGCTCACCAGGGAAGAATCGGGCAGGTCGCCCACGCGCACTGCGCAGTCGAATCCCTCGCCCGCCAGATCGACCACGCGGTCGCTCAGGTTGAGCGAGATGGTCACCTCGGCATGCAGGTCGCGAAAGCGCGGCACCAGCGGCGCCACATGGCGCCGCCCGAAGCCCGCCGGCGCGGTGATGCGCAGGTGCCCGGTGGCCTTGACGCCGCCGGCGGACACGCTGGCCTCGGCATTCGCCACGTCGGACAGCAGGCGCTGGCAATCTTCCAGGAAGGCGCTGCCCTCGTGCGTGAGGTGGATGCGCCGCGTGGTGCGCACCATGAGCTTGACCCCCAGGTGCTCTTCCAGCGCATCGAGCCGGCGCCCCATGATGGCCGGGGCCACGCCTTCGGCCTTGGCGGCGGCGGTGAGGCTGCCGCGCGTTGCCACCGACACGAATGACTCGAAGGCCTTGAGCTTGTCCATGGGCGCCGATTATGCGGATGGATGTCACGGATGCATGCGGGTTCCACGCTGATTGCTGACGTAGGACTTCAAGCGAAATCGGGCACCAGCGCAATCAAATCTAGGGCATATAGCTATCAAAAAAATAGCAAACTCTGCCCCATGAATTGCACGGGGCCGCCCCGCCCCGCGCCGATCGCTCCCGCGGCCGCGCCTAGACGGCCGCGCGGGTGAGCTGCATCGACAGCGTGTAGCGGCTGGCCGGGTGCAGCGTCACGCTCACGTCCATCAGTTCGCCGCCGGTGTCCACGTAGCGGCGAACGATCTTCAGGGCCGCGGAACCGGCGGGCGCCTGCAGCTCTTCGGCCAGCGACTCCGGCACCAGCGCCCCCACGATGTCCTGCCGCACCTTGGCGATGCGCAGGCCGTATTGCGCCTCCAGCAGGCTGCTGACCAGCACGTCGGGCGCGGCGCGCACGTGTTCGGCCAGTTCCCGCGCGTCGAAGCGGGCCGCATCCACATAGACCACTGTCCAGGCGATGGGCAGGTGCGGCGCGGCGCCGTCCCGGCGCAGGCTGGCGATGGCAAGGCAGCGGCTACCGGCGGCGCAGCCCAGCTCGGCGGCCAGTTCGCGGTCGAGCACCACCTCTTCGATGCGGCGCACCTCGCGCATGTGGGTGGCGCCGAACTGCACCAGGTCGTCCAGCGAGGTCAGCGTCTGCTGGTAATGCGCATTGGGCGTGGCCGCCTCCACGCGCGTGCCCACCTTCTTGCGGCGCGACACCAGGCCGGACTGCTGCAGCTCCGAGATCGCGGCGCGCACCGTGTGGCGGCTCACGCCGTAGCGGTCGCACAGCTCCAACTCGGTCGGCAGCAGCGCGCCCACCACGTATTCGCCCGCGGCGATGCGTTCCGACAGATGGCGCGCCACCAGCGCGTAGCGCGGCTCAGCCATGGGCGCAGCCTTCCATCCGGAGTAAACCCGGATTTTCTTTATGTACGTACATAAACACAATAATTCATATGTCCGAACTTAATCACCTGCGGACGCCGACGCAACCACCGACACCATGACCACCCCCGCCTTCGCCTCCAGCACCGCCATCGACTCGCTGCTCTTTCGCGACGCGTTCGGCACGCCCGCCATGCGCGCGATCTTCGCCGACCGCACGCTCGTCGCCCGCTACATCCAGGTGGAGGTGGCGCTGGCCGCCGCGCAGGGCCGCTGCGGCGTGATTCCGGCCGAAGCGGCCCGCGAGATCGCCGCGCGCTGCGACCTGAACGCGCTCGACTTCGAGCTGCTGCGCCAGGAGACCGACATTGTCGGCTACCCCATCCTGCCGCTGGTGCACCAGCTGGTGAAGCAGTGCGGCGACGCCGGCCGCTACGTGCACTGGGGCGCCACCACCCAGGACATCATGGACACGGCCACGGTGCTGCAGGTGCGCGACGCGCTGGCGCTGGTGGAGGCCGACATCGCGGCCCTGCGCGGCATCCTGGCCGGCCTGGCCGAGCGCTACCGCGACACGCCCATGGCCGGGCGCACCCATCTGCAGCACGCGCTGCCCATCACCTTCGGCTACAAGGCCGCCATCTGGCTGGCGATGTTCGACCGCCATGCCGAGCGGCTGCAGGAGCTGAAAAAACGCGTGCTCGTCGGCCAGTTCGCCGGCGCCGCGGGCACGCTGGCCTCGCTGGGCGATCGCGGGCTGGAGGTGCAGGGCCTGCTGATGGAGGAGCTGCAGCTGGGCGTGCCCGCCACCACCTGGCACGTGGCGCGCGACGGCCTGGCCGAGGCGGTGAACTTCCTGGCCCTGGTGACCGGCTCGCTGGGCAAGATCGCCTACGACGTGATGCTGCTGTCGGCCACCGAGTTCGGCGAGGTGTTCGAGCCCTTCGTGCCCGGCCGCGGCGCCAGCAGCACCATGCCGCAAAAGCGCAATGCGATCTCCAGCGAGCTGATGCTGGCGGCCTCCAAGTCCGTGCGCCAGCATGCCGGCCTGATGCTGGACGCCATGGTGCAGGACCTGGAGCGCGCCACCGGCCCGTGGCACGCCGAGTGGATCGCCATTCCCGAGAGCTTCGTGCTCACCGCCGGGGCCCTGAACCAGGCGCGCTTCATGCTCGGCGGCCTGATCGTCAACGAAGACCGCATGGCCAGGAACCTGGACATGACGGACGGCCTGATCGTGGCCGAGGCCGTGATGATGGGCCTGGCCCCGTTCACCGGCCGCCAGCAGGCACACGACATCGTCTACGGCGCCTGCCGCACCGTGAACACGCAGGGCGGCACGCTGGCCGATGCGCTGGCGCGGCTGCCCGAGGTGTCGGCGCACTTCGACCGCGCGGCGATCGACCGCCTCACGGATCCCCGCAACTACCTGGGCGCCGCGCCCGGGATGGTGGACCGCGCCCTGGCCCTGTCGCGCGCGCAGAAAAAAAGCTGATTCCCAAGAACGTCAACCGGAGACAAGCATGCAACCTTCGACCTTCCGCCGCGCCGCCGTGGCGCTGGCCGCCGCCACCCTCGCCTTCGCCGCCCAGGCGCAGGGCTACCCCGCCAAGCCACTCACCTGGATCGTGCCCTTCGCCGCCGGCGGCCCCACCGACGCCATGGCGCGCGACATCGCGCAGCGCACCAGCACGCAGCTGGGCCAGCAGATCATCATCGAGAACACGCCGGGCGCCGGCGGCACCATCGGCAGCGCCAAGGCGGCGCGCGCGCCGGCGGACGGCTACACCTTCCTGGTCGGCCACATGGGGTACATGGGCGCCGCGCCCTCGCTGTACAAAAAGCTGGCCTACGACCCGGTGAAGGACTTCGACGCCGTCTTCCGCTTCCCCGACACGCCCCTGGTGCTGCTGGTGGGCAAGAACTCGCCGTACAAGACGGCCGAGGACCTGATCGCCCACGGCCAGCAGAACCCGGGCAAGCTCAACTTCGGCAACGCCGGCGTGGGCTCCACCTCGCACCTGGTGGCGGCGCTGTTCGCCAGCCGCGCGAAGGTCGAGATCACCTCCGTGTCGTACAAGGGCGCGGCACCGGCCATGACCGATCTGGTGGCCGGCCAGGTCGATGCGATGTTCGACCAGACCAACACCGCCCTGCCCCAGCTGGCCGGGGAGCGCGTGCGCGCCGTGGCGCTCACCTCCGACAAGGCCATGCCGCAGTTCCCGGGCGTGCCCCCGCTGGGCCAGAAGGTGATTCCCGGCTTCGAGACCGCCACCTGGTACGGCATCTACGCCCCCAAGGGCACGCCGCGCGAGGCCATCCAGAAGGTCTACCAGGCCTACACCAAGGCCCTGGCCGACAAGGCCTGGACCGACAAGATGGCCGCGCAGGGCATCCGCATGCTGCCGGACGACCAGTACACGCCGGACGCCTTGGCCAAACACACCGCCACCGAGGTGGAGCGCTGGCGCAAGGTGGCGGCCGAGGCCAGGATCTCGCTGGACTGACCGCATGGGCGCCGCCACCCGCACCGAGCACGACGCCTTCGGGCCGGTCGAGATTCCCGCCGACCGCCTGTGGGGCGCGCAGACCCAGCGCGCACTCGCGGTCTTCGACATCGGCGAGGAGCGGTTCCCGGCCTGCCTGCTGCACACCTTCGGCCTGCAAAAGCAGGCGGCGGCCCGCGCCAACCGCCGCCTGGGCACGCTGGACGCCCTGCGCGCCGACGCCATCGAGGCGGCCGCCGAGGAGTTGCGCACCGGCCTGCTGGATGCGCACTTTCCGCTCACCATCTGGCAGACGGGCTCGGGCACGCAGACCAACATGAACGCCAACGAGGTGCTGGCCAACCGCGCCAACCAGCGCCTGGGCCAGCCGCCGGGCACGCGCAGCCCGGTGCACCCGAACGACCACGTGAACGCCTCGCAGTCGTCCAACGACAGCTTTCCGACCGTGATGCACCTGGCGACGGCGCTGGAGCTGCGCGACCGACTGGTGCCCGCGCTCGCGCTGCTGCAGTCGCGCCTGCAGGAGCGGGCCACCGCCTTCGCCGGCGTGCTGAAGATCGCGCGCACCCACCTGATGGATGCCGTGCCCATGACGCTGGGCCAGGGCTTCGACGCCTTCGCCCGCCAGGTGGGCCATGGCATCGACCGGCTGCACGCCACCCTGCCCCGCCTGTGCCTGCTGGCGCAGGGCGGCACCGCGGCCGGCACGGGGCTGAATGCGCCGCCCGGCTTCGACGTGGCGTTCTGCGAGGAGGCCAGCGCGCTCGCCGGCATGGCCTTCACGCCCAACCCGAGCAAATTCGAGGGCATGGGCGCGCACGATGCGCTGGTGGAGGTGTCCGGCGCGCTGAACGTGGTCGCCGCGTCGCTGGCCAAGATCGCCAACGACCTGCGGCTCCTGGGCTCGGGCCCGCGCTGCGGCCTGGGCGAGCTGCGCATCCCGGACGACGGGCTCACCTCGTCGATCATGCCGGGCAAGCGCAACCCGACCATCGCCGAGGTGGTGGCGCAGGCCGCCTGGCAGGTGATGGGCAACCACACCACCATCACGCTGGCCGGCGCATCGGGCCACTTCGAGCTGAACGTGGCCAAGCCGGTGCTCATCCACAACCTGCTGCAGTCCATCCGCGTGCTGGCCGACAGCGCCCGCGTGTTCGCCGAGCGCCTGGTGCAGGGCATCGAGGCCGACACCGACCGCCTGGCCGCCAACGTGGACAACGCCCTGCTGCTGGCCACCGCCCTGAACCCGGTACTGGGCTACGACCGCGTGGCCCGCATCACGCGCGAGGCCATGGAACGCGGCATCACGCCGAAGGCCGCCGCCGTGGCGCTGGGGTTTCTCACGGGCGACGAATACGACCGAAGGGTGGACGCGCGGGCCATGGCCGGGCGCGGCTGACGGGCACCGAAGGCGCTCCGGGCGGCGGCGCAACCCCGCCCGGACCCCGCCGCCGCTTTCTTCATTTGTGCGTAAAAGTCACTGGTTCTGAGATTTTCAGGCGGTTTATGTCTGGAAAGATTTGCAATACAGTGGGTCGACATCGTGGTGACGGTCCCTGGCGGCCGTTGCCGGTTTGCATCCACCCTTTCCCAGACCCAAGAGACCTCCATGACCGACCGCACCACCGTTCACGGCCTGCAAGTGGCCACCTCCCTGCACCGCTTCGTCGAAGACCGGGTCCTGCCCGGCACGGGCGTGGACAGCGAGGCGTTCTGGAAGGGCTTCAGCGCGCTGGTGTCCGACCTGGCGCCGCGCAACATCGCCCTGCTGGCCGAGCGCGACCGCCTGCAGTCCGAACTCGACACCTGGCACCGCGCCAACCCGGGCCCGGTGCAGAACATGGCGGCGTACCGCGCCTTCCTCGAACAGATCGGCTACCTGGTGCCCCAGCCGGCCGATGTGCAGGCCACCACCGCCAACGTGGACGACGAACTCGCCACGCAGGCCGGCCCGCAGCTGGTGGTGCCGATCCTGAACGCACGCTATGCGCTCAACGCGGCCAACGCGCGCTGGGGCTCGCTGTACGACGCGCTCTACGGCACCGACGCCATCCCCGAGACCGACGGCGCCGAGAAGGGCCAGGGCTACAACCCCGTGCGGGGCGCCCGCGTGATCGCGTTCGCCCGCGAGGTGCTCGACCAGGCCGCGCCGCTGGCCCAGGGCACGCACAAGAACGCCGCCGGCTACCGCGTGGAAGGCGGCCAGCTGGTCGTCGCGCTGGAGGGCGGCGGCACCACCGGCCTGCAGGAGCCGGCCCAGTTCGTGGGCTACCAGGGCGAGGCGTCGGCGCCTTCGTCCGTGCTGCTGCGCCACCACGGCCTGCACCTGGACCTGCAGATCGACCGCAGCACGCCCATCGGCAAGACCGATCCCGCCGGCGTGAGCGACCTGGTGGTGGAAGCCGCGCTCTCGACCATCCTGGACCTGGAAGACTCCGTGGCCGCCGTCGATGCCGAGGACAAGGTCAACGGCTACGCCAACTGGCTGGGCATCCTGAAGGCCGACCTCACCGAGCAGGTGAGCAAGGGCGGCAAGACCTTCACGCGCGGCCTGAACCCGGACCGCATCTATACCGCGCCTGATGGCAGCGGCGAGGTGCGCCTGCACGGCCGCTCGCTCATGTTCCTGCGCAACGTGGGCCACCTCATGACCAACCCGGCCGTGCTGTGGACCGATGCGCAGGGCACGCAGCGCGAGATTCCCGAAGGCATCCTGGACGCCGTGGTCACCACCACCATCGCGCTGCACGACCTGCAGGGCAAGGGGCAGGGCGGCATCCGCAACTCGCGCAAGGGCAGCGTCTACATCGTCAAGCCCAAGATGCACGGCCCGGCCGAGGTGGCCTTCGCCAGCGACCTGTTCGGCCGCGTGGAGCGACTGCTGGGCTTGGCCGAAAACACGGTCAAGCTGGGCATCATGGACGAGGAGCGCCGCACCAGCGTCAATCTCAAGGCCTGCATCGCCGCGGCCTCGGCACGCGTGGCGTTCATCAACACCGGCTTCCTGGACCGCACGGGCGACGAGATGCACACCGCCATGCAGGCCGGCCCCATGGTGCGCAAGGGCGACATGAAGGCCAGCGCCTGGATCCAGTCGTACGAGAAGAACAACGTGCTCGTGGGCCTGTCGTGCGGCCTGCGCGGAAAGGCACAGATCGGCAAGGGCATGTGGGCCATGCCCGACCTGATGGCCGAGATGCTCAAACAGAAGATCGCCCACCCCAAGGCCGGCGCCAACACCGCCTGGGTTCCGAGCCCCACGGGCGCCACGCTGCACGCGCTGCACTACCACCAGGTCAACGTGGCCGAGGTGCAGAAGGAGCTGGAAAAGACCGACGCCAACGCCGAGCGCGACAACCTGCTGACCGGCCTGCTCACGGTGCCCGTCACCGCCACGCCGCAGTGGAGCGATGCCGAAAAGCAACAGGAGCTGGACAACAACGCCCAGGGCATCCTGGGCTACGTGGTGCGCTGGATCGACCAGGGCGTGGGCTGCTCCAAGGTGCCCGACATCCACAACGTGGGCCTGATGGAGGACCGCGCCACGCTGCGCATCAGCAGCCAGCACATGGCCAACTGGCTGCTGCACGGCGTGGTGACCGAAGCGCAGGTGCGCGAAACCTTCGAGCGCATGGCCGCCGTGGTGGACCAGCAGAACGCCGGCGATCCGCTGTACCAGAAGATGGCCGGGCGCTTCGCCGAATCGGCCGCCTACCAGGCCGCGTGCGACCTCGTCTTCAAGGGCGTGGAGCAGCCCAGCGGCTACACCGAGCCCCTGCTGCACGCCTGGCGGCTGAAGGTGAAGGCCGGCACCGCTGTGCGCTGAACCGGCGCGGCACGTTCCGCCCGGCCGGCGCCCCGCGTGCCGGCCCCCTTCGACGGGGCACCCATCCGGGTGCCCCGTTTTCGTTGGGCGCCCGAGAAAAACACGGCTTAACAGGGGTATCCGGGTAAATCCATATGTTCCGGCAAGGCGTAAGGGTTTGTAGTTGCGCTAGAGCAATGCGGAGAGAATCGCCCACCAACCAAGGGTTTTCCCTAGCCTCACCATGAATCTCCAAAACATCTCCATCGGAAAACGCCTGGGCCTGGCCTTCGGCGTGCTCATCCTCTTCATCGTCACCATGCTGGGCGTGGGCACCTGGAAATTGCAGTCGGTGGCGCAGGAGACAGCTTCGATGATGGCGCTGCCCCTGACCAAGGAGCGGCTCATCTCCGACTGGTACCGCACCATCTTCAGCAACGTGCGCCGCCACAGCGTGGTGGCCCGCAGCACCGATTCCACCCTGGCGCAGCAATTCGCGGCGGACAACGCGGTGGCCTCCAAGATGTCGTCCGAGCAGCAGAGCCAGCTGTCCAAGCTCATCAGCAGCCCGCAGGAGCAGGCCCTGTTCGACAAGGCCGGCGAAGAGCGCAAGCGCTTCGTCGTCGCCCGCGATGCCATCTACAAGGCCAAGGCCGAGGGCCGCTCCGAAGACGCCGAGCGCATCCTGAACGCCGACTTCACCCCCGCGGGCGAGCAATATCTGCAGGCCCTGCAGGCGATGCTGGACTTCCAGCGCGCGCAGATCAACGAATCCTCCGAAGCCGTGCAGGCCAACTACCAGAGCGGCCGGCTGCAGCTGATCGCGCTGGGCGCGCTGGCCACGCTGATCGCGCTGGCGCTGGCCGTGGCGATCACGCGCAGCATCATCCACCCGCTGCACGATGCCGTGACCATGGCCAAGACCGTGGCCACCGGCGACCTCACCGTGTCCTCGGACAGCACCGCGCAGGACGAGACCGGCCAGCTGCTGCGCACGCTGAACGCCATGGGCGAGCAGCTGCGCACCGCCGTGGGCCAGGTGCGCCACGGGGCCGAGGGTATCGCCGTGGCCTCCAGCGAGATCGCGCGCGGCAACCTGGACCTGTCCAGCCGCACCGAAGAGCAGGCCAGCGCGCTGCAGCAGACGGCCGCGTCGATGGAGCAGATGACCGCCACCGTGCGCCAGAACGCCGACAACGCGCGCACCGCCAACCAGCTCGCGCAGGCCACCTCGGACAAGGCCGTGCGCGGCGGCGAGGTGGTGGGCAACGTGGTCTCCACCATGGGCGAAATCCACGCGGCCTCGCGCAAGATCGTGGACATCATCGGCGTGATCGACGGCATCGCTTTCCAGACCAATATCCTGGCGCTGAACGCGGCCGTGGAAGCCGCCCGGGCCGGCGAGCAGGGCCGCGGCTTCGCGGTGGTGGCGGGCGAGGTGCGCACGCTGGCGCAGCGCAGCGCGGCGGCGGCCAAGGAGATCAAGGGCCTGATCGACGACTCGGTGCAGCGCGTGGACTCGGGCAACCGGCTGGTGGAGCAGGCCGGCGAAGCCATGCGCGAGGTGGTGGACGGCGTGCGCCGCGTGACCGACCTCGTGGGCGAGATCAGCGTGGCCAGCCAGGAGCAGACCACCGGGCTGGAGCAGGTCAACCAGGCCATCTCGCAGATGGACACCGTGACGCAGCAGAACGCGGCGCTGGTCGAAGAGGCGGCAGCGGCCACCGGCTCGCTGGAATCGCAGACGGCGCAACTGGTGCGCGCGGTGGCGGTCTTCCGCGTCAGCAAAGCCGACGGCCCGGCGCTCGCGGCAGCGCGCCACGCGCCGGCCCTCGCGGGCTGACGCGAACGGGCGGTGGCCCGTGCCCGGCGCGTGCACCGGCGGGCAATCGATTGCTATTTAATTGATAGCATCATGCCCTAGAAGAATATGTGCTGAAAGGCATTTTCACCCATTCCCCTGTGCGGCACCCCGCCGCGCTGGCGCGGTCTACACTGGCGCCTTGCCCCGACGCCATGACCGCCGCACCGCCCTCCCCTGCCCCGCTGGACCCCTCCCGCTGCCCCCTGTGCGGCGGCCGCAACCAGTGCGCCATCGAAGCCGGCGCCCCCGCCGCGGATTGCTGGTGCATGGCGGCCGCCGTGTCCGCGCAGGCCCTGGCGCAGCTGGCCCCCGGCCAGCGCGGCACCGCCTGCCTGTGCCCCCGGTGCGCGGCCGGAACGGGCCCGGCGCCACAGGGCGCAGCGGCCGGCGCGCCGATATGATGGCCGCTCCCTTTTTTGAACTCCCCTGAAGGACCGACATGCCGACGTACCACATCGAAATGATGGAAGGCCGCACCATCGAACAGAAGAAGAAGCTGGTGGAAGAGATCACCCGCGTGTCGGTGGAGATCCTCGGCGGCTCGCCCGACTCGGTGGACATCCTGATCACCGACGTCAAGCGCGAGAACTGGGCCACTGGCGGAAAGCTCTGGTCCGAGCGAACCTGATCCCGCCGGTCCCTTCTTGATCCCTGCCCGATGACCGGTCCCGGCTCCACCGCCCTGCTGCGCGAACGGTACGGCGAGCGCTACCGCTGGCTGCTCCTGCTGTCCGTGATGGTCGGCACGATGGCCTCCATCATGTCGTCGACCATCGTGAACGTGGCCATTCCCGACATGAGCCACTACTTCACGCTCGGCCAGGAACGCGCGCAATGGGTGTCGTCGGGTTTCATGGTGGCCACCACGGTCGCCATGCTCACCACCCCCTGGCTGCTGGCCCGCTTCGGCTACCGCGCGACCTACGTGGGCGCCATGGTGCTGCTGCTGGTAGGCGGCATCGGCGGCGGCGTGGCCAGCCACTACGGGCTGGTGCTGGCCGCCCGGGTGCTCGAAGGGCTGGCCGCGGGCGTGGTGCAGCCGATTCCGGCGGTCATCATCCTCTACGCCTTCCAGCCGCACGAGCAGGGCCGCGCGAGCGGCATCTTCGGCATGGGCGTGGTCCTGGCCCCGGCCATCGGCCCGAGCATCGGCGGGCTGCTGGTGGACTGGTTCGGCTGGCGCTCGATCTTCTTCATGGTGGTGCCGTTCTGCATCGCCTCCATCGCGCTGGCCTACCGGTTCGTGCCGGTCAGCAGCCCCGGCGGCGCCGTTGCCGGCCAGTCCGGCAACGCGCTGGACTGGCGCGGGCTGGTGCTGGGCGCGGTCGGCACGCTGTGCCTGCTCAACGGCCTGGTGGCGCTGCACGGCGGGCCGGGCCTGCAGGCCGGCGCGCTGCTGCTGGCGGCCTTCGCGGCCCTGGCCGTCTTCATCGCGTGGCAGCGCCGGCAACTGGCGCGCGGCGCCACGCCGCTCATGGACCTGCGCCTGTTCGAATACCGGCAGTTCGCCATGGGCAGCATCGTGGCCTTCATCTACGGCACGGCGCTCTTCGGCTCCACCTACCTGCTGCCGGTGTTCATGCAACTGGGCCTGCAGCTGTCGGCCTCGCACGTGGGCACCATCATGCTGCCGGCGGGCATCGTGCTGGCCATCACCATTCCCATCGTGGGCCGGCTGGCCGACCGGCACCCCACGCACTGGCTGGTGGGCACGGGCCTGGCGCTGCTGGCGATCTCGTTCGCGCTCATGGTCCTGGTCGATCTGACCAGCGGGCTGTGGATGCTGGTGGTCTTCGCGGTGCTGGGGCGCATCGGGCTCGGATTCATCCTGCCCTCGCTCAACCTGGGCGCCATGCGGCCGCTGGCCAAGCCGCTCATCGCGCAGGGCTCCAGCGCCATCAGCTTCGTGCGCATGCTGGGCGGCGCAGCCGGCGTGAGCCTGTGCGGGATCGTGCTCGAATGGCGCATCGCCGCGCATGGCGACTCGCTGCAGAACGCGGTCAGCAGCCCGGCGCGCATCGCCGCCTTCGGCGAAACCTTCCTGCTGCTCACCGGCCTGTGCCTGCTGGCCCTGGTGGCCGCGTGGCAGCTGCGCGCGCCCAAGACCGCAGCACCAAGCCGCTGAGCCCGATCCCGTCCCTCGCCTTTCGTCCTTCGTCCTTTCTTCTCCCCAAAGCCCGCCATGTGCCAGTTGCTCGGAATGAATGCCAACACGCCGACCGACGTGACGTTCAGCTTCACGGGGTTCGCGCAGCGTGCCGGCAACACGGCCGACCATTCCGACGGATGGGGCATCGCGTTCTTCGAAGACAAGGGCCTGCGCCATTTCGTGGACCACCAGCGTGCGGTGGACTCGCCCGTGGCCGAGCTGATCCGCCGCTACCCCATCCAGAGCCGCAACGTCATCGCCCACATCCGCAAGGCCACGCAGGGCAGTGTGTCGCTGCAGAACTGCCACCCGTTCGTGCGCGAACTGTGGGGCCGGTACTGGGTGTTCGCGCACAACGGCGACCTGAAGGACTTCCGCCCGCGGCTGCATTCGCACTTCCACCCCGTGGGCACGACGGACAGCGAACACGCCTTCTGCTGGATCATGCAGGAGCTGGCCAAGTCCCACGCGGGCGTGCCCAGCATTCCGGAGCTGACCATCACCCTGCGCGAACTGGCCGCGCGCATTGCCCCGCACGGCACGTTCAACTTCCTGCTGTCGAACGGCCAGGCGCTGTGGGCGCATGCCTCCACGCAGCTCTACTACATCGAGCGGCGCCACCCTTTCTCGCAGGCGCGCCTGTGCGACGAAGACCTGCGCATCGATTTTTCCGCCCACACCACGCCGCAGGACCGCGTGGCCGTCGTCGTGACCGCGCCGCTCACCAGCGACGAGCAATGGACCGCGTTCCAGAGCGGCGAGTTGCGGGTGTTCGTGGACGGGGCCTGCGTCACGCCGTAGCGCGCCGGCACAGCGGCCGCGGCATCAGCCCAGCGGTTTCCACACGGGCGGTTCGGGATCGGGATAGAACGGCACGCCGCCCCGCCCGGCCGGCTTGAACATCGCCTCCCGCTGGCGCTGGCGCTTGATCTCCCGGGGCTTGGCTTTATCGGAACACTGGCGGTGCGAACGGGACATGCACGGACCTCGCAAAGGTTCTGGGAATGACCGGATTACCGCACCGCCCGCGGCAATCACCGTGTGGGACACCGCCCTCGCCCGGCATCGGACGGGCTCCCCGTGGGGAACGAACGGGGCCGGCGACGGGCGCTTCCGGCCCCCTCCTACAGCCTGCGGCAATGCGATTGGTTACACCAGAGGCCTGATCCCGGAACCGCAATGAACGCCTCGACCCTTTTTCGACTCGCCAAGAAATCCTGCCAGGCCTGGCTCGACGACTACGCCCCCAGCATGGGGGCCGCCATCTCTTACTACACCGCGTTCTCCATTGCGCCGCTGCTCGTCATCGTGATCTCCATCGCCGGTGCCGTGTTCGGACAGGACGCGGTGCGCGGCACCATCGAAGGACAGATCTCCGGCCTGGTGGGGCGCGACGGCGCGCTCGCCATCCAGGGCCTCATCAAGAGCGCCCGCGAGCCCACAGAAGGCATCATCGCCAGCACCATCAGCCTGGTGCTGCTGGGCATCGGCGCGACCACGGTGTTCGGCGAGATCCAGAGCGCGCTCGACCGCATCTGGCACGTGCCGGAGCCCGCCAAGCCGAGCGGCATCTGGGGCCTGCTGCGCGCGCGCTTCCTGTCGTTCGGGCTGATCCTCGGCCTGGCCTTCCTGCTCATGGCCTCGCTCACCGTCAGCGCCGCGGTGGCGGCGGCGGGCACGTGGCTCGGCGCCCTGATGCCGGGCTGGGAGCTGATGCTGATGGGCATCAACACCTTGCTGTCGATGAGCATCAGCTGCGTGCTGTTCGCGATGATCTTCAAGTTCATGCCCTCGGTGCCGATCGCCTGGCGCGACGTGTGGGTGGGCGCCGCGGTGACCGCCGTGCTGTTCGAGGTGGGCAAGGTGCTGATCGGCCTGTATGTGGGCAAGGCGGGCCTGAGCTCGACCTATGCCGCCGCCGGCGCCATCGCGGTGGTGCTGATCTGGGTGTATTACGCCGCGCAGATCTTCCTGCTGGGCGCGGAATTCACCAAGGTGTACGCGGCCGAGCACGGCTCGCATGCCGCCGCCCCCGAGGCCTTGCTCGACCCGGTCGAGCCCCGCAAGGGCGGGGCCGACGCCAACTCGGCGCTCACGCCCGTCACGCCTTTGCCCGTTCCCGCCATGCAAGCGGCACCGGCAGCGCCCTTGTCCACGGGCGCCCTGGCCACCACCGTGGCCCTGCTGGCCGCGCGCGTGGCGCTGTCGTTGTGGCTGGAGCGGCGTGAAAAGCGCGATGCGTTGCGCAGGCGCCGCTGATGCGGCAGTAACGCCGGACGCGAATCGGAAGGAATGGAAAAAGAGGGAGAACCCAGTGCGTTGTCCGGCACTGCGGCGATCATCGATGGTGCGGCTGGCGGGGATCGAACCCACGACCCTTGGCTTCGGAGGCCAATACTCTATCCACTGAGCTACAGCCGCACAGCGGGCCATTGCGGCCCGATCAGTCGGCGATTATGGCACGGCCCTCGCGGCGTGCGGGCACACGTCCCGCAAAGAGCAATCCTGCAGCCAGTCCGGCAACGGGGGCAACTCCAGACCCAGCCCGCGCAGGTAGGCGTCCACCGAGGCACGGCCGGTGGCCGGGAGGTCGAAATTGGCGCGGTTGAGGATCCAGCCCTGCAGCAGCCCTTCGAAGATCGCCTGCAGGGCGATGGCCGCGATCTGCGGGGGCATGGGCAACTGCACTTTCTGGCTTTCGGCGGCCAGGCGCAGGTCGTTGGCGAGCTGCTCGCGGAAGGCGCCGCAGGCGGCGATGTGCCGGTCGCGCACGCCCGCCAGTTCCTCGACGTATTCCACCCGGAAGAAAGCGATCTCGAAGACACGCTGCATGCGCTGGTCCTGCGCCAGGTTGCGCAGCACCAGGTCGATCACGCCACGCATGCGCTGCAGCGGCGCCATGTCTTCGTTGCTCTCGCATTCGCCGTTGGCGCGCTCCAGCGGCAGGGTGACGCGCTCCATCATCGCGTTGAACAGATCGACCTTGTCCTTGAAGTGCCAGTAGATGGCGCCCCGCGTGGCGCCGGCGGCTTGCGCGATCTCGTTGAGCGACGCGTGCGACACACCCTTCTGGTAAAAGACCTGCTCGGCCGCATCCAGCAAACTATTGCGTGTCGCAACGGCGTCTTCTTTGGTGCGTCGGGCCATGGGGCATGTCTCCTTTTGTGTTCGATGTCCGCGTTTTTCTGGCATTGCCCACCCCGTGGGAAGGGCGGCGCCAGCGCTCCGCAGCAATTATACATTCATGTTTGTATGTATAATCGCGCACCGAATTCAAGGGCCATCTGCGTGGTTGATGCCGATCAAAGACATCTCCGTGCCTGCATGGCCTTTTCAATCAGCGCATTTCCGGAAGGACTTTCATGCCTCGCCTCAGTGACGATCTTGGCGTTTCCGCTGCCGCCCTCCACCCCGCACGCCGGGTCGTGGCCCTTTGCCTCAGCCTGGTCGCCGCCACCGTCCTGGTGGCTTGCGGCAAGAGCGAAGCCCCAGCCCAGGCCGGTGGCGGTGCACCTCCCCCGCCCCAGGTGGGCGTGGTCACCGTGGCGCCCGGCGACGTGGGCCTCGTGACCGAGCTGCCCGGCCGGCTGGAAGCCTCCCGCGTCGCCGAAGTGCGTGCACGGGCCGCGGGCATCCTGCAAAAACGCCTGTTCACCGAAGGCAGCGACGTGAAGGCCGGGCAGAAGCTCTTCGCCATCGACGACGCGCCCTACCGGGCTTCGCTGGAAAGCGCCCGGGCGAGCGTGGCGCAGGCCGATGCCAACGTGGCCCAGACCCGCGCACTGGCCGAGCGCTACAAGCCGCTCGTGGCGGTCAACGCGATCAGCAAGCAGGAATACGACAACGCCGTCGCCTCGCAAAAGACTGCCGAGGCCAACCTCGCCGCCGCCCGCGCCTCCGTGACCACGGCGCAGATCAACGTGGGCTACGCGGCCGTGACCGCCCCCATTTCCGGCCGCATCGGCCGTGCGCTGGTGACCGAAGGCGCGCTGGTGGGCCAGGGCTCGGCCACCGAGCTGGCAGTCATCCAGCAGATCGACCCGCTGTACGTGAACTTCACGCAGTCCGCCTCCGAAGCGCTCAAGCTCAAGGCGGGCCTGGCCAGCGGCAAGTACAAGCAGGCCGGCAAGGGCTCGGCCAGCGTGAGCGTCGTGCTGGAAGACGGCAGCCTCTATCCCCAGACCGGCAAGCTGCTCTTCACCGACCTGACGGTGGACCCGACCAGCGGCCAGGTCACGTTGCGCGCCGAGATCCCCAACACCGATCGCCAGCTGCTCCCGGGGCTCTACGTGCGCGTGCGCCTGGAGCAGGCCCAGGTGGCCGGCGGCGTGCTGCTGCCGCAGCAGGCCGTGACCCGCTCCGCCAAGGGCGACACCGTGATGGTGGTGGGCGCCGACAACCACCTCACGCCGCGCCCCATCAAGCTCGGGCCGGCCCAGGGCACGAACTGGGTGGTGCTGGAAGGCCTGCAGACGGGCGAAAAGGTCATGGTGGACGGCTTCCAGAAGCTGCCGCGCGGCAAGCCCGGCGATCCGATCGTCGTTCAGCCCGTGGCCTGGCAGGCCGGCGGCGCTGGCGCCGCGGCGCCCGGTGCGCCCGCCTCTGCGGCGGCTCCCGCCGCGTCCGCCGCTTCCGCTGCCGCCCCGGCCAAGCCATAAGAAGGAGCGCGGCACATGGCCAAGTTCTTCATCGAGCGCCCCATCTTCGCGTGGGTGATCACCATTTTCATCATCGTGATGGGGGCCATCTCCATCACGCGGCTGCCGATCGCGCAGTACCCCGCCGTCGCGCCGCCGACCATCCAGGTGTCGGTGGCCTACCCTGGCGCCAACGCCCAGACGCTGGAGGACAGCGTGCTGGCCGTCATCGAGCGCGAGATGAACGGTGCGAGCGGCCTGGCCTACGTCGAGACGACCAGCCAGGCCAACGGCACCGGCAGCATCGTGCTGAGCTTCGAGCCCGGCACCAATGCCGACCTCGCGCAGGTGGACGTGCAGAACCGGCTCTCTCGCGCCACGCCGCGGCTGCCGAGCGCCGTGACCCAGCAGGGCGTGCGCGTGGAGCAGTCGCGCTCCAACTTCCTGATGTTAGCCATGCTCACGACGGAAAGCCCCGACGTGAGCATCGAGGCGCTGAACGACTATGCGGCGCGCAACGTGGTTCCCGAACTGCAGCGCGTGGCCGGCGTGGGCACGCTCACGCAGTTCGGCTCCGAACGCGCCATGCGGATCTGGGTGGACCCGGCCAAGCTCAAGGGCTTCAACCTGTCGCTCGACCAGGTCAACGCCGCCATCCGCGCGCAGAACGCGCAGGTGTCCGCCGGTAACCTGGGCGATCTGCCGGCCGAGACGGGCCAGCCCGTGGCGGCCACCATCGTGGTGCAGGGCCAGTTGTCGTCGGCCGAAGAGTTCGGCCGCATCGTGCTGCGCGCCAACACGGACGGCTCGGCCGTCCGCCTCAGGGACGTGGCCCGCATCGAGCTGGGCTCACAGAGCTACAACACCAGCGCGCGCCTGAACGGCAAGGACGCCGTGGGCCTGGGCGTGCAGCCCACGCCGTCCGCGAATGCCCTGGCCACGGCCAAGGCGGTGAAGGCCAAGCTGGAAGAGCTCAAGAAGTTCTTCCCGCAGGGCGTGAACTACGTGGTGCCGTACGACACCTCCAAGTTCGTGTCCGTCTCGATCGAGAAGGTGGTGCACACGCTGATCGAAGCCGTGGTGCTGGTGTTCATCGTGATGTTCCTGTTCCTGCAGAACTTCCGCTACACCATCATCCCGACCATCGTGGTGCCGGTGGCGCTGCTGGGCACCTTCGGCGTGCTGATGGCCATGGGCTTTTCGATCAACGTGCTGACCATGTTCGGCATGGTGCTGGTGATCGGGATCGTGGTGGACGATGCCATCGTGGTGGTGGAGAACGTCGAACGGATCATGGCCGAGGAAGGCCTGCCGCCGCTGCAGGCCACCCGCAAGGCCATGGGTCAGATCTCGGGCGCCGTGATCGGCGTGACCGTGGTGCTGATCTCGGTGTTCGTGCCGCTGGCGTTCTTCGCCGGCTCCACCGGCAACATCTACCGCCAGTTCGCGGCCACGATGGCCACGTCGATCGCCTTCTCGGCGTTCCTCGCTCTGTCGCTCACGCCGGCCCTGTGCGCCACGCTGCTCAAGCCGATCGATCCCGAGCACCATGCCGAGAAGAAAGGCTTCTTCGGCTGGTTCAACCGTTCGTTCAAGAACGCCACGCACGGCTATGAAAGCGGCCTGAGCAAGATGCTGCGCCGCGGCGGCCGCATGATGATCGTGTACCTCGCGCTGATCGGCGCGGTGGCGGTGGTGTTCATGCGCCTGCCGACCTCGTTCCTGCCCAACGAAGACCAGGGCTACATCATCACCAACGTGCAGCTGCCGCCCGGCGCCGCGCAGTCGCGGACCAGCGAGGTGCTCAAGCAGGTCGAGGGCTACATGCTCAAGCAGCCCGAGGTCGAGAACATCGTGACCGTGGCGGGCTTCTCGTTCTCCGGCCAGGGCCAGAACGCAGGCCTGGCCTTCGTGATCCTGAAGGACTGGAGCGAGCGCTCCGGCGCCGAACACGCGGCCTCTGCCGTGGCCGGCCGCGCCTTCGGCGCCCTCTCCAGCATCCGCGATGCCTTCATCTTCGCGCTGAGCCCGCCGCCCATTCCCGAACTGGGAACGGGCACCGGCTTCAACTTCCGGCTGCAGGACCGCGCGGGCCAGGGGCACGAAGCGCTGCTGGGGGCACGCAACCAGCTGCTCGGCATGGCCGGGCAGAGCAAAGTCCTCGCGGGCGTGCGCCCCGACGGCATGGAAGATGCGCCGCAGATGCAGATCGACATCGACCGCGACAAGGCCAACGCCCTGGGCATCGGCTTCGACAGCATCAGCTCGGCGCTCTCGACCGCGCTGGGTTCGAGCTACATCAACGACTTCCCGAACAAGGGACGCCTGCAGCGCGTGGTGGTGCAAGCCGACGCCGCGGCGCGGATGCGCCCGGAATCGGTGCTGGACCTGCCTGTGGTGAACAGCCAGGGCCAGACGGTGCCGCTGTCGACCTTCGCCACCACGCGCTGGATCACGGGCGCGATGCAGACGGTGCGCTACAACGGCTACCCGTCCATCAAGATCGCGGGCGATGCCGGCCCCGGCTTCACCACCGGCGATGCGATGAACGAGATGGAGCGCCTGGCCGGCCAGCTGCCGCCCGGCTTCGGCTTCGAGTGGACGGGCCAGTCCCGCGAGGAAAAGCTCGCCGGCTCCCAGGCCATGATCCTCTACGCCTTCTCGCTGCTGGCGGTGTTCCTGTGCCTGGCCGCGCTGTACGAAAGCTGGACGATTCCCGTGTCGGTGCTGCTGGTGGTGCCGCTGGGCGTGCTCGGCGTGCTGCTGGCCACGCTGATGCGCGGGCTGTCGAACGACGTGTACTTCCAGATCGGCCTGGTGACCATCATCGGCCTGTCGGCGAAGAACGCGATCCTGATCGTGGAGTTCGCCAAGGACCTGCAGGCCGAGGGCAAGAGCGCACTGGAGGCCGCCCTCGAAGCCGCCCACCTGCGTTTCCGGCCGATCATCATGACCTCGCTGGCATTCACGCTGGGCGTGGTGCCGCTGTTCATTGCCTCGGGCGCCAGCTCGGCCAGCCAGCGTGCCATCGGTACCGGCGTGATCGGCGGGATGATCACCGGCACCGTGCTGGCCGTGGTCTTCGTGCCCGTGTTCTTCGTGCTGGTGCGCACCTTCTTCAAGGGCAGCAAGCGCCAGCAGGAGCACGACGCCAAGCAGGTCCAGCACCGCCATGCCACGGAAAACCTTGAATGACGACCGATCCGCTGGAGACCCCCATGCCCCATCCATCGTCCCTGCGCGCTAGTGCGCGCATCGCACGCCCCCTGCTGAGCGTGGTGGCTGCCGCTGCCGTGCTGGCAGGCTGCAGCTTCATCCCGACCTACGAGCGGCCCGCCGCTCCGGTGCCGCAGGCGTTCCCCAACGCCGCGGCCGCCGGCGGCGCCGAAACGGCCAAGGCCGCCGCGGACATCGACTGGAAGGAATACTTCGCCGATGCACGCCTGCAGACGCTGATCGCCATCGCGCTGGAAAACAACCGCGACCTGCGTGTGGCCGCGCTCAACATCGAGCAGGCCCGCGCGCAGTTCCAGATCCAGCGCGCCGGCCAGTTCCCCACGGTGAACGCCGCCGTCAACGCGACGCGCCAGCCCGACACGACCACGCGCTCGTATGCCAACAGCTACCAGGTCGGCCTGGCGGTTTCGGCCTGGGAAATCGACTTCTTCGGTCGCATCGCCGCCTTGAAGGAGCAGGCCCTGGCGCAGTATTTCGCCACCGAGGAGGCCCGCCGGTCCACCCAGCTGAGCCTGGTGTCGTCCGTCGCCACCGCCTGGTTCAACCTGCTGGCCGACGAGGAACTGCTCGACATTTCCCGCCGCACGCTGGGCACGCGCGAAGAGTCGGTCAAGCTGACGCGCCTGCGCCTGGAAAACGGCGTGAGTTCCGAGCTGGACAACAGCCAGGCGGAAGGCCTGGCGCAGGCCGCCCGCGCCACCTATGCGCAGCAGCGGCGCCAGCGCATGCAGGACGAGAACGCCCTGGCCCTGCTGCTGGGCCAGCCGCTGCCGCAGGACATCCGCGACAGCCTGGGCACCACGGTGTCGCGCCTGGCCGACGCCCCCGCCATGCCGGCGCTGCCGGCGGGCCTGCCGTCCGACCTGCTCACGCGGCGCCCCGACATCCGCCAGGCCGAACAGCAGCTCATCGCCGCCAACGCGAACATCGGCGCCGCGCGCGCGGCGTTCTTCCCGCGCATCTCGCTGACCGCCAGCGTGGGCACGGTGAGCAACGAGCTGTCGGGCCTGTTCAAGAGCGGCTCCTGGGCCTTCTCGCTGGCGCCGCAGGCGGCGCTGCCGATCTTCGATGCCGGGCGCAACCAGGCCACGCTCGAATCGGCGCGGGCCGCACGCTCCATCTCGGTGGCGCAGTACGAGAAGTCGATCCAGACCGCCTTCCGCGAAGTGTCCGACGCCCTCGCGGGCCAGGCCACCCTCGGAGAGCAGCTGGCGGCGCAGCGCGCCCAGGCGGATGCGGACGCCAAGCGCCTGCAGCTGTCGGATCTGCGCTACCGCAACGGCGTGTCCAGCTACCTCGATCTGCTGGATGCCCAGCGCTCGCTGTTCACCTCCGAGCAACTCGTGGTGCAGACGCGGCTCATCCAGCTGCAAAACCAGATCACCCTGTACAAGGTGCTGGGCGGCGGCTGGACGCCGCAGGACGAGCGCGCCTCGGGCTCCTGATCCCGCGCCCCCCGCAAAACGGCTTCGGGCACGCACTGGGGTGCGGCTTTAGCCTCCAGACCGGGCACCGCGCCCTGCAAGGAAAACCGTCCTTGCAGGGCGTTTTTGTTTTCAGGGCCGCTGCGATGCGCCGGCGTGGTGCCCCCGCCCGCAAGGGCGATCCGCACAGCCGCCACCCCAATGCCTGCCGCCGGTTCTTGATGCAGCGCAAACGCCAGGAAAAGCCGGCCGTTTTCCCTAACGGCCGGCCCCGGGGAGCCTTCCTATAATCAGCGGCTGGTTTCATCAAGCCCCCGATACATAGAGGACGTCATGAGCGACACCCCCCACGAAGAAGCGCACACCGGCCCCATCAAGAATCCCAAGCAACTGCTGTTGACGGTCTTCTTTTCGTTTGTGGTCCCGATCTTCGCCATCATCGGGCTCGTGATGTACGTGACCTCGGGCACCAAGCCGGCCGATGGCGCCGCGAACCCCGAACGGGCGCTGGCGGAACGCATCCAGAAGGTGGGCATGGTGGAAGTGCGCGATGCCAACCGCCCCCTGCGCCCCGGCGAGGAAGTCTTCAAGGGCCAGTGCGCCGCCTGCCATGCCACGGGCGCAGCAGGCGCCCCCAAGCTGGGTGACGCCGCGGCCTGGGGCCCGCGCATCAAGACCGGGTTTGAGGCGCTGGTGCATTCCGCCCTCGCCGGCAAGGGCGCGATGGCCCCGCAAGGCGGCGGCGATTTCAACGACACCGAGATCGCGCGCGGTGTGGCCTATATGGCCAACGCGGCCGGCGCCAAGTTCGAAGAGCCTGCCGCCCCCGCAGCCGCAGGGGCCTCCGGTGCCGCCACCGGGGCTTCCGACGCCGCTGCCGCCCCCACGGCAGCTGCAGCGCCCGCTTCCGCTGCACAGGCCACCGCGGCAGCAGCACCCGCTCCGGCCGCCGCCCCCACGACGACGGCCGCCGCCGGCGCTGGCGAAGCCCTGTACAAGCAGGCATGCCAGGTCTGCCATGCCGCCGGCATCGCCGGTGCGCCCAAGTTCGGTGACAAGGCCGCCTGGGCCGAGCGCCTGAAGGACGGCATCGACGGCATGACCCGCATCGCCATCGCCGGCAAGGGCGCCATGCCCCCCCGCGGCGGCACGCAGGCGTCGGACGCGGACATCCACGCGGCAGTCGAGTTCATGGCCAACGCGGCCAAGTAAGACGAGGCACCCGCCCCCAGCAAAAAGCCGGTCATCGACCGGCTTTTTTCGTTTCGGACAGGGTGACAAGGCCCTCGCCGCCGGAATATCGCCCCGGCCCGGGGCCCGGCAACGGCTCAGACCCGGAACACCGAGGGCTGCAGCACGTAGCCATAGCGCACCGGCAGATCGGCCGCCTGCACCGGCTGCGGGTCCCACTGCCCGGCCTCGACCGCCTGCGCGGCGGTTTCCATGTCCAGCGTGTGCGCCAGCCCCAGCACGGTGCCGTCGAACAGGTACAGGCGCCCGGCCTCGTCCAGCAGGCATTCGCGGGCGGTGGAGGCGCGGCCGGTGTGGGCGACCAGGGTGAAATCCGGCTCGATGCGCCAGACCATCGGGGTGATCTCCAGCTCCACGTACACGCGCTGCGGGCCGTTCTGGAAGAACCAGCGCCCCTGGGCGTCGGCCTCGTAGTTGCGCTGGATGAAGTCGATGAGCTTGCCGTGCGCCAGCAGCGAGCCTTTGGCCTGCGGGAAAGGCCCCTGGGCCTGGGTGGCGTCGTCGCGCATGTACCAGCGGCCCCGCGCGTCGAGCCCCAGCCAGCCGTAGCAGTCGGGAACGTTGGGCCATTTGGCGATGGCCTGTTTGACGATGTCATCCATGGCGCGATGGTATCGAGGGGGTTCCGCCGGCCGCGTAGTCCGGTGCCCCGTGGGCCGCCAGCCAGCCGGCCACCTCGGCCGGCATGGCGCGCACGTGGCCCGGCAGGCGCCCCTGGGCGAAGCCGACGTGCCCGCCGTGCGCGGGCTGCCACAGCGTGACGTGGGGCCCGGCCTGCCCCGCGCGCGGCAGGCTGGACGCCGGCACGAACGGATCGTTGCGCGCATTGACGGCCAGCGCCGGGATGCGGATGCGCCCCAGCAGCGGTTGGGCCGAGGCGCGGCGCCAGTAGTCGTCGGTGTCGTGAAAGCCGTGCAGCGGCGCGGTGAACACGTTGTCGAAGTCGTACAGGTCGCGCGCGGCCCGCAGGACCTGCCGGTCGAACAGGCCCGGGTGCTGGCGCAGCTTGGCCAGCGCCTTGGGCACCATGGTGCGCAGGAACATGCGCGTGTACACCTGCCGGTTGAAACCCCGGCCGATGGCCGCCCCGCCCGCGGCCAGGTCGAGCGGCGAGCACACGGCCGCCACCGCATCGGCGCTGCGCGAGGCACTGGCGCCGGCCTCGGCAGCCCAGCGCAGCAGCGCATTGCCGCCGAGCGACACACCCACCGCCAGCAGCGGCGCGCGCGGACCGGGCGTGCCGTCGGCCCCGAGGGCGCCGTCGGCCTGCCGCTGCGCCAGGCGCGCCAGGATCCAGGCGATCTCCTCGTGGTCGCCCGAGTGGTAGGCGCGCGGGGCGAGGTTGAGCTCGCCGCTGCAGCCCCGGAAATGCGGCACGGCGTAGGCCCAGCCGCGCTCGCGCGCCACATCGGCGAAGGCCTCGGCATAGTGGCTGCGCGACGACCCCTCCAACCCGTGGAACAGCACCAGCAGCGGCCGGCCGGGATCGGCCTGCGTCCCGGCCCCCGGGGCCGGCGCCAGGAAGTCCACGTCCACGAAATCGCCGTCAGGCGCCGTCCAGCGCTCGCGCCGGTAGGCCGGCGGCGCGGCCAACACCCGGCGCGAGGCCAGCGCCGGCCAGATGGTCTGCAGGTGGCCGCCGGGCAACCAGCGAGGCGCTACATATTTCATAGCAAAATGCCCTAGTACTTGTTGTGCTGGAGGGCTAAAAGGCTTGAAGCCCGTGGGCCGACAACATGGCGGGAAGCGCCTCAATGCAGCACCGGCGGCGGGTGGCCCGGCGCCTGGGCTTCGTGCACGGTGCCCGGGCTGGCGTGGTGGGCCACCAGGCGCCAGCCCTGCGGGGTCTTGTGGTAGACGTTGGTGGACTGCACGATGGCCTCGCGCACCCCGCCGTCCAGCACCACTTCGACGTGCTCGACCACGCTGTGCACCGCGCTGGCCATGGCCTGCACCCGGTGCACCTGGGCCGGCCGTGCGCGCAGGGTGCCGTGCTCGAACATGGCGCTGAAGGCGGCGCGGATGGCCGCGGCGCCCAGCAGGCGCGGGCCGCCGGGGTTGACGCAGACGATGTCGTCCTCCTCGGCCCAGCACGCCATCAGGCGTTCCAGGTTGCCCGTCTGCAGGGCTTCGTAGAAGGCGGCTTCGGTCTCGTCGGCGGAGCCGCCCAGGGTGGCGGCACGGTAGGGGGATCGGGTCATGGCGCTTCGGTGGGCTGTCATGCGGTGGCGCTATTGTCGGGGCTGGCGGGCCGCAACGCCCGGCCCGCGGCCGCCGGACCGGCCGGGCGGTCGGCCCGGCGGACTACGCGGTGCCCGATCGGGCTGGGGCAGAATGCGCGGGCGCTGCCAGCCTTTCGGCACTGTCGCCTGCACCCGGCCCAGCGCACGTGCCATGAAACGTCTTCTTGCCACCCTGGCCGCCGTCCTGGCCCTCTCGGGCTGCGGCTACAACGACTTCCAGCGCCTGGACGAGCAGTCCAAGGCCGCGTGGAGCGAGGTGCTCAACCAATACCAGCGCCGCGCCGACCTGGTGCCCAACATCGTCGCCACCGTCAAGGGCGAGGCCGCCTTCGAGCAGGACACGCTGACCAAGGTGGTCGAGGCCCGCGCCAAGGCCACGTCCATCCAGGTGACGCCCGAGACGCTGAACAACCCCGAGGCGTTCAACAAATTCCAGGCCGCGCAGGGCGAGCTGTCCGGCGCCCTCTCGCGCCTGATGGTGGTGGCCGAGCGATACCCGCAGCTGCAGGCCAACCAGGCGTTCCGCGACCTGCGCGTGACGCTGGAGGGCACCGAAAACCGCATCACCGTGGCGCGCAACCGCTACATCCAGACGGTGCAGGAATACAACGTGCTCGCGCGCAGCTTCCCCACCAACGTCACGGCCAAGGTGTTCAGCTACGACCCGAAGCCCAGCTTCACCGTGCAGAACGAGGCGCAGATCTCCACCCCGCCGGCGGTGGACTTCTCCAAGCCGGCGTCCAAGCCCTGACACCACCACCGGAGTGCCCGACATGGCCCTGGCGCACGTCCGCCTCGCGCTGACAGCTCTCTTTTTGATGGCCATCGGCTGTTTCGGCACGCCAGCGCAGGCGCAGCGCGCCGTGCCGGCACTGAGCGCGCGCGTGATCGACCAGACCGGCACGCTCAGCGCGGCCGACCGGCAGGCGCTGGACACGCGCCTGGCCGCCATCGAAAAATCCCACGGCTCGCAGGTCGTGGTGCTGATGGTGCCCACCACCGCGCCCGAGGAACTGGCCGCGTTCGCCAACAGGGTCGGCAACGCCTGGAAGGTCGGCCGCAAGGACGTGGGCGACGGCGTGCTGGTGCTGGTGGCCAAGGACGACCGCAAGATGCGCATCGAGGTGGCCAAGGCGCTGGAAGGGGCCATCCCCGACATCGCCGCCGCGCGCATCATCGACGGCGCCATAAAGCCGCGCTTTCGCGAGGGTGACTACGCAGGCGGCCTGTCCGCCGCGGTGAACCAGATCGGCGCGCGCATCGCCGGCGAATCGCTGCCCCTGCCCAGTGACACCAGCGAACGCGCGGCCCGGTCCGCGCCGGGCGTGGACTGGACCGACCTCGCCATCTTCCTGTTCTTCGGCGTGATGGTGGGCGGCCCGGTAGCGCGCGGCATTTTCGGCAACCGCCTGGGCGGGCTGCTGCTGGGCGGCGGCGTGGGCGGGCTGGCGTTTCTGTTCACCACCAGCGTGCTGCTGGCCGGCGGCGCCGGGCTGATCGCGCTGCTCTACACCTGGCTTTTCAGCGGCACCGGCCTGTCCCTGGGCGGGCGGCGCGGCGGCGGCTTCGGGCCGGCCGGGGGCGGTGGGATCGGCACGTCCACCGGAGGTTTCGGCGGCTGGAGCGGTGGCAGTGGCGGCGGCAGCAGCAGCGATGGCGGTGGCTTCAGTTCGGGCGGCGGCGGCGATTTTGGCGGCGGCGGCGCCTCGGGAGACTGGTGACCATGGCAAAGACTTCGCTGGCCCACGCGGCCCCCCCTTCGGCCCTGTCGCGCATCGCGCGGCTCGTGCGGCACCGGTGGGTGGAAGGCCGCCTGCACCAGGCCCTGCCGCCCGACGTGCTGGAGCGCATCACGCGCCGCGTGGCCGCCAGCGAGCGCCGCCACACCGGGCAGATCCGCATCTGCGCCGAAGGCGGCCTGCCCACCAGCTACCTATGGCGCGGCGCCAGCGCCCGCGAGCGGGCCGTCACGCTGTTCGGCAAGCTGCGCGTGTGGGACACCGAGCACAACAACGGCGTGCTCATCTACCTGCTGGTGGCCGAGCAGGCCATCGAGATCGTGGCCGACCGGGGCCTGGCCCGCGCCGTGCCGCCCGAGACCTGGCGCACCCTGGTCGCTCACATGGGCGAGGCCTTTCGCGCCGAGCGTTACGAGGACGGTTTGACGCAGGCGCTGGCGGAGGTGTCCGCCCTGCTGGCCGAGCACTTCCCCACAGGAATGGGCGAAGAGGGGGCGGTGGCGAGCGGGCGCAACGAACTGCCCGATGCGCCGGTGCTGGCGGGCGATGCGCTGCTGAAAGAATAGACCCGGCCCTTGGCGCGCAAGCGTGCCCTGCGAGGCTTGGCTCAAGGCTTCGCAAAACCGGGCATCCCTGCGCGCGGAACATGGAACGTTTTCGCTGACGCACAGACGATCGCCGGTACCGCCAGCGCATGAGCGCGGCAGGAAAGGCGCCCCAAATGGACCCCCTTCGGCCTCCGAGCCGCACCCGACTGCGCGAGCACCGCCCAGAGATGGCCAGCCACATCGGTACGCCTCGGCGGAGCCAAGCTTCGTCAAAGCCGCAATTGCCTGCTTCCGGGCTGGCGGCACCGGACATTCATGGCGCGCTTTACCGTCTGCCGTTCGGCCTCGGGCACCGGTCCATCGTCTGCCCGCTCAACCCGCAGCGCGGCAGCCACCCATTCACAGCCCCCAACTGGAAAATCACCCATGTCAGGCATTGAACGCATTGGTACCGTGAGGCCGCGTGAGCAAAGTGTTGGGTCACCGTCCGTCGCAGACCGCCAGGTCCGCGCACGCAGAACCAGTCCAGCGCACCCTGCCGGCCCTTTGGCTGCGCGCAATCCATTGTCGGGAAACGCCGCCGAAGCCGCTGCCTACCTTCGAGCGCCGCGTGCCCACTTGCCTCTGCCAGACCTGAACACCGCACTGCCCCAACCGCCGAACCTGCCGGATCTGAACACCGCGCTGCCCCAACCGCCGGACCTGCCGGACCTGAACGCCGCACTGCCCGCATCGTCAGAGGAGTACGCTGCACAGCCTCATCCACTCGATTTGAACAACACGCCACCGCCATCACCAGACGCGTGGTCAGAGACCTCGGACTCGGAAGAAGAAAGCTGGCAAAGCGAGAACGAAGCGGCGCCGGACCCGCTCACGCTTCCGTTTGCGAACCATGCCGCATTGGGGGTTCACGGAACGCCCCATTCGTCCCAGGTCTTTGCGTTGCTGGACCAGTTGAATGCCCAGCCGGAGTTGGCGCCCCAGGTGCTGCGCGTATCAGCCGACCTGCTCGTGGAACTCGGCGCCCTGCCGGAACTGCGCGACGGGTTGGAAGCGCGGGCCCGGGACAGCACCTTGCACCCCGTCACGACCGAGGCCATCCGGCAGTTGATGGGCATCCTGATCGACTTTGAAAACGAAGATGTCGAGTCGGAGGACGAAGGGGAGGAGAACGAGCAAGACGAACTCGCCCGGGACCTGAAGCGCCAAACGAGGCCTCTCGGCTGGGAAGCCGCCCAATGGCTGGGCCCGGACCATCCCGAAGCCGCTGCATTGAGCGCTTTCGATGACGAGCCACAGGCGCCCGCTTTTGCCCGCCTGCTCGCCCGACTGCGCGATGCCGGCCGCGAGGGCCCGGAGGGCGGCTCCTCGACGGTAGCAGTGCAACGGGGCGAGCAGGTCGCGGCCGTCATCCATGCGGTAGCAGGCGATCCCGATCTGCGCGCGCAGGTCTATCTGATAGCGCAAACGGCTTTGGGCAGTTGCCAGGACAACGTGCTCGAAGGTTTTTCCAAAGCGCTGTTGGCGGTGCGCAACCACCAGATGGTGGCGGACATCCGCAGCGGCCGGGTGGACGCCACGCAGTTCCAGCGCTGGGCAAGGCAGCAGTTCCGGCTGGCTTTGCTGGAAAGCGAGGTCACCCGGTTCATTCATCAGGAACTGCAGCGCCCGGACCTTGGCCCCTGGCCCAAGCGACAACTCACGCGGGAGCCGCTGGAAACGCTGATGCACGCCAAGCAGGCGCTGCGGGACCGACTGGATCTGCCGGAGGGCACCGTCACCCGCGTACAGGCCTTGCAATTGAGCGTGCTTCGCCAAAACAACGTGGCCGATCTGGCCCGCGCCGTGGAGCAACAGGCGAGCGATCCTACCGCTTATGGCGAATTTCGCTTTAACCACCCGACATGGCGTGAAGGAATGAAAGCGCTGCACCCGCGCGAATTCGGCCAGCTCACCACGGCACGCGACGACGATCCGTTCTTCGATGAAGACCTGCCGCAGGGCCTGGAAGCGGAGGTCGAGTACGCCATCCGCAGCCGGGCGGTCGAGGCGAAATGGCTGCACGAGGAAAATCTGCTGCTGAGGCATTTGGGGAAAATCGGGGCGCCTGACCCGTCCATGAAACCCGAACCGGACATGGCGTAAGCCGCATTGGGCCGGTGTTGCGCCGGCTTCGCAAAACGATGCACCCGTGCGCACGGGGCAGGACGCCACCGCGTTCCCGCACGAACATCGCCGGTACCGCCCCGCTCGAATGCGGCGGGAAAGGCGACCATGGACCCCCTACGACATTCCGGCCGCATCCGGCCACGAGAACACAGCCCCGAGGCCAGCGGCGCAGCGCCCACCCGGCCCGTTCGCGCCCGAACGACCGGTCCAGCCGCAGATGCAGCCCTGCCCCTGTCGCCACGCCGCACTTCTGCCAGCGCGCCCACGGCAGGACCCTCCTTGCCGCCACGCTCGGCCATGCCGCTGCGCCCGCCGCTGCCCGCCACCGCCGTGGCCAGCCCGCGCGGGGAGGTGCCGTCAGCCCCTGGATCGCCACAGTCCGATGATGGCGCGCTGGACCTCGAAACGCCCGAGCACTTGCAGCACGCTTTGGGCGAACTGGGCATCCATGGCCCGCTGGCCTCTTCGCAGCTCTTCGATCTGGTGGCGCTGGCCGTGCAGCGTCCTGATCTGGAAAACCATATCCAGCAAATGGCGGCGGCCCTTTCGACACGCCAGGGCGTTCGGGCCGAAATCAAAACGGGGCTGGAAGCGTTATGGCAACAGCACCGCCACAGCAACCCCGCCGCGGCGCGCGTGATCGAACTCGTCATGAACCCGGTGGGCACGTTCGTGACCACCGCCCCCTCACTGGAAGAGGGCGATGACGCATCGGACCTCGAAGCCGACCTCGATGCCTACCTCGAGACCCAGCGCGACGAAGAACTCGACGAGGGCGATGTCGAAGGCGACCTCGAACGCCTGAAAGCGCCACTGGGTCACCAGATCCGGACATGGATGGGCAGCGGCATGGCGCAGGCCGCCACCGCGGACCCCCATGCCTTCGACGACGAGCCCCAGGCACCGGCCTTCGCCCGGGTGCTGGAGCGCCTGCACGACGAGGCTTACCCGGGTTTTTCGCCTGCGGCACAACAGCAACTGGCCAGCCAGGTGCGCACGACCATCCTGGCGATCGCGCGCGATCCCGATCTGCGCAGCGAGGTATACCTGATCTCGCAGACCGCCCTCGGCGATTGCAGGGACAACCTGCTCGATGGCTTTTCCAAGGTGATGCTGGCCGTGCGCAACCGGCAGATGGTGCTGGCCGTGCGAGCGGGCAAGATCAACGAAGCGCAGTTGAACGGCCTGATGGGCCAGCAGTTCCGGCTGTCGCTGCTGGAGACCGCCACGAACCGGTTGATACACCAGATGAAGCAGCGCACCGATTTACCGCCATGGAAAGCGAAATGGCTGCAGGCAGATCCGCTGGAAACACTGGCGCACGCCAAGGCGGCGCTGAAAAGGCCCCTTCAACTGCCGCAGGACACGGCGCAAGACCTCACCAACCTCGACTTCAGCGCGCTGGACCCGAAAGACATCGCAGCCCTGCATTCCGAGGTTTTGGCGCAGGCGGCCGACCCGCAGGCCTACCCAGCGTTTCTGATGCGCCACGAGACATGGCGTGTCGGCATACAGGAACTGCACAAAACGACGTTCAAGCCATTGGAGGACGACCGGGACAACGATCCGTTCCATCAATTGCCGTTCCCTGCCGATCATCAGAGCCCCGCCGCTTTCGAATACTCGCGAAAGGCCAGTGAGATCTACAGCGCGTGGGAGGCCTCGGTGAATGCGCACCTGCATCCATTGGCGGCTCAGGCGGGCGGAGCGATGCCGCCGAACCATCCGAGACCGCCCGAGGCCGGGCCGTCGCGCAGAACCGGTCCCGGATAACCGCCAGGACTTTCACCCACGGGCCAGGTCACTCCGGCGTGGCCCCCATGCCCGGCACCGCCCACACCCGCCCGCCGCCGGCGGCGAAAAAGCGGCGCTCCGGGCCGGTGGTCATCGTCTGGCCGCCGGTGAACTCGCCGAACGCCGGCAGCACGGTGAGTTGCGGCTCCACCGCGAAGCACGGCAGGCGCAGGGCGTCGCGCCCCCGCCCCCGCAGCACCACGGCGGGATGGACGTGGCCGGCGAGCACGTGCAGCGTCCCATGCGCCTGCGGGTAGTGGCAGCACGCGAACGGCCCGATCGGCCAGGGCTCGTCCACGATGTCGAACCCCAGGCCGGCCGGCGGATCGCCGGCGTGGCTGTCGTGGTTGCCGCGCACCAGCACCACCTGCAGCGCCGCATGCGCGGCGCGCCATGCCGACAGGGCGGCCAGCACGGCAGGCGACTGCGCTTCGGCCGCATGCAGGAAGTCGCCCAGCACCACCAGCCGCTGCGCGCCTTGCCGGGCGATCGGGGCCGACAGCCGATCGAGGTTGTCGCGCGTGGTGCCGGAGGGCACGGGCAGCCCGCGCGCGCGGAAGGTGTCGGACTTGCCCAGGTGCACGTCGGCCACGAACAGCGTGCGGCCGGCCGGCCACCACAGGGAGCGGTCAGGCAGCAGGTGGACTTCGGTGCCGGCCAGGTGGCAGATGGCGGCGCCCTCGGCCGCGGGATGGGTGTCCGTTGCGCTCATGCCTTGATGGTTCTTCACAGCCGGGGCAAGGGCCGCGAGGGCTTGCGCTCGCGGCGCCGCTTCGCGCCGCCGCCCGGTGCGGATTCGTCGGCGGCGGTCAGCGAGAAGTCGAGCGTGCGGCGCACTTCGGCCGCCGCGGACTGCAGGGGATCGTGCGGTGCCACCGGGGCCTCGTCGACGGCCGGCGGTTCGCTGGCCGCGGCCTTCGGAAGCCGCCGCGCGCGCAGCGGCGGGTCGGGCGGCACCACGTCCTGCATGCGCGGCACGGCCTCGGCCGCCGGGCCGCGGGCATCGGCGGCACTGTCCAGTTGCGCGAGCATGCGCGCGATGCGGTCGGCCAGGTGCTCGTTGGTGAGCTTTTCGCGAAAGCGCTCCACCATGAGCGGAAAGGCGAACGGGCTCGGCCGCAGCAGCGCCCGCACCACCCGCTGCTGGCCCTGCATGCGGCGCAGCGCGGCCAGCAACTGGGCCACGTCCAGCTCCTGGCTCAGCACCTCTTCGTCGGCCTGGCGCAGCAGCATGTTGGTGGTGTCGTATTTGCGAAAGACCTCGAAGAACAGTTGCGACGACGCCTGCAGCTGGCGGGCGCTGCGGCGCTCGCCGGGGTGGCTCTGGAAGATCAGCCCCGACACGCGCGCGATCTCGCGAAAGCGCCGCCGCGCCATCTCGGTGGCGTTCAGGCTGGCCAGCACTTCGTGCAGCAGGGCCTGGCGCTCGGGGTCGCCGTGCGGCGCCTCGGGCAGGGGGTGGCCCGCGGCATCGTCGGCCCGGGCGGCATTGGCCGTGTTGCGGATGGCCAGGGCTTCGCTGGCGGGCACGCGCAGGTCGCAAGCGTCCGCGCCGGGGGCCGGGTCCGTCGAGGGCGCGGCGAGGGCACCGGGCGCGGGGCGGGCCTGCGTGCTGAGCAGCTCGGGCAGCAGGGCCGCCCAGTCGCGCTCGGTGGCGCTGAGCAGTTCCAGGCCGTAGTCGTTGACCGCGATCGAGAAGGTGCCCGCCTCGCCCTGCGCCGCGCGCCAGGCGAACAGGCTGGCCAGGCCGGTGTGTGCATGCCGCCCGGCGAAAGGGTAGAGAAACAGGTGCCAGCCTTCGCGCGTGCGCAGGGTTTCGGCCAGCAGCGTGCCGGGCGTGGGCAGGGCCGACCAGCGCTGCTGCACCTCCAGCAGCGGGCGCACGCTTTTCAGCTCGGGCGAGCGGTAGTCGCCGTCCGCCGCCAATGCGAGCTGGCGCACCACGAAGTCGGCCAGCACGGTGGACAAGGGCATGCGCGATCCCGCCCAGCGCGGCACGGTGGGCCGGCCGCGCGCGGCGCGGCGCACGTAGGCGGTCATGTCCTCGATCTTGACCATCTCCAGCACTTGGCCCGCGAACACGAAGCAGTCGCCGGCCGACAGGCGCGAGAGAAAGCTCTCTTCCATGGTGCCCAGGCGCGCGCCGTGCAGCACCTGCACCACCATGCTGGCATCGCTCACGATGGTGCCGATGTTGGCGCGGTGGCGCCGCGCCAGGCGCGCATCGGGCATGCGCCACACGCCGCCCTCGTCAGGCACCACGCGCTGGTAGTCCGGGTACACGGCCAGCGACGGCCCGCCCCGGTGCACGAAATCCAGGCACCACTGCCACACGGCGCGCGGCAGGTCAGCATAGGCGGCCGTGCGGCGCACCTCGGCATAGAGCGCCTCGGGCTCGAAGCCGCCGCCCAGGGCGACGGTGACCAGGTGTTGCACCAGCACGTCCACGGGGCGGCGCGGGCTGGCGCGCATCTCCACCTGGCCCGCCTGCACCGCGGCGCGGGCGGCGGCGGCCTCCACCAACTCCAGGCTGTGGGTGGGCACGAGCGTGATGCGCGACGGCCGCCCGGGTGCGTGGCCCGATCGCCCCGCGCGCTGCAGTAGCCGCGCGATGCCCTTGGCCGAGCCGATCTGCAGCACGCGCTCCACGGGCAAAAAGTCCACGCCCAGGTCCAGGCTGGAGGTGCACACCACCGCCCGCAGGCGCCCTTCCTTGAGCCCGGCCTCGACCCATTCGCGCACGCCGCGGTCCAGCGAGCCGTGGTGGATGGCCAGCTCACCCGCCCAGTCGGGCCGCGCATCGAGAATGGCCTTGTACCAGACCTCGGCCTGCGAGCGCACGTTGACGAAGACCAGCGTGGTGCGCGTGCCGGCCAGCTCGCGCACCACGGCGGGCAGCATCGACAGGCCCAGGTGGCCGGCCCACGAAAAGCGCTCGGGATGGTCGGGCAGCAGCGTGTCCACCACCAGGCGCTTGTCCACCCGGCCCTGCACCAGCACGCCCTCTGTGGAGCCGCCGCCCTGCCGACCGGGCGCCTGGCCCAGCAGCGTGTGCATGGCTTCCTCCAGGTTGCCGAGCGTGGCCGACATGCCCCACACGCGCAGCGCCGGGTTCCAGCCCTGCAGCCGGGCGATGGCCAGCTGCACCTGCACCCCGCGCTTGTTGCCCAGCAGCTCGTGCCATTCGTCGGCCACCACCAGCTGCACGGACGACAGCACCTCGCGCGCATCGCCCCGCGCCAGCAGCAGCGACAGGCTCTCGGGCGTGGTCACCAGCACCGTGGGCAGGCGCCGCGACTGCGCGCTGCGCTCGCCGCTGGCGGTATCGCCCGTGCGCGCGCCGGCCGTCCAGCGCGCCACGCCGCCGTGCACCGGCGCCAGCGCATCGAGCGGCGCCTGCAGCGCCTTGAGCGTGTCGGCCGCCAGCGCCCGCATGGGCGTGAGCCACAGGACGGTGAGCGGTGCGGCGGTGCTCTGGCGTCCCCGCGAAGGGATTGCTGCATTTTTTATAGCATCATGCCCCAGTACTCTTTGTGCTGGAGCCCGATTCGACTCAGATCCTTCCGGATCACCGACCAGCGCCTGAAGGGCGCCGAGCCACACCGCATAGGTCTTGCCCGCCCCGGTCGTCGCGTGCAGCAGCCCCGAGCGGCCCTCCGCCATGGCCTTCCACACCTGCTTCTGGAACGGGAACGGCTTCCAGTCCCGCTGCGCGAACCAGTCGGCCACCGCGCGCTGGACCGTGGACCAGGTCACTGCCAGCCCCCCTGCCGTGGCGACCGGCTCCGCAACGACGTGCGCGCCTCGCCAGCCCGTAACCAGCGGCGTGACAAAGGAAGCGGCATGGCTTGCGCCCCCCGCTCCGCTTGCGCTGCGCTGCGCAGCGGCTGGCGCACGAACGGCCGCACCGGACGGAACGACGACCACCCGCCCGGCCGCGCCGCCGCGGAGCGCGCAGGCACGGCCCCCGCTCGCCGCGCGCACCGCAGGCAGCCCGCCGAAAAGCGCAGGCAAGCCGGGTGCGCCGCCTTGGCCCGGAGCGTCTTCTTGGGATGCGTCACCGCAGGATGCGCCGGCCGCCGGCCCACCGCCCGGCCCAGGAACGCTGCGCGCTCACGGCCATCGTCAATGCGCGGCATGGACGGGCCTCCGGCGATCACGCATCCGACCTCGGCAACAACGCCGCCAGGGTGTCCACCGAATCCGCTTCGTCCACGGGCTTGTCCTCGCGCCAGCGCAGCATGCGCGGAAAGCGCACGGCGATCCCGCTCTTGTGGCGGCTGCTGCGGGCGATGCCCTCGAACCCCAGTTCGAACACCAGCGTGGGCCGCACGCTGCGCACCGGGCCGAAGGTCTCGACGGTGGTCTTGCGGATGACCGCATCCACCCGCGCCATCTCCGCATCGGTCAGGCCGGAATAGGCTTTGGCGAACGGCACCAGCGCGCGCCCCTCCGTGCCCGGTGGGCCGTCCCACACCGCGAAGGTGTAGTCGCTGTAGAGGCTGGCGCGCCGGCCATGGCCGCGCTGGGCGTAGATCAGCACCGCATCGATGCTCAAGGGGTCGATCTTCCACTTCCACCACGTGCCCACGTCCTTGGTGCGGCCCACGCCGTATTCGGCATCGCGGGCCTTGAGCATCATGCCCTCCACACCCAGCGAACGGGCCTGCTCGCGCTGGACCGCCAGGTCCTGCCAGCGGTCGCCCTGCAGCACCGGGCTGGCCACCAGAGCCGGGTGCGCCACGCGCGCCAGCAGCGCATCGAGCCGCACCCGCCGTTCGTGCTGGGGCCGCTGGCGCAGGTCCTGGCCGCCCTCCTCCAGCAGGTCGTAGGCGAGCAGCACCACGGGCAGCTCGCGCAGCAGCTTCGGTGTGAGGGTCTTGCGGCCGATGCGCTTTTGCAAGTCGGCGAACGGGCGCACGTGGGCCGCGGCATCGCCCTCAGCGGCGCGCCAGACGACGATCTCGCCATCGAGCACCGTGCCGTCGGGCAGCGCTTCCCCGAGCGCCTGGAGCTCGGGGAAGCGGTCGCTCACCAGTTCCTCGCCGCGCGACCAGACCCAGGTGCCGGCGCCGTCGCTGGCGCCCTCGGCGCGGGTGCTGCGCCGCACGATCTGGGCGCGGATGCCGTCCCACTTCCACTCCACGATCCACTGCGCGGGCGGGCCGAGCACCGTGTCGAACTGGGACACCGGCAGTTGCAGCGGGTGCGCCAGGAAGAAGGGATAGGGATGGCCCCGGGCTTCGCCCTGCGCCGCGGCATCGCCGCCTTCGCCCTCGGCCGCGACCAGGCGCAGGTAGTCGGCCTCGCCCGGACGCGCCCCGATGTGCGTGTAGCCCATGAGCCGCTGCGCGACACGCTTGGCATCCACGCCGCTCACCGCCGCCAGCGCCTGCGTGACCTGCAGGCGCGACACGCCCACGCGGAGCGCCCCCGTGATGAGCTTGAAATACACCAGCCGCTCTTCGGGCGCGAGACCCGCCCACTGGGCCCGCAGCGTGGTCTCCAGCACCTCGGGCGGCATGCCACGCAGGGGCAGCAGGTGGTGCTCCATCCACTCCGCCAGGCCCAGCGCATGCACGGCGGTGGGCGCGGGCAGCAGCAACGAGATGGTCTCGGCCAGGTCGCCCACGGCCTCGTAGCTCTCGTCGAACAGCCATTCGGGCAACCGGGCCGCATCGCGCGCCAGGGTGCGCAGCAGCTTGGTCGGCACCAGCTGCCGTGGCTTGCCGCCGGCCAGGAAATACACCGCCCACGCCGCATCCGCCGGCGCCGCGGCGCGCAGGTAGGCCTGCAGCGCGGCCTGCTTGGCCAGGCTGGAGGTGCTGGCGTCGAGCGCGCGATAAAGCGCGGCGAAGTCCTTCATGGCGCGGACGAAGGGGGACGGCGGGGCGCAGCGGAGGACAGGGAGGATGACTCGGCCTCGGAAGGGACCGCGCCCCCGGAGGCCGGCTCCGTGAGGCGGCCTTGATCGGGATCGGTGGCCACAGCGGCGCGTGTCGATCGGCCCTTGGGGCGGGGCCTGGGAGCACCGGGTGCTCCGCCCAGCGCTGCGGCCTGGGCGGCTGCGGCCACATCGCCCGGGCCTTCGCCGGCCTGCGCAGCGGGGGCGCTGGCATCGGACGGTGGCGGGGCAGACGGCGCACCGTCGATCACCGGGGATGCGTCTTCACCGGGCTGGGCGATCGCGGGCGTGGACGCCTGCGCGGCACGGGCCGCGTCCACCGCCTCATCCCCCTGCGCTGGCACCGGCACGGCCGATGCCGGAGCGGCCTCCTGGTCATCCTCATCGCCGTATTCCGTGTGGAACGACTGCGCATCCAGCCCCTGTTCGCACAGCCAGCGCACCAGCACCGCCACGCTGCCATGGGTCACGAAAACGCGTTCGGCCCCGGTGGCCCCGATCGCCCGCTGCAGGCCGGGCCAGTCCGCATGGTCCGACATCACGAACCCCCGGTCCACGCCCCGGCGGCGGCGCGTGCCGCGCAGCTGCATCCAGCCGCTGGCGAATGCATCGGCATGGCGGGCGAAGCGGCGCATCCAGGGCGTGCCCTGGGCGGACGGCGGGGCCAGGACCAGCGCGGTCTTGAGCATTTGGGCATCCACCCCCGGATCGGTCACGCGAAAGGTGGGCGGCAGGTCCACGCCGGCCGCGCGGTACACCGCATTGAGCGGCTCCACGGCCCCATGCACCACGATCGGACCGATGCTGCGGTCCACGCCGTGCAGGATGCGCTGCGCCTTGCCGAAGGCATAGCACAGCAGCACCGAGGGCCGGCCCTGGGCGGCATTGGCGCGCCACCAGGCATCGATGTCGGCGAACAGCACCGGCTGCGTGGGCCAGCGGTAGATGGGCAGGCCGAAGGTGGATTCGGTGATGAAGGTGTCGCAGCGCACCGGCTCGAACGGGGTGCAGGTGCCGTCGGCCTCGGTCTTGTAGTCGCCCGATGCGACCCACACCCGCCCGCCGTGCTCCAGCCGCACCTGGGCGGATCCGAGCACATGGCCGGCGGGGTGCAGCGACAGGCGCACGCCGTGGTGTTCGATGGCCTCGCCATAGGCCAGCGTCTGCAAGGCGATGTCGGCGCCCAGCCGGGCCCGCAGGACGCCCTCGCTGTCGGTATGGGCGAGGTAATGGGCGTGGCCCACGCGCGCATGGTCCGAATGGCCGTGCGTGATGACCGCCCGCTCCACCGGCCGCCAGGGGTCGATGTAGAAATCGCCCGCGGTGCAGTACAGGCCTTCGGGGCGCGCGACGATCAGATCGACGTCACCGCGCGCCATGTCCGGTGTCTTTCGTGAAAGGAGAGAAGCGCCTACGGGCGACCTGTCTGACCCCGTCGCCCAATGCGCCGTGCGTAGAAGGAAGTGCTGTGTGCGCTTGCATGCCGAATGCTATCGCCCACCCCTCTTTCGCCCGGGTGCGGAACGCCGCATGCCCGTGTCAGCCGACGCCTACCGTGCTCGTGACACCACGGCCGGTCGCCCCGAGCCCCGCCTGCATGGCCCTCGCCTCATTCATCGCGGCCATGAAAAAAGCCGCCCGAGGGCGGCTTTGTCGTGGACGGCAGGCAGGCCGTTCGTTCGGTCAGCGCTTTTGGCGGAACTTGCGCAGCGCAGCGATCTGCGCGGCCATCACGGCCAGTTCCGATTGCGCCTTGGCCAGGTCGAGTTCGCTCTTGGCGTTCTTGACGGCTTCTTCGGCCGCGGCCTTGGCATGGTTGGCCTTCTCGTCATCCAGGTCCTTGCCGCGCACTGCGGTATCGGACAGCACTGTCACGCGGTGGGGCTGCACTTCCAGAATGCCACCGGCCACGAAGACGAACTCTTCGCCGCCATCGGCCATCTCGATGCGCACCGAGCCGGGCTTGATGCGCGTGATCAGCGGGGTGTGGCGGGGGTAGATGCCCAGTTCACCGGCTTCGCCGGGCAGAGCGACGAACCGCGCTTCGCCGGAGAAGATGGACTCTTCGGCGCTGACGACATCGACGTGAATGGTGTTCATGGGGTTCCTTCCAAAAGTCGGGAAAGCTGGAAATCGGCAGTCTGTTCGGTCGGCGCGCCGCAGGTGCCTGGAAGCACCCGCATGGCACGCTTACCCGTGGCAGGCCGCCGACCGCGCCGCCTTACGCGACCTTCTTGGCCTTTTCGAAGGCTTCGTCGATCGTGCCGACCATGTAGAACGCCTGCTCGGGCAGGTGATCGCACTCGCCGGCCACGATCATCTTGAAACCACGGATGGTTTCGGACAGGGGCACGTACTTGCCGGGCGAGCCCGTGAACACTTCGGCCACGTGGAACGGCTGCGACAGGAAACGCTGGATCTTCCGGGCGCGGGCCACGGCCAGCTTGTCCTCGGGAGCCAGTTCGTCCATGCCCAGAATGGCGATGATGTCGCGCAGTTCCTTGTAGCGCTGCAGCGTACCTTGCACACCGCGGGCCACCGCATAGTGCTCTTCGCCCACGACTTGCGGGTCGAGCTGGCGGCTGGTGGAGTCCAGCGGGTCCACGGCAGGGTAGATACCCAGCGAAGCGATGTCACGCGACAGCACCACGGTGGAGTCCAAGTGGGCGAACGTCGTGGCGGGCGATGGGTCGGTCAAGTCATCCGCTGGCACGTACACGGCCTGGATGGAGGTGATCGAGCCCACCTTGGTGGAGGTGATGCGCTCTTGCAGGCGGCCCATTTCTTCGGCCAGCGTGGGCTGGTAGCCCACGGCGGAAGGCATGCGGCCCAGCAGGGCGGACACTTCGGTACCGGCCAGCGTGTAGCGGTAGATGTTGTCCACGAAGAACAGCACGTCGCGGCCTTCGTCGCGGAACGACTCGGCGATCGTCAGGCCGGTCAGCGCAACGCGCAGGCGGTTGCCTGGGGGCTCGTTCATCTGGCCGTAGACCATGGCCACCTTGGACTCTTCGAGCTTCTCGAGATTCACCACGCCGGAATCGGCCATCTCGTGATAGAAGTCGTTCCCTTCACGGGTCCGCTCGCCCACCCCTGCGAACACCGACAGACCGCTGTGGGCCTTGGCGATGTTGTTGATGAGTTCCATCATGTTCACGGTCTTGCCCACGCCGGCGCCGCCGAACAGGCCCACCTTGCCGCCCTTGGCGAACGGGCACACCAGGTCGATCACCTTGATGCCGGTTTCCAGCAGCTCCTGCGAAGGCGACAGTTCGTCGTACGCAGGGGCCTTGCGGTGGATGGACGCCGTGAGGTCCTGGCTGACCGGACCGCGCTCGTCGATGGGCGCGCCCAGCACGTCCATGATGCGGCCCAGGGTCGCCTTGCCCACGGGCACGGTGATGGGGTTGCCGGTGTTGGTCACCACGATGCCGCGGCGCAGGCCGTCGGACGAGCCCAGGGCGATGGTGCGCACAATGCCGTCGCCCAGCTGCTGCTGCACTTCCAGCGTCAGGGTGGAACCGTCGAGCTTCAGGGCGTCGTAAATCTTGGGCATCTGGTCGCGCGGGAACTCCACGTCCACCACGGCGCCGATACATTGAACAATCTTGCCTTGCACTTGAGCCATTTTTTGCTCCAAATAAATGTGGGTTGAGCTGTCTGTTTACACAGCAGCAGCGCCGGACACGATTTCCGAAAGCTCTTTCGTGATCGCTGCCTGGCGCGTTTTGTTGTAGACCAGCTTCAACTCGCCGATGACGCTGCCTGCGTTGTCGGTGGCAGCCTTCATGGCCACCATGCGCGCGGACTGCTCGGAGGCCATGTTTTCTGCCACGGCCTGGTAGATCAGGGATTCGACATAGCGCAACAGCAGCTCGTCGATGACGCTCTGCGCATCGGGCTCATAGATGTAGTCCCAGCCGTGCTCCGTCTTCTCCGCTTCCATCTGCGAGGAAGACAGGGGGAGCAGACGCTCCACCACCGACTCCTGCCGCATGGTGTTGATGAACTTGGTGTACCCCAGGTACACCGCGTTGATCTTGCCTTCGGCATAAGCGTCGAGCAGCACCTTCACGGGGCCGATCAGCTTGTCCAGATGCGGGGTGTCGCCCAGACCGGTGACATGCGAAACCACCTTGGCACCGACGCGGTTCAGGAAACCCAGGCCCTTGTTGCCAATGGCCACGGCCTCGGTGGACACGCCAGCAGACTGCAACTCGCGCAGCTTGGTGGTCACGGCACGCAACACGTTGGTGTTCATGCCGCCACACAGGCCCTTGTCGGTCGTCACCACGATGACACCGGCCACCTTGGCATCGTTTTCCTTCATGAAAGGATGAACGTACTCCGGATTGGCCTTGCCGAGGTTGGCGGCGATGTTGCGGATCTTCTCGCTGTAAGGACGGGCCGAGCGCATCCGCTCTTGCGCCTTGCGCATCTTGGACGCGGCCACCATTTCCATGGCCTTGGTGATCTTCTTGGTGTTTTCCACCGATTTGATCTTGCCGCGTATTTCCTTGCCTGCTGCCATGATGATTCCTCGTTCGGTTTAGGCGAACGACTTCTTGAACGCGCCGATGGCGGCGGTCAATTCGGCTTCAGCGTCCTTGTCCATGGCCTTCGCCTGTTCCAGCTTGGCCAGCAGAGGGCCATGGCTGGACTTCAGGAACTGGTGCAGGCCGTGTTCGAACTCGAGCACCTTCTTGACTTCGATGTCGTCCATGAAGCCCTTGTTCACTGCGAACAGCGTCGCACCCATCAACGAGATGGGCAGCGGGCTGTACTGGGCTTGCTTGAGCAGTTCGGTCACGCGGGCACCGCGGTCCAGCTGCTTGCGGGTGGCTTCGTCCAGGTCGGAAGCGAACTGCGCGAACGCAGCCAGTTCCCGGTACTGGGCCAGGTCGGTACGAATACCGCCGGACAGGCTCTTGATGATCTTGGTCTGGGCAGCACCACCGACGCGCGACACCGAGATACCGGCGTTGATGGCGGGGCGGATACCGGCGTTGAACAGGCTGGTTTCCAGGAAGATCTGGCCGTCCGTGATCGAGATCACGTTGGTCGGAACGAAGGCGGACACGTCGCCGGCCTGCGTTTCGATGATCGGCAGCGCGGTCAGCGAACCGGTCTTGCCCTTGACTTCACCCTTGGTGAAGGCTTCGACATAGTCGGCGTTCACGCGGGCAGCACGCTCCAGCAGGCGGCTGTGGAGATAGAACACGTCGCCGGGGTAGGCTTCGCGGCCTGGCGGGCGGCGCAGCAGCAGCGAAACCTGGCGGTAGGCCACGGCCTGCTTGGACAGGTCGTCATAGACGATCAGCGCGTCTTCGCCGCGGTCGCGGAAGTACTCGCCCATCGTGCAGCCGGAGTAGGCCGACACGTATTGCATGGCGGCGGACTCCGAAGCCGAAGCGGCCACCACGATCGTGTATTCCATCGCGCCGGCTTGCTCCAGCGAGCGCACGACGTTCTTGATGGACGATGCCTTCTGCCCGATGGCGACGTAGATACACGTCACGCCCTGGCCCTTCTGGGCAATGATGGCGTCGATGGCGACGGCCGTCTTGCCGGTCTGGCGGTCACCGATGATCAGCTCGCGCTGGCCACGGCCCACGGGCACCATGGAGTCGATGGACTTCAGGCCGGTCTGCAGGGGCTGGTCCACCGATTTACGGGCGATCACGCCCGGAGCGACCTTTTCGATCACGTCGGTGAGCTTGGCGTTGATGGGACCCTTGCCGTCGATCGGCTGGCCCAGCGCGTTCACCACGCGGCCCACGAGTTCGGGGCCCACGGGCACTTCCAGAATGCGGCCCGTGCACTTGACGGTGTCGCCTTCGGAGATGTGCTCGTACTCGCCCAGAATCACGGCGCCGACGGAGTCGCGCTCGAGGTTCAGTGCCAGGCCGTAGGAGGGGGCACCGTCCTTGTTGGCGGGGAACTCCAGCATTTCGCCCTGCATCACGTCGGACAGGCCGTGCACGCGCACGATACCGTCGGACACGGACACCACGGTGCCCTGATTGCGGATATCGCTGCTGGCTGCCAGACCTTCGATGCGGCTCTTGATCAGTTCAGAAATTTCTGCGGGATTGAGTTGCATGACTCTTTCCTTCTTTCTTTGGTTAGCCGAGACCTCAAGCCGCTTACGCAGTGAGGGCCGCTTTCATTTGTTCCAGACGGGCTTTGACGGAGGTGTCGAGCACCTCGTCTCCCACGACTACGCGAACGCCGCCGATCAGGGATTCGTCCACCTGTACCGAGACATTCAGCTTGCGGCCGAAGCGCTTTTCGAGCACCGCGTCCAGGCCGGCCAACGCGGCGGCGTCCAGCGCGAAAGCGCTGAACACCACGGCATCGGAAGAGCCGTTGCGCCGATTCACCAGCGCGCGGAACTGGGCCGCCACCTCGGGAAGCGCGTCCACACGGCCGTTCTCGATGATGACGCGCAGGAAGTTGCGGGCTGCCTCGGGCAGCGCGCCACGAACCACGCCCGTGATGACGTCGAACACCTGTTCGGAAGTCACCTTGGGGTTGTCCGCCAGCTGGCGCAGTTGGGGATTGGCGGCAATCGCCGCCACTTCTTCCACCCAGGCCACGGTGCCGTTCAGGTCGGCACCCGGCTGGGACGTGCTGGCCTTGAACAGGGCTTCCGCGTAAGGGCGGGCAATGGTGGCGAGTTCTGCCATGTGCGCGCTCCTTACAGCTCGGTCTTCAGGCGGTTCAGCAGGTCGGCGTGGACGCCAGCATTGACTTCCTTGCGGAGAATCTGCTCGGCGCCCTTGACGGCCAGCGCAGCGACCTGCTCGCGCAGGGCTTCACGGGCCTGGATCGACTGCTGCTCGGCATCGGCACGGGCAGCGGCGACGATCTTGTTGCCTTCCTCGGTCGCACGGGCCTTGGCCTCGTCGATGATGGCCTGAGCGCGGCGCTCGGCGTCCGCAATACGCGATGCCGTTTCGTTGCGCGTCTGGGCCAGTTCCTTCTCGACGCGCTGGTTCACAGCGGTCAATTCGGATTTGGCACGGTCGGCGGCAGCGAGGCCATCGGCGATTTTCTGGGCTCGCTCGTCCAGTGCCTTCGCGATCGGGGGCCACACGAACTTCATCGTGAACAGCACCAGGATCAGAAAGACGATGGCCTGAACGAACAGGGTCGCGTTGATACTCACGGCAACACCTTTCTAGTTGGGCGTTGAACGGAGCTTAGGCCAGGACGAAGGGGTTGGCGAAAGCGAACAGCAGAGCGATGGCCACGCCGATCAGGAAGGCGGCGTCGATCAGACCGGCCAAGATGAACATCTTGGTTTGCAGTTCGTTGATCAGCTCAGGCTGGCGAGCGGACGCTTCGAGGTACTTGCCACCCATCAGTGCGATGCCGATCGAAGCGCCGATAGCGCCGAGACCCACGATCAGACCACAAGCCAGAGCGACGAGACCGAGAACGTTTTCCATGATGACTCCTAGGATGAAAAGAAAGGAAGGTTGAAAAAGAAAGGGAAAGGATCAGTGAGCTTCATGCGCCTGGCCGAGATAGATCAGCGCAAGCATCATGAAAATGAAGGCCTGCAGGGTGATCACCAGGATGTGGAAGATCGCCCAGATCGAGCCTGCAATGATGTGCCCCAGAGGGAGCAACACACCGGAAAGCGACATGGCAGCAGCACCGCCCATCAGGGCAATCAGCATGAACACCAACTCACCAGCGTACATGTTGCCGAACAGCCGCATGCCATGCGACACGGTCTTGGCAATGTATTCAATGATCTGCATGAGCAGATTGACCACGCCCAGGATCAGGGCGAAGACGGGATTCTTGCTGGTGCCGAACGGTGCGGTGACCAGTTCATGCGCCCAGCCGCCCAGGCCCTTGATCTTCACGCTGTAGTACAGGCAAAGCACCAGCACGGCGAACGACAGACCGAGGGTGGTGGACAGATCGGCGGTGGGCACCACGCGCAGGTAGGCATGGTGCGGATCATGGCCGGCGGCACCGTAGATCTGGGCCCAGATGGCGGGCAGCAGATCGACCGGCAACATGTCCATGGCATTCATCAGGAAGATCCACACGAACACGGTCAGTGCCAGGGGAGCGATGAACTTGCGGCTTTCGGCGTTGTGGATGTTGGCCTTGGCCTGGTTGTCCACCATCTCGACCAGGATCTCCACCGCGGCCTGGAAACGGCCCGGCACGCCGGAGGTGGCCGTGCGGGCGGCACGCCAGAAGACAAAAAGTGCGATGAAACCGAGAACCAAACCCACGATCACGGAATCGAAGTTCACCACGGAGAAATCGACAATGGACTTCTGCTTGATGTTCTGGAGATGCTGCAAGTGGTGAACGATGTATTCACTGGCAGTCGGTGCATGCGCTTCTGCGGCCATCGGACAACTCTTCTATCAATATCAATCGGTTTTTCGGACACCGGGCCGCACCATGAGGGCGATCCAGTACGTTTTCATCGTCACTACCATGCCGGCCAGCAAGGCCAGCCAACTCAGCCCCGGAACCAGCCGGGGCGCCGCCGCCAGCATGGCAACGGTCATTGCAATCTTGACCAACTCCCAACCGAACAGGCCTGCCATCGCACCTCCCGCGGAAGTTTGATGCCGGGCCATGCCCCGCGCGAACAAGGCCGCAGGAATCACCACCGCCAGTGCGCCATACCCCGTGGACCAAGCCACAGAGGGCCTACCGAAAACCAGCCATGCCACCAGGGCAGCCAGTGCTCCGACGAATGCCTGCCCCCAGACGATTCGCCACACAGAGATCCGCGGATGCCGGAGGCGCCACTGCGCAGCCTCTTCGGCTGACAGGGGCTTGAAGTCGGAATCTTCAGCCTCAGTTTCGTGGTCGGGAGCGTTTGTTTTCATTGAGGAATGACGCCCACTTTACAGACCGAAACTTTCACAAAGCCCCTGATTATAAGTAAAAACCACTTTCATCCGGCAATGACCTCTCAGGCCGGTATGAAAGTGTGCGCACGCGCGCTCCGTTGTGGTGACCGGCCAACGTGAACCGCCCTATCGCGGTGCGGACTTCGGCCGAAAGATTGCCGCCCCGAACCCGTTCAAAATGGCACGAAGCCCGCCGTTTATAGACCATCGCCATGACACAGCCCCCTTCCACGCTCCCATCAGACGCCCCGTCCGCGACCGATCCCCGCAAGGATTCGCTCATCGAGTACCCCTCGTCGTTCCCCATCAAGGTCATGGGGCAGAAAGTGGATGGATTCGTCCACGCGGTGACGGAGCTGGCGCACCGCTTCGACCCGACCTTCGACGCGTCCACCATCGAACTGCGCGACAGCCGCGCCGGCAACTACCTGGGCGTCACTATCACGATCACAGCCACCAGCCGCGAACAACTTGACGACCTGTACCGGGCGCTGTCCTCGCACCCGATGGTCAAGGTGGTGCTCTAGGTCCCATGGAGATTCGCCACCTGGGCCTCGTGGACTATCGGGAGACGCTGCAGGGCATGCAGGCGTTCACGCAGGAGCGTACGTCCCAGACTCCCGATGCGCTGTGGATCTGCCAGCACCCGCCGCTCTACACGCAAGGGCTGGCCGGCAAGGCCGACCATGTGCTGGCCCCTGGCGACATTCCCATCGTCGCCACCAACCGGGGCGGGCAGGTGACTTTCCATGGCCCGGGGCAGGTCGTGGCCTATCCGTTGCTGGATCTGCAACGCGCCGGCTATTTCGTCAAGGAATACGTCTACCGCATCGAAGAATCGGTGATCCGGACGCTGGCCCATTTCGGCGTCACCGGGCACCGCGTGGGCGGGGCCCCGGGCATCTATGTGCGCCTGGACGACCCTACAGGCCATGCCCAATTGCCGCAGCGGCCACGCAAGGCCGAGGGTCTGCCAGCCACGCAAGCCCATGAAGCCCCTGACTTCAACGGGCTGGGCAAGATCGCCGCACTGGGCATCAAGGTGTCGCGCCATTGCACCTACCACGGCGTGGCACTCAACGTGGACATGGACCTGGAACCCTTCTCGCGCATCAACCCTTGTGGCTACGCAGGGTTGCAAACGGTGGACCTTTCTACAATCGGGGTCCACACCACCTGGGAAGAAGCCGCCGAAGTGCTGAGCCAGCAGCTCGCCATTCGCCTGGCCCCCTGACCACTACCCTGCCATGAGCACTCCTGAAGTCGTGCGCGAAGCGCAAACCACCGCTGCCTACAACCCGCTGGCCAAGCAGAAGGCAGCCGCCAAGCTGTCACGCATTCCGATCAAGGTCGAGCAAGGCGAAGTGCTCAAGAAGCCCGAGTGGATCCGGGTGAAAGCGGGCAGCCCCACCACGCGCTTTTACGAGATCAAGGACATCCTGCGCGAGAACAAGCTGCACACGGTGTGCGAGGAAGCCAGTTGCCCCAACATCGGCGAATGCTTCGGCAAGGGAACGGCCACGTTCATGATCATGGGCGACAAGTGCACGCGCCGCTGCCCGTTCTGCGACGTGGGGCATGGCCGCCCCGACCCGCTGGACAAGGACGAGCCGCTGAACCTGGCCAAGACCATCGCGCAGCTGCGGCTGAAGTACGTGGTGATCACCAGCGTGGACCGCGATGATCTGCGCGATGGCGGCAGCGGGCACTTCGTGGAGTGCATCCAGCACATCCGCACCCTCTCTCCCTCCACCCAGATCGAGATCCTCGTGCCGGACTTCCGAGGGCGGGATGACCGCGCGCTGGAGATCCTCAAGGCCGCGCCGCCCGACGTGATGAACCACAATCTGGAGACGGCGCCACGCCTGTACAAGGAAGCCCGGCCCGGCAGCGACTACCAGTTCAGCCTGAACCTGCTCAAGAAATTCAAGGCATTGCATCCTGGCGTGCCGACCAAGAGCGGCATCATGGTGGGCCTGGGCGAGACGGACGAGGAGATCCTCCAGGTCATGTCCGACATGCGCGCGCATGACATCGACATGCTGACCATCGGCCAGTACCTCTCGCCCTCCAACAGCCATTTGCCGGTGCGCCGATACGTGCACCCGGACACCTTCAAGATGTTCGAGGAAAAAGCCTACGAAATGGGCTTCAGCCACGCGGCGGTGGGTGCGATGGTTCGCTCCAGCTACCACGCGGACCAGCAGGCGCACGCGGCCGGCGTGTAACACCCGGATCGGAGGAACGGAAGGCCTCCGGTTGAAGCCCGCAGCTCAGGACGTCGCGGGCGATGCGTTGACGGTGAAGCCGATGCGCGTGACCTGCGCCGTGCTGCTGGCAAAGGTTTTTCCCCCATGCATTCGCGCGATGGCGTCCACGATGGCCAAGCCGAGGCCGTGGTGCTGGTCCGAACCATCGCGGGCCGATGTCGCCCGGTAAAAGCGCTCAAACAGCCTGTCGAGCGCCTCCGATGCGATGCGGGGGCCCTCATTTTCAACGGTGATCTCCGCGCCGTCGCCCCACGGATGGATGGCCACGACGATGGTGGACTCCTTCGCTGCATAGCGGATGGCATTGCCCAACAGGTTGGACAAGGCCCGGCGCACCAGCGGCACGTCCACCGCTGCGGTGGCATCCCCCACGACCGTGCCCCGTAATCCAGCCTCCTCCATCAAGGCTTCATGGAACTCCAGCACGGCGCAGGCCTGCTCTGCAAGGCGGGCCGGCTGCCGTGAGCGCAAGGACTCTCCGCGATCGGCCCGCGACAGAAACAACATGTCGGCCACGATGCCTGAGAGCCGCCGGATCTCTTCCAGGTTCGACACCAGCAGCAACTGCATGTCCTGGGCGGAGCGAGGGCGGGCCAGCTCGACCTCCGCCGAGGCAATGAGGTTCGCCAGGGGCGTGCGCAACTCGTGGGCCACATCGGCATTGAAGGCCTTGGACTGCGAATAGGCCTGTTCGACCCGGGCCATGAGCGCATTGAATTGCACGATCCAAGGACGAAGCTCCTGGGCGAATTCAAGAGGATCGATGGGCACACTGGCAGCGTCCGGCGTGATGCGGGCGGTTCGCTCCGCCAACTTGCGCAGCGGCCGAAGGCCATGGCGCACGAGCAGCGCCCCCGTCAGCGAGACCAGCAGCGTGCCCAGCACCACGGCCAACGCCAGCGTCCCGCCCAGCCGGCGCAGAAGGCGCGCGTCCTGCGTGGTGTCGATGCCAATGCGCACGTTGAAGGGGGGGCCGCTGTCCTGCGGCGCCACCCGGTGATCGGCCCAGACCCATTCGCCCGAAGTGGCCGGGGTAGAACTGAACAACTGCGCGCCATCGCGGCCGATGGACACGCTCACGTTGCCATGGGAGGAAAAGTAATCTTCCAGCTTGTGCTGCAAGGACAGCGCCCCGCCACCTTGGCTGCGCTCGTTCAGCAGATGGGATGCCAGTCGTGCCTGCTGATCCAGCTCCTCCTGCGCCTTCTGTCGAAAATTCCACGCCGTGACGACATAGACGGAGACGCAGAGCACGCTGAGGCCAATCAGCGTCTGCAGGGCCAGCCAAACGGACAACCGACGCTGTATCGATGACGGGAAAGGACTCATGGCGGTCCCCGATCCTCCAAGACGTAACCCATTCCGCGCACCGTGTGCAAGAGCCGTCGCGCAAACGGATCGTCCAGCTTGCTGCGCAGGCGTCGCACGGCCACCTCCACCACATTGGTTTCGCTGTCGAAGTGCATGTCCCACACTTGCTCGGCGAGCGTCGTTCGGGACAGCACGCGCCCCTGGCGGCGCATCAGCAAGGCGAGCAAGGCGAACTCCTTGGCGGTCAGGTCGATCCGCACGCCTTCACGGTGGCATTTGCGTGCAACCAGATCGAGCTCCAGGTCGGCCAGTTTCAATACGGTGTGCTCCTGCAGCGGCCCCCTGCGCTGCAGGGCCTGCACCCGCGCCAGCAGTTCGGAGAACGCGAAGGGCTTGACCAGATAGTCGTCAGCGCCCTGCTGCAGACCCCTGACGCGATCCTCGACCTGATCGCGGGCCGTGACCATCAATACGGGCACGTCCTTGCCCTGCCGAATGGCGGCCAGCACGCCGAAACCATCCACCCCGGGCAGCATCACGTCGAGCAGGATGACCGAGTAATCGCCCTGCGTGGCGAGGTACCGACCCTGGATGCCGTCCCTGGCAATGTCGACTACGTAGCCGTTTTCTTCCAAGCCTTTTTTGACGTAATCGCCCAGCTTGGGCTCGTCTTCGATGACCAGTATGCGCATCGGGCCATCGTATCGCCCGGGGACCGATTGAAAGATGACGAATTCGTCATCTTGCCGTCGGTGAATCGGCCGACTGGGTTTTTACAGTGACTTCACGCCGGCACAACGTTCGGCTGCATCCCGGTCCGGCGGTTCGGGCCGGATGCCCAACCCAGGAGATTGACCATGACCCGTTCCCCCGCCGTTTTTCTGTTCGCCGCCATGTCGGCTGCATGGGTGCCCTTGAGCGCTTCGGCGGCCAGCACCTTGCACAGCGCGCCCACCGAAGCCGGCTACACCGTGCATCCGCAGCATGCCGCCCAGGCAAAGTCGCGGGCGCAGGTCCTGTCGGAGCTGGCCACTGCCCGCACCGACGGCACCCTGGTGGCCATGCAGTGGGGCCTGGAGGTGCCTCGCAAGGAGGCCAATGCCCCGAGCGCGCTGACACGCGAGCAAGTGCGCCTGGAGGCCGAGCGCGCCGCCAAGGGCAACCTGCTGCGCTATGGCGACCATTGAGCCCGCCTCCGCACCCATGCAAATGCCAATGCAGGGCGCCTGACCACCCGGAGGCTTCGGGCAATGCCCAGCCCCGTGTCAGGCCCTTGCGGCCCACCGATATACTGCCGCCCGATGCGCCGCTGGCTGATGATTCTTTTGCTTTTCGCGATGCCGTTCCAGCTGAGCTGGGCGGCCGCCGCAGGCTATTGCCAGCACGAAAGCAATGCCAGCGCCTCGCATTTCGGGCACCACGAACACCACCACGTCGCGGCCACCAGTGCGTCGGCACAAGACACCGATACGCCCTCGGACCCCTTGCCGGGAGGTCCGGACAATGATTGCCTGACCTGCCACACCTGCACGGTGCAGCCCCTGGCCCATACCGCCAACGTAGCGGCCACGACCGGGCCCGCCGCCCGGCCCCCGTCCTTCACCGAGTCCTATCGCTCCCACGTGGGAGGCATTCCCACGCGCCCTGCCTGGCCCGCGCTCGCCTGATTCGGCGAGAGACACGGCACGGCCTTCCCTCTTTGATCACAGCCCTTCGCTGAGAACTCTCGCCGAATTCATCCGCCCGTTGTTGTTGCAACCCAGGAGAATTCGATGCACAGGCATTTCGTGTCGCTGGCCGCCATGGCTTTCGCGGCATTTCCGGTCTTTTCGCACAGCCAGACCGCCCCGCTTCCCCCCCCCGTCCACGGTGCAGCCACGCACCGTGGAATCGTCCGAGCCCTTGAGCCTTGCCACCGCGGTGACACTGGCATGGCAGAACAATCCCGACCTGTCCGCCGTGGCGCGTGCGCGCGACGCGGCGGATGCTGCCATCCGTCAGGCGGGCGCACGGCCCAATCCCGTGCTGGAGACCACGGTGGAAGACCTGCGGCAGGAGCGCCGCACGACGACCGTGCAGATCAGCCAGCCGATCGAGCTGGGCGGCAAGCGAGCCGCCCGCATCACAGCCGCCGAGCGGGCGCGGGACCAGGCCGCCGCCTCGGCCCTGGCGCGCAGATCGGAGCTTCGCGCGGGCGTGATCACCGCCTTCTTCGAAGTCCTGGCCGCGCAGGAGCGCGTCCGCATGGCCCAGGACTCGGTCACGCTGGCACAGTGGGTGGTGCATGCCGCGGCCAACCGGGTGGCGGCCGGCAAGGTCTCGCCCCTGGAGGAAACGAAGGCCAAGGTGGCCGAGTCCGGTGTGCAGGTGGAGCGTTTGCAGGCCGAGGGCGCCCTGCGAACCGCAAGGCAGCAATTGGCCGCGCTGTGGGGCAATCCGAAGCCCGCCTTCGCCCATGCCGTGGGACAGCTCGATGTCTTGCCCACCCCACCGTCCAGCCTGGAGATCGAGCAGCGGATGCATGGCGCACCCGCGTTGGTTCAGGCACGGCTGGAAGTCGATCGGCGCAGCGCGCTAACGGCCCTGGAGCAGGCCAAGCGGGTGCCTGACATCGCAGTGACGCTGGGCAGCAAGCGAAGCCCCGACGTGGGCGGAAACCAGTGGGTCGTGGGCGTGTCCATTCCCCTGCCCATTTTCGACACCAACCAGGGCAACCTGGCCGAAGCGTTGAGCCGCGAAGAGCAGGCGCGCGACGAACTGCTGTCCACCGAACTGCGCACAGCCTCCGAAGCGGCAGCGGCATTGGAGAACCTCCACGCGTCGCGTCTCGAGGCCGAAACACTGCAGCGCGACGCCCTTCCCGGCGCAGAGAGCGCCTACCAGGCCGCGACCAAAGGGTTCGAACTGGGCAAGTTCAGTTTTCTGGAAGCCCTCGATGCGCAGCGCACGCTGCTGCAGGTGCGCACGCAAACGCTGCGCGCCCTGGCCGCCGCGCACCGCGCCGCCAGCGAACTGGACCGCTTGCTGGGGCATGCCGGCGACGACCTGCCCTCCCCCATTCACTTCGCCCGCTGAAAGTCCGCCATGAACAAACGACTGAACCCATCGACCGGCAAAGCCGGCAAGCGCCAATGGTGGGTGGTGGCCGCCATTCTGGTGGTCACGCTGATCGCCGGCGCCCTGATCCTGCGTGGCAGCCCCGCCTCCTCCCAGGGTGGCCACGCCGAGGCAGATGGCCATGCGCCCCACGCGGAGGAAGCGTCCCATGGCTCCCCCGGTGAGAAAAGCGCCAGCCAGGATACCCATGCAGAGGAGGAAGCGGCCAAAGGACCGCATGGGGGCCAGCGCTTCACGGAAGACGGCTTCAGCCTCGAGGCGAAAGTGTCGGAAGACGGCGGCACCCCGCATCTCGCAGTCTGGCTTTCCGAGCAAGGCAAGCCGGTGAAAGCGGATGCCGCCCAGTTGTCCGCCACGCTGACGCGACCGGGAGGAGAGCGGGAAACGCTGTCGTTCACCGCCGATGGCGAGGGATTGAAGAGCGTGCAGGCCATCGAGGAGCCGCATGTGTTCGAGATCGCCCTCTCCGTTCAGAAGGACGGCCGTGCACACACCTTCACGCTGCACCAGGAAGAAGGAAAAATTCCCCTCACAGAAGCGCAGGCCAAGGCCGCCGGCATTGCGATCGACACCGCGGGCCCCGCGCGCATCCGTGCCACGCTGCAGTTGCCGGGCGAAATCAAATTCAACGAGGATCGCACCGCCCACGTGGTGCCGCGGCTGGCGGGCATGGTGGAAAGCGTCTCGGCCCAGCTCGGCCAACAGGTCCGCAAGGGGCAGGTACTGGCCGTGCTGTCGAGCCCGGCGCTGTCGGAGCAGCGCAGCGAGCTGCAGACCGCACAGCGCCGGGCCGAACTGGCCCGGACCACGTACGAGCGCGAGAAGAAGCTGTGGGAGGAAAAAATCGCGCCGGAGCAGGACTACCTGCAGGCGCAGCAGTCCCTGCGCGAAGCGCAGATCGCGGTCGCCAATGCACAGCAGAAGCTCTCTGCCATCGGTGCCACGCCTGCCGCATCGGCCCTGGGCCGCTATGAACTGCGCGCGCCTTTCGACGGCATGGTGGTCGAAAAGCACCTATCGCTGGGCGAGTCCGTGAAGGAGGACGCCAATGTCTTCACCCTCTCCGACCTGTCCACCGTGTGGGCCGAAATCAGCGTGGCCGCGCAACACTTGCCGTTGGTGCGCGTGGGCGAACGGGTGACCGTGCGCTCCACCGCGTTCGATGCGAAGGCGGAGGGCGAGGTCTCCTATGTCGGCGCCCTGATCGGCGCGCAGACGCGCATGGCCACGGCCCGCGTGGCGGTGGCGAATCCGCAGAAGGTCTGGCGGCCCGGACTGTTCGTGGAGGTCGAGCTGGTGTCGTCCGAAGCGACACCGCCGGTCACCGTGCGGACCGATGCGGTGCAGACCGTCGATGACAAAACCGTGGTCTTCGTCCGGGCCGAGGGCGGCTTCATTGCCCAGGCGGTTCAACTGGGTCGCACGGATGGCCAGCGTGTCGAGGTCGTCAAAGGGTTGGCAGCCGGCACGGCCTATGCCGCGGCAGGCAGCTTCGTCGTGAAATCCCAGCAGGGCAAGAGCTCGGCGTCGCACTCGCACTGAAGGTGGCCCATGTTTGAACGTGTCATTCAGTTTTCCATCGCGCAGCGCTGGCTCGTGATGCTGGCCGTGCTCGGCATGGCGGCCCTGGGCCTCTACAGTTACCAGAAGCTGCCCATCGATGCCGTGCCGGACATCACCAACGTCCAAGTGCAGATCAACACCGCGGCGCCCGGCTACTCTCCCCTGGAAGTGGAGCAGCGCGTGAGTTTTCCCGTGGAGACCGTCATGGCGGGGCTGCCCGGGCTGCAGCAGACCCGCTCGCTGTCACGCTACGGGCTGTCGCAGGTGACCGTGATCTTCCAGGACGGCACCGACATCTACTTCGCGCGGCAACTCGTGAACGAGCGCATCCAGTCGGCCCGCGGCCAGATGCCGGAGGGCGTTCACCCGGTCATCGGACCCATATCGACAGGCCTGGGGGAAATCTACCTTTGGACGGTGGAGGCCCAGGACGGGGCCCGCAAGCCGGATGGGCAACCCTACACCTCCACGGACCTGCGCGAGATCCAGGACTGGATCATCAAGCCGCAGCTGCGCAACGTGCCCGGCGTGACCGAGATCAACTCCATCGGCGGGTATGCCAAGGAGTACCAGATCGCACCCAGCCCCGACAAGCTGCTGGCGCATGGCCTCACGATGGGGGACCTAGTCACGGCGCTCGAACGCAACAACGCGAACGTGGGAGCCGGGTACATCGAGCGCCGCGGAGAGCAATACCTGATCCGCGCTCCCGGGCAGGTGCAGTCGATGGACGACCTGCGCAACGTCATCCTCGGCAACGCGGGCGGCGTGCCGCTGCGCGTCAGGGATGTGGCCGAGGTCGGGCTGGGCAAGGAACTGCGTACCGGCGCCGCCACCGACAACGGCCGAGAGGTCGTTCTGGGCACGGTGTTCATGCTCATCGGCGAGAACAGCCGCACGGTCTCCCAGGCCGTGGACCGCAAGATGAAGGAGATCAACCGGACCCTGCCCGCCGGCGTGCATGCGGTGACGGTGTACGACCGCACGGTGCTCGTGGACAAGGCCATCGCCACCGTGAAGAAGAACCTCTTCGAGGGCGCGGTGCTGGTGATCGTGATCCTGTTCCTCTTCCTGGGGAACATCCGCGCGGCGTTGATCACGGCCATGGTCATACCGCTGTCGATGCTGTTCACCTTCACCGGCATGGTGAACCAGAAGGTCAGTGCCAACCTGATGAGCCTGGGTGCGCTGGACTTCGGCATCATCATCGACGGCGCGGTGGTGATCGTGGAGAACTGTGTGCGGCGCCTGGCACACGCACAGCAGCACAAGGGCCGGCCGCTGACGCGGGCGGAGCGTTTTCACGAAGTGTTCGCGGCGTCGCAGGAAGCGCGGCGGCCCCTGTTGTTCGGCCAGCTCATCATCATGATCGTGTACCTGCCGATCTTCGCGCTCACGGGGGTGGAGGGCAAGCTGTTCCATCCGATGGCGTTCACGGTGGTCATCGCGCTGGTCGGTGCGATGGTGCTGTCGGTCACCTTCATTCCTGCCGCCGTCGCGCTGTTCATCGGCAAGACGGTGGGCGAGAAGGAGAACCGGCTCATGGGCTGGGCCCGCCGCGCCTACGCGCCGCTGCTGGACCGCGCCATGGGCGCCAAGCCCGTAGTCATCGCACTGGCACTCGCGGCCGTGCTGCTGTCCGGCCTGCTGGCGACGCGCCTGGGTACCGAGTTCGCGCCCAGCCTGGGCGAGGGTGATTTCGCCATGCAGGCGTTGCGCATTCCCGGCACCAGCCTGTCGCAGTCGGTGGCGATGCAGCAGCAGCTGGAGAGCACGCTGAAGGCGAAGTTTCCCGAGATCGAGCGGGTTTTTGCCCGCACCGGAACGGCCGAGATCGCATCGGACCCGATGCCGCCCAACATCTCGGACGCCTACATCATGCTCAAGCCGCAGGACACCTGGCCTGCACCGGCCCGGTCGCGAGAGCAGCTCCTTGCGGCCATCCAGGCCGAGGTGGAGCAACTGCCGGGCAACAACTACGAGTTCTCACAGCCCATCCAGTTGCGGTTCAACGAACTCATCTCCGGCGTGCGCAGCGATGTAGCGGTCAAGATCTTCGGTGACGACATGGCCGTGCTCGACCAGACCGCCCAGAAGGTCGCAGAAGTGCTCAACCGCATCGATGGCGCCACCGAGGTCAAGGTGGAGCAGACGAGCGGCCTGCCGGTGCTGACGGTGAACATCGACCGCGCCAAGACCGCCCGCTACGGACTGAATGTGGGCGATGTCCAGGAAGCCGTGTCGATTGCCGTGGGCGGGCGCGAGGCCGGCACCCTTTTCGAAGGCGACCGGCGCTTCGGCATCCTCGTGCGGCTGCCGGAGCACATCCGGACCGACCTGGAGGCCATCCAGCGGCTGCCGGTCGCACTGCCTCGCGGCGGCGACGCCGCGGACGCCCGCGCCCGCTTCATCCCGCTGAGCGAAGTGGCCACGCTGCAGTTGGCACCGGGTCCCAACCAGGTCAGCCGGGAGGACGGAAAACGCCGCATCGTCGTGAGCGCCAACGTGCGGGGCCGGGACCTGGGCTCCTTCGTGGCCGAGGCGGAGCAGGCCATGCAAGCCGTCCAGATCCCGGCGGGCTACTGGACCGCCTGGGGCGGCCAGTATGAAAACCTGCAGTCGGCCACCCAGCGCCTTCAGGTGGTCGTGCCGGTCGCGTTGCTGCTGGTCTTCACCCTGCTGTTCGCCATGTTCGGCAATGTGAAGGACGGGCTGGTCGTGTTCACCGGCATCCCGTTCGCACTCACCGGCGGCATCGTGGCGCTGTGGCTGCGCGACATCCCGATCTCGATCTCGGCCGCGGTCGGATTCATCGCGCTGTCGGGCGTCGCCGTGCTGAACGGGCTGGTGATGATCTCCTTCATCCGCGGCCTGCGCGAGGGCGGCATGCCGCTGGACGCCGCCATCCGGGAGGGAGCGCTCACCCGATTGCGGCCCGTGCTCATGACGGCGCTGGTGGCCTCGCTGGGCTTCGTTCCCATGGCCATTGCCACCGGCACCGGAGCGGAGGTGCAGCGGCCGCTGGCCACAGTGGTCATCGGCGGCATTCTGTCCTCGACCGCGCTCACGCTGCTGGTGCTGCCGCTGCTGTACCGGATCGTGCACCGGCGCAGCGAAGAAGAGGATGCCCAAGCCGCCGCCCACTTGCCGTCTACGGCCTGAGCACGCCCGCCTGCCGGCCTCTGCGGGCCGGCGCGCTTCGCTCAGTTCACCGTCAGCTTGCCAGGGCCTGCGTTGGACAGCACTTTCGCCTTGACGCTCGAGGCGGCGTCCAGGGTGTAGCCGCCCGCATAAGGAATCGTCCAGCCCGCTGCAGCAAAGCCGCATTGGGCTGCGAGACCGAGCGCAACGCCGTTGAGCAGCGACCCGGTATCGCGGATGGCACCCGTCCTGGAAGCCCCACCGGGGTTCTTCACCACATCGGCGCAGGTGGCAGCGCCGGGCACTTCGAACACGTTGTTTTCCGAGAGGATCTGCGCCTTGTAGCCCACGCCCAGGCTGTAGTTGTGCTTGTAGGGCGCGTCCGATTTGCTGCCGGTGTAGTAGTTGTTGTAGACGTGGACCCTGCCGTAACGCACGCGGGGCGCGCGCTCCACGACCTGGCTGTAGAGGTTGTGGTGGAAGGTCACCGTGAGATGGCCCTCCTCGTCGGTGCTGCTGTCTGAGGCGCCCACCAGGTGGGTTTTGTCGTGCCGGTCGAACACGTTGTTGGACACCGTCACGTAGTCGCTCGCGTGGATCACGTCCAGCGCACCGTCGTGGCATTGCTGGGGCTGGCCCTTTTCGATGGGAGCCTGATCGTCGGTGACGGGCGCGTCGGTGAACCGGTTGTGGTCCACCCAGATGCGTTGCGAACTGTAGATCGTGACCGCATCGAAGTCGGAGTTCCACCGCCCCTCGCTGCTGCTCCAGACCGGCGACAGATCGCAGGGAGCGACGATGGTCAGATTGCGCAGGATGACGTTGGAAACCCGCTTCATCAGGATCGAGGCGTTGACGATCCGGGCATCGCTTCCGGCCCCGATCAACGTGGTGTTGCTCGGAATCGTGATGAGGTTGCGCGCAGCCTGATCGGCCCGGCTGGTGAAAGGCCCTCCGTTGTCCGCGGCGGCCATGTCGATGGTGCCGTACACCACGATGATTTTCGGCTGGGCACCGCCCGCGCTGAGCGCGGCATTCAACTGGGATGGCGAACTGACCTTGCTCAGGTACTTCGCCGTGGCGCCCGCGCCGCCCGTGGTGCCGCCGCCCTGGCTGGCCCAGCCGTCGGGCGGTGCCGTGTCGGTGGTGTTGTCGGCATGCGCCGCGCCGGACAGCGCGGCGATCAAGAGTGCAGCGAGAGAACGTTGAATCACGATGGAGTCCTTTGGATCGGAAGAACAGAGCGCCACGAACCCCGGCCCCTCTGGCGCGGGGACGGCCATTCACCCCGTGACTTTGGCAACGCGCAGCCCTGTCTTCGTCGCACCCACCCGAAGCACCTGCCGGACAGGCGAACTCGGCCCGTGGATGCGGGGCTCACACGGCGAGCCGATACCCCACACCGGTCTCGGTCAGCAGATGGCGCGGCTGGGCCGGGTCCGCCTCCAATTTCTGGCGCAGGTGGCCCATGTAGATGCGCAGGTAGTGGTTCTGGTCCGAACGCATGGGACCCCACACCTCGCGCAGCAGCTGCCGCTGCGTGATCACGCGGCCGGCATTGGCCACCAGCACGGACAGCATGCGGTACTCGGTGGGCGTGAGGTGCACCTCGGCATGGCCGCGCCGCACCACCCGAGCGTTCCGGTCCACCTCGATGTCGCCGAAGCGGAACACGGGCTCCTCGGCCACCGGGGTGAGCCCGTTGCCGCTGGCGGCGCGCGGGCGGCGCAGGTTGGCGCGCACACGCGCCAGCAGCTCGCCGGTGCCGAACGGCTTGGTGAGGTAGTCGTCGGCGCCCGCATCCAGGGCCGCGATCTTGTCGGCCTCGTCGGTGCGGGCCGACAGCACGATGATGGGCACCGCCGACCAGCTGCGCACGTCGCGGATCAGCCCCACGCCATCGCCATCGGGCAGCCCCAGATCGAGCACCAGCAGGTCCGGCTGCCGCGTGCCGGCGGCCGACAGCCCCTCTCGCAGCGTCGCCGCCTCATGCACCAGCCAACCCTCGGCTTCGAGCGCACTGCGCACGAAGCGGCGGATCTGCGGCTCGTCCTCGATCACGATCACCGTTCGCAAGGCCAGGGTCATGGCGTTTCCGGCGCACCGGGCTCCAAGGGTTCGTCCAGGGGAAGCGGGGGCTCGTCGCGCCGCGGCAGGGTCACGGTGAACTCCGCCCCGCCGCGCTCGGCGCTGGCGGCGGCGATGTCGCCGCCGTGCGCCTGCACCACCGCCTTGCAGATGGCCAGCCCCAGGCCCACGCCGGGCGTGGCCGACTCCGACTGGCCACGGGTGAATTTCTCGAACAGCGTGTGCTCCTGCCCCCGCAGCGCGACCGGCAGGCCCGGCCCATGGTCGCGCACGGTCAGCCGCAGCGTGGTGGGCGTTGTGCTGGCGGACACCTCGATGGGCGGGGCGCCGTATTTGGCGGCGTTTTCCAACAGGTTGACCAGCACCCGCTCGATGAGCACGGCATCGAATTCCACCAAAGGGAGGTCCGCCGGCAGGTGCGTGACCACCGGCAAGCGCCCCAGCGCAGGGCGTGCGGCCCGGATCGCGGTGCCCACCACCTCCTCGACCGACTGCCAGTCGCGCCGCAGGTTCACGCTGCCGCCGGCAATGCCGCTCTCCAGCCGTGCCATGTCGAGCAGATTGCTCACCAGCGCATGCAACTGATGGGCCTGCGCCACGATGGCGCGGCCGGCCTCGGCCTGGCCTTCGGCCGACTGCGCGGGCAGCGATTCCGCCAGCGCGATCAGCGCCGTGAGTGGGGTGCGCACGTCGTGCGAAATGGCGCCCAGCAGGGCATTGCGCAGGCGCTCCGATTCCATGTCCACCACCGCGCGCTGCGCCACGTCCACGTAGTGCACCCGCTCCAGGGCGATGGCGATCTGCCGGGCCAGCGTATCGAGTTGCTGCGCCTGCTCGGGGATCAGCAGCCAGCGCGGCTGCGCGGGCTCCAGCGCCAGCACGCCCCGCACGCGCATGGGCGCCTTGAGCGGCACGTAGCGCCAGGTCTGTGCGGCCAGCGTGGCCGTGGCCAGGCCGGCGCTCTGGCCCTGGCGCAGCGTCCAGTCGGCCACGTTCGCGTCGAATCCGGGCGGCAGCCCCTCGGGCATGGCCAGGCGGTCGCTCTCGTCCAGCGCGAGCACCGCCGCGCGCCCGCCGAAATGCTTTTGCACCGCGGCAGCACCGATGGCGGTGATCTGCTCCACCTGCAGCGCTGCGGACAGTTCGCGCGTGAGATCGAACAACGACTGCGCGCGCCGCTCGCGGCTCGCCGACACGCCCGCCGCGAAGCGCAGCCCAGCGGTGAGCTGCCCCACCAGCAGCCCCACCATGAGCATGACCCCGAAGGTGACGAGGTACTGCACGTCGCTCACGGCGAACGACATGCGCGGCGAGACGAAGAAGAAATCGAACGCCAGCACGTTGACCAGCGCCGCGAGGGCCGCCGGCGCCCGGCCGAACCGCATGGCCACGCCCACCACCCCGAGCAGGTACAGCATGACGATGTTGGCCAGCTCGAACACCCCGGACAGCAGGTGGGTGAGCAGGGTGACGGCCACGCTCACGGCCAGTGACCACACGAAGCCCGGCCAGCGGGCCGGCTGGCGCTCCTCGCTGTCGAGCGCTTCGGTGCCGGCCCGCCCCCAGTCCGCCTGCGCCAGGCGCCGCGAACTGCCGGCGCGCCCGGCCTCCACGATGTCGAGGGCCGGGGCCGCAGCGGCCAGGACCTGCGCCACGGGCCGTGCGGGCCACCAGCGCCGCCAGCCGGCGGCCTGGGCCGGGCGACCGACCACGAGCGTGGCGCAGTTGAGCCGGTGCGCATGCTCGGCCAGCACCGGAGCGACCTCGCCACCGGTCAGCACCGCGGTTTCCGCGCCCAGGCCCTCCGCCAGCTGGAGCACGGCCAGCACGCGGTCCCGGCGCCGGGCATCGAGCCGCTGCAGCCGCGGCGTTTCCACATAGGCAGCGTGCCAGCGCACATTGAGCTGGCCGGCCAGCCGCGCCGCGGTACGCACCGTCTGGGCGGCATCCTCGCCGGGCCCCACGCAGGCCAGCAAGGCGCCGGAGGTGTTCCAGGCCGGTGGCACGCGGTCGCCGCCCGCGCCGGACTGCTCCACGCGCCAGCCGCGCACGTCGTCCTCGACATGCTCGGCCGTGCGCCGCAGCGCGATCTCGCGCAGCGCGATCAGGTTGCCCTTGCGAAAGAAGTTCTGCGCCGCCCGCTCGGCCTGCTGCGGCAGGTAGACCTTGCCGGCGGCCAGGCGCGCGGCCAGTTCGTCCGGTGTGGCATCGACCAGCACCACCTCGTCGGCCTCGTCCAGCACCGTGTCGGGCACGGTTTCGTGCACGCGCACGCCGGTGATGGCGCCCACGGTGCCGTTCAGGCTTTCCAGGTGCTGAACGTTGAGCGCGGTCCACACCTCGATCCCGGCGGCGAGCAGCTCCTGCACGTCCTGCCATCGCTTGGCATGCCGGGACCCGGGCGCATTGGAGTGCGCCAGTTCGTCCACGAGCAGCACGGCCGGCTGGCGCGCCAGCGCACCGTCGAGGTCGAACTCGGTGCGCTGGCGGCCCCGGTAGTCCAGGCTGCGCAGCGGCAGCACGGGCAGGCCCTCGACCAGCGCGGCGGTCTCGCTGCGGCCATGGGTCTCGACCACCCCGATGAGCACGTCGCGCCCCGCCTTGCGCTCGCGCTGCGCCGCGCTCAGCATCGACCAGGTCTTGCCCACGCCCGCGTTGGCACCGAAGTAGATGCGCAGCTTGCCGCGCTGGGTGCGCTCTTCCTCCGCGCGCATCTGAGCGATGAGCGCGTCGGGGTCCGGGCGGGCGATGTCAGGCATGGGCGAAGGAACGTGCGGGCCCTATTGTGGCGGGCGTTGCGCCGGGATCGGCGCAAGCGCCATGGGTCTCACCGCTCGGCATCGAGCGCGAGATTCAGGGCGAGCACATTCACGCCCGGATCGCCGAGGAGCCCCAGGAACGGGGCATCGGTGTGCGCGTCGATCAGGGCCTGCACACGCTCCACCGGCCAGCCCCGCGCCTTGGCCACGCGACTGGCCTGGTAGCGCGCGGCGGCGGGGCTGATGTGCGGGTCGAGCCCGCTGGCGGAGGCCGTGACCAGGTCCACCGGCACGGGCGCGGCATTGCCAGGATCGGCCTCGCGCAGCGCCTGGACGCGCGCAGTGACGGCTTCCGTGAGGGCGGGGTTCAGAGGCCCCAGGTTGGAGCCGCCCGACGCGCTGGCGTTGTAGGGCATGGGCGCGGTGGCCGAGGGGCGGCCCCAGAAGTGCTTCGGGTCGGTGAAGTTCTGCCCGATCAGGGACGAGCCCACGGCCTGCCCGCCGCGCAACACCAGGCTGCCCGCGGCCTGCTGCGGAAACGCGGCTTGCGCCACACCCGTGACGATGAGCGGATAGACAACGCCCGTGATCACGCTCAGCAGCACGAAAAGGGTCAGCGCGGGACGGAGGATTTTGGTCATGTCGATGCTTTCTTGCACAGTTCAAACGAGGCCCACGGCCACCAGCACCCAGTCGATGAGCTTGATGCCGATGAACGGCACCACCAGCCCGCCCAGGCCATAGATCGCCAGGTTGCGGCGCAGCAGTGCGGCGGCGCCCACCGGGCGATAGCGCACGCCCTTGAGCGCCAGCGGGATCAGGAACACGATCACCAGCGCGTTGAACACCACCGCCGACAAAATGGCCGAGGAGGGGCTCGCCAGCCGCATCACGTTGAGCGCGGCCAGTTGCGGGTAGGTGGACACGAAGATCGCCGGGATGATGGCGAAATACTTGGCCACGTCGTTGGCGATGGAGAACGTGGTGAGCGAACCGCGCGTCATCAGCAGCGCCTTGCCGGTCTCCACCACCTCCAGCAGCTTGGTGGGGTTGGAGTCCAGGTCCACCATGTTGCCGGCCTCCTTGGCGGCCTGCGTGCCGCTGCCCATGGCCACGGCCACGTCGGCCTGGGCCAGTGCCGGTGCATCGTTGGTGCCGTCGCCGGTCATGGCCACCAGGCGGCCCTCGGCCTGGTACTGGCGGATCAGCGCCAGCTTGTCCTCGGGCGTGGCCTCGGCCAGGAAGTCGTCCACCCCCGCCTCGGCGGCGATGGCTGCGGCGGTCAGCTTGTTGTCGCCCGTGATCATCACCGTCTTGATGCCCATGCGCCGCAGTTCGGCGAAGCGCTCCTTGATGCCGGTCTTGACGATGTCCTTGAGCTCGACGATGCCCAGCACCTGGGCGCCCTCGGCCACCGCCAGGGGCGTGCTGCCGCGCCGCGCCACGTCGTCGGCCGCGCGCACCACTTCGGCCGGCACGCTGCCGCCCAGCGCCTGGATGTGGCGCACCATGGCCTGCACCGCGCCCTTGCGCAACGCCACCTCGGGCGCGCCGGCCGTGGCGGGTAGGTCCACGCCGCTCATGCGCGTCTGCGCCGTGAAAGGCACCAGGCGCACGCCGGGCGCAGCGGCCTCGTCGGGCACGCCGCTGCGGCGCGCCAGCTCGACGATGCTGCGGCCCTCGGGCGTTTCATCGGCCAGCGACGCCAGCATGGCGGCACGGGCCAGGCGCTCCTTGGGGGTGCCCGGAGCGGGCAGGAACGCGCTCGCCTGGCGGTTGCCGTGCGTGATGGTGCCGGTCTTGTCCAGCAGCAGCACATCCACGTCGCCCGCGGCCTCCACCGCGCGTCCGGAGGTGGCGATCACGTTGGCCTGCATCATGCGGCTCATGCCCGCCACGCCCACGGCCGACAGCAGGCCGCCGATGGTGGTGGGAATCAGGCACACGAGGAGCGCCACGAGCGCGGTGAGCGACACGACGGTGCCCGCTCCCGACGCACCCACGCTGAAGATCGAGAACGGCAGCAGTGTCACGGTGACCACGAGGAACACGATGGTGAGCGCCACCAGCAGGATGGTGAGCGCCACCTCGTTGGGCGTCTTCTGGCGCTTGGCGGCCTCGACCATGCCGATCATGCGGTCCAGGAACGACTCACCGGGGTTCACCGTCACGCGAACCACCAGCCAGTCCGACAGCACGCGGGTGCCGCCCGTGACGGCCGAGAAGTCCCCGCCCGATTCACGCACCACCGGGGCCGACTCGCCGGTGATGGCGCTCTCGTCCACCGATGCGACGCCTTCGATCACTTCGCCGTCCAGCGGAATCACGTCGCCCGCATCCACCTGCACCACGTCGCCGCGGCGCAGGTTGGTGGCCTGCTCGGGCAGGAAGGTCGCGCCATGGCGCGGCTCGGCGAGCTTCTTGGCCCAGGTGTCCTTGCGCAGGCCGCGCAGCGATGCGGCCTGCGCCTTGCTGCGGCCCTCCGCCAGCGCCTCCGCGAAGTTGGCAAACAGCACGGTGAACCACAGCCAGACGGCGATCGCCAGCACGAAGGCCGGGCGCATGCCCGTGTCCTGGGGCACCGTGAGTGCATGCAGCCAGAGCAGCGTGGTGAACAGGCTGCCGATGAACACGATGAACATCACCGGGTTGCGCCACTGCACGCGGGGATCGAGCTTGGCGAACGATTGCCACAGCGCGGGCTTGACCAGCGCCGCATCGAACAGCGAAAGGGAAAGGGATGTCTTGGGGGTTGTCATGTCAGGGCCTCACTGGAGTCCACAGCATCAGGTGTTCCACGACGGGGCCCAGCGCCAGGGACGGAACGTAATTGAGCAAGCCCACCAGCAGCACGGTGGCGATCAGCAGGGCCACGAACAGCGGCCCGTGCGTGGGCAGCGTGCCGGCGGTGGCGGGCAGCCGCTTCTTGGCGGCGAGCGAGCCCGCGATGGCCAGCACCGGCACGATCACGCCAAAGCGACCGAACCACATGGCCAGCCCCAGCAGCACGTTGTAGAACGGCGTGTTGGCCGACAGGCCCGCGAAGGCGCTGCCGTTGTTGTTGCCCGCCGACGTGAGGGCGTAGAGGATCTCGGAAAAGCCATGGGCGCCCGGGTTGGCGATGCCGGCCTGGCCGGCCTGCGCGATCACCGCCACGGCGGCGCCCACCAGCACCAGGATCGGTGTGACCAGGATGGCCACCGAGGTGAGCTTCATCTCGCGCACTTCGATCTTCTTGCCCAGGTACTCCGGCGTGCGGCCGATCATCAGCCCCGCCATGAACACCGCGAGGATGGCGAACACCAGCATGCCGTACAGGCCCGTGCCCACGCCGCCGAAGACCACTTCGCCCAGCTGCATCAGCACCATCGGCACCAGCCCGCCCAGCGGGGTGAACGAGTCGTGCATCGCGTTCACCGCGCCGCACGAGGCGGCCGTCGTCACGGCGGCGAAGAGTGCCGACGCGGTGATGCCGAAGCGGACCTCCTTGCCCTCCATGTTGCCGCCGGACTGCAGCGCTGTCGCCGCCTGGTCCACCCCCAGCGCGGCGATGCGCGGGTTGCCGGCCTGCTCGGCGGGAATGACCACGGCCACCGCCACGGCGAACATCACCGTCATGGCCGCCAGGATCGCCAGGCCCTGGCGCGGATCGCCCACCACCCGGCCGAACGTGAAGCACAGCGCGGCGGGGATCAGGAAGATCGCCAGCATCTGCACGAAGTTGGTCAGCGGCGTGGGGTTCTCGTACGGATGGGCCGAGTTGGCATTGAAGAAGCCACCGCCATTGGTGCCCAGCATCTTGATGGCCTCCTGCGACGCCACCGGCCCCATGGCCAGCGTTTGCGTGGCGGTGCTCGCGCTCTCCGTCACCGGATTGCCGGCCGCGTCTTTCACGGGCTGCCCGTCGGCCGTCAGCTTCGGGTTCTGGTAGGCCGTGGCCTCCAGCGTGGCGACGTCCCGGGACGGCGAGAAGTTCTGGATCACGCCCTGCCCCACCAGAAACACGGCGATCACCAGAGACACCGGCACCAGCACCCAGGCGTTGATGCGCACCATGTCGGCCCAGAAGTTGCCCACCAGCCCCTGGCCGTCGGTGCGGCGCGCGGCAAAGCCCCGGGCCAATGCGAACGCCACGGCGATGCCCGTGGCCGCCGACAGGAAGTTCTGTACCGACAGCCCCAGCATCTGCGTCAGATAGCCCATGGTGCCCTCGCCCGCATAGCCCTGCCAGTTGGTGTTGGAGACGAAGCTCACCGCGGTGTTGAAAGCCGAGTCGGGCGACACGGCGGCCATGCCCTGCGGGTTGAGCGGCAGCCAGGCCTGCAGGCGCTGCAAGCCGTACACGACCACGGCACCGATGGCATTGAACGCCAGCAAGGCCAGCGCATAGTGGCGCCAGTGCATGCTCTCTTCGGGCCGCACGCCGGCCACGCGGTACAGCGGTGACTCGGCGCGGTGCATCCACTGCGGCAGCCGGCCATCGCAGACTGCGGCCAACCATCGGCCTAGGGGCAAGGCCAGCACGAGGAGCACGAGAAGGAACAGGGCCAACAGGCCCCAGGCGGACGCGTCCATGTCAGAACTCCTCGGCGCAGATGAGCGCGAACACCAGGTACGCGAACAGGACGACGGCCACGATGGCGCCGAAGCCGTAGAGCACGTCGAGCGCGATCACCGCGATGCTCCCTTGGGGCCGTCGAACCGGCCCAGCAGCACCACGGCCTCCGCCATGGCCACCCACAGCGCCACGAGCGCTGCAATCCACACGATGTCCATCTCTGACTCCTGCATCAAAACGATGGAATCGATTCTCGGAAGGCGCCCGTAAAAAGGGTGCACAGACTGGGGCACGGGGCGTAAACGCGCCGTAAAAATGCACGGCGGCGGGGTGCCGTTACCGATTCTTGATGGGCGGCGCCATGCTTTTGACACCGTTTTTACGGGTGTCTGCCTACGCTTTGCGCTTTTCCAACGACCGCGTGACGCCATGACCCCTTTCCCCGTTTTCCGAGCCCTTCCCCTGGCCGCTGCCCTGTGCGCGGCCCTGCCGCTGCTGGCCCACGCCCAGTTCACGGGCAACCTCGCCCTCACCTCGAACTACAAGTTCCGCGGGCAGGACCAGGACATGCTCCGTTCGAACCAGTTCGCCAAGACCGGCGCCTTCAAGCCGGCGGTGCAGGGCGGAGTCGACTACGCCTTCGGTGACAGTGGCTGGTACGTGGGCAACTGGAACGCCAGCGTGAACTGGCTGCGCGGCAACCACCTGGAGAGCGACCTCTACGGCGGCTACAAATGGAAAGCCGGTGCCACCGATCTCGACGTGGGCGCCCTCGCCTACCTCTACCCCGGCAACCGCAGCGGCAACACCACCGAGCTGTATGCCAGCGCCACCCATGCCGACGAGGCCCTGGGCACGTTCACGCTCAAGTACTCGCACACGGTGTCGGACGACTATTTCGGCTATGCGGGCGCCCGGGTGGGCTCGGGCCTGTCGGGGCGCAACACGGGCTATGTGAACCTGGCGTACAGCCGCGCACTGGGCCCGCAGCTCAGCTTGAAGGCCGCCATCGGCTATACGCGAATGGCCGGAGACATCCGCCGCCTGGGATGGCCCAGCTACGTCGATTACCAGGTCGGTGCGGCCTACGACTTCGGCGGCGGGCTCTCGCTCACCGGGGCATTGCAGGGGGCCAACCGGCAGGCCGCCTATGCGGCCGCCACCGGCCCGGCAGCGGATGCCGCGCGCTACTCGCCCAACAAAGGGCGCCTCATCGTCACGCTGGCCCAGGTTTTCTGACGGGAGCGCCGCCGGCAAGGCTGGCGCAGCGGCATCCGGTCAAACAGGCCCGATGCCAGGAGATTCATTGCCTCTTTAGCTATTAAATTTATAGCAATCTATTCGGCCAGCAGCGTGGCCGGGTCGTCCGAGGCGAGCACGCCCTGCGCCCACGGCCCGAGCTTGCGGGTGTCGGCGCGCAGCACCTCCTGCTTGACCGCGAGGATCTGCGCCGGATGCATGGAAAAGCTGCGCAGGCCCAGGCCCAGCAGCAACCGCGTCATGGAGACGTCGCCTGCCGTCTCGCCGCACACGCACACGCTCTTGCCCTGCCGCTCGCCCTCGGCAATCACCTGGGCCACCAGCTGCAGCACGGCGGGGTGCAGGGGGTCGTAGAGGTGGGCCACGGCCTCGTCGGCGCGGTCGATGGCCAGGGTGTACTGGATCAGGTCGTTGGTGCCGATCGACAGGAAGTCGAAATACTTCAGGAAGCTGCGCACCATGAGCGCGGCGGCCGGCACCTCGATCATCGCCCCCAGTTGCACCGGCCCATGCGCCACGCCGCGCGCATCCAGCTCGGCGCGGGCCATCTCCACCTGGGCCAGGGTCTGCTGGATCTCGCTCACGTGCGCGAGCATCGGGAACAGCAGGTTCACCGGGCCATGCACGGCCGCGCGCAGCACAGCGCGCAGCTGCGTGCGGAACATGGCTGGATCGGCCAGGCTCCAGCGGATGGCGCGAAGGCCGAGCGCGGGGTTCAGGTAGCTGTCCTTGTAGCCCTTGTCGAGCGGCTTGTCGGCCCCCACGTCGATGGTGCGCAGCGTGACGGGCATGCCGTTCATGCCCTGCACCGCCTCGCGGTAGGCCTGGTACTGCTCTTCCTCGCCCGGCAGGTGGCCGTTGCGCCCCATGAACATGAATTCGCTGCGGAACAGGCCCACGCCCGCAGCGCCGCCGCGCAGCGCAGCGGCCGCGTCGGCAGGCTGCTCGATGTTGGCCAGCAGCTCGATCTTCTGCCCATCCAGCGTGACCGCCGGCGTATGGCGCAGGCGCGACAGGCGCTCGCGCTCCAGCGTGGTCTGGCGCTGGCGGAACCCGTATTCGGCCAGGATGATGGGCGACGGGTCCACGATCATCACGCCGGCATCGCCGTCGATGATGACCCAGTCGTCCTGCCGCACCAGCTGGCTGGCGGCCCGCGCGCCCACCACCGCGGGGATGTCCATGCTGCGCGCCACGATGGCCGTGTGCGAGGTCTTGCCGCCCACGTCCGTCACGAAACCGGCGAACACGCTCTTCTTGAACTGCAGCATGTCGGCCGGCGACAGGTCGTGGGCCACCAGCACGAGGGGCACGTCCACCGTGTCGTCCAGCAGCAGGTCCTGCTGGTTGCTGCGGCGCGGGCTGCTGGGCGGCGGCGCCACCGGGCTGGCCACGCCTTTCATGTGGCGCAGGACGCGTTCCACCACCTGCTCCAGGTCGGCCTTGCGCTCGCGCAGGTACTCGTCCTCCATCTCGTCGAACTGGCGCGCGATGACCTCCAGCTGGGTGGTCAGCGCCCATTCGGCGTTGTAGAGGCGGTCGGTGATCCAGTGCTTGACGCCGCTCACCAGCGCCTCGTCCTGCAGCAGCATCATGTGCACGTCGAGCAGCGCTGCCAGTTCGGGGGGCGCATCGTGCGGCATCTCGGCCTGCAGGCGCTGCAGCTCCTCCACCACGGCGTTGCGGCCGTTGCGCACGCGCACGATCTCCGCGCCGACCTGGTCCGCGTCGATGAAATAGTGCGCCACGTCCACGCGGCTCGACGCGACCAGCACGGCGCGCCCGATGGCGATGCCGCGAGCGACCGCCAGACCGTGGACGGCGAACGTCATGGCGCTGGCGCTCCTGGCCTGCCCGCGGCGCGCGCAGGCTGGCAGGCGGCGCGGCAAGCGATCAGCGCGGGCCGCACATCACTCCCCTTCGCCGAACTTGCCGTCGATCAGGGCCCGAAGCGCATCCATGGCTTCCTGTTCCTGCGCGCCGTTGGTCTCCAATTCGACCGTCGAGCCCAGCCCGGCGGCCAGCATCATGACGCCCATGATGCTTTTGGCATTGATGCGCCGCTCGCCCTTGGCCAGCCAGACATCGCACGGAAAACTGCCTGCCAGCTTCGTGAGCTTGGCGGACGCCCGGGCGTGCAGGCCCAGCTTATTGCTGATGGTGATGGTCGTCTTGATCATGGTGGGAACGTCGTATCTGGTTCTGCGGGGCCGAGATCGCCACCTGCATCACGCCCTGGGTGCCGCCGACCACCGCGCGCGAAACGAGCGCCTCCAGCGGTTCGTGCCGGTAGCTCACGGTGCGCAGCAGCATGGGCAGATTCACGCCGGTGACCAGCCGCGAATGCTCGCCATCCACCAAGCGCTGTGCAACGTTACACGGCGTGGCGCCGAACACGTCGGTCAGCACCAGCGTGGGCGAATCGCCGTCGTGCGAAGCCAGCAGGATGCGGGCGGTGGCCAGGGTCTCTTCGGGCGGCGTGTGGGGATGCACGTCGAACGCGAACACCTCCTCGCCACAGTCGGGAAACACATGGAGAGCGCACTCGCGCAGCGCATGGGCCAGCGGGGAGTGGGCGATGATGAGGATGCGCGTGCTGCTCATGGGGCAATGGAGTGAACCGCATTATGGCGCCGCGTGCAGCCCTCGATGGGCATTCGCAGCCCGCGCGCAAGGCCTGAGGAAGGAGAGGCGACCCCGATCATGGCAGCGCCAGTCCGGCAAAGAACGTGTCCGCGACCGCCATGCGCGGGGCGGCCGTATAGACCACTGCGTGGTACAGACGCGCCTGCCGCCCTTCCATGCGGGCAAACCAGGCGGCTTGCGCGGTCACTGTATCGCCGTCGCTGCGCCGCCCCTGGGCTTGCAGCCGCACCGACTGCGGCAGGGCCAAGGCACCGGCCGGCACGAAGGCAACAGCACCGGCCTCGGCATCCCCTGCCGCCGGCGCCTGCATGCGTGCCAGCACTGCCGCCCGCCACTGCGCGAGGACAGCGCCCGCCTGCGAGGGGTCTTCGACCACCATGTGCGAAACGGCAAACGTCGCGCCATCGGCCTCGCAGCCCACCATGGCCAGATCCGCGGGCCGCCCACCCAGATCCACCGGCCGTGTGGCGTGATCCGGCTTGCAAGGCAGCAGCACCGTGAGGCCGGCGCTTTCCAGTGGCACGCTGCGCCAGTTCAGCGCGGGGCTGCAGCCGGCCAAGCACAGGGTCAGTGCGGTGGCGAGAGCGATGGAGCGATGCATCCGTGCATTATCCGGAGAGCCGCAATGGGCCGGTCGTGGATTGTCCGTGCCTCTGGCATCCGAGCGCTCGGCCGCCCCGCCTGCCGTGGGTGGGGCGCTGGTCCCTCCAAGTTAACCCGGGACTTCGGCTTCGCAGGATCAGCGAACTTTCGAAGGGCCTTGCGCTCCATCACCCCGAAGATCCGGGCCGTCCGGCAAAATGTCGACAGACAACTGCACGCACCGTGCAGGCACAGGTGGAAAGAGCGCAATGGGCATCAAGCATTGGTTGGGCGCCGCGGCAGTGGCGGCATTCGCAGGCATCGGCGCCTTCGTGTTCCTGGGCGCCGGCACGTCCCAGGCACCGCAGTCGACCTTTGTGCTGCTGGACGGCTCCAAGAAGACCACCGCCGATTTGCACGGCCAAGTCACCCTGGTCAACTTCTGGGCCACCAGTTGCGTCACCTGCGTGGCCGAGATGCCCGAGGTCGTGGCAACCTACCAGAAGTACCGGGCACAGGGCTTCGACACCTTGGCCGTCGCCATGAGCTACGACCCACCGAGCTATGTGGTGAATTTCGCCGAAACCCGCCAACTGCCGTTCAAGGTTGCCATCGACAACACGGGCGCGGTGGCCCAGGCCTGGGGCGACGTCAAGCTCACCCCGTCCACCTTCATCGTCAACAAGCGCGGCGAGATCGTCAAGACCTATGTCGGGGCTCCCGACTTCCCCGAACTCCATCGGCTCATCGAGCGCCTGCTGGCAGAGACCTGATTCCCGCCCCACACGGTTGCCGCACCCATCCGCGACCAGCCGTCGATTGAATGGGTCAGGCAGAGCCCGCTACACTGGCAGTTCCTTCGTTCCTAGCAACCGCCTGTGGACCAGCCTTCCGTGGCCCTGCTGACGCCGACCCTTCCTGCCGAGATGGACGCTGTGCGCGACATCTTCCGGGAATATGCCGACAGCTTGGGCATCGACCTGTATTTCCAGAACTTCGAGGCCGAACTGGCCACCCTGCCGGCGGACTATGCACCGCCGCGCGGCCAGATCCTGCTGGCTGAAGTGGACGGTGCCATCGCGGGCTGCTGTGCGCTGCGCCCCATGGACAACGCCGATTACCCCAACGCCAGCGAAATGAAGCGCCTGTATGTGCGCAAGGCATTCCGCGGCTTCGGCCTCGGCCGGCAACTGGCAGAGGCCATTCTCGATGCGGCGCGGCAAGCGGGATATGCCTGCGTGCTGCTCGACACGCTTGATGGCATGGAATCGGCTCGTGCGCTGTATGCCGACCTGGGCTTCGAAGAAATCCCGCCCTACTATCACAACCCCATTGCAGGGTCGCACTACCTCAAGGCGGATATCGATTAAGGCACAGCGAGCGCGTGAAGGGGCGGAGCATCCCGGCACCTTCGCCGCCATACCGAACGTGGTGCTTGGAACAACGGTCCGTATCGACTCCGGGGACCGTCCTGCCATCACCAGCGCCATGCGATGAGTTCACCGAACAAACCGCATCGCGCTGGACACGGAACGGGCAATTTCCTCTCCCGTCCCCGAACCAACGGCACCTTTTGTGTTCAGCCCTTGGCCTGTGCCAACAGCGTTGCCGCGTCGCTCACTTCGAACTTGCCGGGCGCCTCGATGTTCAGCGATGCCACCTTGCCATCTTTCACCAGCATCGAATACCGATTGCTGCGCAGGCCCAGTCCCTTGCCGTTCAGATCCAGCGTCAGGCCCGTGGCCTTGGCAAAAGCGGCATCGCCGTCGGCCAGCATGCGCACCTTGCCCTGGGTCTTCTGATCGCGCGCCCAGGCGCCCATCACGAACGCGTCATTCACGCTCAGGCACCAGATCTCGTCCACACCCGCAGCCTTGAAGGCCTCGGCCTGCTCCACATACCCAGGAACATGCTTGGCGGAACAGGTTGGCGTGAAGGCACCTGGCACGGCAAACAGCGCGATGGTCTTGCCGGTGGTGGCCTGGTCCACTGCGACAGGGTTGGGACCGAGGCTGCAACCGTCGCCTTCGACTTCAGAATATTCCATCAAGGTGATGGCAGGCAGGGTTTCACCGACTTTGATCATGCTGGGCTCCTAGGGTGTGGAATGAGGGACCTGCAGAACGCGAGCCCCAAAAAACAAAACGACCCAGCATTGTGGGTCGTTTTGAGCGGCTTTGCAGCCAACAAGCCCGTAGGCTTGTAAGGATCTGCCAATCAGACCAGTGCGGCCTTCTGGACCAGACGGGTGGCAACCCAGTTCTTGGTCTTGGAGATCGGACGGCTTTCCGTGATCTCGATGGTGTCACCCAACTTGTACTCGCCCTTTTCGTCATGGGCGTGGTACTTGCTGGATTTCGCCACGATCTTGCCGTAGAGCTCGTGCTTCACACGGCGCTCAACCAGCACGGTCACGGTCTTCGTACGCTTGTCGCTGACCACCTTGCCAATCAAGGTGCGCTTGAGGGATTTTTTAGCTTCCGTCATGTGGGCTCCTTACTTGGCGGCTTGCTTTTCAGCAAGAATGGTCTTGGCACGAGCGATATCCCGACGGGTGATACGCAGCGTATTGGTGTTTGCCAGTTGTTGCGTGGCCTTCTGCATGCGCAGACCGAAGTGGGCCTTTTGCAAGGACTTGATTTCGGTTTCGATGCCAGCGACGTCTTTTTGGCGCAGTTCAGCAGCTTTCGTCATTTCGATTCTCCTGAATTTAAGCGCCAATTTGACGGGCAACGAACGTGGTGCGCAGCGGCAGCTTGGCAGCAGCCAGGCGGAACGCTTCACGGGCCAGTTCTTCAGGCACACCGACGATCTCGAACACCACCTTGCCGGGCTGAATTTCAGCCACGTAATACTCGGGGTTGCCCTTACCGTTACCCATCCGAACTTCGGCGGGCTTGGTAGAGATCGGCTTGTCGGGGAACACGCGGATCCAGATACGGCCGCCACGCTTCACGTGACGGGAGATCGCACGGCGTGCGGCCTCGATCTGGCGGGCCGTCAGACGACCACGGTCCGTGCACTTCAGGCCGAAGTCACCGAAGGCCACCGAATTGCCACGGGTGGCAACGCCGGTGTTACGGCCCTTCTGCTCTTTGCGGTACTTGCGGCGAGCGGGTTGCAGCATCTTTATTCTCCTTTGCCGTCCGCTGCTGTAGCGGGCGCGTCAACCTTGCGAACGCGCTTAACGGCGGTGTTATCGGCGCCACCGGCACCGGCGGGCTTGTCGCTACCGTCTGCAGGTGCCGCATTGGCACCGGCTGGACGGCGTGGACCACCACGGCCTGCACCCGGACGATCGCCACCTGGGCGGCCATCGCGACGCGGGCCACGGGGACGACGCTCTTCTTCTGGACGCGGTGTTTCCACTGCGGGCAGATCGTTGCGGCCCAGCGTATCGCCCTTGTAGACCCAGACTTTGACGCCGATGACGCCGTAGGTGGTCTTGGCTTCGGACGTGCCGTAGTCGATGTCGGCGCGCAGGGTGTGAAGCGGCACGCGACCTTCGCGGTACCACTCGCAACGGGCGATTTCAATCCCGTTCAGACGGCCGGACGACATGATCTTGATGCCCTGGGCACCCAGACGCATGGCGTTTTGCATGGCGCGCTTCATGGCGCGGCGGAACATGATCCGCTTTTCCAGCTGTTGCGTGATGCTGTCGGCGATCAGCTTGGCATCGATTTCGGGCTTGCGCACTTCTTCGATGTTCACTGCGACCGGCACGCCCAGACGCGTAGCGAGTTCCTTCTTCAGGTTCTCGATGTCTTCGCCCTTCTTGCCGATCACCACGCCCGGACGTGCCGAGTAGATGGTAATGCGGGCATTCTTGGCGGGGCGCTCGATCAGGATGCGCGAGACGGCAGCGTTCTTCAGCTTGGCCTTCAGGTATTCGCGCACCTTGATGTCTTCGGCCAGCATGCCGGCGAAGTCACGGTTGCTCGCGTACCAACGGCTGGCCCAGTTGCGGCTGACCGCCAGGCGGAAGCCGGTAGGATGGATTTTCTGTCCCATAGTCTTCCTCGGGCCTTCAGTTGCCAACCGTCACGTACACATGGCACGTGGGCTTGCTGATGCGATTGCCGCGGCCTTTGGCGCGCGCGGTGAAACGCTTGAGCGTGGTGCCTTGTTCGACGTAGATGGTCTTGACCTTCAGTTCGTCGATGTCGGCGCCGTCGTTGTGCTCAGCGTTGGCGATGGCGGACTCCAGCACCTTCTTGACGATTCCTGCAGCTTTTTTCTGCGTGAACGTCAGGATGTTCAGAGCCTGGTCGACCTTCTTGCCGCGGATCAGATCAGCGACCAGACGGCCCTTGTCGACCGACAGACGGACGCCCCGGAGGACTGCACGTGTTTCAGACATGGTCGTTCCTTACTTCTTCTGGACTTTCTTGTCCGCGGGGTGACCCTTGAAGGTGCGCGTCAGGGCGAATTCGCCCAGCTTGTGGCCCACCATCTGGTCGGTGACATACACCGGTACGTGCTGCTTGCCGTTGTGCACGGCAATGGTCAGACCGATGAAATCGGGCAGAACCATGGAGCGACGCGACCAGGTCTTGACTGGTTTCTTGTCCTTGGTCGCAATGGCCTTTTCGACCTTTGCCATCAAGTGGTGGTCAACAAACGGACCCTTTTTGAGAGAGCGAGTCATTTGTTATCCCTTACTTCTTGCGACGCGACACAATCATCACTTGTGTGCGCTTGTTGTTGCGGGTGCGATAACCCTTGGTCAGATTGCCCCAAGGATCGACTGCATGGCGGCCTTCGCCGGTGCGGCCTTCGCCACCACCGTGAGGGTGATCCACCGGGTTCATGGCCACGCCACGAACCGTTGGGCGAATACCCATCCAACGCTTCACACCGGCCTTGCCGAGTTGGCGCAGGCTGTGCTCTTCGTTGGCGACTTCGCCGATGGTTGCACGGCACTCGATGTGGATCTTGCGCACTTCGCCAGAGCGCATGCGCACCTGGGCGTACGTGCCTTCACGGGCCAGCAGCGTTGCAGAAGCACCTGCCGAGCGTGCGATCTGTGCACCGGCACCGGGCTTGAGCTCGATGCAGTGGATGGTCGAACCCACGGGAATGTTACGGATCGGCAGAGTGTTACCTGCGCGGATCGGGGCTTCGGAGCCGCTCAGGAGCGTGCTGCCGACTTCCAGACCACGGGGGGCAATGATGTAACGGCGCTCGCCGTCGGCATAGCACACCAAAGCGATGTGGGCCGTACGGTTCGGATCGTATTCAATGCGCTCGACCTTTGCGGGGATGCCATCCTTGTTGCGGACGAAATCCACCACACGGTAGTGGTGCTTGTGACCGCCGCCCTTGTGGCGGGTCGTGATGTGACCGTTGTTGTTACGGCCGGCCTTCTGGAACTGAGGCTCCAGCAGCGGCGCATACGCTTCACCCTTGTACAGGTGGTCACGGGTAACCTTCACCACGGCACGTTGGCCGGGCGAAGTGGGTTTCATTTTGATGACGGCCATGATTACGCGGCCTCCCCGGACAGGTTCAGCTCTTGACCTGGTTGCAGCGTGACATAAGCCTTGCGCACGTTGTCGCGACGGCCCATGGTCTTGCCAAAACGCTTGGCCTTGCCTTTGGTGTTCACCACAGAAACGCCCTTGACCTCGACCTTGAACATCAATTCCACAGCGGCCTTGATTTCTGGCTTGGTTGCGTTCTGCAGCACCTTGAACGTCACAGCATTGGACTTCTCGGCAACCATGGTGGCCTTTTCGGACACGATGGGAGCGACCAGCACTTGCATCAGACGACCTTCGTCAAACTTGGGCGTGCTCATGCGAACATCTCCTTGAGTTTGTCGATCGCGCCCTTGGTGACGAGCACTTTCTTGTAGTGCACCAGCGACACGGGGTCTGCGTAACGGGGTTCAACGATGAACACGTTCTTCAGATTGCGCGAAGCAAGGTACAGGTTTTCGTCCACTTCGTCGGCGATCACCATCACCGACTGCAGGTTCATCGCCTTGAACTTGTCGGCGAGCACCTTGGTCTTGGGGCTTTCCAGCGTCAGCGAGTCCACCACGGCCAGACGGCCTTCACGGGCCAGCTGCGAAAAGATCGCAGCCATGCCGGCGCGGTACATCTTCTTGTTGATCTTCTGCGTGAAGTTTTCTTCAGGCAGATTCGGGAAGATGCGACCGCCCCCACGCCACAGAGGCGAGGAGGTCATACCGGCGCGAGCGCGGCCGGTGCCTTTTTGCTTGAAGGGCTTCTTGGTGGAGTGCTTGACCTGCTCGCGGTCTTTTTGAGCACGCGTGCCCTGGCGAGCATTGGCTTGGTAAGCCACCACGATCTGGTGAACCAGATCTTCGTTGTATTCGCGACCGAACACGGTTTCGGGCGCATCGAACTTCGATGCGGCCTGGCCTTGGTCATTCAGGAGTTCGAGCTGCATTAGTTCGCTCCCTTGGAAGCTTTGGCCTTGACTGCCGGACGCACCGTCACGAACCCACCCTTGGAGCCCGGAATGGCGCCCTTGATCAAGAGCAGTTGACGCGCTTCGTCGATGCGGATGACGTCGAGGTTTTGCGTGGTCTTGGTGACATCGCCCAGGTGGCCGGTCATGCGCTTACCGGGGAACACGCGACCGGGGTCTTGTGCCATACCGATGGAGCCAGGCACATTGTGCGAACGGCTGTTACCGTGCGATGCGCGCTGCGAGGCCATGTTGTGGCGCTTGATCGTGCCAGCGTAGCCCTTGCCGATCGAAGTGCCTTGCACGTCCACCTTCTGGCCCACGGTGAACAACGTCACGGGGACGGTGGAACCGACGGCGTACTGGGCGGCGACGTCAGCGGTCACGCGGAATTCGCGGATCACTTCACCGGCTTCGACGCCGGCCTTCGCCAGATGGCCCGCTGCGGGCTTGGTCACGCGCGATGCCTTGCGCGAACCAAACGTGACCTGCAAGGCCACGTAGCCATCGTTCTCTTGGGTTTTAACCTGGGTCACGCGGTTGTTGGACACATCCACCACCGTGACGGGCACTGCGTCCCCGTCATCGGTGAACAGACGCATCATGCCCACCTTGCGGCCCAGCAACCCTTGGGAGTTGCTTTGACTCATTGATTTTCTCCAAAACTTTCACCGCCTCGACTTCAATTGGCCAAAGCGTTTGCACAACGTTTGCACCGCCGTGCGCGAAAGAAGGTTAATAAAACTCCGCCACCGTCACGCAAAGCGCAAAAAAGGCGAAGCCGCAAAGTATAACGCGGACTGCTTTTGCAAGCAAGTCCGCGTTATGTGTTGGTGCGCAGCAACCGCCGCGCTCCGGAGCCGGCAGCTTACTTACTGCAGCTTGATTTCGACGTCTACGCCAGCCGGCAGGTCGAGCTTCATCAGCGCGTCCACCGTCTTGTCCGTCGGATCGACGATGTCCATCAGGCGCTGGTGCGTGCGGATTTCGAGCTGGTCGCGGCTGGTCTTGTTGACGTGCGGCGAACGCAGGATGTCGAAACGCTTCATGCGCGTCGGCAGGGGCACGGGACCCTTGACGATGGCGCCGGTGCGCTTGGCGGTATCAACGATCTCGGCAGCGGACTGGTCGATCAGCTTGTAATCAAATGCCTTCAGGCGGATGCGGATTTTTTGCTTGGACATGGCAAGTTCCTTTGTGCCTGGGGCTTAAGCAATGATCTTGGCCACGACGCCGGCGCCGACGGTGCGACCGCCTTCACGGATGGCGAAGCGCAGGCCTTCTTCCATGGCGATGGGGTTGATCAGCTTGACGGTGATCGACACGTTGTCGCCG
>NZ_BQXJ01000005.1:0-440713 GCF_030158975.1 Acidovorax sp. SUPP2539 | reverse complement strand
CAAAACGCTCCACGTGGCACGGCGTGCCGTTTGGTGCAAAACGCTCCACGTGGCACGGCGTGCCGTTTGGTGCAAAACGCTCCACGTGGCACGGCGTGCCGTTTGGTGCAAAACGCTCCACGTGGCACGGCGTGCCGTTTGGTGCAAAACGCTCCACGTGGCAACCAGTGCTTCTGCCGCAGGTTTGGTCTCTGTGAAACCGGCTCATCGTGACCCAGCCTTTCCCCGCCGGATGCCGGTCGTTCCAGCCTTTTGCCGAAGCTCCTGGCGCAACTTGTCGAGCTTGGCCCGCGCGGACAGCGCCGTGTCCGAGTCATTGCGGTGCGGCTCGGAAGCGGCAGTCTGTTCCGCCGCAGTGCATTCCTGTGCCGAACGGGCTTCCTGCCTTGCTGCACGTTCGCGCTCGATCTCGCGCTTGGCGGCAATCCGGTCGGCCATGGTCAGCACCAGCGTGCCCTTTTCGTGGTGCCGCACCAGGGCGTGCAGCCAGGCGGGTGGGTTGTGGATCGCCTTGTTGCTGCCCAGATGCCCTTGCAACTCGTCCAGCAGCGGCTGCCGAATGGCCTGCGGCGCCGTCGCCAGGACCTTGTGCACCCCAACGAGCCACTCTGCCTCCAGCCGGTTTGGCATCACCAGCGGAGCTGCTGTCTCGGCGGCTGGCTCTGCCGATGGCGCCGATGCCTCTTGCGGCTGGACAACGGGTTCCTTCGGCGCTGGTGCTGGCGCGGCGGTCTCTTCGCGGGAGTCCTGGGAATGCTCATCCCTCCGACCACGACCACACTCCGCGTCCTGCGCTACCGCTGAGTTGTCCACAGGGCGAGGCTGCCCAGGGTCGCGCGTAAGAGGAGTTGGAGGTTTATTGAATACCTTATTTATATGGTTTCGACAAAACGGCAATTTAGTTTCGACGTTTGGGCATTCAAGTTTCGACGTTTCGGCATTTGTCGATTCAAGTTTCGACAAAAGGGCAAACGATTGACACTCGGGCGTGTCGGGACGTGGAGGGGACGCGGGCGGGACCGCGTTTTGCCCTGCGGAATTTGAACCGCCTTGGTGAAGTGCCTGGCTGGATGCCCGGGGAACGAACATGCGCATGACCTGCGAGACAGGCGTGATGCTGGCCGCGCTGCCTTCGGGCTGCGTGCCGATCGAACCCGCCACCGAACTTGCCACCATGGGACCGAACAGGGGCAACTGCTTTGCCGCGTGCTTGCTTGGCGAAGCCAACCAGCGCCGCAACGGCTCGGCCGTCATCTCCGGCGGCACTGGGCGAACGGCTCGTGCCATCGGTGCGATGGGTGTTGGCTTGCGCACGGGCGGGACCGTGGCCGGGGCCGACACGAGATGCATCGCTTGCTGCGGCTTCCTGCCCCTGGAGGGAAGCAGTTTTTGCTCCTGGCCCTGCAGGCAGGCCATGATCGCTCCCAGGTTGAGCCGGACCGTGGTGGAATATTCGTGGACGAGACCGGCCCGCTTGAGCCGATCACGCGCATTGCGCTGTGTCTTGGGGCCAAGGCACAGGGCGATGCGAATGTCCTCTTGGGAGACGCGGAAGTAGCCGTCGCCCTGCGGCCCTCGGCATGACGCCCGAGCGACCAGGGCGCGACGCTGCTGCTGCAGAAGATAGGACAGGTACAGACCACCAGCGACGCTTCCCGTGAGGTCCGACAGCGGCCGGTAGAAACTCACGCACTGACCGAACCAGGGCGCAAGCGCCTCCCAGCCCAGCGGTGATCCATGCTGGGGGGCAGCATGCTCCTGCGGCAGGTTGGCCCAGGTGGCGAGCTGCTGCAGGTTGACCTTGAAGTGCAGCCGTGCGGGCTTGCCCGCCAGATGCTCGGTCAGCAACTGCTCGCGCACCAGCAGTTCACGGACCGTCGTCTGCTCGCGTGTCGTCAGGCCGGTGGCCTGCTGCCACTGCTTGGCGGTGAGGAAGAACCACCCCCCACGGTGCGCACCGGTCTTGGCCAGGTGCCGTGTCCAATACAGCGCGTGCCCGAGGAACACCGCGGCCTTGAAGTTGTCCAGCCGCTCGGCCAGGGCCGGGTGGAACTGGATGAACCCCTGGGCCGCGAGCAGGCGCAGCGCCTCGTCCGGCGACAAGGCGTCGTGGGACGAGGGCTGCTCGGGGGCGGATTCGATCCGCCGAAGGCCGGTGATCACTTTGCGATTTGCCGCACTGTCGGTAGTGCGGGTAACCCAGAGTCCATTGCCGCATCCTGCGGCTCCAGCAGATGAAGCATCTGCGCGAGCGGCTCGGCCTGCTCGATCAGGGCCCGGGCGATGGCGTCCAGGTGCAGGCGATAGACGATGGGCTTGCGCTGCCCGGACTGCTCCGAGACCAGGCCGGCTGCGATCAGCTGCCGGCGGCAGGTTTCCTGCTGCCCGCGGCTGATGCCGGTTTCCTGCTCGCACTCTTGACCAGACATGGCGAACACGAAGGTGTCGTCTTGGAAGCTCTCCCGAGGCGCATGGACCATGCGCGCCATGGCGCTGGACAACCACAGCGCCGGCACCACGCCGCCGGCGATGTCCACGTAGGCTCGGTGAAACGAGATGGGCGCCTGACCAAGCCAGTCGAGCAGGACCGCCTGGCCCAGCAGCGCACCGCGCAGGTCGTTGGCAGCGGGTGGACTGGCCGTCCCACCATCCATGGGCGCGAGATCCTTCGGCGTGAGCGCCATTTCCGGTGCGGCACTGGTGGCCCTGCGCGCGCGCCGCTCGTGCCGGTTGGAGAGGTGGGTGACTTTGTTCGCGCCCATGGGAGTTTCCTTTCAGAGGGAGCCGAAGTTGCTGCTGGGTGCGCCGACCGTGGCCACGTCCTCGTCGAACTCGGTCACGGTGGCATGCAGTGCCTGGATGCGCAAATCGGGGAACCGCTGGTGCAGTGCGTAGAAGCGCTCGCGCTGCGTCGCGTGATCGCCCGATCGCTCCATGTCGTGCCAGACCCGGTGGATCTCGTCGCGCAGCCGTTCACCCGGCATCGAGGGCCGGCCGCTGGGCACGCCATCGGGCACCAGCAGTTCTCGCAAATCGCGGAATTCATCAGCCGTCAATTTGAAGAACTGGCAGACCATCTGGCGGGACGCGCCGTGGCGGATGAAGTATTCGCGCAGTTCGGCATCGCGGCGCTGCCGGTCCAGGCGATCCAGGCAGTCCGCGATGGCGCGTTGGGGCAGTGCCACGCGAATGTCGAGCTTGGTCTCCGCGATCTTGATCAGGTCGCGCGCGGGCCGGTGGCGCAAGCTGTCGAGGAAGTCGGGTGCGAAGCCCGCGGCCAGCAAGGCATCGAAGCCGCCCTGATCCATGTGTTCCACGAGATGCTCCAGCAGCATGCGCTTGAGCATGGGATTGGTGATGGAGAGCATGGGCTACAGGCTCCCTTCCGGGCGCGGTTTCACCGGCGGTGTGCCAAGCGGCGCGGTGCGCCAAGCGGCGCGTGCAATCTGCTCCAGGCGATCGGCCTCCTGCTTGGCCTCGACAGCGGCATGGTTCAGGCGCTCGAACTGCGAGTTGTCCCAACTCTCGCAATTGAAGACACGATCGGCAGCGATGCGCCAGCGTGCCAGCGCCTCCTGCCAAGCCGCGTGTTCGACGGGCACCGTATGCGGCGCATCAATGAGGAAGAATTCGACCGCCATCAGAGCGTCCCTCCTGCAGCGACCGGATCGGGTGTCGCGCAGACGATGCGATTCATGTTCGCGCCCTGGGTCAACGCGCACTCCACGGCCTGCTCCAGCGTCGGAAACGATCCCCAGTTCGTGGATCGATCCCATGCGCCGCCATCCAGGCACCGCACGTCGTAGCGCGTGCCCGAGGGCCAGGCGGCGAGCCACGTCGCGCGACCTTCGCGCCAGAACTCTCTTGCCGCAGGTGCGTGCTCATCGGTGCGCTGTGCGTAGAACGCATCCATGGCTTCGATGGTCTCGGTGCGGATGAACGGCAAGTACCACCACTTGCCGTGCGACGGTGGACGTGTGGAATTGGGCGTGCTGTCGAAGTCCTCGGGCAACCGGGGATCGATGGGGATGCCGAGGGCGAGGCCCTCGGCGATGAATTCGGTGCCGTCGCTGTGGACGAACGTGGCGGGCATGTGACCTCTCCTTTTGCTTCGATTTTTCTTGCAGTGCCGCGTGTGGATCAGGCCTGACGTGTCAGGCGCTTCGCATCAAAAGAGCGGCTCCCACCCGGGCAGGAATCGCTCGGGGTGGTTGAGCCGGATGCGCTCCATCACGGCCATGAGCCGGGTGAGCGAGAAGCCCACGTCGGGCGCGGCCAGGACCTGGTAGAGGTCGGGCAGCGCGATCGCGGGCTGACCATCCAGGGACTGGACCTGCACGGTCGCCGCCTCCAGGCACGCTTCCTCGAAGCCCTGGGGACCGCGGGCCACTGCCTGGGTCCAGCGCGATGCGTTCACGTCGGTGATCGTGGCGGTGATGCGTCGGTCGTACTGGCCCGAGAGGGCCGCAAGCACCTTCCAGAGCGCGGCGCGCAGCACCACCTGCGCGTCGGGGAGGGCTTGCCCATTGGCATGGGCGATGTCCTGCTCGGGCAGATCGGCCAGATAGCCGAAGGGCATGGTCTGGACGGCACACAGGATGTCGTGCAGCGGCACGACGTTGTTGAGATTGCTCAGATGCTCCAGCACCAGGCCCTGCAGGTCGGCATTCGGGGATTCGGCGATCAGCAGGGACGAGTCGGGGACCGGCGCAGGGAGATCGGGGGCATATGCCGGCACGGAGGGCCTGGCGGCAGGTCCAGTCGGCGCGGCACTGGGTGCCGGCGCACGGGCCGCAGGAACGGGGGCCAGCATGCCCGCCAGCGGCGGCTGATGCGGGGTCGGCACCGGAGCCGGAACTGGCGCGGCCGCAGGGGGCGCGACCTTGACCTGCCGCAACGTCTCTGCGGAAATGTGCGCATCGGACTCCAGCGCCGAGATCATCGCCGGGACTGCCCGTGCGTCCAGCTTCAGCAGTGTGGCCACCGTCTCGTGCAGGTCTTGCACCAGCAGCGGCACATCCAGCGTCGGCGGCGTCGCTTTCTCCTCGCCACCTGCCTGTTGCTGTTGCAAGGTCTTCGCTGCAGCCTGCGCTGCCATCGAACTGGCGTGGCGATGCAGCGTCTCCTGGATGGCTTGCTGTGCCTCCACGCGCCGGCCCAGCCGCTCACCCAACTGGTGTAGCGCGCCTACCAGGGGACGTATCACCGTGTTGACTTCGGTGGCGCGAAGCCAAGGTCCGACAGGCGCCAGATGCTCAACCGCGAACGCCAGGTTCTGCAGGACACGGATGCCAAAATTCAACCCCATGGCCTTCAGCTCGGAATTGAGTTCGCTGGCCGTGAGCGGCCGGCCGCGTTCCTTCTCCAATTCGGTCTTGAAGGTCTGCACGCCCTGGGCGTTCTCCCAGAAAGAGATGTCGCCGCGCATCTTGTTCTCGGCCAGGTGCGCCGCGATCGTTCGCGCATGGCCCGCCCAGGCCTTCACGATGACGTGCAGTCGCGCGAAGCGCTGGTCGCCCGCCTTGAACAATTCCTTGGCGATCATCAGGCGCGTGTTGCCACCGCCATAGGTCGTGTACTTGTCCTGGCCGGGGCGGCGCGTCACCGTGATCGCATTGGTGATGCCATCGGCCTGGATGCTGGCCTTGATCTCATCGTAGAGCGGGTTGGGCTGCGTGCGCGGGTTGTACTCGTAGGGCTCGATGTCGTGGACCGAGAACAGGGAGAACGACATGTCCATGTCGGAGCGGGGGTCCAGGCCCTCCGTCGCGTTGCGCAAGGGTGGCAAGGAAAGCGCCGCCCTCGCCTGCTCGCGGTACTTCTCGTTCTTGGTGCTCGCCTTGGGCGGATTCTTGGTTTCGGTGCTCATGGTGGCGTCCTGTGTTGTGGAGGGGCCGGCATCATGACCGCTCAGGCGCAGGCGCTCGGCCCGCTGCGCCGCCGTCAGCGTTTCGGGGGTGTGCGAAGGCATGGGGTTTCACCACCGTCCTTCTCACGCCGATGCCGTGCTGCCGGCAGGGCCGGCTTCCTCCTTGGGCTCCGGCTCGGCCGGAGACTCATGTGCTGGCCGGATGGCCTGCACGATCTCGCCTCGGTGGTTCGGGGCGTACTTGTTGACGAGTGAGGGGATCAATTCCCAAAGAAGCGCATGCATCACGTCGCCCGCCTTGATGGGGTCGATCCAGTGCACGGGCACTTGCGCCGTTGCGGCTTTCTTGTAGGCGACCGTGCTGGGCACGGTGGTGGAGAGGACGGACACGCGCCCGCGCATTTCCAGGAACTGGTTTCGGATAAGGCCCGACATGGCGTCCGAATCCACGGTGCGTTCCACGCGGTTGATGATGGCCTTCATGGCCGGCACGGTGAACCCCATGTTCACCGAGGACTCCAGGCGCTCCATCAGTTTGAGCGTGCCGTCCACAAACTCGCGCGCCGACACGATGTCGGGCGAGGCGGGGGCGATCAGGATGTCGGCCGCGTTGACCGCGGCATCCTGCAGGTGGCCCACGGCGCCTTGCGTGTCGATGATCACCACGTCATAGTCGCGCTGCACGTCGGCGCTGGCGAGCGACATGCGGATGCGCACCAGGCGATCCAGGCGGTTGGACAGCCAGTCCTGCAGCCGTCCGTCGCGGGTATCGGAGGCGACCAGGTGCATGAAACCACCCTGCACATTCAAGCGAGAATGGTCTCCCGGAAAATCCTCCGGAGGCAATTCGATATGGCTCACGCAATCGGCGGACAAAATGCCGCCCATTACCATGTTGGTGAGGCCATTTTCTGCCGCATGGGACAGCTTGAAATACCGCGTGAGCGACGGCTGCACGTCCGCATCGACCAAAAGGACGCGGTAGCCGAGATCGGCGAGCAGCCCTCCCAGGTTGGCTGAGAGTGTGGTTTTGCCTACGCCGCCCTTGGTGGCGACGACGGTGAGTGTGAGCATGGAATCCTCGCTGAATCAGGTTATGTACCTGATCCAGCGGAGGAGATGGATCGCAACAACTACATCATTATATTATCTCAATAATAATCATATCTGATTATTATTCGCCCTCAAAAGAGGTGCTTGAGAATATCCATCGTATCTATTTGAGTGGCAGGGGCAGGCATCGTCGCCATGACCCTGACACCCGCGCTGAGCTTGCTCAACGGTTCCGGACCATGTACCGCAACCTGGGCCTCGATCTACCCGGCTGCGCGCAGCTTCTTCACGTCACCGAACGGACTTTGCATAACTGGCAGTCCGGCAAGCACGACATCCCCTTTGCCGCCTACAAGCTGCTGCGCCTGCTCAACCGCATGGAGCTGCCCGGCGAGTCCTGGGCAGGCTGGTGTTTCCATGGCGGCAAGCTTTGGAACCTGATGGCCGCTCGTTCGTCGGTACGGATGGCTCATTGTGGTCATTGCTTTTCCGTCTGCGCACGGCCCCTCGTTCAACGCAATAAATGAACTGCCATGAACAACCTCACCCCCGTCCGAATCCGCGAAGACTGCATTATTTGGCTCACATTCGAGCAAGTCGAAAAGGAAGTCTTTGGCGTCTTCGTCGGTGCGCAGCAGCATGCTCGTATTCCCAACAAGCGGAGATGCTCGTACAGATGATCACGCCGCGCGTTGACCATAGCGGCACTGCTGTACCTTGAGCTTCTCCGGCTTCAGCAAGGTCATCGCAGTGCGGCTAGCAGGTCGGCCAATCGCTCACGCCAGTAGCCGATATGCGGCGATAGCGACTATAGTAATGACTAGCCGCTTCGGGCTGAGTATATGGCGGCTAATTCTAATAGTTATAAATGATGGGAGTTATTGATGCGCACTGGCTTGGCTTTATTTTCACTCTCTGCCCTTATCTTGGGCGCCCATGGCGTCTCTTATGCTCAAAATGCTAGGGCCCCCATATTTATCGAAAAATCAGTCACAGATCTTCCATTTGCCAGCAAGAATTCCGGTGATGGCAGAAAAAATTATCTGATCTATCTGGATCCATTCTACATAAAAGATTTCATTGATTACGCAGTAGGGGGTGTGGAAAAATCAACGCTCGAAGAGCGAAAAAGTGCAATTAAAAATTTCGGGGAAAAATTCGCAATTGAATATGGAATTGAAATCGATAGAATTTCTTCTGTAGCCACTCCTTCGATCAATTCTAGATTTACGCGAGAAATAGCGGATAAAATGCTTCAGCATCCTGCTGTAACTGGGGTGCAGGAAGTTTTTGATCAAAAAACCCCTTTATCTCAATCAAACCCCGGCGACATTATCAGTGGAAATGAAACTGTTAGCTGGGCGTTGTCTTATACCAATACCAATGATGGATGGTCAACCAGCAATAATTTTTATCTGATAGATGCGCCGCTAACCGCTCCAGTTCTTGCAAATGACGCGAATATCGTCTTTCAAAATAACCTCTCAGGAGGAGAGCCGACCGAGACTCTGCACTCAACATTTATTGCAGGCCTGGTAGGAGGGTTGTTCAATAACTATGGTGTGCGAGGGGTCAACTGGGGCATGGCCATAAAGGGGTTTGGTGTTGGCCTAGGCCATACACCCCAAATTCTCGACAGAATAACGGCCGCAATGAACGAGGCTGAGGCAACTAATGATTTTGCCGTCGCAAGTTTGTCGATGAATAGACGGGACACGCCAAATGAATTTCAGTGGAATCAACCCGTAGGTAGATTAATTCGGGCGGCAAGCAACAGGTTATTTTTCACGCAATCAGCAGGGAACAATAATGGCATAGCGTGTGAAAATGCGTACGGTCACCAGCAAAGTGCCAGAGACAATGATGGAATCATGGTAGTCGGCGGTCTCCAGCGAGACGGCAGTCGTATGCCAGGTGGTACCAACCCACCAGCTCTTGCCTCCAATGCGGGCGCTTGTGTTGAAGCTTGGGCGCCTGCTCACGAAATCACTTCGTTAGACCCATCTGGAAACTTGCGCACGTCTAGTGGAACATCATATGCTGCTCCCATAGTGGCAGCGATTGCGGCCCGATACGGAAATTTAATCACCCGGCCTATCGAGAGAGAGGCATATATAAAGAACCTCTTGGCCAATACTGGACACTTTGCCGATGGGCTGCCCATTAAAAAGGTCTCGTATCTGTCGCCTTCTTTTTTTTCAATACCTAGCAGACTGCCGTATTCAACCGTATACGCGCCACACAATACAAATATTGCCTCTCTTTATGATGGAAGGTTTTATGATCCGAGCTATTTTTGGGACGCCGGATCAAACAGCACAAGCATCACTTTAGATTTGGGATCTGTCAGATATATAACAGGGGTCAGGGTGACGATTAGAAGTTCAGCTCCCCAAAATGACGGAAACTTAAAGCCAATGTATTTCAGCTTGTGGGGTGCCAATGCGCAGCCTGCTGATACACCGCTTGGCAGCTTTACCGAGCCGGATCAATCCGACTCTGCTCCCATTTATATTGGAATTGGGCCAATTAATACTCAATATATCACTATTGAATCTTACAATCCCTATTCATCGGTAGCGTTTTCCGAGATCGAGGCTTACGGCTATTAAACCCCAAAGCCGTAAAAGCGGCCATCGCGATCAGGAGGCGGCACCTGAAGAAGTGCACAAAGCGTGACGGTTTCGACGCTGATGGTGCTTTATGGACGACTTGCTTCGTTGTGGTAGCCGTTGCAGGAGCGGATTTTTTCGCATCCTGCGCGCTGGCCGCACCTGCGGCCAGGACGGCAGTGGCTAAAAGGAGAAAGCAATCCGGCCAATAGGTCAATGGTTGTGAACCTGCTGTCAGGGCCATCTCACTGCGCCGACGAAGCGAACCGAGCGGTCTTGCCGAACGCGCCAATCAACGCGCCGATGGCGCCACGGACCGGGGCCAACGCAAGCGCCCGAACCATGCACCGCCGGCAATCGCTGCCGTATTAAGCACGCCATACACCACCAGAGCGACTGCCTGTGCCAGAAAGACCTGCGCAAGAGTTCCTCCGTAATGCAGAGCCCCCCATCCACCGACACCCGCCACGAGCAACCGGGCGATGTTTCCGCCAACGGGCCAAGCCAAGCGCCCGGCACCTTGCGAGGCGAAGTAGAGCACCAGGCCCAACCCGAAAAAGCCATACACCGGACCGACCACCTGCAGATACTGCGAACCAGCCGCGTGCATGGCAGGGTCTTGCCCGAATAGGCCGAGCCAGGCATGCGGAAACAAGGCTGCCACGATGCCGATCAGCTCTGTTATCGCAAAAGCGACGGCCGCGCCGAACCAGGTGGCCTTCAATGCGCGGTCTGGGCGCCCTGCTCCCATGCATGTTCCGACGATCGTGACCAGTGGCGCCCCCAGTCCGAACACCAAGGGGACGAGGATGTATTCCAGCCGCGATGCCGTGCCATAGCCTGCAATGGCGGCCGGCCCGAAGTGCCCGACCAGTCCCGTGGCGATGCCAATGGTGAGATTGGTGGCAAGCGTCGATATGGCGCCCGCGAGGCCAACCCGCAAAATGCTGCCGAACAAGGCGCCGCGCCATTGAAGCCCTTGGCGAGACAGCCGCAGCAAGCTGTGCCGCGATTGCAGATACACGCACAGCGCCAGCGTTCCGCCCAGGTAATACAACACCAGCGCCAGCGCGCCCCCGGCAATGCCCAGGCCGGGAATCGGCCCCCAGCCGAAGATGAGGACTGGCGACAGCGGCACGAGCAGCACCGTGCCGGCGGTCGTGATTTTGGCTGGCAGCGCCATGTTTCCCGTTCCGCGCACCACCGCCGACAACGCGTTGAACAGCCACACCAGCACCGCGCCGGCAAACACCGTGTGCGAATAGGTGAGCGCTGCCTCCAGCGACGCGCCCTCCCCGCCCATCGAACGATAAAGCGCCGCCCCGCCCCACCACAGCCCCACCGTGAACAAAAAGCCAAAGGCGATGGCAATCACCAGCCCGGCCCACGCCAGCGATTGAGCCTGCGCAAGGTCGCGGCGGCCTAAAGCGCGGGCGATGGCGGACGCGATGGCTCCGCCCATGGCGCCGGCAGACGTCATCTGCATCAGCATGACGATGGGAAAGACCAGCGCCATGCCAGCCAGCGCATCAGTACCGAGTCGGCCGATGAACCACGTTTCGATGAGGCCTGCCGAAGCCTGCGCCACCATGATCAGCACGTTCGGCGCCGCCATGCGCAACAGCAAGGGCGCCAGCGGTGCCTCCAGCATGCGGCGGGTGCGGGGATCCAGCGGGGGCGGCTCTGACGCCGAGGAAGCCGAAGCCAGGGCAGAGGCGGATGTGGCGGTGGAAGACATGGCGACTCCGGTCAGACGGGCTGTGCCACGGCTTTTGCGGGCCGGGCCGGCCGCTGGATCAGCAGCACCAGCCCTGCCGCCAGCAAACAGGCGGCGCCCGCGGCATACAGGGCCGGGGTGTAGGTCAGCAGCAGCGTGCGCGTGAGGCCCGCGCCCCAGGCCGCCACGGCCGCGCCGATCTGGTGGGCCGCAAAAATCCATCCGAAGACGAGACCGACCTTTTGCGGGCCGAACGTGGCGCCGGCCAGCTTGACGGTGGGCGGCACCGTGGCGATCCAGTCCAGCCCGTAGAACATGGCGAACAGGCCCAGTCCGTAGAACGTGAACTCGGAATGCGGCAGCCAGAACAGCGACAGGCCACGCAAGCCGTAGTACCAAAACAGCAGCTTGCGGTTGTCGTACCGGTCGGACAGCCAGCCCGACAGGACCGTGCCCACGAAATCGAACGCGCCCATCATCGCCAGCACCGACGCGGCGGGCACGGCGCCCATGCCGTTGTCCGCGCACAGCGAAATGAAGTGGGTCTGCAGCAGCCCGTTGGTGGACAAACCGCAGATGAAGAAGGTGGCGAACAGAATCCAGAACGTGCCGCTGCGCGATGCCTCGGCCAATGCCTTGAACGGCGTGGCGAAGTTCATCGCCATGGCGGGTGGCGCGGGTGGCGCGGGCGTCGCCGCGGCCGGCGCCGTGTCGCCATAGGCCGCCAGTCCCAGGTCCGACGGGCGGTTGCGCACGAAGGCCAGCGCCAGCATGCCCACTGCCGCGCAGGCGATGAAGATCGGCGCGATGGCGGAACGCCAACCCCAGTGTTCGATCATCCAGGCCGCGAAGGGCAGGAACGCCAGTTGCCCCGTGGCAGCGCTGGCCGTCAGCAGCCCCACGACCAAGCCGCGCCGTGCGACGAACCAGCGGTTGGCCACCACCGCGCCCAGCACCAGCGCCGTCAGGCCGGTGCCCAGGCCCAGCAGCAGGCTCCACAGAACGAACAATTGCCACAGCTGGCTGGCCAGCGTGACCAGCGCCATGCCGGTGCCCACCAGGGCGAGGCCCAGGCACATCACCGCCCGCAGGCCCCAGCGCTCCATCAGCACGGCGGCGAACGGCCCCATCAGCCCGAACAGCGCAAAACGCAATGCCAGCGCGGTGGAGATCTGGTCCGTCGTCCAGCCGAACTCTTTGGACAGCGGCTGCAGCATCGCGCCCGGCAGGCCCAGCGCCGCCGACATCGTCAGCATGGTCAGGAAGGTGATGCCGGCCACCAGCCAGCCGTAGTGGATGCCATGGCGCTGCAGCCAGCGTGCGGCGGATTGGGACAGCATGGGCGGGCCTTTGGTTGAAGAAGGTGTGGGGTGCTTGCGGGGAATACCGTGAGGGCGAGACCGATCAGGGCTGTGCGCCAGCGGACGCACCGCTATCCAGCAAGCGCACCGTCTCGTCGAGCAGCGTGTGCAGGGCTGCGACGTGCGCCACGCCCAATCGCTCGTTCAGCGCCTCCTGGGCAATGCGCCAATGGCGCTGCGCCTCCTGGCGCTTGGCTCGGCCCGATTCGGTGAGCTGCACGCTGCGGCTGCGGGCGTTGTCTCCCGCCGCCACCTCCACCCAGCCCGCGTCCTGCAGCGGCCGGAGGTTGCGGGTGAGCGTGGACGCGTCCATGCGCATGGCGCGTGCCAGATCGCCCGGCCGCACGGGGCCCAGGCTCTGGATGTGCGAGAGCAGCGAATACTGCGTGGTCTTCAGCCCGGTCTTGCCGACCTCGGTGTCGTAGTGCTGCGTGACCAGGCGGGTGACCTGGCGCAGTTTGAGGTTCGTACAGCCTCGGGGTTTTTGGGGTGCGTCCATGGCATATGATTGTATCTGCAACAATTGCAGATGCAATCAAGGAGATGCCGATGGCGAACGAAGACACCCTGGTGCAGTGGCTTGCGCAGGAGCAGGCCGTGATGGAGCGCATGAACGCCGGGCCCGGTGCCGGCGTTGCCACGCCGGCGCAGATTGCCGGCAAGACCGGGCTGGAGGTCATGCAGTCCATGCTGGCCGGCCAATTGCCCTATCCGCCCATCGCGAAGACGCTGGACTTTTCGCTCATCGAAGTGGGCGAAGGCGCGGCCATCTTCCAGGGCACGCCGGGCACGGCCCACCTCAACCCCATGGGCACCGTGCATGGCGGCTGGTTCGCCACCCTGCTCGACTCCGCACTGGGCTGTGCCGTGCACACGCGCATGCCGGTGGGGCGCGGCTACACCACGGCCGAGCTGAGCGTGAACATCGTCAAGGCCCTCACGCCCAAGGTGCCGCGCGTGCGCGCCGAAGGCCGCGTGATCCACTGCGGCCGCCAGCTGGCCACCGCCGACGCCCGGCTGGTGGGACCGGACGGCACGCTCTACGCCCACGCCACGACGACGTGCCTGGTCTTCGAGATGCCGGCACAATCGCGGGCATGAGATTCCTCCACACGATGCTGCGCGTTGGCAACCTCCAGCGCTCGATTGATTTCTATACCAAGGTCCTGGGCATGCAACTGCTGCGCCAGTCCGAGAACCCCGAGTACAAATACTCGCTGGCCTTTCTGGGCTTCGACGGCGGCAACCCCGGCCAGGCCGAGATCGAGCTGACCTACAACTGGGGCACCGAAAGCTACGACCTGGGCACGGCCTACGGCCACATCGCCCTGGGCGTGCCGGACGCCTATGCGGCCTGCGAAAAGATCAAGGCCGCCGGCGGCAACGTCACGCGCGAGGCGGGGCCGGTCAAGGGCGGCACGACGGTGATCGCATTCGTCACCGACCCCGATGGCTACAAGATCGAGCTGATCGAACGCAAGAACGACGTGGGCGCGGGAACCGGTTTGCGCTGACGGCGGGCTAATAGCTATAGTTTTGATAGCGAAATGCCCTAGTGAAACATGCGCTGGGCACCGATTTGACCTGAATCTAAAAACCACCGAGTGGACGGGTGGCCTGATCCGCTTTCCTGGCCCATCGGCCCCTGCCCGCCCGTCCGCGCGGGCAGGCCTGGCTTTGGCTCCAGCGGCTAGGCCGTGCCACCCACGGGCACACCGCCACGGCCACCAGGGCCACCACCGCGCCAGCCAGCGCCACGCTGCCCACACCCCAGAGCGAAATGCTGGCGCCCCCCAGCATGGCGCCCAGCGCGATCCCGCCATTGGCCGCCGACACGTTGACCGTCCCGGCCAGCGCCTGCGCATCCGGCGCCGACTTCATCACCCGCAATTGGCAGATCGGATAGAGCGCCGTGTTGGCCACGCCCCAGACCGCCAGCGCGACGACCAACCCAAGGGGTTGCCGCGCCAACCACACGACCGCCACCATGCCCACCGCCAGCATCGCGCTGAAGGCGGCCGTCGTCTCCAGGGGCCTGCGATCCACCCACAGGCCGCCCAGCCAGTTGCCGATCAAACCCACCGCGCCAAAGCCCATCAGCCACCAGCCCACCTGCGACGAAGGCACCTGCGCCACCTGCTCCAGCAGCTCGGCCAGGTAGGTATAGCCGGTGAACATCGCGGTGAACACCACCACGGACAGCACCGCATTGGCAATGAACGCCGGATGGCGCAGCAGGCGTGCCTGCGCCGCCAAGCCCACACGCTGGCCGGCTTTCATGCGGGGCATGGCCATCTGCAGCAGCGCGGCCACCGCCAGCGACAGGGCCGCCAGGATCCAGAAGGCAGCGCGCCACCCCACCGCATCGCCAGCCAGGGTGCCCAGCGGAATGCCGAACAGCATGGCACCCGAGATGCCCAGGTAGACCGTCGACACCGCCCTCCCCGCCCGCTGCGGCCCGGCCAGTTGCGCGGCGGTCTCGCTGGCCGTGCCCCAGAACACGGGCAAGGCCAGGGCCGGCACGATGCGCGCGATCGCCAAAACCCAGAGATTGGGCGCCATCGCCGCGACGGCATTCGACACGGCAAAAAGCACCAGCACCGCCACGAACAGGCGCTTGCGCTCGATGTGGCCCAGCCACGCCGTCAGCACCGGCCCGCACAGCATGACGACCACGGCGAAGAGCGTCACCAACTGGCCGGCCGTGGAAACGGACACACCCAGATCCCGGGCCAATGCCGGCAGCAACCCCACCATCAGGAATTCAGTGGTCACGATCACGAACGCGGCCACCGCCAGCACGACGATGGACGATGCCCCGGCTTTCGTGCCGGTGGGTTCGGTGGTGAGGGGTTCTGTGGCGAGCGTGGGCATACGGATGGGGATGGGGAATGGCGATGGGAAAAGCCTTCTTCTGGCTGATCCGCCAGCTTATTCAATCCAGGGTTTCTTCTGTTGGATGCTTTTTCCTGATTCAATGGAGAAAAATTCTGCAATCGACTTCTGGAGTGCCCCGCCATCGTGAACAGCTCGGAACGCCTCAAAGGCATCGACGTGTTTGTCGCCGTCGCCGCCGCCGGCAGCTTCGCGGCCGCGGCAGACCGGCTGAACCTCACCGGTTCCGCCGTCGGAAAATCCATCGCACGGCTGGAAGCGCGGCTGAGCACCCGGCTGTTCGAGCGCACCACCCGCAAGCTGCAGTTGACCGACGCCGGCACCGCCTTCCACCGGGTCTGCCTGCGCGTGCTGGAAGACATCGAATCGGCCGAACGCGTACTGGCATCCGACACCGCCGAGCCATCCGGCCGCCTGCGCGTGGACGTGCCCGCCACCTTCGGTCGCCGCCAGGTCATGGCCTGGCTCATGGCTTTCGCCGCGGATCACCCCGCGGTGCAATTGCACGTCTCGTTCACCGACCGCTTCGTGGACGTGGTGGATGACGGCATCGACGTCGCCGTGCGCATCGGCGGCGCCGACACCTGGCCCGCCAACCTGGGGCACCGGTTCCTCGGCAAGGAGCGCCTGATCTTCTGCGCCTCACCCGCCTATCTGCAGCGCAAGGGCGTGCCCGCCACGCTGGAAGACCTGCTGTCCTCGCACGACGCGATCACCTACGGCCGCGCTGACGGCGCCGCCAGCCCCTGGCTCATTTCCCAGGGAGCCGGCCCGACCGAGCGGCGCGCGGTGGACAGCCGCATCGTCGTGGGCGATGGAGAGGCACAGCTCAACGCCGTGGTGGCGGGCCTGGGTGTCGCGCAACTGGCGACTTGGCTGGCAGGGGATGCGCTGCGTGCAGGGCAGTTGGTGCCAATCCTGCCGGACTACGATCTGGAGGGATTACCGCTGCACATCGTCTGGCCGCGCAGCAAGCGGCTGCTGCCGAAGGTGGATAGCTTGCTGGGCCACTTGGCGGAGCATTTGCGCGTGCGTTGAAATGGGATTCACGCGGGGGAGCGGTCTCGAGCAATACGAGGGGTTAGACCCACTACCGCTTTTCAGCTTTGACGTGTGAGTGTCGACTGTGCAGCGATTGCTGTTTGTGGCGGTAGCGCCATCGAGTTGCGGTGGCGACCCTTTGCTGTCATCCAGTCGGCCCTGAATTCCGAGGTCAGATGTCTGGTTTCAGAGCCGCTGCTGCCGTTCGCATGCCGCCACGGCACAGCCCCCCTCGCGTGTACTCGGGCCAGATGATTTTCGTCGGACATGATTTGCGCCACAGATTTGGAATGCAGTTCGTCTAGCTGACGGTGCGCCGCTACACTTGTGACCAATGCCACCGGCTGCTCGGTCGGTGCATTTCCTAAGTAGAACGGCGTTGCAAAGAGGGTGTAGAGATGACAGGGTCAATCAGTAGTCTGTCTAGACCGAGTCAGACGTCCGACCCGTGGGGGCGCTACTACACCTCGCCTTTGGTTAGTCGGTCGTTGATCGAGCGGATCGAGGTGCCCCAGCCAAAGCTGGTGCTGGAACTGGGGTCGGGTGCCGGGTCCCTCTGCAGCGCTGCAGCCAAACGCTGGCAGGATGCCAAGCTTGTCACCGTGGACGTCGACTGCGGCGCGCCTAGGCCTTTGGACGCCAGCAACGCCTCCCCGCGCCTCAAGCACACCCACTTCGTCCATGATGTTCTGGACGAGGCGCTGTCGGACCGAATCGGCCTGAAGCTCGGAACAGTGGACGTTGCCGTCTGCAACCCGCCGTACATCCGGCCCAGGTGGCGGGCGGACTTTGGCAAGATCTTGGAGGACGCGGGTCTGTCAGGCGCCCTTACCTCGCTTTTCGACGCTGGCGCAGATTTGCTCTTCCTTGCCCAGAATTTGCGGCTGCTGCGCAACAACGGCAAGCTCGGCCTGATCCTTCCTGACGGGCTGGTGACGGCGGAACGGTTCAGCCGCGTCCGGCAGACGTTGTTGCGTCAACACTTCGTTCAGCAAGTCGTCCAGCTTCCGCGTGGGGTGTTCAAGGGCACCGAGGCGCAGACTTATCTCGCTGTGTTAACCAAGAGCGCGGGTGAAACCGGCGAAGTCTCTCTCAAACAGATGGGGGCCGACGGCCGGCTCAGCGCGGCGATCCAAATCGGTCAGGACGCCGCTGTCAAGCGACTCGACTTCGCATTCCACGCGTCACGTCCGGTGCCAGCCCGCCGCAGTTGTGACAGCCCGTCGCCAATGTCCTTTCGCCAAGCGCTGACCGATGTCGTGCGAGGAAGCATCTGTTCGTCGGCCATACAGTCGTTTCCGGTGCCTGTGTTCCACCTTGGGGATTTTCCGAAGCCCATGGGCGAACAGGCTGTGCGGATCGTGCCAAAGCGCTTCGCGCTAGGCGCTCGTACGGCTCAGCGGGTTGCTCATGATGCCCGACTCGCCATACCAGGGGACATTTTGATTGCTCGCGTTGGCCGGTCGCTTTCGGATCAGGTCGCTCTCGTGGTCCATGGGCCTTGCGTGATCAGCGACTGCATCTTTGCGCTGCGCGCAACGGACAGCTATCGTGAAAGGCTCTACCGTTTTCTGGAAAGCGACATGGGCCGACTAGCCCTCGGTTCTGCAGCCCACGGCGTCGCCGCGAGGTTCATGTCGAAGAGCAATCTGTTCGACATTCACTTCTGAAGGTTCCGACGATGTCTCAGAATCTTCAATTCGATGGCTTCGATCAACTCGCTGTCGAGCGTGCCGTTCACTTGCTTAGCCGCACGGGCGTGCGAGCGCCTCTGAACATCGAACGAATCAAGCGGTGGGTCAAGCAGTTCCAGTCTGAGGCCGAGAAAACGCTCGCCTGGCTGATCTTGCGCAACCTGATATTTCGTACTAACGAGCAGCTCCTTTCGTCGATGCGCCAGGCCCTCAAACAGGCGACGATTCACTTCGTCGAACAGCAGGGATCGCAAGGTGAGGTTGCCTGGGGAGACGCGCTGAGGGGGAGCACGGGCCTAAGCATTTCCTGCGGTCCGCCGTCGCTGGCCACCCGCGGCTTTGTGCCTCCCGGTAAGAGCGGCGAGCTGATGGCCCGCCTGGTCAATCAGCGCTATCGGATCGAGAAGCATTTTCCCTCTGAAATCAATGTGCTGACGCCTGACGAACGGTTCATCGTGGTCGACGATGGCACCTACACGGGGGTGCAGCTGTGCACCTTCCTGAGAAATTGGGATATCGACTTTTCTCAGCGGCGCGTAGCCATCGCCGTATCTATGGCGCATAAGACGGCCTGCCAGGCGCTCAAGGACGAGTTTCCAACTATTCCGATGTTTTACGGCGAACTGCTGGCGCCCGAGATGTGCTTTACGTCCCTCTGCCAGAGGTGGGTGGAAACGGGGCAATGGCGATATGAGACGTCGCCGATCGACGTATACGCTGAAGTCCACAGGCGAAACCAGCCCTTCGAGAAGGGAAACGGTGCTGGTGGCTATGGTGATATTGGCGCACTCATCGCGTTTGAGCACGGCGTACCGGACGATTCCATTCAACTGCTTTGGGACACCTCCCGTACGTGGCAGCCACTCGTCGATAGGGGAACCTGATGACCATGCAAATCGACGCTTCCCTGTTGGCCAAGACGCGTGCCGAGGAGCATGAAGCCGACGTCTGGGGGGAGTTCTTCATCCCCCCCTATTTCGATCAACTTGCGTTGACGACCGCGACGAAGTCCGTTTTCATCACGGGCAAGCGTGGTTGCGGCAAGACCATGCTGCTGAAGTACTTCGACTATCACACGGCCTTCTCGAAGCGCCGCGAACAGATTCCGGCCAGCGAGATCGACCACGTCGGTGTTTACTGGCGCGTTGATACGCAGTTCTGCAGCTCGCTCAACCATCGCGGCATTGAGGAGGGCGAATGGAGCGTCGTATTTGAGAGCTACTTTGGCTTGGTGATCGCGATCGAGCTGCTGCATGCAGCAAAAACCATTGCGCAGAGTGCCTTCCAAGAACTTGACGAGGCGAAGCTGGCGTCGTTGGCCTTCTTGAGCGCTGGGGACTACATGGACGGCGCACCAACCGGCGCGGGTGACCTGCTCCGGTATCTGGAGTCGCTGAGGCGCAAATTCACCACCTGGGTCTCCAACGTCAAAGCCATGGCGCGCCCGGTGCTGCCCCCCGGCCGCCACTTCGTCTTGTCGCTGATCGGCGATCTGCGCGAACTGCCGGAACTGGCGACGCTGTCACTCTTTGTATATGTCGATGAGGTCGAGAACCTGGTGCCGTACCAGAGGCATGTGCTCAACGCATTTTTGAAGCACAGCCAGCGTCCGCTGATCGTCAGCTTCACTTCTAAGGAGCACCCATCGGATAACCAGACGTCCGGACCTGAGTCAATCAACGCCACGCACGACTACCGGCTCCTGGATCTCGACAAATTCTTGGAGGCTAGCAAACCGACCACGTTCTTTGCTGAGGTGTTTCTTAGCAACTTGGACATTGCCGCGAGCCTCGCAACCAGTCCTCGCCTCGACATAGTCCGGTCTCACGACCGTCTCGCGGAACGCCAGGGACCGTCCTATCAAAAGGAAGTCATCGGGATAATGCGCAAGCACTTTCCCGAAATGTCGGACAAGCAGATCGCCGCAAGCGCATTGCGGGAGCCTGCTCTCAAAGACATCTTGACCCGCAAGATCAGTAAGGCGCTGAAAGACCGCGCAAGCAAGCTCTCGGCTCATGAATTCCTGTTCGAGGGTGCGGCCCCTGAGGCCCTGGTCACGCTTCCGGCGTTGCTCAACCGCGAGACGTTGGTCCCAGAGAAAGTGTTGGCGGAATTGCATCGCTTTTCGGCGGAGGGCAAGGGCTCGTTCGACACTACCTGGGTACACAACAATTTGTTCGGCTCTATCTTGGAGTTGTACCGCCCGTTCGCCCGGGAATGCCCGCTGTATAGCGGCTTTGACACGCTGGCCACGATGGCCAACAACAACCTCCGCAATTTCCTGATTCTTTGCTACAAGACCCTCGAAGTCGCAGACCTGCGTGACGAGCCGGAAGCGCCGTATTCCGTTGACATTCAGTGTCGCGCTGCCTACGACGCTTCGGAGCAGCTGATAAAGGAAATCCGAACTTTCGGTCGCCTGGGCGAACAGCTGCGGGTTTTTGTGCTGCGGTTGGGAAGCATCTTCCGGGCACTGCAGGCAAGCCCGGCGATGAGCGAACCCGAACAGAATCAGTTCACGATCAATTCCGGAGGTCGGGCGCTACAGGCCGAAGAGCACGCTTTCATCGCTGAGGCCCTGCGCTTTGGCATCCTCGTCGAGCAACAGGAGACCAAGTCGAAGTCTGGCGTCGGTTTGGATATCGTCGACTACCAGCTTAACCCGATCTACGCGCCATATTTCCAGATAAGTTACCGCCGCAAGCGCAAGCTGGAAATCTCTGTGGAGCAGTTCCACATGCTCATCATGGGCAACGAGACGGACTACCGGGAATTGGCCCGAGGTCTGGCGCGTCAGTTGTCCGATGCCGATGCTGTGCAACTCGGCCTGCTCCTGTCATGAAGGTCAAATTCTTCTCGAGATCTGGCACCAGCGCGGCCGAACTCCAACTTCCTGAAAACATGGTGCTACTGCACGGCGAGCAGCTTGATGATCGCGGGCAGTTGGCCTGCGGCTGTGTGCCAGAGTCGGCGCGAGTGCTGCTCGGGTACGGCGTCGACGACATGTCGCTGACAGTGGGAACCGAAACCAAATCCAGCGACTTGGCATCGGAAATGCTTAGTGGCTTCGATCGTGACAAGGTGGTGCTCGAGGCCACCACGCTGGGCTTTGCGGAGCTGTTCTGCGCCACCAATGCCTTACTAGCCAGCGGCGCTACCTCGGTGAATATCATCTACGTAGAGCCCGCCCAGTACCAGCGTGTGAGTCCTGGCGGAGATCAGTTCATGCTATCCGAGCCGACCCGCGGCTATGCGCCGATCCCCAACGCAATTGTCGACCTCACCAGCGACGAGGTTGAAGCAGGTGTATTCTTTCTGGGATTCGAGCCAGAGCGGCTCGACCGCGCGCTTGAAGAGCACCAGATGATCGCCTCTAAAGACGTCAAGCTGGTCTTCGGCATCCCGGCCTATCACCCCGGGTGGGAGCTCGACGCCATCATTCCGCACTTGCCCGCGCTGGTCCAGCACGGGCTGCAGTTGGACTACTGCGCGGCAAATGACCCAGAAGCTGCGTTCGAATGTCTGGAGCGCACACGTGCAGCATTGAGCGAGGACAAGCGCATGTTCGTCGCGCCCATTGGACCTAAGCCATGCGGCATTGCATCTGCGATCTTCGCTAGCGTGTATCCCGAACAAGTCGGCCTATTGTTCGACCATCCCCGCCGCAAGAAGAAGCGCTCCACCGGGACCGACCTCTGGCACCGTTTCACGGTGACGGTTGACCGCAGCGAGGCAGTCCCGTCCGAAGCAGAACCCTAAGGGCCTTGTCAGTCCTTCGCACCGGCAATAGCTGCCTGCAGCAGCTCTTTGATCTTGGGCTCGGGCTTCCAGTAGTTCGGGCCTTTAAGGAACTTGCCATTCGCGTCATAGATGGGCTTGCCATCTGCGCCAAGCTTGCTTTCATTACTGTCCATGATGACAGCCAGTACATCTTCGAGCGGCAGCCCGAACTTGAGAGCCTCCGAGCGACAGTAAACGATGACGTCGCCCAGCAGGTCAGCAATCGCGACCATGACATCGATCGGTTCAGCATTGCGCTCGCAGGCCGCGACGATGTCATCAATTTCATTAACCTCGTCAAGAAGCGTTGCCTTGAACTTACGCAAGCGATCTGCCGGGTCAGCCGGAAGAACAGGGGTATCTTGAGCCGGCAGCTTGTACATCGCGTTCATTAAGGCGATGCGTTTGGCAAAGGATAGGTCGCTCATTCTGCTTTTCCTACAACGCCTGACGGACTCATGTATTTGACAGGACTGCCGAACTTTAATGCATCGGCGGCTTTTTTGGTCTGCAGCCAATGACGAAGGCCATCGCAAATGCCACCTGATGGACCAGAAAGTGTTGCGGTCAGCCCATCCTGGGATCCAAAGACTGATCAGTGCTAACGCTAGCGGTCATTGGGCGCCAAATCTCAATGGCAGCAGCCAGCCTCTTTCCGCCTTCGGTTGGCCGGCGGCTTCGCAGCGATAGCACCAGGTCAGCACACGGCAAAGCAGTCACTTGGTGATCGTCAGGTTCCAGTGGCAGCTTTGAGGTGTAGAGCTGACCTTCTCGAAAGTCCTGGTGCCATGACTGCTTTCGGCAACAGCAGTCATTCGAACTTCTGAGGAGAACGACGGCAACCAGCCTAAACCAGCTGATCAGAAGCCGTGGCAATTGCTAGCACCCAACTGGTCGCTGTCGTGGCGGCAATTGTTTGCCGGATACGGAGATAGCTACGGCGATCAAAAATAAACCGCCACCCTCCGACTGTTTTTGGGACAGCGGCGAGCACCTACCCATCAGCGCCAGCCGCCCCTTCGACTAAACCTTCGCGCGCAGCGCCACGGCCCCCCGCGCCAACTCGGTCACCCTCGCCCAGTCCCCCTGCGCCAGCGCATCCCCTGGCACCAGCCACGACCCGCCCACGCAGGCCACATTCCCCAGCGCCAGAAACTCCGCCGCATTGCCCGGCTGGATCCCACCCGTGGGGCAGAAGACCACATCGCCGAACGGCCCCTGCCACGCCTTGAGCATGGCCAGGCCACCGGCCTGAACGGCGGGAAAGAACTTTAGCGCGTGGAAGCCCTCTTCCTGCGCCATCATGATTTCGCTGCCCGTTGCCACGCCGGGCAGCAGCGGCAGCCCCAGGTCGCGGCAGGCGCGGCCGACCGCGGGAGTGAAGCCCGGGCTCACCGCAAAGCGGGCCCCGGCACGGGCGGCGGCCTGGGCATCGGCCGCGCTGCGCACGGTGCCGGCGCCGACCACCGCTTCGGGCACGTCGCGGGCGATGGCTTCCATGCAGGCCAGGGCCTGCGGGGTGCGCAGCGTCACCTCCAGCATGCGGATGCCGCCAGCCACCAGGGCGCGGGCCATGGGCACGGCGTGGGCCACATCGTTGAGCACGATGACCGGAATGACCGGTGCGTCGCGCATGACCTGCACGGCGGTCAAGGCCGCGTTGCCGTGGTTCTGGTTGGTGTCGTCGTCGTTCACAGCCACGAGCAGGCTCCCTCTTCTGCGCTGAGCGCGTTGCGCCGGAATCCGGCAAACAGTTCACGGCCCCAGCCGTGGGCGTTGTCTTCGGCCTGTGCGGGCGGCAGCACGGCGGGCGTGCGGGCCTGCCAGGTGGCGGCATCGACCAGCACGTCGAGCGTGCCTGCCACGGCGTCCAGCCGGATGACGTCGCCGTCCTGCACCCGCGCCAGCGCGCCGCCGGCGTTGGCTTCGGGCGAGACGTGGATGGCGGCGGGCACCTTGCCCGATGCGCCGCTCATGCGGCCATCGGTCACCAGTGCCACGCGGTAGCCCTTGCCTTGCAGCACGGCCAGCGGCGGGGTCAGCTTGTGCAGCTCGGGCATGCCGTTGGCCTGCGGGCCTTGCCAGCGCACCACGCAGATCACGTCGCGGTCCAGCTGCCCGGCCTGGAAGGCGGCCTGCAGTTCGGCCTGCGAGCCGAACACGGCGGCGGGCGCCTCGACCACGTGGCGGTCTTCCGGTACGGCAGAGACCTTGATCACGCTGCGCCCCAGGTTGCCCTGCAGCAGCTTGAGGCCGCCGGTGGCGCTGAACGGCGCGGTGGCCGGGCGCAGCACGCCGTCGTCGCCGCTGGCGCCGATGTCGGTCCAGCCCAGGCGCCCGTCCGCGTCGCCATGGGGCAGCCGGGTGTATTCGCGGATGCCGCCGGGCCGCACAGTGAGCACGTCTTCGTGCATCAGGCCGGCGTCAAGCAGTTCGCGCAGCACGTAGCCCGGGCCGCCCGCGGCCTGGAACTGGTTCACGTCGGCGCTGCCGTTGGGGTACACGCGGGCCAGCAGCGGCACGGCGTGCGACAGCGCGGCGAAGTCGTCCCAGTCGATGACGATGCCGGCCGCACGCGCCACGGCCACCCAGTGGATGAGGTGGTTGGTGGAGCCGCCAGTGGCGAGCAAGGCCGACATGGCGTTGACGATGGCGCGCTCGTCAATGACCTTGCCGATGGGCGGGCACGCGGGGCCGAGCACGGTGCGTGCGGCCTCGCGGGTCAACTCCTGCCGCAGCACTTGGCCGGGGTTGATGAAGGCGGTGCCGGGCACGTGCAGGCCCATGGCTTCCAGCAGCATCTGGTTGCTGTTGGCGGTGCCGTAGAACGTGCAGGTGCCTTCGCTGTGGTACGCGGCGGATTCGGCGGCCAGCAGTTCGGCGCGGCCCACCAGGCCTTGCGCGGCCTGCTCGCGCACCTTGGCCTTGGCGTTGTTCGACAGGCCGGAGGTCATGGGCCCGGCCGGCACGAAGACGGTGGGCAGGTGGCCGAACTGCAGCGCGCCGATGAGCAGGCCGGGCACGATCTTGTCGCACACGCCCAGCATGAGCGCGGCGTCGAACACGTCATGGCTCAGTGACACCGCCGTGGCCATGGCGATCACGTCGCGGCTGAACAGGCTCAGCTCCATGCCGGGCGTGCCCTGCGTGACGCCGTCGCACATGGCGGGCACCCCGCCGGCGACCTGCGCCGTGGCGCCGTGCTTTCGGACCTCGTCCTTGATCAGATCGGGGTAGTGCTGCAGCGGCGCGTGGGCCGAGAGCATGTCGTTGTAGGCATTGACGATGCCAACGTTGGGTGCCTTCTGGGCCACCACGCGCAGCTTGTCGTTGCCGGGCATGCCGGCGAAGGCGTGCGCCACGTTGGCGCAGCCCAGGCGGTCGGCGCCGCGGTCGCGGTGGGCATGGGCTTCGAGCTGGGCAAGGTAGGCGGCGCGGGTGGACGCGCTGCGCTCGCGGATGCGCCGGGTAACGGCTTCAACGGTGTCGTGGATGGGCATGCTGGCGGGTGTTGGCAACGGGCTGGCGGAGCGCCCATGGTAAACCCGCAGGCCGCTCCGTCTGTAGGCAAAGGGCATGTGTCGGCCCGCCCCGGCCCGTGGCCGCGGGGCGAACCCATGCGTACCGGGTTACTGCGCGCTGCGCGCCTGCTTGACGGCCGCGTTCACCGCGTCCCAGGTTTCCTGGCCGACCGATTTGGCGATGCCGGTGTTCACGCTGGCGAGCTTCTCGCGCATGCGGTTGGCTTCCGAGCCGGGCAGTTCGTTGACCTGCATGCCCTTGGTCTTGAGGTCGGCCAGGGCCTTGGCGGCTTCTTCGCGCGTGTCCTTGCGCTCGAAGTCGCGGCTCTTGACGGCGGCGTCCTGCAGCACCTTCTTTTCCGCGGCGGAGAGGGTGTCCCACCACTTCTTGCTGACGGTGACGATCCAGGGGCTGTACACGTGGTTGGTCACCGTGAGGTACTTCTGCACTTCGTAGAACTTGCTGGACACCACCGTGTTGAACGGGTTCTCCTGGCCATCGACCGCGCGCGTTTCCAGGGCGGTGAACAGTTCCGAGAACGGCAGCGGCACGGCATTGGCGCCCAGGGCCTTGAAGCTGTCCAGGAACACGTTGTTCTGCATCACGCGCAGCTTGATGTCGCCCAGGTCTTCCAGCTTGTTGACGGGGCGCTTGCTGTTGGTGAGGTTGCGAAAGCCGTTCTCCCAGTAGACCAGCCCGACCATGCCCTTGGGCTCCAGCTTGGCCTTGACCTTTTCGCCGACGGGGCCGTCGAGCACGGCGTCGGCCTCCTTCACGTTGTTGAAGAGGAACGGCGTGTCCCACACGGCCATCTCGGGCACGATGCCCACCAGCGTGGCGGTGGAGCCCACCATCATCTCCTGCGCGCCGCCGATCAGCGCCTGCTGCATCTGGGTGTCGGAGCCCAGGGCGGCGTTGCCGATGGTGCGCACCTTCATCTTGCCACCGGAGGCCTTCTCGACCTCCTGCGCGAACAGGCGCGCCGCGCGGCCCTGGTTGGAGTCGTCGACCAGGCCATAGCCGAAGCGCACGAGGCGCGGCTTGAAATCCTGGGCCTGGGCGGCCCCGGCGGCCACCAGTGCGGCCACCAGGCCGGCGAGAGCGAAACGGATGCGCATGCTTGTCTCCTTGTATTGAAAGCGCTGAAGAGAGAGGGAAAACGAAACCATCGGAAATCGGGGCCGGCGGCGGCTCAGTGCAGCCAGCGCAGCGGGCCGGTGATGAGCACCGGGAACAGCACGAACAGCACCAGCAGCACCACGTACATCAGCAGGAACGGTGTGGTGCCCTTGATGACGGTCTCCATGCGCAGACCGCCCACCCCCGCCACCACGTTCTGCACCGTGCCGACCGGCGGGGTGATGAGACCGAGCGATCCCACATAGATGAACATGAAGCCGAAGTACACCGGATCGATGCCGGCCTTCACCGCCAGCGGCAGGCACACGGGCCCGAAGATCAGGATGGTGGGCGTCAGGTCCATGGCCGTGCCCACGACGAGCAGGAACAGCATCATCAGCGCCATGAACACGATGGGATTGCCCATCACGCCGGAGAAGCTGTCCGCCAGCATGGCGGGCAGGTCGGCCAGGGTGATCATGTAGGCCGTCACGGTGGCCGCGCCGCACAGGAACATCACCACGGCGGTGGTCTTGCCCGCCGCCAGGAACACCTCGTACAACTGGGCCCAGGTGAGTTCGCGGTAGACGAACATCGACACGAACAGGGCGTAGACCGCGGCCACCACGGCGGCTTCGGTCGGCGTGAAGATGCCGCCCTTGAGCCCGCCCAGGATGATGACCGGCATCATCATGGCCCAGAAGCTGTGGACCAGCGCCTTCATGCGCGCGCCCCATTCCACGCGCTCCATGGACGGCAGCTGGTGCTTGCGGGCGATCCACCACCAGGCCAGGATCAGGAAGATGCCCATCATCAGGCCCGGAAACACCCCCGCCAGGAACAGCTTGCTGATGGAGGTGTTGGTCGTCACCCCGTAGATCACGAACGGCATCGACGGCGGAATGATCGGCGCGATGATGCCGCCCGATGCCAGCAGGCCCGCGCTGTAGCTGGGCGGGTAGTTCTGCTGGCGCATCATGGGCAGCAGGATGGTGGCCAGGGCCGCGGTGTCGGCGATGGCCGAGCCGCTCATCGAGGCCAGCAGCACCGCGGCGCCGATGGCCACGAAGCCCAGTCCCCCGCGGATGTGCCCCACGAAAGCGCGCGCCAGGTCGATGATGCGGCGCGACAGCCCGCCCGCATTCATCAGCTCGCCCGCCAGGATGAAGAAGGGCACCGCCAGCAGCGGAAAGTTGTCGAAGCCGGCCTGCAGGTTCTGCGCCAGCAGCTGCGAGTCGAAGAAGTCCAGGTGCCACATCAGGGCCACGCCCGTCAGCACCAGCGCGTGGGCGATCGGCATGCCGATCACCATGCCGCCGATGAGCACCAGCAGAAAAATCGCGGTCACGATCATGTCCGGCCCCTTATTCGATGTCGCCCGCCGGGCCGGCCGGCGTGGGCGGCTCGCCGCGCAGCAGGTCGAACACCAGGGCCACCAGCAGGCCGGCCGCCAGCACCAGCGTGGCGGCTGCGGCCAGCGCCAGCGGGTAGCCGAGCACCGTGCTGTAGCTGCTCATGCCGGCCACCACCTGCTCCCAGGAGCCCTTCAGCAGCAGCACCATGCACACCGCCACGAGCAACTGGCTCACCCAGAACAGGCCCTTGCGCGCCCCGCCCTTCACGCGCGAGGTGAGCATGTCGAAGCCCAGGTGCTTGCCTTCGAAGGCCGCGACGATGGAGCCCACCGCCACCAGCCACACGAACAGCAGGCGCGAGACCTCTTCGTACGACACGATGCTGGTGTGGAACACATAGCGCAGCACCACGTTGACGAACACCGCCACCACCATGCCGGCGAGCGCCAGCACCATGAACAGCTCGGCCAGCCGCTGCAGTGCCGGCTTGCGGCGGGGTGGCGCGTGCGGGGAAGAAGACGGGGCGGCCAGATCCCTCGTCGGCGGCTGCGGACTGCTCATGCGTTGTCTCCTGCCGCTGTGTCGCGGCCTGTTTTTTCGGGGGTGAAAGCCTCGGGGCCGCGCACCCAGGCCACGGCGTCCTGCACCAGCGTGGCGATGGGCTGCATGGCATCGAGCGTCAGCACGCCGGGTTCGCCTTCGGGCGATTCCAGCGTGGCGAACTGGTCGGCCACCAGGGCGGGCGAAAAGAAGTGGCCGGGCCGCGACTGCACGCGCACCAGCGCTTCGTCATAGCCCAGCTTCAGGAAGACGAAGCCGAGCGCCGGGTGCGCCTCGCGCAGGCGATCGCGGTACTTGCGGCGCAGCGCGGAGCAGGTCAGCACCACGCCCTGCCCGCCTTCGCTGGAGTCCAGCAACAGGGCCAGACGGCCGAGCCAGCCGGCGCGGTCGGCATCGGTCAGCGGCGTGCCGGCCCGCATCTTGGCGATGCTCTCGGGGGCATGGTAGGCGTCGCCTTCGTGCAGCGTCCAGCCCAGGGCCTGCGCGCAGGACTCGCCGACGCTGGATTTGCCGCAGCCCGACACGCCCATCACGACGATGGCCTGGGGGCGAAACATTGAGATAGCGCTATCCATTGAATTCGAAGAAATGCGGTGGGGCATGGAGCCGCACCGCGGGTGGCTGGGCCGGGTTTGCTGCACGCTACAGCGCCATCGGTCGCCGCATGCTTGTTTACCCTGTGAAAGATAGCGCTATCTTAGGAAACAATGCCACCCAGACTGCTCCGGATTAACCCTTGACCGACGCCACCCGCCGCCCCCGCCGCTCCAGCGGCCGCATCACGCTCGACGACGTGGCGCGCGATGCCGCCGTGAGCCCGATCACCGTCTCGCGCGTGCTGCGCGGCGAACGCAGCGTGGACGCGCAACTCGCCGAGCGCGTGCGCGCCTCGGCCGACCGCCTGGGCTACGTGCCCGATCCAGCGGCGCGCGCCCTCGCCTCCCAGCGCAGCACCCAGGTGCTTGTGTTGGTGCCCATGCTGTCCAACACGCTCTTCGTCGATCTGCTGGAGGCGGTGCACCGGACGCTGTTCCCAGAGGGCTTTCACCCGCTTATCGGCGTGACCCACTACGACACCACCGAAGAAGAGCTGCTGCTGCGCACCTACCTGCCCCACCGGCCCGCCGGCCTGCTGGTCACCGGGTTCGACCGCAGCGAAACCGCCCGCCAGCTCATCGCCCGCAGCGGCGTGCCCTGCGTGCACCTGATGGAGACCAGCACGGCGCCGGACGTCGCGTGCGTGGGCTTTTCGCAGACCGATGCGGGCGCGGCCATCACCCGCCACCTGCTGGACCGGGGCCGCCGCCGCATCGCCTTCTGCGCAGCCCAGCTGGACCCGCGCACGCTGCAGCGCGCCGAGGGCTACCGCCGCTGCCTGCGCGAGGCGGGCCTGTATGACCCGGCGCTGGAGGTGCTCAGCCCGGAGCGCTCGTCGGTCGCACTGGGCGCACGGCTGTTCGAAGAGGTGGTGCGCCGCATGCCCGGCGTGGATGCCATCTTCTTTTGCAACGACGACATCGCCCAGGGCGGGCTGCTGGCGGCCAACCGGCTGGGGGTGGCGGTGCCCGGGCGGATCGCGGTGGCCGGGTTCAACGACCTGGAGGGCAGCGACCAGATGGTGCCGCCGCTCACCACCGTGCGCACGCCGCGCGCCGAGGTCGGGCGCGCCGGCGCGGCGATGCTGCTCGGGCTGATGCGTGGCGCGCCCACCGCGCCGGGGTGCGTCGAGCTGGGCTACGAACTCGTCGTGCGCGGCAGCACCTGATCACCGATCCAGCGCGGGGATGGTCAGCGGTGCGCCGCGCTGGTGCGCATCCAGAACGATCTGCGTGGTGAAGCGGCGCACGTTGGGGTCGTGCAGCAGGCACGCCTCGCAGAAGGCCTCGTACGCCGCCAGGTCGGGCACGATGACGATCAGCACGTAGTCGACGCTGCCGGCCACGCCGTAGCATTGCTGCACCTCGCCGCGCTGTCCCACGGTCTCGCGGAAGGCCCGCGTGGCGCGTGCCGACTCGTCGATCAGGTCGACCTGCACGATGGCCGTGATGCCCAGGCCCAGCCGGGTGCAATCGAGCTGGGCGGTCTCGGCCTGGATGACGCCCGCCTCGCGCAGGCGCTTCAACCGCCGTTGCACTGCCGCGGCGGACAGGCCGACGCGCGCGCCGATCTGCTCGCTGGGCACGCGGGTGTCCCGCTGGTAGAGGTCGAGGATCTGGCGGTCGAAGGCGTCGAGGGGCATGGCGTCGGAGGGTTGCACGAAGGCCGCGTGGAAGGCGCCCACAATGCGGCGAGGCGGCGCTGGCGGGGGCGCAATCGCGGCCCGGCCCACCGCCCCGGTTTGCATACTTTGGGCATGACCATTATCGACACCCCCCGCCGCCTCTCGCTGCGCAACATCGAGCGCGCGGCCTCCCTGATCGACCCCGTGTTTCTCCACAGCCCGCAGTACGAATGCGAGCCGCTCAGCCAGGCGCTGGGCGCCGCCCTGACGCTCAAGGTCGAAACGCTGAACCCGCTGCGCTCGTTCAAGGGGCGCGGCGCCGACTTCTTCCTCAAGGACAACGCGGCGGCGCTGGCCGGCCGGCCCCTGGTCTGCGCCACGGCCGGCAACTGGGGGCAGGCGATGGCCTATGTGTGCCGCGCCCGCGGCTGGCCGCTGGTGGTCTATACCGCCACCACCGCCAATGCCTTCAAGGTCGATCGCATGCGTGCGATGGGCGCGGAGGTGCGCCTGCACAGCGACGACTTCGACACCGCCAAGGAAGAGGCCCGGCGCTTTTGCGCGTCCTCCGGCGCGCTGCTGGTCGAGGATGGGCTGGAGACCCAAATCAGCGAAGGCGCCGGCACCATCGCCCGCGAACTGCTGGCGCGCGATGCCTTCGATGCCCTGCTGGTGCCGCTGGGCAACGGCGCCTTGCTCAACGGCATGGGCCTGTGGACGAAAGCCCATGCGCCGGCCACGCGGGTGATCGGCGTTTGCGCGGAAGGCGCGGATGCCATGGCCGCCTCCTGGAAGGCGCGCCGGCTGATCGAGCGGCCCACCACGCAGACCATCGCCGATGGTATCGCGGTCCGGCGGCCCGTTCCCCAGGCGCTGGACGACATGCAAGACCTGGTGGACGACGTGCTGCTGGTCAGCGATGCGGCCATCCGGCGCGCGATGCAGCTGGTGTTCCAGACGGCCGGCTTGATGGTCGAGCCCGCCGGCATCGTCGGCGTGGCCGCCGTGATGGAACACCCCGCGCTGCGCTCGCAGAAGCTGGCGACCGTGCTGTGCGGCAGCAACCTCACCCCGCAGCAGATCGTGCAGTGGCTGCATTGAGGTCATTTCGGAACGCGGCGCCCAAAGAAAAAGCCCGGCGGACCGGGCTTGCTGTCGAGGGATCGGAGGACGCGGCCGGCGGCCACCCCCTCACGCCCGGATCAAAGCGGTGCCAGCGTGACTTCGACGCGGCGGGCTTCGGCGTTGCTGCCGCCGGCCTGCGTGACGGCGGGCTTGCGCAGGTCGATCTTGTCTTCGGGCACGCCGGCCGTCTTGAGCGCGTCGCGCACGGCAAAGGCGCGGTCCTTGGCCAGTTGCGCGTTGGCGGCGGCGTCGCCCGTGGCATCGTGGTAACCGGAGACCACCACCGAGCGGCCTTCGGCCACGGCACGCGACACGTCGGCCAGGGCCGGTGCTGCACCGGGGGCCAGATCGGCACGGCCCGTGGCGAAGTAGAAGCGGACCACGCCGCCATCCACCACCACGCGGGCCACTTCGTCCTCGGCCACCACCAGCGTGCCGGCGGGTGCGACCACCACGGCGGCGGGCTCGACCACCGGCGCGCGCGCCAGGCTGCGCTGCTTGTACACCGTCACGCCCACCACCGAGGACACCACCAGGGCAATCAGCGCGAACAGGAACCCGAGGGCAAAACGTTGCTGGCTGTCGTCATCGGAACTGCTGAAGGCCATGGGAAGAACTCCGTAAAGTAAATAATGGGGGCTGAAGACAACCCGCGATTGTAGAGTCATGACGCCGCTGCCCGCCCCCTTGCGCGACCCCGCCCCCCTGCTCCAGCGCACCCTGGATGAATGGGGCGGCCAGGACGATCTGTGGATCTTCGGCTACGGCTCGCTGATCTGGCGGCCCGATTTCGACTTCGCCGAGCAGCGCCCGGCCCGCGTGCACGGCTGGCACCGCGCCCTCAAGATGTGGAGCCGCATCAACCGTGGCACGCCCGAGCGGCCCGGCCTGGTGTTCGGCATGCTCTCGGGCGGCAGCTGCCGCGGCATGGTGTTCCGCGTGGACCGCGAGCACGCCCGCCAGACCATGGTCAACCTCTGGCAGCGCGAGATGGCGCTGGCGGTGTACGACCCGCGCTGGCTGCCGTGCCAGACGCCCCAGGGCACGGTGCGCGCCCTCGCCTTCACGCTGTCGCGCCGCAGCCCGAGCCACGCCGGCGTGCTGCCGGACGACGAATACCGCCGCATCTTCGAGCAGGCCACCGGCATCTACGGCACCACCCGCGACTACGCCCAGGCCACCTACGACGAACTGCGACGCCTGGGCATCCACGACCGGGCGCTGGGCAAGCTGCTGGCGCTGGCGCCTGGCCAAAAGCGCTGACCCGCGGCGCGCGCCGGGGCACAATCGCCCGATGAGCAGCAGCCCCCTTTCCTCCTCCATCGCCGACCTGCGCAAGAGCTACGAACGCGCGGAACTCAGCGAAGACGCCTCCCTGGCCGACCCGCTGGCCCAATTCGACCAGTGGCTGCAGCAGGCCCTGGCCGCCCAGGTGCCCGAGCCCAACGCCATGACCCTCGCCACCGTAGGACCCGATCTGCGGCCCAGCACGCGCATCGTGCTGGTCAAGGGCTACGACGAGCGCGGCATCGTCTGGTTCACCAACTACGACAGCCGCAAGGGCCGGCAACTGGCCGGCAACCCGTTTGCGGCGCTGCAGTTCCATTGGGTCGAGCTGGAACGCGTGGTGCGCATCGAAGGGACCGTGGAAAAGGTGGACGACGCCGAGAGCGACGCCTATTTCAAGAGCCGCCCGCTGGACTCGCGCATCGGCGCCTGGGCCAGCCCGCAAAGCCAGGTGATTTCCGGGCGCGGCGTGCTGGTGGCCAACGCGGCCAAGTACGGCGCGCAGTTCTTGCTCAGCCCGCCGCGCCCGCCGCACTGGGGCGGCTACCGCCTCAAGCCCGAGCAATGGGAGTTCTGGCAGGGCCGCAAGAGCCGGCTGCACGACCGGCTGCGCTACCGGGCCGATGGAGGCCAGTGGGTGCGCGAGCGCCTCGCGCCCTGACCGCCCGCGCCGTGCGCCGGCGCTTCGGCCCGGCCGACCGGGCGCCAAGCCTCAGTGGAAGAACCGCTGCGCGACCACCAGCATGAGCGGCACTGTCACCAGCGCCAGCGCCGTGGACACGGCGATGCTGGCCGTCACCTCGTCCTGCATCGTGTCGTAGCGCTGCGTGAACAGGAACACGTTGGCCCCCACCGGCAGCGATGCGGCCAGGAACATCACCGCCGTCGAGGTGCCGCCCAGGCCGAAGGCCCAGGCCAGCGCCAGCAGCAGCAACGGGTGCGCCAGGTTCTTGACCAGCGAAATGCGCAGCGCGTCGCGCGCATGGTGGCCCACCTTGCTGAACGCCAGCGTCACGCCCACCAGCAGCAGGGCCATGGGGCCGAGCGCCATGCCCAGCAGTTGCAGCGGCTTGTCCACCACCTCGGGCAGGTGCAGGCCGGTCTGCGCGAACAGCAGCCCGGCCAGGATGGGCAGCGGCACCGGGTGCAGGATGCCGTTGCGCACCGCCTGCAGCACCGTGTGCAGCATGGGGCGCGGCGGGCTGCGGCCGTCGCGCTGGCTTTCATGCGCCTGCGCCAGCTCGAACACCACCGTGGCCGCCGTGAGCAGGATCAGCGCGTGCAGCGAGATCAGCGTGAACAGCGTCACTAGCCCTTCCTGGCCGTAGACCAGCCCGACCAGCGGCACGCCGATCATGATGGTGTTGCTGAACATGCTGGCCAAGCCGAAGGCGGCCGAGCGGGTGGAAAACCCCATGACCGCCAGCGACACCACGAACACCAGCCCGGCTGCGAGAAAGTACAGGCCCACCGGCTCGAAGTTCAAGTCCTGCACGCGCGACGTGCCCATGGTGCGAAACAGCAGCGCGGGCGTGAGCACCAGGAACACCAGGTTGGACAAATCCTTGACCGCCGAGGCCCGCACCCAGCCCAGCCGCCCCGCGAGAAAGCCGATGGCGATGAACAGGATCACCGGGATCATGGAGGCGAAGACGGGGGAGTTCACGGTGCGATCCTGCGGGCAAAGCCGTCGATTATCCGTGCCCCGCCCCGCCTTGGGGCCCGTCCGGAACGCATTGCCGACTTTCCGGATTCCGCCGCGCACCCCCCTCTACAATCGCGCCGTTGGTGCTCGCGGCGTGGTTCACATGCCGCAGTTCAACGGGAAGCAGGAGGACACCCCGGCAACCGGCCGCTGATGCGCAGCGCCGGCCTGCCGACCCGTCTCGCCTGCGCTGCCCCCGCAACGGTCAAACGGACGAATGCACACCGGCCATTCCCGCCGAGGTGCCTTCAGCATTCCTCCACACAGCCACTGGACGCCTTGAACAAGCGCTGGGAAGGCGAGGAATGCAGCGCCGTCAGCCCGGATACCGGCCAACGAGGTGAGTGCGCTGCCTGCCTGCATACATGAATGAACGGGCGGCGCATTCGTATCGCCCAGACGCCGGCGGGGATGCCGGCCAGGGTTGCTTTTTTGATCGCCCCTCCCTTCCCATGAAGCCCGTCCTTCGTGCGCGCGCCGCTGCGCTCCCGTTCGCCCTCGCGGCCGCCTATCCCCTTTGCGCCCATGCCCAGGCCGAGGGCAGCGCGGTCCCCGCCACCCTGTCCCCGATCACCGTCACCGAAGACCGCGGCGTCGCCACCCCGCTGGTGCTGCCCTCCACCGCCGGCAGCCGGCTGGAACTCACGCCCTTCGAGATGCCCGCCAGCGTGGCCATCGTGCCGGGCGAGCTGATCCGCGCCCTGGGCACCACGTCGGTCATCGACGCCAAGACGCTCGCGCCCGGCATGAGTTCGGCCAACAGCCCGGGCAACGGTGGCAATGTGCTCAGCGCCCGCGGCTTCACCGGCGTCAACTCCGTCAAGCAGCTCTACAACGGCCTGGAGCTCTCCAACGCCGGCGGCGTGGTGAGCTTCCCCTTCGATCCTTGGAACGTCGAGCGCATCGAGGCGCTGTACGGCCCGGCCTCGGTGCTCTACGGCGCCGGTGCCATCGGCGGCGCGGTCAACGTGGTGAGCAAACGGCCGGACCCGGCGCAGGCCTCGCACGAGATCGGCCTGGGCGTGGGCTCCGACAACGCGCGGCACGAAGCCTTCAGCAGCACCGGCCCGATGGGCAATGGCCTGTCCTACCGGCTGGACCTGAGCCACCGCAGCGCGGACAACTGGGTGGACCGCGGAGCGTCCGACACCCTGGCCGCGTCGGCCTCGCTGCGCTACGACCTGTCGCCCCAGCTGAACTTCATCCTGGCCGCCGACTACGGCCGCCAAAAGCCCATGCACTACCTCGGCACCCCGGTGTTCAATGGCGCGCCCGTGCCGGGCACCGAGACGCTGAACTACAACATCGCCGACAGCGACCTGTTTTTCCAGGATCAGTGGACCACGCTGGACACCGAGTGGAAGCCCTCGGCCGATGTCACGGTGCACAACACGCTCTACCGGCTGACCCACAACCGCCGCTACCGCGACGCCACCGTGTTCACCTACCTGCCCGCCACCGCATCGGTGCGCCGCAGCAGCTACCGGGACATTTCCTACTCGCGGCAGACGCAGGAGGGCGTCAACACCTACGCCAGATTCCAGGGCCGGATCGCCGGCATGAAGAACGCGTTCCTCGCCGGTTTCCAGCTCGAGCGCAGCTTCTACGACCGCTTCGACAACGTGCGGGGCGGCACCTCCACCGTCGATGCGCTGCACCCGGTGCCGGGCCTCTACCGCGATGCGTGGCGGGGCGAGTCGATCCCCATGTACTACCTGGACCTCGACCGCGTCGGCGTCTTCTTCGAAAACCACCTGACGCTGAGCCAGCGCTGGTCCATGGTGGCCGGCCTGCGCAGCGACAGCTACCGCACCGAACGCGAAGACCGCCAACTGCGCAACACCACCCGTGGCAAGGTCAGCGGCACCAGCGGCAGCCTGGGCGTGGTCTTCAACCCGGTGCCGGAGGTGGCGCTGTACGGCCAGATCGCCACGGCGCAGGACCCGGTCACCTCGCTGGCGAGCATCGGCGCCAACCAGCAGGGTTTCGGCCTGTCCCAGGGCCGGCAGATCGAATTCGGCCTCAAGCAAAGCCTCTGGGGCGGCCGCTTCGACTGGACGCTGGCGGCCTACCACCTCGTCAAGAAGGACCTGCTGACCGCCAACCTGGCCAACCCCACTCTCCAGGAACAGGTGGGCCAGCAGTCCTCGCGCGGCATCGAGGCCTCGGCATCCGCCCGGCTGGGCGCCTGGCGGGTGGAGGTCAACGGCACGGTGCTCGATCCGAAGTTCGACGACTTCCAGGCCCAGGTCGGCAGCGGCACGCAGCAGCTGGCGGGCAAGGTGCCGATGACCGTGCCCAAGCGCAGCGCCAACCTGAGCGCCTTCTGGGACTTCGCCCCCCGGTGGACCGCGCGCACGGCCCTGCAGTACGTCGGCCAGCGCTTCGTGAACAACACCAACACCGCCTCGCTGCCCTCGTACACCGTGGTCCAGGCCGGCGTGAACTGGCGGGCCATGGCGGGGATGACGCTGGACCTGCGGGTGGACAACCTCTTCGACAAGCGCTATGCCACGCAGGGCTCGGAAGTGCAGTGGATTCTCGGCCGGCCCCGCACCGTCTGGCTGACCGGCACCCATGCGTTCTGACATGCGTTCCGATGCCCCCGTCCCGCAGGGCCCGGGCAGCCGGCGGGCCCTGCTGCGGGCCTGTGGGGCGGCCGGTGCGGCGGGCATCGCCGGCGCGGCCTGGCTGCCGGGCCGCGCGCCGGCCCAGGCCAGGGAGGCCACGGCCATCACCGACGACCTGGGCCGCACCGTGTCCGTTTCGCTGCCCCTGCGGCGCGTGGTCGTGTTCAACCGCTACACGACGGAGTTCATCCGCGCCATCGGGGCCATGCCGGCCGTGGTCGGCGTGGACTTCGACGGCCGCAAGCACCCCGACTACTGGCCGGGCGTGACCCCCGGCATGCTCGCCGGCAGCGGCCAGTCCAGCGTCCACTACGAGGCCATCGTCGGCATGCAGGCCGACGCCGTCTTCATGCCGCGCAACAGCGACTGGAAGCAGGCCGAGCGGGTGCTCAAGCCCTTCGGCATTCCGGTCATCGTGGTCACCGGCTGGGATCTGCTCAAGCACGAGTGGAACGTCGCGCTGCTGGGCCGACTGTTTCACCGGACCGAGGGGGCCGCACGGCTCAACGCCTTCTACCGCCACTGGCGCGACACGCTGCGGGACCGCCTGCAGGGGGCCACGCCCCGGCGCGTGTATTTCGAGGAGGTCGGTCCCTACAAGACCGTGCTGCAGGGCTCAGGCTGGCACGACATGATCGAGGCCGGCGGCGGCACCAACGTGTTCGGCGACCTCCGGCTGCCCGGCGGCGTGTCGCCGCGCGGCAACGTGCAGAACTTCGAGGTGGACCCCGAAGAGGTGGCGGCCCGCCGGCCCGAGGTCGTCGTCAAGCTGCAGCCCGGCCAGTACCTGCCGCACCCGCGGGCCTTCTCGGCCGACGTGCTCGGCCAACTGGCCGCGCGGCCGGGCTGGGAGGGCACGCCGGCCGTGCGCCACCGGCAGATCCACCACCTGAGCTACTACCTCGCATCGGGCTGTTCCAAGATCACCGGTGCCCTGCAGATCGCGCAGTGGCTGCACCCCGGGCGCATGGCCGGCATCGACCCGCAGGCGGTCATGGGCACCTGGCTGCAGACCTTCCAGGGCGTGCCGGCGCAGCGCGGCTACGCCTGTTCGCTGGCTCACGTGAAGGGCGGCACATGAACCCGACCGGCGCCGGACCGGCCTCCCCCGCGCCCCTCTCCACCTCCCCCGCCATCGCGGCGCTGCGGCAGGCCGTGGGCCGCCTGCGGGCCAGCCGCTGGCGCATCGCGGCCCTGGCGGTGTTGGCCCTCGGCTTGGCCGTGCTGGCCTCGCTCAGCCTGGGCGTGCAGTCCCAGCCGGTCGGCACGGTGCTGCGCCAGCTGCTGTCGCTGCTGCCCGGCCTGGAGGCCTGGGCCCACGACGGGCCGCAGCGCAACGTGCTGCTGCAGCTGCGCCTGCCGCGCACCGCCATGGCGTTGGTCTGCGGGGCCGGGCTGTCCATGGCCGGCGTGGCCATGCAGGGCATCACCCGCAACCCGCTGGTCAGCCCCTACACGCTGGGCATCTCGCCGGCCGCGGCGTTCGGCGCGTCCATCGCCATCCTGCTGGGCTGGAACACCCTGCCCGCCACCGGCGCCTGGTGGACGGTGGCGCTGGCCTTTGCCTCGGCCATGGTGTGCGCGGCCGGGGTGCTGGGCCTGGCCTCGCTGCGCGGCGTGCATGCCATGGTGCTGGTGCTGGCCGGCGTGGCCTTCACCTACCTCTTCGGCGCGCTCACCGCGGCGCTCCAGTTCTTCGCCAGCGAGCAGCAGCTCGCGGCCATCGTGCACTGGACCTTCGGGTCGCTCAACGGCCGCTCCTGGAACGAGGTGGGGGTGGCTGGCGGCATCTGCCTGGTGTGCGCGCCGGTGCTGCTCGCCCATGCGGGCGCGCTCAACGCCTTCAGCGCCGGCGGCGACGATGTGGCCGCCTCGCTGGGGGTGCCCGTCGCCCGGGCCCGCATCGCGATCACGCTGGCCGCCGTGCTGTGCAGCGCGGCCATCGTCAGCTTCACCGGCGTGATCGGCTTCGTCGGGCTGGTGGCGCCGCACATCGCGCGCCTGCTGATCGGCGGCGACCACCGTGCGCTGCTGCCCTTCGCGGCCTTGGTGGGTGCGTTGCTGGTGCTGCTGGCCGACATGGCGGGCCGGCTGCTCTTCGCGCCTGTGGTGGTGCCGGTCGGCATCGTCGTCGCCTTCCTGGGCGTGCCGCTGTTCCTGCACCTGCTGCTCACGCGGCGCAACGAGATGTCGGCATGAGCGGCGCATCGGCCACCGCGCCGCCTGCCCTGGTGCGCGCCGAGGGCCTGCGCAGCCGCTACGGCGGGCGCGCGTCGCCCGAGGTGCTGCAGGGCATCGACCTGGTGCTGCAGCCCGGCGAGGTGCTGGGCCTGGTCGGCCCCAACGGGTCGGGCAAGAGTTCGCTGCTCAAGTGCCTGGCCGGCCTGCGGCCGCTGAGCGGCGGCCACCTGGCGCTGGAGGGCCGTGCGCTGGCCGGCTGCACGCGCCAGGAGATCGCCCGTGCCGTCGCCTACGTACCCCAGCACACCGGCCCCGGCATGTCGCTGCGGGTGCTGGACATGGTGCGGCTGGGCCGGCTGCCGCACCGGGGCGCCAGTTCGCCGCAGCAGGACGAGGCCCTCTGCCTGGCCGCGATCGAGCGCCTGGCACTGGAGGCGCTGGCCCTGCGCCACTTCAGCGACCTCAGCGGCGGAGAGCGCCAGCGTGTGCTGATGGCCCGCGCCTGGGCCCAGCAAGGCCGCCTGCTGCTGCTGGACGAGCCCACCAGCGACCTGGACCTGCGCCACCAGCTCGCCACGCTGCAGACCGTGCGCGAGTTGTCGCGCCAGCGCGGCGCGGGGGCCGTCATCGCCATCCACGACCTGGCCCTGGCCGCGCGCTTTTGCGACCGGCTGCTGATGCTGCGCGGCGGCCGCGTGCTCGATGCCGGCGCGCCCGCGCAGGTGCTCACGCCCACGAACGTGCAGGCGCTGTTCGGCGTCGGTGCGCGCATCGGCACCGATGGCGGCCTGCCCTATGTGATCCCGATGGACCCGACCCCCAACGAAAGCCCTTCCCCATGAACCCCAGCGACCCGATCCGCCCTCCCCTGCGGCGCGCGGCCATTCTTCTGGCCAAGGCCTCCATCACCGGCGCGGCCGTTCGCGAGATGGAAGAACTCGCCCAGCGCGCACAGTCCGCGATGGCGGGCCGCTTCGCGGCAGTGGTGCATGCCTTCAGCGAACAGGGCAGCCCGAGCCTGCGCGAAGCGCTGGATGCCCTGGCCGCGGGGGACGCTGCGGACGAAATCGCCATCGTTCCGCTGCTCCTGCCGATGGAGCCGGGCTTTCGCACCTGGATCACCGGCGCGGTGCAGCGCTGGATGCGCGATGCGCAGGCGCCGCGGCGGCCCGGCGTGACGCTGTGCATGCCACCTGGCGACACCCTGGCCGTCGATGCGCTGGTGCACGGCCTGCTGCAATCCACCACGGTCCCCATCGACGCGCCCGCCGCGGCCCCTTCGGCCGGTTCGGTGATTCCGCCGCAAAAGCGCCGCGTGCTCGTCTGCCAGGGCGGCCCGTGCAACCACGCGGGCGCCGCGCTGGTCTGGGGCCACCTGCGCAACGAGCAAAAGCGCCTGGACTTGCGCAACACCGGCGACGGCATGATGAGCGCCCGCACCAGTTGCCTGGGGCCCTGCAACCTCGCGCCGGTGGTGCAGGTGTTCCCGGAGGGCACGTGGTACGGCGGCGTGGACGAGGCCGGCATCGACCGCATCGTCGAATCCCACCTGCTGCGCGGCGAGCCCGTGGCCGAGCTGGCCTACCCGCAGGTGCCCGGCAAGCAGACCCTGCGCTGAGCGGGCGCCCGCCGCCCCCGCCTCAGCGGATGTCCAGGTGGGAGGTCTTCGCCAGCGCCTTCCACTTGCGCTGTTCGGCTTCGACGAACTGCTGCGCGTCGGCGGCGCTGCCCTGGCCCGCGACGGAGCCGCTGGCCGACAGCGCGGCCTTCAGGTCGTCCGATGCGGCGATCTCGTTGAGCCACGCGTTGAGCTGCCGCACCTGCGCGGCGGGCAGGCCCTTCGGCGCCGCGACCACATACCACTGCGCGGCGTCGTAGCCCTTGAGGCCGGCCTCCTCCAGGGTGGGCACGTTGGGCAGGCTCTCGATGCGAAAGCGGGTCGTGACCGCGTACGCCTTGAGCTTGCCGGACTGGATCTGAGGCAGCACCGGCGTGACCCCGAGCAGCCCCAGCGGCACCTGCCCGCCCACCACATCGACCACCGCCTGCCCGCCGCCCTTGTACGGCACGTGCGCCATGGCCGTGCCCGCGGCCACGTTGAACAGCTCGCCGGCCAGGTGCTGCGAGGTGCCGTTGCCCGAACTGGCGTAGCTCCACGCGCCGGGGTCCTTCTTCATCGCCTGGACCAAGTCCGGCACCGTCGCGGGCGGTCGGGGCAGGCCGCTCACCAGCACCATCGGCCCCTGCGCCAGCAGCGCGACCGCGGCCAGTTCCTTGCCCACTTCGGGCGGCTGCGTGGCATACAGCACCGGGCCGGGCACGGTGATGAGCGTGTAGCCGTCCGGTGCGGCCCTGGCCGCGGCCTGCAGCGCGATGGCGCCCGAGGCGCCGGGCCGGTTGTCCACCACCACCGGCTGCCCGGTCTTCTCGCCCAGCTTGCGCGCGGCCATGCGGGTGAGCACGTCGACGGTGCCGCCGGGCGCGAAGCCGACCATCCAGGTGATGGGCTTGGCATGGGGCCAGGCGGCGGGGTCGCCGGCGGCGCTGGCCGCGGCGGGCAGGCACAGCGCTGCTGCTGCGGCGGCGGCCGCCACGAGCGCACGGCGGGAAAGGAACGGTGGGGGCATGCGAGGCTCCTGAAGGGGTGAAGGACGGGGGCGTGGCGGCGCGCGCTCAGTCGGGCTGGCCCGGCGGCGTGTTGGGAAACTGCGCGCAGCTCTGGTCGAAGGCCTGCACCATGCGCAGCATCGGGCCCAGCACCCAGGTGTTGAAGACCAGCACGTCGGTCTCTTCCTTGGGGTCGCGCGTGAGGTTGAACAGGTAGGGCGACTCGAGCTTTCCCTTGCCCTCGTTTACCTCGGGCTCCCAGTAGAAGTGCAGCTTCCAGTCGCGCCATTTCACGGCGCGCAGGTCCTTTTTGATATAGAACAGAAAGCCCTCGCGCGCCGACTTGGCCTGCTCGCCGAACAGGAAGGCGCGCTGGTCCACCCCGTCGATGGGACGGTCGGCGGGCAACGGCGCACCGGCCACGCCCGCCAGCGTGGCGAACAGATCGGTCACGTGCACCAGTTCGTTGCTGGTGCGGCCGCTTTCGATGTGGCCGGGCCAGCGCGCGATGAACGGCACGCGCAGGCTGCCTTCCATCGCCGTGTGGTACGTGCCGCGCCACGGGCCTGCCGTGCCGCGGTACGGTGCGCGGAACTCCGGGCCGTTGTCGCTGCAGAAGATGAACAGCGTGTCCTGCGCGATGCCCAGCCGGTCCACCTCGTCCACGATCTGGCCGACGCGGTGGTCCATCTCCACCATCGCGTCCGCGAAGTCGCCCGCGCCGGTGCGCCCCGCGAAGTCCGGGTGCGACAGCGTCGGAAAGTGCAGGTGCACCAGCGGCAGGTACAGGAAAAAGGGCCGGCGCGCTGCATGGTGGCGCTGCATGAAAGCCTGCGAACGCGCGACCAGTTCCGCATCGATCCCGCGGCGGCTGTCCAGGTCGTAGACCTTCACGGTCTCGGAGGGCTCGCCACGGCGGCCTTGCATGATGTGCGGAATGTCGGCCACCGACGGGTCGAACCCCACCGTGGCGGTGAACTGGCTTTCGTCGGTGGTGCGCGGAATGCCGTACCACTCGTCGAAGCCCCGGTCCGAGGGGTAGCGGCCCGCGATGTCGCCCAGGTGCCATTTGCCGAAATGCGCCGTGGCGTAGCCCTGGGCCGACAGCAGTTCGGCCAGCGTGACCTCCCAGCGCGCCAGCCCTTGCGGCAGGCCGGGCGGCACGGACTGCAGGCACCCGGTGCGTATGGGATGGCGCCCGCTCATCAGCGCCGAGCGGGTGGGCACGCAGTCGCTTTCCACGTTGAAGTTGTGCAGCAGCAGGCCTTCGCGGGCCAGGGCATCGATGCGGGGCGTCGGTGCGCCGCGCAGCGCGCCGCCCCCGTAGCAGCCGAGTTCGCCCCAGCCGAGGTTGTCGGCGACGATGAGGACAATGTGGGGAGGATTCATGGTCGGTTCGGATCCCAGGCGGGTGATGGCTTCAATCTAGCCAGATGGGTGCCAGATCCCATTCCTGCCGATGCAGATTCCCATAACCGGCAGGAATGCCCGGCGGCAAGTCCCGACCTTTCCCGAAGCGGAGCGTCAGCGCACGGCGGGCCTGCGCACGTGCTGCTGCAGCAGGTCGCGGAAGGCTGCCATCAGCGGCGACCAGGCCGCCTGCGGCCGGGTGAGCAGCACCAGCGTGCGCCGCACTTCCAGCATCGGCAAGGGCAGCGCCTCCACGCGGCCCTGCCAGGCGCGCAGTGTCGAGGCCGGCACCAGGCCCACGAGGTCGGTGCTGGCGATCAGCCCCATGGCCGCTTCCGTCATGTAGTCGGTCTCCAGCGTGACGCGCGGCGCCGGCGCGCCGGCCTGCTCGAAGATCTGCGCCACCAGGCGGCGCGCCGCGCTCTGCCGGCTGGGCATGGCCCAGGCGCAGTCGGCCAGGTCGGCGAGCGTCAGCGCGGACCGCCGCGCGAGCGGGTGGTGGGCGCGCGCGGCGACGCGCACCGTGTCCTCGCCCACAGGCAGTTGGTCGCAGCTGAACGCGATGCCGGGATAGGACGGCACGACGGCCACATCGAGCTCGGCCTGCTCCACCGCAGTGTTGAGCGCATCGGACTTGCCGATCGCCATCGACAGGCGCAGGCCCGGCCGGTGCCGGACCATGTCCGAGAGCACGCGCACGGCCGGCCCGTCGCTGGCCGCGTTGGTGAGCCCGACGCGCAGCAGGCCCGCATGCTGCGCCCGCAGCTCGGACGCGGAGCGCATCAGTTCGGCATGCCCGGCGTCGAAGCGCCGCGCCGACTCCAGAAAAAGCCGGCCCTCGGCCGTCAAACGGGCGCCGTGTGCGCCGCGCTCGAACAGCGCCACGCCCACGGCCTCCTCCAGCCGCCGGATCGCCTTCGAGACGGCCGGCTGCGTCACCCCCACGGCATCGGCCGCGCGGCCGACATGGCCGCGGCGCGCGACTTCGAGGAAATAGGCGATATCGGCGGGAGAGAAATGCATCCTCCCAGTTTGCACGACGGTGCCTCGCCAACCGCCCGATGCCTGGCGTCAGCCACCGGAGGGTTCACACCAAAACAGCCTCCAGCACAATAAGTACTATGGCATATTGATATCAAATAAATAGCATACGCCGTGGCGCCCGTTCTCCCGGGGACACCGGCCCGGGGCCGCGGTGGCTGCCAGGGGCCGACGGCGCCGAGCCGCCCGCCCCCGGCGCCCGCTCAGAACGTCGCCTTCACGCCCACCTTCAGGCTGCGGCCCGGCAGCGGCGACTTCGGAAACGCCGTGGTGGTCAGGATCGACGTGGCGCTGTAGGCCAGCTTGTCGGTGATGTTATCGAGGCGCGCATACCACAGCAGGTTGCTGCGTGTGGCGCCGAACTGCACCTGCTGGTGGTAGCCCACCGAGGCGTTCCACAGCGTGTAGGCGCCGGTGGTGCGGGTGCCGTCGCTGGGCACGCGGTCCTGGGCGGCCAAGTGGTCAAAGCCCACGCCGGCGCGCCACGGGCCACTCGCCCAGGCCAGCGTGCTGCCCAGGCGCAGCGGCGCGATGCGCGGCAGCGGCTCGCCCGTGTCCTCATTGGTGGCGCGCACAATATCGCCACGCAACTGCAGGTCGAGCGTCGATGCCGTGTCGCCGAACAGCGTGGCGCCGGCCAGGCCGCTCTCGCCCACCAGGCGCACGCTGCCGCTCGCCTCCAGGCCGTAAAACTTGGCGCGCACGCCCTGGTAGCGGTACTCGGGCAGCGCACCGTCCGTGCCGGCGGGAACGCGCTCGCCCTCTTCCGTCAGGCTGGCGCCCGTGGGCGTGAGGCCGATGTAGTTGGAGAACCGGCTGTAGAACGCGGTGACAGCGAATCGCTGAGGCCCGCTCTTCCAGGCGGCGCCCACGTCGATGCTGGTCGCCTTCTCCAGGCCCAGGCGGCTGTCACCCGTCTCCCAGGCGCCGGTGGCGATGTGCGGGCCGTTGGCGAACAGTTCGTAGTCCTTGGGCGCGCGCTGGGTGTACGACAGGTTGGAGGTCAACTGCCAGTCGGGTGCCAGGTTCACGAGCGCGCCCACCGCCGCGCTGTGCGGGTGGAAGGTGTGCTTGCCCGTGTCGAAGCGGTCGGTGTCGGCGCTGCCGAACGATTCCACGCTCACCTGCTCGGTGCGGGCGCCGAAGGTCAGCTTGCCCCAGCCGGTGGCCAGTTCCTCGTGCGCGAACAGCGCGGTGGACCGGCTGCGGCTGTAGGGCGCGAAGGCCTCTTCGCCCACCGCCGAGAAGCGCGACGATTCGGCCTGCAGCCCGATCACGCCCTGCAGCGCGCCCAGCGGCGCGTGTTTGGCCTCCAGCCGCAGGTCGTTGCCCCGGTTGCGGAAAGTGGTGCCAGCCTCGCCGCCCTCGAATTCGGTGTGCACGTAGTCGGTGTGGCTGGCCTGCATCTTGATGCTTTGCAGCGGGCCCGCGTCGATGCGCCACTCGCCGTCCAGCGCGTAGCGGTTGGAGCGCATGCCGATGGTCACGTCGTCCTCGGCCACGGTGCCGTAGTCGTTGCGGTAGGTGCTGGCCGAGGCGCCCAGGTAGCCGCGGTCGAAGAACACCGTGCCGCCCACCGCGCCGCCGCGCGTGTGGCTGGCGGAGTTGCAGATGCGGCGCGCCAGGCCCGGCGAGCCAGGCTTTTCGCAGGCCAGGTCGGCCGGGGCGCGCACGTCGTCGGTGTCGCGGTCGAACACGTCCACGTGCAGGGCGTAGCGGTCGTTGCCGCCCTCCACCATGGCGCCGCCCGAGCGCTCGCCATTGCCCGTGGCGGCGGCCGCCTCGGCCTTGCCGGCCACGCCGTTGATGGGCTCGCGGGGAATGCGGTTGTCGATCACGTTGACCACGCCGCCCACGGCGCTGCCGCCGTACAGCAGTGCCGCCGGGCCGCGCAGGACCTCGATGCGCTCGGTCACCAGCGCCTCGGTGGGCACGGCATGGTCGAAGCTCAGGGCCGAGGCGTCCAGCGTGGCGCCGCTGTTTTGCAGGATGCGGATGCGGTCGCCATCCAGGCCCCGGATGATGGGGCGGCTGGCGTTGGGGCCGAAATAGGTGCTGCTCACGCCCGGCAGGCCGTCCAGCGTCTCGCCCAGGGTGGACTGGGTGCGCAGGGTGAGTGCATCGCCCGACAGCTGCGCGGCCGGCGCGACCACGGTGGCGGCACCCAGCGGGTTGCCGGTGACGGTCACCTCGGGCAGGCGCGCGGCCGGCGCCGTGGGTGCGGTTGGCGTGGGTGCGGAGGCACTGGCGGACGCCGCGGGGTCGGCCGCGCTGGCCGCCTGGGCGTGCGCGGCCGGCAGCAGGCCGGGACCGCCCAGCGCCAGTAGCGCGGCCCAGGCCAGGGGGCGCAGCGTGGCGCGCCGCGCAGCGGGAACGCGCGCCGAAAGCGCGGTGAGGGGCGCAGCAGGCTGCGCGGTGCGGTGGGGGGAGTTCATGGATTCAGGCTTCACGAAAAGGGGCGGCGGCCTGTGCGTGGAGCAGGCAGCCAATCAGGCAAAAAAGTGCCACCAGCGCAAATTCGACTAAGGCAGTTAGCTATCAAAAAAGGAGCATCGCCGCACTGAGGTCGGGGGTGGCCAGCGGCGGCCGGGGCGGTGCGGAGACGGCGCGGTCAGCCCCGTGCGGGGGGCGCGCGGGCGAGAAAGGCCGACCGCTGGCGCGTGCCGGTGTGCGAGGCGTGTTCCGGCAGCGGTGCCTGCGCGGCGCCGTGCAGCGTCGGCAGCACCAGGGCCGCCAGCAGCGCGCCGCCGAGCAGGAGCTGGTCCAGCAGCTGGCAGTCGGCGCCGTGGTGGCCGGCGAACAGCGCATGGAGCGCATCGCCGGCCTGCCCTGGCAGCGCATTGGGCGCGGTGGCGACCGGGGGCGCAGGGGCATGGCGCGCCACGCCCGCTGCCGGCCGGGAGAAAGAGGCCGAGGCCAGGCCCGGCGCCACGGCCGACGGCCCCGCCCCCACGCCGTGCACCACCTGGTGCATGCGGCCGAGCAATGGCGCCAGCAGCAGCGCGAACGCGATCCACCAGACGGCGATGCGTCGGCGGTGCGGCAATGGCTGCGGGCGCGCGGGTGTCATGGGGAACGTGGGGACGGCGGGTCTGGGCGCTGTGTCAGCGAAGCGCTCGCATCACGGGACGGGCCTGGCGTCGACCATGCGGTAGAACAGGCCGTACTCGTCGTTGCGCAGCGTCTCGAAGCGGCCCTCGACCACCACGGGTTCGAGCGAATACGTGACGGGGGACGAGGCCTTCACCTCGACCATGCTCTCCGGCCCGCCGGGAATGCAGAAGGCGCAGGTGAGCGGCACCGAGGTGAGCAAAAAGTGCCGCTGCTGCGGCTTGGCCGTCATGGGCACCATGAAGCCCTGCACGCGCTGCACGGTTTGGTTCAGCGCCTTCTGCTCGGGGTTGAAGACCGGCTCGATGCGGGTCTTGAGGGTTTTCTTCTGCAGGTTGGTCAGCGTGGACCAGGGGACCACGTCGCTGCGCGTGGGCAGCGGCTTGATCGGGCTTTGCGGGCTGTGGTAGCCCGCGCCGTTGCCGGGGGGCAGCCCACCGCCGCCCAGCGGGGACGACAGCGCCGCGCCGGCACCGTCGGGCGCCTGCGCGCCGGCCACGCCGCAGGCCAGCAGGCAGGCGAATGCGAGGGGGATGGCTTTCATGCGGGGGTCCTCAAAAAGGCGGCGAACGGCGGCCGGGCGCCCTGCCCGGCCTGTGCGATTGTCGCAGGCGCCCGGCCGGGGCGGGCCCGGGGACGGATCAATGCTGGTGCTTCATGCCGCAGAACTTGCCGATGGCCAGGCCCTTGCACGCGGCCTGCAGTTCCTTCTCGCAGGTGTCGTGGCCCTTGCCGGATTCCAGGCACTTGGCGGCGGCCTCGTGCGCGGCGGCCATGGCGCGGTGGCGCTGGATGTCGGCCTTGGTATCTGCGTCGGAATGCTGCTGCGCCTGGGCGGCAACGGCGGCCAGCAGCAAGAGCGGCGCGAGCGCCAGGGCGCGGAGTCGGGAGGTGGCGGTCATGGAAGAAGTCCTTTCAGGGAGGTTGGGTGACAAAAACAGGGGGAAGGGTTCGGGGCCGTCCAGGCATCGAGGCATCCAGGCATTCCAGGTCAAGGCCGCGCCAGCAGGTCGGCCACGTCCACCCGGTACGCCTGCACGGCCGGCAGCAGCGCCGCCACCACCGCCACGGCCACCGCGAGGCCGGGCACGGCCCATTCCTCGGGCAGCCACAGCGCGCCGGTCACGGGCATGGCGTTCTGCGCCTGCAGCATCCAGCCCACCACGGCCGCCAGCGCATGGCCGGCGGCCAGGCCCAGGGCCGAGGCGATCAGCGCCAGCCACAGCGCCTCGGCCAGCAGCAGGCCGCCCACGCGCGCGGGCGAGGCGCCAAGCATGCGCAGCATGGCCAGGTCGGCGCGGCGTTCGCGCACGGCGTTCCACAGCGCGATGAAGACGCTCAAAGCCGCCACGCCCAGCAGCACCGCGCCGAAGGCCTGCAGCACGTCGGCGCCCACGCCCAGCAGGCGCAGCAGGCGCGTCACCTCGACGGCGGGCGCGGCGGCCTGCATGGGGGTGTTGGCATTGATGTAGCGCGGCAGGGTCACGGCCGCGAGCGGGCTGCGGTAGCGCACCAGCGCCAGCGTCACCTCGCGCTCCTGGCGCAGCGCCTCCAGGTCGTCGGGGTCGTCGGCCTGTGCGCTTTCGTGCACCTTCCACACGGATTCGGTGGCGGTGAGCACCAGCCGGTCCAGCACGCAGCCGCAGGGCGCGAGCACGCCCGCCACGGTGTAGGAGTGGTCGCCGTGCGCGTGCCCCCCGCCGGCCAGGCCATGGCTGCCCACGAACCGCCGGCCCAGCAGCGCGTCGCCCTGCCCCGGCGCGGCATCCTGCGCGGCGCTGGCCATGGCGCGCGCCACCGTTGCGCCCAGCACGGCCTCCATGGACTGCTGCCACAGGCGGCCCTGGGCCAGCGCGGCGCCGTAGTGCGCGGGGTACTGGGGCGTGGTGCCCACGATGCGGTAGCCGGAGAAGCTGTCGCCCAGGCTCAGCGGAATGGCCTCGGCCACCAGCGGCTGGCGGGCCAGCGCCTCGAAGTCGGCCAGGGCGATGTTGCCGGGCGGCACGTCGATGTGGAACACGCCCGCCAGGATCAGCTGCAGCGGGCTGCCCTTGGCCCCCACCACCAGGTCGATGCCCTGCACGTCGCGCTCGAACGCCTGGTCGATCTGGCGGCTGACCAGCAGCACCAGCGTGACCGCGGCGAGGCCGAGCGCGAGCAGCAGCAGGTTGAGCGCGGCCGGCAGCGGGCGCGACCACAGGTAGCGCCACGAAAGGCCCAGGACGTTTGCTATATTTTTCATAGCGATATGCCCTAGGATCGATTGCCCTGCAGGCCGATTTCATTCAGATCCAGCCGCTGCGTGCCGGGGCGGTCCGCCAGGGCCTGCGCCGCGCGCCGGTCGTGCGTGGCGACCACCAGGCTGGCGCCGCACGCCTCGGCGCAGGCCGTGAGCAGCGCCAGCGCGTCGGCGGCGGCCTCGTCGTCCAGGCTGGCGGTGGGCTCGTCGGCCAGCAGGACCCGGGGCGACAGCAGCACGGCCCGCGCCAGGGCCACGCGCTGCGCCTGCCCGCCCGACAGTTGATGCGGCCGGCGGCCCGCCAGGGCGGCCACGCCCAGGCGGTCGAGCGCGGCGTGGATGGCGGCGGCATCGCGCGGCAGCCCGGCGGCGAAGTACGGCAGCGCGAGGTTCTCGGCCACGGTGAGCGCGGCGCTCAGGTGCAGGGTCTGCGGCACGAAGCCGATGTGGCGCGCCCGCCAGGCATCGCGCGCCGCGCCGCCCAGGCGGTCCAGCGCCTGACCGGCCACCTCCACCGTGCCGGCGCTCGCGCGGCGCAGCCCGGCCACCAGGGCCAGCCAGGTCGATTTGCCCGAGCCGGATCGGCCCTGCAGCAGCAGGCAGCCGCCCTGCGGCAGGTCCACATCGGGAAACCGCAGTGGTGCGGTGCCGGCGTGGGCGAAGGCCAGCGCCTGCGTGCGGATCACTCGCCGTCCCCGGGGTGCGCGGTTTGCGCGCACACGGCGCACCGGCCGCGCACGGCGACGTCCAGCGCCAGGCGGTCGTGGCCGGCCGAGGCCAGGGCCTTCAGCATCTGGCGCGCGGCCGCCTGCAGCGGGGCCGCCCCTTCGGTGACGGGAAACTGCCGGTGGCAGTCGTTGCACTCGAAATGCGGCGCGGCCGGCTCGCTCTTGTGGCCCACCAGGGTGTAGCGGGCCACGCGCTGGGCATCGATGTGCCGGCGCATCAGCCCGGCGCTGGCCAGCCGGTCCAGCAGCCGGTAGACCGTGACGCGGTTGACCACCACGCCCCGGCGCGCCAGGGCGGATTCCACCTCCGCGCCGGACACCGCGACGGAGGGCTGCGAGGACATCAGCGCCAGCAGGGCGCGCGTGGCGCGGGTGGAACGCAGGCCGGGCGGCAGGGCGCGGGGCGCGGACGGATCGGGGTGGGGAGAACGGGGCATGGCGGGCGGCCAGCGGCGCGCGCAAAGGCGCCGGGGATGGCTTGGTAACGCAAACGGGTTGCATTATGGCAGCTTTGCCCCAGGCCACCCTTTCCGTTCGGCCGTCTGGCGGGTGGCCCGCTGGCCTGACCCGGCCGCTACGGCGCCTGCCCGTCCTGCAGTTTCCGGAGCTGGCGCCGCAGCCGCACGTTGTCCAGGCTGAGGGCCAGCCAGGAGAGGCCGAAGAGTCCGTAGAACACCGCCTCCCCGAAAAATGTGAAGGCCAGCCAGGACGCACCCGCGCACGCCAATGCCGTCACCAGCAGGTACGCGCCGTCCTTGAAAGAAGAAGATGGGGCCATGGAGATCACCTCGCCCGCGACAGGCTCTGGGGGGACAGCGCCAGGGTCATGCGCCCCGCATGCCGGCGCTGGTAGATCTGCGGGTGGGTCTGCAGCACCGTGCCCACCTGCGGGTTGAGAAAGCCGTGGCGCGACGCGTAGAACAGCACGTCCGACAGCCCGGTGCCGCCCGAGATCACTCGCCCGGTGGCCACGGCCGCGCTGCCCACCGCCGCCCCGGCGAAGTAGGCCACGCCCAATGCCCCCAGCATGGCTAGGCGCTCGGGCAGCGTGCCGGCGACGACCAGCTCGCCCACCGTCACCCGCGGCCCGTGCACACGGGCGGCGTCCACCAGGGTCTTGATGGTGCCCACGATCAACGCGTAGTTCGGGAACGCGGTGGCCGGCACGGGAATCCCGAGCGCCTCCATGTTCTCCCGCCAATAGTCCAGCCACCGGGGTTCATTCTCTGCACCTGCCGACACGGTTCGACCTCCGCCTGAGTCCTTGTTTTGACAGGGCGCAAGTCTAGACAAAAATCGAAGGATTTTGCCGATGAATTACGTAACCATTGGTCGAATCGGTGGCGCGCGACCGCAGGCCACCGGGGCGCCGCCGGCTCAGTCCGGCTTCAGGAAACGCGTGAACGTCTTGCGGAATTTCTCCACCTTGGGGCCCACCACGAAGGCGCAGTAGCCCTGGCCGGGGTGGTTCAGAAAGTAGTCCTGGTGGTAATCCTCGGCCGGCCAGTAGCCCTTGAGCGGCACCACCTCAGTCACGATCGGGGCGCCGAAGAGCTTGTCCTGCGACATCTGCCGCACCATCGCCTCGGCTTCGCTTTGGTGCTCGGGGGTCTCGGTGTAGATGCCGCTGCGGTACTGCGTGCCCACGTCGTTGCCCTGGCGGTTCAGCGTGGTGGGGTCGTGCGTGGCGAAGAAGATCTCCAGCAGGTCGCGCAGCGCGATCACGGCGGGGTCGAAGGTCAGCCGCACCACCTCGGCATGGCCGGTGGTGCCGGTGCAGACGTCCTCGTACGTGGGGTTGGGTTCGCGGCCGTTGGCGTAGCCGCTCTCCACGTCGGTCACGCCGCGAACGCGGTCGAACACGGCTTCGGTGCACCAAAAACAACCACCCCCGAGAACTATGGTTTCAGTCATACTTTTCCCTTTTAAATCAATGAGTTAAAGCTGCCTGGAAATTTCACTACACAGCCTCTAGAATGTCACTACTGCACCAAATTTCACCACAGATTTCACTATGGCTACTACCCTACCCAGAGGCATCCAGTTAGTCCGCAAGCCCACAACTATCTACTACAGAGTGAAGGTTAGCCGGAAAGATTTCAAGTGCGACAAGTATTTTAAAGATATTAATGAAGCCAAAGCATTTCTTGCATTGACGAAAGCAAAGAAAGGTCAAGAGCTTATCTACTCTGTGGAAACTGAAAAGAAACAAATTGCTTTAGACAACAACAACTATGAATTTGGCTATTTTGTAGATTTGTATGCACAAGACTACATTAAAGAGCCAACAAATGAGCTTCAAAGAAGAAACAGAAACAACAAGTTATCTTTTTTGAAAACAATAAAGAACACAAGCATTCTTGATAGAAACATAACACTTGAGAAAAAATTAGAGCTTGCTTTAGATCCTGATGAGCCAGTCTACAAATTTCTTAAAGGATTTGATGTGAGGGAAATTAGGGCTATTGACATAAACAACTACATCAAGACAAGACTAAAAACCATCAAGCCTATTTCAGTCAGCAGGGAAATAACTTTTATCTCAAATGTCTATAGAAAACTACAATACTTCAATGAAAGTTTAGCCGACTTAACCAATCCAACGAAAAACTATGACAAAGAACTACTGGGGCACTACACAATCACAAAAAGAGAAGTTATCTTGTCACAGCAACAAGAAGAACTTATCTATAGCAAGTTGATTGAAAAAAGCAATAAAGATTTGTACAACATCACGAGACTTTCATTGCTGACAGCCATGAGAAGAAGTGAAATTGTGTACCTCACACAAGAGCAGGTAAAAAGCACATACATACAACTCACACACACTAAGAGCAACAAGCCTAGAAAAGTCTATCTAACAAAAGATGCCAGAGACTTCATAACCACCCTAAAACCAAATGCTGAAAATGGGCGGTTTTTCTCTTATTCAATAGGTGGATTTGAAAAGATGTGGACTGACTTCCTCAAGTCTGTAGAGCTACACAAAAAGATAAGATTTCACGACTTAAGAAGAACCAATATTTCAAGATTGCTTTCAAAAATAGGCCAAGGAAATTCAGTTCTTGCAACTGAAATTTTAGGCTTGCAATCAGTACGAAAATTTGAAGAGCTACATAGTTCAATAGTTGCACCTGAAGAAGTGACTACACAAGAACAAGCCATGAAGTCTCTTGGGCATGCTTCAGGACAACAAACTAAGCACTACTATAATATTACAGAAGAAAGTTAAAAAAAGTCCTGGACAAGAAAAAGCAACAACAATAAAATAGAGTCTTCTTAAACAGCCACATAAGGGCTTTAAAATGTTTGCCAATCAAAGTTTTTTGACTTCTGCACAAATCAAAGCCCAGATGGAAGCCCTGCAAGCTCAGCTTGCACAGGCAGAAGAAATTGAGAAATCTAGCAAGAAGATTATTGAAGAAATCAAGAAGAGCAAGATTGACCCCAAGGCACTCACTGCTCTTCTTGTTGCTGAGAAGCTGATTATTCTTCCCGCAGGTAGCCAAGCTACTGATAAAGAACCTATCTTTGCTACTGCTGTCACCACTAAAGAAGGTCGCCAAAGCCAGTTCAAGGTCTGGAAAGACCGCGAAGTGTGGAAGCTCACTGCTGATGCTCTCAAATACTGGCAGTCTGTTAAGCAGCTTGGTAAAGATAGTTTTGTTGAAAAGTCCACTGCCGAGGGCAAGGCTTGGTTTGAGACAGAAGCCGGCAAAACTTGGCTTGCCAAGGCTTTTGCTTAAACAGCACACCCCACACAAGCACTCTACGGAGTGCTTTTTTTTTGGAGGCTAAAAAATGGTTGCACGATACAAGAAAAGCATTGACCAATTCACGATGATGCTGCACATCATCAAGACACAGAAGCAATTGCATGCTGGTGCAATTGTAGATTTTCAACTATTGCTTTTGAGGAAAGTGAAAGAAGCAGAAAAAGCAATCTTTCGTACAAAAGCAATAATTCAAAAACTACGACTTGAGAAAGCAAACGACAGACCGACAAAAGAGCGGTCAAAAGAAATAAGTAAGCTCATTCCAGTTTTTGAAGAAAAACTAGAAGACTATAAGTACATTATTTATATCTGGAAAATGTATGGAGAAAGCATTGCTTTTATCTTTTGTGATAAGTATGCAATCAAACACTTTCTCTATGATGAAAAATACCATGTCAAACAGACTGCTGGCTTTGTATCGGGAAAAGAAGGGCTTAAAACAGAACTTATGTTCTTAAAGGAGGCAGGTAAAAATAATGTTCCTGCTGTGCTTTGTGACCTTACCAACACACTTAGACACGGTGATGTATGCCTTTTGGGTCGCAATGACCCCTACCCTATTGAAATAAAAACTGCCGAGTCTGACAACTACAAGCTAGACAAACGAGGTGAAAGACAGCTAAAAAACATCGGAGAGCTAAACAGTTTTTTTGTCAAAGACGAGGCTGATAATTTTAGGGGTATGGGTCCTGTTGTTCGTCATGAACATATAGGAAAAGAACGGTATCACTTGCAAGCCCTCAATGAATGCATTGAAAGGTCTTACAAAGAAGGCACTAGCCATGTTTCACCAGAAGCAGGAATTCACTATCTAGCAATCACGAAATTTAAGCAAGGTGCTTTTGAAGAAGTGGCAGGCAAGTACATTCACATGATAAATTTGAATGAATACAAGAGAGCAATGAACTGGCACCCATACACACCTTTTCACCTTTCCTTAGAGCCGCAACATCTTTATAAATTCATCAACGGAAACTTGAGCATTGTTGTTTTGCTTGACCTGCAAGTAATAAAAAGAAGGTTCAAGAAAAACGGGATGCATATCACATTCTTGCAAGATGAGCACTGGTATGCTCAAATTTCAGCAACAGGGAAAATCGCAGATGGTGGCTTTAGAATTTCAATGCAATCTTTTCTAAGACTCGCTTTTGAATTTCAGAGTCTCACATGGGCAATAAAACAGCACAAGAGACACTTAAAAATGTTTATGGAAGAAAAGGACAAGCCCGGGAGAGCGATGGAAATTCCTCCTGATTGGTTCACAGCAACAGACCCAATCCCAGCATGAACAAAGCCACCTAAGAAGGTGGCTTTTTTTCGTCTAAATCTTTCTTGCTTAGTTCAGCTTTTTCTTTAAGAACATCTTTTCGCACAGCGACACAAGAACAATCAAAGAATTTATATGATGTTTTTTCTATACACCTTGTATACACTACTCATAAAACAGTAAAACCCGCATGAATAAAGGCTTTCAAGAGGATTGAGAAAAGTCTTATACACCAATCCATACACCCCGCTACTTTTTTTATACACTATTTAAGAAATGCTCAAACCCTTTGTTTATGCGGGTTTCAAAGGGGTTGACAAATTTTTTATACACTACTTTCGTGCATTGTTGATATTAAGAGTGACAGTTGTATTCCAGAATAAATATCCAAAGACATAGACTAGTATTGTCGTAGACAACTGTATTCTTTGTATTAAGAATAAAAAAATGGAGGCGGGACGAAAAAATTGCAATTTGCTCTTGATTTTTTATTATTTAACTGTACAGTTATATAACAACAACAGAAAATTAATGAACAATATAAACAACAAGACAATAAGAGATAGATTTGTAGCAATCAGTCATCCAACAATCACAGCTTTAGCAAAGTTAAATTGCCTAGCGAGCTACACCCTATATTTTTATCTATCAGGAAAACAAACTTTCAAAAACGGACTTGTTGGAGTTTTTGAAGAACTCACAATCTATGATGTTGCAAAATACTTGAGCGAAGCACTGAACAAGAACATTGACACTACGACAGCAAAATACTATTTAAACAAGCTTGAGAAAAACAATTTAATCAAAACACACAATAAAAAACCTCTTCTAATTCTTTTGGTTCAAGCAGAGTTTGCTGAAAACCTAAAGACATTAGAAGAGGTTTTTTCTTATGTACAGAACAATGAGGCAGAGTTTCATTTCAATGTACATAGAAGACGAGCAAACGAGTTCTACAGCACTTTCAACATACAGCCACTAGCTACCCCCTCTCCTGTTACTGGGGCTAAGGAGCAGGCTTTAGATGAACTCATCAAGAATAGACCTACAAGACAACCCACAGCCGTAGAACTCGCACAGGCTCAAGCCTGGCGGGAGGAAATAGACCAGCTAGACCCGTTCGCTGACCCGCCTGAATTTGACCCCTTTGCACAGCACATTCAAAAAAATAAAGAGATAGTAGAAAGATATAAACAACAACAAAGAAAGAGACTAGATGAACAACAAAACAATACTTAAGCAAGCAGAAAGCTTATCAGCCAGCGATTGCTACGAAAAAATAAAAAGCCAAGTAAAAAAACTTATTTCAAAAGAAGAGGCAGTTTTATTAGATAAAACTTTCTTGATTTTTAACGATGATGAAAATTCTCAATTCGTTGCCACCGCATCCTTTGACCAAAGTTTTTATGAATTCAATGAAGACTATCAACATCAAATTAAATTCAATGTAGCAACAAATACAGACTACAGCTATACATTCATTCACGAATTTAGCCACATCATTTGCAGTCACTACAACATTGAATGCACTCACAATCTTGAATTTGCAATAATAAATTATTGCTTAAGAAACAAAGTTTTCAACAATAGCATTCAATGTTATTTCAGAGCATACGATGTTCATCAAGATAAAAGCTATCCCATTTTATCAATCAATCCCTGTCAATTTGATGCATTTATCAAATGCATAAAATGGGACACCTTACAAGAGCTAGTTAATGAAAGCAAAAGACTAGCAAAGATTATTAGACAAAAATCAATCAATTAAAGGAAGCAAAATGAACTTAGAAAAATTAGAGCAGCACGAACTAGAAGAATTTCAAAAACAAATTAACGACAAGAAAAGCCCTACTTTTCTTTTTCTGATGGCACTCAAAATTGTTGAGGAACCTGAAAATTTAGACGAATATTTTGAAGTATATGAGCATCACTTTATCATCAAAGCATTTGATGAAAATAAAGATTATCTGAATTCTCTTGATCTTGAAAATATCAATGCCAATACTTTCAACTCAAAGCTAGATACCGAAATAGACAGAGAAATAAAAGAGAGAAGAAAAAACTCTATAGAAAATAAATTAGAAATAAAAGACAAAAAACTTGAAAAGAAGAAAAAGATTTGATATAACTGTATAACTGTACAAGAAAAAGGAGGCAGAGAAAATGAAGAAAATAGATAGAAAGTTTATAGAGTCATCATCATTTAGACTTGATTTACCAACAGCGATCTACAAAGAAATAAAAGAGATTGCAAGCAACGAGAACAAATCAAGAACTTACACGATGATAGAAGCACTACAAGAATTCATTGAAAGAAAGGAAAAGAAGAATGGATAAAGAAACTATTATTGATACAACAGCACTTGCATTGCTATGGGCCTTTATAGCTATTGCAGAGTTTGCAATTCAGAATTTAAACAAATTTTTATAAAGGGACGATATGAAAGAAATTGGAAAACAAAAAAAGGTCTATGACTTCGGACCGCAAGCGGAGACAGAGCTAAAGCTTGCCGGATTTTTCTTCTTTAGCTTATTTGCTGGAATGATACTAGCTCTTGTGTACATGATGTTTAAAGGCTAATCATGAGCAACGAGCAAGAAAAACTATACGAAGAATTAAAGAAAATTCTCAAAGATGATAAAATAAATCATCATGACTTCAATCAAGAATACACAAGAATTACAAAACAACTAGAAAAAGAAAAGGGAAAATATGAAATTACAAGAACTACAAACAAGACTAACTGACAAGAAAATTAATGCAACTTACTCAAAAATCAGCAATGAGTTTGTTAATCAAGAAAGAGTTTACTTGAACATCAATAAACAATTTTTAGTTTACTTTATTCAATTCAATGACAAGCCATTTTTAAAAGTCTACATTCAAAGACCAAAAGATTTCGATTTCAAGAACATAAAACAAAGTGAACTTGAGACAGAACGATGCAAAAAAGCGAAGCTACAATTTCTAAATGCAATCAAATTTTTAGAGACTGGCATCACAGATTTAGAACAATATGAAACTTGGAATGATGTACAACTCTCGCCAAAATCAGAAGGCATCAAGATTGAAGTCAACACATAGACGAAGTAAATTGATAATAAAAAAGGGCTACAGAAATGTAGCCCTTTTCTTTTTTCTCTTCTGAATTTTTATCTTTCTCAATTTACCCCCGTAAAAGTAACACTTGTTTTTTGAGCCAAGGGAAAGACCGTATTCCACCCCATAGGGCAAGACAGAATACCTTTACACCTGTCGCAACCCCTACGGGCTTGCATTTAGAGCTCTGCTCACTCTGAAAGCTAGGCTTTTTCTACGGAATACGAGAAGAATACAAAACAACTCTAAGACAGAACTAGTATTCCACTTAAAGCCTTATCCCACAATCCTTTCAAGAGATTTTAAAAGTATTCCGATGAAGACTTGATTTTTAGTATTTTTAGAATACTATAAATAAGCAACATAGGAATACATATGCAAAATAAAAACAAGATAAAAATATCGGCTGGATTAAATTACTTTCTTCACAAGAAAGCTCAAGAATTTGTCAAAGAGAAAAATATTTCTCTGACATATTTAGTGGAAACTTCACTTGAACTTTTCTTTGAAGAGCAAAAGAAAATTGAAAGCAACAAGAAATTTGAAGATAACTTTGCAACACTTGCAGAGATTCTTTTGGAGATAAATCAAAAAATAGACGAGTTAAAAAATGATAACTAAAAGAAAAATACTCTATGCTCGTTCAAGAAAAACAGATTATCAAATCTCAAACGAAGACTATAGAACTTATCTAGACCAACATTTTTTTTGGTTCATCGTAGGCTTTGCCTTCTCCACTTTTTTATTCTTCTTGTTCTTCAAAGCACAAGACTATGAGTTCAGAGAAGCTCTGAAAATAAAAGACAAGCTTACTTTTTACATCATTGTCTCAACAATGATTGCAAGCTATCCAGCAATCAAGTTTGTCAAGCCATTTCAGAGACTCAAGATAAAAGACTTGAACAGTCCGCGACTTGTCTACGACGAGACAGCTTTAGAGCAGTTCAACAGCTATGAGCCAAGCCCCAAGGCTCTACAGCTCACTGACCAGGTTCAGCTATCTAAGAGGGCCGTCGAAGTGGCCACATTGATAACTGGAGAGCAAGGTAGCGGTAAGACCGTCACATTGGACCGCTACCACGAAGCCAGCATTCAAGCCAGTAGCTACTCAATTGTTCACGACCCCAAGGGCGACTACACAGACAAATATTTGTCTGTAGGGGAAAAGATTGCAGTGATTGCACCGTGGTTAGAACAGACCAAAGCTATTGACTTTGGGGGCATGATTTTTAACAAAGACAAGAACAAGCAAGATGCAATCTTGAATTTATTTATTGTTTCTTTTCACGGAACCAAACCCGATGGAGACAGTTATTGGTATGAAACATCTTATGCAGTCATTAAAGCCATTTGCTTAAAGCTCTGCAAAGAAAAAGAAAAAAATTGGCAAGAGCTAGATATTTGTCAAGAATTTTACTCAAAACAAACAGCAGAAGACTTTCACAATCTCAAAGAATTCTACCCACCATTAGGAAACTTAATTTCTAAAGATGGAAATAACATGGTGGATGGAATTATTGGCTCTTGTGTTCCAACCATCATAAAGTGGCAATCAATTTCAAACTTTTGGCACGATGAAAAAAGCAGACTAAACATCAAAGACTTTTTATACAGAAAAACAAAATACAAACACATCATCATTAGAAATGATGCAACCTACGAAAGCATTGCAAGCTCTGTTGTTGCCTGCTTTGTCAATGTTGCAACAGCATTCTTATTAGATAGTGAATACCTGAATTTTTCAAAGACATTGAAAAATAGAGAGTTTAGATTTCTTCTTGATGAATTCAACTCATTTGCAAAATTCTTAGATATACCCAAGTTCAATGGCTTAAATGATCTTGGAAGACAAGCAGGCATTAGGCTAGTAATTTGCTTACAGAGAAGAACTCAAGCACTTCATTTCACAAAGAATAAAGACTTAGCCAATGATTTTCTTTCCACATTTCCAAATCTTGTAATTTGCAGAATGGCCACAGATGATGTAAAAGACTACGAGAATATTTTAGGCTCTTACAAAGTCATTGAGACTTCACAATCTGCAAACTTTAATAAAGATGGCCAAAGCTCATCAGAGAGAACACAAGAAAGAGACATAAAAAATGACCCTTTAATTCTAAAGAATATTTTAGGCCCCGACAAAACAGGTGTTTTTGTCTGCATAAAGACAGTTCAAAATCCAATTTTCACAGTAGTAAAAATCCCATTCAAAAAATTTGGCAAAGAAATAATTGCACAAAGGCAAGCACAATGCAAAGCAATCAACAAGAAATTTATAACAAATACTTTCAAGCAAAAGAACAAAGAAAGTAAAGAGATTGTTATAAATACTGCAAGCAAAGAAATTGAACAAAGCCAAACTTTGCAAGAAAAAGACGGGTTTCAATTCTCTGTAGATTTTGAAGAAAATCTAACTACGAAGTTAGAACAGCCATCGGCTGAAAGCTCTTCTTCTAAAGAAGAATGCAACGAGATAGCCAAAATCGGCCTAGAGGCTCTTACAAGCCTCGCTGACCCAAGCCATGCCATAGGGCTACTAAATACTACGGTAGAGGTTCTAGAGGCTATAGAGCCACCTACAAAAAACACCAACACTCTGACAACAGAGGAAAAACTAAAAAAACTAAAAGGGAGAAAATAAATGCTAAGAATAAAACAATCAAAAAATAGTAGCTACTACACCAACGAGCACGGAGAAAAAGAAAACTACTACGACAAAGAGAGTAAAGGGTTTTGGCTTGGCTCTGCTAAAGAATTTCTAGGACTAAAAGATGAGCTAACGATAGATGAGTACAACAAATTATTTAAAGGACAGTCGCCGAATGGAAAAAATCTTACTTATCAGACCGGCAAACATAGAACTTACGATTTAACTTTATCTTGCAATAAAGATTTATCAATCTTAAAAGCGGCTTATCCAAAATTAGCGGAAACGATAGACAAAATTACTCTAAATGCAGTCAAAGAAACTTTACAAGAAGCTCAGAAATTCATTGCAGTCAGAGAAACAAAAAATGGAGTAACAACAAAGAATTTTGAGACAAATTCAGTTTTTGGAGCTTTTCATCATTCAACAAGCAGAGAGCTGGACCCTCAAGATCACTATCACAACTTGCTCATGCCTGTGAGCTTTAATGCTAAAGGCAAAGCTTATGCAAACGATGTGAGCAAGCTATTTAAAAATCAGAAATATCTTGGGAACATATTTCAAAAGTCAATTGCTAGAGAGCTAGAACAACAACTTGGACTCAAGACCATTTTCAATGAAAAAGGCTTGTCTAGAATAGTTGGCATCAATAAAGAAGAAAGAGACTATTTTTCAAAAAGAAAAGAACAGATTGAAAAATTAGCTGGAGACAATGCAAGCTATAAAGATAAAGACTTAGCAAGCTTAGCCAGCAGACAAACAAAGAAAGAATACGACTTATCAAAGCTTCAAGAAAATTGGAATAAAGAACTACAGCAGAAGTTTGGCTTCAATGAAGCAAGACTTCAATCAATGAGAAATCAACCAGCAGAAACAAAAAAGGCCGACTTGCTTCACAGCAAATCAGCCAATCTTGACAACAGAACAACAAGACAAATTTCAATATTCAAGAATATTGCAAAATTGTCAAAAGTCAAGCCTAAAGGAATTTCATCAAAATCTGTAGCAAGTTTTTCAGGCTCAACAAGGGAACAGCTACACAACAGCATTGCACAGCTTCAAGCAAGCTTAGGAAGCTTACAGGCTCAACTTTCTTCAATGAAGCAAGAAGATCCCAACAGACTTCAAGTTTTCAGTCAGTTCTTATCTTTAGGCTTTCAACTTCAAGAGCTACAACAACAACTAGCAGAGCTTCAAAGAAAAGAACTGGAAAAAGCTATTGAGCAAAACAAAGAAAGTGAAAAAACAAAAGGTAGAGAAAGAACTAGATTTGATAGAAGTCCAAAAGACCGCTAACCCCCCCGCCCCCTCTACACGAGGGGGAGAGGACCTCCCCTGTTTATCAAGAGGAAGACAGGACCCCCAAGGACCCCGCTTGTCATGGGGCAAGCCCCATACCCCGATTGCACTACAAATTAGGTGACAGTTGCACTACGGTGATTTTTCTTGTTTATTTTCAACGAGTTACAGAGCTAGATTGCTACTGTGCACCAGAAGCAGCCGCCGCCCAGGGTGATGGTTTGCAGTGTCATGGGATGGTCTTACAGGGTAGGAGTGGCGATCGGGCCATTATGGAAGTCCCACCGCGTTGACGCTGCTCTGCGGGATTGCTACATTACTAACCAGTCAGTCATTAATTATGAATTCGTCCCCCTCCCCCGCCCCCCTGCCGTCCACCGAGGCCTCCAAGCGCGAGCGCCGCAAGGAGGCACGGCCGGGCGAACTGCTGGACGCCGCGCTGGAGCTCTTCGTCGAGAAGGGCTACGCCGCCACCAAGGTGGACGAGGTCGCGGCCCGCGCCGGGGTGTCCAAGGGCACGCTGTTCCTGTACTTCCCCAGCAAGGAAGACCTTTTCAAGGAAGTCGTGCGCCAGAACATCGGCCGCCATTTCCCCGAATGGGACCTGGAGATCGACCAGTACCCCCACAGCACCGCCGAGCTGCTGCGCTACGCCTACCAGCTGTGGTGGGAACGCATCGGCGCCACGCCCGCCTCCGGCATCACCAAGCTGATGCTCGGCGAATCCAACAACTTTCCCGACATCGTGGCGTTCTACCGCAATGAAGTGGTCGAGCCCGGCCAGCGGCTCATCGGCCGCATCCTGCAGCGCGGCGTGGACCGGGGCGAGTTCCGCGTGCCCGACATGGATTGCGGCATCCACGTCGTGCTGGCGCCGCTCATCTTCATGACGATGTGGAAGCACTCTACGGCCTGCATGCCCGACCTGGAGCGGCTCACGCCCGAGCGCTTCATCGCCGCGCAGGTGGACAACCTCCTGTGCGGGCTCTGCGTGCCGGTGGCCGCGCCGCCTGCGGCCCCTAAAATCGAGGGTTGACCCGATCCACGATCCCGCCCGGAGTAACCCCATGAACATGCCCCTGAACACGTCCGCCAACATCAGCGATCCCATCCTGCAGGCCCGCTACAACATGATCGAGCAGCAGATCCGACCTTGGAATGTGCTGGACACCGACGTGCTGGACCTACTGTCCGTGGTGCGCCGCGAGGAATTCGTGCCGCCCGCCTACCGCAGCATGGCGTTCATGGACATGGAGATCCCCCTCAACGCCTCCAACGAACTGGCCCAGCGCCTGGGCCAGTGCATGCTGGCCCCGCGCGTGGAAGCCCGCCTGCTGCAGGACCTGCAGGTCAAGCCGACCGACCGGGTGCTGGAGATCGGCGCCGGTTCGGGCTACATGGCGGCCCTGCTGGCCCACCGCGCCGCGCAGGTCCTGGCGCTGGAGATCGAGCCCGATCTGGTCGAATTCGCCCGCGAAAACCTGCGCAGCGCCGGCGTGCTGAATGCCGAGGTGCGACAGGCCGATGGCGCCCAGGGTGCGGCGGAGCAAGGCCCCTTCGACGTGATCGTGCTCAGCGGCTCGGTGAGCGACGTGCCGCAGGCCCTGCTGTCGCAACTGAGCGAAGGCGGCCGCCTCGCCGCCGTCGTGGGCCAGGAGCCGATGATGCGCGCCACGTTCATCCGCCGCACCGGCGACCGTTTCGAGACCACGCAGCCGTGGGACACCATCGCCCCGCGCCTGCTGCACTTCCCCGAGCCATCGCGCTTCACCTTCTGATCCCCTTTCGTCTTTCTCAGGAATCCGCATGATCGACCACGTCCGCCCCGCCCAGCTCACCGAGTGGCTCGCCGCCACCCCCGTCGGTGCCCGCCCGCTGGTGCTGGACGTGCGCGAGCCGTGGGAGCTGCAGACCGCGAGCGTCGCCGCCGAGGACGGGTTCGATGTGGCCGCCATCCCGATGGGCGATTTGCCCTCGCGCCTGGCCGAACTGGACCGCGATCGCCCCACCGCCTGCCTGTGCCACCACGGCGTGCGCAGCCTGCGCGTGGCGAACTACCTCGACCAGCAGGGCTTCGACCACGTGGCCAACATCAGCGGCGGCATCGATGCCTGGTCGCACGAGCGCGACGCGGCGGTCCCCCGGTACTGATCGATCCCCGTGGCCGCGGCATCGGGCCCGGCAGCGTGGGGCGCCACGCCTTCCTTTTCCTGAAAGACGTTCATGACGACCTTGCTTCGGTGCATTCCCTTGTCCCTGGCCGTGGCCGCTGCGCTCGCCAGTTTCGGCGCGCAGGCCCAGAGCCTGTCCCAACTGGTGGAGATGGCGCGCGGCTATGACGCGCCCTTCCAGGCCGCCAAGGCGCAGTACGACGCCGCCGGCAGCCGCGCCGAGCAGGCCCGGGCCGGGTTGCTGCTCAGCGCCGGCCTCTCCGCCGGGGCCAACTACGCCAAGACCGAAGTCAACCGCCCGCCGGTGGACCTGAGTGCCCCCAGCCAGAGCGTGGGCCTCACCGCCTCGCAGCCGCTGTACCGCCCGGCCAACCGCATCACCTTCGAGCAGGGCCAGCGCGGCATCGACATTGCGCAGGCCCAGCTCGAAGGCGTGGCGCAGGACCTCATCGTGCGGGTCAGCCAGGCGTATTTCGACGTGCTGGCCGCGCGCGACACCCTCACTTTCGTGCAGGCCCAGAAAGCCGCGGTGGCCGAGCAACTGGCATCGGCCAAGCGCAACTTCGAGGTGGGCACCTCCACCGTGACCGATTCGCGCGAGGCGCAGGCGCGCTTCGATCTGGTCGTCGCCCAGGAGATCGCCGCCGACAACGACCTGCGTGTGAAGCAACTGGCGCTCGACCAGGTGGTGGGCCGCCCCGGCGTGGCGCCGCAGCCGCTGGCCCAGCCGGTGCAGTTGCCCGAGGTCGCCCCCGCCGACGTGGGCACCTGGGTGCGCTCGGCTGAAGAACTGCAGCCGCAGGTGCGCCAGGCCGCCATCGCGCTCGACGTGGCCCGTCTGGAGACGAAGAAGGCCGAAACCGGCCACCTGCCCACCGTGGACCTGCAGGCCGGCTACAGCGTCTCGCGCAACCCCAAGGGCACGCCGACGATTCCCAACGTCAACTCCCGCACCAACAACACCACCGTGGGCGTTCAGCTCACGCTGCCGCTGTTCGCGGGGTTTTCGGTGCAGAACCGCGTGAAGGAAACCCTGTCGCTCGAAGACAAGGCGCTGGCCGACCTGGACAACGCCCGCCGCACCGTGGCGCAGGCCACGCGCGCCGCGTTCTACGGCGTGCAGTCCGGCCAGGGCCAGGTGCGCGCCCTGGAGGCGGCCGAAGCCTCCAGCCAGAGCGCGCTGGAGGCCAACCAGCTGGGCTACCAGGTGGGCGTGCGCATCAACATCGACGTGCTCAACTCCCAAAGCCAGCTCTACCAGACCAAGCGCGACCTCGCCCAGGCGCGCTACAACGTGCTGCTGGGCACGCTCAAGCTGCGCCAGGCGGCAGGCACGCTGTCGCAGGACGATCTGCTGGCCATCGATGCGCTGACGGTGCGCTGAGAGGCTGCTGGCCCTTGGCCCGTCCACCGTCCGCATCCTGCGATTGCGACTGTTGAAAGGCAGCTGCCGAGCCTCGGACACTGGCGTTCGAAGGCATCGGCGGTGCCGCCCCCACCATTGAGAAAATATGACTTTTCTGCTTCGACCCAACGCCGCGTGCTGTGGCACCGACCGTGCAGCGCATCGACAACGTGCCTGGCGGAACGCACCATGGGTGCATCCCCGGCGTTTGAACGGTCTGCATCTGCGTTCACCGGGCGGTCGGCTGTCCGGCCCGCCACGGACGCCTTGGTGCGTGCCGAATGAAGCCCGTGGCTGAGCCGCGCCCCGTCGCACACCGCTGGTGGCTGGGCGCGTTGCTGGCCGTGTCCCTGGCGGTGCTGGCACTGTGCGCCACCCATCCACCACGCTGGGAGACCAATGACGACGTCGGCATGGCGATGGTGGCGCACGGCTACGGCATGGCCGCCAGCGGCTCGCCGAACCTGATTTTTTCCAATGTGGTCTGGGGCCACATCGTGCGCCTCATCCCTTCGCTGGGCGGCATCAGCGGCTATGTGGTGGCGACGTTCGCGGTTCTCGTTGCGGTCGGCACGGCCGTGCTGTACGGCCTGCGGAGCCTCGGACACGGCTGGTGGCTGGGGGGAAGCGTGCTCGTTTTCCTGCTGGTCCGGCCGTTGCTGCTCCCCCAGTTCACGGTCAATGCGGGCTTGATGGCAGTTGCCGCCGTCATCTGCTTGAACGTGTACGCCCAGGCGAGACAGATGCCGGTGCTGTGGCTGGGCGTCGGCCTGCTGTTTCTCAGCGCCATGGTGCGCAGCCATGAATGCATGCTGGTCATGCTGGTCGCTCTGCCCCTGCTGCCCTGGCGTGCGCTGGCACGAGGCCAAGCGCCACGCTGGGCTTTCGCCGTGCTCGCCCTGGCCCTGCTGGCTGCCGCATGGCTGGACTGGCAGGCCTACAGGGCGCCGGAATGGAAGGATTTCAACGACCTGAATCTGGTGCGGGCGGCATTCACCGATTTCGGCGCTGGACAACATCTCATCACCCGTCCCGAGATCCTTGACCGGCACGGCTACACGGCCAACGATCTGGCTTTGGTGGGCAACTGGTTCTTCTCCGACCCGCGCCTGGCCGACCCCATGGCCTTGAAAGCCATGCTGGCCGATGTCGGCTTTTTGGCGCTGCGCACCAATGCGCTGGCCTCGGGCTGGGAAGGAATCCGCGCGCTGTGGCAGCCGGATCTTCGGGTCTCGCTGGCCGCAGCGTTCTTGCTGGGCCTGCTGCTGCCGAATCGCAAGGTGGCCGCCACTTGGTTGCTGTGCATCGCGGCCGTATTCATGATGGGGCTGCTCGGCCGGCCTGGCGTCCTGCGCGTGTATGTGCCGCTGATGGCCCTGCTGGCCGTCGCGCCGTTGCTCTTCGACGGTGCTGAGCGCCATCGGCGGCGCCCCGTCGTCTTCGCCACGGTGATGGTGGCTGCCGTATTGAGCGCCTGGATGGCCGTCGGCTTGTGGCAAGCCTTGCAGTACAAGGACGAACAGGCGCGCAGAGAACTGGATTCGCTACCGTCGGGATCGATTGTGGTCTGGGGCGCCGCCTTCCCGTTCGAGGCGGTCTACCCGCCGTTCAGCAATGCCGCCGTGCGTGAGCGATACCGGTTGTATTCGCTGGGGGCGTTCACCTTGGTTCCCGATACCGTCGCGCGGCAGGAGGACCAGGCCGGACGCGGTTTCGTCGGCCTGCTGCAGCGCAAGGAAGGGGTGGCCATCTTTGCCTTCGATTCGCATCTAAGCTGGCTGGACGTGTACTGCAGCCAGCGTCTGCACGGGGTGCCGGAGCAATTGCAGACATGGCGGTCTGGCAGCCAATTGGCCAGCCGCCGCCGGTGTACCGCAGTGCCATGACCGGAGGCCATCCCATCCCGTATCGGGGCCCACGTTGGTGCAGTGAATCTGCCGAAATGCGTTCGGCAGTGTGTTTTCAAGCCGGGCGCTTCGATCGCTGATAGATGGCATGGACCTCGTCTCGTGGCGGCAGTTCGCTGAAAAACGGGTCACGCAACAGTTCTTCGGCACTGGGGCGCTCGTCCAGCCGCATGGTGACCATGCGGTTGAAGAACTGCACGATGCCCTCCTTGCTTTGTGCCGGCAAAGTCTTCAACGGATCCATGAATGGAAAGGTCTCTACCGAGGAGGCATTGCTGAGGCCGATCAGCCCCATCGCGCGGGCCGGCGTTTTCAGGAAATGCACGAGCAACTGGGCCACGCTGTAAACGTCGCGCTTGTGGTGGCTGGCTGATGGCCGCATTTCGAAGTAGCCCGCAGTGCCCAATTGGCTGGGTTCGCCCTCCTCGCGGCCCAGACCCATGTCGATCAGCCGGAACATCTTCTGGTGCTCGTCGTAGATGACGTTGTTGTGCGAGATGTCCTGGTGCACCAAGCCTTCGTCGGCAAACCGGGAAGCCCCGATCAGGACGTCCGCCAACATCTGCCGCCCGAGGGCCAGGTAGTCCACCGGCCTGATGAACCCCTGGTCCAGGGCGTGGCGGGATCGGTCGATCACCTGGTGGACCGCGGGGCCTTCGATCTTCTCCAGCAAGATCCCGAACAGGGCGTCGATCTGAACCAGGCCATACACCCGCATCACCTGAGCGGTTTCTCCGAGGGATGCGGCGACCTGGAATTCCTTGTAGATCTTGGCTTTCTCCTGTTCGATCGCGTCGGCCAGGCTGTTGGCGCCCTCCGGCAGCGTGTCGAAAAACCTGCGCGACATCGGGTGGCCGGGGTCGGTGCACAGCATCGCCTTGAACACGAAGTCCCGCCCGCAGTCCTTGCCCTCGCGCCAGAAGTTCTCGGCCAGTCGCACGGCGTAGGCCACCCCAGAGGCACCCACGCCGAGCCGCTGCATGCAATGCGCGGCCTGAGGCAATCCCTCGCACGAGGGCTCCAGCGCAATGGCGGCAAACCCATTGCTGATTTCCGCTGCACCCGGTTTCAATGCGGCCAGTCTTTCCATCCGTTCCGGCATGCCACCCTGCTGGCTCAACTCGTTCACCAGACGCGGGCTGAGCACCACGCCCGGGCTGGTCGAACGCTTCATGCTCTGCAACCTTCGCTCCTTTCCCAGGGCGCTGAGCGCGTTCCATGGATCCGAAGTCCGATGGCGGGAAACCGGCGTGGGCGGGTCCAGCAGGGAGGCAAGGATCGAGGGCGGGCTGGGAAACGCCTTATCGCCCGGGCTGGACCGCGGCGTCGACAACGGGCTGCCGCTCCCTGGCAACGAGCGGGGGCTGCCCCCCCCGGCCATGCGGTCGCCCAGCGCGGGAAGCTGCGCATTGAACCGCAACCCCTCCCCGGCCCGCTCGCCCAGCTTCAGCCGTCTTCGCTCCAGCAGGAGCGACGCGTGGCCGGCCTTGGGGGCAGGAAGACTGCGGTTCGTTGGCGGCTGTGGCGTCTGGTTGTCGGATCTCCGGGTGTCCTCCACGCCCTTGGGGGCGCTTCCCGTTGAGGGTGGGGTGATCATGCTGGGCGCGTGCTGGAAGTTGGATGCGGCAAAGGGCACCACTAAATCCCAGCCGGTGAACCGTCAGGTGCGCTGGTGCGAAGCCATGCACAGATGGTCGAATCCACCCCTCCATGTGCCATTGCGCCTCAGGCGCCCAAGGGCCGGCCGAAGCGCCAGGCGTGTTTGGCGGGCAGTCAGGCCCGCCCTTCGGTATCGGCCTGCGGCGGAGCGGGCAACGCGGGCCGCCGGCGCTGCCAGCGTTCCTGCAAGCCCACGACCAGCACGAAGAAGACCGGCACGAAAAGTACGGCCAGCACCGTGGCGGTGACGATGCCGCCGAACACCCCGGTGCCGATGGCGTGCTGGGTTTCCTGGCTGGCGCCGGTCGCCAGCATCAGCGGAACGACGCCCAGCGCGAACGCCAGCGAGGTCATCAGGATGGGCCGCAGCCGCAGCCGCGCCGCCGTCACGGCCGCATCGACCAGCCCGTGGCCCTGCTCGCGCAACTGCTTGGCGAACTCGACGATCAGGATGGCATTCTTCGCCGACAGCCCGATCACCGTGATCAGTCCCACCTTGAAGAACACGTCGTTGGGCAGCCCGCGCAGCAGCACGGCCGCCACAGCGCCGATCAGGCCCAGCGGCACCACCAGCATCACGGCCGCAGGAATCGACCAGCTTTCGTACAGCGCGGCCAGCACCAGGAACACCACCAGCATCGACAGCGCCATCAGCAGCGGCGCCTGCGCGGCCGACTGGCGCTCCTGCAGGGATTGCCCGGGCCAGGCGATGGCGAATCCGGGCGGCAGCTGCCGGGCCAGGCGCTCCATTTCCGCCATCGCGGCGCCGCTGGAGACGCCCGGCGCGGCGCTGCCCGACAGGCGCGCGGCAGGGTAGCCCTGGTAGCGGGCCAGTTGCAGCGGCGTTTCGGTCCACACCGGCGTCACCACCTCGCCCAGCCGGGCCATGCCACCGCTGGCGCTGGGCACAGGCAGTTTCAACACGTCGCCGAGCTGCATGCGCGCCTTGGCATCGGCTTGCACGATCACCTGCTGCATGCGCCCCCGGTTGGGAAAGTCGTTCACATACAGCGAGCCCAAGGCCGCCGAGAGGGTGTCGCTGATCGCGGAAAACGGCACTCCCAGCGCCGCGGCCTTCTGGCGGTCGATGTCCAGGCGCACGCTCGCACCCGGGGGCAATCCGTCGGCATACACGCTGGCCAGCAGCGGGCTGCCGGAGGCCAGCGCGATGAGCCGCGCTTCGGCCGCCTTGAGGGCCGCATGCCCCTGGTGGGAGCGGTCCAGCAGCCGCATCGTGAAGCCGGACGACGTGCCCAGCTCGTCGATGGCCGGCGGCATCAGGCTCATCACCGTGCCCTCCCTGATGTGGGCCATGGCCTGCTGGGCGCGCGAGACCTCGTCCTGCGCGGTGGCTCCGCCCCGCTGGGGCCAATCCTTGAGCATGGTGAACGCCAGTGCCGAATTGGGTCCCGAGCCGGAGAAGCCGAAGCCGATCACCGTCTGGTTGGTGGCAATGCCGGGCCGCGCGGCGACATGCGCCTCGTAGTCCTTGACCACGTCCAGCGTGCGCTCCATGGTGGCGTCGGCCGGCAACTGGAAGGAGGTCATGAAGTACCCCTGGTCCTCCTCTGGCAGGAAGGCCGAAGGCAGCCGCACGAACGCCCAGCCCAGCAGGGCGACGATGGCGAGGAAGCCCACCATCACGCGGGCCGGCCGGCGCAGCAGCCCGCCGACCTGCCTGCCGTAGGCATCGGTCAGGCGGGCGAAACGCCGGTTGAAGCCGCCGAAGAAGCCGCGCTTTTCGTGGTGACCGGCCTGCACAGGCTTGAGCAGCGTGGCGCACAGGGCAGGCGTGAGGCTCAGCGCAAGGAATGCGGAGATGAGGATGGAGGTCGCCATCGACAGCGCGAACTGCTGGTAGATGGCCCCCACGGAGCCGCTGGCGAACGCCATGGGAATGAACACGGCCGTCAGCACCAGGGTGATGCCCACCACGGCGCCCGTAATCTCTCGCATGGCCTTGGCGGTGGCCTCCCGGGGGCCGAGGCCCTCGGTCGCCATCAGCCGCTCCACGTTCTCCACCACCACGATCGCGTCGTCCACGATGATGCCGATGGCCAGCACCATGCCGAACATCGTCAGCACGTTGATGGAAAAGCCCGCCACCTGCATGACCGCGAAGGTGCCCAGCAAGGCGATGGGTGCCACGATGGCCGGAATGAGCGTGTAGCGGACGTCCTGCAGGAACACGAACATCACGATGAACACCAGCGCCATCGCCTCCAGCAGCGTGTGCAGCACTTTCTCGATCGAGATCTTCACGAAGGGCGCCGTGTCGAAGGGCGTCGTGTAGCGCATGCCGGCCGGCAACGCGCGGCCCAGCTCCGCCAGGCGTTGGTGCACGGCTTCGGCAGTGCGCACGGCGTTGGCGCCCGGCGAAAGCTGCACCGCGGCCCCGGCCGACGCCCTGCCATCGTCGCGGGTGGCGAAGCCGTACGACTGCGCCCCCAGCTCGACACGCGCCACATCGCCCAGAACCACCCTGGAGCCGTCGCGGTTCGAACGCAGCACCACGGCGGCGAACTGCTCGGGCGTGGACAACTGGCCCTGCACCGTCAGCGGAATGGTCACGCGCTGGCCGGGAAGGCTGGGCGAATCGCCCACGCGGCCGGGTGCGATCTGTGCGTTCTGCTGGGACAGCGCGGTGGACAGGTCGTTCATCGACAGCCCATATGAAATGAGCTTGTCCGGATCCACCCAAATGCGCATGGCCTGCTCCGCCCCGAAAAGCTGGACCCGGCCCACGCCTTCGATGCGGCGCAGCTCCTCCACGCCGTTGCGCGCGAGATAGTCGCTCAGCGCCAGCTCGCCGTGGCGGCCGTCCTCGGACACGAGGCTCACGATCAGCAGAAAGCTGGACGTGGCCGATTCGACGGTCACGCCGTTCTGGCGCACCGTCTGGGGCAGGCGCGACTCGATCGCCTTGAGCCGGTTCTGCACATCGACCTGCGCCAGCTCCGGGTTCGTGCCCGGCTTGAAGGTGGCCGAGATCTGCGCCGAACCCGAGGTGTCCACCGACGACTCGAAATACAGCAGGTTCTTGACGCTGGAAAGCTCCCGCTCGATCAGGCTGACGACCGAGTCGTTCATGGCCTGCGGTGTCGCACCCGGGTACGTGGCATACACGGTGACCGCGGGCGGCGCCACCGAGGGGTAGCGGGCGATCGGCAGTTGCGGCAGCGCGATCAGGCCCAGCAGGACGATGAACGCGGCCACCACCCAGGCGAACACCGGTCGCCGAATGAAAAATTGGGGCATCTTTGACTCCCTGCCCGCTCAATGCGCGCCGGCGCGCAAGGCCGATGCCGATGCCGACGGCTGCCAAGGCTTCGGTGCGACCTGCGCACCGGCGGTGAGTCGCTCGATGCCTTCGACCACCACGCGCTGGCCAGGCTCCAGCCCGCTTCGAACGCGGTAGTCCGGCCCGATGGCCTCTCCCAGCTGCACCTCGGCAGGCTGGGCGACATGGCCTTCTTGCACCCGCCATACCTGCGCCCTGCCCTCCACCCGCTGCACGGCCTGCTGGGGCACCAGCAAGGCATCGGCGTACTGGCTTTTCACGACTTCGGCGCGCACGAACATGCCCGGCAGCAACTGGCGCTCGGGGTTGTCCACCTGGATGCGCAGCAGCACGTCGCCGGTGCCGGGGTCCACCTGGAGGGCGGAAAACAGGATCCGGCCGTGCAGGGCATAGGGCTGCCCGTCGGCCCGCAGGATGCGGACGGGCAGGCGCGCGCCACCGGCCCGCAGCGCCTCCAGTGCCGACGCCGGCTGGCGCACATCCACATAGACCTTGTCGATCTGCTGGATGCGGGCCATGGGCGTGGCATCGCCCGCCCCCACCAGAGCGCCTTCGGTGACGAGCGCCTGGTCGATGCGGCCCGCAATGGGCGCATCGATCCGGGCGAACCGCAGGTCCAGGCGACGGCGCGCCAGCACCGCCTCGGCCTGGGCGACCTCTGCGGCCGCCTGGTCGCGCTGCGAGGCGGCGTCGTCATAATCCTGGCGGCTGACCGCGCCCTCGCGCATCAGCGGCTCCAGCCGGGCCGTCTGTGCCTGCGCACGCCGCCATGCGGCCTGGGTGCGCTGCAAGGCGGCCGCGGCCATGTCCGCATCGGCCTGGAACGGGGCCGGATTGATCTGAAAGAGCGGCTGTCCGGCCGCGATGTCCGCGCCCTGCTCGAAGAGCCGGCGCTGGACGATGCCACCCACCTGCGCACGGATCTCCGCCGAGCGGACAGCCGCCACGCGGCCGGCAAGCGCCTCGCGCACGGTGACCGCCTCGGGCTTCAAGGCCAGCACCGTGACCTGCACGGGCTCTGCCGCCGCCCTCTTCTCGGCCGGTTTGCACGCCACCAACCCGGCGGCCAGCGCACAACCCATTCCCAGGGCGCCCCATCCTCGCATCGTCATCTTTCGGTCCTTCACTTGCATTCATGGCAGACGCGGCAGCGCCAGCAGGGACGCGATTCTGGAGAAGCCGCGTCCGTTTTTTCTGGACGAAACATGGAACCAAAATGGAGAGAAAAAACACCGGGCGAAGCCGGCACAATCCGGGCCATGACCGACACCCACCCGTCACCCGCCGATCCCGCGAGCGCAGGCGCACTCGTCCTGGTGGCGGAAGACGAAACGGAAATCGCCGAGATCCTGTGCGCCTACCTGCGCCGCAGCGGCTTGCGCGTCGTGCATGCCATGAACGGCCGCAGCGCGCTGGACCTGCACCTGTCGCTCAAGCCGGATCTGGTGCTGCTGGACGTGCAAATGCCGCGGGTGAGCGGCTGGCAGATCCTGTCGGAGCTGCGCCACCGGGGCGACACGCCCGTGATCATGCTCACCGCCATGGACCAGGACATCGACAAGCTCATGGGCCTGCGCCTGGGAGCGGACGATTACGTCGTCAAGCCGTTCAACCCGGCGGAGGTGGTGGCGCGTGTACAGGCCGTGCTGCGTCGCACGGCCCACCAGGACGGACGCCGGGCCCAGAAGATCCTGCGGGTGGGCACATTCCAGATCGATCCGGAGACCCTGGAGGCCAGCGTGCTGGTGGACGGCCAGCGGCAGTCCCTGGACCTGACGCTGACCGAATTCAATCTGCTGGCGCACATGGCGCGTGCACCCAAGAGGGTGTTCAGCCGCGCGGAACTGCTCGCGGCCTGCCTGCCGGAAAGCGATGCGCTGGAGCGCACGGTGGACAGCCACATCAGCAAGCTGCGAAAGAAGCTGGAGCTGATCTCGCTGGAAGGCGTGCCGGCAAGCGTGCGGGGTGTCGGCTATCGGCTGGGGATCGCGGCATGACCGCGGCATACGGCCTGCGCCGCCAGCTGGTCGTCTCCCTGGCAGTGATGGCGATCGGCATCGCCCTGCTGTTCCTGCTGGGCTCCTATGCGCTCTTCGCCCTGTTGATGGCGTTCTCGCCTTCCAGCATTTCGGATGACCTCACGCCCTCGCCCATCGAAGCGATGTGGATGCTCTGCACCGTGCTCGTCGCCCTCGTGCTGGCGGTGGTCACAGCGGTCAAGCTCTCGCGCCGCATCGTGGTGCCGCTGAACTCGGTGGCCGAAAGCCTGCGCCGGATTGCCGAAGGCGACCTGTCGGCCCGGGCGACCACCGACGACCACTCGCTGGGCGAAACGGCGCAACTGGTGCGGGACTTCAACAGCATGGCGGAAAGGCTGCAGCACATGGCGCAGCAGCGGGCCTTCTGGAATGCCGCCATTGCCCATGAATTGCGCACCCCGGTGACGATCCTTCGCGGCCGCCTGCAAGGCATGACGGAAGGGGTGTTCGAGCCCACGCCGACGCAGTTCCAGGGCCTGCTGAAAAACGTCGAGGGCCTGGGCCGGCTGATCGAAGACCTGCGCCTGCTCGGCCTCAAGGACAGCGGCCACCTGGAACTGCACCTGGAGCTGGCCGATCTGGCGGCCGAGGTCGGCGCGGTGGCACAGGCCTTCGAGCCGCAGTTGCGCGCGGCCGGCTTCGAGTTGACCCTGGATCTGAATCCCCAGGAGGTGCTGTGCGACCCGGTGCGAATCCGCCAGGCGCTGTTGGCCTTGCTGGAGAATGCGCTGCGCCATGCCACGCCAGGGCCCATGCGCATCCGCCACTGGGTGGAGGGCGAGATGTGCCATCTGTGCGTGGAAGACAGCGGCCCCGGCCTGAATGCCGACGACGCAGCCCGCCTGTTCGATGCCTTCCAGCGCGGAGAGGCATCGCGCGGCCCATCTTCCGGCAGCGGCCTCGGGCTGGCCGTGGTGCAGGCCATCGCCCAGGCCCATGAGGGACAGGCGAGCTGGGCGCCCTCTCGCCTGGGCGGATCGGCCTTTGCATTGCAGTGGCCCGTTTGACACCCGGACCGGCCTGCACGCCCCGCCCCGGAAATACCAGGCGCCCCGATGCATTTCCCATTCACGCCGCGGATCATCCCGACGAATTCGACTTGTTCGCCCCTGCGGCGCTTCGGTGGGCATCGCCACCGATGCCATCGCTTCAATGCCCTCGCGGCCCCACACAGGAAACCTGCCCATGCCATGGAAAAACACGCCCACGCGATTCGGCGCGATCGCCAAGTTCTTTCACTGGACCACCGCCGCGGCCTTCATCGCCGCCTACGCAGTGGTCTATTACGTGATCTGGTTCATGGATGACACCCTGCCCGAATCCTGGCCTGTCCTGAACGTTCACTGGGCCCTGGGCTTGCTGGTCGGCACGCTGGTGTTGCCGCGCCTGCTGTGGCGGCTGTCGACCGTGCAGCCGGATCACCCGCCCGGCTCGCCGCTGGAACACCGGTTGGCCCAATGGGCGCATTGGGGCCTTTACGGGTTGCTGATCGCCATGCCGCTCACCGGCTACATCGGCACCGACGCACCCACCGACTTCGGCCTTTTCAGCGTGCCCAGTTTTCGCGAGACGGCCATGTTCGAGTGGCTGAGCCGTGCCTTGGGCGTGGGCTGGGACGCATTCGAGCCAACGGTCGACGCGGTGCACCATTTCCTGGGCCAATGGGTCGCCTGGATCGTGGTGATGCTGCATGTCGCCGCGGCGCTGTTTCACCACCACGTCCGGCGCGACGACGTGCTCAAGCGCATGCTGCCTTGAGAGAGGCGCGCGCCCGACTCAAAGCTGGTGCGTCACCAGCTTGAAATCCGGATCGTCCGGGTACGCCTTCACCTCGAAGCCCAGGCGCCGCATCAGCTTGAGCATGCTGGGGTTGTTGGCCAGCACCAGCCCGTCGACCTCCGACAGGCCGCGGTCGCGGGCCACGTCCATGATGCTGAGCATCAGGCGCGATCCCAGGCCGCGGCCGTTGAAGTCGTCGGCCACCACCAGCGCGAACTCGCAGCTGGACTGGTCGGGGTTGGTCACGTAGCGCGACACGCCCACGATGCGCTCGGTGCCGATGATCTCGCCGTCCTCGCCTGCACTGCGTTCGCGGTACACCGCCACCAGCGCCATCTCGCGGTCGTAGTCGATGAGCGTGAAGCGCGCCAGCATCGAGGCCGGCAGCTCGGCGATCTGCGAGATGAACCGAAAGTACCGGCTCTCGGGCGACAGCTCCTTGACCAGCTTCTGCAGCATCTGCGCGTCGTCGGGCCGCACCGGGCGCACTAGGTATTCGCCACCGCCGCGCAGGGGCCACACCTGCTCGTAGCGCGCCGGGTAGGGCAGGATGGACAGGTGGCTGTAATGCTCGCTGCGCCCGCCCATGGACTGCGCGGCGTGGCCGACCACGATGCGGGCGTCCACGGCGACGGCGCCCTGCTCGTCCACGATCAACGGGTTGATGTCCATCTCGCGCAATTGCGGCAGCGCGCACACCATTTCGGACACGCGCAGCAGCACCTGCTCCAGCGCCTCGCGGTTGGCCGCGCTGGCGCCGCGCCACTCGCCCAGCGTCTCGGCCACGCGCGAGCGTTCGATGAGCCGGCGCGCCAGGAACTGGTTGAGCGGCGGCAGCTCCATGGCGCGGTCGTCGATCAGCTCGATCATCGTGCCGCCCGCGCCGAAGGTGATCACCGGGCCGAACGGGTCGTCCGTCACCAGGCCGATGCAGATCTCGCGCCCGCGCCGGGCGCGCGCCATCTTCTGCACCGTCACGCCCTGGATGCGCGCGCCCGGCTGCAGGCGGGCCACGCGCTGCACCATGTCGGTATAGGCATCGCGCGCCGCCGCCCCGGTGTGGATGTCGAGCGCCACGCCGCCCACGTCGGATTTGTGGCTCACGTCGGGCGAATCGATCTTGAGCGCCACCGGAAAGCCCAGCTGCGTGGCGATCATCATCGCCTCGTGCGCGCTGCGCGCCAGCAGCGTCTTGGTGACGGGCACGTTGAACGCGGCCAGCAGCGTCTTGGACTCCATCTCGGTCAGCACATGCCGGCGCTCGGCCAGCACGCTCTCGATCATCAGCCGCGCGCCCTCGATGTCGGGCTTGGCCAGCGAGGTGAGCGGCGGCGGCGTCTGCTGCAGCAACTGCTGGTTCTGGTAGAACGAAGCAATATTGCCGAAGGCCCCCACGGCCGCCTCGGGCGTGCGGAAGCTGGGAATGGCGGCCGCGCGCAGCACCTCGCGCGCCGGGCCCACCGAGGCATCGCCCATCCAGCACGCCAGCAGCGGCTTGCCCATCAGGCGCTTGGTCTCGGCCAGCGCGGTGGCGACCGCGGCAGCATCGGTGCCCGGCTTGGGCGAATAGATGGCGAGCACGCCGTCGATCTGGCGGTCCTTCTCGGCCGCCTCGACCGCGCGCCGAAAATGCTCAGGCCCCGCCTCTTCCGACACGTCGATCAGATCGGCCAGGGACGCCAGCGGCGGCAGCTGCGGGGCCAGCGCCTCGGCCGAGGCCGGTGACAGCCGGCCCAGCTGCAGCAGGATCTCGTTCACCCAGTCGGCCGCCAGCACGCCCGGCCCGCCGCCATTGGTGACGATGGCCAGCCGCCGGCCCACCGGTCGGTAGCGCGAGGCCAGGCACTTGGCGGCGGAGAACAGCTCCACGAACGACCGCACCCGCACCGCGCCCGCGCGGCGCAGGGCCGCGTCGAACACGTCGTCGCTGCCCACGATGGCGCCGCTGTGCGTGTGCGCCGCCTCGTTGCCCGCCGGCTTGCGCCCGGCCTTGAGCACCACCACCGGCTTGGCGTTGGCCGCCGAGCGCAGCGCACTCATGAAGCGGCGCGCGCTGGAGATGCCTTCCATGTACACCACGATGCTCTGCGTGCGCGCGTCGTTGGCCAGAAAGTCCAGCACCTGGGCGATGTCCACGTCGGTGTTCGGCCCCAGCGACACCACCGTGGAAAAGCCCACCGCGTTCTTGGTGCCCCAGTCCAGGATGGACGCGGTGAGCGCCCCCGACTGGCACACCAGCGCCAGCGACCCCTCCCGCGCCAGCGGCCCGGCCGCGCTGGCATTGAGCTGCAGGTGCGGGCGCTGCAGGCCCAGCGAGTTGGGGCCCAGCAGGTGCATGCCCTCGCGCCGGGCGATGTGCTTGAGCCGCGCCGCATGGTCCGCGTCCATGCCGTGCGACATCACCAGCGCGGCGCGGCAGCCGATGCGCCCGGCCACCTCCAGCGCGGCCACCACATCCTCGGGCGGCAGCGCGATCAGGGCCAGGTCCGCCCGCGTCTGCGCCAGATCGGCCAGCGTGCCGCTGGTGTGGATGTCCAGGAATTGCAGCGTGCCGGTGAAGCGCTGCGCCCGCAGTGCGGTGTGCAGTGCGCGGGCGCACGGCGTGAGCGGCTCGGGCGCATCGGCCCGGCCGGCCAGCACCACGATGGAGCTGGGGGCGAAGAGCGGGGTGAGGTAGTGTTTTTCGATCATGGCAGGCAGGCAGCGGGCAAGCAGACAGGCAGGCAATCCATCGCATCGGTCGGCCAGGACGGACGAATGGGCGCCAGTGGCTGGCATTTTGCGGCATCGCGGCCACCGTGGGCACCCCGGCGCCGGGCGATGTGCGCCGCAAGGCACGCGCTGTGGCTTCTGGCAGCCGTCAGATAGCCGTTACAGGTCCTCGGTGCGGTCCAGCCAGTCCGAGATGATCGCGTGCACCAGCCACAGCGTCTGGAAGAGCATGGCCCCCGCGAACGCGGCGATGGCCACGCAGGCCAGAAAGCAGGCAAAAACGTCCAACAGGCCCAGCGTGACCTGCGCCGCCGCCCCGATGAGCGCCGAGACGATGGACGCAAAAATCAGGTTGCTCACATTGCGCACCTGCGCATAGCGCCGGATGCGCGGGTCGATCTTTTTGAGCTGAGCGAACAGCTCGCGGTAGCCCGGCGTGTCGAACACCGTCTCCTTGAACTTGACCACGATGAAGATCTTGAGCGACAGCAAGAAGCTGCCCGTGGTGAGCAGGCCCGTGAACAGGCTGGCCCGGATCTTCTCGCCATAGAACTGCATGGCCCCATCGGCGTCGGGCACCCCATAGACCACACCGGCCACCACGGCGGCCGAGAACAGCAACGCCTGGAGCACATACCGCCTCATCGCATCGGCATCTCGAAAATGTGGCGGTGCTCGCGGCACTGCCGCAGCAGCTCCTCGACCACCCAGGCGGTGGAAAAGCGCGTCACGTCCAACTGGTCGAGCCTGGAGGCCAGCTGGTCGTAGTCGTATTCGCCGAAATTTTCCGGGTTGTCCAAGATGGAAATCACTTTCTCGACGCCATGGGCATCCACCCCTTCGATGCGGCCGCGCTGGGGGCGCTCCGCCCTCACGCACGCCTGGATGGCCGCCGCCAGCATTTTGCCGGGCGTGCCCGCCACGAAGGTGATCTTGCTCGCGCGGTTCTTGATGTAGGCCGTATGGGCCTTGAACTGCGCCTGCGGCACCTCGGGCGTGGCGACCACGTATTCGAAACTCTTCACCTTCTCCAGTTCTTCGATCATGGACTGCAGCGCCTCTTGCCGCACCAGCACTTCCCAGGAGAAGCGGGCATTGTGCTCGCGTCGGATTTTGACGCGCCGCGCCTCGGTCAACTCACTGCCACCAGCCGCCGCGATTTTCTCGGCGATCGCCAGCTCCTTGTACTGGTTGAAATGGGTGCCGGCCAGGTGGCAGAAGGTGCTCACGCTGCAGGAGTGGTGGTAGTACTGGTACATGCCCGCCCCCGTGCGCTTGTGCAGCACGAAGAAGTTGAAATCCATCAGGCTGGCATCGCGCCGCACCTGCGCCACACGCACCAGGATGTTGGTGGGCGCGCGCACCAGTTCGCAATAGGTCTTGTGGTCCTTGACGGTGATGACCACGCCCACGTGGTAGTCGGGGTCCGCCGAATCGTTCAGGAAGAACAAACGCTGCCCGTCCGCGGGCGCGCTGGGGTCGTAGCCCCGGGCGGAAAGGGCCTGCGCGAAGGTCTCCAGCGACAGGGGGCCCTGCGGGTGGAGGACAAACCGGAATCCCATGAATTTGACTCGCATTGCTTTGCCTCCTGAAAGGGTTGTATGGCCAGCGTGCGTACCCCTTGGCAGGTTTGAGGCGGCGGGCGATGGATGCGGAGCCAGGGGTGGGATAGTTGGCTTCGCGGTGGAGTGGAAAACGTGTTTCGGCCCGTGCATGGCCTGGGTTGGCCGAGGTACGGTGGGGTGTCTCACGCCGAGTTGGCCCATGTGCCGCCCAGGTCGTCAGCACGGCGCGAAGGATGGGAGAGAACTTGAAAGACTGTACTTAAAAACAGTGTTTCGGACAACCTGAAAATCCCCGAGCGCCAGTGGAGGAATGAATCAGCGCGCAGCCAATCGTCCGGGCAACGCTGGAAGCAGCGGGTCACGGCAGGCAGCCATCCGGCCACAAGCCGCCGTTCATGTGCCACAGTTGGACTTCCTTTGAGTCTTGAATCTGGATGTGGCAAATGGGTGTCGTCCGCTGCAAACCAATCACCGCCCCGATCTGGGTACGGATAGCCATTGCGCTCGTCTTGGCGTGCGCCTCGACCTTCGTGGCGCTTTGGGTGACATCGGGTGGTTTGGATCCCCAGAACAAAGGCACGCTGTTGGCCGCCATCCTGGTCGTTCCTTTGGCTTTCGCTGCAAAGCTGGATTGGCCTTCAGGCGCTTCCATCGCGTTGGCGGGCGTGACCTACTTCCTGTTCTGGATGGGTGCGGTCTGGTGGGTGATGCATCCAAAAACAATGGACAGTGCGTGAACTGCGGGTGCCAAGACTTGGCGAACGCTGATTGTGGTCAGTCCTCACAGCAGAAACTTGAAACGAAAATGGAACGAGCCAAGAACGGTCGCAGAGTGGCAATAAGTCTTGTGTGCTGGCTCTTTTCCAGCGTTGGCGTGTTGATGTCGCTAACAATGATCGTCGGCTCATCGATGGTTGCCGTGATCGCCGATCCCGCTTCGGCAGTCAGGGGAACGGGGTTCTACCTTGGAATTGCAGCTGCCTTCGCTTGGTTGGCACTGATCGTGATGAACCTCGCCTGGCTGAGGGAAGAGCGAACGTCCCTGCTCTGGCCGATGGGTGGTGGATTGGCTGGCATCGTATGTACAGCGGCCTTCTTGCCCTTCATTTTTCTTTTCCTGCCCTGCGTTTTGCTGGGCCTGTATCTGTGCTGCGTTCATTTGTCCGGTAGCGCCAGCGATGAGACGAGCGCCAATTAGTCGCTGGTTCACCGTAACTCACGATTTTGCTAAATTTTTCCCCTGTCAGAAATCGACATTGAAAGAATTACTGTATGGGATGGGCCTGGATAATTTCGGGCATATTGCTATTAGGGCTTGGTGCGACTTCCCTGCGCCACTTGATCGTTCGAAGGCCCGCGAGCAGAGAAGTGGCGGAGATTTTTCAGGCCATTTGAAAGCCCGCCGCCTTAGTCGCTGATTTGCCATAAGTCACGACATCGCTAACTATGTTTTCGTTGAAGTGCACGCATTTGCCTGCAATTCTCGACTTAACAGGTCAATTATTTATTGCATCAAATGGGCATTCTTTTCAGACACGGCGACACCCTTCGAGGCAAGGCGATCACGCTGTTTTATCTTTTAATCATTTGCGTAACAATCAATGGAATGGGGCACGGAAATGTCGTTCCGTCACCCCAGCTAAAGCCATGGGCACTTGCTGCCGCTTTCCTGATGGCCACATTAACAGCGCTAATTGTGCTTAGAGATAAAAATCCTGTGAGCCGGTTTGTTCGGAGTGGGATTTTAAAGCGCTTGGCAATTCTTTTGCTGTTTATCATGCCGCTTTCCGCCTTCTTGGGATACTTTTTGGTTTGTCTTGGTATTCCGGTACTGTACGCGCAAATGACGCAACCCACAGGTTATGCGGATGCATATGTGGTGGAGCGCTGGAAGAGCTCAGGACGAGGATGCCATTTTAAAGCGAGCATTTTTGGGAGATCCATGCCATCAAAGATAAGCACTTGCATCCCAAAGCGAGATTGGGAAAAATTGAAGCCGGGCGACCCTGTCATCATTTCTTACTCACAAAGCATTCTGGGCTTTGTAGTGAATAGTATTCAATTGAAATAAATTGGTGTCCTGGCCTTTTTTAAGGCCCGTTGAATCTGCCTTAGATGCCCCGGCCATCACGTCAGGGGTTGCCGAATAAGCACCTTCGGTTAAATTCGGCTGAATATATGCCGCGAACCTCTTCGTCAAGATTTTCGAAAATACTTGGTGCTAGACGCGTTTCCATGCTTGCTTATGACCGGATCCTGTCCTATGAGACAGTGTGCTCATGGCCTTCGGAATATGTTTCGCTGCTCAGAAATAACGCCCAACTCCTCTTGAGCGACCCTTGTAGGTAAGAATGAAAATTGAAATGCCGAAGAAGAGCTGAATGACATACCACATGATTCTGTTCTTCTTCTGGCCATTGACCAGTGCCAAGGTGTCTCGGTGCGTGCCATCAATCTGGACGGCCAATATGCGTCCATCCGTTAAATAAGCTGTCACTTCTTTTCCTGCATCGGCCTCCATGCCTGGGTATCCGCACCGATATCTCGGGCAATCCAAAATAATAATGCCCGCGCTACGAAACTTCAAACTTTTTGCAGTCAATTCCAATTTTCCAGTAGCGCGAACCGCACCTTGACTGGACAGGATATGTAGCTTGTAAAGCTCATAAATTTCCGTCCCCCCCAATATGAAGGAGATCATGATGAGGGCTATCGCAACTCCCATCCACCATTCGCGTACTGACCTGACGGTCGCAATCACTGCTTTCCTCGTGAACTGATTGAAAGTTGACCCTGCTCACCTGCCATCAAGACGGTATGGCAATTACCGCTGCGGAGCCGCTCGTTAACCGTTGCGTGGGTTGGTTTTTCATTGGGAATCCACACCGCCCGACGGACTTGATGGCCTGAATTCCCCCGAGCCCCCAAGCTGCACCCGCAACATCTGCGCCACAGCCAGCGCCGTCGCCAACGCCGCCCCCCGGTGCGCGCTGGTAAACGCCACCGCCCTGCCCTGCGCGTCCTCCAGCCTTGGCGCATCCCCCACCAGCGCCTCCGCCACACCCACCCCCTCGGCCATGTCCTTTACCCGCAGCGCCGCCCCCGCTTCGCAAGCCAACCGTGCCGCCTCGGCAAAGTTGAACGTGTGTGGCCCCGTCACCACCGGGCAGCCGCAGGCTGCCGCCTCGATCAGGTTCTGGCCGCCCAGCGGCGCGTAGCTGCCGCCCAGCAGGGCCGCATGCGAGAGGCCGTAGTACAGCGCCATCTCACCCAGCGAGTCGCCCAGCCACACGTCGGCGGTGCCGGGTGCGGCGCCCCAGGTGCTGCGGGGCGACACGGTCAGGCCGGCGGCCTCGATCAGCTCCCGCACCTGGGCGAAGCGCTGGGGGTGGCGTGGCACCACCAGCCACTGCACGGGCAGGGCTGCTGCCGATGCCCCTGTGCTGGACACTCCTGAATTGATAGCAGAATGCCCTGGTGTTATTTGCGCTGGAGTCCGTTTTGACTGCAAGGCCTCCAGCCACATCGCTTCTTCGCCCTCGCGGCTGCTGGCCAGCAGGACCACGCGGCGGCCGGTGGCGTCGCGCCATTGGCGGCCTTGCGCCAGTTGGGCGGCGTCGGGCACCACGTCGAACTTGAGGTTGCCGAACACGCCCTGCACGCGGGCGCCGGCCGCGCGCAGGCGCTCGGCGTCGGCCTCGGTCTGGGCCCAGGCGGCGGCCAGGCCCGCGTAGGCGGGGCGGGACAGCCACGACAGGCGGCGTGCGCCGGCGAGCGATTTTGCGTTGAGGCGGGCGTTGGCCAGCACCACGGGAATGCCGCGCTGGCGGCAGCCGGCCAGCAGGTTGGGCCAGATCTCGGTTTCCATGAGGATGCCGATCTCGGGGCGGAACTGCTGCAGAAAGCGCCGCACCGCGCCGGGCGTGTCCCACGGCTGCCAGACCTGCACGTCGCCGGGTTGCAGCAGTTTTTCGCCTTCGGCGCGGCCGGTGGCGGTGCCATGGGTGAGCAGCAGGCGCATGCCGGGCAGCAACTGGCGCAGCTCCGCCAGCAGGATGGCGGCGGCCCGGGTCTCGCCCAGCGAGACGGCATGCACCCAGACGAAGGGATTGCCCAGGCCGGTGGCGCTGATGGGGGCCAGGCTGTCCATCGCCTGCGGGTAGTGGCCGAAGCGTTCTTCCACGGCCACGCCGTAGCCGGGCTCGGTGGCGGCGCGGCGGCGCAGCTTGGCGCGCAGCAGCGGCTGGGCCAGCCAGGTGATGGCCGAGTACAGGGCGCGGGCGGGGGTCACTGCCCTGCCAAGCCCGCAGTGCCGGGCCGGCCGGGTTCTGTGGGGAGCACGCGGCCCCGCCACCCGGCGCCGTTGCCATCGCGCTCCGCGATGACCAGGCAGGTGCCCGTGCCCGGGGCGGCCACCACGCAGGCGCCGCCCGGCGCCCAGAAGGCGCTGCGGCCGGCACAGGCGTAGCCGCCGGTGGGCCCGCCGTGGTTGACCAGCAGCACGGCCATGCCCCACTCGGCGGCATAGCCCTGCAGTTGCGCGGTCTCGCGCGCATGGGCGCATTCGGAGATCACCGAGCCGCAGGCATACAGGGCCGCGCCGCCTGCGCGTGCGGCGCGGGCGTGTTCGGGGTGCGTGGTGTCGGCGCACACGGCCAGCGCGGTGGGCTGGCCGGCCAGGGGGCGCACGTGGAAATCCTCGGTGCCCGGGCTGGCGAAGGTGTTTTCGCCGGGATGCAGGTGGCGCTTGCGGTACAGGGCGGCGCGGCCATCGGGCTCGAACACCCAGGCGCCGATGGCCGGCAGGCCGCCCGGCACGGCGGGGGCCACGGGCGCGCCGACCACCACGGCCATGCCATGGGCGCGGGCTGCCTCGCGCAGCGGCGCCAGCACGGCGTCGTCCGCGCCGAGCACGTGGCGGGCCGCCAGGTCGGGCTCATAGCCCGTGAGCGACAGCTCGGGAAAGACGAGCAGTTGCACGCCTTCCTGGGCGGCGGCCTGCACCATGGCCAGGTGCGCCTGCACGTTGGCCGGCACATCGCCGGGGATTGAGATCGACTGCGCCGCTGCCACGGTGTACAGCGGTGGGAACACGGGGGGATTCAAGGGGCGGATGGTCCGTGAAGCGGGCGGTGGATGGCAGGCGGCTGGCGGCGAACGATCAGTGGGCCGCCGCACCCACGTGCGCGTCGGGCTTGACCCGGTGCAGCAGCGCGAGCATGGCCGCTTCGATGCGCGCCAGCGCCTCGGGCGTGTGGCCTTCGAAGCGCAGCACCAGCACGGGCGTGGTGTTGCTGGCGCGGATGAGGCCGAAGCCGTCCGGCCAGTCCACGCGCAGGCCGTCGATGGTGTTGATCTCGGCCGGGGCGGCGAAGGTTTCGGCGGCCAGGGCCTGCAGTTCGGCGGTCAGGCGGTGCGGCTCCCCTTCGGCGCACGACACGTTCAGCTCGGGCGTGGAATGGCTGGTGGGCAGGCCGTTGAGCACAGCGCCGGGGTCGCTTTCGCGGCTCAAAATTTCGAGCAGGCGGCAGCCGGCATAGGTGCCGTCGTCAAAGCCGAACCAGCGCTCCTTGAAGAAGATGTGGCCGCTCATCTCGCCGCCCAGGGGCGAGTCGAGTTCCTTCATGCGCGCCTTGATGAGCGAGTGGCCAGTCTTGTACATGACGGGTTGGCCGCCCGCCTCGGTGATGGCGGGGGCCAGGCGCTGGGTGCACTTCACGTCGAAGAGGATGTGGCCGCCGGGCACGCGCGAGAGCACGTCGCGGGCGAACAGCATCATCTGGCGGTCTGGAAAGATGTTCTGGCCGTCCTTGGTGACGATGCCCAGCCGGTCGCCGTCGCCGTCGAAGGCCAGGCCCAGTTCGGCGTCGCTCGATTGCAGCGTGGCGATCAGGTCGCGCAGGTTCTCGGGCTTGCTGGGGTCGGGATGGTGGTTGGGGAAATTGCCGTCCACCTCGGAAAACAGCTCGATCACCTCGCAGCCCAGCGCGCGGAAGATGCCGGGGGCCGAGGCGCCGGCAATGCCGTTGCCGCTGTCCACCACGATCTTCATGGGGCGGGCGAGCTTGACGTCGGAGGTGATGCGCTGCACGTAGGCGGGCAGTACGTCGGCCTGGCGCACGCTGCCGCCTTGGGCCAGCGTCCAGCTTTCTTCTTCCATGGTGCGGCGCAGGGCCTGGATCTCATCGCCGTAGATGGCGCGGCCGGCCAGCACCATCTTGAAGCCGTTGTAGTCCTTGGGGTTGTGGCTGCCGGTGACCTGGATGCCGCTGTGGCACAGGGTGTGGGCGGCAAAGTAGAGCATGGGGGTGGTGGCGGGGCCGATGTCGATGACCTCGATGCCGGCGTCCACCAGCCCGGCGATCAGCGCGGCGGCCAGCGAGGGGCCGGACAGGCGGCCGTCGCGCCCCACGGCCACCACCGTCTGCCCCTCGGCCCGCGCGGCGGTGCCGAAGGCGCGCCCCAGGCCCCGGGCCACTTCGTCGTTCAGGGTGCTCGGCACGATGCCGCGGATGTCGTAGGCCTTGAAGATGGCGGGCGTGGGCTGCACAGGGGGTTCCTTCGCGGTTCGGGAGAAATCGCGGGGCGCGGCGGGCGCATGGTGCGCTGCGGCGCCCCTTCTCGTTGGACGGGGTCGCGGCATTGTAGGCGCGGGGTCGGGCGCCGCCGGGGCCGCGGCGCGTAGGCCAGCGCCGCATCTTCGGCCGCGCCGGGCGCTTCCCCGGCGCGTCCCCTGCGCGTCAGGCACATGTCCGGAAACGGCCAGCGCTGCCGCGTCGCCGGCCTATGATGGCCCTTCATGACAGCGCCCCGCCCTCCCCTGGCCCCCGATGCCGACGATGCCCGCTACCGGGCGATGGCGGCCCGGGATGCGCGCTTCGACGGGCGGTTCTTCACCGGCGTGACCTCCACCGGCATCTACTGCCGGCCGGTGTGCGCGGTGCGCACGCCGCGGCGCGAGAACTGCCGCTTCTTCGTGCTGGCCGCCCAGGCCGAGAGCGCGGGTTTTCGGCCCTGCCTGCGCTGCCGGCCCGAACTGGCGCCGCGCGCGCTGGCTTGGTCGGTGCAGGACGCGCCCGACATCCTGGTGCGCGAGGCGCTGCGCCTGCTGGAGGGCGAAGGCGCGTGGGAGGCCGCCGCCACCGGCCCGTCCCCCCTGCAGCGCCTGGCCGCCCGGCTGGGCGTGAGCGACCGGCACCTGCGCCGCATCTTCGAGACGGCCCTGGGCGTGTCGCCCCTGCAATACCTGCAGACGCGCCGCCTGCTGGCCGCCAAGCAGTTGCTGACCGACACCGACCTGCCCGTCACGCAGGTGGCGCTGGCCAGCGGCTTCGGCAGCGTGCGGCGCTTCAACGCGGCGTTTGCCGGGCACTACGGGCTCAATCCCACGCAGTTGCGCAAGACCGGCGCGGGCACTGCGGCGGGTGGCGCCAGCAGCACGGTGCGCCTGGCCTACCGGCCGCCCCTGGACGTGCCGGCCCTGCTGGCGTTTTTCGCCAAGCGGCAGATCCATGCGGTGGAGTCGGTGTCCACCGAGGGTGAGCAGGCCCTGCGCCGCACGGTGCGGCTGGTGGCGGGCGGGCAGGTGCATGCCGGCTGGCTGAGCGCCCGGTTCGACCCCGACCGTCCCCAGGTGCTGCTGCAGACCAGCGACAACCTGCACCCGGTGCTGCCGCTGGTGATTTCGCGCGTGCGCGCCCTGCTCGACCTGGACGCCGATCCGCAGGCCATCAACGCCGTACTGCACGGTGCCTTCCCCGAGGGCGACGGGCTGCGCGTGCCCGGCGCGTTCGACGGGTTCGAGCTGGCGGTGCGCGCCGTACTGGGCCAGCAGATCACCGTGGCCGCCGCCCGCACGCTGGCGCAGCGGCTGATGGAGCGCTTCGGTGAGCCCATCGACACACCCTGGCCGGCGCTGACGCGGCTGTTCCCCTCGCCCGCGGTGCTGGCCGGCGCGGCGGGCGATGCGCTGGGGCAGTTGGGCATCGTGCGCCAGCGGCAGGCCGCCATCGTGGCGCTGGCCCAGGCGGTGGACAGCGGGCGCCTGGCGCTGCACGGCGCGGCCGATGTGGCGGCCACCACGGCGGCGCTGTGCGAGCTGCCGGGCATCGGCGACTGGACGGCGCAGTACATCGCCATGCGGGCGCTGCGCTGGCCCGATGCGTTTCCGGCGGGCGACGTGGCGCTGCACAAGGCCCTGGGCGTGCAGGGCGCGCCGCGCGCGGCCCAGGCGGCCACGGCCGCGTCGCAAGCGTGGCGGCCGTGGCGCAGCTATGCGGTGATCCGGGCGTGGACGCTGGGGGGCACGCCCACGGCATCGGGGGCGCCCACCCCGCAATCACTATCAAAAACATAGCAATATGCCGGCACATTCATTGTGCTGGAGCCACTTTTTACCTTGGATTCGATCATGCAGTTCCATCCCCTCACCGTGCAAAGCCGCACGCCCACCCCGCTGGGCGACGTGCGCCTGTCCGCCTCGCCGCTGGGCCTGTCGGGCCTGTGGTTCGACGGGCAGCGCCACCAGCCAGAAGCGTTTCTCGACGGCCCCGGCGCCTGGCCCGTGGACGACGCCCATCCGCTGCTGCGGCGGGCCACGGCCCAGTTCCACGAATACCTGGACGGCCGGCGCACCCGCTTCGACCTGCCGCTGGACCTGTCGGGCGGCACGCCGTTCCAGCAGGCCGTGTGGCAGGCGCTGCTGGGCATTCCCTGCGGCGCCACCACCAGCTACGGTGCCCTGAGCCGCCTGCTGGAGCGGCCGCTGGCCGTGCGCGCCGTGGGCGCAGCGGTGGGCCGCAACCCGGTGAGCGTGATCGTGCCGTGCCACCGCGTGGTGGGCTCGGCGGGCAGCCTGACGGGCTATGCCGGCGGGCTGCCGCGCAAGGCCTGGCTGCTGCAGCGCGAAGGCGCGGTGCCGCCCGGCAGCGGGGGGCACAACGACCGAACGGGCACGCTGCCGCTCTTTGCCGGCGAAGCACCTGCCGCCGCTGGGGCCACGGCATGAGCGCGCGGGCGGCCGGCGCGCCGGGCGCCGTGGGCGCGGCGCCCAGGGCGTGGCTGGGCGAGTTCATCGTGCTGTCGGCGCTGTGGGGCGCCTCGTTCCTGTTCATGCGGCTGGGTGCGGCGGAGTTCGGCGCGCTGCCCGCCGCCGGCCTGCGCGTGGGCCTGGCCACGCTCTTCCTGTGGCCGATCCTGCTGCGCCAGGGCCAGTGGCCGGCGCTGCGCCAGCACTGGCGGCCGATCATGCTGGCCGGGCTGATCAACTCCGCCATTCCGTTCGCGCTGTTCGCCTGGGCGGTGATGCACCTGGCGACCGGGCTCACGTCCATCCTGAACGCGACGGTGCCGCTCTTCGGTGCGCTGGTGGCCTGGGTGTGGCTGGGCGACCGCATCACGCGGCTGCGCTGGCTCGGGCTGGCGCTGGGGTTCATCGGCGTGGCGCTGCTGGCCTGGCGGGCGCCAGCGGGCGTGGGCCTGAAGACGGGGCATGCCGGCTGGGCGCTCGGGGCCTGCCTGCTGGCCTCGTCGTGCTACGCGGTGGCCGCGAGCTTCGCGCGCCGCTACCTCACGGGCATTCCGCCGCTGGCCACGGCCACGGGCAGCCAGCTGGGCGCGACTCTGGGCCTGGCGCTGCCGGCGATCTGGTTCTGGCCCGCGCAGACGCCCGGCCTGCGCGCCTGGGCCGCGGTGGTGGCGCTGGCCGTGCTGTGCACCGGCATCGCCTACATCCTGTACTTTCGCCTGATCGCCCATGCCGGGCCCAGCCGGGCGCTGGCGGTGACCTTCCTGGCGCCGGTGTTCGCGGTGTTCTACGGCGCGGTGTTTCTGCACGAGGCCGTCACGCCGTGGATGGTGGGCTGCGGGCTGGTGATCGTGTGCGGCACGATGCTGTCCACCGGGCTGATCGGGCCGCGGCGACGCACCGGCGCGGGCTGACGAACCACAAAAAAGGCCGTCTGGGCGCCAGGGCCCCGGCTCACGCCTCCTGCGCGGCCTGCGCCTGCAGTGCCCGGACGATGTCGGCGCGCAGGGCCAGCAGGGGCGCGTGCAGCTCGCCCACCACCGCCTCCAGTGGGTCGCCGGTCGAGACGCTGCAGTTGAGCACGTAGATGGCATCGGCCGTGGGCAGCGGCGTGGCCAGCGCCACGACCTCGGGCTGCCACGCCGCGGCGCAGAAGTTCCGTGCATGGACGCTGGCCCGGGCGTCGTCGATCTCCCGCTCGATCGCTTTCCACTGGCCCCGCCGGCGCGCCTTGAACACCTCCAGCAGCGCATTGCGCTGGGGGGCCGGCGCCACGGCCAGGTAGGCGCGGCCCAGCGAAGTCAGTTCCATGGGCACGCGCTGGCCGGACACGACATGCCGCAGCACGATCCGCCGGTTGTACCGGATGGATTCGAGGTACACCATCTCATCGCGGTCCGGCGCGGCCAGCCCGACGTTGATGCGCCGCGATTCGGCCATGGTCCGCATCAGCGGCGCGGCGGCCGAGAGCACCCGCGAGCCGGTGCGCATCGAATGCGCCAGGCTCAGCACCGCGGGCGCCAGCCGGTAGGCGCGCCGCGCCGGGTCCCACTGCAGCATGCCCGCGCCCACCAGCGTCTGCGTCAGCCGGCTCACCGTGGCCTTGGACAGGCCGGTGCGCTCCACCAGGTCTCCGTTGCCCAGCATCTCCGAGCCCGGGCGGAAGGCGCGAAGGATCTCGATGCCCCGCTCCAGCGAGCGGTTGGAGGGCGACTGCCCGGGCAGGTCCGGGAGGATGGCGGAACGGGTCATGAAGGGGTTTTCCTGGCGCCCGGCCTGGGCGAGCGCCGATTGTCCAGCGTGCCGACACCCCCGTCCAGTTTCACTGGTTGGAACAGAGGGGGTCACAAGACGGGGGGAACTGCCTAAGCTTTGGGCAGCCCGGCATGGCACACCGATGGGATGCCGGACGCGACCAGACCACAACAGGAGACAACGCAATGCCCACCCCCTTCGCTCGCCGAGGCGCGAGAGCGATTTCCCTCTTTTTCGCACTGGCTTGCCCGCTCGCCCCGGCCTGGGCCGGGTTTCCGGACAAACCCCTCAAGCTCGTCGTGCCCTTCGCCCCGGGCGGCGGCACCGACCTGATCGCGCGCACGCTGGGCGCGGAAATGTCCAAGGACCTGGGCCAGCCGGTCATCATCGAAAACAAGCCCGGCGCAGGCACCATGATCGGCACGGACAACGTGGCCAAGAGCCCGCCGGACGGCTACGTGGCCGTGGTGGCGTCCTTCGCGCATGCCATCAATCCGGCGCTGCAGCCCAAGCTGCCCTACGGCAGCAACAAGGCGTTCCAGCCGGTCATCCTGATCGGGCGCGGGCCCAACGTGCTGGTGGTGCGGCCCGAGAGCCCGTACAAGACCGTGGCCGAGGTGGTGGCCGCCGCCAAGGCCCATCCGGGCAAGCTCACTTACGCATCGCAGGGTGCGGGCACCTCCGCGCACCTGGCCGGCGAAATGTTCGGCAACCTCGCCAAGGTGTCGCTCACGCACATCCCCTACCGAGGTGCGGGCCCGGCGCTGACCGACCTGCTGGGCGGGCAGGTGGACATGATGTTCGCCACCGCCGCGGCGGTGTCCACCTTCGTGGACACCGGCAAGCTGCGCGCCCTGGGCGTGACGACCGCGCAGCCCTCCGACGCCTTCAAGGGCGTTCCGACCGTCGCGGCCACGGTACCGGGCTATCGGGTGGAGAGCTGGTACGGCCTGTACGTGCCGGCCGGCACGCCCGCACCGGTGGTCGAGCGGCTCAACGCGGCGGCGCAGAAGGCGGCCCGCTCGCCCGACTTCGTTCGCAAGCTTGAACACGAAGGCCTGGTGATCAACGCCGGCCCCCCGGCGGAGCTGGACACCTACGTGCAGGCCGAGGAGCAGCGCTGGGCCCGGATCATCCAGGAAAACAGCATCAAGCCCGACTGAACGCCCTGCCCGCCCCCCTGCCGGCACCGACCCCGATTCCCCTGTAGAGAGAACAAGCCATGCGCTACACCCTGATCGAACTGCACACCACCGACGCGGTGGCCACCATCACGCTCAACCGCCCCGACAAGCGCAACGCCATGAGCGACGACATGCGCACGGAGTTCATCGACGCGCTCGAAAAGGTGGCTTCGGACCGCAGCATCCGCGCCCTCGTCCTCACGGGCGCGGGCAAGGGCTTCTGCGCGGGCGGAGACATCGCCGGCATGCAGCGGCGCATGAACGCACCGGCGGGCGAGGTCGGCTTCAACGGCTGGCAGCGCCAGCAGCGCGTGCACCACACGCAGGCACTGCTGCACACCATGCCCAAGCCGGTGATCGCCGCCGTCAACGGCGCGGCCTCGGGCCTGGGTGCCGACACGGCGCTCGCCTGCGACTTCATCCTGGCCAGCGAGTGGGCCAGCTTCACCTGGAGCTACGTGCTGCGCGGCATCGTGCCGGACGGGGGCGGCATGTACTTCCTGCCGCGCCGGGTCGGCCTCTCGCAGGCCAAGCAGCTCATCTTCACCGGGCGCAAAGTGGACGCCGACGAGGCCCTGGCCCTCGGCATCGTGGACCGCCGTACCACGGCCGCCTCGCTGCTGGCCGACGCGCAGGCGTGGGCCAGGGAGCTGGGCAGCGCGTCGCCCACCGCGATCGCGCTCACCAAGACGATCCTCAACCAGAGCTTCGAGCGGACCTCGCACGACGTGTTCGCGCAGGGCAGCCAGGCGCAAGGTATCTGCTACACGAGCAGCGAGCACCGCGCCGCCGTGGAGGCGTTCCTGGCCCGTTCGGCCGCCACGGAGTGATGCCATGAACGAAGCCATCGCCAAGCTGCTGTCGCCGCGCAGCGTCGCCGTCATCGGCGCCTCGGCCGACCCGCAAAAGACCACGGGCCGTCCGGTGGCCTATCTGCAAAAGCACGGGTACTCGGGCCGCATCCTGCCGGTCAATCCCAAGGTGGAGCGCATCGGCGACCTGCCCTGCTATCCCGACGTGGCCTCGCTGCCCGAGGTGCCGGACGTGGCCGTGGTGCTGCTGGGTGCCGAGCGCGCGCACCAGACGGTCCGGGAGCTGTCGGCGCGCGGCTGCGCGGCGGCCATCGTGCTGGCCAGCGGCTACACCGAAACCGGCGAGGAAGGCGCGCACCGCCAGGCGCAGTTGATGGAGGCGGCTGGCCGCATGCGCATCCTGGGGCCCAACACCATCGGGCTGGTCAACCTGACCGACGGCATCGTGCTCTCGCCCTCCGGCGCGCTGGAGATGGATGCGTTTCCGGTGGGCGGCATCGGCGTGGTGTCGCAAAGCGGCGGCATCCTGGGCTCGCTGCTGTCGCGCGCGGCGGCGCGTGGCATCGGCCTGTCCAAGCTCATCTCCACCAGCAACGAGGTGGATCTGGAACTGGCCGATTTCATCGACCACCTGGCCGACGACCCGGCCACCCAGGTGATCGCGCTGTATGTCGAGGCGGTGCGCCACCCGGCCCGGTTCCGGGCGGCCTGCCTCAAGGCCGCGCGCGCCGGCAAGCCGGTGGTGGCCTTCAAGGTGGGGCGCTCCGAGGCCGGGGCGCAGGCCGCCGTGTCGCACACCGGCGCCCTGGCCGGTGCCGACCGCATGTACGACGCGCTGTTCAAGCAGGTGGGCGTGATCCGCGCGGAGCGCTTCGCCGACCTGCTGGACGTGCCGGCCGCGCTGTGCACCGGGCGGCGCCTGCGCGGCAACCGCGTGGCCGTCCTCACCTCGACCGGGGGCGCGGGCACGCTGGTGTCCGACGACCTGGGCGTGGCCGGCTTCGAGACCCCCCCGCCCGATGCGGCCACGGCCCAGGCGCTGCGGGCCCTGCAGACCGGCAGCGAGGCGGTGCTGGACCGCAATCCCATCGACGTCACGCTCGCCGGGCTGAGGCCCGACCTGCTGCGGGGCGCCATCACGGCGCTGCTGGCCAGCCCGCGCTACGACGCGCTGGTCATCATCGTCGGCTCCTCCAGCCTGGCGATGCCGGAGCTGCTGGCCGGCGCGATCCAGGCCTGCCTGCCGGATTCCGACAAGCCGGTGCTGGCCTACGTCAGCCCGCACGCACCGGAGATCGGGGCGCTGCTGACCCAGCGCGGCGTGCCGGCCTTCGCCGCCGCCGAAAGCTGCACCGCCGCGCTGGCCGGCATGCTGCGCGCGAGCCGCTTCGAGGTGCCGGGGGAGCCCGTGGCGGCCGCCCCGGCCCCGGCCCCGGCCGCGGTGGCGCTGGAGCCATTGCCCGGCGGGCCGCTGGACGAAGCGCAGGCGAAGGCGGTGTTCGGCCGCTTCGGCGTGCCCTGCGCGGCCGAGCGCGTGGTGGGCACGGCGGCCGAGGCCGAAGCCGCCGCGCTCGAACTGGGCGGGCCGGTGGTGCTCAAGATCCTGTCCTCGCGCATCACGCACAAGAGCGACGTGGGCGGCGTGGCCGTGGGCCTGCTGCCGCAGACCATCGGCGCGCGGCTGGACCGGATGGCCGATGAGGTCGAGGCCCGGGCCGGCGAGCGTCCGCACCGGTTTCTGGTCCAGCAGATGGTCGCGGGCGGCACCGAGTTCATCCTCGGCCTGCACCGCGACGCGCTGGGCACTGCCGTGCTGCTGGGCATGGGGGGCGTGACGGCCGAACTGTTCCAGGACACCGCCTTGCGCCTGCTGCCCTGCGAGGGCGGCCGGCTCGGCGCGCTGAGCCGGGCCGAGGCGCTGTCCATGGCGCAGGAGCTCAAGACCTGGCCGCTGCTGGACGGCTTCCGGGGCCGCCCCTGCGCCGATGTGCATGCGCTGGTGGACGCGGTGGTGGCTTTCTCGGCCATGGCCGCGCAACTGGGCGATCGCGTGGTCGAAGCCGAGATCAACCCGGTGTTCGTCCTGCCCCGGGGCCAGGGCGTGTGCGCCGCGGACGGCGTGCTGGTGCTGGCGTGAGCGCGAGCGCCTCGACGGCCGGCGACCTCGCTTCATCCACGGGTTTTGAAAGCAAAGGACATCCGCCCACCATGCATGCCACCGAAGTCTTCGGGCAATACGCCCGCGCGTTCCACCACACCGCCCTGCCCGATCCGGTGATCCACCACGCCAAGCGCGCCGTCATCGACTGGCATGCCTCGCTGTTTCCGGGCCTGGCCACCGCGCCGCTGGCCCAGCTGGAACAGGTGCTGGCCGACGACCTGGACCGCGGCCCCGCCTGCCTGGGCAACGGCCGCGCCGCCACGGCCCGGGCGGCGGCGCTGTACAACGGCGCGGCAGCGCACGCGGCCGAGGTGGACGACAGTTTTCGCGAGGCCATGTACCACCCCGGCGCGGCCACCATCGCTGCGGCCCTCGCGGCCGGCCAGCAGGCCGGCGCCAGCGGGCTGGCGTTCCTGCGCGCCCTGGTGCTGGGCTATGAGGTCTCGACCCGCATCGGTGTGGTCATTGGCCGGCCGCACTACCGCTTCTGGCACAACACCGGGACCGTGGGCGCCTTCGGCGCAGCGGCGGCGGCCGGCGGGGTGCTGCAGTTGGACGCTGTCCCCTTCGCCCATGCGCTGGCCACGGCCGCCACCTTCGCCGCCGGCCTGCAGCAGGCCTTCCGGATGGACTCGATGTCCAAGCCGCTGCACGCAGGCCGCGCGGCCGAGGCCGGCCTGCTGGCCGCGCAACTGGCCGGCCAGGGCGTGACCGGCTCGCTGGACGTGCTGGATGGCGAGGCGGGCCTGGGCCGCGCCATGAGCGACGGCCCGGACTGGTCGCACGCCGGCGACACCCTGGGGCGCGACTTCCACATCACGCGCCTGACGTTCAAGAACCACATCGGCTGCGGGCACACGTTTGCGGCCATCGACGGCGCGCTGGCGCTGCGCGCCGCGCACGGGCTGCAGCCGGCCGACATCCGCCGCGTGCAGGTCGCCACCTATGGCCCGGCGCTGGACATCGCCTGCTACGAAAACCCGCAAACCGAAAACGAGGCCCGGTTCAGCCTGCGCTTCGTCGTGGCCACGGCCCTGGTGCACGGCAGCGTGCGCCTGGCCGCCTACACGCCCGAGCGGCTGGCTGACCCGGCGCTGCGGGCCATGGTGGGCCGCATCGGCGCGGTGGTCGATCCCGACATCGACGCCGCCTTTCCGGGCCGGCGGTCCGCCCGCGTGGACATCGAAACCCACGACGGCCGCCGCCTGGTGTGGCTGCAGCCGGACCGCAAGGGCGACCCCGAACTGCCGCTGTCGGACGAAGAGCTGGAGGGCAAATTCCTGGAACTGGCAACACCGGTCATCGGCGCGGAGCGCGCACGGCGCCTGCTCGGCCACCTCTGGGCGCTGGACCACGCGCCGAACCTGCACGGCCTCGCGGCCTGATCCAGGCGCGGCGGCCCGACCCGTCCGCCTTCCGGAAAAACCCGAGAGAGGCGCCCGGCCGCCAACTTTCGTGCGGGCGCTGCTCTGCCATGGTCATGAACCCGTTCTAAACTCGGCCCATGCCCCTCGCGCCCCACTTCTGCATGGATTGTCCTGTTCGGGTCCGTGCCATGGGCCGCCAAGGTGTCCTCCCTTCGGCGCCGCACGATGGGCTATGAAATCTTCTTCCTCGGCGGACTGCACCTTCTGCTGATCGCGGTGCTGGCGCTGTTGCCCGGCGCCGAACTGCTGCAGCCGTCGCGGCGCACGCGGGTGCAGGCCGGGCTGGCCGGGGGGCTGGCCTCGGTGCTGATCATGGTGTTCACCCGGGCGTTCGACCCCCTGTATGCCGAATTGCCCCACCCCACGGTGACGGCCGTGTGCACGGTGATGTTCGGCCCGCTGGCCGGGGCGCTGGCGGCCGGGGTCACCGCCGTCGGCTTCTGGGGGCTGTCGGCCGGGCCGCTGTCTGCCGGGCTGGGCGCGATCGGCTCCGTGTTCGCCATCGGCCTGCTGTGGCGCGGGGTGCGGCAGATCACGGGCCTGAACCTGTGGGTGGTGATCGTCGCCGTGGCCGCCTGCCTGCCGCCGTGCATGCTGTTCTGGCGCGAAGGCCTGGCGGGCTTCCTGCCGGAGGGCGACCTGACGCCCTGGCTGCAGCAGATGCCCTGGCGGTATGGCATGGGCTTTTTGATCCTGGGCGGTGGCACGCAGCTGCTGTGCAGCCGGGCCCGGGCCCTGCAGACGCTGCGCCAGCAGGAGCAGGAACTGCTCATGGCCCTGGATGCCACCGGGGGCGGCCGCTGGGAGTGGGATGTGCCCCAGCGCCGGTTTTCCTACCGCGGCAGCTTCTACCAGGCCTTCGGGCTGGAAGACCGCGACGCCCGCCGTGGCGCTGGCACAGCGGCGCGGGATGCGAGCGACTGGCAGCGCTGGAACGAGCGCCGCCACCCGGACGACGCCGCCCGCCTGGCCACCTACCTGCAGCGCACCATGGAGGGGCACGAAGACAGCTTCAATGCCGAATTCCGCATGCAGGACATCCATGGCCGCTGGCGCTGGGTGATCGCCCGGGGCCAGGTGGCCGAGCGCGATGCACATGGCCGGCCGTTGCGCCTGGTGGGCATGGACCTTGATGTGACCTCGCTGCACGAGATGCAGGAGGCGCTGCGGCTGTCGGAGGTCAAGTACACCACCATCTACCAGATGCTGCCCGATCCCGCCGGGGTGACGCGCCTGTCCGACGGTTGCTACCTGGACGTGAACGAGGCCTTCACCGAGCTGCTGGGCTACACCCGCGAACAGGCCGTGGGCCGCACCTCGATCGAGCTCGACATCTGGGCCTATCCCGAGCAGCGCGCGCAGATGGTGGCGCTGCACCGCCGCGATGGCTACGTGGACCGCATGCCCATGGTGGCGCAGCGGGGCAACCGGCCCATTCCCGGGCTGATGTCGGCGCGGCCCGTGACGGTCTCGGGCCAGGAATGCATCGTCTTCGTGTTCCACGACATGACGGCCGAGGAGCGCAGCCGCGCCCAGCTCATGGACGCCAACCGCCTGCTGCAGCAGGCCGGCCGCATGGCCCGCATGGGCGCGTGGGAGCACATCGTCGGGGATGGGCTGGTGTACTGGTCCGATGTCTCGTACGCCATCCACGGCCTGCCGCACGACGCGCCGCTGCCGCGCACCGACTACCTGGAGCGGTTCGTGGTGCCGCAGTTCCGCGAGGCACTGCGCGAGCGCTTTCGGCAATGCGTCGTGGACCAGGCCGAATGGAGCATGCAGGTGCAGATCCAGCGGGCCGACGACGGCCGGCACATCTGGGTGACCGCCAGCGCCGAGCCGGTGCTGGAAAACGGACACGTCACCCGCGTGCGGGGCGTGATCCAGGACATCGACGAATCCCGGCGCGCCAGCGAGCGGCTGAGCCAGTCGGAGGACCGCTTCGCCCGCGTGTTCCGACTCATGCCCTACCCCATGGGCCTGTCGCGCCGCGAGGACGGCGCCTACATCGACGTCAACCCCGCCTGGGAGGCCCTGCTGGGCATTCCCCGGGATGAGGCCATCGGCCGCACCGCCGTCGAGCTGGGCATCATTACCCCGCAGGTGCGTGCGGCGCTGGTGGAATCCGTTCAGGACCGCACCGCCGTCAACGGCCTGGAAATCACGATGCGCACGCGCCACGACGGCTTGCGCACGGTGCTGCAGTCCATGCACGCCACCGAGATCGACGGCGTGCAGGCCTGGCTGTTCTCGGGGCACGACATCACCGAGCGCAAGCGCATGGAAGACCAGGTGCGCGAACGCGAGGCGCTGCTGTCGCTCACCATTTCGGCCGCCTCCATCGGCCTGTGGGACTGGAACCTGCAGACCGGCACGCTCACCGGCGACCGCCGCTGGCGCGACCTTCAGGGCCTGCCGCCTGCCGCTGGCGCCCCCCCGCCCGTGCACTGGACGGCGGGCATGGCGCCCGACGACATCGAGGCGGTGACCACCGAACTGGCGCGCCACACCGCCCATCCCGCCACGCCGTTCGACGCCACCTGGCAGATCGCCCTGCCCCAGGGTCCCGGCCGCTGGGTGCGCAACCTGGGCAAGATCGTGGACCACGACGAGGCCGGCCGGCCGCAGCGCATGCTGGGCGTGGGCATCGACGTGAGCAGCCAGCGCGTGCAGGAAGAGCTGCTGCAAAAGCTCGCCCATTTCGATGCGCTCACCGGCCTGCCCAACCGGGTGCTGCTGGCCACGCGGCTGCAGCAGGTCATGGCGCGGGCGCGCGAGCGGGGCCGGCTGCTGGGCGTGGCCTACCTCGACCTGGACGGCTTCAAGCCCGTGAACGACCGGCTCGGCCACGACGCGGGCGACCGCCTGCTGGTGATCGTGGCCGGCCGACTCACGCGGGCGCTGCGCCCCGTGGACTGTGTGGCGCGGCTGGGCGGCGACGAATTCGTCATCCTGCTGCCCGACCTCGCGACCCGCGCCGACGGCGAGCGCCTGCTGCGCCGGGTGATGGAAAGCGTGGCCGCGCCCTACACGCTGGGCACCGAGCGGGTGGCGGTGACGGTGACGGCCAGCGTGGGCTACACCATCTATCCCGACGACGACGCGGACGCCGATGCCCTGCTGCGCCATGCCGACCAGGCCATGTACGCGGCCAAGCAGTCCGGGCGCAACCGCTTCCACGCCTTCGACGCCGCGCAGGAGCGCGCGCTGAAGAGCCACCGCGAACAGGGCGAGAAGGTGCGCGATGCCATCGCGGCGGGCGAATTCGCCCTCTTCCTGCAGCCCAAGGTGGACATGCGCCTGGGCACGGTGGTGGGCGCCGAGGCCCTGGCGCGCTGGCATCACCCGCAACGCGGCACCCTGTCGCCCGGCGCCTTCCTGCACCTGATGGACGGCACCGACCTGGAGACGGTTTTCGGCGAATGGGTGGTGGACACGGCGCTGGACTGCATCGCCGCCCTGCTGCGCGCCGGCCTGCGGCTGCCGGTGAGCGTCAACATCTCGGCCCAGCACCTGCAGCGCGAAGGCTTTGCCGACTGGCTGGCCGGGCGCCTGGCGCAGCGGCCCGACGTGCCCGCGAGCCTGCTGGACATGGAGATCACCGAAAGCGCGGCGCTCTACGACATCGGCCACGTCGCGCTGCAGCTGCAGCAGTTGCGCGACCTGGGGGTGACGGTGTCGCTGGACGACTTCGGCACGGGGTATTCGTCGCTCACCTACCTTCGCCGCCTGCCCATGGACACGCTCAAGCTCGACCAGAGCTTCGTGCACGGGATGATGACCGACTCGGGCGACCTGGCCATCGTGCAGGGCGTGATCGGCCTGGCGCGGTCGTTCGGCTACTCCATCGTCGCCGAGGGCGTGGAAACCGTGGAGCAAGGGCAGATGCTGCAGCAGATGGGATGCGCGCTGGCACAGGGCTACTGCATCGCCAGGCCCATGCCGGCGGATGAACTGCCGCAGTGGCTGGGGCAGTGGCAGGCGCCCGAAGGCTGGCAGCCGCGCCGCGGGCTTTGACGCCAAGCCGGTTCCGCCAGAAACCGGCGAACTTGGCACCGGACGGCGCCGCGTAGCGACCGCATGCCGCGTTGAGCCTTGGATCAAAAAGGCCTTCAGCGCAATATCCACTAGGGCATATTGCTATACAAATAATAGCAATCGGCGGTATGGCCTTATGGCGATTCCAGCCAGGTTACCGGCCTGGCCCACCGCGGGGAGCCGACAAGGCGCCCCATTCAGCGCCCCTTTGGCTTGCGCAGCACAGCAAGCGGAGGGCCTCGCCTGACCGGCCCCCCGCTCCGGCCATTTCATTCTGAAAAACAAGAATGATTTAAATACATATAAGGCAATATTGATTAACGCCATAAGAATATCGTTGATATTTAAAATATTCATTCTCTGAATAAAACATTTTGGATATCAACTGGGATAAAGTATCGCAGGGCATTTGATTCACAAGCAGGCGGATTGAAACTGCCTTGAATGCCATTTATTTAAATGACATTGACACGGGGCGATTTTCGGCGGAAGAATGGCGGCACCCCTGTCAATGCAAAAGTTATCAATGAATCACTGACGCGGCAACTGGCGGTTTTCACCCATGGTCTGCCACGTCATGCCAATGCGGATTCCGCCCCGGCTTTTCGCAAAAAAATCATTCGGAGGTATGAAGACGGTATGAACGCACTTGGTTTGATCGATCAGCAAAAACTGGGTTTGATTACCCACCACGACATCGATGCATTTGCAGTCGATGGCGTGGAAATCGATATTGTCCTGTCAGGCATCTGCGGTACCGACCTGGCGGTCTTGTCCGGCCGGGAGGAAGGGAAAATCGGCGTGGTTCGCGGCCACGAGGCAGTCGGTGTGATCACCAGGGTGGGCGCAGGCGTCAAATACCTGCGCCCCGGAATGCGGGTGGTGGTGGATCCCAACGAATACTGCGGAACCTGCGAATTCTGTGCCTCCGGCCAAACCCACCTTTGCAATGGCGGCGCCAATGCAACGCTGAATATCGCGGGGGTCAACAAGCATGGCACCTTTGCCGAACGCTTCATCACCCGCGAGCGGTTTGTCTATCCCCTGCCGGACGACATGAGCTGGGAGACTGGCGTGTTGATCGAACCCGTCGCCTGCATTTTGAACAACATCGACCAGGCAGCGATTCAGGCAGGCGAAAGGGTTTTGCTGCTCGGCTCCGGCCCCATGAGCCTGGTCGCACAACTGCTTTTGCGCGCGATGGGCGTTCAGACCCTCGCCACCGATCTGAATCCGCACCGGATCGCATTCGGCCGTTCGCTCGGATTAGAGGTCATCCACCCCGACGACCTCGAGGCCCGCATGCAGCAAGGCCATGTGGACGCCGCCATCGATACCGTTGGCAATCAGCTCGGCACGGCTGCTCGATACATTCGCCGGGGCGGAAAAATCGTCCTTTTCGGATTCAACGGCAATTATCAGTACCCGCTGCCCGTCAAGCATTTTCTTGTCAACGCCATCAGCATTATTTCAGCGGGCGAATACAACCAGCATTTTCCCCGCGCACTGCGCATGGCAAAAATGCTGCCCGAGCTGGGCCGCTTGGTAACGCACCGCTACGGACTGGAGGCTTACGCCGCGGCATTCGATGGGTTATTGAATGATCCGTCCGTGCCCACCATCAAGGGCGTGTTCACGCCGAACCCGCAATACCTTTAAACCCCAGCCAGCCATCAAAAAACCAAAGGGAGTTATCGTGAAGGTTACTGTATTCAGCCAGATTTCCATCGACGGCAAATTGACGTTGGGGGGCAATGGGGCATCAAGCAAGGCGCTGTTCCAGCGTTTCAACGATGACGACATGCGCTTCATCCATAAATTTCGCGGCGAGGTGGACGCCATCATGGTTGGCCGCAAAACCATCGTCACTGACGATCCCCAGTTGACCAACCGTTATGAGGCCGGGCGCAACCCCATCCGCATCATTCCAACGACATCGCTGGACTTTCCCGTGTCCGCCAAGGTCCTGAGTTCGCCTGAAGAAACCATCATCGCCACGACGGAGCAAGCGCGCGACCACGAGATGGTGGAGCAGATTCGCGCCCAGGGAAAGGAAGTGATTTTCGTCGGCGCATCGCAGGTGGATTTCAAGCTGCTTTTCCCCTTGCTGGAAGCGCGCGGAATCAGGCACATCATGGTCGAGGGCGGTGGCCAGTTGAATTGGCAGATTTTCGATCTCGACCTGGTGGACGAAATCATCCTCATGCAGTTGCCCATCATCATCGGCGGCTCGGAAACGACCACGCTGACGGATGGCGAAGGTTATCGAAACATCGAAATGACCAAGTCATTCAAGCTGCATGCCTTCGATGCGCGCTCCAACTACAACCTCATGCATTTCAAGCGCGAGCTGGCACCGCAAAGGACGCATTGATGCCGGAAATCCGCGCCGTTATTTTCGATATGGATGGGGTACTGGTCGACAGCGAACCCCTTTATATGGAGCAGGAAAGGCTTTCCTACGCCCGCTACGGCGTGACCCTCGACACGGCGGGGCTGTCGCGTTTCGTGGGAACCACGCAGCGGTATATGTGGAGCACCATCAAGGCGGAGCATGGGTTGGCCGAGCCGCTGGATTTCCTGATGGCACAACACCAAAAGCAGGTGGTTCGGGCCATGGGCATGGCCCCCCTTTCGGCCATGCCCGGCGTGCCGGATTTTCTCGTCAAGTTGAAAGACGCGGAAATACCTTGCGCCGTGGCATCGTCTTCGCCCGCTGAACTGGTGGGAGTCATTTTGCGGAAAACCGAACTGCTGCCTTTTTTCGATCGTGTGGTGTGTGGAACAGACGTCAAAAACAGCAAGCCCGACCCCGAAATCTTTCTTTTGGCAGCCGGCCGGCTGGGTGTCGCTCCCCACGAATGTGCGGTGATCGAAGATTCAAGCCACGGCGTGGCCGCTGCCAAAGCCGCGGGCATGTTCTGCATCGGATTCGTCAACCCCCATTCGGGACTTCAGGATTTGAGCGCGGCGGATCGGCATGTGCGCCACCATGACGAGATCACGAAGTGGTTTCTTGAGCAATGAAAATGAAAAAATTCAACATCGCGGATTTGAACTGGATCAATCCACCGGCGTCGTCTTCCATCACCGATCAGGAAATCGTCATTCGCACCACCCCGGATACGGATTTTTGGCAGGGTACCTATTACGGGCTGGAATACGACAACGCACCTGCGCTCGTCCTTTCCAGCGAGGAACCATTCTGGACCCTGAAAGCCAAGGTTGCCTTCGATTCCAAAGTGCACTTCGACCAATGCGGCCTGTTCATCTACCAGGACAAAAACACCTGGATGAAGAGCGGTATCGAATACCAGAGCAACGGCTTTCAGCAATTGTTCGCCGTCGTGACCAACCATGGTTTTTCAGACTGGTCCATGGCCAACTATGACCGGACCACGCAAACCATGCATTACCGGCTGAGCCGAAGGGGCAGCGATTTTCTACTTGAAAACTCCTCCGACGGAATCCGCTTCAGCATGATGCGCATGTTCCATTTATTCCATGCGCAAGGCGCCGTTCGATTCGGGTTCTTCGCCAGCAGCCCGGGCGACTCGTCATTCGAGGCGCATTTCTCGGAAATCGAGTGGACGGAATGCCTCTGGAAAGAACACGGTTCCACCCGCTTTTGAGACAGCAGCCATACCCATATCCCTATTCACCATGAAAACTTCAGTCGATCAGAACCGCCGCGCGCTCTACGTCTGCTACGCGGCCATGATGTGCCTGGCCATTGCCCTGAACTTCCTGCCGGTGTACCTGACCACGTTCAGCGATACCTTCGGGAAACAGGGCGGGCTGACCGCGGAGCAGCTGGGGCGAATCCCGGCCATCATGTTTCTCAGCTTCATCATTGCCATCCTGGTGACCGGGCCTTTGGCGGACCGAGGCGATGCCAAGCGGATCATTCTTTTTGGGCTCATCACCACCACCGCCGGCTTGGTCCTGGTCGGCTTTGCCCCTTCCTACGCCTTTTTGCTGTTTGCCGTCGCCGTGATGGGATTCGGCGCTGGCGTGCTGGACATGATCCTCAGTCCCATCGTGGTCGCACTCCAGCCCGAACGCCGCAGCGCGGCCATGAATTGGCTGCATGCGTTTTTCTGCGTCGGGGCGGTGGGTGCCGTGCTGATTGCCAGCATTGGCCTGAAATGGGACGTGTCGTGGCGGATGGTTGCTCTGGGCATCACGATCGCGCCGATCGTCACCTTCCTGCTGTTTCTCGGATTGAGGCTGCCGCCCCTGATCCAGGAAGACGCGCAACGGGAAGCCATGCCCCAGCTGATCAAGCAGCCCTACTTCATCGCGTGCCTGATCGCCATCTTTCTCGGGGGCGCCACGGAAACGGGGCTGTCGCAATGGCTACCCACCTATGCGGAGCAGGGGCTGGGGTATTCGAAGGAAGTGGGCGGCTTTGCGCTGGCCGGGTTTTCCGTCGGCATGGCGCTCGGCAGAATGGCCGCGGCCCTGCTGCATGAACGCATCGCGCCGATTTCCCTGATGCTGGGCTGCTGTGCCGTGACCATCGGTCTTTTCTTCATCATCAGCTTTCCGCCAAGCCCGGCCGTGGCCATCGCCGCCAGCATTGCCGCTGGGTTTTCGGGCAGTTGCCTGTGGCCCACGATGCTGGCCATCACGGCGGACGCCTACCCTCGCGGTGGGGCGACCATGTTCGGTGTGCTCACCGCTTTCGGCAATGCCGGATGCAGCCTTATCCCCTGGCTGGTGGGCATCATCATCGAATACTCGGAAATCCACATCGGGCTGCTGGCCGTCGCGCTCTGTCCGGCGGGCATGATCGGCTTGCTCTTGTGGATGTCTCGGCGGTCGCGCAGGCAGGCACCGGCCCTGGCGCATTGACGTAAAAGCCGGTTTCCCCTATCGGCCACCCGGCGTGGTGGCCTCCATCTTCTGGCGAATCGGTCCGTCAGCCCACCAGTTCCTTCACCTGCTGCAGCGCCGCCGGGTCTTCCATCGTGGTCAGGTCGCCCGGGTCGCGCCGCTCGGCCACGGCCTGCAGGGCGCGGCGCAGCAGCTTGCCGCTGCGCGTCTTGGGCAGTGCTGCCACGAAGTGCACGCGCGCCGGCCGCGCCACCGCGCCCAGGCGCTGGGCCACCTGCTGCATCACCTCGCCCTCCAGCCGTAGGCGCGCCGCCTCATCGGTAAGCACCGCCGCATCGCGCACCACGGCGAATGCCATGGCCACCTGGCCCTTGAGCGCATCGGCCACGCCCACCACCGCTACCTCGGCGATCTGCGGGTGGCCGGCGATGCTCTCCTCGATCTCGCGCGTGCCCAGGCGGTGGCCGGCCACGTTGATCACGTCGTCGGTGCGCCCGAGGATGAAGTAATAGCCGTCGGCGTCGCGGATGCCCCAGTCGAAGGTGCTGTAGCGCATGGGGCCGGGCAGGCTTTGCCAGTACGTCTGCACGAAGCGCTCGTCATCGCGCCACACGGTCTGCAGGCAACCCGGGGGCAGCGGCCCTTCGACGGCCAGCACGCCCTTCTGGTCGGGCCCGGTGAGCTCCTCGCCCGTGGCCTCGTCGATCAGCTTCACGTCATAGCCGTACATCGCCCGGCCCGGGCTGCCCAGGCGCGCCGCCTGCGGCTCCACGCCGCGGGCCAGGGTGAGGATGGGCCAGCCGGTTTCAGTCTGCCAGTAGTTGTCGATCACGGGCACGCCCAACGCCTGGGCGATCCAATCGGCCGTGGGCGCGTCCAGCGGCTCGCCCGCCAGCCACAGGCCCTGCAGGCTGGACACGTCGTGCCGGCGCAGAAAGGCCGGGTCCTGCTTCTTGAGCACCCGCACCGCCGTCGGCGCCGAGAACATGTGCGTGACGCGGTACTTTTCCACCAGGCCCCACCACACGCCTGCATCGGGCCGGGTGGGCAGGCCTTCGTACACCAGCGTGGCCATGCCGGCGATCAGCGGGCCATAGACGATGTAGCTGTGGCCCACCACCCAGCCGATGTCGCTGGTGGCGAAGAACACGCCCGGGTTCGCAGCGGCGCCTTCGGCCGCTGCCCCGCCCTCTGCCGCGCCCACGCCGAAGATGTGCCGCATGCTGGCCGCCAGCGCCACCGCATAGCCGCCCGTGTCGCGCTGCACGCCCTTCGGCCGGCCGGTGGTGCCGCTGGTGTACAGCGTGTAGCTGGGGTGCGTGGCGTCCACCCATTCGCAGGGCACCTCGGCATGCAGGTGCTGCTCGCGCAGCGCCGCCCAGTCGTGGTCGCGGCCGGCCTGCCGGGCCATGGGCGCCAGGCCCCGGTCGATCAGCAGCACGGCGGCGGGCTGGTGGCGCGACTGGGCGATGGCCTCGTCCAGCAGCGGCTTGTAGGGCACCACCTTGTCGCCACGCGATCCCGCGTCGGCGCTCACGATGGCCACGGGCTCGGCATCGTCGATGCGCGTGGCGAGCGACGTGGCCGCGAAACCGCCGAACACCACGGAATGCAGCGCGCCGATGCGCACGCAGGCCAGCATGGCGAACACCGCCTCGGCCACCATCGGCATGTAGATCAGCACGCGGTCGCCCTGCCCCACGCCCAGCGACCGCAGCGCGGCTGCCATGCGCTGCACCTCGGCATGCAGTTCGGCAAAGGAATAGGTGCGCTCGGTGTTCGTCTCGGTGGAGACGGCGATCAGCGCCGGCTGGTCGGCCCGGCGGGCCAGGTGGCGGTCCACCGCGTTGTGGCACAGGTTGGTGGTGCCCCCCACGAACCACCGCGCGAACGGCGGATGGCTGTCATCGCAGATCTGCTGCGGCGGGATGTGCCAGTCGATCAGGCGGGTCTGCTCGGCCCAGAAGGCGTCGCGGTCGTCGAGGGACCGGCGGTGGAAGTCGGCGTAACGGGGCATGGCTTGTCTCCTTGGGATCGTTCTTTTGCCAGGACCGCGCCATTCTGCCCACGGATCCCGACGCCGCCCTGACGGCGCTGCGGCCGCCCCCTGACCACCACGCGCCCCGCCCACTGTCGCAATGGAGCGAATTCCGCCATGCGAGGCGCCATGCTCTCGTTTGCCCTCCCCACCTTGGCGCACGGCCCACCTACACTTTGAAACATCGGGCAAGGGCGTCCACCCCAGTTACCCGAGGCCCCATTTCCCATTTCCTCTGGCTCAGCGTCCTGGAAGGCACCTTCATGACATCCACCCGTTTCACCATCGGCCGCCGCCTGGCACTCGTGCTCGGCACCATCCTGGTGCTGTTCCTGGTCAGTTGCCTGTACGGCATCGTCCAGCTCCGGGCCGTCACGCAAGAGATGAACACCATGCTCAACACGTCGCTGGCGAAGGAGCGGGCTGCCAGCGACTGGTATCGCAACATCACCAACGGCGCGCAGCGCGTGGCCGCCATCGCCAAGAGCAGCGATCCCTCGCTGGCGGACTTCTTCGCCGCCACCGCGGCCGAGTCGAGCAAGCAGTCGTCGGCGCTGCAGCAGCAGATCGAAAAGATGCTGGACAGCGACGCCGAGAGGGCGCTGTTCGCGCAGATCGGAGAGAACCGCAAGGCGTACCTTTCCACCCGCGACGAGGTGTCGCGCCTCAAGAAGGAAGGCAATGCCGAGGCCACGGCCCGGGCATTCTCCGAACGCTACGAGCCAGCGTCCGTCAACCTGCAAAAGACCATGGCCAGGATGGCCGACCTGCAACGCAGCGAACTGGACGCGGCGGGCGAACGCATCCGCGCGGCCAGCCAGGCCGCCACCGGCTTGCTGACGGCCTTGTGCGTGGGCTCGCTGCTGCTGGCGGCGCTGCTGGCCTGGCGCCTGACGGTCAGCATCACGCGGCCGCTGGCCGAAGCGCGCCAGGTGGCCGAGCAGATCGCGGCCATGGACCTCACCGGCCAGGACCACGGCCGCCACGCCACCGACGAAACCGGCATGCTGCTGCGCGCCCTGGCCTCCATGCGCGGTGCGCTCGAAGGCTCGCTGATGGAGGTACGCAACGTGGCCGACTCCATCGCCACCGCCACACGTGAGATCGCCACCGGCAACGCCGATCTGAGCCAGCGCACCGAACAGACTGCGAGCAACCTACAGGAAACCGCCAGTTCCATGGAAGAGCTGACCGCCACCGTGCGCCAGTCGGCCGACTCCGCCGCCACCGCCAACAAGCTTGCCAGCTCGGCTGCCGAAGTGGCCGCGCGCGGTGGGCAGGTGGTGACCCAGGTCGTCTCCACCATGGACGAGATCAACCAGAGCTCGCGCAAGATCAGCGACATCATCGGCGTGATCGACGGCATCGCCTTCCAGACCAACATCCTGGCGCTGAATGCCGCCGTCGAGGCCGCACGGGCCGGCGAGCAGGGCCGCGGCTTCGCGGTGGTGGCCAGCGAGGTGCGCAGCCTGGCCGGCCGCTCGGCCGACGCGGCCAAGGAGATCAAGGCCCTCATCGGCAACTCGGTCGAGAAGGTCGCGGCAGGCTCGCGCCTGGTGCAGGACGCCGGCACGACCATGGAAGAGATCGTGAACAGCGTGCAGCGCGTGAGCGACATCATCGGAGAGATCACCGCCGCCACCTCCGAGCAGTCGGACGGCATCCGCCAGGTGAACACCGCCGTCAACCAGCTCGACCAGATGACCCAGCAGAATGCGGCCCTGGTGGAGGAATCCGCAGCCGCCGCGGAAAGCCTGAACGACCAGGCCAGCCGCCTGGCGGCGACGGTGGCGCGGTTCCGGCTCAATGCGATGGGCAGCGTGGGCGTGGCGCGCGGGGCGCTTGGTTCGCCCTCGGGGGCTGGCGTGCCGCGGCTTCAATGAGAGCGCGCTGGGGCCGTTTCAATCGGCGCACGAATCGCTCGGCTGGCGATGGATCGCATGGCAAGGGAATGTCGGCCTCCTCGCGGTGACGACACCCTTGCCGACACCGCACGCCATCCAGGCGCCGGGCCTAGGGCCTGGCCAGCGTTTTCAGTAGCTGCTCTTGCATGGCGTCCACTGCCGCCGAGTGCCTGGATGCCTTGCTGCGCAGCGCGGCCACTTCCATGGAAATCAAGGGGGGCAGCTCGAATCCCGCGGGCAGGTTCTGCAATACCTGGAGATGGGCAGGCACGCTGCAGCGGGTAAAGACCGCGACGGCAAGGCCGCTTTCCACCGCAGCCAGTTGTCCTGCCAGACTCGAGCTGTGGTACACGACGCGGTAGGCACGGCGATGGGCCGCGAGGCTGGACAGCGCCGCGGTCCTGGCCATGCTGCCTTCCTCGTAGACGGCAATGGGCAGCGGGGTCTTGCGCCACACCTCATGCTGCGCAGCGCCGGCCCAGACCAAGGGCTCCTGAAAGAGAAGCCGGCCCCGTTGCGGCTTGTCGCGGGACACGAGCGCCAGGTCCAATTCACCCCGCACGACCTTGGGAATGAGCGCAGTGGATTGCTCGCAGGTCAGCTCGATCTCCACCCCCAGGTAGCGGCCCGCGAAGCTGCGCAACACCGGCGTCAGGTAGGTCGATGCATAGTCATCGGGAACGCCGAGTCGCACGCGTCCGGACAAGTCCGGCCCGAAAAGCGCCGTCTGTGCCTCCGTCTGAAGGGCCAGCATGCGGCGCGCATAGCCCAGCAGCTCGGCGCCCGCCGGCGTCAGTTGCAGATGGCGAGGCCCGCGCAGCAGCACCGGCCGTTCCAAGGCGGCCTCCAGTTTCTTGATTTGCATGCTCACGGCCGCCTGGGAGCGGTGAACCAGGGGTGCTGCCGCCGAGAGCGATCCCGCATCCACCACCGCCACAAAGGCGCGCAGCCAGTCGATTTGCAGATCGGGATAAGTCATTGAATGCTTTCGATGCTTGTTGAATTCGATTGTCGAATATCAGGCTATCGAACTATTTGCTTTACGGCAATCCGCCGCGGCATGAGCATCGGGGCATGGACCACAAGCCTTCCGCCACGTTGCAACCATCGCGCCCCATTGAGGTCGGCGCTTGCGCCAAGCGGGAAGCGCAGGGCCAATGGCTGATGATCGCCGGGGGTGTGCTGCTGGGCACCGTCGGCGTGTTCGTCGAAGAGGCGAATCAACACCCTTTGGTGACCGTGCTGTTTCGCTGCGCATTCGGAGCGTTGGCGTTGCTGGCATGGGGCATGGCAACCGGCCGAATGAGAGAGCTTCGCCTGCGCGGTCGCAGCGGATGGACCGTCTGCGCGACGGGCTGCCTGATGGTCGTGAACTGGGCGCTGTTCTTTGCCGCCATACCGCGGACGTCGATTGCCGTCGCGACGGTGGTCTTTCACATTCAGCCGGTTTGGATCATGGTGTTCGGTGCGCTGGTGCTCCGCGAGCATGTCACTGCAGCACAGAAAATCGCAACCGCCGTGGCATTGGGCGGTCTGGTCTTGACGACCGGCCTGTGGGGCAGTGGCTCCGCGGCCGGCGCATCGGGGGTGGACTATCTGACGGGTTTGCTGATGTGCCTGGGCGGATCGCTCAGCTATGCGGGCGTGACGATCATCGCCAAGACAGAGAAGGTCGTCACCCCGTTCGCGCTGGCGTGGTGGCAGTGCGCGGTGGGAACGCTGGTGCTGCTATGGGTTCCATGGGCACATGGTTGGCCCTCGGACGTCGCCGCATGGGCCTGGCTGGCCGGACTGGGCGTGCTGCATACCGGTCTGGCCTATGCCATTTTGTTCACGGCAATGGCCTGCCTGACTCTGGGCAGGGTCGCTGTGCTGCAGTATGTCTATCCATTGACGGCAGTGCTGCTGGATTGGGCGGTCTACGGCCGGATGCTGAGCGCGACCCAACTGGCAGGCGTCGGCCTGATGGCGCTGGCGCTCTTTGTCATCAAGACCCGATAGCCCGGCCACACGACTTGGAACGGAAGGCGCGCCGGCATGCCGCTCCAAGAATCCTCTCGCGGAGATGTCTCAGGGCCGACTTCCGCCGACACGCCCGTCAGAGGCCATTCACCAAGCCTTGGAGATGGATGAACCCGGCAGCCTTTGCGAACTGCGGCAATGTCCAGACCGCGCCATTGGCGCCCCAAGCGCCATCGGCGACTTCATGCAGAACCACCGAACTCGCGAGCGGGCGTGTGTCTTCCGGTGGCAACGCATGTTTGAACGCATCGTGTAGTTCGCGCACATAGAGTGCGCGGGAAGCGTCATCGAGTACGCCCGCAGGCACATGGACTATGGCCACGCAGGGCAGCAACTGCGACGTCAAGTCGGCGCCGCCGCAGGTCCACGAACCAGGGTCGATTTCGTCGATCAGGACCCAGCAGAGCATGCGCCTGTGCGGGTGATCTGGAATCTGTTCGGCCCGTGCTGCGGCAGCGTTGATTCCGCGCACGAGTGCAGCGCGGGCCTCCCCTGCGTAGGAGCCCTTGGGAAGGTGGACGAGTATGTTGGGCATGGCAGATCGCAATGAGTGGAATAGGCCGCCATTCCATCCTTTCGACCGCTAAACTGCGAGTGTCTATTCAGACATCTTTCCAGCGAAATCAGCCATGCAGGATTTCACCATTCTTGTAGTGCCGGGCGCCTACGCTACCAGCGTCGCAGTCACTCAGAACATGCTCCAGGCGACTGCGGCATTGGCGCCGCGGCTGAAGCTGCCGCAACCACGATGGCGCGTGGTGTCGCCAGATGGTGGGCCCGTGCCGCTCAGTGGCGGGCTGGTGATCGAAACGGTGCGGATGCCCATGCGCGCATCTGCAGACGCCTCGACCTGGATCGTGCCGGGGCTTGGCGTGGAGAGCCCCTTGGATATGGTGAGCCGCTTCTCCAATCAGGCTTGCGTCAAGGCCGCTTCGAGCTTGAGAAGGCATGTCGAAGGCGGCGGCCCCGTTGCAGCTTCGTGTTCCGGCGTTTTCCTTTTGCAGACGGCTGGCCTTTTGCAGGGACGGCGCGCCACGACTTCATGGTGGCTGGCGTCGGAGCTTCGCAGGCTTCAGCCCGACTGCGAGGTGGACGCGGATCGCATGGTTGTCAGCGACGGCCTCGTGACCACCGCAGGCGCTGCATTCGCTCACTCCGATCTCATGCTCCACCTGCTTCGGGCGCGCTGCTCCCCTGGCTTGGCGGACGCCGTGGGCAAGGTGCTGTTGATCGACGGCCGACAAGCCCAATCGCGATTCGTGGTGCCGTCCATGCTTGCCAACGGAAACGAGTTGATCGGGCGGCTGACTCAATTCATCGAATCTGCGTTGCCCAACCCACCCACCATCGGGGAACTGGCGGATGCTTTCGCCATGTCCCATCGCACCCTGTCGCGACATGTCCACGCGGCGACTGGGCAGGGCCCGTTGGCATTGATTCAGGCGGTTCGCTTGAACCGGGCACGCCTGTTGATCGAGAACAGCCGCATGTCGGTCGAGCAAGTTGCACAGGAGGTGGGATACGGCGACGCGACCGCACTTCGGCGTTTGGTGCGGCAGGCCACAGGGGTCAATCCCAGCGCCTTTCGCAGCGGCGCCACCTGGCGCTAGCCATCACCGCCAACTTTCATGGCTGCCCGTCGAACGACTCCACACTGTCTGGCAGGCCCACCCAATCGTGACGACGCCGTGTCCAAATCTGGCGCTGCGGGGTGCCCAGTTCCTGCCGTTGCTTCAAAGTGCCGATCCGCAACGAGTAGGACTGCGGATTCTCGAGCGCACAGGCATACAGCGAACTCCCGCAGACTTCGCAAAACGCAAGCAGGCGCTGGTTGCCGCTGGCGGCCGTCTTGGTGTAGGTGCGGGGCTGCCCCTTGATCAGCCGGAAACCGTCTGCCGGCGCGGCGATGTTTGCCCGGAAGGCGGAGCCGGATTGGGCTTGGCAGTCCGCGCAGTGGCAGACCGTCGTGGTGCCGGGCTGTACCTGCGCTTCGTATTCGATGGCGCCGCAGTAGCAGCTCCCTTCAACCTTCATCGTTGGCTCCTTCGACCGTGGTGTTGGCATGCGCCTTCAATCCTGCGGTAGATGGCACACCGCTTCCACGTTGTGGCCATCCGGCCCGATGACGAAGGCAGCGTAATAGTGCGGGTGGTAATGCAGGCGCAGTCCTGGGGGGCCATTGTCCTGGCCCCCGGCTTCGACGGCCGCACGATGGAACGCGTCGACCTGGCGCCGGCTTTCTGCCGTGAACGCCAAGTGCAGCGGGCTCGGCCGGTCCCCGGCATCGTAGATCCAGAGCGAGGGTTTGCCGTTCTTGCCCAGGCCCGCCCCGTGCGGCCCCTTCATGGCGACGCCGATCCCCAGGGGCGCCAGGGCGCGCAAGAAGAAAGACGCACTGGCCTCGCTGTCGCTGGCGCGGATACCGATGTGGTCGAACATGAGAACTCCCATTCGGGGATGTGAGGGTGGAGGCCGGCCCTTACGGCCCCGTTTCCGCCAAGCCCGCCCACGCCGGTTGTAGCGGCTGGCTTGCCAATCTGCATTGCGGCAGATCAATTCACGCCGAAGTGCAGGACCCGGCCGCCACAGCGGTCACCCTCGCCTCAACGGATCTTGTACAGCACCGCCGCCCCGGGCCTGGGTTCGAAGGCCGGCACGGTGCGTTGTTTCAGGGGGGCGCCCTTGGCATCCCAGACCAGCGTCTCCACCGGGTACTCGTCCTTGCGGGTCATGGCGCCGATCTGCTGAACGATCACGGCCGAAGCAGCCGCCACTTCCGGGTTCCATGCGAACACACCGACCCTGCCGTAGAACACGGCCGGTGCGTCGGCATCGAGGCGACGGTCCGGGCACATCACCAGGCCGCGGTCCCGCATGACCCGCAATGCGCCGACGGGCACGGCCTTGACCGTGGGTGTGGTGCGCTCGGTGCTGTGGCCAGGGCAGACATTGGCTGAGCGGGTCACCATGTCTTCGGCCACTTGCCGGTCGGACTGCGCGAATGTAGTTAGGGTCGCACCAGACAGGGCGAGCAAAGCGAAAGCGCACTTCCAATGCATGGTGAAAACTCCTTATGGGGTAAAACTCCAAACCTTGCAGCAGCCCCGGAGGGGACGGCCGCCAAGGACGCGATCAGATCCTATCAACCCGGTCACCGGGCGCTGCCCAGGGATGGGACAGGGGCAGGCTCGCCTGGCCGCGCCCCCAACCCAGGCTCACTTCACCAGCGCCAGCAAATCCTTGAAGGCCGGGTGTTCCGCCGTGCGCGCCCATTCGAAGATGACCATCTCCGTCGTGACCAGTTCGGCGCCCGCGCCGGCCAGGCGGTCGAAGGCGGCGTCGCGGTTGCGCTCGGTGCGCGAGCCGCAGGCGTCGGTCACCACGCACACGTCGAATCCGTCCTCCAGCAGGTCCAGCGCCGTCTGCAGCAGGCACACGTGGGCTTCGCAGCCGGCGATGACGATGGCGCCGGGCTCTTCGGCCGTGGGCTGGGGTTTCTGCAGGTGCTTGGGCAGGCTGCGGGCGTTGCCGGCAGGCGGCTTGGGCTCGGGGCGCAACCATTCGCCCAGGCCTTCCTCGGCGGCGCTGAAATGCATCTTGGCCAGGGTCTTGCGGCACAGCGCACGCAGCGCCGGGTCGTTGGGCCCGAGGCGCGATGGGTTTTGCTCGGCACCCCAGACCGGCACCTCCATCAACTGGGCCGCCCGGGCCAGGCGCAGCGCGTTGGCCAGCACGGCCGGGCCTTCGAAAATGGCGGGCATCAGGCGTTCCTGGTAATCGACCAGGACGAGTTGGGATTCGGAGGCGTCGAGCAGCATGGGCGGGGTGCGCTGGGCAAAAGGTGAAAGATGCGGGGATTGTCGCAGCCGTGCCTGGCGCAGGTTCCTTGGGACAGCACGACGGGGGTGGACCGGCTCCAGGGGCGCCCGATCCGCTGATCGGTCAGCGCGTCAGGCGCAGCAGCCGGCCCTGGGGGCCATCGGTCAGCAAATACAGCCAGCCGTCCGGACCCTGGCGCACGTCACGGATGCGTTCGGCCAGGCCGCCGAGCAGGTATTCGTCGCGCACCACCTTGCCGTTCGCCAGCTCCAGCCGATGCAGCCGGCTGAACTTGAGCGAGCCGATGAACAGGCTGCCCCGCCAATCGGCGCCGTAGCGGTCGCTGGTCAGAAAGGCCATGCCCGACGGCGCGATGGACGGCACCCAGTAGTGCAGCGGTGGCTCCATGCCCGCCTTGTGCGTCAGCCCTTCCCCGATCTTGCCGCCGCCATAGTTCTCGCCGTAAGTGACGACCGGCCAGCCGTAATTGCGGCCGGCCTGGGGCACGTTGATTTCATCGCCCCCTTGCGGGCCGTGCTCATGGATCCACAGCCGACCGTCCGGGGCAATGGTCGCGCCCTGCGGGTTCCGGTGGCCCCAACTCCAAATTTCGGGCAGCGCGCCGGCCCCGGTCGGGTTGCCCGGGCCCGGCGAACCATCGGGCTGCACATGGATGATCTTGCCCAGGTGGCCGTCGAGCTTCTGGGCGTCTTCCTTGCGGGTGGAGCGCTCGCCCACGGCCAGAAAGATCGATCCGTCCCGGGCCTGCGCGATGCGGCAGCCGAAGTGCAGCGAGCTTTGCACTTTGGGCCGTTGGCTGAAGATCAAGCGCACGTCGCTCAAGGCGGTTTCGCCAGGGGCCAGCACTGCGCTCGCCATGGCGGTGCTGTTGCCGGCCTCGCCCTGCGCCGCGGGCTCGGAGTAGCAAAAGAAGATGCGCCGGTTGCGCTCGAAGTCCGCGTCGGTGACCACATCGAGCAGGCCGCCCTGCCCGCCGAACACGACAGGCGGCAGGCCGGATATGGGCGGGTTGATGCGGCCATTGGCCTCCACCACCCGCAGGCGGCCCACACGCTCCGTCACCAGGAACCGCCCGCCCGGCAGGAACGCCACGGCCCAGGGATTGGACAGGTCCTGCGCCACCGTCACGGCATTGGCCTGGTTTTTGGCCGCCTGGGGGGCGACCGGGGTGGCAGTCTGGGCCCCCGCCGTTCCATGCGCGAGCGCCATGGCGGCTGTGCAGGATGTCAGCGCAACGCGCAGAAAACGATTCAAACGCACATATTTATCAAATTTCATGCGACGGAATTGGTGGATGAATGTAACGCCGTTATGCACTGTGCCTATGGGGCAGGCCCCCAATTTGCTTAGATCGCCGGTGACAAAGCATGCCACGCCCGCTGATTCATAGTCAAAAGCCATGAAGCCTGAACCTTTGCGACATTTTTTGCCAAAAGATGCCCGGAGACGCGTGTTACCCTCGCGCCCCATGTCTCGATGGATTTGCCTATTGTTGCTGGCCTGCGCCAGCGCCCACGCCGCCCCCAACAATGCGCCCTCTGATGATCTGGACCGTCTTGTCCGCGAGAAGACCATGCTCTCGCACCTGCAGGAAGCCCGGCACAACGTGCAGGACAAGGCCGGAGAAGTCGTCGCCACGGCCATGGGATTCCTCGGAGTTCCCTACCGCCGGGGGGGCAACGACGTCGAAACCGGTTTTGATTGCAGCGGCTTCATCCGCACGATCTACGGCAAGGCGGCTGGCCTCGTGCTCCCGCGTCGCGCCGACCAGCAAGCGGCCGCCACCGAGAAGATCGAGAAAAAAGACCTTCAACCGGGCGACCTCGTCTTTTTCAACACCATGCGCCGCGCCTTCAGCCATGTCGGCATGTACGTGGGTGACGGCAAGTTCATCCACTCGCCCCGCAGCGGTGCGGAAGTCCGCGTGGAAGACATGGGCGCGTCCTATTGGCAGCGCCGCTTCAACGGCGCCCGCCGTGTGAGCACCGACGACGCCGGCAAGGACGGCTCGGCCAACTGAGTGTTTCGGCAGGGTGCGCCGCGTGCGCATGGTGACTTCGCCTGAGGCCGTCAGGGCTTGATGACTGTCGTGGTTTCCGTGCTGCGAATGGGTTCGCCCACCACATTCACCGGACGGGCATCGGGATTGCGCAGCATTTCCTTGGCGGCAGCCATATCGGCCTGGTAACGGGCCCGGGCCTGTGATTCGCACGACTTGCGCGCGCCGGCTTCACCCGCCCGGCATTCTTCCAAAGCCACCTTCAAACCACCGCCCGCCTCGCGGATCGCGGTCTGGTAGCGTTGCGCGGGTGTGGTGTCCGGCCGTGCACCGCGCTCCAGCGATGCCTGATCGCTCTGGGCAAGGGCTGTCGAGGGCAGCATGGCACCCCCGGTGGCCGCGGCCAGCGCCAGCACGGTGGCGGACAAGACAGTGCGAGGGGATCGGATGGGCATGGCTTTCCTTTCTTTTCTTGTGGGAGAACCATGACCTTATCCAGCCGGGAATTCGCCGAGCGCGGGATTCACGCGCGTCGGCTTGTCGGCCGGCTCCCACAGCCGGCGCCCCAGGCTCTGCCGCGCTGGCCTGACGAGAGTGCACTGTCTTGGTGCGCACCGCCCTCATCCGGTTCTTTGTGAGAACCTGCATTCCGGGCCGGCGGCACAGTGCGCCTCGTCCGACATGGCGCCTTGCGGGCCGCCGGGTAGATTCGTCCTATCTCAATCAGAAAGTGCCTGCCCATGTTCTCCGTCCTCGGTGTTCTTCTCGTCGGTCTCGTGGTGGGCCTGCTCGCCCGTGCTCTCAAGCCGGGAGATGACAAGCTCGGCTGGATCATGACGGCGCTGCTCGGCGTGGCGGGGTCGTTCCTGGCCACCTACATCGGGCTCGCCATGGGCTGGTACCAGGAGGGCGAGCCGGCCGGCTGGATCGCCTCCATCCTGGGCGCGATGCTGCTGCTGGTGGTGTACGGCTTCTTCAAGAGCAAGAACTGAAAGGCGGCCGCCCTGTGGCGAAACGTGTTCCCAGCGCCTCGGCTCTCGCCGGCAACGACCCTGATCTGCTGGCAGCCGTGCAGCGCAGCCGCCGCCTGCTGCACCGGCGCGCACTGATGGCCGCCGCGGCGGGCACCGTGCCCATTCCGGGCCTCGATTGGGCGGTGGACGCGGCCTTGCTGTCCCGACTGGTGCCGCAGATCAATGCGGAGTTCGGCCTGACGCCCGAGCAGATCGACCGGCTCACGCCCCACAAGCGCGAGCAGGTACAGAAGGCGGTCGGCCTCGTCGGGTCGGCCTTGATCGGCAAGTTCGTCACCCGCGAGCTGGTGATCCGGGCCACCCAGGCCGTGGGCATGCGCCTCACGGCCAAGCAGGCGGCCAAATACGTGCCGCTGGCCGGCCAGGCCGTTGCGGCCGTGCTGGGCTACACCACGCTGCGCCTGCTCGGCGAGCAGCACCTGCGCGATTGCGTGGAAGTCGCCAAGGCGGCCCAACTCACCCTGCCGGCGCCAGGGGCCGATTCGAAGCGCTGAATCCGCCCCCGGCGGCCCCCGCATGCGAACGCGGCCGCTCGCCCGGCACAATGGCCGCCCATGCCGCCGCGCCCCTCCGCTGACTCCCCTCACGCCAAGCGCGCTTCCGTGACCTCAGATGCGCGGGAGCACGCCATCTGCGCCTGGGTCTCCGCGCTGCAGCGCCGGGCCGATGCCGCCACGCTGGCGCGGCTGCCCACCCTGTCCGATGCCGAGGCCGCGCAGGTCATGGCGCGCATGCGCGGCGATGCGCCCCGCGCCGCCGCCCCATCCGCCCCGCCGGCCCCGGCGGACGGCACCCTCGCCACGCCAGGCCGATTCCAGCCGCGCATCACGCTGCAGACGCTGGGCCGTGGCGACGGCCTGCTGGGCCTGCGACCCCACGGGCCGATCGGCCCGCGCGGCGACCAGGTCACGCTGGCCCGCATCGACTGGACCTACCGCACACCGGACGGCGCCGCCTGGGAAACGCCCGCCCCCACCTCGGTGCTCAACAGCCGCCCGCCGGCCGTGCAGGAACTGTACGACACCGGCGGCCCCGTGCTGCGCCTGCAGCGCGATGGGGCGGCCGAGGCGGACGCCATCGACCTCGTGCGCGACCTGGGCCTGCTGCCGGTGCCCGAAACGGCCTTGCAGTGGCGCGACCGTGCGGGTGCTCCCGTGCTGGGCCCTGTCTGGACGCTGCCGCAGGAGGCGGCCTTCGGCGACTTCTGGGCCGAGCAGGTGCCGCGCCTGCAGGCCCACGGCTGGGCAGTGTCGGTGCTGCCCGGCTTCGCGCACGAGAGCGTTCCCGTGCAGCGCTGGACGCTGCGCCTGGACCCCGACACCGGCGAGCTGCTGGGCAAGGACCTCGCCGGCCCGCTGGGCCCGCGCGAACGCCCAGTGCAAAAGCTGCATCTGCCCGAACGCGAAGGGGCGTGGCTGCTGAGCCTGGGCATCGAGGTGGACGGCGAAACGTTGGACTTGGCGCCCCTGCTGGCCGATCTGCTCCGGCGCGAGCCACGCTGGCTGAACGCCGCGCAGATGGCCGCCATTGACGATCACGCCACCGTCTCGCTGCGCGCGCCCGGCGGGCGGCGCATCGATGCGCCGGCGGCGCCGCTCAAGGCCATCGTCGGCGCGATGGTGGACCTGCTCACCGATCCGCTGCGCAACGCCGGCCGGCAGCGCCAGGACGGCAACCCGCTGCGCCTGGGCCCCTGGGAGATGCGGCGCATCGAGGCCCTGCGCGCCGGCCTGGTGCAGGTGCACCGCGTGGGCACGGTCAGCGGCTGGGACAACGGTTGGCAGCTGCAGGGCGATGCCGGCCTGGCCCATCTGGCGCGGCGGCTGAAGGCCATCGGCACGCCTGCGCCCGTGGCCGCGCCGGCCGGGCTGCAGGTGCCGCTGCGGCCGTACCAGCTCGACGGCCTCGCATGGCTGCAATACCTGCGCGCCCAAGGGCTGGGCGGCATCCTGGCCGACGACATGGGCCTGGGGAAAACCGCGCAGGCGCTGGCCCATGTCCTTACCGAAAAGGAAGCGGGCCGGCTGGCGCACCCTGCGCTGGTGGTGCTGCCCACCTCGCTCGTCTTCAACTGGCAAGCGGAGGCGCAGCGCATGGCCCCGGGGCTGCGCGTGCTCAGCCTGCACGGTGCGGACCGGCGCGAGCGCTTTGCCCGCATCGGCCAGCACGATCTGGTGCTGACGACCTACCCGCTGGTGTGGCGCGACATCGACGCGCTGGCCGCGCAGCCGTGGCACCTGCTGATCCTGGACGAGGCGCAGATGGTCAAGAACGCCGGCAGCCGCAGCGCCCGCGCCCTGCGGCGCCTGAACGCTCCGCATCTGCTTTGCCTGACCGGCACGCCGCTGGAGAACCACCTGGGCGAGCTGTGGGCGCAGTTCGACTTCCTCATGCCCGGCTTTCTGGGCGATGCGCGCAGCTTCTCCCAGCGCTGGCGCAAGCCCATCGAGGAGAACGGCGAAACCCTGCGGGCCGAGGTGCTGGCCCGGCGCGTGCGCCCGTTCATCCTGCGCCGCCGCAAGCAGGACGTGGCCACCGAACTGCCGCCGCGCACCGACGTCGTGCTGCGGCTGCCGCTGCAGGGCCGCCAGCGCGAGCTGTACGAGGCGGTGCGTGCTGCCGCCGACAAGCAGGTGCGCCGCGTGCTGCAGCGCCAGAGCTTCGACGGCGCGCAGATCACCCTGCTGGATGCGCTGCTCAAGCTGCGGCAGGTGTGCTGCGATCCGCGCCTGGTCAAGGGCAGCGAGGCCGCCCGGGCGCAGCCCGCCACCATGGAGCGCGCCAAGCTCGAATGGCTGGCCGACGCGCTGCCCGCCCTGGTCGCGCAAGGGCGCCGCGTGCTGGTGTTCTCGCAGTTCACCGAAATGCTCGCCCTGGTGGCCGAAACGCTGGAGGCGCTCGCCCTGCCCTTCCTCGCGCTGACCGGAGACACACCGCCCCGCGCGCGCGGCGCCGTGGTGCGGCGCTTCCAGGACCGCGGCGATGCGGGCGCGCCGCCCGTCCTGCTGGCCAGCCTCAAGGCCGGCGGCGTGGGCCTGAACCTGACCGCCGCCGACACGGTGATCCACCTCGACCCCTGGTGGAACCCCGCCGTGGAGGAGCAGGCCACCGCCCGTGCCCACCGCATCGGGCAGGACCAGCCGGTGTTCGTCTACAAGATCGTGGTGGAAGGCAGCATCGAGGAACGCATGCTGGAACTGCAGGCCCGCAAGCAGGCGCTGGCGCAGGGGGTGCTGGGGCACGACGCCGCGGGTGCGGCCAAGTTCAGCGAGGCGGACCTGAACGCCCTGCTCGCCCCCTTGTCGGAACCCAAGGACAACCCGCTGGCCATCCCGGCGCACGATGCGATCCGGTGGGGTGGCACGGGACCGGCGCGCATGCGGTGAATTCGCGACTAAGGGTGTTTTTGGCCCCATGCCATAGTGAATCATGTCCTCATTGCTATTAAATAAATAGCAAAACCCTCTGGCGGCAGGAAGGGCTCGATCCTTGCGCCGCATCCCGCCAGAATGGCGCCATGACGACGACTCCGCCCCCCGAACCCCGCTACTGGCTCATGAAGTCCGAGCCGCAGGAATGCTCCATCGACGACGCCCTGGCCGCCCCGGATGCCACCGTGCCCTGGACCGGCGTGCGCAACTACCAGGCGCGCAACTTCATGCGCGAAGGCATGCAGGTGGGCGACGGCGTGCTGTTCTATCACTCCAGTTGTCCGGAGCCGGGCATTGCCGGCCTGGCGCGCGTGGCCTCCGCCACCCGGCCGGACCCGACGCAGTTCGACCCCGAATCGCCCTACCACGACCCCAAATCCCGCCCGGACCAACCGCGGTGGCTGCTGCTGGACGTGCAGGCGCTGCGCAAGACCCGCCTGCTGCCCCTGGCCGAATTTCGCGCCCGGCCGGAGCTCGCCGGTCTGCAGGTGCTGCAAAAAGGCAGCCGCCTGTCCATCACGCCGGTCGATGCGGCGGACTGGAAGCGGGTCGTCGACGTGCTGGACGCGGCGCCACCCGCCTGAGCCGCGCCCTGCCGGGCAAACGGGTGCGGCCCGGCCACGGGCACAGCGCCTGGTGCCCGTGCCTATCATGGCCTGCCCTCCACTCTCCTTTCGCGGCGGCGCCAGCGCCCCGCGTCCGCCATGCGCAACATGCTCGACTTCAGTTCCTGGCACACCCTGCTCACCACCGCGTTGGGGCTGCTGCTGGCCTTGCTGCTCATGGTGGGCATCCGGCTCGTGTTCATGCAGACCATCCAGCGCCGCCGGGAGCGCGAAAACCGGCAGATCAACGAGCGGCTCAAGACCCTGATCGCCGCCTACAAGACCTTGGGCGGCTCGTTCACCGGGCAGTTGCAGGTGAGCCCGACGCACATGCGCGACCTGCGCCGGCCGGCTGGCAGCCCAACGTCATCGCTGGCTCCTGCGGAAGGCGATCCGGCCACCGGAGAAGGGGCGCTGGCACCGCCGACCAGCACCGAGCGCCAACGCCGCGTGCGCGACGCGGTGGAGGCCGCGCTGTCCGACGTGATCCTGCTGGGCACCGACGAGCAGGTGCAGCTTGCCGCCCAGGCCGCGCAGGACATGGTGGCCGGCCGCAGTATTGAAACGGCTCAGCTGGTGGTGTCGCTGCGGCAGTTCATTCGGGCGGCGCTGGACCTGGAGCCGATTGCACAGCACCTGCCGATTCCCGTGCAGGGGCCGCTGCGACCCGGTGGAAGAAGTGGCGCGGGCGCCCGGCGCGCCACTGCCAATGGTGGTGCGCGAGGGAGCGGAGGCGGCACCGGCGGTGGAATGGGGGCCGGAGGGAGCGGGGGCGGGATGGGAGTGGCGACCCACACGCCCGGTGGTGACCCGGCTGACAACGAAGGGCCCGCCACGCCGGCCGCCAGCGGGCGCTGAGGGGCTCGCCCACCCTTCACACACGAGTCCGCCCGGCACGGCGTACCGCCTCAGTCGCTATCGCGCAGGTGTTTCGCGAGGAACGCCGAAATCCGCGCCTCGTAGGCCGGCGGATCGAACGCATGCAGATCGACATGCGCCGCACCATCGACCACCCATAACGCCTTCGGATCGTCGGCCGCCACGTAGATGCGTCGGGTTTCCGCCAGGGGGGTGTGGCGGTCTTCCGATCCGGCAGCGATCAGCAGCGGCACGTGCAGCGACGGCAGGTCGGCGATGGGCCGCAGCTGATCCGCGGAAACGCCCAGCCGTACGGGAAGCTGCCACAGCAGCAGCGGCGTGAGCCACCGGCCCGCAGGCCCCAGGTACATCGCCAGGCGGTCGGAGACCGCGTCTTCGATCGTGGGGAACATCGACTCCAGCACGACGGCCTCCAGGGACACGTCAGGCCGGGACAGCACGAGCGACGCCGCCCCGAGCGATGCGCCGATCACGCCGATCTTCTCGTCGGGCAGCGCGTCGGACAGGTAGTCCAGGGCCGCCGCCACGCCTTGCGATTCGTTCCAGCCGAAGGTCACCCGGTCCCCGGCGCTCTCGCCATGGGCGGGCAGATCGATGAGCAGCACCGAATAGCCCAGGCGATGGAGAAACCGGGCCCGGCCCAGCATCTGCCGCCGGTCCGCGCCGATGCCATGCAAAAGCAGCACCGCCCCGGCCCCGGCATCGCCACGGACCAGCCAGCCCGCAAGGGACTGGCCCGTGACGGTATCGAACCGCACCGGGCTCGCGGGCAGATCGCCCGGGGCCGCGCCCACGGGCCGGTGGTGCGGCTGGCTCAGGACTTCGCCCGCACCGAGCCAAACCGCTAGGCACAAAAAGGCGGCAGCGAGTACCGCGAGGATTCTTCGACGTTGCATGGGCAGCGATGCTAGCGGCCCATGGGGTCACTGCCACCACCACAGCAGACCAACGCAGGGCGCTGCCGCCACGCCCAGGCCCAGCCAGGCCCGCGCCGCGCTGCGCGCGCAGAACACCCACAGCGCGATGGCCGCGTACACCGCGAAGCTGAGCAACGTCGCCAGCAGCACGCCATCTGCGCGGCTCCCTCCCCACAGGCGCGGCGCTGCCAGCGCCAGCACGGCGGCGAGCAGGGACGCCACGGCGTACCCCCCCGCGCACGCGGCCAGCACCCGGCTGGCAACGCCGAGCCGGCCGGTCGAACGCGTTGCTGGCCGAAGGGGGCGGCTCATCCCTGCACCCCGCCGCGCGGCGCAGGGTGCCGGGGGGCGCCCGGCACCGTCTTGCGCGCGCCGTGCCAGCCCTGCCCGGTGCGGTACGCGGCCCACGCCAGCGCCGCACCGCAGGCCAGCGCGACGATCTCCACGCCGGCGCGCTGTCCATCGCCCGCCAGGGCGTAGCGGCCCAGGTGCTGGCCGGTGGTCCAGGCGTTCAGCGCGGGCAGCGCCACGCACAGCGCCGCCGCCGCGCCCAGTTGCTCCACCCAGGCCCGGCGCGGCGGACGCAGCGCGGCGTGCAGCAGCGTGGCCAGCCAGACCGCCAGGAAGGCCCGGATCTCCCACAGCGCGCGGCCGGGCAGTTCGGCGGGCAGCAGGCGGTTGGCATGGAGGTAGCCGATGCAGGCCACCCCGATGCCTGCCACGGCCGCGACGTTCAGGGCCTCGACGGCGCGGTAGACGCCAGCCGTGGCACGGCCGAACTCGTTGCCGCAGGCGCGGCGCCGCTTCACGCTGAACAGCACGGTGCCGGTGGCCACCATCACGGTGCCGAGCAGCCCGCTGGCGAAGTACAGCCACTTCATCGGCCAGCCACCGAAGCGGGCGAAGTGCAGCGACTCCATCACGGCGTGCACCTGCTCCGAGGCGAAGGCGGCGTCGGGGTCTGGCCGGCGCAACTGCAGCACGGCGCCGCTCACGCCGTCGAACACCGCGGTGGCCACCGGATTCAGCAAGGCGCGGCGCTGGCCTGCGCCCGGCTCGGCTTCGCGGGGGCCGAGCACGCGCACCGTGGCATTCACATCGCCCGGCGCCTCGACCACCACCATGCGCGGTGGCTGGCCCGTCAGGTCGCGGGCCCTTTGCAGCAGCGGTGCCAGATCGTGCAAGTCCGCGGGCCGGCCCGTGCGGGGGCGGCGCAGCGCTTGGCCCTCGCCGTGGTGCAACTCGGCCTGGAACCGGGCATGGGCCGTCTCGCCGCTGCCGTAGGCCGCCTGCAGGGGCCAGGGCATGTACGAGGTGTAGAAGATCGCCAGCCCGGTGTAGACGATCATGAACAGGAAGGGCAGCGTCAGCACGGCGGTGGCGTTGTGGGCGTCCATCCACGAGCGCTGGCCCTTGCCCGGCCGGAACGTGAAGAAATCCTGAAAGATGCGCCGGTGCACGACCACGCCGGACACCAGCGCCACCAGCATGGCCATCGACACCCAGCCGACCACCCAGAAGCCGAGCGCGTTCCACTGCAGCATGTAGTGGAACGACATGAAGTGGCGCCCGCCTTCGGTCGCCCGGCCCCAGGGCAGGGGCAGCACGGCACCGGTCACCGGATGCAGCGCGGCCGTCTGGTTGGCACGGCCATCGCGCCACGCCAGCAGCAGGGCATCGCCCGGGCGCTGGGGCAGCTCGATGCGCCAAAAGCGCGCGCCGGGTGCCTGCGCGGCCAGGTGCCGCACGGCCTGGGCCAGCGCGTGTGACACGGCCTCCTGTGTGCCGGCCCCGGCGTCCGCCAGCACGGGCCGGGCCTCCATCCAGCGGGTGATCGGCTCCCGGAACACGCTGAGCGTGCCCGTGAGGAAGATGGCGCACAGCAGCCATCCGCAGACGAGCCCGCACCAGGTGTGCAGCCACGACATGGACTGGCGGAAGTTGCCGTTGCCTTTCATGCGGGCCCCATCCCTGGCCATTCGCTGCGCGATCGACTGCGCACGGTCAGAAGGCGCCGCGCAGGGTCAGCATCACGTTGCGGGGGTCGCCGTAGTAGCTGCCGTTGACCAGCGCGGTGACCGAGCTGTAGTAGCGCTTGTCGAAGACGTTGTTCACGTTCAGCGCCGCGGTCCAGTGGCGGTTGATCTGGTACTTGACCAGCGCATTCCACACCGCCCGCCCGCCGTTGGTGGCGCGCACGGCGCCGATCTGGCGGTAGCTGCCGCTTTGCGCATTGACGCCGCCCCCGAGGGTGATGGCGTTCAGCTCGCCCGGAAGCTGGTAGGTACTCCACAGGCGAAACAGGTGCTTGGGCGTGTAGCTGTTGAAGGACAGGCCCTGGCTGCTCACGTCCTTGAGGTACTTGGTCTGGTTGAAGGTGTAGCCGGCGAACAGGTTCCAGTGGCGCGCGACCTCGCCGCTCACCTCGGCATCCAGGCCCTGGCTGCGCACCTCGCCCGTGTCGGTGTAGCAGTAGTAGTCGCTGCGGCAGGTGGGGCTGGTGCTGAAGTCTTCCTGCGCGCGGTTCTTCTGGTCCACGCGGAACAGGGCGAACGAGGCATTCACCTTGCCGTCCATCAGCTCGCCTTTGAGGCCCGCTTCGTAATTGGCGCCCACCATGGGCTTGAGCAACTGGCCCGCCTCGTTCAGCTCGGACTGCGGCTTGAAGATGTCGGAATAGCTCACGTAGGCGGACCATTGCGGGTTGAGCGCGTAGATCAGCCCGGCATAGGGGTTGACCTTGGCGTTCTCGCGGCTGTGGGTGGCCGAGGTGGACGGCGCCGCCCCGGTGGTGACGGTGTCCCAGTCGGTGCGGAACCAGCTGACGCGCGCGCCGACCACCAGCTTGAGCGGGTCGGTCAGTTGCAGGCGCACCGCGTTGTAGAAGCCCAGTTGCCGGGCCTTGCCCTGCCGCGCCTCGCGGGTGCCGGTGTAGATCTCGGCGTCCGTGGGCTCGCGGAAGTCGGGGTTGTAGCTGTTCAGGCCGAAGATGTTGTAGTTGGTCCGAAAGCCGTAGATGGTGTCGTTCGTGGTGTGCGTGTAGTTGACCCCGCTCACCAGTTCGTGCCGCCGGCCGAAGGCGTCGAATTTTCCGGTCAGGTTCGCGTCGATGCCCGAGGTCTGGATGTCGGCGATGGACCGGGCCACGATGTTGGCGCTCTGCATCAGCGCCAGGTTGACCGCCCGGTTGACCCCGGCGTACTTCAGGTCGTGCTCTTCCTTGAGGTGCATCGCCGTGAACTGCAGCTTCCAGTCGTCGTTGAACTGGTGCGCCGCATCGAAGTACAGCCCGCGGTTGGACGACTCCTGCCGGTTCCAGGTGGCGCCCAGGTAGGTCGAGCGGGGCAGGTTCAGGTCGCCGCCGGTGGCGTAGCGCGGCAGGCCGTTCATGGAGGGGCGGCCCCGCGTTTCTTCGGAGCTGGCCCCGAAGTTGATGCGCGTGGCGGCCGAGACGTCGTATTCCAGCGTGCCGTATACGGTCGGGCTGCGGCGGTTCACGTAGTCCATGAACGAGTGGTGGTCTTCGTAGTCGATCAGCGCGCGGCCGCGCAGCGTGCCCTCTTCGTTCAGGACGCGGCTGGCGTCCAACTGCGCGCCGTAGCGGTCCCACGAGCCCACGCGGGCTTCCACCGTGGTGGCGTTGGTGCCGAGAGGACGCTTGCGCACCAGGTTGACCGCCCCGCCGGGGCTGCCTTCGCCCTGCAGCAGGCCGGCAGCGCCGCGCAGGACCTCGGCCCGGTCGATGATCGCCATGCTGGACGAATAGTTGCTCGCCCGCCCGTACATGCCGCGGTTGAGTGGCACCCCGTCGTACTGCACCGTGGTCAGGTCGTAGCCGCGCGAATAGATGTATTTGCCGCCCTGCGGGCTTTGCGCCAGCGTGATGCCGGTGGTGCTGGCGAGCGCGTCGTAGACCGAGGTGATGTTCTGCTCGTCCATCAGCTGACGCGTGACGACGCTGATCGACTGGGGAATGTCCTTGAGCGCCTGGGCGCCCTTGCCCACCGTGACGGCGCGCGTGGTGTACGAGCCCGTGTGCTCGGTCGCCACCGGGCGCTCGGCCTGGGCCGATACCGTCACGGGCGCGAGCGTGGCCGTGCCTGCGCCTTGCGGCACGCGGCGCACGACCACCGATGTGCCTTCGATCTCCGCGAACAGCCCGCTGCCCGCCAGCAGGCGGTCGAGGGCCTCGCGGGCGGTGAGGCGCCCTTGCACGGCCGGCGCCACCTTGCCCTCCACCAGTGCGGGCTGCACCATCAGCTCCAGGCGCGCCTGCCGCGCCAGCGCATCCAGGGCCTGGGCCAGGGGCTGGGCCGCGATGCGGATGTCCACCGGCACGGATGCCGCAGCCTGCGCACCGGCCCCCGGCTGGGCATGGGTGGGCAAGGCGCCCAGCGCCAGGGCGGCCGCCACGGCCAACGGGGCAGGATGGAAACGAAAACGGGACATGCGGACGATCTCCGGAAGGTTGGGAATAAGAAGCCTTCTCAGGTAGACGCATGGCTTGGCAAAACCCCAACCTGGGTTTTGCGCTTTTTTTCGAAAGGCGATTCAGTGGCTTGTCCCCGGGGTCGGACCGCACGTGCGCGCACGCCTGGCGCAAGGCCGGCTCAGTGCGCCCCGACGATTTCGGTGTGCGGCGCCTCACCCTGCAGGCGCACCGGCAGCACCTTGGGCAGCGCCTGCCGGAAGTTGTCCAGGCGGTGCGGGTCGAAGGTGCCGGTCATGCGCAGTTCGCCCACGGCCGCATCACGCACCACGAGGCCCGTCGGCCCGTAGCGCTCGAACTCCGCCAAAGCCTGCGCCAGCGGCACATCGTCGAAGGTGATGCGCCCGTCGCGCCAGGGGGCGACCCCGGCCGTCGCCACCGGGCCGACCGGCGCCATGCGGCCCGCGGCATCGGCCACCACCTGCTGCCCGGCGATGAGCACCACCGCGGCCGCGCCAGGCTGCCCGGGTGGGCTCACGGCGCCGCCGGCCGCCGCCACGCGCACCCGCCCCTCTTCCACGGCCACGCGCACGCCGTTGTCGCCGGGCACGCTGGCGGTGTGGCGCACGGAAAAACGCGTGCCCACCACCGTCACCTTCACGCCTCCGGCGAGGACATCGAACGGCCGGGCCACATCGCCCTGCACCTGGAACACGGCTTGCCCCTCGGGCAGGCGCACCTCGCGCCGCTGGCGGTACAGCGCCACCTCCACCCGCGTGGCGGTATCGAGCCGCAGGCGGCTGCCGTCGGGCAGTTGCACGTCCAACTGCTGGCCGCGTTCCGTCGAAAAGTTCTGCACGAAAACCGGCTGCTGCTGCCAGTGGTCCCAGGCCAGGTAGCTGCCGCCCCCGGCCATCAGCACGACCACCGCCGCCACGGCGGCCTGCGGCACCAGGGCCGACCAACCCTGCAGCCACGCCCTGCGCCCGGTGGGCGCCGGCGCGGGCTTGCGGTCCGCCTGGGCCTGCTCGGCCGCCAGCTGCCGCCGCAATTGCGCCACGCCGGCGGCAGGCAACTGGTCCAGCCGCTGCCAATCGGCCTGCCAGCGGGCGAATGCCGCCTGCCGGCTCGGGTGCCCGGCCAGCCAGGCCTGGAATTCGGCGTTCTGCTCGGCGCCCCGTGCCCGGTCCAGGCGCGCGAACCACGCCAGCGCCTCGGTATCGAGGTCGCTGGACGAGGGGGCCGCGCGGTGGGGATCGGTCATGGACATTTCAAAAGGGTACCTGGCAGTAGACGCACGGCGCGCCGCCATCCCAACCTTGCGGACCCAGGAATGGGCAGCGCGTCATCGCGGGCTTTCCGTTGGTGCGGGCTGTGCCGATGTGCGGGGCGTGCCCCCCAGCCGGTCCTGGCAGTCGCGGCAGGCCTGCATGCCCCGCTGGATGTGGCGCTCCACCATGGTCACCGAGATGCCCATGCGGCGCGCGATGTCCGCCTGGGCAAAGCCATCGAACTTGTGCAGGATGAACGCCTCGCGGCAGCGCAGCGGCAGGTCGCCGATGGCAGCCAGCAAAGCGTTCACGGTCTGGGAGGACATGGCCGCCACCTCGGGCTCGCAGGCCCGTGGGCCGGCCAAGGTCTGGGCGGCCTGCTCGAAGCCATCGTCTCCGTCCAGCGGGGCATGCTGGCCGCGCACCGCGTCGCGGCGGTGCTGGTCGATGACGAGGTTGCGCGCCGTGCGGTACAGAAACGCCCGGGGCTCCGCGATGGGCTCGCCCGACCGCTGCACGGCCAGCACCCGCGCATAGCTTTCCTGCGCCAGGTCGGCCGCCATCTCGCGATCCTGGACGGCCCCCTGCAGGAACCTCAGCAACTCTCGGTAATAGCGCGCGAACACGGAAATCTGAACCAGGGAATGGGCCATGCCCATCGACATGGCCAGACCCCGCGAACGCAGGATCGATGGCGCAAAAGGCAAGTGAAGGCCGCAGTATAGGAGATGTAGTAAATGAGATTCACTTCGAACTGCATGCGCCATGCTCGCCGATGCGCTCATCGGCCGGCGCTACGGAGCGCGGCTACCCACGGCCCGCCGTGTCCCCGGCCGGGTACGGGGTGAAGCGGCTTTCGTTCTCGCTCACATCCAGCGGCCGGCCCAGGAATGGGAAGGCCCGTTGCGGACAGCCGATGCGTTCGCACACCTTGCAGCCCATTCCGATGGGCGTTGCGATCTCGGGATCGTCCAGGTCCATGCCACGCGAATAGACCAGCCGGGGCGCATGGCGTATGTCGCAGCCCAGGGCCACCGCAAAGGTCTTGCTCGGCGCGCCGAAGCCGCCTTGGCCCGTGGAGACCGTCCGGGCGATCCAGAGGTAGCTGCGCCCGTCCGGCATGCGCGCCAGTTGCGGCAGGATCTTGCCGGGCTGCGAAAACGCCTCGTACACGTTCCACAGCGGACAGGTGCCACCCGTCTTCGAGAAATGGAAATGGGTGGCGGACTGGCGCTTGGAGATGTTGCCGGCCCGGTCCACGCGGATGAAGAAGAACGGCACGCCCGGCGCGCCGGGCCGCTGCAGCGTGCTGAGCCGGTGGCAGATGGTTTCGAAGCCCACGCCGAAGCGCCGCGCCAGGCGGTCGATGTCGTAGCGCGTGGTTTCGGCGGCCTGCAGAAACACGGCGTAGGGCAGCAGCAAGGCCCCTGCGAAGTAGTTGGCCAGGCCGATGCGCGCGAGTGCGCGCGCCTGCGGGTCGTGCCGGAATTCCGGCAGGTCCACCAGCGCATCGAGCAGCGTTGAATGCGCCAGCAGCGCCCACTGCGTGCCCAGCTGGAAGGCGAGCTGGCCGGGGTCGAGCGACGGGGACAGCCGCAGCACCTTGCTGCCCGGGTCGTAGCTGCGCAGGTGCGTGCCCATGTCGTCCTGTGAGGGCACGGTGCGCACGCCGTGCTGCTGTTGCAGGCGCCGCGCCAGCCAGTCGGACAGCAGACCGCCCTCGGCCTGCGCTTCGGCGGCCAACTGCTCGGCGGCGCGGTCGATGGAATCCAGGTAGTTCTGGTGCGAGAGGAAAAAGTCACGCACGCGCTCGAAGGCCATGGGCTGCGCGGGTGCAAGGGGGGCCTGGCCGTTGTCCGGCCCCCCTTCTTCCCCCCGGCCGTCGCCCAGGCGCACGGCGAGTGCCTCCAGCCGCTGCGTGGCTTCTAGGTGGCGCCGGTGCAGCGCCAGCAGCGCGCGGCCCACGGCCGGCATCTGCGAGGCAATCTCCCGAAGCTCCGGCAGCGCGACCGACTCGCCCCCGGGGTTGTCCGCCAGCGCCTCCTGCAGGCCCGCCACCATGCGCGCCTCTTCGTCTTCGGAGAACTGCTGCACGTCCACCCCGAGCGTGCGGCTGACCTTGAGCAACACGGCCACGGTGAGCGGCCGCTGGTTCTGCTCCAGCTGGTTCAGGTAGCTGGGCGACAGGCCCAGCGCCTGCGCCATGGCGATCTGCGACAGGCCACGCTCGGCGCGCAGCTTGCGCAGGCGCACCCCCATGAAGGTTTTCCTCATCGCGTCGCCCGCCACTCAGAAGAAAAATTCGCAGAATTTACAAACCGGCTGTTTTTCATTCGCAAAGCTTCGCCCTTTCAGTGCTTTATCAATGCCTTCATTGTGCGTAGATTGCGAAGCATGACAACCCCCAGCGGCCCCCTCTTCGCGTTCCAGGACATCGTCTTTCCCAGCCAGGCGAACCACCACGGCACGTTGTTCGCAGGCCATGCCCTGCAATCCATGGCCAAAGCGGCTTTCCTCGTGGGACGCAGCGTGGCCCAGCGGGATGTGGTGATGGCCAGCGTGACCGGCATCGACTTCGTGTCGCCCGTGCCGGTGGGCCATGTGCTCACGCTGCAGGCCCGCGTGAGCCGGGTCGGCCGCAGTTCGATGACCGTCTGCGTGACTGGTCTGGCGCAGGCCCTGGATGGGCCGCAGCAGGAGGTGCTTCGGGGCGTGTTCGAAATGGTGGCGGTGGACGCCGCCGGGCGCCCCGCATCCATCCCCCGCTCCGATGCCGCCCTGCCCAACGATCCCCTCCCCTTTGCAAAGGAAATCGCATGACCCTCGCGACCCCCACCGCGTCCCCGAGCGCCCGCGTCAAGAAATCCGTGGCGCTGTCCGGCGTCACGGCCGGCAACACGGCGCTGTGCTCCGTCGGGCGCACCGGCAACGACCTGCACTACCGCGGCTACGACATCCTCGACATCGCCGAGGTCTGCGAGTTCGAGGAAATCGCCCACCTGCTGGTGCACGGCAAGCTGCCGACCACCGCGGAACTGCGCGCCTACAAGGCCCGGCTCCGGGCGATGCGCGGGGTGCCGGCCAGCGTCAAGTCGGCGCTGGAGCAGATCCCCGCGCATGCCCACCCGATGGACGTGATGCGCACCGGCGTGTCGGCGCTCGGCTGCACCTTGCCCGAAAAGGACGAGCACCCCACGCCCGGTGCGCGCGACATCGCCGACCGGCTGCTGGCATCGCTCGGCTCGATGCTGCTGTACTGGTACCACTGGTCCACCCAGGGCCGGCGCATCGACGTCGAAACCGATGACGACTCCATCGGCGCGCACTTCCTGCACCTGCTGCATGGCCGCAAGCCGCCGGCGAGCTGGGAGCGCGCCATGCACACCTCGCTCAACCTGTATGCCGAGCACGAGTTCAATGCCTCCACCTTCACCGCGCGCGTCATCGCCGGCACCGGCAGCGACCTGTATTCGTCGATCTCGGGCGCCATCGGCGCGCTGCGCGGCCCCAAACACGGCGGCGCCAACGAGGTGGCCTTCGAGATCCAGAAGCGCTACGACAACCCCGACGAGGCCGAGGCCGACATCCGCCGCCGCGTCGAGGCCAAGGAGGTGGTGATCGGTTTCGGGCACCCGGTCTACACCGTGAGCGATCCGCGCAATGCGGTCATCAAGGGCGTGGCCAAAACCCTGTCGCAGGAGGCGGGATCGACCCGCATGTTCGACATCGCCGAACGGCTGGAGGCGGTGATGCGCGAGGCCAAGAACATGTTCCCCAACCTGGACTGGTTCAGCGCCGTGAGCTACCACATGATGGGCGTGCCCACGGCCATGTTCACGCCCCTGTTCGTCATCGCCCGCACCAGCGGCTGGGCCGCGCACGTGATCGAGCAGCGCATCGACAACAAGATCATCCGGCCCAGCGCGAACTACACGGGGCCCGAAGACCAGGCCTTCGTCGCCCTGGCGGACCGCACCTGAAGCCGCATCGGCGCATTCCATTCTTCTTTGTTCAACACCACTCGACACCCCTGCCCCATGTCCGCGCCCATCAGCAACATCCGCCCCGAATACGACCAGGTCATCGTCGATATCGTCGACTACGCGCTCCGCTACGAGGTGACCTCGGAACTCGCGCTCACCACCGCCCGCCACATCCTCATCGACACCCTGGGCTGCGGGTTGGAGGCGCTGGAATACCCCGCGGCGCGCAAGCTCATCGGTCCCATCGTCAAGGGCACATCGGTACCCCACGGCGCCAAGGTGCCGGGCACCCCGTTCCAGCTCGACCCGGTTCAGGCCGCGTTCAACATCGGTGCGCTGATCCGCTGGCTCGACTTCAACGACACCTGGCTGGCCGCCGAATGGGGCCATCCGTCAGACAACCTGGGCGGCATCCTGGCCGTGGCCGACTGGCTCAGCCGCAACGCCGTGGCGGCGGGCAAGCCACCGCTGGTGATGCGCGACGTACTCACCGCCATCGTCAAGGCCCACGAGATCCAGGGCGTGATCGCGCTGGAAAACGCTTTCAACCAGGTAGGGCTCGACCATGTGCTGCTGGTCAAGGTGGCATCGACCGCGGTCGTCTCCCAGTTGCTGGGCCTGTCGCGCGACGAGACGCTGGCCGCCGTGTCGCTGGCCTGGGTCGATGGACAAAGCCTGCGCACCTACCGCCACGCGCCCAACGCAGGCAGCCGAAAGAGCTGGGCGGCGGGTGACGCCACCAGCCGTGCCGTGCGCCTGGCGCTGATCGCGCAGACCGGGGAGATGGGCTGCCCCTCGGCACTGACCGCGAAAACCTGGGGCTTCTACGACGTGTCCTTCAAGGGCCAGCCGCTCCGCTTCCAGCGCCCCTACGGCAGTTATGTGGCGGAGAACGTGCTGTTCAAGATCAGCTTTCCGGCCGAGTTCCACAGCCAGACTGCGGTCGAGGCCGCCATGGCTTTGCACCAGCAATTGCGGGACGCAGGCAAGACCGTGGACGACGTGCAGCGCATCACCATCCGCACGCACGCGGCCTGCATCCGCATCATCGACAAGCAGGGCCCGCTGAACAACGAGGCGGACCGCGACCACTGCATCCAGTACATGGTGGCGGTGCCGCTGATTTTCGGCCGGCTCACCGCAGCCGACTACGAAGCCGGCGTGGCGGCCGATCCGCGCATCGACGCGCTGCGCGCCAAGATCCATTGCGTGGAAGACCCCCGCTACACCGCCGACTACCACGACCCGGAAAAGCGCAGCATCGCCAATGCGCTGACCGTGGTGTTCAACGACGGCAGCGCCCTGCCCGAAGTGGCGGTCGAATACCCCATCGGCCACCGGCGCCGGCGCGCCGAAGGCATTCCACTGCTGGAGGCCAAGTTCCGCCGCAACCTCGCGCGCATCTTCCCCCCGAAGCAGCAGGACGCGATCCTGGCGGTCTCGCTCGATGCGCAGACGCTGGAGGCGCTGCCGGTGCACGAATACATCGACCTCTACGTGATCTGACACCATGGCCCACAACCCACGCAAACACCTGCGCGCACTGGTGGAGGCCCGCCGCGGCGTGCTGGTGCCCGGCGCCTTCAATGCACTGTCGGCCCGGGTCGTCGAAGACCTGGGCTTCGAAGCGCTCTACGTCACCGGTGCCGGTGTGACCAACATGTGGTTCGGCCTGCCGGACCAGGGCTTCATGGGCCTGCACGAGATCGCCGACCACACGGCGCGCATCCGCGACGCGGTCGCCCTGCCCCTGATCGTCGATGCCGACACGGGCTTTGGGAACGCACTCAACGTGCGACACACCGTGCGCGTGCTGGAACGGGCCGGCGCCGATTGCATCCAGCTCGAAGACCAGGTCGCGCCCAAGCGCTGCGGGCACTTTGCCGGCAAGGAAGTGATCGCCTGCGAAGAGGCGGTCGGCAAGATCAAGGCGGCGGTGGATGCGCGCACCGATCCCGATCTGCTCATCATGGCGCGCACCGACGCGGCCGCGACGCTGGGCCTGGAGGCAGCCATCGAGCGTGCCGAGCGCTTCGCGCAAGCCGGGGCCGATCTTCTGTTCGTCGAGGCCGTCACCACGGCCGAGGACATTCGCGCGCTGCCCGGGCGCCTGGCCACGCCCCAGCTCATGAACATGGTGATCGGCGGGCGCACGCCCATCGTCGGGGCCGAGGAACTGGGCCAGTTGGGCTACGGCATCGTGCTGTATGCCAACGCGGCGCTGCAGGGCGCGGTGGCCGGCATGCAGAAGGCGCTCACCGTGCTGCGCGAGACGAAGCGCCTCGGCGAAGACCCGGCCTTGGTGGCCCCCTTTGCAGAGCGCCAGCGCCTGGTGGGCAAGCCGGCGTGGGACGCCCTGGAGCAGCGCTATGTCTGATGCGGCCGGGTAGCCGACTCCCCCTCGCCCGCGCCATGGGTGCACGGTCCTTCGAAGCCGATGGTGCGCGCTATCCGATGAACGCAAGAAACGCATGGCCCTGCAAAGCCTGCAGGAACACCGCCAGGACGACAGCGCCGTAGATCGCAGCCACGCCAACGACGCCGCGCTGGCCCAGCCGCATTAGCGGGCCCAGCATCAGCACCGCGAGCGGGACAGCGTGCATGGCGTGGGTGGCGAAGAAATGCGGCACGCGCAAGTCGCCGGCATGTCGCAGCCAGCCCATCCATGCCATCGCCTCGTTGGTGCCAGGCACTGCACCGACACGGTGGCTTCCCATCACCGCCATGGTCCCGGCGGTGATCAGCGTGAGCCCGAAAGTCAACAGCAGTCCGGCAACCAGCGCGTGGCGCATGCTCGCGGACAGCGGCCGGGTGCCGGGATGGCGTGCAAGGCCCCATGCAATGGGCAGCACCATGGCCAGGAGCACCAGGGAACCCGCACCCATTGCGCTGTAAAGCGCCGCGTCGAAGGCCGTGGCGATGTTGAAGTGCGAGCCCACGCCCCGCGCCGACTGCAGGGTGATGATGGCCTGCTCCATGGCGATGGCCAACAGGCCGGCAAAGATCGCCACCCGGAACACCCGCCGCTGTCGCCAAGCCGGGTCGATGAAGGCGGCAAAGCAGCCCAGACTCATGAGGTAGAGGGCAAAGCCGATCGCAAACTTGATCGGCTTCGTCCACAGCGTAAGCCCGTGCCATTCCCGGTCGTCCAGCAGACCGGCCAGCACCAGCACGGGCAGACCGGCCACTAGCGCGCCACCGAGCCGGACCATTGGGCAATCCCACTGCGCGAGCGACGACCGCCAGGGTTGCCGCAGAGACGGGGTGAATTCAGTAGCGACAGCCATAGTGCTTGTATCGGACACGTCAGCCTGCCTCGGTCTGGCGCCGTGGCGAGGTGCTGCGCACGATCAAGTACAGGAGAAAGCCGGCCGGGCCGAACAGAAAGGTGGCCGCCAGGCAGGGCAGGACAAGCCAGAACCTGACCGATCGCCGGCGTGCATCCCGCACTTCCCACGCACCGATGGCCAGATCGAAGGCGAGGTAATGCAACCAACCCGCAAGCAGCACCGGCCTTGAAGCGAAAAGGCGCGCTACGTCATCGAGTGAAGAAAAGCCGCCCTGCGCCGCGGCGAAATGCGCCAGCATGAGCGCTGTATAGAGCATGGCAAGCAACGAGGGAATCACCCAGGCCGCCAGGCGGTTGGACCATCGGGGCATGACCGGGCTGGCCACCAGGACCATCCAGCCCAGCAGAGCCAGCCCGGAGGAGATTGAAAAAATGGAGTCCAGTGTCATGGCAGGCTTCGGATGGATTCGGTTAAAGGCATGAATCTAGGCACTGTAAACATTAATTTTTACAGCGTCTAGATAAACTCGGGGTTTTTTCATGCCTGACGTTTTTTGGACAAGCAAGACATGCCCACCAGCAAGACACCCGCAGTTGTCACGGCGAAGCGACGCACCCGGCCCGCCCCGGCCCCACTGCCAGCGCCGCGCGGCTATCACCACGGCGATCTGCGTGCCGCATTGCTCGATGCGGCCGCGGCCGAACTCGACGACAAGGGCATCGCGGGCTTTTCGCTGCGCGGCACGGCACGGCGCGCGGGAGTCAGCCACGCGGCGCCCGCGCACCACTTCCCGAACACTGAAGCCCTGCTGTCCGCATTGGCGCATCGGGGCTTTGACCAGTTGTCGGAGGCGATGGAGCGCGAAATGGCGCAAGGCAAACCTGGTCCCCAAGCGCGATTGGCATCCTCTGGAAGGGCCTACGTCATGTTTGCGCGGGCCCATCCACAGCTTTTCAGGCTGATGTTCTTCGGCCAGCGCCTTCCCCAGGAGCCGACGGAATGCGCACCCCAAGGCCCTGCCAACCCGCTGGCGCTGCTGCGGTCGTGCATCGAGGCTGCCCTGGGGCCCGCCGCCTCGCCTGTCGAGGCGGCCACGGCGGTGGCTTCCAGTTGGGGCCTTGTCCACGGCCTTTCCTACCTGTTGATCGAAGGAACTGCAGGCTTCCTGCAGGCCTTTGCCGAAGAGGAGCGGCAGGCAATCATCGACCGCGCCATCGACCAACTGGCGTTGGCCATTGGGCCCACCTCATAGCACCAAAGCGCGCGCTACTGCGACCGGGTAGCGCGCGCAGGGGCCTCAGGCCGCCTTCGAAGATTTGGGCAACACCATCTTGAACCGGATGACGCCGTCCGCCGTCGAGGCGGTCACCTCGCCCTGGTGCGCCTTGGCAATCTCCCGCACGATGAACAAGCCCAGGCCCAGGTTCCCCGACGAAGCCCCTGAAGGGCTGGCGTTGCGTCGCAAGGGGTCGAACAAGGTATCGAGCACTTCCGGGGGAATCGGATCGGACAGGTTCTCCGTGGTGATCTCCACCGCTGCCGCTTGCCCTACGACGATCACGGCGACTTCGCTGTCCTCCGGACTGTGCTGGGCTGCGTTCGATACCAAGTTGGAGACCGCCTGCCGCACACGCGACGGGTCGAAGTCGCCCCGGGCATCGCCCGTGATCTGCCAGCGGATCCGGCGCTTGGGAAAAGCCTGCTGCAGCATCTCTAATTCTTCCTGGCAGGCCGCGCCCAAGTCGACCGCCTGGCGATGCAGCGGCGTGCCCACGCCCAGCGTGGCCTTGTTGTATTCCAGCAGTGAGTCGAGCAGCACATTCAGGTAGCGGCCATTGCGCAGCAATGCGCCGACCAGGTATGTCGCCTGCTCAGGGTTCTGGCTCCCGACCCGCTCCAGCAATTGCGCGGTCAGCAGCATGGCGTTCAGGGGGCCACGCAGGTCGTGGCCCAGCACGCCGAGAAAGATATGCCGCCACTTGGCGACCTCGGCCGCATGGAACGCCACCGACTCCGCGACCGCCTGGTCGATGGCTTCGTTGAAGCGCACCGTGTCGTCCATCGCGAAGGCGGTCGGCTGGCCGGATTCCATCCACAGGCGCAACACGCAGGAGCGAATCACGCGGTACTCCGCCACCAGCTGCTCTATGTCCAGTCCGATGCGGGCCCGCAGCGTGCCATGGGACTGCGCGGCGGACTCCTCGGCAGGGGGCGCGGCATGCCCCAGGGATTTGTCGATGGACTGCTCCCGGCTTTGCGGCTGCTCCAGGTCCAGTGCGATGGCGTCCAGCACCAGCGGAAGGTGATTGCGCAAGACGCTTGCAGCCGAGCCCTGCAGCGCGGGGATGCGGGTCGCGTAGGCAAATGACTCGGCGAGGATTTCTTCCCGAGCGTGGCGAATGAACTGCGCAAGGCGCATGGCAATACTCCTATCGGCCTTAACGATAAGTAACGTGGTGGTTACCGAGACAAGATGAAGCCCGAGCGCGGGGTGGTGTCGATGGGCACCGTGACTGCGCAGGCCTATTCTGCGAACCGCCGATGATTTGAAATCCCGTTCGGTCCGCGCAGGCCAGCTTACGATGGCCGGCGGGGGCTGCCGCAGGCGCCCGGCGGCCATTTCGATGTAGTCATTCTTGACCTCGTGCCGAACGAAATGCCCCCTCTGCCGCTGGCCTGCTCGAGTGGCGTTGCAGCAGTGGCGCAGCGCAGCACTAGGGCATTCCGGATTTCGACAACGCCCTGACGCAACCCTTCGATGCCGACCGGATCATGGCCATCTTCCTGCCCTGTCCGGGGCGGTTGGGTGGTGTGGCGCACCGGGTACATTTGCCGTGGCGCCGGGCGAGAGAGGTGTCTGCTCCAGCCACTGGCTGGGCGGAAGGCCTGTGCGCACACTCCAAAAACCAATTCATAACAGGGTAAGAAATGATCAAGTCGTTGGCTACGGCCATCTTGGGCATCAGCATGTCCATGGCCCTTTGGGCCCAGGCGCCGGAATCGCAGCAGCGCCAGGAAAAACTCGCGGAGCAAGTCAAGGCACTGCACTGGATCGACCAGGGCCAGGGCGAAATCGGCAGCAACGCCACCGTCAAAATCCCGAAGGGATACGCCTTTTTGGACGACAAGGACACGGCCAAACTGCTGCAACTGTATGGAAACCCGCCCACGCCGAACCACTACCTGATCGCCCCGCGTTCGCTGGACTGGTTCGCGGTGTTCTCGTTCGACGACACCGGCTACATCAAGGATGATGAGAAGATCAACGCCCCCGAACTGCTGTCGTCCATCAAGGCCGCGGATGCAGAGGGCAACCAGCAGCGCAAGAAGCTGGGGATGGAGGCCCTGTACACCGAGGGCTGGCAGGTCGAGCCGCATTACGACGCGCAGAGCAAGCGCCTGGAATGGGGCCTGCGCCTGCGCGATGAAAGCGGCCACCAGGCGATCAACTACACCTCGCGCATCCTGGGCCGCACTGGCGTGATGAGCGCCATCCTGGTGTCCGATCCCGAAAACCTCGCGAAGGACACCGAGCAGTTCAAGCAGGTGCTTACGGGTTTCAACTACAACAGCGGCCAGACCTACGCCGAATTCAAGAACGGCGACAAGCTCGCCAAGATCGGCCTGGGTGCGCTGGTGCTGGGCGGCGCGGCTGCCGTGGCGTCCAAGAAGGGCCTGTGGACGGTCATCGGCGGTTTCATCGCCGCGTTCTGGAAGTTCCTGCTCGTCGGCGTGGCTGCGGTCTTCGGTGCCATCGGCAAGCTGTTCGGCCGCGGCAAGAAGGAAGCCTGAGCACCGCGCCCGCTACGGCCCCTCTCCCCCAACCTCTGACACCCCGTGTTCACGCTGCTGAGCCCCGAAGCGCAGGTGATGCTCGCCATCTGCGCCTTCTATGGGTATGACGCCTGCGTGCCGCTGACTGCAGATGCCGGCCTGCTGCGCCGGGGCCGGCGGGGTTGGCACGGGCTGCTGGCGACGCAGGGTTTTGAGGTCCGCTGGGCCTACCTGGCCTGGCCTGCCTTGCTGCTGCCGCACCAGCCCGTCTACACGCTGCGGTGGGACGCGGAGCGTGTCCAACTGCCAGGCGATGCGCGGGCGATCCAGGGCCTGCGCCAACACGCCACGGGTTTCGCCGGCTTCGCGTGGCCGCTGTATGGCCTCGGAGCCACCCTGTTCGTGCTGCTGCCTGCGGTGTTGTTCCTCTGGCCGAGCGAGGCCGCGCAACTGGGCTGCCTCGCGCTGATCTACGGGTTCGCGCTCTGGATCGCGCTGCTGGCCCTGCGGCAGGGGCGGCGCGGCCATACGCCACAGCACACCGCGCGCTCGGTGGCGGTACAGGCCATCCTGTGCCCGCCGTTTGCCCTCAACGCCGTGCGCAAGCTGTCGGCAGCCTACCCACCCCATTGCGATTGGCTTCAGGCAGCCCATGCTCTGCTGGAGCCGGGTGTGTGGCGCGACCTGGCGGAGCGCGCGCAGGCCGTCGTCGAAGCGGGCATGGACCAGGCGCAGGCCGAGGACAACTCCCAGACGCTTCAGCGGCTCAGCGCCGCCCGTGGCAGGCTGCAAGCCAGCAGCGGGGCCAGTGCGGATGGGCATGTGCCGTAGCCCCCAAAGCCAGCATCTCCACACACTGTGAGACCATCGAAACACGCAGCCTGCGCGCTGGCCTTGGGCTGCGCTTCGGACGTTTTTTTGGCGGAGATCGAACCATGCATCGGGTGACACTGAGTCCTCGCGTTTTCACCATCCCCCAGTTTTTGACGCCCGCCGAGTGCGGTCAACTCATCCAACTGGCTGAAGACATGGGTTTCATCGCGGCGGAGGTACGCACCCACGGTGGGCCCCGACCTCTGCCCCAGGTGCGAAACAACCAGCGCACGATGGTGGAAAGCCCGGACTGGGTGGCGCTGCTGTGGCAGAGGCTGTCGCAGGTGGAACTGCCGGAGATCGAGGGTACCCATGCGGCGGGCCTGCCCAAGGACCTGCGCTTCTACAAATACGCGCCCGGCCAGCGGTTCAAGATGCACAAGGACGGCCCATGGCATGAAGGCGGCCTGACCAGCGCGCTCACGTTCCTCGTGTACCTGAACGAAGGCTTCGAGGGAGGCGCCACCGACTTCAAGACCTTCCAGGTACAACCCAGGCAAGGCACGGCCCTCGTGTTCATCCACGACACCTGGCACGAAGGCGGCACGCTGGTGGAAGGCACCAAGTACGTGCTGCGGTCGGATGTGCTGTACGCCAAGGGCCCGGCCATCGTCTGAACCACCTGGATGCCCTGCATGAAAGATGCGGGCATCAGCCCCCGCGCCCTGCCGCAGCCGCCAGCGTTTGCCGGATGCCCTGCGCATAAGGCGTCTTGTGGATCGGCCCCAGAAGTTGCTGCAGGGCCGAGTCGTCCATGAGCACCGGGTCGGTGAGCAGGTAGTGCATCTCCACCATCTCGCGCATGAACGGGTTGAACAGGCCGATCAGGCGCAGCATGGTCTTGCCCACCACCCTGCGCTTGAGCGCCCTGCCGGTCTGGCGCTCCATTTCGGACACCATTTCACGCTGCGTGGTCACGCCGGCTCCGCCCAGGTTCCAGATCTTGCCGAATGCAGCGGGGGTGTTCGCCAGCTGGACGACCACCGGGCCCACATCCGGCACGTAGACGAACTCGTGCGGGCGGTCGATGGGCCCCACCATGTCGGCGGTGCCGCCCTGCACGGCAGCCTGTGCGGCCCCATGCAGCAGGCTGGCCTGCACGCCGGGGCCATAAAAATCCGGCAGGCGCAGCACCGTCGCGCGGATGCGCCCCTCGGCATGGGCTTGCATCACCAGGTCTTCCTGCGACTTGCGCATCCGGCCCTTGAACGTGTGCGGCGCCCGGGGGTGGTCTTCGCGCACCGGCTGTGTCCGCGGGCGGCCATACGGATACACCGTGCCGATGAGAACGATGTTCCGGACACCGGCCGCGATGGCGCCCGCCAGCGTTTTGCGCATCACGTCCGGGTGCAGCTCAAACTGCCAGTAGTTCACACCCACCATGTAGACCAGCGTCTCCACGCCCGACGCGGCCGCTTGCACCGAAGCCGGGTCGTCGGGGTTCCAGGTCACGATGTCGGCCAGCGGATCGGCGCCGAAAGCCTGGCTCAGGCTGGCGCGGCTCCGGCCGACGACGCGATAGGGCTGGCCTTGGGCGCGAAGCGCAGCGGCGATGCTCTGTCCAATGGCGCCTGCGGCGCCGAAGAGTGCGATGGGGGGCATGGTGGTGTCCTGCTGAATCGTGGACCGCCGGTGCTTCAGCGGTGCGAGCCTGCAGTTTGCGAGCGGAGTGGGTAAAAGAAAATTGCCTAAAATCGCATCCCCACTATTCATTAATGCATACCATGGCCGATCCTGAACCGAGTTGGGAGTGGTACCGGACCTTCCTGCAGGTGCTGGAAACCGGTTCGCTGTCAGCGGCCGCCCGGGCGATGGGCTTGACGCAGCCCACCGTTGGCCGCCATGTCGACAGCCTGGAAAACGCCCTGGCATTGAAGCTGTTCACGCGCTCGTTCGATGGCTTCAAACCCACCGAAGCCGCGTTGGAGCTGCAACCCTATGCGGCCGGCCTGGCGTCCACCGCGGCGGCGCTGCGCCGCGTGGCCAGCAGCCAGGGATCCGGCGTGCGCGGCACGGTGCGCCTCACGGCCAGCGAGATCGTCGGGGTCGAGGTGCTGCCCCCGATCCTGTCGGCCTTGCGCAGCGCGCACCCGCAGCTGACCATCGAGCTGGTGCTGTCGAATGCGGCGGACGACCTTCTGCACCGGGAAGCCGACATTGCCGTGCGCATGTTCCAGCCCACGCAGGAGGCCCTGGTGGCCAGGCGTGTCGGTGCCGTGCGACTGGGGCTGTATGCGCACAAGCGCTACCTGGCGGCCCACGGCGTGCCGAAGTCGATGGACGACCTGGCCAGCCACGCGATGATCGGGTTCGACCACGAGACACTCTTTCTGCGCAGGATGCAGGCGCAATTCCCGGTGTTCGCTCGCCCCGGGCTCGCGTTTCGGGCAGACAGCGATCTGGCGCAACTGGCAGCGATCCGGGCAGGCTTCGGCATCGGCGCTTGCCAGGTCGGGTTGGCGGCCCGGGACAAGTCGCTGGTGCGCGTGCTGCAGCCGGTGTTTTCGCCCGCGCTGGACACCTGGATCGCCATGCATGAGGACCTGCGCGAGAGCCCGCGCTGCGCTGCCACCTTCGCCGCGTTGGCGGCGGGCCTCACGCGCTACATCCAGATCGGTTGACGCGGCCCACGCACGAAGCGCGCTGCGGGCCTCCCGCGCAGAGGCATGGGCCCTCTACCGGGCTTCAATCCGGCGCCTTGTAGACCAGCACCTTCAGGGCCCGCTCCGCCTGCACGTCCGCGAACACCGCGGGGTTGGCCAACCGCTCCACCAACGCCAAGTCGGGCGCCAGCGCCTGCATCTGCCCTTTCAGGAAATCCAAGCCCAGCTCCGGCGCATTCAGGCACAGCAGCGCGTGCCCGCCCGGCGCCAGCAGGTCCGGCAGCCGCCGCATGAGCCGCGCGTAGTCCTTGGTGGCGACGAAGCTGCCCTTCTGGTAGCTGGGCGGGTCCACGATCACCAGCCCGTAGGGGCCGCCGCGCGTGATCTTGCCCCAGGTGCTAAAGATGTCATGTGCCAGAAATCCTGCGCCCGTAGTCAGTCCATTGAGCTGGTGGTTCTGCTGTCCGATGGCGATGGCGCCGTGGCTCATGTCCACGTTCACTACCTGCCGGGCGCCTGCCTGCAGTGCCACCACCGAAAACGCACAGGTGTAGGCGAACAGGTTCAGCACCTTGGCACCGCGCGGCTCGCGGGCCTGGTGCGCTGCGACGTATTGCCGAACCCAGCGCCGGCCTTCCGCCATGTCAAGGAACAGGCCGTGGTTCTGCCCCTTGAGCACATGCACGCGAAAGCGCGCGCCCTGCTCCGTGACCACATGCGGGTCCGGCACGGCGCCCGCCATCAGGCGGGTTTCTGCGCGGCCATGCACGCGCAGTTGCTCGTGGCGGCACTGGAACACCCAGTTCAGCGGCTCGCCCGGCGCGATCTGCGCCCACCGGCTTTGCAATGCGGCGCCGATGGTGGCGAGATCTTCTTCGGCCGCGGGCAGAAAACTGGTGAGCACGAAGACCGGCGGGTAGGCATCCAGCGACCAATGTTCGCAGCCGGGAAACCGGCCGCCGCGTCCGTGGAAGATGCGCTGGGCGTCCGTGGGGAAGGCCATCGTGGCGATGGCGTCGAGCAAGGGTTGCATGGTGCGATTGTGGCAAAAAAGCCGCCCCGAACGCCCGCCAGCGCTTGTTCTTTCAGCTTAATTAGCTATTAATTCAATAGCAAATCGGCGCCATGCCACTCTGTTGGCGCCGGGGTGGCTTCATTCAATCACCCGACTCGGGCCGGGGCCCGTTGAGCACGGCTTGGGTCCACGCAGGATCGGTCGGACGGATCCAGCCATCCTCCTCTGTCTGGGAATGCGGATTTTCAATAATCTTTTCATCCCGCTCCCACTTTTGCATTTTTTCCATGAATTTTTCGGGGTATGCGGTGGCCTGGCAAGCGACATTCACCCAGGGATCGCACACCGCGAGATGTTCGGGCCACTGCTCCATCCGGGCGGGCAGTCCGGGCGGGTCCGGAAGGTCGCCGATCACGGCGAAACCGTGTGCGTCGGTGCGCGCAACACACGCCGCCATCCCTCTCTCGGCCGCGATGTATTTCGCTGCACTGGCCAACTCGCCACAGTTGTGTCCACGGCCCTCCCACAAGGCTCGCTTCAGAGTGAAGACATTCCTCGGCGCACGAATGGCATCGATCTCGTCGGCGGCCGCCTGCATGCGGGCATTTTCCAGCGCGTCGCTTTTTCTCAAGCTGGTCTTGTTGGAGGATTTGAAATTGTCTTTTTTATAGATTTCTTCTTTGATTCTGCGAAGCGCATATTGGGCTGTCGACAGATTGGAGTCGATATTCATTGATGAATTCGGCCGGAGTTTTTTTGATTATGGATTGACGAATATTCGACCCCGTTTGTCATGCGAAGTAGAGGGGGGTCGAACGAACCCCCAGGCGTCGATGCTGCCGCATCCCGCATCAAAAGGCGCGCCCATGAAAAAGCCGCGCAGTCCTCCCGGATCCTGCGCGGCTGCGCTACCTGGCAGACGCCTGGGGCGGTCGGATCAGTCCACCGACGCGCCGGATTGCTTCACGGCCTTGCCCCACTCCACGATTTCGCGGGCGACGAACTGGTCCATGGCCTCGGGCGTGCTGGGCGACGGCTCGGAGCCTCGGTCACGGATGAACTTCTGCATCTCGGCGCTGGAGAGAATGTCCACCACCTCGTGGTTCAAGCGGTCTACGATGGCACGCGGCGTGCCCTTGGGTGCCATCAGGCCCAGCCAGCCAACGGCTTCGAAGCCCTTGAACTCCGGCAGGCCGGTCTCGGCAATCGCCGGCACGTTCGGCAACTGGCTGGAGCGCGTGGCAGAGGTGACACCCAGCGCAACGGCCTTGCCCGCCTGGATGTTGGCCAGGCCCGCCGTCACCGAATCCACCATCAAGGGCACCTGCCCGCCGATGAAATCGGCCTGCGCCGGCCCGCTGCCCTTGTAGGGAATGTGTTCGATCTCGAGCCTGGCACGCGCCTTGACCATTTCCCCGCTCAGGTGCTGCGTGCCGCCGATGCCCGCGCTGGCATAGCTCAGCTTGCCCGGCTCGGCCCGGGCCTTGTCCACCAGGTCCTGCATGGTCTTGATGCCGGACTGGGGGTGCGCCAGGAACACCAGCGGCACCTTGGCGACGAGGCTGATGCCCTGCAGGTCTTTGCGCGGATCGAAGTTGACCTTGCGGTACAGCGTCTGGTTCACCGCCATCGCGCTTCCGGCCATCACCAGCGTGTAGCCGTCCGCCTTGGCGCGCACCACCTGCTCGGTGCCGATGTTGCTGCCCGCGCCGGCCTTGTTGTCCACGACCAGCGGCTGCCCCAGGCGGGTGCCCAGCTTTTCTGCCAGCGCCCGGGCGAAGATGTCGGTGGCCTGGCCGGGCGGAAAGGGAACGACCAGGGTGATGGGCTTTTCGGGCCAGGCCGCCATGGCGGCACTGGACAGCGCCAGCAGAACGGCCGGCGCGCAGAATTTCAATCGCATGGGGAAAGGTCTCCTGTGGTGGATTCGAGTCCATCGCAGCGCGTGACGGCAAGTGCATTGTTGCGCCGGGCCCGAACTTCGACCCATGATAGGCCGCCGCTGGCGACCCCTCGGCGCCTACGCCCCGGCCAATCGCGACCTTCCGGCCCATGAAAAAAGGCAGCCGAAGCTGCCTTGCAGAATGCGGGCGCCGCAGTGGCGCCGGACTCACTTCTTTTGCGGCGGCACGTCTGTGCAGCTACCGTGCGCGATCTCCGCCGCCATGCCGATGCTCTCGCCCAGTGTGGGGTGCGGGTGGATCGTCTTGCCGATGTCCACCGCGTCGGCGCCCATCTCGATCGCCAGGGCGATCTCGCCGATCATGTCGCCGGCATGCGTGCCGACCATGCCGCCGCCCAGGATGCGGCCGTGGCCATGGGCCTCGGGCGAATCGTCGAACAGCAGCTTGGTGACGCCTTCGTCGCGGCCGTTGGCGATGGCGCGGCCGGAGGCGTTCCAGGGGAACAGGCCCTTCTTGACCTTGATGCCCTGCGCCTTGGCCTGGTCTTCGGTCAGGCCCACCCAGGCCACTTCGGGGTCGGTGTAGGCCACGCTCGGGATCACGCGGGCGTTGAAGGCGGCGGCGGCCAGTTCCTTGTTGCCCTGCAGTTCGCCGGCGATGACTTCCGCCGCCACATGCGCCTCGTGCACGGCCTTGTGCGCCAGCATGGGCTGGCCCACGATGTCGCCGATGGCGAAGATGTGCGGCACGTTGGTGCGCATCTGGATGTCCACGTCGATGAAGCCGCGGTCGGTGACGGCCACGCCGGCCTTGTCGGCACCGATCTTCTTGCCGTTGGGCGTGCGGCCCACGGCCTGCAGCACCAGGTCGTACACCTGGGGTTCCGGCGCGGTGCCGCCCTCTTGCGCCGCAGCGAACGTCACCTTGATGCCCTCGGGCGTGGCTTCGGCGCCCACCGTCTTGGTGTTGAGCATGATGTTGTCGAAGCGCTTGGCGTTCATCTTCTGCCAGATCTTGACGAGGTCGCGGTCAGCGCCCTGCATCAGTCCGTCCATCATTTCGACCACATCCAGGCGCGCGCCGAGCGTGCTGTACACCGTGCCCATTTCCAGGCCGATGATGCCGCCGCCCAGGATGAGCATGCGCTTCGGAACCGACTTGAGTTCCAGCGCGCCGGTGGAGTCCACCACGCGCGGGTCCTTGGGCATGAACGGCAGGTGCACGGCCTGCGAGCCGGCGGCGATGACGGCGTTCTTGAAGGCGATGACCTTCTTGCTGCCCGTCTTTTCCTGGCCCGTGGCGCCCGTGGTCTCTTCCACTTCGAGGTGGTTCGCGCCCACGAATTGGCCCACGCCACGCACGGTGGTCACCTTGCGCATCTTGGCCATGGCTGCGAGACCGCCCGTCAGCTTGCCGATGACCTTTTCCTTGTGGCCGCGCAGCGTGTCGATGTCCACCTTGGGCGCACCGAAATCGATGCCCGCCGCCTTCAGGTGGCTGACCTCGTCGATCACTGCCGCCACGTGCAGCAGCGCCTTCGACGGGATGCAGCCCACGTTGAGGCAGACGCCGCCCAGGGTGGCGTAGCGCTCGACCACGATCACCTTGAGGCCCAGGTCGGCCGCACGGAACGCGGCGCTGTAGCCGCCGGGGCCACCGCCCAGCACGAGCACGTCGCAATCCAGGTCGACCGTGCCGCCGTAGCTGGCCGCCGGAGCGGTTGCTACGCTTTTTGTAGCAGTATGCCCTAGTGTTGATTGCGCTGGAGCCTGTTTTGGCTCGGAAGCTGCCGCAGGCGCTGCTGCAGGTGCAGGCGCCGCGGCCGGCGCGCTGGCGGCGTCGGACGCCTCCAGCGTGAGCAGCACGGAGCCTTCCGCGACCTTGTCGCCGATCTTGACCTTGAGCTCCTTCACCACGCCGGCATGGCTCGACGGGATTTCCATCGATGCCTTGTCGGACTCCACGGTGACGAGGCTCTGCTCGGCCTGGATGGTGTCGCCGGGTTTCACCAGCACTTCGATCACGCCCACTTCGGCGAAGTCGCCGATGTCGGGCACCTTGATGTCAATCACTGCCATAGGGGATGCTCCTTTACAGCAGGATGCGGCGGTAGTCCGCCAGCACTTGGCCGAGGTAGGCGTTGAAGCGCGCGGCGCTGGCGCCGTCGATCACGCGGTGGTCGTACGACAGCGACAGCGGCAGCACCAGGCGCGGCACGAAGGCCTTGCCGTCCCACACCGGCTTCATCTGGCCCTTGGAGAGGCCGAGGATGGCCACTTCGGGTGCGTTGATGATGGGCGTGAAGTGCGTGCCGCCGATGCCGCCCAGCGAGCTGATCGACATGCAGCCGCCCTGCATGTCAGCCGCGCCGAGCTTGCCGTCGCGGGCCTTCTTGGCCAGTTCGCCCATTTCCTGGCTGATCTGGAGGATGCCCTTCTTGTCGGCATCTTTCAGCACCGGCACCACGAGGCCGTTGGGCGTGTCCGCCGCGAAGCCGACGTGGTAGTACTGCTTGTAGACGAGCGTGTCGCCGTCCAGGCTGGTGTTGAACTCAGGGAATTTCTTGAGCGCGGCCACCACGGCCTTGATGACGAAGGCGAGCATGGTCACCTTGACGCCGGACTTTTCGTTCTCCTTGTTGGTGGAGACGCGGAAGGCTTCCAGCTCGGTGATGTCGGCCTCGTCGTTGTTGGTGACGTGGGGAATCATCACCCAGTTGCGGTGCAGGTTGGCGCCGCTGATCTTCTTGATGCGCGACAGGTCCTTGCGCTCCACCGTGCCGAACTTGGCGAAGTCCACCTTCGGCCAGGGCAGCAGGTCCAGCCCGGCACCGGAGCCGCCACCACCGGCCGGGGCCTTGGCGGCCTGGGCCTTGGTCTGGGTGGCGCCGCTCATCACCTGCTTGGTGAAGGCCTGCACGTCATCCTGCGTGATGCGTCCCTTGGGGCCGGAACCCTTGAGCTCTTCGAGCGGCACGCCGAGTTCGCGGGCGAACTTGCGCACCGAGGGGCTGGCGTGCGGCAAGCCGACGGGCGCGGCGCCCGGGGCGTGCGGCGCGGGCGCTGCAGCCGGCTTGGCGCTGGCCTGGGGCACAGCCTCTTCGGCGGCCGATGCTTTCGGCTCGGCCTGCGGTGCGGGGGCCGCCGCCGCCGCGGGGGCTGCACCTGCGGCGCCTTCCATGATCGCCACGAGATCGCCCACGTTGAGCTTGTCGCCGATCTTGACCTTGAGTTCCTTGATCACGCCGGCCGCGGGCGACGGGATTTCCATCGAGGCCTTGTCGGATTCGACGGTGAACAGCGACTGCTCGGCCTTGACCGTGTCGCCCACCTTGACGAGCAGTTCGATGACGGCCACGTCCTTGAAATCGCCGATGTCGGGCACGTGCACTTCCACCGGGCCCGACGCTGCGGGAGCGGGAGCGGGTGCCGGGGCGGCGGCAGGCGCCGCAGCCGGGGCGGGCGCGGGTGCGGCCGATCGGGCTGCGCCCTGCCCGGCCTCGGCCTGCGCTGGGGCCGGCTTGGACTCGGCAGCGGCCCCATCGGCGGCTTCGACCACCACGATGACCGAGCCCTGCTTGACCTTGTCGCCCACGGCGACCTTCAGCTCTTTCACCACGCCGGCGTGGCTCGACGGGATTTCCATCGAGGCCTTGTCCGATTCCACCGTGATGAGTGATTGCTCGGCCTTGACCGTGTCGCCGGGCTTGACCAGCAACTCGATCACGCCCACTTCGTCGAAATCCCCGATGTCCGGGACCTGGATATCTACCAATGCCATGTTTATGCCTCCTGCCGAGCCGCCTCAAAGGAGGCATGTGCCCCCTTGGGGGGCAGCGAATGAATATGAGCGTGGGGGTTCACCGTGCGTCTCCGATCGGTGTTCAAGCGTAGAGCGGGTTGATCTTGTCGGTGTTGATGCCGTATTTCTGGATCGCCTCGGCCACCTTGGCCGCCGGCACCACGCCGTCGTCCGCCAGGCCCTTGAGCGCCGCCACGACGATGTAGTGGCGGTTGATCTCGAAGTGCTCGCGCAGCTTGCGGCGGAAGTCGCTGCGCCCGAACCCGTCGGTGCCCAGCACCTTGTAGGCGCGGCCCTTGGGGATGAAGGGGCGGATCTGCTCGGCGTAGGCCTTCATGTAGTCGGTGGAGGCGATGACCGGGCCGGTGGTCTTGGACAGCTGCTCCTCCACGAACGGCACGCGCGGCGTTTCGGTGGGGTGCAGCAGGTTCCAGCGGTCGGCGTCCTGGCCGTCGCGGGTCAGCTCGTTGAAGCTCGGGCAGCTCCACACGGAAGCGGCCACGCCCCAGTCCTTCTCCAGCAGTTCCTGCGCGAAGAACGATTCCCGCAGGATGGTGCCGCTGCCCAGCAGCTGCACGGTGGGGGCGTCCTTCTTGAGGGCCGGAGCCTGCTTGCACAGGTACATGCCCTTGATGATCTGCTCTTCGGTGCCGGGCTGCAGGCCGGGCATCGAGTAGTTTTCATTCAGCAGCGTGAGGTAGTAGAAAACGTTTTCCTGGCGCTCTACCATGCGCTTCATGCCGTCGTGCATGATCACCGCGACTTCGTGGGCGAACGTCGGGTCGTAGCTCACGCAGTTGGGGATGGTGCCGGCCAGGATGTGGCTGTGGCCGTCTTCATGCTGCAGGCCTTCGCCGTTCAGCGTGGTCCGGCCCGAGGTGCCGCCCAGCAGGAAGCCGCGCGCCTGCATGTCGCCCGCCGCCCAGGCCAGGTCGCCGATGCGCTGGAAGCCGAACATCGAGTAGTACACGTAGAACGGCACCATGATGCGGTTGTTGGTGCTGTACGAGGTGGCGGCCGCGATCCAGCTGCTCATGCCGCCGGCTTCGTTGATGCCTTCCTGCAGGATCTGGCCGGCCTTGTCTTCCTTGTAGTACATGACCTGGTCCTTGTCGACCGGGGTGTACTGCTGACCGTGCGGGTTGTAGATGCCGATCTGGCGGAACAGGCCTTCCATGCCGAACGTGCGGGCCTCGTCCACCAGGATGGGCACCACGCGCGGGCCCAGGGCCTGGTCGCGCAGCAGCTGCGTGAGAAAGCGCACGTAGGCTTGCGTGGTGGAGATTTCGCGGCCTTCGGGCGTGGGCTCGAGGATGGCCTTGAACGTTTCCAGCGCGGGCACGGTGAAGCTCTCGTCGGCCTTCACGCGGCGCTTGGGCAGGTAGCCGCCGAGGGCCTTGCGGCGCTCGTGCAGGTACTTCATTTCGGGGGTGTCGTCGGCCGGCTTGTAGAACGGCAGGTCGGCGATCTGGCTGTCCGGAATCGGGATGTTGAAGCGGTCGCGGAAGGCCTTGATGTCCTCGTCGCCGAGCTTCTTGGTCTGGTGGACGGTGTTCTTGCCCTCGCCGATCTTGCCCATGCCGAAGCCCTTGACGGTCTTGACCAGCAGCACGGTGGGCTGGCCCTTGTGCTCGTTGGCGGCGTGGAAGGCGGCATAGACCTTCTGCGAATCGTGGCCGCCGCGGCGCAGATTCCAGATCTCGTCGTCGCTCATGTGCTCGACCATCTTCAGCGTGCGCGGATCGCGGCCGAAGAAGTGCTTGCGCACGTAGGCGCCGTCATTGGCCTTGAACGACTGGTAGTCCCCGTCGTTGCACTCCATCATGATCTTGCGCAGTGCGCCGTCCTTGTCGCGCGCCAGCAGGTCGTCCCAGCCCTTGCCCCACAGCAGCTTGATGACGTTCCAGCCGGAGCCGCGGAACTCGCTCTCCAGCTCCTGGATGATCTTGCCGTTGCCGCGCACCGGGCCGTCCAGGCGCTGCAGGTTGCAGTTGATGACGAAGATCAGGTTGTCGAGGTTCTCGCGCGCGGCCAGGCCGATAGCGCCCAGCGATTCGACCTCGTCCATCTCGCCGTCGCCGCAGAACACCCAGACCTTGCGGTTCTCGGTGTTGGCGATGCCGCGGGCATGCAGGTACTTGAGAAAGCGCGCCTGGTAGATCGCCATCAGCGGGCCCAGGCCCATCGACACCGTGGGGAACTGCCAGAACTCGGGCATCAGCTTGGGGTGCGGGTAGCTGGACAGGCCCTTGCCGTCCACTTCCTGGCGGAAGTTGAGCAGTTGCTCTTCGGACAGGCGGCCTTCCAGGTAAGCGCGGGCGTAGATGCCGGGCGACACGTGGCCCTGGATGTACAACAGGTCGCCGCCGTGGTTTTCGCTCTCGGCGTGCCAGAAGTGGTTGAAGCCGGCGCCGAACATGTTGGCCAGCGAGGCGAACGAGCCGATGTGGCCGCCCAGGTCGCCGCCTTCGGGCGGATGGTGGCGATTGGCCTTGACGACCATGGCCATGGCGTTCCAGCGCATGTAGGCGCGCAGGCGGCCTTCGATTTCGAGGTTGCCGGGGCAACGGGCTTCCTGGTTCGACTCCAGGGTGTTCACGTAGCCGGTATTGGCGGAGAAAGGCAGGTCGATGCTGCTTTGGCGGGCATGTTCGAGCAGTTGCTCGATCAGGAAGTGGGCGCGCTCTGCACCTTCCTTGTCGATGACGGCGCTCAGCGCATCCATCCACTCACGGGTTTCCTGCTGATCGGTGTCGGGGGTGGACGACGCCGGGTTTCCGGCCTGGGGGTCGGTCTGAGCTGACATGCCTGTCTCCTTTATGGGTGCTGGCGTTGGAAATTTCGGGCGAGTGTCTCATATTTTTTTGGTATTTCAAATTGTGCTTTTCATTTTCATAATGCAAAATATTGCTGCAAGTGCACATTTTTCATCCCGGAAGAAGGCCTCCAGTGCTCCCCTACACTCCGCCCATGGAACGTCCGCCTTCTCCGCCCCCGGCCACCGGGCCCGCTGTGGTCGCCCCGGTGCGCTGGTGGCGCACCTGGTGGCGCAGCCTCTCCCCCACCCGCCAGGACCGCTTCGCGGCCCTCGCGCCACTGGCCGCCGTGCTGATGTTCCTGGCGGCCATCGTGGCGGCGTTCTGGTATTTGCGCATGGAAGAAGGCGAGCGCGAGCAGGAAGCCCTCAAGCGCGACGTGGAATACGCGCAGCAGCGCGTGCGGCTGCGCCTGCTGGAGCGGCAGGAGCAGATCATGCGCATCGCGCGCGACCTCTCCAACCAGGACCTGGAGCGCGCCGACTTCGTGGCGCGTGCCGAGGGCCTCATCAGCCAGTACCCTGAACTGCAGGCCATCAGCTGGATCGACGACCGCCGGCGCATCCGCGCCAGCCATGCGGCGCCCACCGTCACCAGCGGCCAGTTGCGCGTGGCGGGCGAGGTGCTCAAGAACGGCGACACCGCCGACACCTTCAGCCTCGCCCGGGACCTGCAGCAGCCCGTGTACGCCCAGCCCAACGGCACCGAAGGCGAAACCGCCCCGCTGCTGCAGCTGCAGGTGCCGCTGGCCGCGCAGGGCAAGTTCACCGGCGTGGTGCTGGCGGAATACTCCATCGACAGCCTGCTGCGCTACGGCACGCCGACCGAGGTGCTGGCGCGCTACGCCGTCACCATGCTGGACGGGCACGACCAGGTGCTGGCGGGCAGCGCGCTCACGCCGCGCAGCGCCTCCGGGCTGCTGCCGTGGACCGCGCGCGCCAACGAATACGAGGTGCCAGTCTCGCCCGTGGGCAACGGCCTCGTGCTGCGCGCGCAGGCCTACCGCACCTCGCTCGGCGTGGTGGGCAGCGGGCTCTTCTGGCTGGTGGGCACGCTGAGCGCCATGACGGCCTGGCTGCTGATCGCCACCTGGCGCCACACGCGCCGGCGCATGCAGGCCCAGCAGGCGCTGGTGGCCGAAACCAACTTCCGCCGGGCGATGGAAAACTCCATCCTCACCGGCATGCGTGCCCTGGACATGCAAGGGCGCATCACCTACGTGAACGCCGCGTTCTGCCAGATGACGGGCTGGAACGAGGCCGATCTGGTCGGCCAGTCGCCGCCCTACACCTACTGGCCCGAGAGCGACCACGAAGCGCTGCACGCCAAGCTGCGCGACGAGCTGAGCGGCAAGGTCACGCTGGGCGGGTTCCAGGTGCGGGTCAAGCGCAAGAGCGGCACGCTGTTCGACGCGCGCCTGTATGTCTCGCCCCTGATCGACGCCCATGGCCACCAGACCGGCTGGATGACGTCGATGACCGACATCACCGAGCCCAACCGCGTGCGCGAGCAGCTGTCCGCATCGCACGAGCGCTTCACCATCGTGCTGGAGTCGCTCGATGCCTCGGTATCGGTCGCGCCGTTGGGCAGCGAGGAGCTGCTGTTCGCCAACAAGCTGTACCGCCAGTGGTTCGGCTCGCAGACGGGCGGGCACCTGCAACTGGTTGCACAGGCGGGCGTGCTGCCCTCCACCACCGCCAGCGCGCGCGGCATGGACGACGAGGACGGCCTGATGGGCCTGCCCACCGACCCGCTCACCAGCGCCCGCTCCGAAAACGCCGAGATCTACCTGCCGGACCTGGGCAAGTGGCTCGAAGTGCGATCGCGCTACCTGAACTGGGTGGACGGGCGCCTGGCCCAGATGGTGATCGCCACCGACATCACGCCGCGCCGCCAGGCCGAGGAACAGGCCGCGCGGCAGGCCGAGCGCGCCCAGTCGGTCAGCCGGCTCATCACCATGGGCGAGATGGCCTCCAGCGTGGCGCACGAACTGAACCAGCCTCTCACCGCCATCAGCAACTACTGCAGCGGCATGGTCTCGCGCATCGAGAGCGGGCAGATCACCGAAGAGGCGCTGCTGTCCGCGCTGCAAAAGACCGCCCACCAGGCGCAGCGGGCGGGGCAGATCATCCAGCGCATCCGTGCCTTCGTGAAGCGCAGCGAGCCCAACCGCGCCCTGGCGGACGTCCACACCATGGTCAGCGAGGCGGTCGAGCTGGCCGACATCGAACTGCGCCGGCACAACGTGCGCCTGACCCACTACGTGGCGGCGCGGCTGCCCCAGGTGATGGCCGACACCATCCTGATCGAGCAGGTGCTGGTCAACCTGATGAAGAACGGCGCCGAGTCCATCGAGCACGCCCAGCGCCCGCCGCCCCGGCGCAGCGTGGAGCTGCGTGTCGTTCCCCGCCAGCTCGAAGGCCGCGAGGTGATCGAGTTCACGGTGCAGGACACCGGCAAGGGCCTGGCCCCCGAAGTGCTGGAGCATCTGTTCGAGGCCTTCTTCTCCACCAAGCAGGAAGGCATGGGCATGGGCCTGAACCTGTGCCGCAGCATCGTCGAGTCCCACCAGGGGAGGATGCAGGCGGAGAACCTCTACAATGGCCCGGAGGTCACCGGCTGCCGGTTCTCCTTCTGGCTTCCGCTGGCGCAGCCTGCGGATGCCACTACGAATTCTGTAGCAAACGCATCACATCCAAGGACCCCTGCATGAGCTTGATTCCGAAAAAAGGCACCGTCTACGTCGTGGATGACGACGAAGCCGTCCGCGACTCCCTGCAGTGGTTGCTGGAAGGCAAGGACTATCGGGTGCGCTGCTTTGATTCGGCGGAATCCTTCCTCTCGCGCTACGACCCCCGCGAAGTCGCCTGCCTCATCGTGGACATCCGCATGGGCGGCATGACCGGCCTGGAACTGCAGGACCGGCTCCTCGAACGCAAGTCCCCCCTGCCCGTCGTCTTCATCACCGGCCACGGCGACGTGCCCATGGCCGTGAACACCATGAAGAAAGGCGCGCTCGATTTCATCCAGAAGCCGTTCAACGAGGAAGAGCTCGTGGGCCTGGTGGACCGCATGCTCGACCGGGCGCGCGAATCGTTCGCCGGCCACCAGCAGGCCGCCAGCCGCGACGCCCTGCTGTCCAAGCTCACCGGCCGTGAAGCCCAGGTGCTGGAGCGCATCGTCGCCGGCCGCCTGAACAAGCAGATCGCCGACGACCTGGGCATCAGCATCAAGACCGTGGAGGCGCACCGCGCCAACATCATGGAAAAGCTGAACGCCAACACCGTGGCCGACCTGCTCAAGATCGCCCTCGGCCAGAATGCGCCCAAAGGCTGATTGCTCCTGATTTGATAGCTGCCAGCACAATCAAACCGCCGGCAGGCAGCCGTTTTCATTGCCAACCTGAGTTTCTCGACGAATGACAGCCCAACTGATCGACGGCAACGCCCTCTCCCGCCAACTGCGCACCGAAGTGGCCCAGCGCGCCGCTGCCCTGAAAGCGCGCGGCACCGTCCCCGGCCTGGCCGTGGTGCTGGTGGGCGACAACCCTGCCAGCCAGGTCTACGTGCGCAACAAGGTCAAGGCCTGCGAGGACAGCGGGCTGCATTCGGTGCTGGAAAAGTACGATGCCACGATGAGCGAGGCCGAGCTGCTCGCCCGCGTCGAGGCACTGAACAACGACCCGGCCATCCACGGCATCCTGGTGCAGTTGCCGCTGCCCGCGCACATCGACGCGCAGAAGGTCATCGAGGCGATCTCGCCCGCCAAGGACGTGGACGGCTTTCACATCGCCAGCGCCGGCGCGCTCATGACCGGCATGCCCGGTTTCTGGCCCTGCACTCCCTATGGCTGCATGAAGATGCTCGAATCCATCGGCTACTCGCTGCAGGGCAAGCATGCGGTGGTCATCGGCCGCAGCAACATCGTGGGCAAGCCGATGGCGCTCATGCTGCTGCAAAAGAACGCCACCGTGACCGTGTGCCACAGCGCCACGCAAGATTTGAAGGCGCAGACCCTGCAGGCGGACGTGATCGTGGCCGCCGTGGGCAAGCGCAACGTGCTCACGGCCGACATGGTCAAGCCCGGCGCGGTGGTGATCGACGTGGGCATGAACCGCAACGACGAAGGCAAGCTCTGCGGAGACGTGGACTTTGCCGGCGTGAGCGAGGTGGCCGGCTGGATCACGCCCGTGCCCGGCGGCGTCGGCCCCATGACCATCACCATGCTGCTCGTCAACACGCTCGAAGCCGCGGAGCGCGCAGCCGCCTGACCATTTTTGCTGCCACGGCCGGCTTGAACCTGACCCATCCAACGCCATCTATCCGCGCATGAGCAATCCCCTCCTCGCCCCCTCCGACCTCCCCCTGTTCGACCGCATCCAGCCCAGCGACGTGGCTCCGGCGGTCGATGTGCTGCTGCAACGTGCGAGCGCGGCACTGGAAACCGTCACGGCGCCCGACTTTCCGGCGCGATGGGAATCGATTGCCCAGGTGCTGGATGTCGCGACCGAAGCGCTGGGGCGCTCCTGGGGCGCGGTGAGCCACCTCAACAGCGTGGCCGACACCCCCGAACTGCGCGCGGCCTACAACGAGGCCCTGCCCCGCGTCACCGAGTTCTGGACCCGCCTGGGCGCCGATGAACGCCTGTACGCCAAGTACAAGGCCATCGATCCGCAGACGCTGAACACCGAGCAGCGCCAGGCCTTGCGCAACGCCGTGCGCAACTTCGTGCTGTCGGGCGCCGAGCTGCAGGGCCCGGCGCGCGAACGATTCGCGCAAATCCAGGAACGCCAGGCGGAACTCAGCCAGAAGTTCAGCGAAAACGCGCTCGACGCCACCGACGCCTTCGCCTACTACGCCCGGGAAGACGAGCTCGACGGGCTGCCCCAAGACGTTAAGCAGGCCGCACTGGCCGCCGCGCAAGCCGAGGGCAAGGCCGGCTACAAGCTCACCCTCAAGATGCCTTGCTACCTGCCGGTGATGCAGTTCGCCCGCAGCAGCGCCTTGCGCGAAACGCTGTACCGCGCCTATGTCACCCGCGCCTCGGACCAGGCCGAAGGCGATGCCAAACGCTTCGACAACAGCGCCCTCATCAGCGAGATCCTCGCACTGCGCAAAGAAGAGGCGCAACTGCTGGGCTACGCCAATTTCGGCGAGGTGTCGGTCGTCGCCAAGATGGCCGACTCGCCCCAGGAGGTGATCGACTTCCTGCGTGACCTGGCCCGCCGTGCCCGGCCCTACGCCGAAAAAGACGTCGCCGACATGCGCGAGTTCGCCGCGAAGGATCTCGGCATTGCCGATCCGCAGGCCTGGGACTGGCCCTACATCTCCGAGAAGCTCAAGGAAGCGCGCTACGCCTTCAGCGAGCAGGAGGTCAAACAGTATTTCACCGCGCCCAAGGCTCTGGCCGGCCTGTTCAAGATCGTTGAGACGCTGTTCGAAGTGGCCATTCGCCGCGACAGCGCACCCGTCTGGAACCCGGCCGTGGAGTTCTACCGCATCGAGCGCGGCACGGAGCTCGTGGGCCAGTTCTACCTGGACCAGCCAGCGCGCAACGGCAAACGCGGCGGCGCCTGGATGGACGATGTGCGCACCCGCTGGCTGCGCCCCGACACGGGCAAACTGCAAACGCCCGTGGCGCACCTGGTGTGCAACTTCGCCGAAGGCGTGAACGGTGCGCCGCCGCTGCTGACCCATGACGACGTCATCACGCTGTTCCACGAGTTCGGCCACGGCCTGCACCACATGCTCACCCAGATCAACGAGCGCGATGTCTCGGGCATCAGCGGCGTCGAATGGGATGCGGTCGAGTTGCCCAGCCAGTTCATGGAAAACTTCTGCTGGGAGTGGGACGTGCTCAAGCACATGACCGCCCATGTGGAAACTGGCGAGCCGCTGCCGCGCGCGCTGTTCGACAAGATGATCGCGGCGAAGAATTTCCAGAGCGGCATGGGCACGCTGCGGCAGATCGAATTCGCACTGTTCGACATGCTGCTGCACACCTCGCACGACCCGTCGCAGGACTTCATGCCCCTTCTGGCCCAGGTCCGCAGCGAGGTGTCGGTGCTGACGCCGCCGGCCTTCAGCCGCACCGCCCACACCTTCAGCCACATCTTCGCAGGCGGGTATGCCGCAGGCTACTACAGCTACAAATGGGCCGAAGTGCTCAGCGCGGACGCTTACGCCGCGTTCGAGGAGACGGCCGGCGCGGACGGCCTGCCCAGCGCCGAGACCGGGCGCCGCTACCGCCAGGCCATTCTGGAAGCGGGCGGCAGCCGCCCGGCCATGGAGTCGTTCAAGGCGTTCCGCGGCCGCGCGCCCAGCCTGGATGCGCTGCTGCGCCACCAGGGCATGGCCGGCAACGCCTGACCCCGATCGATACCCCGAGACCGTTCCCTTTGGAGTCCTACGACATGAAGCAACCGCTCCTTGCCCTCGCGCTGGCTTCGACCTTCCTGGCCGTGACTGCTCTGCCCGCCCAGGCACAGCAGGTGTACCGCATCGTCGGCCCTGATGGAAAAGTGACCTTCTCGGACCGCGCGCCCGATGCCAAGACGCCGCCGGCCCAAGTGGGCGGCGGCCGTGCCAGCGGCCCGGCCCTGCCTTATGAACTGCAGCAGGTCGCCACCCGTTTTCCGGTCACGCTCTACACCGGCAATGACTGCGCGCCTTGCGTGAGCGCGCGCAACCTGCTGGTGAACCGCGGCGTACCATTCACCGAACGCACGGTGAACACCGAAGAAGATGCCGATGCGCTCAAGCGCCTCAGCGGCTCGACCAACCTGCCGTTCGGCACCATCGGCTCGCAACAGCTCGTCGGCTTTTCGGACAGCGAGTGGATGCAGTACCTCGACGCGGCAGGCTACCCCAAGCAATCGCAGCTGCCGCCGAGCTATCGCCGCGCCCCTGCGGCACCGATGGTCGCCGCCAAGCCGGCAACCCCCGCAGCGGCGGCTGCACCTGCCGCGCCGGCGGAAGCACCACGCCCCGCCGCACCGAGCGGCAATGGTGGCAGAACGCCAAGCAACCCGGCAGGCATCACGTTCTGACGCAACATCCGGCATCGCAGCCCGGTTACGGCGTCAATCCAGCAGATTGCGATACGCCTGCAGCCCATTCGGTACCGGGCCATCAGGCTGACGGCTACCCGGCCCTGAAGGTGTTCAGTACTGAACAGTGCGCACGCCCTGCGCCGTGCCCAGCAGGCACACATGGGCCTTCTGGTGCGCGAACACACCCACGGTCACGACGCCCGGCCATTGGTTCACCTCCGACTCGAAAGCCAGTGGATCGGTGATGCGCAAACCACGCACATCCAGAATGTGCTGCTGGTTGTCCGTCACCAAAGGCGCGCCGTCTTTCTGGCGCAGCGTGGCTTGGCCGCCCAGGGCCGCGAAGCGGCGGGCAATTTGCTGTGCCGCCATGGGAATCACTTCCACGGGCAGCGGAAACTGGCCCAGTGCATCCACCCGCTTCGACTCGTCGGCAATGCACACGAACTGCCGGGCCAGCGCCGCCACGATCTTTTCGCGCGTGAGCGCGGCGCCGCCGCCCTTGACCATGTGGCCCTGACCGTCGATCTCGTCGGCGCCGTCGATGTAAACCGCCAGGGAATCGACTTCGTTCGCATCGAACACGGGAATCCCCAAGGCCTTCAGCCGCTGGGTGCTGGCTTCGGAGCTGGACACGGCACCCCGGATGCGCTCTTTGATGGTGGCCAGGGCAGTGATGAAATGGTTCACCGTGGAGCCGGTGCCGACGCCGACGATCTCGCCGGGCACGACGTATTGCAGGGCCGCCTGGCCGACCAGGGCCTTGAGTTCTTCTTGGGTGAGGGGTGAGGGTGTCGTCATGGGGGAAAATCGGGAGTAGTTCACCGAATTATCCCCATGTCCTTGATCCCCTACGCCCTCGCCCGTCCTCTTCTTTTCGGCATGGATGCCGAAGCCGCCCACGACATGACCATGGACATGCTGTCGCGCGGCCAACGCACGCCCTTGCAATGGGCCTGGTGCAACGACACTGTGGACGACCCCGTGACGCTGGCCGGCCTGACCTTTCCCAACCGGGTCGGGTTGGCCGCGGGCCTCGACAAGAACGCCCGCTGCATCGACGCACTGGGTGCCATGGGCTTTGGTTTTGTAGAGGTTGGCACCGTCACGCCCAAGGGCCAGCCGGGCAACCCCAAGCCACGCATGTTCCGGCTGCCGCAGGCCAACGCGCTCATCAACCGCTTGGGGTTCAACAACGAAGGGCTGGACGCTTTCCTGCACAACGTGCAGCAGGCGCGTTTTCGCACCCAGGCGCGCAAACACCCCATGTTGCTGGGATTGAACATCGGGAAGAACGCCACCACGCCGATCGAGAACGCCACTGCGGACTACTTAACCTGTCTGGACGGCGTCTATCCCCACGCGGACTACGTCACGGTGAACATCAGCTCACCGAACACGCAGAATCTTCGCGCCCTGCAGAGCGATGAAGCCTTGGACGGGCTGCTCGGGGCGATCGCCGAGCGCCGGGAAGCCCTGGCCCAGCGCCATGCCCACGCCCAGGGGACTCCTCGCCGCGTGCCGGTGTTCGTCAAGATCGCCCCCGATCTGGACGCGGCCCAGGTTGAACTGATTGCGGCGACGCTGCAGCGCCACGGGATGGACGGCGTCGTGGCCACCAACACCACAATTGCCCGAGATGCCGTCAAGGGAATGCAGCATGCCGAAGAAACCGGGGGGCTCAGCGGCGCGCCGGTGCTGGAAGCCAGCAATCGGGTGATCCGCCAATTGCGGCAGGCACTGGGGCCGCAATTTCCGATCATCGGCGTGGGCGGCATTCTGAGTGCGGACGACGCGGTGAGCAAGATCAAGGCGGGAGCCGATGTGGTGCAGATCTACACCGGCCTCATCTACCAGGGCCCTTCGCTGGTTCCGCAGGCGGCCCGCGCTATCAAGGCCATGCGCTGAAGCCAATGCAAAAAGGACCCAAGAGGGTCCTTTCGAATGTTTTACGCTTTAAAGGCTACGACGCGTGCGACGCGCGGCCTCAACGCCGCATTTGCATGATCAGCGGCATGGCCAGACTCGCCCACCGAATCAGCCGGGCTGGCCCCGCCACCACCGCCAGTCCGGCCACCACGGCAACGGCGGCGGGATGCGATCGCGCGAAGGCGAGCAGCCGGATGGTGATCGAGGTGTCTGAGTCGGCAGCTTGCCGCTCGTCTTGTGCGGCCTGCACTTGCATGGCCTGGGATCGTGCGGCGCGCCGTGCGCGCACGCGCTGGCGTTGCATGGCGATGCGCTCTAAAACCTTTTGCTGGCGATCGCTCAAAGAAGCGGAGCCATCTTGCGATTTGGAAGTCATGGGTTCAGAGCCTTTCCTTGATATCACGCCAATCCTGGGCCAGCTCTTGCCGCGTCAGCACGAAAGCGTTGCCCGCCTGCTTGGCCACCGAGATCAATCCGATCAAGGCACCGGCCCACAGCACCAGCCAGGTGCCCGCCACCAGCCAGCCCACCATCGTGCGCTGGGGTGAATCCCAAAATTGCACCAGCACGGCGAGTGACGCGAGCACCAGGGTGACGACCGTGAGACCGCCCACGGCAACCACCAGCATGACCATCAAGCCCAAGCGCCGCTTCTGCTCGGCCCATTCGAGCCTCACCAGATCCAGCCGGTCTTCCGCAGCAATGGCCCCTTCGATGACGGCAGCGCGCCATCGCGCAACCCAACCGTCCAATCCCAGAAGTGCCAACCAATTCATGCGAGCCTCTCTTGAGCCATCAGGTCATTGTTTTTAACGGGGATCAGCGGCGAGCCAGCAGGAAGCCGACCAAGGCACCTGCTGCCAGGGCAGCGGTGGCCACACGCCAAGGTTCGTCATGTGCGTATTGGTCAGCGGCGCGGGCGGCTTCCTTGGCTTGGTAGGCGGCATCCTGGGCAGCGCGCACAGCGGAGTCACGCACCGAGTGGATGCCATCGTCCAGGCGCTGGCGCAGTTGCTTGATTTCCGGAACGCTGTCCAGGTCCTTGCTGGACAAAAGGCCACGCAAGTCAGAAACCAGCTTTTCCAGTTCGTTTTGCGCGGAAGAAAGCGTGTTGGATGCAGAAGTCATGAAGAGCCTTTCATAGCATGGAATAAAGGTAATCCGCCCCATACAGCCGGGCTGTAGGCGGATGCCCCATCTTAGTCACACGCTTTACATACGGCCGTAGGCCATGGCCGCTTGGATGAGAAAGTCAGCGGGAGACTTGATCTGCGACATGCTCGCCCAACGCCAGCGCACTGGTAAGGCCTGGCGACTCGATGCCGAACAGCTGGATGAGCCCACCCATACCATGCGTTTCAGGGCCTTGGATGCAAAAGTCCGCTGCGGGCTCGCCCGGCCCGTGGATCTTGGGCCGAATGCCTGCATAGCCAGGCACCAGAGCGCCATCCCGCAGGCCGGGCCAGTACCGGCGAACCTCCGCATAGAACGCCTCGCCGCGCGCAGGATCGACCGACAGGTCGTCGGCCGAGCCCACCCACTCCACGTCGGGACCGAACTTGGCTTGGTGTCCCATGTCCAGTGTCAGGTGCACGCCCAGGCCAGCCGCTTCGGGAACGGGGTAGATCAAGCGGGAAAACGGCGATGCGCCCGTCAGCGTGAAGTAACTGCCCTTTGCGTACCGGGCCGTTGGCACATGGCGCGGATCGAGCCCATGGAACCGCTTGGCCAGATCGGGCGCCTGCAGGCCTGCGGCATTCACCAGCGTGCGGGCACCCAAGCGCGTACCGTCGCTCGCTTCCAAAACGATAGCATCACCCCCTAGTACTGCATGCGCCAGAGGCGAATTCAGTGCCACGATGCCACCCTGGTTCTCCAGATCGCCTTGGAGCGAGAGCATGAAGGCATGGCTGTCCACGATGCCGGTGCTGGGCGACAGCAATGCGGCCACGCATTCCAGCGCGGGCTCCAACGCCCGGGCCTGCTCCCGCGTCAGCCATTGCAGGTCGGTGACGCCATTGGCATGCGCCTTTTGCTGGATGCTTTCCAGCGATGCCCGCTGCTCGTCCGACGTGGCAACGATCAGCTTGCCGCAGCGCCGGTGCGCTATGCCCCTTGCCTCGCAATACGCGTAGAGCATGTCGCGGCCCTGCACGCACAGCCGGGCCTTGAGCGATCCTGGGGGGTAATAGATCCCCGCATGCACCACTTCGCTGTTGCGGGAGCTGGTTCCCGTGCCAATCGCATTGGCGGCTTCGAGCACCAGCACCTCGCGGCCCCGCAGGGCCAGGGCGCGCGCAACGGCCAGGCCCACCACCCCCGCGCCAACGACGACGCAATCCACCGACTCGGTCATGATGACTGCCTGCCTTGCGCTTCGAACCCATCGATCACGTTCACTGCGTTGAGACCCAGCTCTGCGGCGGCATAGCCGCCTTCCAGCACGAACACGGTCGGCAGGTTCAGTTGTGCCAGGCGCTGCCCGATCCGAGAAAAGTCCCGGGATGCCAAAGAGAAGCGCGAGATGGGATCCCCCTCGAACGTATCCAAGCCCAGGGAGACCACCACCGCCTGCGGCCCGTAAGCCAGGATGGCCACGCAGGCCTTTTCCAATGCGGCAAACCATGCGTCGAACCCGGTGCCGGCGGGCAGCGGAAGATTCAGGTTGAAGCCTGCTCCCGCGCCGTGGCCGGTCTCGTCCGCATGGCCCAGATAAAAAGGGTATTCAGTCATTGGGTCGCCATGGATGCTGATGAACAGCACATCCGAACGCTCGTAAAAAATGCTTTGGGTGCCATTGCCGTGGTGGTAGTCCACATCCAGCACCGCCACGCGAGGCATGCCGGAGTTGCGCAGCGTCTGGGCTGCGACGGCCGCATTGTTGAGGAAACAGTAGCCTCCCATGAAGTCCGGCCCCGCATGGTGGCCGGGCGGCCGCGTCACGCAAAACGATGCACCCGCGGCACCGCTGGCCACCGCGGACGCGGCACTGGCAGCCGCGTCCGCGCCCGCCTTGGCCGCGGCCCAGGTGCCTTCGGCCAGCGGAGTCCCGTTGTCCATGGAATACAGGCCATAGCGCGCCGTGAAATTCGCGGGTTCGATGTCCGACCGCAAGGTGCGAACCGGCCACACGGAGGGAAACGGCTGCACAGCGGCATTCGCCGGGTCTTGCGCCAGCCACTGCTGCCACGCGGTCTGCAGGAACGACAGATACCGCTCCGCATGAATTTGCTTCAACACGGCAGCGCTGTCGACATTGGGTGCCAAGAGCGCGTGGCCACACTCTTTCAGACGCTGCTCCACATAATCCTGGCGCGCCGGCTTCTCGAAGCACGGCACCCGTTCGCCGCGAAAGAACTCATGCACCGGGGCATGGGCGTTGTGCAGGGGATTGTGAAAGGTGAGCATCGTCTGGCGGCCTCGGGAATCGAAACCATCGATTGTGGCCGAACGCAGCGCGCCGAACGCGTTGGTGGCGGGCATCCGGCGAGGCCCCATCCATCGCGAAGCAGGCAACAAAAAACCCCTGCAGACAAAGCCTGCAGGGGTTGATGTGGTGGGTGATACATGGATCGAACATGTGACCCCTGCCGTGTGAAGGCAGTGCTCTACCGCTGAGCTAATCACCCATTGAATCAGCCATACACAACGCACTTCTGATTCAAAAAACACTGGTGGGTGATACATGGATCGAACATGTGACCCCTGCCGTGTGAAGGCAGTGCTCTACCGCTGAGCTAATCACCCGTGTTGTCTTGCGACAAGCCCATAATTATTGCACAGCTTTTCCGACCGAAGACTCAATTCGCCAAATTGTTTTTCCACCACTGGCTTTGTCGATATGGGCCAGCGTCTCCTCGTGCAACGACAGTTCCTGTTCGCTGGCGGTGAGCACCTGCAAGACCAGCGCACTCAGATCGATCGGCGCCACACGAATGCCGGACTTGGTGTCGCTCTCTTCGTCAGAGATCAGCAACGGGTCCTGCCCGCGCGTTAGGTTGATGTAGACATCAGCCAGCAGTTCCGCATCCAGCAGCGCGCCGTGCAGCGTGCGGCCGGAATTGTCGACGCCCAGCCGGTCGCATAGGGCATCCAGCGAATTGCGCTTGCCAGGAAACATCTCCTTGGCCATCACCAGCGTGTCGGTCACGCTCTCGACGTACGTCTTGAAGCCCGGGCGGCCCGTCAGTTCCAGCTCCTTGTTGAGGAAGCCCACGTCGAAGGCCGCGTTGTGGATGATGATTTCCGCACCCTGCAGGTACTGCAGGATGTCGTCGGCCATCTCCGCAAACTTCGGCTTGTCCCGCAGGAATTCGTTGCTGATGCCGTGCACCTTGAGCGCGTCTTCATGGCTGTCGCGCCCTGGATTGAAATACAGGTGCAGGTTGTTGCCGGTGAGCTTGCGGTTCAGCAACTCCACGCATCCCAGTTCGATGATGCGGTCGCCGCCTTCGGCCGACAGGCCGGTGGTTTCCGTGTCCAGAACGATCTGACGCGACATCAGTGGTTCTCCTTGGCGTGGTTGATGGTGTACTTGGGGATCTCCACCGTCACGTCGCTCTGGGCAAGAATCGCCTGGCAACTCAGACGCGACTGTGGCTCCAGGCCCCAGGCGCGGTCGAGCAGGTCCTCTTCTTCCTCTTCGGCCTCATTGAGGGACCCTCCCCCGGCACGCACGATCACATGGCAGGTCGTGCAGGCACAACTCATGTCGCAGGCATGCTCGATCTTGATGCCGTTGTCGAGCAAGGCTTCGCAGATCGAGGTACCGGAAGGCGCTGTGATGTCGGCGCCCGCAGGGCAGTACTCGGGATGGGGCAGTATTTTGATGACGGGCATGGGGCTGGATCGTCGTTTAAAGGGTTTGCACGTTCTTGCCGCCAAGGGCCTGCTGGATTCCGCGATTCATGCGGTGCGCCGCGAATGCCTCGGTCCCGTGGGCCAGGGCCTGGGTCGCCGCCTCGATCGCTGCCGCGTCGTCCAGTTCACGCGCCTGCTGCAAGGCCAGCATCAGTGCTTCAATGGTTTCGCGTTCGTCGGTTTCGAGCAGATCGGCATCGGCATCCAGCGCACTGTGGGTGGCCATCAACATGCGATCGGCATCCACCCGCGCCTCGACCAGCGACCGCGCCCGCATGTCCTGCGCGGCCGTTGCAAAGCCTTCTTGCAGCATGCGTGCAATGTGGTCGTCCGACAGGCCGTAGGAAGGCTTGACGTCGACGCGCGCTTCGATGCCACTGCCCTGCTCTTTCGCGCTCACGTTGAGCAGGCCGTCGGCATCGACGGTGAACGTGACCCGGATCCTGGCCGCGCCTGCGGCCATCGGTGGAATGCTGCGCAGCTCGAACCGCGCCAAGCTCCGGCAATCCGCCACCAAATCGCGTTCGCCTTGCACCACATGAATGGCCAGGGCGGTCTGGCCGTCCTTGTACGTGGTGAAGTCCTGCGCCTTGGCGGTGGGAATGGTTTCGTTGCGAGACACGATGCGCTCGACCAGTCCGCCCATGGTTTCGATGCCGAGCGACAAAGGAATCACGTCCAGCAGCAGCATGTCGCCCGATGGATTGTTGCCCGCCAACTGGTTGGCCTGAAGGGCGGCACCCAGTGCGACGACCTCGTCCGGATTCAGGTTGTTCAGTGGTTCCGTTCCGAAGAACGCTTGCACTGCGCGCTGCACTTGCGGCATGCGCGTGGAGCCACCCACCATGACCACGCCTTGCACCTCTTCGGGAGAGAGCTGCGCATCGCGAAGGGTGCGGCGCGCCGCCGCAATTGAACGCTGGGTGAGTGGCGCCGTGGCCGCTTCCAGATCGGCCCGGTGCACGGCGACGTCAATGCTCGCGCCCGATACCTCGGCAACGAAGGCTGCAGTATCGGCAGCGCTGAGCGCCTCTTTGCATGCGCGGGCGGCCAACCGAACGGCGGCCTTGTCTCGGGCGGTGGCAGCCACCAGGCCCTGCTGCTGAAGCACCCAGTCGGCCAGCGCCGCGTCGTAGTCGTCGCCACCCAGAGCCGAGTCGCCTCCCGTGGCGATCACTTCGAACACCCCTTGGGTCAGCCGCAGGATCGACACATCGAACGTACCCCCACCGAGGTCATACACCGCATAGACGCCTTCGCTGGCATTGTCGAGGCCGTAGGCAATGGCGGCGGCAGTCGGCTCGTTGATGAGCCGCAGCAGATTCAAGCCCGCCAAACGCGCTGCGTCCTTGGTGGCTTGGCGCTGCGCATCATCGAAATAAGCCGGGACGGTGATGACCGCACCGAAAATCTCGTCGTCGAAACTGTCTTCGGCACGGAAGCGCAATGTCGCCAGGATCTCCGCGCTGACCTCCACCGCCGACTTGGCGCCGTCCACGGTTTTCAGAGAGACCATGCCACCGCCGCCTTCATCCTGCGCTTCGACAAAGTCGTAGGGGAGCTTTTCGGGATGGGCAATATCCTGCAGGCTGCGCCCCATGAACCGCTTGGCTGAGGCAATGGTATTGCCCGCGTCCTGCGCCTGGGCTGCCACCGCTTCGTAGCCGATCTGGCGACGGCCTTCTGCCAAGTAGCGAACGACAGACGGCAGCAACACACGACCCTGGTTGTCGGGGAGGCACTCGGCCACGCCGTTGCGCACAGCCGCCACCAGGGAATGGGTGGTGCCCAAATCGATGCCCACGGCAATGCGCCGCTGGTGCGGATCGGGGGATTGGCCGGGTTCTGAAATCTGCAAAAGCGCCATGGGGTATTTTTCTAGGTGGGAGGCGGCATGCACTGGCTGCCGCATCCATTCGATCGATCAATCAATCAATAAAGGCAGGCGCTATTGTCCCAGTGCGTCTCTGCGGCGGTCGATATCGTCGGCAAATCGCGCAATGAACATGAGGGCTCTGACTTCGTTCGCGGCGGCAGCGTAGTCGCGCTGCCCATCCAAAAGCTGTTCGCACCGCTGCAGGGCCGTAGCGCGCGCGTCTCGAACGGCCTGGTCCAGCGCATCGAACGAAGAGGGATCCGCCGCGTCGTCAAGCGCCTCGCGCCATTCCATCTGCTGCATCAGAAAATCAGTGGGCATGGCCGTGTTGTCTTCGGCCCGGATCGACGCGCCGCCCAGTTCGCACAAATAGGCCGCGCGCTTGAGGGGGTCCTTGATGCGTTGGTATGCCTCGTTGATGCGCACCGACCATTGCATTGCCAGGCGTTGCGCCGAGGGGCCATGCATGGCAAATCGATCAGGATGGGCTTCGCGCTGCAACTCTTTCCAACGGGCATCCAGGGCCGGGCGATCCTGCGCGAATTGGCGTGGCACGCCGAAGAGTTCGAAGTCGTCGGATTGAAGGTTCATGTCAAGAAAAAAACCGCCAGCACGGAACGCGTTGGCGGTTCACTGCAACCAGCGTGGATAGAAAGGTCAAACCCGGAAGCTCTCTCCGCAGCCACACCGGTCGCGCTCGTTGGGATTGTTGAATTTGAAGCCTTCGTTCAACCCCTCGCGCACGAAATCCAGCTGGGTGCCATCGATGTAGGCCAAGCTCTTGGGATCGATGAGCACCTTCACACCATGGTCTTCGAACACCATGTCTTCCGGGCCCTGCTCGTCCACATACTCCAGCTTGTAAGCCAAACCGGAACAACCCGTCGTCTTCACGCCCAGCCGAACCCCGACGCCCTTGCCGCGACGGGAGAGATAGCGGCTCACATGTCGGGCCGCAGCTTCGGTCAATGTGATCGCCATGTCACCTCGCCCCGTTCAGGCAGCGGCCATAGCGGTGTGCTTGGCCTTGTAGTCTTGCACGGCCGCCTTGATCGCGTCTTCCGCAAGGATGGAGCAATGGATCTTGACCGGAGGCAAGGCCAGTTCCTGCGCAATTTCCGCATTCTTGAGGGCAGCCGCCTCGTCCAGCGTCTTGCCTTTCACCCATTCCGTGACCAGGGACGACGATGCAATCGCCGAACCGCAGCCATACGTCTTGAAGCGGGCATCTTCGATCACACCGGTTTCGGGGTTCACCTTGATCTGCAGCTTCATCACGTCGCCGCAGGCCGGTGCGCCCACCATGCCGGTGCCCACCGAATCATCGCCCTTGTCGAACGATCCCACGTTGCGGGGGTTCTCGTAATGGTCGATCACTTTATCTGAATAAGCCATGATGTTTACCTCTTGAATCTGCTGACCGGCGCCATCAATGCGCGGCCCACTGGATGGCGCTGATGTCAACGCCGTCCTTGTACATTTCCCACAAAGGGCTCAATTCGCGCAGCTTGGCCACGTTGTGGCGGATGGTGGATACCGCGTAGTCGATCTCTTCTTCGGTGGTGAAGCGGCCGATCGTCATGCGCAGGCTACTGTGTGCCAACTCGTCGCTGCGGCCCAGAGCGCGCAGCACGTAGCTGGGTTCCAGGCTGGCGGAAGTGCATGCAGAGCCCGACGACACGGCCAGGCCCTTAATGCCCATGATCAGCGACTCGCCTTCGACGTAGTTGAAGCTGATGTTCAGGTTGTGCGGCACACGGCGCTCCATGTCGCCGTTCACGAACACCTGTTCGATATCGTGCAAACCGTCGAGCAGGCGCTTTTGCAGTGCCTTGGCTTTTGCCAGGTCCTGCGCCATCTCTTCGCGGGCGATGCGGAAAGCCTCGCCCATGCCCACGATCTGATGGGTCGGCAATGTACCGGAACGCATCCCGCGCTCATGCCCGCCGCCGTGCATCTGGGCTTCCAGCCGCACGCGAGGCTTGCGCCGCACATACAGCGCGCCAATGCCCTTGGGGCCATATGTCTTGTGAGACGCCAGGCTCATCAGATCGACAGGCAGCGTCGAAAGATCGATGTCCACCTTGCCCGTGGCTTGCGCAGCATCCACGTGGAAGATGATGCCCTTTTCACGGCACAGAGCACCGATCGCCGGCAGATCCTGGATCACCCCGATTTCGTTGTTCACGAACATGACGCTCAACAGGATGGTGTCTGGGCGAATGGCCGCCTTGAGCACCTCGAAATCGAGCAAGCCGTTTTCCTGCACGTCCAGGTAAGTGACTTCGAAGCCTTGCCGCTCCATCTCACGCATGGTGTCCAGCACTGCCTTGTGCTCGGTCTTCACCGTGATCAGGTGCTTGCCCTTGCCTTTGTAGAACTGCCCTGCACCCTTGATGGCCAGGTTGTTGGACTCGGTGGCTCCGCTCGTCCAGACGATCTCACGCGGGTCCGCATTGATCAGGCGAGCAACTTCCACACGGGCTTTTTCAACGGCCTCTTCCGCCTCCCAACCCCAGGCGTGGCTCCGTGACGCCGGATTGCCGAAATGCTCGCGCAACCATGGGATCATGGCATCCACGACCCTCGGGTCCACTGGCGTGGTGGCACCGTAGTCGAGATAGATGGGAAAGTGGGGGGTCATGTCCATGGCTGGCTCAGTAAGGGGTCTGGCTGGCGAGAGTCAGAAGTCAAAAATCCGGCGTGTGCGACTGCCCGGCCAAAGCCGGGCATCCACTCACGACTTGGCGAACACGTTGCCCAACGCGAAGACCGAGTTGGGTGCATTGACGCGAATTGGCTTCACGACCGGCGTGGTCGAGATAGCGCGGCGCACGACGGGCTTGTCTTCGATCTGAACGCCCTTGGCCAGTTGGTCGTCCACCAGCTTCTGAAGCGTGACCGAGTCCAGAAACTCGACCATGCGCTGGTTGAGCGACGCCCACAACTCATGCGTCATGCAACGGCCGGCTTCGCCCAGACAGTTTTCCTTGCCGCCGCACTGGGTGGCATCGATGGGCTCGTCCACCGAGACGATGATGTCGGCCACGGTGATGTCCGCCGCCTTGCGGGCCAGCGTGTAGCCGCCGCCTGGGCCGCGGGTGGATTCGACCAGTTCGTGCCGGCGCAATTTGCCGAAAAGCTGCTCCAGATAGGAGAGCGAAATTTGTTGCCGCTGGCTGATTGCCGCCAAAGTGACGGGGCCATTGTTCTGGCGCAGGGCCAGATCGATCATGGCAGTGACCGCAAAACGGCCTTTGGTAGTGAGACGCATCGCAAGCTCCTTGTCGTCAGGCTTGTCCGTTATAGAAACGCCCCGAGGCAACATGATTGCCGCCTGAGGCACCGTCTCCGCCCCTAACTCCGTGCACCTCTCGCCTGAAAGCGAAGAGACTTTGGGAGCCCTTCATCGTTGGGCTGTTTTGTTGAGTGTTTCACCCAAGTATAGCACAAATCCCTATTGTTTTTGTCGGGTAACAAAACCCATCAGTCACCTTTTCTCCCCAACCGTCGCTAACTTGGCCGTTACAGAGCCACCTGGTCGCCCCCGGAGGCCCCGAACGCCTGCGATTTCAACTGGCCCAATTGGTCCCGCACACGGGCCGCCTGTTCGAACTCCAGGTTGCGAGCGTGCTCCAGCATGAGCTTTTCCAGCCGCTTGATTTCCCGGGCCACGTCCTTTTCGGACATGTCTTCCACCTGGGCGCGGCGCATCGATTCCTGCTCCAGCCGCTCGGCGTCCTTGCCGGCCTTCTCGCTGTACACCCCGTCGATCAGGTCTCTCACCTGCTTGACGATGCTGCGGGGGGTGATTCCCTTTTCCTCGTTGTGTGCGATCTGCTTGATGCGCCGGCGTTCCGTTTCGCCGATGGCTTTTTTCATGGACTCGGTCACCCGGTCGGCGTAGAGGATGGCCTTGCCGTTCAAATTGCGCGCGGCACGCCCGATGGTCTGGATCAGGCTGCGCTCGGCCCGCAGGAAGCCTTCCTTGTCGGCGTCGAGGATCGCCACCAGCGACACCTCGGGAATGTCCAGCCCCTCTCGCAGCAGGTTGATCCCCACCAGCACGTCGAACGCGCCCAGCCGCAGGTCGCGGATGATTTCCACGCGCTCGACCGTGTCGATGTCCGAGTGCAGGTAGCGCACCTTCACGCCGTTGTCGCTCAGGTAGTCGGTCAACTGCTCGGCCATCCGCTTGGTCAGCGTGGTGATGAGCACGCGCTCGGCCTTGTCCACGCGGATGCGGATCTCCTGCAGCACGTCGTCCACCTGGTGGGTGGCGGGGCGCACTTCGACCTCGGGATCGATCAGCCCGGTGGGGCGTACCACCTGGTCCACCACCTGGCCGGAATGGGTCTTTTCATAGTCGGCCGGTGTCGCGGACACGAAGATCACCTGGCGCATGCGCGTCTCGAATTCCTCGAACTTGAGCGGGCGGTTGTCCAGTGCGGACGGCAGTCGGAAGCCGTACTCGACCAGCGTGGTCTTGCGGGACCGGTCTCCGCTGTACATGGCATTGAGCTGCCCGATCATCTGGTGGCTCTCGTCCAGGAACATGAGCGCATCGCTGGGCAGGTAATCCGTGAGGGTGCTGGGCGGATCGCCCGGCGCAGCGCCCGACAGGTGGCGGGTGTAGTTCTCGATGCCCTTGCAGTGCCCGACTTCGCTGAGCATCTCCAGGTCGAACCGGGTACGCTGCTCCAGCCGCTGCGCTTCCACCAGCTTGCCTTCTGACACGAACTGCCCCAGGCGCTCGGCCAGTTCGAGCTTGATGGTCTCCACCGCCGTCAGCACCTTGTCGCGCGGGGTCACGTAGTGGCTGCTCGGGTACACCGTGAAGCGCGGGATCTTCTGCTTGACGCGGCCGGTGAGCGGGTCGAACAGCTGCAGGCTTTCGATCTCGTCGTCGAACAGCTCGATGCGGATCGCCAGTTCGGAGTGCTCGGCCGGAAACACGTCGATGGTGTCGCCGCGCACGCGGAACTTGCCGCGGCTGAAGTCCTGCTCGTTGCGCTGGTACTGCATGCGGATCAACTGCCCGATCACGTCGCGCTGGCTGAGCTTGTCGCCCACGCGCAGCGTCATCACCATGCGGTGGTAGCTTTCGGGCTCGCCGATGCCGTAGATGGCCGAGACGGTGGCGACGATCACCACATCGCGCCGCTCCATCAGGCTCTTGGTGCACGACAGGCGCATCTGCTCGATGTGCTCGTTGATCGCGGAATCCTTCTCGATGAAGAGATCGCGCTGCGGCACATAGGCTTCGGGCTGGTAATAGTCGTAATAGCTCACGAAATATTCCACGGCGTTCTTCGGGAAAAACTCGCGGAACTCGCTATAGAGCTGGGCGGCCAGGGTCTTGTTGGGCGCGAACACGATGGCCGGACGCCCCATCCGCGCGATCACGTTGGCCATGGTGAACGTCTTGCCGGAGCCGGTCACCCCCAGCAGGGTCTGAAAGACCTCGCCATCCTTGACCCCTTCCACGAGCTTTTCGATGGCCTCGGGCTGGTCGCCCGCGGGGGGATAGGGCTGGTACAGCTCGAACGGCGAGTCCGCGAAGCTGACGAACTGGCCGGTCACGGGTTCGGTGATGACTGGGTGCATGGTGTGGGGGCGGTTCGCTTGCATGGGCCGCTAAAATCGGCGGTTGACCCGAAAGCCTATCGCAGCTTGGGGCGCAACGTCAGTTTTCCAACCTCCAAGGACTATTCAATGTCTCTGTTCACCGCCGTCGAAATGGCCCCCCGCGACCCGATCCTGGGTCTGAATGAGCAATACAACGCGGACACCAACCCCCACAAGGTCAATCTGGGCGTGGGTGTGTATTTCGACGACAACGGCAAGCTGCCCCTGCTGCAATGTGTCCAGGCCGCCGAAAAGGCCATGATGGAAAAGCCCGCCGCTCGCGGCTACCTGCCCATCGACGGCATCGTGGCCTATGACAACGCGGTCAAGGCCCTGGTGTTCGGTGCGGACAGCGAGCCCGTCACCTCCGGCCGCGTGGCCACGGTGCAGGCCATCGGCGGCACGGGCGGCCTCAAGATCGGCGCCGACTTCCTGAAGAAGGTCAGCCCCGACGCGAAGGTGCTGATTTCCGACCCCAGCTGGGAAAACCACCGCGCGCTGTTCACCAACGCCGGCTTCACGGTCGATACCTACGCCTACTACGACGCGGCCAAGCGCGGCGTCAACTTCGACGGCATGCTCGCCAGCCTGAACGCGGCCGCGGCCGGCACCATCGTCGTGCTGCATGCCTGCTGCCACAACCCCACCGGCTACGACATCACGCCCGAGGAGTGGGACCAGGTGATCGCGGTGGTCAAGGCCAAGGGCCTGACGCCTTTCCTGGACATGGCCTACCAGGGCTTCGGCCACGGCATCGCCGAAGACGGTGCGGTGATCGGCAAGTTCGTCGCCGCCGGCCTGAATTTCTTCGTGTCCACCTCGTTCAGCAAGAGCTTCAGCCTGTACGGCGAACGTGTGGGCGGCCTGTCGGTGCTGTGCGCCGACAAGGAAGAAGCCGGCCGCGTGCTGAGCCAGCTCAAGATCGCCATCCGCACCAACTACTCCAACCCGCCCATCCACGGCGGCGCGGTGGTGGCGGCCGTGCTGGGCAACCCCGAGCTGCGCGCGCTGTGGGAAAAGGAACTGGGCGAGATGCGCGTGCGCATCAAGGCCATGCGCCAGAAGCTGGTCGATGGCCTGAAGGCCGCCGGCGTGAAGCAGGACATGTCGTTCATCACGCAGCAGATCGGCATGTTCAGCTATTCCGGCCTGTCCAAGGACCAGATGGTGCGCCTGCGCAGCGAGTTCGGCGTGTACGGCACCGACACCGGCCGCATGTGCGTGGCCGCGCTCAACAGCAAGAACATCGACTACGTCTGCCAGTCGATCGCCAAGGTGGTGTGACCCCCTGCCCCGGCCACCAATAAAAAAACCGCCTTCGGGCGGTTTTTTTATTCAGGGTGTTTCAGGCCACCAGCACAATATCTTCTAGGGCATAACGCTATAAATAATATAGCAATCAACCCCACAGCACCGACCGCATCGAGATCGAGGCCGACTGGTAGCCCGTGTTGAAGAAACGCGGCATCTCCCGCGCATCGGCCGCGGCGGCGGCATACAGGAGCGGCAGGTAGTGCTCGTGGCTGGGATGGGCCTGCTGCGCGACCGGGCCCAGCCGCTGAAAGTGCTGCAGCGCATCCAGCTCGCCCTGCTTGATCTGGTTCTGCACCACGGTGTCGAACTCCACCGCCCAGTCGTACGCCTCGGTGGGCGCCGTGCCCCGCCGGGTGACGCGCAGGTTGTGCACGATGTTGCCGCTGCCCACGATGAGCACGCCGCGCTCGCGCAGGGCGCGCAGTTGCCGGCCCAGCGCATAGTGCTCGGCCGGCGGGCGGCCGTAGTCCATGCTGAGCTGCAGCACGGGGATGTCCGCCGCCGGGTACATGGGCTTGAGCACCGACCAGGTGCCATGGTCCAGGCCCCAATCGCCCGCATCCACCGCCAGCGGCTGGCCCGTGGCCGGCGACCGCAACTCGCCCGCCAGGCCCGCGGCGACCACCGGTGCGCCCGGCGCGGGGTACCGCTGGTCGAACAGCGCCTGTGGGAACCCACCGAAATCGTGAATGGTGCGCGGGGCGCCCATGCCCGTCAGCTGCCACCCGCCCCGGGTGAGCCAGTGCGCCGAGATACACAGGATCAACTGCGGCGGCGTGCCGCGCGCCCGCAACTCGGTGCCCATGCTCTGCCAAGCCCGGCGCCAAGCGTTGTCCTCGATGGCGTTCATCGGACTGCCGTGGCCCACGAACAGCACCGGCATGCGCGGCGAGGGCTTGAGCCGCTCCAGGGCGTTGGCCGTGGCAGCGCTGGACAAGGGCGACATGAGGAAAGCTCCGGGAAGGGTGGCGAGGCCGGCCAGGGCGGCCACGGACGTTCTGCGTTGCATGCGAAAGGGGCGATGGAATGGGATTTTGTATAACCGCGGGGACGGAGCGGCGCGGTGGGCCGAAGTTCCGGCCGGTTCGCCACGTTCCACGGCCGGCCCGGGCCATGCATTGTTCCACCCCGCGCCGCGCTTTCCATTCACCTCGCCTTCCGCCCATGACTGCACCTTCCCTGCTGCCCCTGCGTGGCGTCCGGCTCCTGAGCCTGGCGCTGAACCTGCCCGGCCCCGCCGCCCTGCTGCGCTGCCAGCGCCTGGGCGCCGAATGCACGAAGCTGGAGCCGCCACCGCCCGACGGCCATTCCAGCGCGGACCCGATGGCGATGTACAGCCCGCCCGCCTACGCGGCGATGCATGCCCAGGTCCGCGTGGTGCACGCCCACCTCAAGACGGATGCGGGCCAGGCCGTGCTGCAGGCGGAACTGGCGCGCACCGATGTACTCATCACCTCGTTTCGGCCGTCGGCGCTGGCCAAGCTCGGGCTGGGCTGGGACGCGCTGCACGCGCGCCACCCCCGGCTGTCGATGGTGCGCATCGTGGGCGCGCCGGGCAGCCGCGCGGAAGAGCCGGGGCACGATCTCACCTACCTCGCCGATGCAGGGCTGGTCACCGGCACCACGCTGCCGCCCACGCTGTATGCCGACATGGGCGGCGCCCTCATGGCCAGCGAGGCCGTGCTGCAGGTGCAGTTGGCGCGCGCCGCGTCCGGCCAGGGCGCGTGCATCGACGTGGCCCTGTCGGACGCCGCCGAGTGGCTGGCCCAGCCGCGCGACTGGGGCCTGACCCTGCCGGATGGCGATGTGGGCGGCGCGCATGCGGGCTACCGGGTCTATTCGTGCGTCGACGGGCGGGTGGCGGTGGCGGCCCTGGAGCCGCATTTCTTCGCGCGCCTGGCCCGGGTGGCAGGGTTGCCGCCAGAGGCCGACCCCCGGGCGCCCGGCACCCATGCCGCGATCGCAGCGTTCTTGCAGGGGCAGACGCGCGCCACGCTCGACGGGCTGGCCACGGGAGAGGACATCCCCCTGCACACGCTGGACTGAACGATGCAAAAGCAAGGCACGGTGCTGCGCTGGGACGCCACGCGCGGATTCGGCTTTCTGCGCAGCGGCGATACGGGCGTGGATGTGTTCTTTCATGTGCGGGACCTGCAGGACCTGTCGGAGCCGCGGCCCGGCCTGGCCGTGGTGTACGAGGAAATCCACGTGGGCGGAAAAGGGCCGCGGGCGATGGCCGTGCGGGCTGACCACGGGCCGTTTCAGGCGGGTGGAGGTCCTCAGCCGATGGCGCGACGTGCGCCGCGCGCCCCGTCCCCGGCATCGGCCCCGCCAGCCCGGACTGATCCTGGCCGCGCACCGCCCCGGCAAATCCACCAGCGTGGACCTGCCGGAGGCGCAGGCGCCCAGGCACGCGCCGCTGCGTCGCCACCGGCCCGGCGGCGCACCCCTTCGCGCGATGCGCGCTCCGCGAACCATGGCGTGGCCTATTCATGGATGGCCGCGTGGCTCGCGCTGGTGGCCTGGGGCGTCTGGACGCAGCGAATTTCCATGGGATGGCTGGCGGCCCTGGTGGCCGTCAACGTGGTGACTTTCGTCGTGTATGCCAGTGACAAGGACGCCGCACGCAGCGGGGGATGGCGCACCAGCGAGCAGCGACTGCATCTGCTCGCCGTGCTGGGCGGCTGGCCGGCCGCGTGGTGGGCGCAGCAGTGGCTGCGGCACAAGTCGAGCAAGGCATCGTTCCGCGCGGTCTACTGGCTCACCGTGGCCGTGCACTGCGCCGCGCTGGCCGCGGTGCTGGCCCATCAATCGGGCATATTGCTACATTTTTAGTAGCGGCATGCCTTGGATTTCATTGCGCTTCAGGCCGTTTCGATGCCGGGTCTGCGCCAGCCCGGCCACGCCCGTCTCGGACGCGTCCCACACGGCGGCCTTGCCCCGCCCTACAGCGCCGGCGTCCGGGCCCGGGCCCAATGACCGTTGAATCCACAGCGAGAGGAACCCCATGAAGCCCTTCGTCCTCGACCCGGACATGACGTCCTCGGCCGGCACCTTCTACCCCACCGGCCATGTCTTCGCCCTCTTTCCCGACGAGGCCCACGCCCGCGATGCCGCCGAAGCCCTGGGGGCCGACGGCGAACGCACCGACATCTCCCACGCCACGCCGGACGCCATCCTGCAGCACGTGGTGCGCACGCTGGGCAATGCCGACACCCCCCTGCCCTCGGTGGGCGCGGAAGGCACCATCGTTCGCCGCATCTCCGACCTGGCCGCGGCCGGGCACCATGGCCTGCTGGTCAAGGTGGGCGACGACGACGATGCGGAAACCCTGCAGGCCGCGCTGGAGCCGCACAGTGCGCAAGCCGCCTTCTACTACCGCCGGCTCATCATCGAGGACCTGATTCCGCAGCCTGTGCCTTGACAGGCAGGGTAGCAAGCCGAAACGTGACCGGACCGGCGCCTTGGACTTTGGCGCCCCTGCCGATATAGTTCGCCATGGCCTGCCTCCCTGCGTCGTCTGCCCGATGCCTCCCCTTCGCGATGGGAGCGCCGGGCATGGCCTTGCCGCAGGACCTTCGCCGCGCGCCGGCGAACGTCCCCATTCCTTCCTGGTGACTGCATGGACGCGCCGACTCCCCCGCAAGGAAACCGTCGGCGCCCGTGGACGTCCGGCCTCACCGGCCCCTTCATTGCCATTCTGATCCTGCAGGCCGTCGTGGCCTCCGCCAGCCTGTACGTGCTGTCCACCGTGCGCGCGTTCGTCGCGGGCGAAAGCCAGTGGACCAAGGGCCAGAAGGACGCCATTCACCACCTGGGCCAATACGTCGTCACCGGCGAGGGCCGCCTGTACGAGCAGTTCCACCAAGCCTTGCAGATTCCCCTGGCCGACCGTGAGGCGCGGCTGCTGATCGAGGCCCCCGAGCCCGATGTGGCCGGCGCCCGCGAGGCCCTCCTGCGCGGCGGCAACCACCCGAGCGACCTCACGGGGCTGATCTGGATGCTGCGCCTGTTCCGGGACCACGACATCCTGCGCGAGCCCATCCAGCACTGGATGCTGGGCGACGAATACCTGCAGCGGCTGGACGCCCTGTCGCGCGAGATCCGGGCGGGGTACGTGGCCGGCGGCGTGACGCCAGACATGGTGCAGCGCTGGCAGCGCCTGGTCGATGAGATCGACGTCGGCGTCACACCGGCCGCCACCGATTTCAGCGCGGCGATGGGCGACAGTTCGCGGCGCATCATGGGCTGGCTGCTGTGGCTGAACGTGGCCACGGTGTTGGCGCTGATCGCCCTCACTCTGGCGCACACCCGCCAGTTGATGGGACAGCGCCGCCAGGTGGAAGCCATTCTGGAAGCCGAACGCGAACAGGCGCACACCACCCTGGCGGCCATCGGCGACGGCATCGTCACCACCGACCTGCACGGCAACGTGCGCTACATGAATCCCGCGGCGGAGAACCTGCTGGCCCGCTCCGGCCAGGACAGCCTGGGCATGCCGCTGGCACAGCTGCTGCACACGGGCCCCCACGACGGCGCCAAGGCCGCCGGCACCGCGGAGCCACCCGCGACCCATGGCAGCATCGCCCAACTGCTCGAACGCGCGTTGCACGGCACCGTCGGGCTGCACGACGAACACCCGCACCGCATCGTGCGGCCGGACGCCAGCACCGTCCCCGTCACGCTGGTGGGATCGCCGCTGATGAACCAGGGCCAACTGGCGGGCGCCGTGCTGGTGCTGCACGACGTGACGCGCGAGCAGCAATACCTGGAGCAGCTCGCCTGGCAGGCCAGCCACGACACGCTCACCGGCTTGGTGAACCGGCGCGAGTTCGAGCGGCGCCTGGGCCAGATGCTGGCGCGGCCGCGGCCCTCCGAGGTGGCGGGCGCGCTGCTGTACATCGATCTGGACCAGTTCAAGGTGATCAACGACACCTGCGGCCACCCCGCGGGCGACGAGATGCTGCGCGAGGTCTGCCGCATGCTGCAACGCGGCCTGCGAGAGGGCGACACGCTGGCGCGGCTGGGCGGCGACGAGTTCGGCGTGCTGCTGCACGATTGTCCCCAGGAGGTGGCCGAACGGATCGCCGAGCAGATCCGCCACCACGCGCAGGAGCTGCGCCTGCCCTGGGGCGCCCGCACCCTGCGCACGGGCCTGAGCATCGGCTTGGTGCACCTGACGGCCGACCTCACCAGCCTGCAGGAGGTGCTGCGCGTGGCCGACATGGCCTGCTACGGCGCCAAGGAGCGCGGCCGCAACACGGTCTACGTCTACCAGCCGCAGGACGCGGCCATGTCGCGCCACCTGGACGACATGCACTGGGTGCAGCGCATCCGCCAGGCGCTGGAGCAGGACCGCTTTCAGCTCTACACGCAGGAGATCGCCCCGCTGCGAGCGCCGAACGACGGCGGCGTGCATGTGGAGGTGCTGCTGCGCCTTCAGGGGGAAGGTGGCCAGGCGATCTTCCCCGGAGAATTCGTGCCGGCCGCGGAACGCTTCGGCCTCGCTCAGGCCCTGGACCGCTGGGTGGTCGAGCACACTTTCGCCGCGCTGGCCGAGCGCCGCCGGCAGCCGCAGGAGCGGCCCATCACGCTGTGCGCCATCAACCTGTCCGGCACCAGCGTGGGCGACGAAAGCCTGCTGGAGTACCTGCGCGACCAGATGGCCCGCTACGGCGTGCAGGCCAACCAGCTGTGCTTCGAGGTGACCGAGACCGCGGCGATCGCCCACCTGCCCAACGCGATCCGCCTGATCCGCGAGCTCAAGCAGCAGGGCTGCCATTTCGCGCTGGACGACTTCGGCGCCGGCATGTCTTCGTTCACTTACCTGCGGCACCTGCCGGTGGACTACCTCAAGATCGACGGCGCGCTGGTGCGCGACATGCTGGAGGACCCGGCCAACCGGGCGATGGTGGAGATGATCAACCACATCGGCCACGTGATGGGCAAGCAGACGATCGCCGAGTTCGCCGAGACGCCGGCCATCGTGGAGGCGCTGCGCGCCATGGGCGTGGACCATGCGCAGGGCCATGCCATCAGCCGCCCGGAACCGATGCCCCGGGCCGCCGTCCAGGGCGCCGCGTCGGGTGCAGCGCCGCCGGAGGGCTCAGCGCCCCTTGCGGAACGTTTTACCGGAAGGGGTCCCGCCGGCGGGCTTGCCGGCTAGGCCGGCGCGGGGCGGCAGGCCGGTGTGCTGGGTCAGCATGCGGCCGGCCACGGGCTGCTGCACGGCCTTGTTGAACGCCACGCCCTTGGCCGGTGCCGGCTTGCGAGGCGCCGCCACCGGGGCCACGGTGCTGTTCTTTCGGCGCGCGCTCTGGTAGCTGCCGTCCGTCATCGGCTGGAAGGTCGGAATCAGGTGGTGCTTGCCGTTGCCGATCAGGTCGGCCCGGCCCATGGTCTTCAGCGCCTCGCGCAGCAGCGGCCAGTTGTTGGGATCGTGGTAGCGCAGGAAGGCCTTGTGCAGGCGCCGGCGCTTCTCGCCGCGCACGATGTCCACCGCCTCGCTGTCGCGGCCGATCTTGCGCAGCGGGTTCTTGCCCGAGTGGTACATGGCCGTGGCCGTGGCCATGGGGCTCGGGTAGAAGGTCTGCACCTGGTCGGCACGAAAGCCGTTCTTCTTGAGCCAGATGGCCAGGTGCATCATGTCCTCGTCGCTCGTGCCCGGGTGCGCGGCGATGAAGTACGGGATCAGGAACTGCTTCTTGCCCGCCTCTTCGCTGAACTGCTCGAACATCTGCTTGAACTTGTCATAGCTGCCGATGCCCGGCTTCATCATCTTGGTGAGCGGGCCCTGCTCGGTGTGCTCGGGCGCGATCTTGAGGTAGCCGCCCACGTGGTGCTGCACCAGCTCCTTCACGTATTCGGGCGACTTCACGGCCAGGTCGTAGCGCAGGCCGGAGCCGATCAGGATCTTCTTGATGCCCTTGAGCGCGCGGCCGCGGCGGTAGATCTTGATGAGCGGGCCGTGGTCGGTCGTGAGGTTCTGGCAGATGCCCGGGTACACGCAGCTGGGCTTGCGGCAGGCGGCCTCGATCTCGGGGCTCTTGCAGCCCAGCCGGTACATGTTGGCCGTGGGCCCCCCTAAGTCGGAGATGGTGCCGGTGAAGCCGCTCACCTTGTCGCGGATGTCCTCGATCTCCTGGATGATCGAATCTTCGGAGCGGCTCTGGATGATGCGGCCCTCGTGCTCGGTGATCGAGCAGAAGGTGCAGCCGCCGAAGCAGCCGCGCATGATGTTCACGCTGAAGCGGATCATCTCCCACGCCGGGATCTTGGTCGCGCCGTCGTGGCTGCCGTTCTCGTCGGCATAGCTCGGATGCGGGCCGCGCGCGTAGGGCAGATCGAACACGTAGTCCATCTCGGCCGTGGTCAGCGGGATGGGCGGCGGGTTGATCCACACGTCGCGCGCCGTCGGGCCCTCGCCGTGGGCCTGCACCAGGGCGCGGGCGTTGCCGGGGTTGGTCTCCAGATGCAGCACCCGGTTGGCGTGGGCGTAGAGCACCGGGTCGCTCTTGACCTGCTCGTAGCTGGGCAGGCGGATCACGCTGCGCTCGCGCGGCGGCACCTTGAGCTTGGCCTTGAGGTTCGGGTTGGCCACGAACAGCATCGGCTGGATGGCGGGGTTGGGCTCGGCGGATTTCGAGCCATTTTGCCCTTGCGCCCTAGTATCCATTGGCATGGATGCTATCGAATCAGGATCATCCTCCTTGCTGCAGGTGCTGCCTTGGGCGGCGGCCTGCTCGCTGGTCGTCATGTAGGGGTTGACGTGCGCCTCGACGCGGCCGGGCTCGTCCACGCTGGTGGAGTCGATCTCGAACCAGCCCTGGCCGGTTTCGTCGTCGGAGCGGCGCACGAAGGCGGTGCCGCGCACGTCGGTGATCTGCTCCACGGGCTCGCGCGCGGCCAAGCGGTGGGCCACTTCGACGAGCGCGCGTTCGGCGTTGCCGTACAGCAGCAGATCGCACTTGGCGTCCACCACGACGGAGCGGCGCACCTTGTCGCTCCAGTAGTCGTAGTGGGCGATGCGGCGCAGGCTGCCTTCGATGCCGCCCAGCACGATGGGCACGTCCTTGTAAGCCTCGCGGCAACGCTGGCTGTACACGATGGCCGCGCGGTCGGGGCGCTTGCCGCCCACGTCACCGGGGGTGTAGGCGTCGTCGCTGCGGATCTTCCGGTCGGCGGTGTACCGGTTGATCATGGAATCCATGTTGCCCGCCGTAACGCCCCAAAACAGGTTCGGGCGGCCCAGGGCCTTGAAGGCATCGGCGCTCTGCCAGTCGGGCTGCGCGATGATGCCCACGCGAAAGCCCTGCGCCTCCAGCGTGCGGCCGATCACGGCCATGCCGAAGCTGGGGTGGTCGACGTAGGCATCGCCCGTCACCAGGATCACGTCGCAGCTGTCCCAGCCGAGGCGCTCCATCTCGGTGCGGCTCATGGGCAGGAACGGGGCCGTGCCGAAGCGTTTCGCCCAATACGGGCGATAGCTGGTCAGCGGCTTCGCGGCGCGCGCGAAAAAGGAAACGTCGACGGGGGCGTTCATGGAGGGCAAGGCGTGGGGAAGCCGCGATTTTAGGCTTTCGGGCCTTTCCTGTCGAAACCAAGGGCCAAGGCGCGTTCACGCGCCCTGCGCCGCAGGGGGTTAGCTGCGGGTGGCGAGCGGCCTGGCGGCGGCCTCGGTGCGCGGCGTGGAGGGCCCCGATCGGCCCGTCACCATTCGCCGGAGGCACGCACCCGCTGGTCCAGATCCGGTGCGGGCGGCTCGCCGTAGGGCGAGTGCAGTTCGGTGGCCCTGGCGGTCCAGGCGGTAGGAATAGCGGCCAAAGCGCCCTCCTCCACGCGGCCCGGCCCGTTGGCGCCGGCCAGGGCAGCGGGAAACACCATGGCGTTCATCACGTGGGTCAGCGCAGCGGCAAGCATGGCGGGTCCTTTTCATGCGGGGTTGCCGCCAGCGTATGGCGGCGGGGTGACTGTTTCGTGTCAACGAAAAAGGGGCCGCTGAAAAGGGCCCCCTCTGTATGCAACCGGCGACAGCACCGGGTGGCGGAAGGTTATTTCGCCAGGGTCAGCGTGCCCTTCATCAGCGCGGAATGGCCGGGAAAGGAGCAGAAATAGGCATAGGACTCGCCGGCCTTGAGCGCCTGGGTGGAGAACGTCACCGAATCGCTCTCGCCGCCGCCCACGATCTTGGTGTGCGCGATCACCCGGGCGTCCGCGTCCTTCACGTAGTTCTTGGCGGCCCCGGCAGCGATGCCGTCCGTGGCCACCGCCTGCAGGTCGGCGGCCTTGCTCAGCACCCAGTTGTGGCCCATGGCGGTCTTGGGAAGCTTGCCCACGTGCTTGAGCTTGACGGTGAATTGCTTGCAGCTTTGCGGCACCGCGAGGGTCGCCTTGTTGAACTGCATCGCATCGTTGCCTTCGATCTCGGCCGTGCAGTCGGCGGCCCAGGTGGGGCCAGCCGCCAATACCAGGGCCAGCGCAGCGAATTTCCAGTGGTTTGCCATGAGGTCTTCCTTCTTCATAAAACAGGTGCTTGCGCCTGGCGTTGCCGGGCTGCTCCATGCAGCCGGGCGACGCAACAGCGCGATGCAGGGAGCGTACGCACGACGCCCCTACAGCGCCTTGAGGTGCATCAAGCCTTGTGCCGAACGCCATCCATGGAGCCGGCGTGCAGTTAAGCTCCGCCGCCCATGCCCTACACCGTGCGAACCCCCACCCACAGCGAACTGGTCATCAAGAAAAGCCGGTTCATCGGCTGCGTGCAGCCCATGGCGGACCGCGCGTCGGCCCAGGCCACCGTCGATGCGCTGCGGCAGCAGCACCCCGGTGCCGCGCACGTCTGCTGGGCGCTGCTGGCGGGCGGCCAGTCGGCCGCGGTGGACGATGGCGAACCCGGCGGCACCGCGGGCCGGCCGATGCTGGAGGTGCTGCGTCACCAGGACCTCGAAGGCGTGCTGGCCACCGTGGTGCGCTATTTCGGCGGCGTCAAACTGGGTGCGGGCGGGCTGGTGCGGGCCTACACCGACACCATCGCGCAGGCGCTGCTGCCGGCCGAGAAGGTGCCGCTGCAGCGCATGGTGGCGCTGCAGTGCGAGGTGCCCTATGCCCTGGAGGGCCTGGTGCGCCGCGAGGTCGAGGCGGTCGGCGCCACGCTGGGCGAGGTGGCCCACGGCTCGCTGGTGGCCGTGCGCCTCCAGCTGCCTCAGCCGCAGGAGGCGGCGTTCGTCCAGCGGCTGAACGACGCCTGCCAGGGCCGCATCGGCTGGATCGCGCCGTAGCGCCGCCATCGCCCGCGCCGAAAGTGCCCTGCACCTACAGGCCCCGCCCTGCGGCCCGGGGACACTCAGCCATTCGCCACCCCTGAGGAGATCGACCCATGAGCCCACCCCTGGACGCCATCATCATCGGCGCGGGATCGGCAGGCCTTGCCGCGTTGCGCGAGGTTCGCAAACGCACCGACCGCTTGCGGATCGTCAACGATGGCCCCTGGGGGACCACCTGCGCGCGGGTGGGCTGCATGCCCTCCAAGATGCTGATCGAAGCGGCCAACGCCTACCACCGGCGACACGCCTTCGACACCTTCGGCCTGCGCGGCGGGGACGGCCTCTCCGTCGACATGCCTGCCGTGCTGGAGCGCGTGCGTGCCCTGCGCGACGAGTTCGTGGCGGGCACCGAGAAGGCATCGGCGGTCGGCGACCAGGGCATTTCGGGCCACGCGCGGCTGCGCGGCCCGGGCACGGTGGAAGTGGGCGGGCAGACTTACCACGCCCGCAGCGTCATCATCGCCACTGGCTCGCGCCCCATCATTCCCGAGGAATGGCTCGCGTTCGGCGACCGCATCCTGACCACCGACACCCTCTTCGAGCAGCCCACCCTGGGGCCGCGCATGGCGGTCATCGGGCTGGGGCCGCTGGGCGCGGAACTGGCGCAGGCCCTGTCGCGGCTGGGCGTGGAGGTGGCGGCGTTTTCGACCGGGCCGTCGCTGGCCGGGCTGTCCGACCCCGACATCCTCGGCGCACTCAAGGCCGTGCTGAAAGACGAATTCGTGGTCAGCGTGGGCGAGGAGGCCCGCTTGCGCGAAGTGCCGGGCGGGATCGAGGTCAGCAACGGCAGCACCACGGTGGTGGTGGACCAGGTGCTGGCGGCCATGGGTCGGCGGCCGAACATCGAACACCTCGGCCTCGATACCCTGGGCATCCCCCTGGACCCGCACGGCAAGCCGCCCGTGGATGCGCGCACCATGCAGATCGCGGACCTGCCCGTGTTCATGGCCGGCGATGCCGACGACCGCCGGCCGCTGCTGCACGAGGCCTCCGACGAGGGCCACATAGCCGCCCTGAACGCCATGGCACCCGAGCCGCAGTGCTTTCGCCGACGCACGCCGCTGTCCATCGTGTTCACCCAGCCCAACGCGGCGGTGATCGGCCAGGCCTGGAAGGACCTGAAAGAGGGCGAGTTCGTGACGGGCTCGGTGGATTTCTCCCGCCAGGGCCGCGCACGCGCGGCGCAGCACAACCAGGGCCGCCTGAACGTGTATGCGGAGCGCGAAAGCGGCCGCATCCTGGGCTCGGAGCTGTGCGCCCCCAGCGGAGAGCACCTGGCGCATCTGCTGGCACTGGCCATCGACCGGTCGCTCACGGTGCAGGACCTGCTGCGCATGCCGTTCTACCACCCGGTCCTGGAGGAAGGCCTGCGCACCGCGCTGCGCGATGCGGCTTCGCACCTGCCCAGCGGCAGCGCTTCGGACCTGTCGGCCTGCTCCGCCTATGGGGCCAGCGCGCTCGATTGAATATTCCGCCTCCGCCCGGGCTTCAGTTCCGGACGGGGTTGCCGAAAAGGGAGGGGTCTTTGCCTTCGCCTCGCCCCGAGGCCCCAACAGGAGCACCCCATGGATGTCGCGCTTTCCCAATCGGTCGTCAACACCGCAACGGCCATGGCCAGCCAGAAGAATTCCGATGCCCTGAACATCCGGGTGTTGAAGAAGGCGCTGGACACGCAGGAGGCCTCCTCCACCTTGCTGATCGAGTCGATGAAGCAATCGATGCCCCAACCGGCACTGGCCACCTCCGGCGCGCTGGGCACCCAGGTCAACACGTTCGCCTGAGTCGGCGGCCCCGAGGGCAGCCCGGTACAGGGAGCGGTCCCATGGCGACAGCCTCGGTCTGATTCACCCAAACGACCAGAAGGTGAAACTTAGAGTACTCTTTTAGCCAAAAAAGAGTATAAACAGGATCATGACCAACGATCTGATCCACAGCCTGACCGTGGCCCGCAAGGCCAGCCAGCTCACTCAGGCCGAGCTGGCCGAACGGGCCGGCCTCTCGCGGATGACGGTGCAGCGCACCGAAGGGGGCGACCTCGATCCCCGCTATTCCACCCTGACGGAAATGGCCCGCGTGCTGGGAATGGACATCATCGCCGTGCCCAGTAGCCTCCGGCCGAGCCTGCAGGCCTTCATCCAGTCGGGCGGCAAATTCCTGGGACAGCCCCAGGGCGTGGATGCCCCGCCTTCGGTGATCGACAGCCTGCGCAAAGAAGGCTGAGCGCGGCCGGCTGACCCGCCATGAGCACCTCCATCCGCTACCTGCGCCTGTACCTGCACCGCCCGGTCGGCCAGGGCGCCGGCCGCATGGCGATCGGCTACCTCTCGCAGTACGGCGACATCCTGCGCGTATCGTTCGATGCCAGCTACATCAACGACCCCGGCCGCCCCACCCTGTCGCTCAGCTTTCAGGGCGAGACCGAGGCCGCCACGCAGCAGATCCTGGCTTCGGCGCGCGACGCCCGGCTGGTGCGCACCGATGGCCGCTGGCCGGTGTACTTCCAGAACCTGCTGCCCGAAGGCCACAACCGCGAGCGCCTCGCCCGCGAACGCGGCTGCACGCCCGACGACGAGTTCGAGCTGCTGGCCGCCGCGGGCCACGACCTGATGGGCGCACTGGAGGTGGAGCCCGTGCCCGCACAGGACGGCGTGCCCGACGTGGTTCGCCACTGGCACACCACCCAGGGCCTGGACGTGCTGGAGCCGGGCTTCGTCGAATACCCCGTGGAGGACGCGGCCTCGCTGCCCGGCGTGGTCACCAAGTTCAGCGCGGTGCAGGAGGGGCGGCGCTACACCGTGCACCGCAAGGGCGCGGCCGGCAGCGTGATCCTGAAGCTGCCCACCACCGCCCACCCCGACCTGGTGGCCAACGAATACGCCGGCTACCAGCTGTGCGGGGCGCTCGGGCTGGACTGCGCCCAGGCGGATGTCATCACCCGCGCCGAGGCCGATCTGCCCGACGCCGTGCCCTTCGACGAGATCCTGGCCGTGCAGCGGTTCGACCACCTGCCCGGCGGCCAGCGGGTGCACATGGAAGAGTTCAACCAGGTGCTGGGCTACACGCCGCGGCAAAAGTACGGCAAGGGCATCCTGCAGGACTACGCCACCATGCTGCGCGTGCTGGACCGCCTGAGCCACCAGCCCGTGCACGACACCCGCGAGTTCCTCGCCCGCATGGTCGCCTTCATCCTCATGGGCAACACCGATGCGCACCTCAAGAACTGGGCGCTGGTCTATCCCGACGGGCGCGCACCGCAGTTGTCGCCGCTGTACGACCCGGTGTGCGTCGCCGCGTTCTTCGAGGGCGTGCCCGAAAGCCAGTACGCGGTGAACCGGGCCATCGACAAAACCCTGCGCGCCTTTTCATGGGACGACATGGAAGGACTGATCAAGGCCGCCGGCCTGCTGCGGGCGCCGCGCCATCTCGCGCTGCTGCGCGACTCGGTGCGCCTGGCCCAGCAGACGTGGCCCGAGCGCATCGCCGACGCGCCACCCGCGATGCGCCGATCGGTCGCGGAGCGCCTGGCAGGCGGTGTCGCGCTCACACGGAACTGAAAGCATGACCAACCCATCATTGAACCGAGCCGATCCCCTTTGCCCGCCCGGCGAGCGCGGCGCCTTGCAGGTGCCCTACCTCAAGCGCTGCTGGTCCCGCTGGATGGCGGCGCGCCAAGGCCTGCCCACGGGCGAGAACGCGGAATCCCATCGAACGCAGATCGTGCTCGCGGCACTGGGCCTGGGCCTGGAGCAGACCATGCAGCACGTGCTGTGGCATGCGCCGGAGTTCGCGGACTTCGAGGACTGGATCGTGCGCACCGCCGGGGCGCCCGATGCCGCCACCATCGCCCGCATCCAGGCGCTGGTGGACGGCGGGCCCGTGCCCGACGCCGTGGCCCGGCTGCACGCCCGGATAGACGCCATGCCGCCCGTGCTGGATGCCGACGACCTGGCGCACTGGGACGAGCACGGCTACGTGATCGTGCGGCAGGCCGTGGCGCCCGACGACAGCGCCGCCGCCGCGCAAGTGGTGTGGGAGGCGGTGGGCGCCACGCCGGACGATGTCGAGTCGTGGTACCGCAACGCCCCGCGCAACATCATGGTGCAGCTGTTCCAGCACCCCGCGTTCGACGCGAACCGCCGGGCGCTGCGCATCCACAAGGCGTTCGCGCAGCTGTGGGGCACCGCCGACCTGTGGCGCAGCACGGACCGCTGCGGTTTCAATGTGCCGGAGCGCCCCGGCCACCCTTACCAGGCGCAGGGGCTGCACTGGGACGTGAGCCTGGAGCCGCCCATCCCCTTCTGCACCCAGGGCATCCTGTACCTCACGGACACGCCGCCCGAACAGGGTGCGCTCACCGTGGTGCCGGGCTTTCACCGCCAGGTGGAAGGGTGGCTGGCCGGACTGCCGCCGGACGCCGATCCGCGCAGGCAGGATTTCCAGGCGTTGGGCGCCCGGCCCATCGGCGCGGGGGCTGGCGATCTGGTGATCTGGCAACAGGCCCTGCCCCATGGCGCCAGCCCCAACCGCGGCGCGCGGCCCCGACTGGTGCAGTACATCAACATGATGCCCGCCGAGGTGCCGATTCAGGCCATCTGGCGCTGACCGGCCTCTACCGATCCCCTATCGGGGCGTGCCCGCAACCCGCCAGATGGCGTTGCCCACGTCATCGGCCACCAGCAGCCCGCCGCGCGCATCCAGCGCCACGCCGACGGGACGGCCATAGGCATCGCCTTCGGGGCTGAGGAACCCGGTCAGCACGTCGATCGGCTGGCCCTTGGGCTGGCCGTTTTCGAAGGGCACGAAGACCACCTTGTAGCCACTGCGCGGCTTGCGGTTCCACGAGCCGTGCAGGCCCACAAACGCCCCCTGGGCCAGTTGCTGCGGCAACCCGTTGCCGGCCGATGGCGGGCCCGAGAAGGCCAGCCCCAGGGGCGCCACGTGGCTGCCCAGCGCATAGTCGGGTGCGATGGCCTTGGCGACCTGGTCCGGCTGGGGTGGCTTCACCCGCACATCCACATGCTGGCCGTAGTAGCTGTAGGGCCAGCCGTAGAACGCGCCCTCCTTCACCGAGGTGAGGTAGTCGGGCACGAGGTCGCTGCCGATCTCGTCGCGTTCGTTCACCACCGTCCACAGCGCGCCGCTGCCGGGGGCCCAGCCCAGGCCGTTCGGATTGCGCAGGCCGCTGGCGAAGATGCGGTGGGTGCCGCTGGCGCGGTCCACCTCCCAGATGGCGGCGCGGCCTTGCTCGGCCTCGATGCCGTTCTCGGCCACGTTGCTGTTGGAGCCCACGGTCACATAGAGCTTGCGGCCGTCGGGGCTGGCGATGAGGTTCTTGGTCCAGTGGTGGTTGAACGGCAGGCCGGGCAGGTCCACCACCTTGGTGGCGGGCGCGGTGATGGTGGTCTGGCCCGTCGCGTAGGGAAAGCGCACCACCGCATCGGTGTTGGCGACGTAGAAATCGCCCCCCACCAGCGCCATGCCAAACGGGGAGTGCAGGCCCTGCAAGAACACGCTGCGCGTTTCCGCAACGCCGTCGCCGTCGGTGTCGCGCAGCAAGGTGATGCGGTCGGCCGACGGCGCGCCCGAGCCCGCGCGACCCATGACCTTGCCCATGACCCAGTTGCGCACGTTCTTCACCAGCCCCTGGTCTTCCTTGGGCTTGGCCGGCGTGTTGCTTTCCGCAACCAGCACGTCGCCGTTGGGCAGCACGTACACCCAGCGCGGATGGTCCAGCCCCTTGGCCAGCGCGGTGACCTTCATGCCCGCCATGGGCGTGGGCTGCATGCCATCGGGCCACCCCTTGGCGGGTGCGATGTGAACGGTGGGGATCAGGGTCTTGTGGGGTTCGGGCAGCGTGGGCGACGGGCCCACGCCGGCCTCGGGCGGCAGCCGTGCCGTATCGCCGCAGCCGGCCAGGGCCCCGGCCAGCGCGCAGCCCAGGACGGCGACAGGCCAGCGGGCGGTTGAAAACGGGGGGAGATGGGAGCGTCGCGCGTGCATGGGAGAACCTGCCTTCTTTGCTGTTGGGGTGCCGATCGCGGCGGATGCGCCGCGATGCGGGTCAGTGTGCCGCGCTGGCACCACCGCCCCTGTCAGCCATGGGCGCGAACGTTCCAGACAGGTCTCCAATCCCCTCCCCAGCATGCAGCGGGCCCGGGCGCCAGGGCACCGGGCCGGGTCACGCCACCGCGCGGTGTCAGTCCACCTTGATGTTGGCGGCCTTGATCACCTGCGCCCACTTGGCAACTTCAGCCTTCTGGAAGGTGGCGATCTGCGCGGTCGTCATGTCAGCCGGCTCCATGCCGAAGCTCTTGAGGCGGGTCTGCATGTCCGGCTGCGCGAGGATCTTGCGGATCTCGGTGTGCAGGCGGGTCACGACCGGCTCGGGCGTGCCGGCGGGCACGAAGATGGCCTGCCACGACTGCACCTCGAAGTCGGCCAGGCCCTTCAAGCCGGATTCGGCCACGGTGGGTACATCAGGCATCGAGCCCAGGCGCTTGGCCGAGGTGACGGCAATGGCGCGCAGCTTGCCGCTCTGGATGTGCGGCGCGGCCACGACGGTGGTGTCGAACATCATGTCCACCTGCCCGCCGATCACGTCCTGGATGGCCGGGCCGCTGCCCTTGTACGGTACGTGGGTGAACTTCACGCCCGACTTGTAGGCCAGCAGCTCCAGCGCCAGATGCTGCGAGGTGCCGGTGCCAGCGGAGGCCGACGACAGGCCGCCCGACTTGCCGCGGGCCGCGTCCAGCACGTCCTTCAGCGTTTTGTAGGGGCTGCTGGCCGCCACCACCAGCACCACGGGATTGGTGCCGATGAGCGTGACGGGCGCGAATGACTTCACCGGGTCGTAGCCCAGCTTCGGGTACAGGCTCACGTTGATGGCGTGCGAGCTGATGGTGCCGCCCAGCAGCGTGTAGCCGTCCGGTGCCGCGCGGGCCGCGATTTCCGAGCCGACGCTGCCGCCCGCCCCGCCCTTGTTGTCCACCACCACGGTGGTGCCCAGGGCGGTGCCGAGCTGCTGGCTGATCAGCCGTCCCAGCGTGTCGGTGGTGCCGCCGGCCGCGAACGGCACGAGGTAGGTGATGGTCTTGCCGGTGGGCCAGGTGCCCTGCGCGAAGGCGGGCAGTCCGATGAGGCTGCCTGCGGTGGCCGCCACGGCGGCGGCGATGAGGGTTCTGCGTTGCATGTGCGTTGTCTCCTGGTTTTGAAAATCAGACCGCTCCGCGCGTTTCCACGTAGAGCGAATAAATCGAGTGGCTGCTGGCCATGAAGAGGCGGTTTTTCTTGGGGCCTCCGAACACGAGGTTTGGGCAGCGCTCGGGCAGGCGGATATGGCCGATGGCCTTGCCGGACGGGTTGAACACCATCACGCCGTCCAGGTCCGCGGCGACCGAGTCGGCTGCGCCCGTGCTGCCCCAGCCGCACCACAGGTTGCCGTCTTCATCGACCTTGAATCCGTCCAGCGCGCCCGCCCCGCCCTCGATCAGCACGGTCGGGTTGGCCAGCCCCTGGCGGGCGGTGACGTCGTAGCGCAGGATCTGGCGGCGGTTGTCGGCCGTGCGCGCCACCAGGTAGAGCTGCTTTTCGTCCGGCGTGAACGCCAGCCCGTTGGGAAAGCGCGCCTCCAGCACGCGGTCCAGCCGGCCGGACGGATCGATGCGGTACAGGGCATGCGGGAGCTCGGAGACGGCCTTGTCGCCCTCCCAGTGGCCGCCGATGCCGAACGGCGGGTCGGTGAACCAGACCGAGCCGTCGCTCGGGCAGACGATGTCGTTGGGCGAGTTCAGGCGCTTGCCCTCGAAGCGGTCGGCCAGCACGGTGATGCTGCCGTCGTACTCGGTGCGGGTCACGCGGCGGGTCAGGTGCTCGCAGGCCAGCAGCCGGCCCTGGCGGTCACGGCCCAGGCCGTTGGAGAAGTTGGAGGGCTGGCGGAACACGCCGGTCTGCCCCGTGGCCTCGTCCCAGCGCACGATGCGGTTGTTGGGGATGTCGGAAAACAGCAGGTAGCGCCCATCGCCGAACCACACCGGGCCTTCGACCCAGCGAAAGCCCGTGGCGATCTGCTCTACGCTGCTGCTGAACAGGCGGTACTTGGCGAACGACGGGTCCAGGATCTGCACCGAGGGATCGGGGTAGCGCTGCTGCGGCTTGAAGTCGAACGCCTGGGCCTGCGCGAGGCCCGTGGCCGTGGCGGCTAGCGCGCCGGCCATGAAACGGCGGCGCGATGGCGGGGTCTGGGGGGCGGCGTCTTGTGTCGCTCTTTGCATGGGTTTTGTCTCCGGTCGTGTTTTCAGGAAGCGCGGCGGGCCACATGCCCCGAGGCCGCGCGGGCGGGCAGGCGCATGCGTGCCCACGCACCGAGGCGTCAATGCCTCAAGGCAGATCGACGATCTCGACCCAGTTGGGGTTCTTGCCCGCCGCCACGCGCGTGGGCGTGCCCGGCACGCCGGTGGCCGGATCGATGGGGTGCAGCGACACGCTGTGCGAGTCCTGCCCCGCCGCGATCAGGAAGCGCCCCGAGGAATCGACGGCAAAGCCGCGCGGCGACTTCTCGGTGGGCACCTGGCCGAGCGGCTCGAGCTGCCCGGTGGCCGCATCGACACGGAAGGTGGACAGCGTGCTCGACGTGCGCTCGGACGCATACAGCGTGCGCCCGTCGGGCGACAGGTGCAGGTCGGCCGCCCAGGGCTTGCCGGTGAAGCCCGGCGGCAAGGTGGTGGTGCGCTGCACCTCGCGCAGCGTGCCGCGCTCGGCGTCGTACGCCATCACGTGCAGGGCCGCGTCCAGCTCGTCCACCACGTACATATACCGCTGCGCCTTGTCCCAGACGAAGTGGCGCGGGCCGGCCTTTTCCGGGGCCACCGCGGTCAGCGCCGGCTCGTTGGCGTTCAGCTTTCCGGTGGTGGCGTCGAAGCGCCAGCTCGACAGATGGTCACCGCCCAGGCTGGTGGCGAACACGTAGCGGTTGGCCGCGTCGGCATGGATGGCGTGCGCGTTGGGCGCCGTGGGAATGAGCTGCTGTACCGCGCCCACCAGCCCGTCCTTGTCGATGCTGTTGACGGTGATCTTGTGGCCCGGGTAGGACGCGGCGAACAGCCAGCGGCCGGTGGCATCGGTGTCGATGTTGGCCATGCTGTCCGCCAGGGCCGCCTCGCCCTGCTTCTTCAGGCGGCCGCTGGCCGGATCGATGGCCAGCGTCACCACGCGGAAAGGCTGCGAGCGCAGCGCCACGTACAGCTGGCGCTTGTTGGGCGAGACCGCCATGGGCATGGCCTGGCCGCCCACGGGCACGGTCTCCACCGGCTGGAGTTTGCCGGCGGCGCGGTCCAGTTCGTACACCGACACGTCCTGGCTGTCGGCGTTCGACACATAGACCCAGGTGGCGGCCGAGGCCGCGCCGCTGGCCGCCATCAGCGCGGCGGCGGCCACGGGGGCCAGCGCCACCGCGCGCAGGAAGGAAGAAGAAATCGCCATGGATCGCTCTCTTTCCGGGGTCACTTGACCACCATGAACATGCTGGGCAGCCAGGTCGAGAAGGCCGGCACGAAGGTCACGAGGGCCAGCGCGAAGATCAGCGCGCCGTAGAACGGCCAGATCGTGCGCATCACCGTGCCCACCGACACGCCGCCGATCGCGCAGCCCACGAACTGGGTGGTGCCCACGGGCGGCGTGTTCAGGCCCAGCGCGCAGTTGATCAGCATGACGATGCCGAACTGCACCGAACTCATGCCGTAGTGCTGGGCGATGGGCAGGAAGATCGGCGTGCACAGCAAGATGGTGGCCGCCATGTCCAGGAACGTGCCCAGCACGAACAGGATGATGTTGATCAGCAGGAAGATCACCCACGGCGTGCTGGTCACCTGCGACAGCATCTGGCCCGTGAGTTCGGCCACGCCGTACAGGCTGATGAGGTAGCCGAAGGTGCTGGAGATGCCGATCAGCAGCAGGATCACGCCCGTGGTGCGCACCGCCTTCGAGGCCGCCTTGATGAAGTGCTCCCACTTCAGCGTGCGGTACAGGAACACGGTCAGGCCCAGCGCATACAGCACGGCCACGGCCGCCGATTCGGTGGCGGTGAAGATGCCCGAAAGAATGCCCCCCAGGATCAGCACGACGATGAACAGCCCCGGCAGCGCGGCGGCGAACGAACGCCCGACGATCTGCCAGCCCGGGAACGTGCCCGCGGGGTAGCCGCGCTTGACAGCCACGAGGTAGGCCGCGGCCAGGTTGCTGATGGTGAGCACCAGCGCGGGAATCAGCGCCGCGAGGATCAGCGCCGCGATGGACACCTTGCCGCCGGCCGCCAGCGAATAGATGATGAGGTTGTGGCTGGTGGGCATGAGCGCCCCCACCAGCGCCGCGTGCGTCGTCACGTTGACGGCGTAGTCGGCGTGGTAGCCCTCCTTCTTCATCATCGGGATCATCACGGCGCCCATGGCCGACACGTCCGCCACCGGCGAGCCCGAGACGCCGCCGAACAGCGTGCAGGCCACCACGTTGGACATGCCCAGCCCGCCGCGCACGTGGCCCACCAGGTTGCGCGCGAAGTTGACGATGCGGTCGGCGATGCCGCCGTACAGCATCAGCTCACCCGCGAAGATGAAGAACGGAATCGCCAGGAACGAGAAGATGCCCATGCCCGAGGTCATCTGCTGGAAGCCGACCTCCAGGGGCAGGCCTTCGTACAGCAGGGTGGCCAGGGCCGACAGGCCGATGGAAAACGCCACGGGCACGCCCAGCAGCAGGAACAGCGTGAACGACACGCTCAGGATCAAAAGTGGCACGGTCATGGTTTTTCTCAGCCCCAGGCAGGTTCGACTTCGCGGCCCTGGGCCAGCGCGATGATGTGTTCGATCGAGAACATCACGATCAGGACGCCGGCGATCGCGGCCGGCACGTATTTCCAACCTTCGGAGATCCACAGCGTGGGCAGCCGGTAGTCCCACACCGACTGCGCGAGCGACGCGCAGCTGTAGGCCATCACGGCGCCGAACACCAGCACCAGTGCGTGGATGAGGTATTCCATCTTCAGGCGCAGCCAGTCGGGCGCCAGCACCAGGAACGATTCGAGCCCGATGTGGCCGGCATCGCGCACGCCCACGGCCACGCCGAACATGGTGACGTAGATCACCAGCAGCAGGGCCAGGCTTTCCGCCCAGGTGGGCGTGTTGTTGAGCACATAGCGTCCGAACACCTGCCAGCTCACGGCGCAGATCACTGCGACCAGGCCGAGGATGCCCAGCCACATGCAGACGCGGGCGAGCGTGCGGCAAATTTGGGTATACATGTTGTTATGAGTAAAAAAGGCCCCTAGCACAATATTCACTAGGGCACCATGCTATTGATTTAAGAGCAAAAAAAGCCCACTTCAAGAAGTGGGCAGAAAGGGACTTACTGGGTGTCCTGAACGCGCTTGACCAGGTCCTTGAGCTTGGCGTCCGGGATGAACTTGTCGTACACGGGCTTCATCGCGGCCTGGAACGGGGCCTTGTCGATTTCGATGATCTCGGCACCGCCGGCCTTCACCGTCGCCAGCGACTTGATCTCGCGTTCGGCCCATTGCTTGCGCATGTAGGGCACCGACTCCTTGGCGGCCTGGCGGATCCAGCCCTGCTCTTCGGGCGACAGGCGGTCCCAGGCGCGCTTGGAGAACAGCAGCATCTCGGGGGCCATGGAGTGCTCGGTCTTGGTGTAGTACTTGGCCACCTCGAACGAACGCGAGCTCTCGTACGTGGGATAGTTGTTCTCGGCCGCGTCGATCAGGCCGGTCTTGAGGCCGGTGTACACCTCGCCCATGGGCATGGGGGTGGCGTTGGCGCCCATGGCCTCCAGCATCGACACCCACAGGTCGGACTGCTGCACGCGCACTTTCAGGCCCTTCATGTCGGCAAAGCTGCGCACGGGCTTCTTGGCGGTGAACATCGAGCGGGCGCCGCTGTCGTAGTAGGCCAGACCCACGAAGCCCTGCTTTTCGCAGGCCTTGAGGATTTCCTCGCCGATCGGGCCGTCCAGCACCTTGTGCAGATGCTCGACCGAGCGGAACAGGAACGGCATCGTGGGCACCACGGTCTCGGGGCAGATGTTGTTCATCGCGCCGATGTTGATGCGCACCAGCTGCAGCGCGCCGATCTTGGCCTGCTCGATGGTGTCCTTCTCGCTGCCCAGGGCGCCGTTGTTGAACACCTTGATGGTGTGCTTGCCGCCGGACAGGGCTTTCAGGCGCTCGCCCATGAACTTGACCGCCGTCACGGTCGGGTAGTCGTCGGGGTGGATGTCCGCGGAGCGCAGCTCGGTGGCCTGCGCGGCGCCGAAGCCCAGTGTGAGCGCGGCCAGGGTGGCCAGGGTGGTCTTCAGGAATTTCATTTGTCTGCCTCGTCTCTTTTGCTGTTGGAAATACGTTTTGGGGGAGAAATCGGTAGAGGGACCCAGGCCCCGTTCAGACAGGGGCGGTGAATTCTGGCTCCGGGACGCCCTGCGTACCCGGGCGCAATGCGAAGACACCGCCGGCCAACGGCTGGTCCGACAGGTCCACGCCCGCGGGGCGGATGGAGGTGACATACAGCGTGTCGAGCTGCGGGCCGCCGAAGGCGCACATGGCGGGCTTTTTCACCGGCACGGCCAGGGACCGGTCGAGCCGGCCATCGGGCGTGAAGCGGTGCACCAGGCCCGCGTCGTTGCCGCAGATCCAGTAGCCACCGTCCACATCGATCGCCGCGCCATCGGGGCGCCCCGGCAGCGGATTCATGTCGGCGAACAGGCGCCGGCGGCTCGGGGTGCCGGTCTCGGTGTCGTAGTCGAAGGCCCAGATCGCCTGCACCTGGGGGTGCGAATCGGACAGGTACATCGTGCGCCCATCGGGGCTGAAAGCGATGCCGTTGGGCACGATCAAATCGCCCAGCGCCAGGTCGGTGCCCGCGCCGGCCGCCATCTCCTGCGCACCGAACCGGTACACCTTGCCCACGCGGGCGGCGGCGCCCATGTCCTGCAGCATGGTGCCGGCGATGAACCGTCCCTGGCGGTCACAGCGGCCGTCGTTGAAGCGCATGCCCGCTCGGGCGTGGTCGGCCGTGGCCAGGCGCTGCGCCTGCAGCGGGCCGGATGCGGCACCGCCCTGCGGCAGGTCGAGCTGGAACCAGCCGCTTTCCAAACCGGCAAGCCATCGGCCGGGCTGCCCGCCCCAAGGAGCGATGCAGGCGACCATCTCCGGCGCCTTCCACTGCGCCTGCTCGCCGGTCTGCGCGGACCAGCGGTGCAGCACGCCCTGGGGAATGTCGGCCCAGTACAGCGCCTGCTCGGCCGCGCGCCACACCGGGCTCTCGCCCGTCGCGCAACGCGCATCCAGTACCAGTTCCGCGCTGGCGTTCACGGCGGTCATCCTTCGAACGGGCCCTGGGCCGTGAAGGCCCCGCCCTGGTAGATGGCGGCCGGATCGGTCGGCGCGGGTGCGGGCTGGGCCTCGACCTGGGCACGGAAGGGTTCGGAGCTGTCCTTGGGCGTGAAGCCCAGGTGCGCTGCCGCATGGTTGTCCCACCACAGATCGCGGTTGGCAGAGGCGCCATACACCACGGTGTGGCCCACGTCCGGGGTGAACAGGGCCTTTTCGACGAGCTGGGTGAGGTCGTCGTAGCTCAGCCAGGAACTCATCATGCGGCGGTCGCGCGGCGCAGGGAACGAGGAGCCGATGCGCAGGCTCACCGTCTCGATGCCGTAGCGGTCGAAATAGAAGCTCGCCATGTCTTCGCCGAACGACTTGGACAGGCCGTAATATCCATCGGGCCGGCGGCGGGCGTTGGCGTCGATGCGTTCGTCCTGGCGGTAAAAGCCCGTCACATGGTTGGAGCTGGCGAACACCACGCGGCGCACGCCGTGGCGACGCGCACCTTCGTAGATGTGGAAGACGCCCTTGATGTTGGCTTCCAGGATCTGCTCGAAGGGCCTCTCGACCGATACCCCGCCCAGGTGCACGATGGCGTCGCAGCCAGCCACCAGCGCGTCCACCGCAGCCTTGTCGGCCAGATCGCAGGGCACCACCTCTTCATCGGGGCCACGCGACGGGGCCACGGTGGAGATGTCGGACAGCCGCAGCACCTCGGCATACGGGCGCAATCTTTCGCGCAATACCTGGCCCAGGCCGCCTGCGGCGCCGGTCAAAAGAAGACGGGGTAAACGGGACGGCTGGCTCATGAAGCTCCTCTGGCTAGTATTTGTCATATGTTGTCATACAACGTTCAGCGATTATCATCACCGCCATGGCCGCACCGATAAAGGGATTACCCGCATACCCCGCCCCCACCGAATCAACGGCCCCGAACCTGTCCCCGGCCCCGGTCCGGCGCGCCCGCGGACTGGCCAACGCCGTGGTGGAAGACTTCTCTGGAAAGATCCGCGACCGGCTGCTGACGCCGGGCGACAAGCTGCCCACCGAATCGGAAATCATGCGCGCCCACGACGTGAGCCGCACCGTGGTGCGCGAGGCCCTGTCCAAGCTGCAGGCCGCCGGCCTCGTGGAAACGCGACACGGCATCGGCACCTTCGTGCTGCCACCGCGCGCCGGCGGCGTGTTCCGGCTGGACCCCTCCGAACTCACGGCGTCGGTGGACGTTCTGGCCGTGCTGGAGCTGCGCATCAGCCTGGAAACCGAATCGGCCGGCCTCGCGGCCATGCGCCGCAGCGAAACGCACCTGCAGGCCATGCGCCAGGCGCTGGACGACTTCGAGCGCAACGTGGCCATGGGCGGCGACACGGTGGGGCACGACTTCCGCTTCCACCTGCAGATCGCCGAGGCGACGGGCAACCCGTACTTCGCCGACATCATGAACCACCTGGGCACCACGCTGATTCCGCGCACCCGCATCTCGGGCATCCGCAACGCGGTGCGGGGCCACGAATACCTGAGCCGGGTGAACCGCGAGCACGAAGAGATCTATTCGGCCATCGCCCGCAAGGACCCCGAGTCCGCGCGCGCGGCCATGCGCATCCACCTCACCAACAGCCGCGAGCGCCTGCGCCTGGCGCAGGAGGCGGCCAAAACCCCGCCGGCTCAAGTACAAACCCCTGCCGCCACACCCGAAGCCTGAAACCCAGCCACTGGCCCAACGGTCGGCGTGTGGGTCATCGTTAACCCGAAGAGCCGCGGAAAAGCATCCTCCGGCGCTTGTGCCTTGCTATTTTTAAGTTGTATGATGACGTACAACAAAAAATGACCCAACCCAAGCAAGGAGACATGCAATGACTTTGAACCGCCGCCACGCCATGGTCTATGGTGCCGCCGCCCTGGCCAGCACCACGGCCATGGGCCAGACCGCCAATTGGCCCACCAAAACGTTGCGCCTCATCGTGCCCTACCCGCCCGGCGGCAGTTCGGACATCATTGCGCGTGCCATCAGCCAGCCGCTGTCGGACATGCTCAAGCAGAACGTCATCGTGGAAAACAAGCCCGGCGCCAACGGCAACCTGGGCGCCGACTTCGTCGCCAAGGCGCAGCCCGACGGCTACACCATGCTGCTGTGCGACGTGGGGGCGCTGGCCATCAGCCCCTCGGTCTATACCAAGCTGCCATTCAACCCCTCCAAGGACCTGCGTGGCGCGACCATGCTGGCCTACTCGCCGCACATGCTGGTGGTGCACCCGTCCGTGCCCGCCAACAACCTGAAGGAACTGATCGCCCTGTCCAAGACGGCCGACCTGAATTTCGCCGTCACCGCCACGGGCAGCGCACCGCACCTGGCCGGCGTGGCGCTGGAGCGCGCCAGTGGCGCCCGCTGGCAATATGTGCCTTACAAGGGCGGAGTGACCGCCATCCAGGACACGATGGCCGGCCAGACCCAGGTGCTGATGAACGGCATGCTCGCCACCCTGCCCCACGTGCAGAGCGGCAAGCTCAAGGTACTGGCGCTGTCCAAGGCCACGCGCATGCCGCTATTGGCCGATGTACCCACCATCGCCGAGCAGGGCATCCCCGGCTTCGAGTCCGGCACCTGGCAAGGCATCCTCGTGCCGCGCGGCACGCCCGATCCGATCGTGCAGCGCCTGAACACGGCCCTCATCTCCGTCATCCGCACGCCGGAAATCCGCTCCCGCCTCGCGGGCCAGGGCGCCGAGGTCGTGACCATGGCCTCCGCCGAGCAGGACAAGTTCTTCGAGAAGGAGCGCGCACGCTGGGCCAGTGTGGTGTCGGCGGCGCAGATCCGGCTCGACTGATTTTTCACTTTTCCCTTTTTCCACCCACTACCCCGTACCGCCATGCAACCTCAAGAACTCAAGACCATCATGGGCTCCGGCCTCCTGTCGTTCCCGCTCACGGACTTCGACGCCCAGGGACAATTCAACGCCAAGGGCTACGCGGAGCGCCTGGAATGGCTGGCCCCCTACGGTGCCAGCGCTTTGTTCGCGGCAGGCGGCACGGGTGAGTTCTTCTCGCTCACGGCAGACGAGTACCCCGGCATCATCAAGACCGCCGTGGACACCTGCCGCGGCAAGGTGCCGATCATCGCCGGCGCCGGCGGCCCCACCCGCTTTGCCATCCAGTGCGCCCAGGCGGCCGAGAAGGCCGGCGCCCACGGCATCCTGCTGCTGCCGCACTACCTCACGGAAGCCGGCCAGGAAGGCCTGGCCGCGCACGTCGAAGAGGTGTGCAAGAGCGTGAAGTTCGGCGTGATCGTCTACAACCGCGGCCAGAGCCGCTTCACCCCCGAAACGCTGGCACGCCTGGCCGAACGCAACGCCAACCTGGTGGGCTTCAAGGACGGCGTGGGCGACATCGAGCTGATGAACTCCATCTACATGAAGATGGGCGACCGCTTCGCCTACCTGGGCGGCCTGCCGACCGCCGAGGTATATGCCGCGGCCTACAAGGCACTGGGCACGCCGGTGTACTCGTCGGCCGTGTTCAACTTCATCCCCAAGACGGCGATGGACTTCTACAAGGCCGTAGCGAACGACGATCTGGCGACGCAGCACCACCTGCTGCGCGAGTTCTTCATGCCTTACCTCGAACTGCGCAACCGCATGGCCGGCTATGCCGTCAGCATCGTCAAGGCCGGCGCGAAGATCGTCGGCCACGACGCCGGCCCCGTGCGCGCCCCGCTCACCGACCTCAAGCCCGGCGAAATGCAGGAACTCAAGGCACTCATCGACAAGCTCGGCCCGCAATAAGGCGCCGCGGCTGAAGATCCGGCGCCCGGCCGTGCACGGGCGCCGGTGGGTCAAGCCATCCGCACGGGGCATCCATAAAACCACACCACAACGGAGACAAGAGATGTACAAGAAACTGTTCCTGGCCGCGGCCACGGCCGTCACCCTGCTGGCCCTGGGCGGCTGCGCCACGGCACCGGCCGGCGCGGGCACCGATGCGCCGCAGTCGGTCGCCACCGCGGCCGAGCGCCTGCGGATCGCCATGATCGACCCGTCCCCCGCCGCACTGAATCAGCTCGTGGCCGACGACCTGAGCTATGGCCACTCGGGAGGCCGGGTGGACACCAAGGCCAGCTTCATCAGCGACCTGCTCGACGGCAAGTCGGACTTCGTCACCATCGTCATCAGTGACCAGACCATCAAGGTGGTCGGCGACGTAGCCATCGTCCGCCACACCCTGACGGCCGACACCAACGACTCGGGCAAGCCCGGCAAGGTACAGATCAAGATCCTGGGCGTCTGGCAAAAGCAAGGCGCCGACTGGAAGCTGCTGGCCCGCCAGGCCGTCCGCGCAGCGCCCTGATTCCTGCCCACGAGGGGGCTGCGCGTGCGGCTTTCTCGTGGGGCTTCGAATCCTTTTTGCTCCCTGCGACCGCTTTCACACCGGCCTGCAACCCGAGGCCCTGGATGCGCCGCCGTACCATCCCCGCCCATGAGCACCACACCCCGGCCCCGCCTTCTGCAAATCGCCCGCCTGCCCTTGCCGGCGCTCGAAGCTGACCTGGCTGCGCAGTTCGACATCGTTTGCCTGTCCGACCAACCCGATCCCGCCGCTTTCCTTGCCGAACGCGGCGCTGATTTCACCGGCGTGGTCACCTCCGCATCCATTGGACTGAAACGCGAAGTGATCGACGCCTTGCCGCGTTTGCAGGTCATCAGCAGCTTCGGCGTGGGCTTCGACGCGCTGGACATCGCGGCCGCCAGCGCGCGGGGGATCCAGGTGGGCTACACCCCCGGCGTGCTGAACGATTGCGTGGCCGACCTGGCCTTTGCCCTGCTGCTGGATGTGTCGCGCGGCGTCAGCGCCAGCGACCGCTTCGTGCGGCGCGGCGACTGGACCACCGCCCGGTTCGCGCCCCAGACCCGGGTGTCCGGCAAGCGGTTGGGGCTCGTCGGCATGGGCCGCATCGGACAGGCCGTGGCCGAACGGGCCTCGGGCTTTTGCATGGAGGTCGGCTACCACAACCGCCGGCCCAGCGCCCAGTCCGCCCTGCCCTATTTCGACTCGTTGCTGGAACTGGCCCGATGGGCCGACTACCTGGTGCTGACCGTGGCCGGAGGGGCGGAAACCCGCCATCTGGTCGATCGGGCCGTGCTGGAGGCCCTCGGCCCCCGCGGTTTTCTGATCAACGTGGCACGGGGCAGCGTGATCGATGAGGCCGCCCTGATCGACGCTCTGGCAGAACGCCGCATCGCGGGTGCGGGCCTCGACGTATTCGAAAACGAACCATCGGTACCAGCCGCGCTTCTGGCGCTGGACAACGTGGTGCTGACACCGCACACCGCCAGCGCCACCCATGAAACCCGCCGCGCCATGGCCGACATGGTGCTGGACAACCTGCACGCCTTCTATGCCACAGGTGCTGTCCGCGCCCCGGTGCCCGGCACCGGCACAGCTTGAACCCACTTCGCTCCGCCACTCTCCGAAGCCTACACCCATGCCCACTGCCATGCACACCCCTACCGTCACCGAAGTCCGCGTCATTCCGGTCGCCGGGCGCGACGGCATGCTGCTCAACCTGAGCGGCGCGCACGCCCCGTTCTTCACGCGCAACCTGTTCATCCTCACCGACAGTGCCGGGCGCACCGGAGTCGGCGAAGTGCCGGGTGGCGAAAAGATCCGGCAGGCCCTGGAAGATGTCCGGCCCCTGCTCGTCGGGCAGCCGGTGGGCAACCATCTGGCGCTGCTGCAGCGGGTGCAGGCCGCGCTCGCAGGGCGCGACAGCGGCGGGCGTGGCCTGCAGACGTTCGACCTGCGCATCGCCATCCATGCCGTCACCGCCGTGGAGTCGGCCTTGCTCGACTTGCTGGGCCAGCACCTGGGCGTGCCGGTGGCTGCACTGCTCGGAGAAGGCCAGCAGCGCGACCGCGTGGAAATGCTGGGCTATCTGTTCTTCGTGGGTGATGCCGGCCAAACCGATCTGCCCTACGTGCGGGCCCAGGATGTGGATGCCCCCGAAAGCGACTGGAGCCGTGTGCGCCATCTGCAGGCCCTCACCCCCGAGACCATCGTGCGCCAGGCCGAGGCCGCACACGCACGCTATGGTTTCAACGACTTCAAGCTCAAGGGGGGCGTGCTGCGCGGCGAGGACGAAGTCCTGGCCATCCGGGCGCTGCACGAGCGCTTTCCCAAGGCGCGCGTCACCCTCGACCCCAACGGCGGTTGGCTGCTCAAGGACGCCGTGCGCCTGTGCCGCGACCTGCACGGCGTGCTCGCCTATGCGGAAGACCCCTGCGGTGCCGAAGACGGCTTCTCGGGGCGCGAGATCATGGCCGAGTTCCGCCGCGCCACGGGGCTGCCCACCGCCACCAACATGGTGGCCACCGACTGGCGCCAGATGGTGCATGCGCTCTCGCTCCAGTCGGTCGACATTCCGCTGGCCGACCCGCACTTCTGGACCATGGCCGGCTCGGTGCGCGTGGCCCAGACCTGCCGCGACTGGGGCCTGACCTGGGGTTCGCATTCCAACAACCATTTCGACGTATCGCTGGCCATGTTCACGCATGTGGCGGCCGCGGCTCCCGGCAAGGTCACGGCCATCGATACCCACTGGATCTGGCAGGACGGCCAAGGCCTGACGCAATCGCCGCTGCAGATCGTGGACGGGCATGTGACCGTGCCGACCACCCCGGGCCTGGGCGTTCAGCTCGACATGGCGGCCGTGGAGCGCGCGCACCAGCTCTACCTGCAGCACGGGCTGGGGGCGCGCGACGACAGCATCGCGATGCAGTACCTTCACACCGGCTGGAAGTTCGATCCCAAGCGCCCTTGCCTCGTTCGCTGACCCGCCAGGCTGGCCTAAACTGCTGTCATGCCTTTTTCACATGCATGGCCTGACAGCACCGCCCGGAGCCTGCTGCCCTGGATCCTTTTGGGAGCGACAGCCGGCTGCGGCGCACAGACCCGTGATGTCACCGGTGAGATCGCCGTCAGCAGCGACCTGACCGAACGGGGTTTCCAGACGCCCATCAGGCGCCCCATCGTCCAGGGACTGATCACGCTCTACGATGCGACGGGCTGGTCGGCAGGTGCCGTGCTGGGGATGCAGACCAACGGCCGCCGCTACGGCCGGGCCATCGTCCGCCTCGCCTATGACGGCGTACTCTCCAATGACTGGCAATATCAGGCCGTCACCCAGTACTACGCCTATCCGGACAATCCAACCGCCCAGTTGCTGGACCGGTTGGAAACGGCGCTGAGCTTCAGTTACCGCGATCTGATCACGGCGGGTGCCTCGGTGTTTCACTATCCCCACACCCGGGATGCCGCCCGGCCCATGCGGTGGGCGGTGGATCTGGGCGGCCGGCTACCGATCGACGAGCAATTTTCCTTGACGGGCACCATCGGCCTGGCCCAGGTTCGCCCGCAAGGCCGGTATGCGTATGGCAGCGTCGGCGCCGCCTGGCGCCAAGGACCCTGGCGCGCCTCCCTCAGCTATCTGGCGACCGACGATCGGGCCCAGTCGGTGTATCCGGGCAACACGGCCGGCCATTGGTCGTTCATGTGGGCCCGTTCTTTTTGAAGCATCCGCAACCTTTTGGTGCATTGCAGGCACACACGTCGCAAGATTCAACCCTCCAAGACGTCCATCCGCCCGCTTCTACGCCATGGCTGCCCTCTCCTTTCCTGACGATTCAGCCGATCTCGAACTTCTGCATGGCATCGCGTCCGGCGATCGCGCGGCGCTGGCAGCGTTGTACCGGGCGTACCATCGCCGGCTCTGCCAGTTTCTGACCCGCCTGACCCGCCGGTCCGACCTGATCGAAGAGATCGTCAACGATTGCTTCTGGATCGTCTGGCAGAAAGCGGGCAGTTTCCGTGAAGAGTCGAAAGTCTCTACCTGGATCATGGGCATCGCCTATCGCTGCGGGCTCAAGGCCCTGCGGCAGGACGGAGGGGCGGACATGCCGTCCGTCGCGGACGATGATCCGGAAGTCCAGCCCGATCTGGCCACGGACCCTGGCGAAGCAAGGGAGTTGCGCAACTGGCTCGACAAGGGCATGGAGCGGCTTTCGGTGGACCAGCGTCTGGTGCTGGAGCTGGCCTATACAGGCGGGCATTCGCTGGAAGAAATCGCCGTCATCACCCAGTCACCCGTCGGAACGGTCAAAGCGCGCATGTTCCACGCGCGCGTGAAGCTGCGCAACTTGCTGCCGGCCTTGGCCACCCGCAGCATCGCTCAATAGGATTGCACCATGCCCTCCCGTTTCCCAGATTCCCCGAGCCAGGACCGCTCACATTTGCTCACCCAGGAGGCTTTGCCCTGGATCGTCAACGGCCGTGCCAGCGATGAACAGCGCGCGGAAGTGGAAAAGCACCTGGCCCAGTGCGCCGACTGCCGCGACGAACTCCAGACACAGCAGCAGGTGCAGGCCGCCATGGCATTACCCCCCACACGCGTGCCCGATGAACAGGCAGGCCTGGACAAACTGCTGGCGCGCATCGAGCTGGACGCCCTGTGCGATCAACCACGGCCCAAACCCGCCGCAGTTTCGCACCGGCAGGGTGGCCGGCTCACCTATGCACTGGCCACCTTCGCCGTCTTGCAAGCCGTTGCCTTGGCCTTCATGGGACATCGCTTGTCCGAACAGGAACCATCGGCGTTCCAGACATTGAGCAGCCCTCCCGCCCCGGGCGCTGCGGGCGTTGATCAGCCAAACGCCATCCGTGTCGTTCCCGATGGACGCATCACCCTGGCAGACTGGAAGGCGTTGCTGGATTCGTTGAACCTGCAGGTGGTCAGTGGGCCCAACGCGATGGGGGCCTATGCGGTGTCCGCGAAAGACATGCGCCAATCAAATACCCAGGCCCTGGAGCGGCTGCGCAGCACCCCGGGAATGCAGATGGTCGAACCCATCGGAGGCCCGCCATGACCACCCGTCTTCTGACTGCGGCCTTGCTGCTGGCATGCACACTGGCTGGTTGCAGCAGCGTGCCGGCGGAACTCCCTCCTGACGCCACGACGCTGCGGCCATCCGGCGAGGCGGGCATGCGCGCCGACAGCACCCGCTACATCATCGTGGCGGTTCCCAATCCGCTGGAACATGTCCCGGGCCGCGCGGGCACCAGCCTGTCCAGCTATGGCGCCCCACCGCGCTACACCATGGGCAATCGTGCGGCAAGGACAGTCCAGGCCATCGCCGTGGACTACGGCCTGCGGGAAGTGACTGCCTGGCCGATCCCGCCGATGAATGCGCACTGCGTGGTGTTCGAGATCAGCGCCACCGCGTCCCGCGAAGCGCTGCTGCACGCGCTTTCGCGCGATGCCCGCGTGCAACTGGCGCAGCCCCTGCAGGACTTTTCGGTCAACGCAGGCCCGCCGGAGGCTTCGGCCGTGGCCTACAACGACCCCTACATGCCCTTGCAACAGGGCTTTGTGGACATGCAGGTGGCACGGGCGCACAAGCTCAGCACCGGCAAAGGAGCACACATTGCCGTGATCGACACGGGCGCCCAGACGGAGCATCCGGAGTTGCGCGGGCAGATCGATGCCGCCTACAACCTCGTCGATGAAAATGCCGCGGGCTTTCAGCAAGATCAGCACGGGACGCAGGTCGCGGGCATCATCGCCGCGGTGGGGAACAACCTGCAGGGCATCGTCGGTGTCGCGCCCGAGGCGAAGGTAAGCCTCTACAAAGCCTGCTGGTATCCGGCGCATCAGCCAGCAGCCGGTGCACGCTGCAACTCCTTCACCCTGGCCAAGGCGCTCGTGGCCGTGATGTCGTCCGATGCGCGCACCATCAACATGAGCCTGGGCGGCCCGGAGGACCCGTTGCTAAGCACGCTACTGGGCCAACTGGTCAAACAAGGCCGTGCGGTGGTCGCAGCGCTTCCGTCCAGCGGAGAGCGCACGGGTTTTCCCGCCGGAGTGCCCGGTGTGATCGTCGTGGGAATGGCCGACAACGCCAATCTGGCGGCCAAGGGGGTTCTGGCCGCCCCCGGAAAAGACGTGCTCACGCTGCAACCCCAGGGGCGCTACGACTTCGCCACAGGCTCTTCGATGGCCGCGGCCCACGTGAGCGGGATGATTGCATTGCTCCAATCCAGTGCCCCGCAACTCGACATCACGACGATCAAGAACCTCCTGCTGGACAGCGAAAAAAGTGTGGGCAAGCCATGGATGGTCAATGCCGAGCGGGCGCTGGAATCCCTGCCGAACCAGGGCCAGCGGCTGGCCAAACGCTGACCGGCCACCGGACCAGCCATTCATCTGACAGAAACGCGCCCTAGCCAAAAAGAAAACCCTCCAAATCCGAACAGGACTTCGAGGGTTTCCGCACCAGCCAGCCGATGCCTCCCGGCACCCGCTGACGTGATTACATGTTGTCGATCATGACCTGGCCAAAGCCAGAGCAGCTCACTTGCGTCGCGCCTTCCATCAGACGGGCGAAGTCATAGGTGACCTTCTTGCTGGCGATCGATTTCTCGATGGACCGGATGATCAGGTCCGCGGCTTCCGTCCAACCCATGTGGCGCAGCATCATTTCGGCCGACAGGATCTCAGAGCCGGGGTTCACATAGTCCTTGCCGGCATACTTGGGCGCGGTGCCGTGCGTGGCTTCGAACATCGCCACCGTGTCGGACAGATTGGCGCCAGGAGCGATGCCAATGCCACCCACCTGGGCCGCCAGAGCGTCCGAGATATAGTCGCCGTTCAGGTTGAGCGTTGCCACCACGCTGTACTCGGCTGGGCGCAGCAGGATCTGCTGCAGGAAGGCGTCCGCAATGCTGTCCTTGATGGTGATGTCCTTGCCCGTCTTGGGGTTCTTGAACTTCATCCAGGGGCCACCATCGATCAGTTCGGCGCCGAACTCCTTCGCAGCCAGCGCGTAGGCCCAGTCACGGAAGCCGCCCTCGGTGAACTTCATGATGTTGCCCTTGTGCACGATGGTCACGCTGGGCTTGTCATTGTTGATGGCGTACTGGATCGCCTTGCGCACCAGGCGCTCGGTGCCTTGGCGGGACACGGGCTTCACGCCAATGCCGGAAGTGTCGGGAAAGCGGATCTTCTTGACGCCGAATTCTTCCTGCAGGATCTTGATGAGTTTCTTGGCCTTTTCGGACTCGGCCTCGAACTCGATTCCGGCATAGATGTCTTCCGAGTTCTCGCGGAAGATCACCATGTTGGTCTTTTCGGGCTCCTTGACCGGCGAAGGCACGCCCTTGAAATACTGAATGGGGCGCAGGCAGACATACAGGTCCAGCTCCTGGCGCAGCGCAACGTTCAGCGAACGGATGCCACCGCCCACGGGGGTGGTCAACGGGCCCTTGATGGAAACCACGTAGTCGCGCACGGCGTGCAGCGTTTCTTCCGGCAGCCACACGTCGGGGCCGTAGACCTTGGTCGACTTTTCGCCAGCGAACACTTCCATCCAGTGGATCTTCTTCTTGCCACCATAGGCCTTCGCCACCGCAGCGTCCACGACCTTCAGCATCACGGGAGTGATATCGAAACCAGTGCCGTCGCCCTCGATGTACGGGATGATGGGCTGATCCGGCACGTTCAACGACATGTCAGCGTTGACGGTGATTTTCTGGCCTTCGGCGGGCACCTTGATGTGCTGGTAGCTGGTCATTGAGCGGGTCTCTCCGGTGAAACGATGAAGGGGCTTCAGCTGGTTGGGCAAACGCGGTACAACCGGCGATTCTAAGCCTTTAAAAAATCACATATTTCCTGTCAACGGCCTCCGTGACGACGCCGTTGTGGAGGTGCTTCGCGGCACTTCGCGCGGCTCCCATCCGAACCTCTTCAAGGAATTGGCATATATGAAAAAACTCCTCGCTGTCCTGGTTGCTGGTCTGTTCGCCGCTGGTGCTTTTGCACAAGGCGCAACGCCAGCCGCACCGGCAACCCCCGCCGTGACTTCCGCCCCCAGCGCCGAGCCAGCCGCCACCGCCCCCAAGGCGCACGCCAAGGCCAAGGCCAAGAAGCCTGCAGCCCACAAGGTCGCCCACAAAAAGGCCACCAAGAAGCACGCCAAGACGGCTGCCTAAAGAGTAAGCACCATCGTCGGCAAGGCCTTAAGCCCGTGCCGACGCCCTCCAAAAAAGCCCGCCTCCGCGGGCTTTTTTGCCTTTGGCTGCTACCCTTTCGATTCCCATTGCATTTATGGAAAGCCGGATGATGAAATCCCTTCTCGTGCGCGGGGCGCACGGCTCTGAAAAAGCCCTTGCCCCGCTTTTGGCTGCGCTCGTCCTCTCCGTCTGTACGGCGGCAGGCGCCCAGGAATCGCCCCAGATGAACCTGCAGCGCGTCGAACTGGGCGCCGGCATGCACCGCATCGACGCACAGGTCGCGGCGTCTCCGCAAGAGCGGCAGATCGGCCTCATGCATCGCAAGGAGATGCCTCAGCAGGAAGGCATGCTGTTCGTGTTCGAAGCGCCTGCTGTCCAGTGCTTCTGGATGAAAAACACGATCCTGCCCTTGACCGCCGCTTTCGTCGCGGACGACGGCACCATCGTCAATCTGGCGGACATGAAGCCGCAGACCGAAGATTCACACTGCGCGGAAAAGCCGGTGCGTTACGTGCTGGAAATGAACCAGGGCTGGTTCTCGAAAAAGGGGATCAAGGCGGGCTTCAAACTGTCCGGTACACCCTTCGCCCGCCGCTGACCGGCTGAGCAGGTCCACAAGCCCTCCATTAGAGACAAGAGGGCATGCCAAAAACAAAAACGGCCCAAAGGGCCGTTTTTTACTAGGCGCGGAACGCTCAGGCGAAGTTGCTTTCGGCAAACTTCCAGTTCACCAGTTTGTCGAAGAAGGTTTCGACGAACTTGGGGCGCAGGTTGCGGTAATCGATGTAGTACGCGTGCTCCCACACGTCGACCGTCAGCAGGGCCTTGTCGGCCGTGGTCAACGGGGTGCCGGCCGCGCCGGTGTTCACGATATCGACGCTGCCGTCGGCCTTCTTCACGAGCCACGTCCAGCCAGAGCCGAAGTTGCCCACGGCACTCTTCACGAAAGCTTCCTTGAAGGCGGCATAGCTGCCCCACTTGGCGTTGATGGCATTGGCCAGGGCGCCGGACGGCTCGCCGCCGCCGCTGGGAGCCATGCAATTCCAGAAGAAGGTGTGGTTCCAGATCTGGGCTGCGTTGTTGTAGATGCCGCCACTGGACTTCTTCACGATTTCCTCAAGCGTCATGCTCTCGAATTCCGTGCCCTTTTGCAGATTGTTCAGGTTCACCACGTAGGCGTTGTGGTGCTTGCCGTGATGGTATTCCAGAGTTTCCTGGCTGTAGTGAGGCGCCAGTGCGTCGATCGCATAGGGCAACGGTGGCAGGGTATGTTCCATGGTGCAGTCCTTCGTGGGTTGAAATTCTTGGAATGGGACCACTGCCCTCCAGGGGCTGGCGCGGTCCGAACGGGCATTGTAGAAAGTAATAGCAGCGCCTGCTGTAGGCGAGGGCCAATGGCAGAAAAAGCGCTCCAGCCGCTCCATTCACAGCAACCGTCGCGGTGACACCTGCAGATCGATCTCACCATCGGTCACCGCCGCCCGGACGGCGTCGCCTGGCCGCACCTGGGCCACCTTCGTCACCGGCTGGCCTTGCGCATCGGTGAGCAGTGCATAGCCTCGCTGCAGGACGAGATGCGGATCCAGCAACTGCAGGCGCAGCGCCGCACGGTCCAGCCGTTCGGACTGGCGGCCCATTCGCCGCTGGAGGATTTGCGGCAACTGTGCCTCCAGCGCTTGCTGCTGTTGAGTCAGGTGCTGCATTTTCAGTAGCACACTGTGGCGCATGCGCTCCGCCAGCCGTGCCAGACGCGTCTGCTGGCGCGCCACCAGGCCGGAAGGCCGGCCCAGGCGCTGGGCCACCAGGTCCAGGCGTTGATGGCGCACATCGAACTGCGCCTGAACACCGTCCGACAAGCGATCGGCCAACAGATCGATGGCGCCCAGCCAGACGGCCCGTGGCTGGGAGATGAGTTCAGCGGCGGCGGTCGGCGTCGGTGCGCGCAGATCGGCGCAAAAATCGGCAATCGTGAAGTCGGTTTCGTGCCCGACACCGCAAACCAACGGCACCGGACTCTGGACGATGGTGCGAGCCAACTGCTCGTCATTGAATGCCCACAGGTCCTCCATGGACCCGCCACCCCGCACCAGAAGGATGACATCGATGGTGCACGGGGGCTGGGGGGACGCCGTGCCCTGCGCCCCGTTGCCCGCGTCCACCAGTGCGTAGAGCTTGGACAGCGCGGCCCGCATCGACGCCGGCGCATTGGCGCCCTGCACCAGCGCGGGCACCAGCGTGACCGGAATGTGCGGCACGCGCCGGCGCAGGGCGGTCACCACGTCGTGCAGGGCCGCCGCGCCCGGGGAAGTGACCACGCCGATGCCACGCGGCATCAAAGGCAAGGGCCGCTTTCGCGCGCTGTCGAAAAGCCCTTCGGCCTCCAGTTGCGACTTCAGCCGCAGGAACTGCTCGAACAAGGCACCCTGGCCGGCCCGCTGCATGCTTTCGACGATGAGCTGCAGATCGCCGCGCGCCTCGTATACCCCCAGGCGGCCGCGCAACTCGACCAGTTCCCCGTCCCGCGGAGCGAAGTCGAGCAACAGGGCGGCACGGCGGAACATTGCGCAGCGGATTTGGCCCTGGCCGTCCTTGATCGTGAAATAGCAATGCCCACTGGACGCGCGCGAAAAGCCCGTGATCTCGCCCTGCACGGCCACGGGATTGAACCGGGCCTCCAGGGTGTCAGCAATGGCGCGGCATAGCGCCCCAACCTGCCAGATACGTGGCGCCGTTGCGAGGTTCATGGCCTCAGACACCGATGGAGCAAGGGGTTGCAGGCCATTGCCAGGAGGCACTAGTCCACAGCGCGCGAGGATGGCTGATTGGCCCTGTACACAGGCGCCCATCCCCGCGCATCGCTAGCAGATACGTGCAACCCCTTGATTTCAAACGTTTTTTTGGTGCGTTATTTTTCATCAATCTGTCAAATTCACGGGCTGGAGCCGTTTGGCGGGCCATCGCAGCCCGGTTGCCCACAAAGTTATCCACAGAAAATGTGGGTGACGACAGGGGATGCGAAGGTGCATAACGCGCCGGGCAGCCCGGCCGTTTTCCGCCACGGACCACCACGTCAACTGGGCCATAATCGCGGATTGCTTCCATCTGCGCGGAGAGAGAATTGCTGTCGATCATACAAGCCGCAGGCTGGCCGATCTGGCCTTTGATAGCCTGCTCCGTCCTGGCGCTGGCACTCGTTGTGGAGCGCTTCATCGCCCTCAAAACCGCCCGGGTCGCACCTCCCAAGCTGCTGGATGAAGCGATCACCGTGTCTTCCCGCTCCGTTCCCACACCCGATGTGGTGAACCAGCTGGCGCAGAACTCCGCGTTGGGTGAGGTGCTGGCCAGCGGCCTGCGGACGCTCAACAGCAATCCGCAAAGCACCGAAGCCGACGTGCGCGCGGCAATGGAGAGTTCCGGCCGGGCCGTGGCCCACCGCCTCGAAAAATACCTCAGTGCGCTCGCCACCATCGCGTCCGCCGCCCCGTTGCTCGGCCTGCTGGGCACGGTGATCGGCATGATCGAGATTTTCGGCTCCCAAGCGGGGGCCGGCCAGTCCGGCGGCGGCAACCCGGCCCAGTTGGCACAGGGCATTTCCATTGCGCTGTACAACACGGCGTTCGGCCTGATCGTGGCCATTCCGGCGCTGATCTTCTGGCGGTACTTCCGCAGCCGCGTGGATGCCTATCTGCTGACCCTCGAATTGGCCTCCGAGCAGTTCGTGCGGCACATCAGCCGGCTTCGCAAGTAAATCATGGCCCACACCCCATCGGCTGAACGGACATGAACTTTCGCTCCCGCCCCACCGAAGCGCCGGAAATCAACCTGATTCCGTTCATCGACGTGCTGCTCGTGGTGCTCATCTTCCTGATGCTGTCCACCACCTACAGCAAGTTCACCGAGCTGCAACTGACGCTGCCCGTGGCCGATGCCGAGCAGCAGCGCGACCATCCCAAGGAAGTGATCGTGGCCGTCGCCGCGGATGGCCGCTATGCCATCAACAAGCTGGCGGTCGAGGGCAAGAGCGTGGACGTGGTGGCCCAGGCATTGGCCGCGGCGGCCAGCGCCGGCAAGGACAGCGTCGTCATCATCAGTGCCGACGCCAATTCGCCGCACCAGGCCGTGGTCACCGTCATGGAAGCCGCGCGCCGCGTGGGCCTGTCGCAGATCACCTTCGCCACCCAGTCCACGGCCAGCGCCGGCAAGTAGCTGCGATGGCTGCCGCCGGGCCGCAGCCGCCCTCTGCACCCTCTTCCACCGCCCCCCATGCCCAGGCATCCACCCTGCAAGCGGCCTGGAAACGGCGTGGGCCGCTGGCTTGGGCGCTGTGGCCGTTGTCCTGTCTGTATCGGATCGCTGTAGCCATCCGGCGAGCGCTTTATCGGCTGGGCGTCCTGCGCGCCGAGCGCGTGGCGGTGCCGGTGATCGTCGTGGGCAACGTGATCGCCGGAGGGGCGGGCAAGACCCCGGTCACGCAGGCCATCGTGCGACATCTGGTGGCGCGCGGATGGCAGCCTGGCGTGGTGTCGCGCGGCTACGGGCGGTCCACCGACGACTGCCGCGAAGTGTGCACGGACAGCCGCGCGACCGAAGTGGGCGACGAGCCTTTGCTGATCGCGAAGCGCACGGGCGTTCCCGTGTTCGTGGCGCGGCACCGGGCGCAGGCGGCGCGCGCACTGCTGGCACAGCATCCCCGCACCGATGTGATCGTTTGCGACGACGGCCTGCAGCATCTGGCGCTGGCCCGCGACATCGAAATCTGCGTATTCAACGACGACGGCGTGGGCAACGGATTCCTCCTGCCGGCCGGACCGCTGCGCGAACCCTGGCCACGCCAGGTCGACTGCGTGCTCCATGCCGGACGGGCTCCGGCCGGCACATCGCCGGCATTCTCCCTGAGACGCTCGCTCGGGCCGGACGCCATGCGTGCGGACGGCAGCACCGTGCCCCTGGCGCAGTGGCGCGGCCAGCCCTTGCACGCCGTGGCCGCCATCGCCAGGCCACAGGAATTCTTTGCCATGCTGCGGGCAAGAGGACTCACGCTGCAGCGGACCACGGCCTTGCCTGATCACTATGATTTTGATAGCTGGAAAGACAATCAAAACACCGGCATGACGCTGGTTTGCACCGAAAAAGACGCCACCAAGCTGTGGCGACTCCACCCCCAGGCGCTGGCTGTGCCGCTGCACCTGGAAATCGACAGCGCTTTTTTCTCCCTGCTGGACGAGCGGTTGCGGGCTGCCGCACGCCGCTCGCTATCATCGCCCTCCGACTGACCCCGAAGCCACTACCGCCATGGATCCCAAACTGCTCGAACTGCTGGTCTGCCCCGTCACCAAGGGCTCGCTCACTTTCAACCGGGAGCGGCAGGAACTGGTGTCGCGCAGCGCCCGCCTGGCCTACCCGGTGCGCGACGGCATTCCGGTGCTGCTCGAAAACGAAGCACGCACCCTGACGGACGAGGAGCTGGAGGCGTGACCGCGCCCGCCACGCCTTTCACCATCCTGATACCGGCGCGGCTGGCCTCCACGCGGCTGCCCGACAAGCCGCTGGCCGACATCGCCGGGCTGCCCATGGTGGTGCGCGTGGCGCAACGCGCGGCGCAAAGCCAGGCCACGCGCGTCATCGTGGCGGCGGACGATGCCCGCATCCTCGCGGCCTGCCAGGCGCATGGCGTGCAGGCCCTGCTCACGCGGCCCGACCATCCCAGTGGCAGCGACCGCCTGGCCGAGGCCTGCGAACAGTTGGGCCTGGCAGGTGACGACATCGTGGTGAACGTGCAGGGCGACGAGCCGCTGATCGACCCCGCGCTGATCGATGCCGTGGCCGCCCTGCTGCCGGCCCGCACGGACGCCAGCATGGGGACCGCCGCCCATGCCATCGGCACGCTGGCCGACTACACCAACCCCCATGTCGTGAAGGTCGTGCTCGATGCACGCGGTCTCGCGCACTACTTCAGCCGGGCGCCCATTCCGCATGCACGCGACCATGCCGGCGCTGCCTGGTGGACGCAGGGGCCCGATGGCGCGGCCACCGGCGTGCCGCCAGGGTATGCGCCGCTGCGCCACATCGGCCTCTACAGCTACCGCGCCGCATTCCTTCGGCAGTTTCCGGCCCTGCCGCCCGCGCCCACTGAAGCGGTCGAGGCACTGGAGCAGTTGCGGGCGCTGTGGCACGGCCACCGCATCGCCGTGCATGTGACCGCTTCGGCACCAGGCCCCGGCGTGGACACCCCCCAGGATCTGGAACGCGTGCGAGCGCTGTTTTCCTAGCGTTTTCAGAGTCCCCGCCGTGTCAGGAAAGCGCGTGGACCCGCGTGCTATCCTTGCCCGCGATCAGAGCGCCGCATCCCGGGCCGGAGGCAAGCCCGTGGACAGTGGCGCCAGCCGAATTCAACACTTAGAGGACATCCATGAGACTGATTCTTTTGGGCGCACCCGGCGCCGGAAAGGGCACGCAGGCCGCATTCATTTGCCAGAAATACGGTATTCCGCAAATCTCCACCGGTGACATGCTGCGCGCCGCCGTCAAGGCAGGCACGCCGCTGGGGCAGCAGGCCAAGGCCGTCATGGATGCGGGGGCGCTGGTCAGCGACGACCTCATCATCAATCTCGTGAAAGAGCGCATTGCACAGCCCGACTGCACGTCCGGCTTCCTGTTCGACGGATTTCCTCGCACCATCCCGCAGGCCGACGCCATGAAGGCCGCGGGCGTCAAACTCGACTATGTGCTCGAGATCGACGTGCCCTTCGATGCCATCATCGAACGCATGAGCGGCCGCCGCTCTCACCCGGCCAGCGGTCGCACGTACCACGTCAAGTTCAACCCGCCCAAGGTGGAAGGCAAGGACGACGTGACCGGCGAAGACCTCATCCAGCGCGAAGACGACAAGGAGGCCACCGTCAAGAAGCGCCTGGATGTGTACAGCGCCCAGACCCGTCCGCTGGTGGAGTACTACTCCAGCTGGGCCAAGGCCGATCCGGCCGGCGCTCCCAAATACCGCGCCATCAGCGGCACGGGCAGCGTGGAAGAGATCACCCAGCGTGCGCTGGCCGCACTGGCCGGCTGATTGCCGACTGAACCCGCACGGCACCTCGGCCGTGCCTGGAACGCCCCGCCCTCTGCGGGGCGTTGCCATTTCAGGGGCGCCGAGGCCGGGCGAGCAGATCGAGCAGCAGGCTGATGCGGGCCTTCACCGGGCTCAACCCCTCCGAGTGGGGCAAGGCGTCCCCCGGCTTGGGCAGCACCCGGCCCAGCGGGCAGCGGGTGGCCACGCGCACGTCCACACCGCTCTCGTGCGCGCGCTCCAGCGCTTTGGCCAGGGCATGGTGCAGCGTGCCGTTGCCCGTCGCCGCCACCACGAGGCCATCCACGCCGTCGAGCACCAGCAGGTCGACGATACGGCCGTCGGCACCGACATGGTTCATGAGCACCTCCACCCGCGGCCACAGGTAAGTGTTGGCGATGTGGTGAAGCGCATCCAATCGCGGAACCGAAGGGGCCGGCCAGCCATGGGTGAGACGAACCGCGCCCTCCTCCACCCAGCCCAGCGGCCCGGCGTCTCCTGAACTGAAGGCATCCACGCGATAGGGGTGCACTTTCTGCACGTTGCGCGCGGTGTGGATCGTGCCTGCCACCACCGCCAGCACCCCGCGCGCCCTGGGCGTGGCCGCTACCGCCACCGCATCGAGCAGATTCTGCGGACCGTCCGGCGCGATCGCCGTTGCCGGCCGCATGGCGCAGGCCAGCACCACGGGGCGTTCGGCAGTGTCCAGGACCGAGTCCAGGAACCACGCCGTCTCCTCCAGCGTGTCGGTGCCGTGCGTGACCACCACCCCGCGCACATCGGGATCGGCCAGCAACTGCGTGCATCGGTGGGCCAGTTGCCGCCATACGGCGAAATCCATGTCCTTGCTGTCGATCTGCGCGATCTGCTCGGCTTCGATCCGGCCACGGGCCGCCTGCGCCAATCCAGGAATCGCCTCCAGCAACTGCCCTACGCTCACCTGCCCGGCGGTATAGCCGATGTTGTCTCCGGCCTTGGCGGCCTTGCCCGCGATGGTTCCGCCGGTGCCCAGCACCACGATTTTTCCTGTGCCCACTTGCACGCTCCAAAAAACTGGTTAAAAATACAGTGACTGGATTAAAAAACAGGCCTCTACCTGCCTATCCGTTCAGCACCGGAGTCACTCATGTTCGACAGTCCCAAGCTCACCGCCCGCCAGCAGCAGATCCTCGATCTGATCCAGACCGCCATCTCCCGCACCGGCGCGCCCCCCACCCGGGCGGAAATCGCCGCCGAGTTCGGCTTCAAGTCCGCCAATGCGGCCGAAGAGCACCTGCAAGCCCTGGCCCGCAAGGGCGTCATCGAACTGGTCAGCGGCACATCGCGCGGCATCCGGCTGCGCAGCGACACGGTGCGCTCCATCAATGCCGCCCGCGGCACCCAGTTCAACCTGCCCATTCCGGGCCTGTCGCAGCTGTCGCTTCCCCTGGTGGGGCGGGTGGCGGCAGGGTCGCCCATTCTCGCGCAGGAACACGTCGACCAAACCTACAGCGTGGAGGGCAGCCTGTTCCAGCACAAGCCGGATTACCTGCTCAAGGTGCGCGGCATGTCCATGCGCGATGCGGGCATCATGGACGGCGACCTGCTCGCCGTGCAATCCACCCGCGAGGCGCGCAACGGCCAGATCATCGTGGCCCGGCTGGGCGACGACGTCACCGTCAAGCGCCTGCGCCGCACGGCCACCGCCATCGAGCTGCTGCCCGAAAACCCCGACTACCCCGTCATCACCGTGCATCCGGGCGAGCCTTTCGAAATCGAAGGGCTCGCAGTGGGCCTGATCCGCAACACCATGCTGATGTAGCCCGCTGCACACCGCCGCAGGTGGCGGGCGTCTGGCGGCCAGGGGCAAGAAGCCCTGGTCAGCCAACCCTGCGGCAGTGTGTTTTTCCTCGGCAATCCTGCCTGTGTTCAACCCCCTCGCACTTCGCTGGAGTTTTCACATGGGATTTGCCCTGCTCGCTTTTTCTTCCTTTTCGCAACCGCTGAATGCTTTGGCACGGTGGCTGCGCGCGCCCGCCTGCCGCCCTCCGCGCCAGGACCGCAGGGCCGTCGCAGGCCAGCCAGGCGGCGGCGCCAGCGGCAGAGGCACGGTGCATGCCGTTACCCCGGGCCTCCATGCCGACGCCATCGGCCCGTCCGCCACACGGCCGGCTGCCATCGAACCGCTGCCATGCACCGCCTTGGAAATTGCGGCGGCAGAGGGCCTGCCGTGTCCTCCAGCGCTCGCGCCCCTGCCACGGCGCTTCGTGGTGGTTCGGCCGCGGCAGGCACCGCCCGACCAGCCCTTTTCAGCATGTCCCCCCACACTGGCGGTAACCCCGTCTGTACGGTCATGGCCCAGCACCAGCGCCAATGACAGTGGGGCATTTGCGGGTTGCAGCCGTCCCAGGCCTGCTGCGCGCCCGCTGCGGGTGCTGGATCGCCGCGGCCCCGGTGCGGCGGCGCGCGTGCTGATCTCCGGCCGCATGGCCGATGTGTGCGCGGAACTGGACCGCCTCGTGCGGGCCGAGGCGGCCTTGCAGGCGCCGCATTGAGGCTGCACATCCCAGCCGCAATCAAAGCCCGGCAACCCTGAAGCACCCGGAGGTGCCTGGTGGGTGCCTGGTGGGTGCTCGGGGGAAGCCGCTCCGCGATGAATGGGGCTGAGCAGGGTTGGGCAAGTCTTCCACCATGGGTCCCCGTGCCCCGCCGCCCACCGTGCCGATGTCGATGCGAAGCGCCGCGCAGCCTGGCTGCCGGCCTCAACTGTTGAGTTGCGCCCAGAGCTTGTCCAACCGCTTCACGCTCACCGGCTGCGGGGTTCGCAGTTCCTGGGCGAAAAAGCTCACCCGCAACTCTTCCAGCAGCCAGCGCAGCTCCTGCATGCGCGCATCCACCGCGCCCTTGCGTTCGGCCACCAGGCGCCAGTAGCGCTGCTCCTGCGGGCGCAGTTCAGCCAGCTTGGTGGCGTCGCGCGCCGGATCGGCGCGGTATTTGTCCAGCCGCAGCGTGATCGCCTTGAGGTAGCGGGCAAAGTGCGCCAGTTGCGCCCACGGTGCCGCAGCCAGGAACGCCTTGGGCATGAGGCGCTGCAACTGCTGCTGCGCGTCCTGCACGGCTTCGGGTGCGTTCTTGGTGTCCTTGATCTTGCGCGCCGCGGCGGCGTACTCCAGCAAGATCGTGCCGGCGAGCCGCGCGACCTCGTTGGCGATCAGGGTCAGCCGGCCGCGTCCCTCGTCCACCCGGCGCTTGAACGCGGCCTCATCGGTGGGCAACGGGTCGAGCAGGAAGGCCCGGTCCAGCGCCACGTCGATGATCTGGCTGCGCAGTTCTTCCTGCGTGCCCAGCGGCATGTAGGCCACGGCCATCTTCTGCAGGTCGGGAATGTTCTTTTCCAGGTACTTGAGCGCGTCCTTGATCTGCAGCGCGAACAGACGGCGCAGGCCCGCACGGTGCCGGGCGGCGGCCAGTTCGGGCTCGTCGAACACCTCGATGGTGACGGCATCGCCACCGTCGATGAGCGCGGGAAAGCCGATCAGCGTCTGGCCGCCCTTGCGGATCTCCATCAGCTCGGGCAGCTCGCCAAAGGTCCATGCGGTGTGGCACTGGCCGGCGGGCGCCTGCCGGGCCGAAGCGGTCGGCGCCGTTACCGCCGCAGGGCCGCGGCCCCCCGCTGCAGCGGGAGGCGCTTCATTTTTGATAGCAGAATGCCCTAGTACTTCTTGCGCTGGAGCCTGTTTTTCTTCAAAACCCTTGGCATCGCCGCCCAGCTTGAGCCCCGCCAGGGCCTGGAAGGCGCCGCGCGCCTTCGCACCCCATTCGGCCTTGAGGGCACCCAGGTTGCGCCCATGACCGAGCTGGCGCCCGTGTTCATCCACCACGCGGAAGTTCATGAACAGGTGCGGGCTCAGCATGTCGAGCTTGAAATCGGCCCGCTTGACGTCGAGCGAGGTCTCATCGCGCACCTGCTTGAGCAGCACCTCGACCAGGCTGCCGTGGCCGAAGCGTTCGGGCGTGCCGAGCAGCCCGGCCAGCCGGGCGGCGCTATCGGGCAGCGGCACGAACCGGCTGCGGGGGCGCTGCGGCAGGCTCTTGAGCAGGGCCTGGATCTTGGGCTGCAGCATGCCGGGCACCAGCCATTCGCAGCGCTCGTCGCTCACCTGGTTGAGCACGAACAGCGGCACGGTAACCGTGATGCCGTCGCGCGCATCGCCCGGCTCGTGCAGGTAGCTCGCCGCGCAATCCACGCCGCCCAGCCGCACCGTGCGCGGGAAGGCATTGCCGGTGATGCCCGCGGCCTCGTGGCGCATGAGTTCTTCGCGCGTCAGCTTGAGCAGGTCTGGGTTCGACGCGCTCGCCTCGCGGTACCACGCCTCGAAGCTGTGCCCGCTGCACACGTCGGCCGGCAACTGCTGGTCGTAGAAGGCATAGATCAGCTCGTCGTCCACCAGCACGTCCTGTCGGCGCGACTTGTGTTCGAGCTCTTCGACCTTGGCGATGAGCTTGTGGTTGGCGGCCAGAAAAGGCAGACGGGTTTCCCACTGCCCGCCGATGAGCGCCTCGCGGATGAAGATGTCGCGCGCCGCGTACGGGTCCACCTTGCCGAAGTTCACCCGCCGGTTGTTGTAGATGACGATGCCGTACAGCGTGGCGCGCTCCAGCGCGTTGACCTCGGCCGCCTTCTTTTCCCAATGCGGGTCGAGCAGCTGCTTCTTGAGCAGGTGCCCGCCCAGTTGCTCGATCCACTGCGGCTCGATGGCCGCGATGCCCCGGCCGAAGAGGCGTGTGGTCTCCACCAGCTCGGCCGCGACGATCCAGCGCCCGGGCTTCTTGGACAGGTGCGCGCCCGGGTGCTTGTAGAACTTGATGCCGCGTGCGCCCAGGTACCAGTCGTCCTCGTCGCTCTTGACGCCGATGTTGCCCAACAACCCGGCCAGCATGGACAGGTGGATCTGCTCGTAGCTGGCAGGGCGGTCGTTGATGCGCCAGCGGTGTTCGGTCACCACGGTCAGCAATTGCGTGTGGATGTCGCGCCACTCGCGCAGTCGGCGCACGCTGATGAAGTTCTGGCGCAGCAGCGATTCGTACTGGCGGTTGCTGAGCTTGTGGGTGGGCGCAGCCGCTGCGGCCTCGGTGGCCGTCGGCGGAGCCACGGCCGCCGCGGCCATGCGCTGTGCCACGGGCAGCACGGCCTGCGAGGGCGCGCCCTTGCGCGCGGCCTGCTTTTGCATGCGCGCCGACGGCAGGGTGGGCGCGCCACCGCGCGCTTCGTTGATCCACTTCCACAGCTTGAGGTAGCCGCTGAATTCGCTCTTTTCGTCGTCGAACTTGGCGTGGGCCTGATCAGCCTGCTGCTGTGCATCCATGGGGCGGTCGCGCACGTCCTGCACGCTCAGGGCGCTGGCGATGATGAGCACCTCGTCCAGCGCCTGGCGCTCGCGCGCCTCCAGGATCATGCGGCCCACGCGCGGGTCGAGCGGCAGGCGCGACAGCTCCTGGCCCATCGGCGTGAGTTCGTTGGAGTCGTCCACCGCGCCCAGCTCGCCCAGCAACTGGTAGCCGTCAGCGATCGCACGGCCCGAAGGCGCCTCGATGAATGGGAACTGCGCCACGTCGCCCAGGTGCAGCGACTTCATGCGCAGGATGACGCCGGCCAGCGAGGACCGCAAAATTTCTGGGTCGGTGAACCGGGGCCGGCCGTTGAAGTCGGCCTCGTCGTAAAGCCGGATGCAGATGCCGTTGGCCACGCGGCCGCAGCGGCCCGCGCGCTGGTTGGCGGCGGCCTGGCTGACGGGCTCGACCATCAGCTGTTCCACCTTGCTGCGGAAGCTGTAGCGCTTCACGCGCGCGGTGCCGGCGTCAATCACGTAGCGGACGCCGGGCACGGTGAGCGAGGTCTCGGCCACGTTGGTGGCCAGCACGATGCGCCGGCCCGTGTGCCCGTCGAAGATGCGGTCCTGCTCGGCCTGCGACAGCCGCGCGAACAGGGGCAGCACCTCGGCGTTGCGCATCACCGGCTGGTGCGCCAGGTGCTTGCGCAGGTGGTCGGCGGCCTCGCGGATCTCGCGCTCGCCGGGCAGGAAGACGAGGATGTCGCCGCCCGCGTTGCCGGCCCACAGCTCGTCCACGCCGTCGGCGATGGCTTCGTTCAGGCCGTAGTCGCGCGACTCTTCGAATGGACGCCAGCGTTGCTCGACCGGAAAGGTCCGGCCCGACACATAGATGATCGGCGCGGGAATCAGCTCCGCGCCCTGCGGCCCGGCTGCCTGCGCCGCATCGCCCTGCGGCCCCTCGCCGGACCTGGAGCGGCCGGTCAGGCGCCGCGGCAGCGCGAAGTGCTTGGCAAAGCGGTCGGCATCGATGGTGGCCGAGGTGACGACCACCTTCAGGTCGGGCCGGCGCGGCAGGATCTGCCGCAGGTAGCCCAGCAGGAAGTCGATGTTCAGGCTGCGCTCGTGCGCTTCGTCGATGATGAGCGTGTCGTAGGCCTTGAGCAGCGGGTCGGTCTGGGTCTCCGCCAGCAGGATGCCGTCCGTCATGAGCTTGACCGAGGCGTCGCGCGACAGCCGGTCCTGGAACCGCACCTTGTAGCCCACCACGTCGCCCAGCGGGGTCTGCAGCTCTTCGGCGATGCGCTTGGCCACGCTGCTGGCGGCGATGCGGCGCGGCTGCGTGTGGCCGATGAGCTGGCCTTTCTGTCCCGGCGCGGCGTTGCATTTGCCGCGCCCCAGTGCCAGCGCGATCTTGGGCAGTTGCGTGGTCTTGCCCGAGCCGGTCTCCCCGCACACGATGATGACCTGGTGCTCCCGCATCGCCGCCATGATTTCGTCGCGCCGCGCCGAGACGGGCAGCGACGGCGGGAAGGTGATGCGCAACGGCGCGCTGGGCGCCCCGGCGGTGGAGGAAGAAGGGGAAGAAGAGGAAGGCGCGGATTCGGTCATGAAGGGCTGCATTATCCGAGCCCGCCGTTGGCCCTGCACAACAAGGGCCGCCAGGGGCCGCGGCACGCCTTGCCATGCCCGCGAAGCCGCTTCGATAATCGCGCCTTCGCTTCACCAGCGCCGCAACGAGCACCCTTGCGGCGCACCTTTCAGGAGCTGTCTTTCCATGCCTTATTTGTTCACCCCCCCTCACTGAACACGGTTCCTCGCCCCGGCTGAACCGTGTCGCTCACACACCGTTCAGCCAAGGTGGCTGCGCTCCCCCGCCCCATTCGAATGGGGGGTGCGCCGCACGAAAGCCCTGGCTTGCTCAGCCGGGGCTTTTTGCTTTTCAGGAATCGCACATGAGTGCTCAGAAACGTTCCCGCGCCTTCCAGCAAGGCCGGGTCAAGGCCTTGCGCCGCATGAAGCAGCCGATGGTGCTGCACCTCGAAGCCAGCGCACCGCCGCGCAACCCGGTGGCCCGCGCGCTGGCGGCGCGCGGCACCAGCGCCGCGGCAGGCAAGCACATCCGCAGCCAGGGCGCGCAGCGCCGCGCCGACCGCATGGCGCTGCAGCGTGCCGTGCGCCGCGGCGAGGACGGCTGATTCGCCGGTGCTTACCGGGCACCAGGCCGGCAGGGCACCGTGGACCGGACCCTTTCGTGGAAAAATGACGCGACCGGGTCCGGCCCACACCCCCTCTCCTCCTCGCTGCCCTTCGCAGCCGCACACATGCCCGCCACAGCCCTCGCCACTCCCGCCCTTGCCGAACACGCCACCCAGGCCAGAGCCACCGGGCCTGCCGACCGGCGCCGGCACGTCGTGGTGATCGGGGCCGGCATCGTGGGCACGGTGTGCGCGATCGAGATGCTGCGCTCCGGCCGCCAGGTCACGCTGCTCAACCCCCATGCCCCCGCCGGCGAAGAAGCCACGAGCTACGGCAATGCGGGCTGGCTGTCTTCCCATTCCATTCTTCCGCCCGCAGGGCCCGGCATGTGGAAGCAGGTGCCTGGCTACCTGCTGGACCCGCAAGGCCCGCTCACCGTGCGCTGGGGCTACCTGCCCCGCGCCCTGCCGTGGCTGTGGCGCTTCTTGCGCTCGGGCCGCACGCCCGCGCACGTGGCCCGCACCGCGCATGCCCTGCGCCAGTTGCTGCGCGATGCGCCGGCGCTGCATGCCCGGCTGGCCGGCGAAGCCGGCGTCCCGCATCTGGTGGCCCAGCGCGGCCTGCTGCACGCCTACCGCTCGCAGGCGGACTTCGAGGCGGATGCGCTGGGCTGGCGGCTTCGCGGCGAGGAAGGCATCGCGTTCGAGACGGTGGAAGGCGCCAGCCTGCGCGCACAGGAGCCCGACCTGGCCCCGGCTTACGGCTTCGGCGTGCGCGTGGCCGAAGCCGGCCACTGCGCCAACCCCGGCGCCTACCTCGCTGCCCTGGTGGCCCATGCGCAATCCCTCGGCGCGCGCTGGGTCACGGGCCAGGCCACCGGGCTGCACATCGAGGCAGGCCGCCTGCACGCCGTGTGGACCGACCAGGGCGACCTGCCCTGCCAGGGTGCGGTCATCGCGGCGGGCGCCTATTCGCGGCCGCTGGCGCTAGCCGCCGGCGACCGTGTGTGGCTGGACACCGAGCGCGGGTACCACGCGATGCTGGACGTGCAGGCCCGCGCCGGGGAGCCCGCGCCCGCCGGCCCCCGCACCTCCACGATGGTGATGGACCGTAAGCTCATCGTGCACCAGATGGCGCACGGCCTGCGGGTGGCGGGCCAGGTGGAGATCGCCGGCCTAAACGCCGCACCCGACTGGCGCCGCGCCCGCATCCTGCTGGGACACCTATTCGATCTGTACCCTTCGCTGCCCCGCGCCGCGCTGGAGGACGGCGCCCGCTTCTGGATGGGCCGGCGTCCGAGCACCAGCGACGGACTGCCCTGCATCGGACCCGCCAGCGCCTGCGCGGACGTCATCCATGCCTATGGCCACGGCCATGTGGGCCTGGGCGCTTCGGCCCGCACGGGACGGGTGGTGTCCCAATGCATGGACGGGCAGCCTCCGGAGATCGACCTGGCGCCGTTCCGTCCGCAGCGATGGCGACGATAATTCGGCCGCAGCGGAAAACGCCCCGCCCTCCCCACGCAACCTGCGCCGCTCCGCAGGGTGCAGTCCCCGCTCTCTTCACCCTTTCGCCATGTCCGCCGTCTTCAACTTCACTTTCGTCCCCTGGTTCCGCTCGGTGGCGCCGTACATCCACAAGTTCCGCCACCAGACCTTCGTGATCGGGCTCACGGGCGAGGCCATCGCGGCCGGCAAGCTCCAGGCCATCGCGCAGGACCTGGCCATGATCCAGGCGATGGGCGTGAAGATCGTGCTCGTGCACGGCTTTCGCCCGCAGGTGAACGAGCAGCTCGCGGCCAAGGGGCATGCCGAGAAGTATTCGCACGGCATCCGCGTCACCGATTCGGTGGCGCTCGACTGCGCGCAGGAGGCCGCGGGCCAGTTGCGCTACGAGATCGAGGCCGCCTTCAGCCAGGGCCTGCCCAACACGCCGATGGCGGGCTCCACGGTGCGCGTGATCTCCGGCAACTTTCTGACGGCGCGGCCCGTGGGCATCGTGGACGGGGTGGATTTCCAGCATTCGGGCCTGGTGCGCAAAGTGGATGTGGCGGGCATCCGGCGCTCACTCGACATGGACGCGCTGGTGCTGCTGTCGCCCTTCGGCTTCTCGCCCACCGGCGAGGCCTTCAACCTGACGATGGAAGAGGTCGCGACCTCCGTGGCGATCGCGCTCAAGGCCGACAAGCTGGTCTTCGTGTGCGAAGTGCCCGGCATCCGCATGAACCCCGACGAGCCCGAGAGCGACGACAACCCCATCGACACGGAGCTGCCGCTGGCCCAGGCCCGGCAGATGCTGGCCCGCGTGCCGCCCAGCCAGCGGCCGACAGACACCGCGTTCTATCTGCAGCACTGCGTGAAGGCCTGCCAGAACGGCGTGGAGCGCAGCCACATCATTCCTTTCGCGGTGGACGGTGCGCTGCTGCTGGAGATCTACGTGCACGACGGCATCGGCACCATGGTGGTCGATGAGAAGCTGGAAGAACTGCGCGAGGCGACGCCGGACGACGTGGGCGGCATCCTGCAGCTGATCGAGCCGTTCGAGAAGGACGGCACGCTCGTCAAGCGCGACCGCACCGAGATCGAACGCGACATCGCCAACTACACCATCATCGAACACGACGGCGTGATCTTCGGCTGCGCGGCGCTCTACCCCTATCCGGAGGGCAGCACGGCCGAGATGGCGGCCGTGACGGTGTCGCCGCACAGCCAGGGCACGGGCGACGGCGAAAAGCTGCTCAAGCGCATCGAGCAGCGGGCGCGAGGCATGGGCCTGACCAGCCTGTTCGTGCTCACCACGCGCACCATGCACTGGTTCATCAAGCGCGGTTTCCAGCCCGTGGACCCCGAGTGGCTGCCCGAGGCCCGCAAGCGCAAGTACAACTGGGACCGCCGCAGCCAGGTGCTCGTGAAGAAACTGTAGGCGGCGGCCCGGCCTGCGGCCACACCGCTCAGGCAGCGACCGCCCGGGCCACTTGGCGCGCCACCTCGGCAATGGTGGCATCGCGCTTTTCCGGCGTGGCGGTGGTCTGGGTGATGTAGCAGGTGACCACGATGGGCGCACCGCCGCCGGGCGGCCACAGCACGCCGATGTCGTTGGACGAACCCTGGTTGCCCGTGCCCGTCTTGTCGCCCACCCGCCAGCCCGGCACGCCGGCACGCAGCCGCTTGTCGCCCGTCTTCGTGGCCACGATCCATTCGACCAGCTGGGCACGCGAGGCCGGGCTCAGCGCATCGCCCAAGGCCACCTTGCGCAGCGACTGCAGCATGGCCTGCGGCGTGGTGGTGTCGCGCGGATCGCCCGCGATGGCCTCGTTCAGCGTGGGCTCGGTGCGGTCCAGCCGCGTCACCGTGTCGCCCAGGCTCCGCGCGAAGGCGGTGAAGCCCTGCGGGCCGCCGTGGCGCGCCAGCAGCAGGTTGGCCGCGGTGTTGTCGCTCAGCGTGACGGTGCCTTCGCACAGCTCGCCGACCGTGATGCCGACGTCGCCCACCCGCTTTTCCGTCACCGGCGAATAGGCGACGAGCGCCGACGCGTCGAAATGCACCCGGCGGTCCAACGCCTCCTGGCCCCGGTCGACCCGCTCCAGCATCCAGGCAGCCAGCAGCAGCTTGAAGGTGCTGGCCATGGGAAAGCGCTCGTCCTGGCGCCAGCCCAGCGACAGCCCGGAGCCGGTGTCGAGCATGGCGACCCCGAGCCGCGCCTTGGGGTGGCCGTCCAGTGCCGATTCGAGCCGCTGCATGGCGGCCTGCCAGGCCACCTCCCGCCCGTTGCGCTGGCCCGCAGGCGCGGCGGCATGGGCCGGGCCGGCCCACAAGGCGGCCGTCGAAGCGGCGGCCACGGCGGCGAAGAGATCAAAGGAAAACTGGCGTCTTTGCATGGAATGAACCTGTCGTTGAAAGCAAGAAGACCCGAACGATAGAGACATGTCGGCCAGAGCACCATCGACAATAATCGGGAAGAGCCCCAAGAAAAACTGCTTGCCACTTGCCCGCCTGATTCCGACGCCATGCACTTGCCCCTCAATGCCCTGCGCGCCTTCGAGGTCTCGGCGCGCCACCTCAATCTCACCCGTGCGGCCCAGGAGCTGTGCGTGACCCAGACCGCGGTGAGCCAGCACATCCGCAACCTCGAAGAGCGCCTGGGCAAACCGCTGTTCCGGCGCCTGCCGCGTGGGCTGGCATTGACGGACGAAGGCCTGGCCCTGCTGCCGGTGCTGGCCGATGCGTTCGGCCGCATTGCCGGTGCCCTGGAACAGTTCAGCGACACCCGCCCCCGCGAAGTGCTCACCGTCGGCGCCGTGGGCACCTTCGCCGTGGGGTGGCTGCTGCCGCGGCTGCGCGAGTTTCAGCAGGCGTGCCCCTTCGTGGACCTGCGCCTGCTCACGCACAACAACCGGGTGGACATCGCGGGCGAGGGACTGGACTGCGCCATCCGGTTCGGGGACGGCGCCTGGCATGGCACCGAGGCCGACCGCCTGCTGGAAGCGCCGCTGTCCGCCATGTGCGCGCCCTCCATCGCCCCGCGGCTGCGGGCGCCGGCCGACCTGGCGCACGAATCGCTGCTGCGTTCGTACCGCGCGGACGAGTGGGCCGCCTGGTTCAGCGCGGCCGGTGTGCCCTGCCCGCTCGTGCGGGGCACGGTGTTCGACTCCTCCCTGGCCTTGGCCGAGGCCGCCGCGCAGGGCGCGGGCGTGGCGCTGCTGCCGGTGCGGCTTTTTCAAAGGGAGTTGCAACAGGGGCGGCTCGTGCAGCCCTTTGGCACGCACATCGCATTGGGTGCCTACTGGCTCACGCGCTTGAAATCCCGCCCGCCCAGTGCTGCGCTGCAGGCCTTTCGCGGCTGGCTGCTGGCCGGCTGCGGCAGTGCATCGAGCAACCCGGCCTGATCGGCCGCCCGCGCCCCGGCCGTTCCAGATGCCCCGCTATCATCGCCACCCCATGCCCGAGATCCTCACCGCCGCCCTCTACCATTTCGTCGATCTGCCCGACTGCGCCACACTGCAGCCACCACTGCAATCCGTGTGCGAGGCCCATGGCGTGCGGGGCCTGCTGCTGCTGGCGCCCGAGGGGATCAACGGCACGATCGCAGGGGAGCCCGCAGGCGTGCGGGCCGTGCTGGCCTGGCTTCGTGCCGATGCGCGGCTGGCCGGCCTGCGCCACAAGGAGGCGCTGGGCGACCGCATGCCGTTCTACCGCATGCGGGTGCGGCTCAAGCGCGAGATCGTCACCCTGGGCGTGACCGGACTGGACCCGGCGCGCAATGCCGGCACGCACGTGCCGCCGGCGCAATGGAACGCCCTGATCGACGACCCCGAGGTGGTGGTGATCGACGTGCGCAACGACTATGAAGTGGGCATCGGCAGCTTCGCCCGGGCCATCAACCCGCGCACACGCAGCTTCACGGAGTTTCCGGCCTGGGTGGAGCAGCAGCGCGCGCCGGGCGGCGTGCTGGCACACCGGCCCAAGGTGGCCATGTTCTGCACGGGCGGCATCCGGTGCGAGAAGTCCACCGCCCTGCTCAAGTCGCAGGGCTTCGACGAGGTGTTCCACCTGGACGGCGGCATCCTGCAGTACCTGGAAGACGTGCCCGCCGAAGACAGCCGCTGGCACGGCGATTGTTTCGTGTTCGACGAACGCGTGTCGGTGGGCCACGGCCTGTCCACGGGCCGGCACCAGTTGTGCCGGTCCTGCCGCATGCCGCTGGGCGAGGCCGAACTCGCATCGCCCCAGTACCGCCCCGGCGTGAGCTGCCCCTATTGCCATGGCACGCGCACGCCCGAGCAGGAGCGCGCCCTGGCCGAGCGCGAGCAACAGATGGAGCTCGCGCGGCAGCGCGGGCAGGACCACATCGGTGCGCGCCTGGGCTCCTCCGGTGTGGCGCAGTCCGATGGTCAACCCTCGGACGCGCCCAGCGGCCTGCCCGTGCTGTATTCCTTTCGCCGCTGCCCCTACGCCATGCGGGCCCGCATGGCGATCGCGGCCAGCGGGCAGGCCTGTGAATTGCGCGAGGTGGTGCTGCGCGACAAGCCGCAAGCCCTGCGGGACGCATCGCCCAAAGCCACGGTGCCCGTGCTGGTGCTGCCCGATGGCCAGGTGCTGGAACAAAGCCTGGAGATCATGCGCTGGGCGCTCGCTCGCCACGATCCACAGGGCTGGATGGCCGAAGATGCCGCAACGGCCCGGGACGCCGATGCGCTCATCGCGGCCTGCGACGGCACCTTCAAACAGGCCCTGGACCGCTGCAAGTACCCGAACCGCTGTCCGCAGCAAACCGGCACGGGGGACGGCGTGGAGGACGCGCCAACGCCCCAGGCCACCGCCACCGCGTTCCTGACCCAGTGGGACGAGAGGCTGGCGCAACACGCCTTCCTGTGCGGCCCGCGGCCCACGCTGGCCGACGTGGCCATCATGCCGTTCGTGCGCCAGTTCGCAGGCATCGACGCCACGGACTGGCAGGCGGGCCCCTGGCCCCATGTGCGAAAGTGGCTGGCAGCATGGGAGGCCAGCACGGCGTTCACGCAGGTGATGGACAAGATGGCGCCCTGGGCGCCCGGAACCCGGGGCCCGGTGTTTCCCGCCCAGGAGCCCATGGCAGCGCCGGCACCGATCTGACGGATTTGCAACGCCCAAGAAAAAGGCGCCTGTTCAAGGCGCCTTTTTCATTCAACGGGGTTCAGGCGGGTTTCAAGCCGCAGCCAGCGGGCGGCGATTGGCGCCCCCTCGCCCGCCGCGGGCCAGCAGCACCAGCAGCACGACGGCCATGAGCACGAAGCAGATGAACGACCAGTTGGCGATGGCGCCTCCGAGGAAGGTCCAGTCCACCGCGGCGCAGTCGCCCGAACCGCGGAAGATCATGGGGATCGCGCGGCCGATGGGGAAGTGCTCGATCATTCCGTAGAAGTCGCGACCGCAGGTGGCGATCTCGGGCGGGTACCACTGCAGCCAGCTTTGCCGCGCCGCCACGAAGGCGCCGAATCCCGACGACAGCAGCGCCAGGACGGCCCACGACATCCACCAGCCCCGGGTGCCCCGGGCGCTGGCCAGGGCCGCAAACACGGCGACGCCGATGAGCGCATAGCGCTGCACGATGCACATCGGGCAGGGCTCGAGCCCCACGACATGCTGCAGGTACATGCCAAAAGCCAGCATGGCCACGCAGGCCGCCGCGATGAGGCCCAGCACGCGGCGGGGCGCGGCATCCAACCAGTTCAACACCATTGTTCTTGTCCTTGAAGGCCGCGGTCGGCAGCCCTCGAAGGCTGCATCAGATACCGGCGGCGTGGTCCAGAAAAACGCGGGCGCGGCGCGGTGTGACCACCAGCGTTTCACCCTCCCTGAAACCCATCTCCCGGTACTGCTGCGCAGGAATCTGCGCTTCGATCACCGAGTCGGGGCTCGCATTGTCCGCTGGTTTGTGGTCGGCATCAGGAATAAGTTCCAGGCGCGCGATCGGCCCCACGACGATGGCACGGCTGAGCTGCGCGACGATGCCGCGCGGGCGCCCGTCGGCGTCCACGCCCTCGCCGGGCGAGTAGCGCTGCACGTCCAGGTCGTGCGGACGCACATAGGCAAAGGCGCTGGCGTTCTGGGCTCCCGCATGCTCGGGCGAATCGATGGCCATGCCCTCCACGTGCACCAGCCCTTCGTGGGCGCGGCCGCGAAACAGGTTCACGTCGCCCAGGAATCCATACACGAACGGGCTGGCTGGCTGGTCCCACACCTCCTGGGGCGAGCCGCTCTGCTCGATCCGGCCCTGGTTGATGACCACCACGCGGTCGGCCACTTCCAGGGCTTCCTCCTGGTCATGGGTCACGAAGATGCTGGTCACGTGCAGTTCGTCGTGCAGGCGGCGCAGCCACCGGCGCAGCTCTTTGCGCACCTTGGCATCGAGCGCGCCGAAGGGCTCGTCCAGCAGCAGCACCTTGGGCTCCACCGCCAGGGCGCGCGCAAGGGCGATGCGCTGGCGCTGGCCGCCGGACAGTTGCGACGGATAGCGGTCGGCCAGCCAGTCGAGCTGCACGAGCTTGAGCAGGTCGGTCACCTTCTGCTTGATCTGCGCATCGCTCGGGCGCTCGCCGCGCGGCTTCACGCGCAGGCCGAAGGCGACGTTCTCGAACACCGTCATGTGCCGGAACAGCGCGTAGTGCTGGAAGACGAAGCCCACGCCGCGGTCGCGCACGTGCACGTCGGTGGTGTCCTCGCCCGAGAAGTGGATGGTGCCCACGTCGGGCGTCTCCAGCCCCGCGATGATGCGCAGCAGCGTGGTCTTGCCACAGCCCGAGGGGCCGAGCAGCGCGATGAGTTCGCCGGACTGGATGTCCAGGCTCACGTCGCGCAGTGCCTGGAAGCTGCCGAACTGCTTGCTGATGTTGCGGATTTCAATGCTCATGGTGTGCTTTCGTTCAGCGCGCGCCCACGGCGGCGGGTGCGGGGCGCTCGGGCGGCAGCGCGGCCGCGGCCTTGCGCTCCTGCTCGTTGCGCCATTCGGCGATGGACTTGATGACCAGCGTGACCAGTGCCAGCAGGGCCAGCAGCGAGGCCGCAGCGAACGCCGCCACGGACTGATATTCGTTGTAGAGGATCTCCACGTGCAGCGGAATGGTGTTGGTCTGCCCGCGGATGTGGCCCGAGACGACCGACACCGCGCCGAATTCGCCCATGGCGCGCGCATTGCACAGGATCACGCCGTACAGCAGGCCCCACTTGATGTTGGGCAGCGTCACGTACCGGAAGGTCTGCCAGCCGCTCGCGCCCAGCACGATGGCCGCCTGCTCCTCGTCGCTGCCCTGGGCCTGCATGAGCGGAATCAACTCGCGCGCGATGAACGGGAAGGTCACGAAGATCGTCGCCAGCACGATGCCCGGCACGGCGAAGATGATCTTGACGTCGTGCGCCGCCAGCCAGGGGCCGAACCAGCCGTTGGCGCCGAACATCAGCACGTACACCAGGCCGGCCACCACGGGCGAGACGGAAAACGGCAGGTCCACCAGCGTGGTCAGGAACGCCTTGCCCCGGAACTCGTACTTGGCGATGGCCCAGGCCGCCGCCACGCCGAACACCAGGTTCAACGGCACCGCGATGGCCGCGGTGATGAGGGTCAGCCGGATGGCGGCCCATGCATCGGGCTCCTTGAGCGCCGCCACGTAGGCACCGAGGCCCTTGCGCAGCGCCTCGGTGAACACGGCGGCCAGCGGCAGCACGAGGAACAGCAGCAGGAACGCGAGCGCGATGCCGATCAGCGTCCAGCGCACCCAGGGGGCCTCGGTCGTGCCAGCCTGGGCGCGGCGCACCACGTTGCGCCCCCCGGAGTTGGAAGCGGTGGAAGTCATGCCGGGGCTCCTGCGTGGCGACGCTGCCAGGCCTGCAATGCGTTGATGACGAGCAGCAGCGCGAAGGAGATCACCAGCATCACCACCGCGACCGCCGTGGCGCCCGCGTAGTCGTACTGCTCCAGCTTGCCGATGATGATGAGGGGCGTGATCTCGGAGATCATGGGCATGTTGCCCGCGATGAAGATGACCGAGCCGTATTCACCCACCGCCCGCGCGAACGCCATGGCAAAGCCCGTGAGCAGCGCCGGAGTGATCGCAGGCAGGATGACGCGCGTGAAGATCTGCCAGCGCGTGGCGCCCAGGCTGGTGGCGGCTTCTTCCAGCTCCTTCTCGGCATCTTCCAGCACCGGCTGCACCGTGCGCACCACGAAGGGCAGCCCGATGAAGATCAGCGCGATCACCACGCCGGCGGGCTTGAACGCCAACTGGATGCCCAACGGCTCCAGGTACCGTCCGACCCAGCCGTTGCCGGCCAGCAAGGCGGTGAGCGAAATGCCCGCCACCGCCGTGGGCAACGCGAACGGCAGGTCCACCAGGGCATCGACGATCTTCTTGCCCGGAAAGCGGTAGCGCACCAGCACCCAGGCGATCAGCAGGCCGAACACGAGGTTGACCACCGCCGCGATGAACGACGCGCCGAAGGTGAGCCGGTAGGACGCCAGCACGCGCGGCGCGCTGATGGCGGTCCAGAACTGGTCCCAGGTCAGCGTGAAGGTCTTGAAGACCAGCGCCGACAGCGGGATGAGCACGATGATGCTCAGGTAGAAGATGGTGTAGCCCAGCGTCAGGCCGAAGCCGGGCAGAACCCGCTTCGGGCTGCGCCGGGCCCCGCCCGTGGACGCCACGGCGGCGCCGGGCAAGGCAGAGGTCGCAGCGTTCATGTCTTACTTGGCGCCGGGGGTGTAGAGCTTGTCGAACTGGCCGCCGTCGTTGAAGTGCACCTTCTGTGCCTCGCCGAGGGAGCCGAAGTACTTGGCCACGGTGAACAGCTTGACGGGCTTGAACAGGTCGGCGTGCTTTTTCAGCACCGCTTCGGAACGCGGACGCAGCGCGTGGCGGGCCGCGATCTCCTGAGCCTCATCGGAGTAGAGGTAGTCCAGATAGGCCTTGGCCAGTTCGCCCGTGCCTTTCTTGGCGACGGTGCGCTCGACCACCGCGACGGGGTTTTCAGCCAGCACGCTGCTGGAGGGGTACACCGCATCGACCTTGCCCTTGCCGAATTCGCGCTCGATGGACAGCACCTCGGATTCGAACGTGATCAGCACATCGCCCGTGTTGCGCTGCAGGAAAATGCTGGTGGCATCGCGCCCGCCCTTGCCCAGCACGGGGACGTTCTTGAACACCTGGCCCACGAACTCAGCGGCCTGGGCGTCGGTGCCGCCCTTCTCGCGCACGCTGCCCCAGGCCGCCAGGTAGGCGTAGCGGCCGTTGCCGCCGGTCTTGGGGTTCACCACGACGACCTGCACGCCGGGCTTGGCGAGATCGTCCCAGTCCTTGATGTTCTTGGGGTTGCCCTTGCGCACCAGGAACAGCATGGTCGAGGTGGTAGGCGATGCATCGTTGGGAAAGCGCTTGGCCCAGTCCTTGGCGACCACGCCGTTGGTGGCTAGGAAGTCGATGTCGGTCGTGGTGTTCATGGTGACCACGTCGGCGTCGAGGCCGTCGTTCACCGCACGGGCCTGGGCGCTGGAGCCGCCATGGGCCTGGTCGATCTTCACGTCCTTGCCGGTGGTCTTCTTGTAATGGGCGGCGAAGGCGGGGTTGTAGTCCTTGTAGAACTCGCGGGCCACGTCATAGGAAGCGTTCAGCAGCGTGGACGTCTGTGCCGACGCGACGCCGCCAGCGATCAGGGCCAGCACGGCCAGAAGAGTCTTGAGTTTTGTCCGGGAAGTCATGTCTGCGCCCTCGTTACTGAAAAAGTGAAACCGATTGTGGGCGGCGGCGCTTAAAACTCAAAAGAATATATTCTTGTTAATTAATCGATTTCCAGAATATAGAACCCCGGCAAAACCAAGGGGTGGCATGGCGGATTTCAGCCAAAAATGCCTCCAGCGCAATGGGTACCAAGGCGTTTAGCTACAAAAACAATAGCAACCTTGTCAGGCGGCGGAGCGGGTCTCCGTGGCACCCTGGCCGAGGCCCCACTCCGCGCCATCCACCAGCGAATGCAGCAGTGCCCAGCCCAGGGGCCATTCGCCATGGCCCGAGTCCACGTTCACATGCCCCGCCTGCGGCAGGCGAACGAACTCGCTGCCCCAGGCCCGCGCGTAAGCGCCGGCCAGGCGGATGGGGCAGTAGGGATCGTTGCTGCTCGCCACCAGGATGCTGCGGTACGGCAGCGGCGCATAAGGCACGGGGGCGAAGTCGCTCAGCACCGCCCGGCGCTCCGGATCGGCCGGGGCGACCAGCAAGGCGCCCTGCACCCGCGCTGCGGCCGGCTCGCCCATGTGCGTCGCGGTGATGCAGCCCAGGCTGTGCGCCACCAGCACGACCGGGTGCGGCGCCTCCAGCACGGTGCGCTCCAGCGCCGCCACCCAGGGCGCCCGCGCGGGCGTGACCCAGTCGTCCTGCACCACGCGCCGTGCGCCGGGCAGCCGCTCCGCCCACAGGCTCTGCCAGTGGCCGGGTCCGGAATCGCGCCAGCCCGGGACGATGACCACCGAGACCGGGCTGCCCGCAGCGGTGCGTGCGGACGGGGCCGCCTGCGGCGCTGCGCCGTCGAGCCGGCCGACCGGCCGCCCGGATGCGGACGAAGACGTGGATGCGCTGCTGCTCATGGCCGGCGGGGCACGGTGGCCAGGGCATGGAACAAGGGAAGGATTCGAACCCCACAGGAGGTGCGGAACGACAGTGCAGTGGCCATGGAACAGGCTCCTCAACGGTGGATGCGGCCCATTCTGCGATTCCGCCCTTAAAACCCAAACGAATATATTCTTTTGAATTAATCGCGAATTGATCTTAAGAAGCGATCGATGCCGCGCTGCCGAGGCCCTCGGTATCGGATGCCGGCGTCGCCGTCGTCGCGCCTTGCAGCGTCTCGCCCAGAAAGTCCAGAAACCGCCGGACCGCGGGCGTCAGGCCGCGGCGGGAGGGAAACACCGCGTGCATCACACCGCGCTCCGGGGCCCAGTCAGGCAGCAGATGCACCAGCCGGCCACTGCGCAACTCGTCCTGGCACATGTAGTCGGGCAGCCAGCAGATGCCCACGCCGCCCTGCGCGGCCAACTTGAGCGTGAGCAGGTCATCGGCCACATAGCGCGGGCTGTGCTGCCACACCGCCTCCTGCCCTCCGGGGCCCACCAGCCGCAGCGAAGCACGGCCGTCGGCGGCCGACATGGCGATGCTGTCCATGCGTGACAGTTCCTCCAGCGTGTGTGGCGTGCCCTGGCGCGCCAGCTGCGCGGGGCTCGCGACCAGCAGCAGGTCGCCCTCGCCCAGCCGCTTGATGACCATGCTGCCGCTGTCGTCCAGCTTGGCCCGCACGCGCAGTGCCACGTCGACGCCCTCCTCCACCAGGTTGACCACGCGGTTGCTCACTTGGATCTCCACCCGCACGAGCGGGTACCGCGCCATGAACACCGGCATCATGTCGCCGAGCAGGGTCTGGGCGATCGTGACGGGGCACACCACGCGGATCGTGCCGCGCGGCTCGGCCTGGACGTGGGCCACCGTGTCGGCCGCCGCCTGCGCCGATTCGCGCATGGCCTGGCAGTGGCGCAGATAGGCCTCGCCCACCTCGGTGAGCGACAGCTTGCGCGTGGTGCGCTGCAGCAGCCGCACGCCCAGGTGTGCCTCCAGATCGGAGACGCGGCGCGACAGGCGCGACTTGGGGATGCCGAGCGCCCGGCCCGCGGCGGCGAACCCGCCGCGCTCGACCACCTCGGCGAAATACAGCATGTCGTTGAGATCTTGCACCGTCATCCCTCGCAGATTGTTCCACCTATAGAACAATCTATCGCAAAGTGGCCGGCTTATCAATCAATGCGCTCATCTGCACAATCTATCCAACGCTGCACACCGGGTGCGGCCCCCATCCTGAGGAGAACCTTCCATGCAACTGCTGCACATCGATTCCGCCATCACCGGCGAACAGTCCGTCTCGCGCCAACTCACCGCCCGCACCGTGGCGGCGTGGGTCGCCGCCCATCCCGGCACGCAAGTGCAGCACCTGGATCTGGTCGCCCAGGCACCGGCCCATTTCACGATGGAGGCCATGGCGCCGCGCACCAGCCAGACCGAAGACCTGAGTGAAACACAGCGCCGTGAAAACGCCGTGTCCGAACAGCTGGTGAGCCAGTTCCTGGAGGCCGATGTGATCGTGGTCGGCGCGCCGCTCTACAACTTCGGCGTTCCCACGCAGCTCAAGGCCTGGATCGACCGCATCGCCCAGCCGGGCCGCACGTTCACCTACACCGCCGCTGGCCCGCAGGGCCTGGCCAAGGGCAAGACGGTGATCGTCGCCTCCAGCCGCGGCGGTGTGTATTCGACGAGCGATGCCGGCCGCGCCATGGAACACCAGGAGAGCTACCTGCAGACCGTGTTCGCCTTCTTCGGCATCACCGACGTGCGCTTCGTGCGCGCCGAAGGCGTGGCCATGGGACCGGACGCCAAGTCCAAGGCCCTGGACAGCGCGGATTCCGACATCCGGGCACACGTGGCGCAATCCCGCCAGGAAGCCGTGGCCGAAGCCGCCTGATCCACCGGACAACTGCGCAGTCACCAGGAAGCCGGCCTTGCGCCGGCTTTTTTGCGTGCGCCGCAAGGCGCCTACAGCGCACGCGTCCAGGTCTCGCCCACCAGGGACTGGCCGTAGGCGGTGTAGGGTTCCGAGGCCACGAGCGTGAAGCCGCGCTGCGCATACAGGTGGCGGGCCGCGGCCAGGCAGCTGTTGGTCCACAGCGTCATCTCCGCGTAGCCCTGGCCCCGCGCGAAGGCGATGCACTCGTCCACCAGCCGGCCGCCCAGTCCCATGCCCCGCGCCTGGGGCGCCAGGATCAGCATGCGCAGCCGGGCGGTGGTGTCGGACTCGCGCACCACGAAGGCCGCCCCCAGGCGTTCGCCATCGACCTCGGCGATCCAGCACCGGTCGAACCCGGGCTGGAATTCGCGCACGAACCGCGCGGCGATCTCGGCCACCATGGCCTCGAACGCCTGATTCCAGCCGTATTCGCGCCAGTAGATTTCGCCATGCATCTGCACCACCCAGCCCATGTCACCGGGCACCGGGTCGCGCAGCACCACGAGGCGGGGGCGGCTGGGCGGCTCGGGAGACAGCAGCGTCTCCAGGCGCTGCATGGCGGCCAGCGCGTCGGCCTGCTGCGTGGGCGACAAGCGCGCCAGGATCGCCGCCGCCTCGTCGCGCGAGCGCTGCTGCAGCGGGGCGAACGCGGCGTGTCCGGCGTCGGTCAGGCGCAGCAGGCTCTGGCGCGCATCCTTTGCGCCCGGGCGGCGCTCCAGCCAGCCGGCCTTCTCGAACCGGCGCAGGATGCGGCTCAGATAGCCGGCGTCCAGGCCCAGGTCCCTGGCGATGTCGGTGGCGACGGGCTCGGTGCGGTGGGCCAGCTCGTAGAGCACGCGCACGTCGGTCAGGGACAGTTCGCTGCCCAGATAGGCGTCGAGCACGCCGATGCGGCGCGTGAAGAACCGGTTGAACTGCCGAAGCGCCTTGACCGCGGCCGCGGGGACGGGCACAGGCGCGGGAGCGACCTGGGGATCTGACGCCATTTTCATTTGCCTTCATCAAACAATTGGTTGACTTTAGCAATCAAAAACACGAAAGGCAAATAAAAAAGTCCGGCCGCCCATGGCGGGGCGGCCGGACTGGAGGCGCTGAAGACCAGCGGCTGGTCAGAGCTTGGCGTGCTGCTTGACCCAGGCCACGTACTTCTCGACCCAGCCCTGCAGGAACTGGCGGCTGGCCTCGCCGATGTTGCCGTCGTCATCGAACAGGCCATCCTTGGCTTGAACGAAGGCTTCGGGCTGGCCCAGCGTGGGCACGTCGAGGTAAGCCAGCACGTTGCGCAGGTGCTGCTGGGCCATGGCCGTGCCGATGGCGCCGATCGATACCCCGATCACGCCGGCCGGCTTGCCGCCCCAGGCGCTCTGCCCATAGGGGCGAGATGCGTGGTCCAGCGCGTTCTTGAGCACGCCGGGAATCGACCGGTTGTATTCGGGCGTGACGAACAGCAGGCCCTGCGACTGGGCGATCTCTGTCTTCAGGCGCAGCACGGCGGGAGCCGGATGGGCGTCGTCGTCCTGGTTGTACAGCGGCAGGTCGTCGATGCGCAGCTGCGTGAAGTGGAAGTCCGGCGGTGCGAGCCGGGCCAGCGCCGTGGCCAGCTTGCGGTTGAACGAGTCCTTGCGGAGACTGCCGACGATGACGGCGATCTGGTATTGGTCCATGAGCACTCCTTGTGAAACAGCCAAAAGACGGGACGGCGCGGGGCCGCAACGGGCCATGATAGACACGGCCTGCGGCGTTCCAGCGCTGCGCGCGGCGCCTTCAGGGCCCGCTTTCGAGGAACGCCAAAGCGCCATTTGCTATTATTTTTGTAGCTATATGCCCTAGTATTGATTGCGCTGGCGCCCTTTTCAAGCAAAACACCCCCGGCGCTGCAGCGCAGCATCCGGGGGTGCGGGGCCTGGCGCAAACGCGCGCTTGTCCTACCCGGCGCGGCGCTGGCCGGCGAGGCGGCGCACCACATGCACCAGCCGGTCGATCTCGTCGAACGTGTTGTAGAACGCGAGCGACGGCCGCACGGTGGTCTCCACGCCGAATCGCCGCAGGATGGGCTGCGCGCAGTGGTGTCCGGTGCGCACGGCGATGCCTTCGTCGTTCAGCGCCTTGCCCACTTCCTCGGTCGAGTAGCCGGCCAGCACGAACGACATCACGCTGGCCTTGTCGTCGGCCGTGCCGATCAGCCGCACGCCCGGGATGGCGCGCAACTGCTGCATGCCGTACACCAGCAGCTCGTGCTCGTAGCGCGCGATGTTCTCGATGCCCACGCGGTTCACGTAGTCGATCGCCGCGCCCAGGCCCACCGCGTCGGCAATGTTGCCCGTGCCGGCCTCGAACTTGTTCGGGATCGGCTGGAACACGGTCTTCTCGAACGTCACGTCGGCAATCATGTTGCCGCCACCCTGCCACGGGGGCATGTCTTCGAGCACTTCGCGCCTGCCCCAGACCACGCCGATGCCGGTCGGCCCGAACACCTTGTGGCCCGAGAACACGAAGAAGTCCGCGCCGATGTCCTGCACGTCCACCCGCATGTGCGAGACCGACTGCGCGCCATCGACCAGCGCCTTCGCGCCCGCACGGTGGGCCAGCGCCACGATCTCCTTGACCGGCACCACGGTGCCCAGCGCGTTGGAGACCTGTGTGACGGCGACGATCTTCGTGCGGTCGTTCAGGAGCTTCTGGTATTCATCGAGCAACACCTGGCCGGAGTCGTCCACCGGAATCACGCGCAGCCTCGCCCCCTTGGCGGCAGCGAGCTGCTGCCAGGGCACGATGTTGGCGTGGTGCTCCAGATGGCTGACGATGATCTCGTCGCCCTCGCCCACGTGCTGGCCGCCCCAGCTCTTGGCCACCAGGTTGATGGCCTCGGTGGTGCCGCGCACGAAGATCACCTCGTTCACGTCGGGCGCGTTGATGAACGTCTTCACGCGCTGGCGGGCGCCTTCGTAGGCGTCCGTGGCGCGGGCGGCGAGTTCATGCGCCGCGCGGTGGATGTTCGAGTTCTCGTGCGCGTAGAAGTGGCTGATGCGGTCGATCACCGCCTTCGGCTTGTGCGTGGTGGCCGCGTTGTCGAACCACACCAGCTGGCGGCCGTTCACGCGCTCGGACAGCACGGGAAAGTCGCGCCGGATGGCGTGCACGTCGAACGGCGGGTGCTGCCCCTGGCCCGCCAGCGGCACCGTACCGTGCGGCGCGGGCTTGGCAGGGGTGACATAGCCGCTGGGCAGCACCACCGCGTCGACGAAGTAGAACTTCGGATCGGACGACGGCGCAGCCGCCAGGCCGGCCGGTGCGGCCGGGGCCTGGCCCGCATGCGCTGCCTGCGGCTGCGCGAACGGCAGGCGCGCCAGTGCATCCAGCCGGTCGCCGGACGGCGGCGTGGGCACCGGCGCGCCCCGGAGCGATGGCTGTGCCTGGCGCTCGCCGACGAAGTAGTACGGCGAGGCCGCAGAGGCAGGCGCTACCGGATGGGCGGCGGCCTGCGACGCGCTCGCGCCCGAGGCCTCGGGCACGCCCAGCACCCCGCTGCCAAGGCGCGGCTCGTAGGCCGGCAGCGTGCTCACCACCGTGTCGGGCAGGCCGTTGGCCGCCGTGGCGTGCGGCAGCAGCGCGGGGGCGCGGTGGCCGAGCGACAGCACCTGCGTGGGCGAAGCCGGCAGCAGGTTGGTGCCGGGCACCTGGCCCTGCGGGATCGGCGTGCCGGGCACGCTGGGCCCGAAGCCGGCGGGGCTGGCCAGGGGCGAGCCGGGCGGTGCGATGTTGGCCGGCGCCTGCACGCCCGGCGGCACGGCGCCCAGGCCGGGCACGGACGAAGGCGGCACCGAAGGCAGGCCGCCCGCGGAGTGCACGCCCGCAGGCGATGCCGCCTCGCCCGGCAGCGCCGCGAACAGGGCATTGGCCATGCGCGCGATCAGCGCCGGGTCGATGGGGGCGCCGGACGCGTCGGCGCCCGGCGAGAAGGAAGCGAGGGTCATGGCCGCTCCTTGCGCTTCACTTGTAGGTGTCCGGGTAGTCGTGGTACTTGTTCACCTCGACATCGTCCAGCACGGCCAGCGCATCGCTGGTGAGCACGGCCAGCGAGCAGTACTGCGAGATCAGGTAGGACGCGATGGCGTGGTTGTTGATGCCCATGAAGCGCACCGACAGGCCCGGCCCCTGCTCGCCCGCCAGGCCCGGCTGGAACAGGCCCACCACGCCCTGGCGCTTGTCGCCCACGCGTAGCAGCAGGATCTTGCTCTTGCCGTCGGCCACCGGCACCTTGTCGGACGGAATGAGCGGAATGCCGCGCCACGTGATGAACTGCGAGCCGAACAGGCTCACCGTGGGCGGCGGCGTGCCGCGGCGCGTGGCCTCGCGGCCGAAAGCGGCAATGGCGAGCGGGTGGGTCAGGAAGAAGGCGGGCTCCTTCCACACCTTGGTGAGCAGCTCGTCCAGGTCGTCCGGCGTGGGGGCGCCGGTGAGCGGGAAGATGCGCTGCGCATCGGTCACCTGGGCCAGCAGGCCGTAGTCGGGGTTGTTGATGAGCTCGCTTTCCTGGTTTTCCTTGATCGTCTCGATCGTCAGGCGCAGCTGCTCCTTGATCTGGTCGTGCGGGCTGCTGTACAGGTCCGACACGCGGGTGTGCACGTCCAGCACCGTGCTCACGGCGTTCAGGAAGAATTCGCGCGGGTTTTCTTCGTAATCGACGAAGGTGCGCGGCAGTTGGTTTTCTTCTTCCTTGGCCGTGCAGGTGACGCGGATGGATTCCGGGTTCTTGACCTTGTTCAGGCGGTAGATGCCCGCCTCCACCGGCACCCATTGCAGCAGGTGCGTGAGCCAGCGGGGGCTGATGGTTTCGAGTTGGGGGACCGTCTTGGTCGCGTTGGCCAATTGCCGTGCGGCGTTGTCACCCAAGGCGGTCGTACCGCCCACAGTTGCAGACATGGAGAACTCCGTGCGTTGTTGAAGAAAGCCTGGGCAGTGTCAAAGCTTCCAGCGCATCGCTCAACAGGCTATAGCCGTCAATTGCAGTCCCCGCACGAGATTCGCATGGCCGATCGACTCGCCCCGCGTGACCAGCGCCGAGGGCCGCACACCCAGGGCGCCGGCCAGCTTTTCCACTGTGAGCAGCGAGGCGATGGCGGCGCCCCGCTCGATCTCCCCGACGTAGGAGCGGTTCAGGTCCGAATGCTCGGCCAGCCGTTCCTGCGACCAGCCTTGCGCCTCGCGCGACTGGCGCACCGCGACCCCGAAGTTCTTGATCAGTACAGACATGCGTTTCCCTGTTTCTTTTTGCTGATGCCTTGACAGCGCCGCGCCCTGTTTTCGGGCGCTGCGCCGCACCTACCCTTCTCGCGACACCGCCTGCGTGACGTTGCCGCCCGGCGGCACATCGTGGGTGACCCACACGTTGCCGCCGATGACTGCCCCACGCCCCAGAGTGACCCGGCCCAGCACGGTCGCGCCCGCATAGATGACCACGTCGTCCTCCACGATCGGATGGCGCGGCAAACCTTTTTGCAGAGTCCCGTCGGCATCCGTGGGAAAGCGCTTGGCGCCCAGCGTGACGGCCTGGTACAGGCGCACGCGCTCGCCAATCACCGCCGTCTCGCCGATCACGACGCCCGTGCCGTGGTCGATGAAAAAACCCGCGCCGATCTGCGCGCCCGGATGGATGTCGATGCCGGTCTGGCCGTGCGCCAGTTCGGCCACGATGCGCGCCAGCAGCGGCAGGCCCAGCGTGTAGAGGCGGTGCGCGATGCGGTGGTGGATCATGGCCAGCACGCCCGGATAGCACAGCAGCACCTCGTCCACGCTGCGCGCGGCGGGGTCGCCCTGGTAGGCGGCGAGCACATCGCTGTCCAGCAGGCGGCGAATGTCCGGCAGCGATGCGGCGAACGCCTGCGCGGCCTCCAGCGCCTGCGGCTCGATGGCCGTGCCGTCGCCCGTGCCCTGCTGGCGCGCGACGTAGCGCAGCTCCAGCCGGATCTGCGCCAGCAAGGTGTGCAGCGCCAGGTCGAGCGTGTGGCCCACGTACCAGTCCTCGCTTTCCTGGCGCAGGTCGTGCGGCCCCAGACGCATGGGAAAGAGCGCGCCCTTCAGCTGCTCCAGCGCCTGTGCCAGCGCATCGCGCGACGGAAATTCGCGCCCGCCGGGTTCCTGGGAGCGCTTTTGGGAATCGCGCCATTCGTGGCGGACGGCGTGCAGCGACTGCACGATGTGATCGATCTCGAAGACAGCCATCAAGGCCTCCTGCCTGGGATGAAAAAATGGCGGCCCGCAGCGGGCCGCTGGTGGGGCCGCGAGGCCGCCATCAGTCCTGCACCCAGGGCAGGCGGTGATGGCGCCAGCCATCCGACGCGCCGCGTTGCTGGCGATCGTCGATCTCGCCTTCGAAGCCCTCGGTCACATTGAAGACATTCTGCAGGCCCGCCTTGGCCGCAGCCTCGGCTGCCAGCACCGAGCGCTTGCCGCTGCGGCACAGCAGCAGCACGGGGGCATCGCGCGTGGCCGCCTTGGCGATGGCGGCCTCCAGTTCGCGCACGAAGCGGGGGTTGCGGGTGAGCGCCGTGCCCGTGGCCCAGGCCACGTGCAGGCTACCCGGCACATGGCCGACGAACTTGCGCTCCTCGCCCGACCGGACATCCACCAGCAGGGCCTGGCCCGAGGTGAACAGGTCCCACGCGACCGTGGGCGGCACGCCGCCGGCGTGGGCCAGGCCCGAGGCCTGGGCGTCGTTGTGGGCGGCTTGCAGTGCGGGGGGCAGTTCGGTGTCTTGCACAGCGGTGGACATGGATCGTTCCTTTGGACCTGTGTGAATGGGTGGCTGCAGCCGTCCGTTTGGTGGGGCCTGGCCGTCCAAGCCAATGTAGAACCGCTCCGGCGCGAATCCAACGAATAAAAAATCGGTTTCTCCATCGAAAAACATCTAAGCAGCCCGTTGACTCGTTGACGGCCCACCTCGGCGCCCCGCACCCATGAAAAAAGCCGCCAGCACCGGGAAGGCGCTGGCGGCTTGATCGAACGCGGGCCGATCAGAAGCCCGGCAGCACGGCGCCCTTGAATTCCGTCTGGATGTACTGGCGGATTTCTTCCGACTGGTAGGCCTTCACGAGCTTGGCGACCCAGGGCTTGTCCTTGTCGGCCTCGCGCACGGCGATCAGGTTGACGTAGGGGCTCTTGGCGCTTTCCTGCGCGATGGCGTCCTTGGCGGGGTTCAGGCCGGCGGACAGCGCGAAGTTGGTGTTGACCGCTGCGGCGTCCAGATCGTCCAGCGAGCGGGCCAGTTGCGCGGCATCGAGTTCGACGAACTTCAGCTTCTTGGGGTTGGCGACGACGTCCAGCGGCGTGGCCTTCAGGCCGGCCCCTTCCTTGAGCTTGATGAGGCCCTTGTCCTGCAGCACCAGCAGCACGCGGCCGCCGTTGGTCGGGTCGTTGGGAATGCCGAACTTAGCGCCTTCCTTCAGGTCTTCGAGCTTCTTGACCTTCTTGGAATACAGGCCGATCGGGAAGTTGACCGTGTAGCCCGCCGACACGAGCTTGTAGCCACGGTCCTTGACCTGCGCGTCCAGGTAGGGCTTGTGCTGGTAGCTGTTGGCATCCAGGTCGCCGGAAGCCAGCGCCGCATTGGGCTGCACGTAGTCGCTGAACTCGACGATCTGGAGCTTGAGGCCGTCCCTTTCAGCGACCTTCTTGACCTGCTCGAAGATCTGCGCGTGCGGGCCGGCGGTGACGCCGATCTTCAGCGGCTTGTCCTGGGCCAGAGCGCCGGTCTGGAAGCCGGCGGCCAGGGCCAGGGCGAGGGTCGATTGCAGCAGGAAACGCTTGTTCACGAAAAACACCTTTTGAGAAGAGATGTCCGCATCTTAGGGTTTGCCTTATAAAACCCATAAGAATACGTTTTCATTTCCTTACTACGGGTGGACATAAAAACAAGGGCAGATGGCGCTGCTATAAATCCTGCATGCCCTCCCATCCCACCTCTGCTCCGGATTTCGACTTGCCCACCGTGCGTGCGCTGGAAGAACGCGCTTTCAATGCCTGGCCCGCCCGCCAGACCGTTTTCCACCAGGGCTGGGTGTTCCGCCTGTCCGGCGGTTTCACCAAGCGGGCCAATTCGGTCAATGCGCTGGAGCCCGGAATGCCGTTCGACGGCGTGCGCGAGGCGGCGCAAGCGCTCTACGCCAGCCAGGGCCTGCGGCCCGTGTTCCGGATCTCGCCGCTGGTGAGCGCCAGTGCCGAACAGTCGCTGCAGGACGCGGGCTATGCGCTTTTCGAGCCCACGTGGGTCATGCAGGCGCCACTGCCGGAGGGCGCGCCGCTGCAGCCCTCGGTGGAAATCGCGCAGGCGCCGACGGCCGAATGGCTGGACGGGTTCGCCGCCGCCAACGGCGTGGCAGCGGCACACCACGCCACGCACCATGCCATGGTGCAGTCGATCGCCCTGCCCTGCGCCTTCGCCACCGTGCGCCAGCACGGCCGCGCCGTGGGCTTCGGCCTGGGCGTGCGCGAGCGCGGGGCCGTCGGCTTGTTCGACATCGTGGTGGCGCCCGCGCACCGCGGCCAGGGCCATGGCAGAGCGCTGGTCCAGGCGCTGATGCAATGGGGCCGCACGGGCGGCGCGGAGTCGGCCTACCTGCAGGTGCGCGGCGAGAACGCCACGGCCCGGCGGCTGTACAGCGCGCTGGGGTTCACCGACACCTACCGCTACCACTACCGGGTGCCGGCAGACCCTGGGTCCAGCCCTTGATGCGGGCGGCCGCCGGACCACGTGATCCGGCCCGCGCGCCCTCCCTGCAGGCCGCTCAGCGGTGGCTCAGCCGGCGCACCGCCCAGTCGCCCAGGCTCTGCACAGCCTGCACGAAGAAGATCAGCACCACCACCACCGCCAGCATCACGTCGGGCAGGAAACGCTGGTAGCCGTAGCGGATGCCCAGGTCGCCCAGGCCGCCGCCGCCGATCGCGCCGGCCATGGCTGAGTAGCCCGTCAGGCTGACGAAGGTGATGGTCAGGCCCGCGACGATGCCGGGCAGCGCCTCGGGCAGCAGCACCTTCCAGACGATCTGCCCGGTGGTGGCGCCCATGGCCTGGGCCGCCTCGATCAAGCCGTTGTCCACCTCGCGCAGCGAGGCTTCCACCAGCCGCGCCACGAACGGCGCCGCAGCCAGCGTCAGCGGCACCACGGCCGCGGCCGTGCCGATGGACGAGCCGGTGATGAGCCGCGTGAACGGGATGATCGCCACCAGCAGGATGATGAACGGCGTGGAGCGCACGGCGTTCACGATCCAGCCCACTGTCTTGTTCAGCGGGCCGTTTTCCAGCACGCCGCCGCGGTCGGTCAGCCGCAGGAACACGCCCAGCGGGATGCCCAGCAGCGCGCCGACCACGCCCGAGATGCCTACCATGATGACCGTCTCCCACAGCGAGGTGGCAAACAGCTCCAGCATCATTTCCGAAAAATTCTCGAACATCTCAGGCCCCGCTCTCTTCGCTCGCTTGCACTTCCTGCACCACCACCCCTTCGGCACGCAATTGCGCGATCGCCGTGGCCAGCCGCGCGGCGTCGCCGCTGGCATACACCGCGAGCGAGCCGAAGGTCTGGCCCTGGATCTCGTCGATCTGCCCGTGCAGGATCGACAGGTCCAGCCCGTGCTCGCGGATCAGGCGCGACAGGATGGGCTGGTAGGCGCGCTCGCCGGCATACGACAGGCGCAGCAACTGGCCCACGCCGCCCTGGCCCGCAGCCCGCAGCTGCGACGCCAGGTGGCGCACGTGGTCCAGCACGCTGGCGGGCAGTTCCTGCGGCACGATCTCGTCGATCAGGCTTTTGGTGATGGGCTGCTGGGGCCGGGTGAACACGTCCAGCACCGGGCCCTGCTCCACGATGCGGCCGGCATCGATCACGGCCACGCGGTCGGCCACCTGCTTGATGACCTGCATCTGGTGGGTGATGAGCACCACCGTCAGGCCCAGCTCCTGGTTCACCTGGCGCAGCAGCGCGAGGATGGAGCGGGTCGTTTCCGGGTCGAGCGCCGAGGTGGCCTCGTCCGACAGCAGCACCTTGGGCCGGCTGGCCAGTGCCCGGGCGATACCCACGCGCTGCTTTTGCCCGCCGCTGATCTGCGCCGGATAGCGGTCGCGCAGGGCCGACAGGCCCACCATCTCCAGCAGCGGATCGACCCGGCCGCGGATGGCGGCCTTGTCCATGCCGGCCAGCTCCAGCGGCAGGGCCGCGTTCTCGAACACCGTGCGTGAGGACAGCAGGTTGAAATGCTGGAACACCATGCCGATCTCGCGCCGCGCCTCGCGCAGTTGCGCATCATTGAGCCGGGTCAGGTCGCGCCCCGCCACGATCACCTCGCCCCGGGTGGGCCGGTTCAGCAGGTTGATGACGCGCACCAGCGAGCTCTTGCCCGCGCCGCTGCGCCCGATGATGCCGAACACTTCGCCCGGCGTGATGTGCAGGTCGATGCCGCGCAGCGCCTCCACCGGCCCCTGCGAGCCCTGGTAAATCTGGGTGATACCCCGTAAATCGATCATGAAAATGCCATGGCGCCACCGGGGCCCGCAGGCCGCGGCGGCGCTGAAAAGGAAAAATGCGGATGCGGGAATGTACGGGCTTGCACCCCAAACGCCAACGACCCTGAAATTGGGTGCTAAGACATTGCGGTTATGTAGCCGCGCCGAAGTCGTGGCAAAACGATCTTTTCCCGCGCTGGGGTTTCGGGCCGTTCGGGATGGCCGGGTGGTGGATCGCAGCGGGCCTCGACCCACGCCCGCCCGGCACCGGGTGGATTCAATTGCTATTTATTTTATAGCAATATGCCCTAGTGGATATTGTGCTGGAGGCATATTTCATCCAAAACTCCAGCCAAGGCCCCGGCTCACGCCTGGCCCCGGTTGAACCCCGTATCGAAAGTCTGCCGCACATCCAGCCGCTGGCGCAGCAGCCCTGCGGCCAGGTAGAAGTCGGCCGTGCGCTGCTGGTCGGCCACCACCGCGGCGTCGATGTCCACCCATTTCGTCGCGCGGCGCTCGAACTGCAGTTGCGCCGCCTCCACCGGGATGCCGATGATGCGCGACAGCGATTCAGCGAACGGCCGGGCGTTACGGTACGACCAGAGTTGCGCGCGCTCCACGCGCTCCTTGAAGTCGTGCAGGGCCTCGCGTTTGGTATCCAGCGCCCCCTGCGTGGCCGCGAGAAAGCTGAGCCCGCTCGACAAACCCCGCCCGTTGACCAGCACGCGCGCATGCCCGCTCGTCTCGGCCAGCGCCGTGTAGGGCTCCCAGGTGGCCCAGGCATCGACCGAGCCCTGGGTGAGCGCGAGCTTGGAGTCGGCCGGCGGGATGAACCGCACGTCGGCGTCCGCACCCTTCAGGCCCGCGGACTCCAGCGCCTTGAGCGTGACGAAGTGGCCGATGGAGCCGCGGTTGGTGGCGATGCGCTTGCCCTTGAGGTCGGCCGCCGTCTTCAAGGGTGAGTCGGGCCGCACCAGCACCGCCGTGCCGTACGGGTCGGAGCGGTTGGCGGCGAATGCCCGCACCTGGCTGCCGGCCGCCAGGGTGAAGAGCAGCGGCGCGTCGCCGATGGGGCCGAAGTCCACTGCGTTCGCGTTCAGCGCCTCGGCCAGCGGGGCGGCGGCCGGGAACTCGCTCCACTGGATGTCGTAGGGCAGGCCCTTCAACTCGCCCGCCGCCTCCAGCAGCGCGCGCAGCCCGCCCTTCTGGTCGCCCGCGCGCAGTGCGATCCGCTGCTGCGCGTGCCCCAGCACGGGCGAGAGAAAGGACGCTGCGGCCACCGAGGCCGTCATGAAGCGGTGGAAATGTCGCCGTTGCAAGGCCATGGAAGCTCCGTGTTCTGAAAGGGAAGAAAAAAGGCAGAGGAAAAGGAAGGAGGCGGCGCCAACGCGCCCCGCGCGCCAGCGATCACAGCCCCAGCGCGCGGCGCCCGGCGGCGAGATACACGCTGTCGTCCTGCGGGGTGTGCACGCGGCCGCACAGCACGTCGCGCAGGTGGCGCTCCAGCGGGTTTTTGCGCGCCAGGCCGTGGTTGCTGGTCAGCGCCAGGGCCGACTGCACCGCTTCGATGGCGTTGTGGGTGGTGGTGGCCTTGACCAGCCCGCTCTCCTCGGAGGGCAGCGGAGCGCCGGTGTCGAGCGCGGCGGCCAGCCCGGCGATAAGCCGGTCGTTGGTGAACAGCAGGCCTTCGATGCGGCCCACGGCCTCCTGCGCGCGCGCCAGCGTGGCCAACGGCGCGCCCAGGCTGGCGGGCTTGCGGTCCTGCAGAAAACCCACCAGCCAGTGGCGCGCCGCGCGGGCCACACCGGTGTAGAGCGAGCCCAGCATCACCGCCATCTCGGCCTGCATGGCGGGCTCGCCGCGCGCCCAGTCCTTGGGCAGCCGCAGCTCCAGCACGTGGTCGGCAGGCACCGCCACCTCATCGAACAGCACATCGTGGCTGCCGCTGGCCCGCAGGCCCAGGTGGTCCCATGTGGGCTCGATGCGCACACCGGGCTGGCCGGCCCGCACGAGGAAGGAGCCCGTGCGCGGTTCGGCATCGTCCGTGCGCGCCCACACCACGTACCAGCGCAGCGCCGGCGCGCCGGTGCTGTACACCTTGTGCCCGCTGAGCCGCCAGCCCTCTGCCGTGCGCCGCGCCACGGTGGCCGGCAGCCCGCCGCGCGCGGGCGAGCCCAGCTCGGGCTCCACCCGCAGCGCGTTGATGAGCGACACGCCCTGCACCGCTTCGTGCACCAGCTGGCGGGCCCGTTCCACCGGCCAGGCATTGCCCGGCCGGCCCATGCCGCGGTGCTGGATGTACTGCATCGTCAGCACCAGGGCCGTGGCGGGGCAGCCTTGCGCCACCGCGCCGATCACCTCGCCCAGTTGCACGGCACTCGCGCCCTGCCCGCCCAGGGACCGGGGCGCGGCCAGCGCCAGCAGCCCGGCCTGCTGCAGATCGGCGAAGTTCTGGTGCGGAAAACTGGCCTCGCGGTCGTGCGCCGCCGCGCGCGCGCCGAACTCGGCGGCCAGCGTGCGGGCCCGCTGGCCGGCGGTGAGCGGTGCGTTCACTGCAGCACCCCGGGGTCTTCGCGCACCACGGTCTCGAACAGGCTCTTGAACGTGAAATGCGCCCCGCCCGGCCCGCCGATCTGCCCATGGGTGTGGCGCGCCACCTCGTGCCGGATCGGCTGCGGCGTGCCGGCGGCCTCGGCCAGCAACTGGGTGTGGCAGGCGTTTTCCAGCGCGATGTACCACCACGCGGCCGACTCCACGCTGGGCCCGGCCGTGAGGATGCCGTGGTTCTTCAGGATGACCGCCTTGCGCGCGCCCAGCGCCTCGCTGATGCGAAAGCCCTCGTCCGTCTCCCACACCACGCCCGTGAAGTCGTCGAACAGCGCATGGTCTTCGTAGAAGATGCAGGCGTCCTGCGACAGCGGATCGAGCGTGCGCCCCAGCGTGGACCATGCCTTGCCGTACGTGGAGTGCGTGTGCGCGGCGGCCACGATGTCGGGCCGCGCCTCGTGCAGCGCGGCGTGGATGGCGAACGCCGCGCGGTTGAGCGGCCCCTCGCCGATGGCGATCTCGCCGCGCGCGTTCACCAGCAGCAGGTCCGACACGCGGATGCGCGAGAAATGCAGGCCCAGCGGGTTCACCCAGAAGTGGTCGTGCCACTCGGGATCGCGCGCCGTGATGTGGCCCGCCAGCCCGTGGTCGAAGCCATGCCGCGCGAACAGGCGAAACGCCACCGCGAGCTGCTCCTGCCGGTGGCGGCGCTCGGCCTCGACCGTGGGGCGCGGCGGCGGCGCGTCGAACCAGTCCTTGCGCTGGGGATCGGGGCGGCGCTGCAGCGCGGCGGTCGGGAGCGAGAGAACGGCAGACATCGTGGGATGGGCTTTCGGTCGGGAACGAGGGATGGGACTGCGCCCACCTTAGGAGCGTGCGGCGCCCCCACCAACGAAGAAAAGCGCGTGAACACATGCGGTTTCGGCATGAGGCGCACCCCAGGGGCCGGCGCGGCTTTTCCGCATGAGCTTGCTACGGATCCATCGTTGGCGGTGGCGCCCGTCGGCCGCACGCTCGGGCCTTCGATCCAACCGCCCGAAGCGAGAACCCGCCATGCGCCCCGACACCGCCACCCATCCCCCGTCCCCGCAGCGCCGCGCGCTGCTGCAACGCTCGCTGGCCGCCGGCGCCGCCGCCGCGCTGGGCCTGCCGGCCCTGGCGCGGCCATCGGCCGCGGGGCCCGACCTGTCCGGCGTCACCTTGCGCATCGGCACCTACAAGGGCCTGTGGCGCCCACTGATCAGCGCGGCCGGCCTGGCCAACACGCCTTACCGCATCGAGTGGCGCGAGTTGAACAACGGCGTGCTGCACATCGAGGCCATCAACGGCGATGCGCTGGACCTGGGGTCGGGCAGCGAGATTCCCGCGCTGTTCGCGGCGCGGCAGAAGGCCCAGGTGCGCTTCGTGGCCGTGACGCGCGAGGACCTCAACAACCAGGTCACGCTGGCACGCAAGGACGCGCCCATCCAGCACATCGCTGATTTGAAAGGCAAGCGCGTGGGCTACGTGCGGGCCACCACATCGCACTATTTTTTGAGCCGCCAGTTGGCCGAAGCGGGCCTGTCGTTCGCGGACATCACGCCGGTCAGCCTCACGCCGTCCGATGGCCTGTCGGCCTTCGACCGGGGCGACCTGGATGCCTGGGCCATCTACGGCTACAACGGCCAGATCGCCCGGCTGCGCTATGGGGCTCGGGTGCTCAAGACCGGGGTGGGGTACCTCTCTGGCAACTTTCCGCTCTACGCCAACCCGCGCGCGGTGGCCGATCCGCTGCGCCATGCGGCATTGGCCGACTACCTGCAGCGGCTGCGCCGCGCCTACCTGTGGGCCAATGGCAACTACCTGGACTACGCGCGGGCCCAGGCGGCCGAAACCCGGGTGCCGGTGGGCGATCTGATCGAGCTGTGGAACAACCGCAGCACCGACTACGAACTTCGCCCCGTAACCGATGCCGTGGTGCAGGGCCACCAGTCCGTGGCCGATGCTTTCCTGCAACTGGGCGTGCTCGACGGCAAGGCCCAGGTGGCGCCGCTGTGGGACCGCAGCTTCGGCCCGGTGCTGGCGGGCGCGGACCCCGCCGCCGCCTGAGCACCGCGCTCCACACGCTCAGATCGCTGCGGCGGTGGCGGCCCCGCGGCCCGGCAGGCACCGCACGGCCAGGGCCGCAGCCGAGGCGGCGGTGGCCAGCACCACCACCCCCAGCCAGCCCCATTGCGCCAGCGCCAGGCTGCCCAGCGCCGCACCGGCCGACATGCCCACGAACATGCCGGTGAACAGCAGCGCGTTCAAGCGGCTGCGGGCGGCGGGCTCGATGCCGTACACGATGGTCTGGTGCGCCACCAGTGTGGCCTGCACCCCGAAGTCGAACCCGATGGCGCTCGCCACGATCAGCCCCAGCTGGGCTTGCGGCGGCAGCCAGTGGGCCAGGCCCATGGCGGCGAACGAGATCACGGCCAGCCCGGCGCCGAGCCGCGTCACCCGCTCCGGGCCGCTGCGGTCGGCGATGCGGCCGGCCAGTGGCGCGGCCAGGGCGCCCGCCGCCCCCGCCAGCCCGAAGGCCCCGGCCGCCGCGCTGCCCAGGTGGAACGAGCCGTGCAGCATCACCGCCAGCGTGGACCAGAACGCGCTGAACCCCATCGACAGCAGCCCCTGCGCCCAGGCCGCGCGGCGCAGCGCCCCGTGGCGGCGCCAAAGCGCCACCATCGAACCGATCAGCGCGCGGTAGGGCAGCGTGGTCGTGGGCTCGAACTTCGGCAGGCCACGCCATGCGGCCACGCCCACGAGCGCGATGGCGCCCGCCGCCGCCACGTACACCGCGCGCCAGCCGAAATGCTCGGCCACGAAACCGCTCACCACGCGCGACAGCAAGATGCCCAGCAGCAGCCCGGTCATCACCGTGCCCACCACCTTGCCGCGGTGCGCCACGGGCGCCAGGGTGGCCGCGGCCGGCACCACGTCCTGGGCCAGCGTGGCGGACAGCCCCACAGCCAGGCTGGCGGCCAGCAGCCAGCCGATGCCCGGCGCGAAGCCGCTCAGCAGCAGGGCCAGGGCCAGGACCGCCGCCTTGGCCAGGATGATGCGGCGGCGGTCGTAGCGGTCGCCCAGCGGGGCCAGCAGCAGGATGCCCAGCGCATAGCCCAGTTGCGTGAGCGTGGGCACCAGGCCCACCGCCCGGTCGCCGGCGTGGATGTCCGCGCCCAGCACGCCCAGCATGGGCTGGCTGTAGTAGAGCGAGGCCACGCTCAAGCCCGCGGCCGTGGCCAGCAGCAATAACAGCGGAGCCGGCACGCCCGTGGAACCACCACCGGGGGCTGCATGCGCGTTGGGAATGGAAGACATGGGGAAGACCCTTGAATGAAAAGCGATGGGGCGGAGTGTGTGCGATGCAACCCCGTCTGGGTAGTGGGCTGCGGCGCAGATCTGCTATACGCTTGGCGCATGAAGCGAGCCGCCACCCCATCTGCCGCCACACCCCTTGCCGGCGTGGACCGCATCGAACTGATGCAGACCTTCGTGCGCATCGTCGAGGCCGGCAACCTGTCGGCCGCCGCGCAGCAGTTGGGCACCACACAACCCACGGTGAGCCGGCGTCTGCAGGCGCTGGAGCGGTCGCTGGGGCTCAGGCTGCTGCAGCGCTCCACCCATGTCATGAAGCTCACCGAAGACGGCGAGCGCTGCTTCGCGCATGCCAAGGCGCTGCTGGACGACTGGCGCGCGATGGAGGCCGACCTGCGCGGCGCGCACGATGCCCCGCGCGGCACGCTGCGCGTGCTGGTGCCGCATGCCTTCGGGCAGGAGCAGCTCATCGCGCCGTTGGTGGACTACCTGCGGCAGTATCCCGAGGTGTCGGTCGAGTGGCTGCTGCACGACCGCCGGCCCGACTTCATCGCCGAGGGCATCGACTGCGCGGTGCAGGTCGGGGCGGTGGACGACCCCTCGGTGGTCGCCATCCACCTGGCCGAGGTGCCGCGCATCGTCGTCGCGGCGCCTCAGCTGCTGCCGGGCGGCGCCGTGCCCGAGCACGCGAGCGCGCTGCGCGACCTGCCCTGGCTGGCCCTGCGCACCTACTACCAGCGCGAGGTGTCCCTCACCCGTATGCCCGACGGCGTAGTGGAGCGCTTCGCCATCCACCCGCGCATGGGCACCGACAGCCTCTATGCCCTGCGCAGCGCGGCGCTGGCGGGCCTGGGCGCGGCAGTGGCCTCCGCCTGGGCGGTGGAGGCCGACCTGCGCCAGGGCCGCCTGCGGCACCTGGCGCCCGCGTGGCAGGCGGCGCCGCTGCCGGTGTACCTGGTGTATCCGCATGCCCGGTTCTATCCGGCGCGGCTGCGGCGGTTTCTGGATGCGATGCGCGCCACATTGCCCACGCTGAGTGGAATGCGGGCGCCGAGTACGGCCGGTTGATGTTCGGGATGGCAGCTCTGGCCTAAAACCGCAGCATCACCGATCTGCGCGAGCTACGGCGGCCCCAAATCTGGCGCTGCGGGGTGACGCGTTCCTGCCGTTGCCGCACCGTGCCGATCCGAAATGAACAGGACTGGGGATTCTTCAGAGCACAGGCATACAGCGCACTCTCGCAGACTTCGCCAAAGTGCCCTTGGCCCGCCGGAACCCCGCTGCCAGTGCGGCAATGCTGGCCCGGAAGGCAGCGCCGGATTGGGCTCGGCAGTCGGCGCCGTGGCAGACCGTCGTGGTGCCAGGCAGCACCTGCGTTTCGTATTCGATGGTGCCGCAATAGCAACGACCTTCCACCTTCATGGTTGGCTCATCTGCCCGCCGAAGCTCATCTGGCATTGGGTGGGAGCAGCCCATGAACGGCTACGGTATCGTCGCTTGCCATGGCAAACCGAAGCTACCTCTATTCAACCGACCACCGACCCGGCGCGGAACCCGTTGGCATGCCGCACCAGCCGAGAGGAATCTCCGAGTGGAATTACGACATTCCGCTCGTCTTCAAACTGCTGGTATCAGGCAACGTCACGATCTCCCGTTCTGCTATCTGGCCTGATGCGGGCGAGATCGCACTGATGGGCGGGTATGACGAAGGCGTGGTTCGCCTCGACGCCTTTCTAGAGCGCATCACCCTGGCCGAGGCACAGCCCCTGGTGGAACAAGCCAAGGCTTTTCTGAAAGCGTCCACCAACCGGGGGCGGTATTTTCTTCTGGAGCCCGGCGAAATCCTGGAGATGAACGACGAGCCCCTCTCCGAGCAGAACCTTCGGCTGCACGACAGCATCCGGAAAATGGAGGCAGAGGTTGAAGCTGCGCTTGAAACGCTGACCATCCTGCCTCGTGCTGCACGGGCTCGGCAGGGCTTTCTTGCCAGAGTATTCGGGCGCACGCCCCGGGCGCGCGAGCCTGCCGTCGACCCGCTGGCGAGCGTGCGAAGCGTCGGGCTCGGACATTGGTCCAACCAGCTCTACTACACGTTGGACCACTCAGGTGCGGCCTCCGAAGCGCTCGGCAAGTGACGGTGCCGCCCAAAGCTGTCTCTTGACGTCGCAGGCCGCACTCTGTAGACCGCACCCATTGGATTAACGGCCGTCGAATCGGCTTCCAAGTCATTGCTGTGGTGGCTAGGAGTTTGCTGCGCGGTGTTGGCTGTCGAAGCGCTGCCGAGCTTCTCGGAAACGGTCCGCATTTTCCACAATCCATGTCCACAGCGGGACCATGCGTACAAGCAGCTCCATCCCCGCATCTGTCAATTCGTACTCGACTTTGGGCGGCACCTCTTCGAAGTCGTGACGGAGCACCAGCCCATCACGCTCCAGTTGCCGCAAGGTCAGCGTCAACATGCGCTGGGTCACCCCGTGCATGCGCCTGCCAATCTCAGCGTGGCGCAGCCTGCCGTATACGCCAAGCGTGTGGACGATACCGAGGGACCAACGGCTTCCGGCGTGTGCGAGCACCTCTCGCCGCACCCCATCGTCATCGTCCCGCAAGCCGTCACACACGGTCTGTGCGTACTGAAGAATTTCGTCTCGATTCACTGTGGTTTTGCTCCCCGGTATCACGCGTGTGCCTTCTTACATTGCCTGCGATGCGTGGCTAGACTGGCCCAACTCTCTCTTCAGTGGGCAGCACGATGAACCAATCAGATCCTAACGCGACGTCTCAAAACATTCTTGTCCTCGGGGCCGGTGAACTCGGCCTTCCGGTGCTTCGCAACCTGGCACGTCGCGCGAAGGACGTGGATGGGGCGAAGATCAGCGTGCTGCTGCGCGCCAGTGCCGTCCAATCCACCGAGCCAGGCAAGCAGCGGGATGTTGCAGAGATCCGAAACCTCGGTATCGAGATCGTGGTGGGCGATCTGGTGAACAGCTCCATTGATGAGCTTGCCGTGGTGTTCGCGCACTACGACACGGTGATCGGTTGTGCGGGCTACGCCGCCGGGATCGATACGCCGATCAAACTCGCGCGGGCCGCCTTGCAGGCGCGCATTCCAAGGTACTTCCCCTGGCAGTTCGGGGTGGATTTCGACGTGATCGGTCGCGGCAGCCCGCAGGACATTTTCGACGCCCAATTGGATGTGCGAGATTTGCTGCGTAGCCAGGACCAGACGGAGTGGGTCATCATCTCCACTGGCATGTTCATGAGCTACCTGTTCGAGCCGGAATTCGGCGTCGTTGACCTGCAGAACAACGCAGTCCATGCCCTGGGCAACCTTGACACTGCGGTGACGGTGACCACGCCCGACGATATCGGAGCTCTGACAGCTGCTGTCGTGTTCGCCCAACCGCGCATCCGCAACGAGATCGTGTTTCTCGCTGGCGACACCGTGACATACGGCGAGGTAGCGGACAAGCTGCAAGCAGCTCTTGGCCGCCCCTTCAGCCGGTCGCAGTGGACTGAACAGTATCTGCTCGACCAGTTGGCGCGCGAGCCGCAGAACATGATGCGAAAGTACCGAGCGGCATTTGCCCAAGGACGGGGCGTCGCATGGGACAAGAGCGGGACGTTCAATCAGCGCCGCGCCATTTCCGTGACCGACGTGTCGTCGTGGATCAATGCAAACCTTGCATTCGGCCGCCGAGAGTAGTCGGGTTGTCGCATCTGCTCGATGCGTTGCATCAATGACTGGGCTCCCCCCCCCCGTTTCCAGAACGCGGCGCCCATGCCCGGGCGACCGCTTTGGGCTCCATCGTTGCCTCCAAAAATCAGCTCGGCGGCCAAAGGAGCGGCGCAAAGCCGTCATGGGTCTGCGCGAGGCCATCGACTGCAACGGCCCGAAGCGGCCTTGCCGCCAACGCACCAGCGAACCTGATGGGGCTTAGCGGGGCCGGCTCGGCTCCGACATGGGGTGCACCTGCTGGCGCACCGCCTCCAGCAACAGTGTTGCCAGACGGCTCGCCGGGGCTTCGGAATGGGCCTGCGCGCGATACAGCAAAAGTGAGATCTGCGGCAGCGCCGGCAGCGAGAGTTCTGCGCGATCGAGCGCGCGCACATGCGATGGCAGCCCGAACGGCGTGCGGACCGTGAGTCCCAGCCCGGCCGACGTGGCGGCCCACAGCGCGGCCAGGCTCGCACTGCCGAAGGCTCGGCGCCACGGCAGGCCGGCACGGTCCAGCGCGGCGATGACGATCTCACGCAATGGGCATGGCGCGTCGAGCATGATGAGGGGCAGCGGCTCCGTGGTTTTCGGCTGGCGTGCCGCGGAGCCACGGTGTTCTCGCTCTGTCCACCATGGGGCCTCGACCCGCCCGGGCGTGGTCGGGCCGATCCATAGCAACGGAAGCCGCGCCACGCGCTCGGCGTACTGCGACAGCGGCTGGTCGCCCACGTCCCATGCCAGCGCCAGGTCGAGATGGCCGAGTTCGAGTCGCTCTCGCAACTCGCCACTGCGCGCCACATAGGCTTCGATGCGCACCTTGGGATGGGCGCGGGCGAAGCGCCCCAGCACGTTTGGCAGCAGCGTCTCGCCGAAGTCCTCCTGCAATCCCAGTCGCACCCAGCCTTGCAAGTCGGCGCCACGAAGGGCCGCACCGGCTTCGTCGTTCAGTTCGAGCATGCGATGGGCGTAGGCCAGGAGCGTTTCGCCCGCATCCGTGAGCACCAGGCCACGCCCCTTCTTGCGAAACAGCACCGCACCGGCCTGTGACTCCAGTTTTTTCAGCTGCGCGCTCACGGCGGAGGTCGAGCGCCCCAGCCTGTCGGCCGCGCGCGCATAGCTGCCCAGCGCAATACCGGTGGAGAAAGTGCGCAGTACGTCGAGATCGAACATCACCTGGCTCATGAGGCAACTCCTTTTCATCATCCTGTTTTCCAGGACGAATGGTGCACTAGTTTCTGATTTTCAAAACACTCGAACCGGCGGAAACTGCGTTGCACCATGACCTCAACGACTTCCCCATCGACGGATTTACCTGGCCACCGCTGGAAGGTGCTGACCGCAGGCGTCGCCGCCAACGCGGCGTTTTCCGTGGCTTTCAGCGGCATTCCGATGACTGCGGTGCTCATGCGCACCGGCTACCGGCTCGACAACGCCGCACTCGGTCTCGTGCTCGGCCTCATGGGCTTGGGCATTGCGATCAGCGAGCTGCCGTGGGGCATGCTGACCGACCGCTGGGGAGACAGGCCCGTGTTACTGACGGGTCTGGGCAGCACCGCGCTCGCCCTCATGGCGATGGCGCTCTGGGCCGCGCCGAGTGCGCAGCACATCCCCGACCTTGCCTGGCTGGGCGCGGGGCTGTTGCTGGTCGGCCTGCTAGGTGGCAGCGTGAACGGCGCGAGCGGCCGTGCGGTGATGACGTGGTTCGACTCCAGCGAGCGCGGGTTCGCCATGAGCATCCGCCAAACCGCCGTGCCGCTGGGCGGCGGTGTCGGAGCGCTCGTGCTCCCGTACGTGGCGCTGCACTTCGGCTTCGCGGTGCTTTACGGCCTGCTGGCGGCGCTCTGCGCCCTGAGCGCAGTCATGGGCTGGGCCTGGGTGCACGAACCGCCGGTCGTGCAGCGCTCCGATGCGCGCGTGGCGGAATCAGCGCCCGCCTTCCACATCAATCCCCTGCGCAATCGGCGTGTCTGGCGCATCGTGCTGGGGATCGGCATTCTCTGTGCGCCGCAGTTCGCGGTGCTGTCGTTCGGCACGGTGTTCCTGAACGACTTCGGCCATGCGGGCCTTGCAACGATCACCGCCACCATGGTGTTCACGCAGGTCGGTGCAATGGTGGTGCGTGTGTGGAGCGGCCGGTGGACCGACCGCCGTCGCAACCGGCCTGCCTATCTGCGCGCCTGCAGCGCGCTCAGTGCGCTGCTGTTCGCCGGGCTGGCGGCACTCGTACTGGTGGCGGGCACGCACGCCGCCGACCCATTGGCGATGCGCGTCGCGCTCGTGGGGTTGCTCGGCGTGAGCGGTGTTTGCGTGTCGGCATGGCACGGCGTCGCGTACACCGAGCTCGCCACGCTGGCCGGTGCGGCGCGTGCAGGGACCGCGTTGGGCATGGCGAACACCAGTGTGTTTCTGGTGTGTTTCGTCACGCCCCTCGCGATCCCGCACCTGCTCACCTTGCAAGGCTGGCCGGTGGTGTGGCTCGCTGCCAGCGGCTGCGCGCTGGTGGCCATGCCGTTGCTGGTGCCCCGTGCCGCGGCCGCAGCCGCAGCCGTCAAAAACACGGTCGTGAAAACGGAATGGAGACGGTCCACCTAAGCAGGCAGCCGCCCCTGCCAACCCGGGTCATTCCGGGTCAGATCGACAGCGCGGCGCAGGTTCACGCCACCTTCAACGCGGCGCGATTGGCATTCACCCGATCCCGCTCGGCCACCTTCGCCCGCACCAGCGGCAACAGTTCGCGGCCGTACTCGATGGCATCCACCAGGGGGTCGAAGCCCCGGATCAGGAACGTGGTGATCCCTAAGTCGTAGTACTTGAGCAGCGCGTTGGCCACCTGCTCGGGCGTGCCCACGAGTGAGGTCGAGTTGGACCGACCGCCGGTCTCGCGCGCGATGGCCGTCCACAGCCGTTCGTCCACGCGGTCGCCCTTGGCTGCATCGGCCAGCAGGCGCTGCGCGCCCTCGCTCTGCTGCGGGCCGGTGCCGCGCGCGTGGCCCTGGGGCACACCCAGGCGGCGGGTGGTTTCCAGGATCTGGTCCGCGCGGGCCCAGGCCTCTTGCTCGGTGCGGCCCAGGATGGGCCGGAACGAGATGCTGAACTCGATGTGCCGGCCATGCTGCGCGGCCTCGGCGCGCACCTGGCGCACCAGGTCGCCGGCCTGGGCGAGCGACTCGCCCCACAGGGCATACACGTCGGCATGCTTGCCGGCCACCTTCAGCGCGGGCGCGGAGGCGCCGCCGAAGTAGATGGGTACATAGGGCGCCTGCAGCGGCTTGACCTCGGACGCAGCGCCCTTCACCTGGTAGTAGGTGCCGTGGTGATCGAAGGGGCGGTCCTCGGTCCACACGCGCCGCAGCAGCGTGAGGTATTCGTCGGTGCGGGCATAGCGCTCGTCGTGGCCCAGGAAATCGCCGTCGCGCTGCTGGTCGGCATCGGAGCCGCCCGATATGTAGTGCACCGCCACGCGTCCGCCGGTGTAGTGGTCCAGCGTGGCCAGCTGGCGCGCGGCCAGGGTCGGCGCCACGAATCCGGGGCGGTGCGCCAGCAGGAAGGCGATTGTCTGCGTCGCCGAGGCGGCGTAGGCCACGGTCAGCAGCGTGTCGGGGCCGGTGCCGCTGGCCGGCACCAGGATGCGGTCGAAGCCCGCGTGCTCATGCGCCTGGGCAAAGGCCCGCACGTACGCCGGGTCCACGGCCGGGCCCTTGCGGGCGATGGTTTCTGACACCTCGTGCGGCTGGATCATGCCGATGAACTGGACACCCATGGAGACTCCTTGAAGGAACGTGAGACAGACAGCGAGCCACCGATGATGGGCATCGCGCCCACCCGCGCCAACGAAGAAAAACGCCTGTGGTCATTCGGTTTCTGCAAGGGGGCGCCGTCGGTCCGGGGCGCTGGGGGAAAGAAGAAAAACATGCATGCATATGAAAAACCCGCTTCCCTTGCCGGCGGCCGGGCTGGTGCAATGGCGGCATGCCAACCGCCCCCTCGCCCACCGCCCCCGTGAACACCCCGCCCAACACGGCCCGCCTGCGCCACTTCGTGCAGCAGATCGCCGCCCTGCTGGAGCCCCGCCCGGCAGAGCCCGACCTCCTCGCGCGCGGGAGCGCCCTGCTGGCCGACCTGGTCTCGCACGACGACTGGCTGCCGCCGGAATATGCCCAGCCCGATCCCGAGCGCTACCAGCAATACCTGCTGCATGCCGATGCGCTCGGGCGCTTTTCGGTGGTGAGCTTCGTGTGGGGGCCGGGCAAGGCCACGCCCATCCACGACCACACGGTGTGGGGCCTGGTGGGCATGCTGCGCGGCGCGGAGCTGTCGCAGGCCTACGGGCAGGACGGCGATGGCCGGTGGCAGCCCCGCGGCGCCCCCCACCGGCTGCAGCCGGGCGACACCGAAGCCGTCTCGCCCACCATCGGCGACGTGCACCGCGTGAGCAACGCGCTGGCCGGCGAGACATCGATCAGCATCCACGTGTACGGCGCCAACATCGGGGCCGTGCAGCGGTCGGTGTACCGCGAGGACGGTTCCGTGCGCCCTTTCGTCTCCGGCTACAGCAACGCCACCCTGCCCAACCTCTGGAACCAGCCGCTCGCCGGCCCGGCCTCCCACACCGCTTCCTCCGCCTGCGCCGCCCCATGAGTGCCATGACCGATACCACCGCCTTTGCCACCACCCGCCCCCAACAGGTCCGCCAGGCCCTGCTCGACCAGCAGGAGATCGCACTGCTCGACGTGCGCGAAGAGGCCCCGTTCGCCGAAGGCCACCCGCTGTTCGCCGCCAACCTGCCCGCCGGACGGATCGAGCTGGACGCCTGGACCCGCATTCCCCGCAGGACCACGCCCATCGTGGTGTACGACCACGGCGAAGGCCTGGCCGAGCCCGCGGCGCGCACTCTGCGCGCGCTGGGCTACACCGACGTGTCGCTGCTGGAAGGCGGCCTGCAGGGCTGGAAGGAGGCCGGCGGCGAGCTCTTCATCGACGTGAACGTGCCCAGCAAGGCCTTCGGCGAACTGGTGGAGAGCGAACGCCACACGCCCTCGCTGCCGGCCGAGGAGGTGCAGGCGCTGCTGCAGGCCAAGGCCGACGTGGTGGTGCTGGACGCGCGCCGCTTCGACGAGTACCAGACCATGAACATCCCGGGCGGCATCAGCGTGCCCGGCGCGGAACTGGTGCTGCGCGCCCAGGCGCTCGCGCCCGATCCGGCCACCCGCATCATCGTGAACTGCGCCGGGCGCACGCGCAGCATCATCGGCACGCAGTCGCTGGTGAACGCGGGCCTGCCCAATCCCGTGGCCGCGCTGCGCAACGGCACCATCGGCTGGCTGCTGGCCGGCCAGACGCTGGAGCATGGCGCCGACCGCCGCTTCCTGCCTGTGCCGCCGGAGCAGCGCGCTGCTGCCGCCGCCCGCGCCCGTGCGGTGGCGGACCGCGCCGGCGTGCGCCGGGCCAGCCCGGCCGATCTGACCCGCTTCGCCGCCGAGGCCGGCCGCACCACCTACCGCTTCGACGTGCGCACGCCCGAGGAGTACGAGGCCGGGCACCTGCCCGGCTTTCGCAGCGCGCCGGGCGGCCAGCTCGTGCAGGAAACCGATCATGCGGCGCCCGTGCGCGGCGCCCGCATCGTGCTGGCCGACGACGATGGCGCCCGCGCCAACATGACCGCCTCCTGGCTCGCCCAGATGGGCTGGGACGTGTGGGTGCTGGACGGCGCCGATCCCGCCGCCGCGCTGGAGACGGGCCAGTCCCCGCCGCTCGCGCCCGAGCCTCACGGGCCGCTGACCTGGGTCGCGCCGCGGCAGCTCGCCCGCTGGCTGCGCGAGGAGCCCGAGGGGCACACGGTGGTGCTGGACTTCACCGCGAGTGCCGCCTATGTGCGGCGCCATATTCCGGGCGCCTGGTTCGTCCTGCGGTCGCAACTGGCCCAGGCGCTGGCGCACATACCGGCCGGCAGCCGCTACGTGCTGACCTGCGGCACCAGCGCCCTCGCCCGCCATGCCGCCGAAGCCGTCGCCCGGCTGACCGGTGCGCCCACCGCCGTGCTGCAGGGGGGCACGCAGGCCTGGATCACTGAAGGCCTGCCGTTGGAGCAGGGCGAATCGCGCCTGGCCTCCCCACGCATCGACCGCTACCGCCGCCCCTATGAAGGCACCGACGCCCCGCGCGAAGCCATGCAGGGCTACCTGGACTGGGAGTTCGGGCTGGTGGAACAACTGGCGCGCGACGGCACGCACGGCTTTGCGGTCGCCTGAAGGGATTGCTATTTAATTAATAGCATTAAAGGCATGAAACCCTAGGGCATCGGGCCCAAAAGGCTTCAGGCTTTCAGCCCTGAGTTCTGCCGCCGCCTGCGGCGCCAATGCAGGGCCTCAACACCGCCTCGAAGTCGTTCATCGCCTGCGCCGCGCCCAGGTCGGCGAGGTAGGCACCGCCGGCCTTGAGGGTCAGCGTGGCCTCGCCGCCCCCGGGCGGGCGCTCGATGCGCATGCGAAAGCCGCTGCGGTTCCACTCCGGAAAGTGGCCCGACTCCAGCAGGCCCTGTGCATCGTCCCTGCGCATGATCCCCGGCCACGCACTGCTGGCCTCGGACATGCGCGCCAGGCTGGCCGCGGCGCAGTCGAACAGGCGCGGGGTGGGCAGGTCGGCGGGCACGGCCAGAACCCGCGATGCGCTCGGCGGATAGCCGGCCGCGCCGGTCAGCGCGCAGCCCGAAAGCACGCAGGCCAGGCCGGCCGCCATGCCCATGGCGGGCCATCGCATCCTGCAACGGAGTGGCGTCGCGCTGTCTGGCATGGCAGTTCCTTCGGGTGAGAGATTTCGGGACCCTAATGGACCATGCCGGGCCATTCCAGCCAACCCCCCCTTCGGTGGGGGGGCACGAAATCGCCATGGCGCGGGGGCGGCGGGCCCAGGCGGAGCGGCTCACTACAATCGGCCCGCCATGCACAACCGCCACGATCCCCGCGTCCTGCCCATGCGCGACGGGGTGAGCCCCAGTTGCGTGGCGCTGCCCTCGACTGGCGAAGGCAGCCTGCTGGACTTCCTGGTGGAGCGCTTGCCTGCCGTGGGCCGTGAAGGCTGGCTGCAACGCATGGCCGCGCGCGAAGTGGTCGACGAGTTCGGCGTGCCGGCCACGGCCGAGCGGCCCTTCGCCCCCGGCATCCGGCTGTACTACTACCGGGCCCTGGAGCAGGAAACCACCATTCCCTTCGAGGAAGCCGTTCTCTACCGGGACGACCACATCCTCGTGGCTGACAAGCCGCATTTCCTGCCCGTGGTGCCCACGGGCCGCTACCTGCAGCACACGCTGCTGGTGCGGCTCAAGCGCCGCCTGAACCTGCCCGACCTCACGCCCGTACACCGCATCGACCGCGACACGGCCGGGCTGGTGCTGTTTTCGGTGCAGCGCGAAACGCGCGGTGCCTACCAGGCCCTGTTCCGCGACCGCCGCATCGCCAAGACTTATGAAGCCGTCGCGCCGTGGCGCGACGACCTGGCCTTTCCCCGCGAGCACGCCAGCCGCATGGAGGAAAGCCCACAATTCTTTCGCATGCAGGAAGTGCCGGGAGAGCCCAACACGCTCACGCGCATCGAGGTGCTGCAGGTGGCCGGTGGCTGGGCCCGCTACCGCCTGTCGCCCGTGACGGGCAAGCGCCACCAATTGCGCGTGCACATGGCCGCGCTGGGGCTGCCGCTGCGCGGCGACGCGTTCTATCCCGTGGTCAACGATCCGCCCGAGGGCGACTTTTCGCAGCCGCTGCAGTTGCTGGCGCGGTCGCTGGTGTTCGACGATCCGGTGACGGGCGCCGCGCGGCGTTTCGACAGCGCCCGCGAACTGCGGCCGCTGGGCGGAGGGGTGGATCGATCGAATCGCGCCCCGCCATGCCTATAATCCGCACCGCTGCGGGTGTAGTTCAATGGTAGAACGGCAGCTTCCCAAGCTTCATACGAGGGTTCGATTCCCTTCACCCGCTCCACTTCTGGCAACCTGCTGATCCATCGCGATTCCATCGATGTAAAAGTCTGAGTTCCGCTCAGTATTCATTCATCGGTTGGAAATTGGCGAGTGAAGTCTCCACACGCCAATCATCGGCATCCGCTTGTTCAGCGCTTCGAACGAAGCGCGCTCTTTCCTTCCATCCCGCCCGCGTATCACTGTGTCATCGCAAATGACCAGTCAACGATCGAAGCCCGTACCGCCTGCAGGCCAGCATCGATCGATGACGAATTCAGGCATGGAATGCCTTCTCGTGGTAGAAATATTCTTTCACAGGCAAACCCAGGGCCCATCGCGCTGCGTTCTGCTTTCCCAACGTTTCAGCTGACCTTGATGACGCCTTGAATTCAAGCCCTGACCTTACGCTTTGCGACCGAGAGCCCATCCAAATCCCAGGCGCCATACAGTCTCATGGCCATATGCTGGTGCTGGACGGAGATACTTTGGCCCTGCGGGCGTGGAGTGCAAACTGGGCAGGCCTTGCTGTGGCAGCCTTGGCGAAACTCGAACAAGAAGCGCTTCGTTCGGTTCCGCCGGATGGCACTTCAGTGCAGGTCGGGGTGCTGGAGTTTGCACAGGAAAGACACATCTGCTGGGCTCACCGACACGCCACGCAGTTGATCGTGGAGTGCGAACCGCAGTCCAAAGTGATGCGTCCGGAAGAGCCGATCTACGGTGTGGCGCGTGATTTTCTTCCAAAACTTCAAGCGGCTGAAACGGTAGATGATCTAACCCAGCTGGCTGCGCAAGAGCTTCAGCGATTGACGGGGTTTGGCCGCAGCCTGATCTATCGGTTTGATCACCAAGGGCATGGAGAGGTGCTCGCGGAAGTCGTGCTGCCCGGTTACGACAGCTACCTGGGTCTTCGCTTTCCGGCAACCGACATTCCGCAGCAAGCCCGCGCTCTCTACCTGGCCAACCGCTTCAGGCTGATCCCGGATGCCAACTATGAGGCAGTGCCACTGCTGGCAGCTGAAGAGGGTTCGATTGCACAAGGCATCGACTTGTCGTATGCGTTTCTGCGCAGCGTATCGCCAGTGCATCTCGAGTACATGCGAAACATGGGCACGCTTGCGTCCATGTCGTTATCCATCGTGGTCGATGGCAAGCTGTGGGGATTGGCGTCTTGCCATCACCATGAGCCCCGCAATCTGGATGCGGGCATGCGCGCTGCGTGCAGCCATCTGGGGCAGTTGCTGTCGATGCAAATCGAAGGAAAACAGGCCAATGCCGAGGTGGCGGCACGATTGGAGTTACGCAAGCTCACCCTGCAACTCGTCTCTCAATTGTCTGACAGCGATGCCAGCCTGCGCAGCATCGTGCACGAGCCGGCCCTGCTGCTGCGCATGTCCCGGGCCACAGGTGCTGCAGTGGTGCTGGACGACCAAGCATGGACTGCCGGCGATACGCCTGCGACGGACATGCTGCTTGAGTTGGCAGGGTGGATCGCAGGGATGGGCCGCGACGTCTACGAGAGCAGTGAGTTGGCGGCCCATTTCCCAATGGCCGCCCAGTGGCAGTCCACCGCAGCGGGCGTATTGGCCATTTCCATTTCCCAAGTGCATCGCCATGTGATTCTGTGGTTCCGGCCGGAGATCGTGCAGACCGTCACCTGGGCCGGAGACCCGCGCAAGGACCTGCACCCTGATGCGGCAGGACGGATCCATCCGCGCCGCAGTTTCGACAACTGGGTTGAACAGATCAGCGGCCGATGCCTGCCATGGTCCGGGGCGCAAGTCAGCGCTGCTGGCGAATTGCGCCAAGCCCTGATCGGTATCGTGCTACGGCGCGCCGAAGAATTGGCGGCCATCGCGAGCGAGTTGGGCCGGGTCAACAAGGAGTTGGAGGCTTTTTCATACACCGTGTCCCATGACCTGCGCGCTCCAATGCGCCATATCGCAGGTTATGTGGACTTGGTGATGGACACGGAGGGCAAGGTTCTGAGCCAGCGTGCCCACCGCTACATGGGACATGTCAAAGACGCAGCGGCTTTCGCTGGGCAACTGGTGGACGCCCTGCTGGATTTTTCACGCATGGGTCGGACGGCGCTGAAACTCAAACGGGTAGATAGCAACGGCCTGGTTGAAGGCTTGGTGCGCGAGATCTCTCGGCATGAGCGCGATCGCAAAATCGAATGGCAGGTGGAAGCCAATCTGCCTGTATTGGTTGCAGACCCATTGTTGTTGCAAGTGGCGGTACGCAATCTGATTGCGAATGCCGTCAAATACAGCCGTGATCGCAATCCAGCTGTTGTCACGGTAAGGGCCGTGAGAAACCCCGAAGGCGAAGGCCTGGAGGTACAAGATAATGGTGTCGGCTTCCAGATGCAGTACGTGACCAAACTGTTCCAGGTTTTTCAGCGTTTGCACCAGACAGAGCAGTTCGAAGGTACCGGCATCGGGCTGGCCAACGTCAAGCGGATCGTGGAGCGGCACGGCGGGAAGGTGTGGGCCCATGGCGAGCCAGGCCAAGGTGCGTCGTTCGGTTTCGTCTTGCCCGAGTCCGGGCAAAATGCGCTTCTTACTTCACCCATCGGAAATACATCCGATCATGCTTAAACCTATTCTTCTCGTCGAGGACGATCTACGCGACCAGGAATTGACGCTGCTGGCCCTGGAACGAAGCCAACTCGCCAACGACGTGGTAGTGCTTCGCGATGGTGCCGAGGCATTGGACTACTTGCGTCGCGAAGAAGCCCACGCCAGCCGTGACGAGGGCAATCCGGCCGTGATCCTGCTCGACTTGAAGCTGCCGAAGGTCAATGGACTGGAGGTACTGGAGGCCGTGCGAAAGAGTCCGGTACTACGCAGTATTCCTGTGGTGATGCTGACCTCATCCCAGGAAGAGAGCGATCTGCTGCGCAGCTACGAGTTGGGCGTCAACGCTTATGTCGTCAAGCCCGTGGAATTCAAGCAATTCGTTTCCGCGATTGCCGATTTGGGAGTGTTTTGGGCCGTTCTCAACGAACCGCCGCCCGGCTCCCTGCGTGCGACCCGCCGGTATGAGTGAACTCGCAGAGTCCATCCCGCTCGCAGAGCGGCCTTTGAGTGTGCTATTGCTGGAGGACTCCGCTTTCGACGCAGAACTGCTTCAAGAGTCCTTGCTGCATAGTTATCCGCATGCCAATTTGCAATGGGTCAGGGACGCAGAGAGTTTTTCAGAAGCGTTAGGGCGAGGTGGATTCGATCTGATCTTGTCAGACCATGATTTGGGAGGCTACAGCGGCACCGATGCGCTTCGCCTGGCGCACCAGCGGGTACCGATGATTCCTTTCATCTTCGTGTCCGGAGTCATCGGCGAAGACAATGCCGTCGAACTGCTCAAGCAGGGAGCGACTGACTATGTGAGCAAGGGCCGCCTGTCTCGATTGGCGTCTGTGCTGGAACGCGCTTTAAGGGAAGTGGCAGAGCGATCGGCTCGAATTGCGGCAGAGACAGAACTGAGAGACGCGAAGGAAAAAGCCGAGCAATTGACGATAGAGCTTGCCGATCGTGTTCGAGAAATAGAGACGGGACAAGCCCGCCTGCGAGCCGCAACCGATGCAGGAGACTTGGGTGTCTGGCAACTCGATCTGACTGCGCAAGAGCTGATTGCGTCCAACCATTGCAAAAGCAATTTCGGACGTGATGAGTCTTTGCCTTTCACTTATGAGGAGTTGCAGAACGCAGTACATCCCGATGATCTGATGCGGATGCGCGAGGCGGTGGCTCAAACCATTGCGACTGGCAAAGACTACCGAATCGAATATCGCATCCTTCGCCCGGATGGACAATTGGCATGGGTCAGGATACTAGGGCGCCTGGAATATGACGCGGCAGGCCGCCCCTCCTACATTGCAGGCATCTCTCAAGAAATCACCCATGCCATGCTGGGCAGGCGGCGCGCTGAATTGCTGGAACTGCTGGATCGCGAGGTTTACGGACCGACCCGTGAGCCTGGTGAGATCGCTTACCACGCAGCAGAGGCCCTGGGCCGCGCTCTGGATGTAAGCCGTGCAGGCTACGGACTGCTGGACCGTAACACCCAAACCATCACCATCGAGCGCGACTGGAATGCGCCGGGAATCTCCACATTGGCGGGAACCCTGAACTGCCGCGATTTCGGCAGTTACACCGACAACCTACAGCGAGGCGACGCCCTCGTGCTGGCAGATGTGCGTACTAATCCGCGCACGCGCGATCATGCGGATGCATTTATTGCAATCCATGCCCAGTCGCTTATCAATGTGCCGGTCGGCGAAGATCGAAATCAGGTGGCGATGCTTTACCTGCACCATGCGGCCCCGCGCCATTGGACCGCAGAGGAACTGAACCTTGTTCGTGAAGTGGCGCACAGAACCTGGCACGCAGTGGAACGCCGCCGCGCAGAGCAGAATTTGCACGCCCTTGCAAACTCGCTTGAACAACAAGTGCAAGAGAGAACCACGGCGTTGATGAAGTCGGAAGCCGCGCTGCGGCAGTCCCAGAAGATGGAGGCGGTCGGCCAATTGACGGGTGGCTTGGCACACGATTTCAATAATCTTCTGGGAGCCATTTCAGGCAGTCTGGAATTGCTCAAGCGGCGGTTCGGCGAGGATTCTGGGGCGATGCGTTACGTCACCGTCGGGCAGACGGCCACGAAGCGCGCGGCGGCTTTGACACACCGTCTGCTGGCATTTTCACGCCAGCAGACGCTGGAACCCAAAGTGGTGAAAGTCAACCAGTTGATCAGTGGATTCGAAGACCTGGTGCGCCGCACGATCGGCCCCCACGTCATGTTGGAAGTGAAATGCGGAATCGACGTTTGGCCCATTCATGCCGATCCAAGTCAGCTTGAAAATGCGCTCTTGAATTTGTGCATCAATGCCCGCGATGCGATGTCCGAAGGTGGCAAGCTGGTGGTCGAGACTGCCAATCGAACGCTCGATGAGCGAGCAGCCGGTGAGGAGCAGATGTCGCCTGGCCAATACGTGTGCATTTCCGTGAGCGACAACGGCACCGGCATGACTGCAGACGTAGTGGCCCGGGCGTTCGACCCGTTTTTCACGACGAAGCCGATTGGCGTAGGCACGGGCCTCGGGCTTTCGATGGTCTATGGCTTTGCGCGCCAATCCGGAGGACAAGCGCGGATCCATTCCGAAATGGGCGTGGGAACAACGATCCGCATGTTCCTCCCGCGGTACGCAGGCAAGGATATCTTGGCGGAGGATGCGCTGGATCGTGCCCCTGCTATCTCCACCGTCGGCTTGGGTGAGACCATTCTCGTGGTCGATGATGAAGCTTCGGTTCGAATGTTCATGGTGGAAATGTTGCAGGAACTGGGCTACCACGTGTTGGAAGCAGAAGCCGGTTCCAGTGCAATTCAAGTGCTTCAGAACAATGCGTCCATCGCACTGCTGGTCACTGATGTTGGTCTTCCTGGGGGTATGAATGGAAGGCAGCTGGCAGATGCTGCCCGCAAGATCCATCCGTCCATGCGGGTTCTGTTTGTGACTGGCTATGCCGAAAATGCCGTTCTCAGCCACGGCCAACTTCCGTCAGGGATGCAGGTGTTGACGAAACCTTTTCAGTTGGAAGTTTTTGGTCTGAAGATTCAGTCCTTGATGAATTCCACGACGAATGTGCACGCCGATCCTGCATTTTGATCACGGCACCACCGACGTCATGGATGAACGTCCATCGTCAATGTCGGTTGGGTAATGCTTCGCTCATCCGTTCACGACGCGTTCCAGATCAGATGAGGGTTTGGAGAGGCTTGATCGAGCCTTCCGGGACCTGTAGGACAACAACGGTAAACGAGCATCGGTGAGTCCCGGTAGCGCAGGCGCGGGCTAGCATGGCCCGAAGAAAACGCCTATGACCATGCCCCCTGAGACCTCGCCTCCTTCCGTTCCGCCCACCCCTGCGGCTCCCGTGCCTTCCCGGCGGCGGTCGCGGCTGCCCCTTGCCGCAGTGGCCGGGCTGCTCGTCGTGCTGCTACTGTTGCTGGCCTTCGTGGCGTGGTTCGACTGGAACCGGGCCAAGCCCTGGATCAACCAGCAGGTCAGCGAGGCCACCGGCCGGCGCTTTGCCATCGAGGGCGATCTGACCGCCCACTGGCAGTGGCCTCAGCCCGTGGAGACCGGCTGGCGCCGCTGGGTGCCGGGCGTCACGGTGCAGGCAGACCGCCTGGTGATGGACAACCGGGCGGACTTCGGCCACTTCGGGGCCCTGGATGTGCAGACGGACGATGCCTCCACCGCCACGGTGCAGGCGCATGCCGACAAGGCGGCCGCATCGGCCACGCCCTTGGCATCCGCCGCATCGGCGCCTTCCGCACCCGCCCAGACTGCACCGGCCGACAGCACGGCCTCCGTGCCCGCGACCGGCCAGCCCATGGCCACACTGGGCAGCGTGAGCGCATCGCTCAGGCTGCTGCCGCTGCTGTCTCGCCATGTGGCCATCGACACGCTGGTACTCACCGTGCCCGACGTGGCGCTGGCCCGCAAGGCCGACGGCAGCAACAACTGGACCTTCGACCGCCCCGCCAAGGACGGCGGGCCGGCGAAGCCCAATCCCTGGAGCGTGAGCGTGGGCCGGCTCGTGGTGCGCGATGGCCAGCTGGCCTATGCCGATGCCGTGAAAGACCTGGCCTTCACCGCCAAGCTCGGGACCATCGACACGCCCGCCGGACAGGCGCCCGGCCCGTACGGCGTGCGCTTCGAGGTGCGGGGCCGCTACGCCAAGGCCCGCATCCAGGGCCGGGGCGAAGGCGGGCACGTGATGGACCTGCGCGAAAAGGTCGTGGACTACCCGCTGCGGTTCAAGGCGAAGGCCGGCACGGTGGAAGCCGAGGTGGAAGGCATCCTGTCCAACCCGGCCGCGCTGTCGGGCATGGACCTGAAGGTGATGCTCAAGGCCGAGAGCATGGCCGACCTGTACGACCTCACCGGCCTGGTGCTGCCGAACACCCCGCCGTTTCGCACGAGCGGCCGGCTGGTGGGCAGCCTGGAGCCGGACAACGCGGTGTGGGAGTACCGCGATTTCGACGGCACCGTGGGGGGCAGCGACCTGCACGGCAGCCTGACCTACACGTCGGCCAAGCCACGCCCGCGCCTCAAGGGCACGATGACCTCCAGGAAGCTGCGCCTGGCCGACTTGGGGCCGGTGCTGGGTGCGCCGACGGGCGAAGGCAAGGCGGAAAAAGGCACCTCCAAGCGCCCCGGCAAGGTGCTGCCCGACGTGGCGTTCGCCACCGACCGCTGGAACGCGATGGACCTGGACCTGACCTTCAGCGGCCAGCAGATCGTGCGCGACGAGAGCCTGCCGATCGAAAACCTGCGCGTGCATGCGGTGATGGACAACGCGATGCTCACCCTCTCGCCCCTGCAGTTCGGCGTGGCGCAGGGCAAGATCGATTCCACCGTCGTGCTGGACAGCCGCACCAAGCCGCTCAAGGCCCAGTTGCGCGGCAGCGTGGAAGGGCTGCGGCTGTCTGGCCTGTTTCCCAAGGTCGAACTGATGGAAAAGAGCTTCGGCCGGCTCGACGGTGCCGTGGCCCTGAACGGCAGCGGCCAGTCGGTGGCCAGCATGCTGGGCAGCGCCAGCGGCGAGACCCGCCTGTACATCCGCGATGGCCGTTTCAGCAAGCAGATGCTGGACCTGGCCGCGCTCAACGTGGGCAGCGTGGTGGTGGCCAAGCTCTTCGGCGACGACAAGGAAGTGCAGCTGCGCTGCGCCGTGGCCGACTTCGCGGTGAAGGACGGCATCGCACAGACCCGCTCGGTGAAGCTGAGCACCAACGAGGCCACGGTGGAAGCCACCGGCACCGCCGACCTGGGCCGCGAGCACCTCGACCTGCGCATCAAGCCCGAATCGCTGCAGTGGAAGTTCTTCTCCCTGCGCACGCCGCTGTACGTGAAGGGCCCATTTGCCGATCCCAAGGTGGGCCTGGAAGCCGGCCCGCTGCTGCTGCGCGCGGGCGCCGCCGTGGCGGCCGCCGTGGTCGCGCCGGTGGCGCTGGCGCTGGCCCCCATCACGGTGCCTGCGGCGGACGACGACGAAAACTGCGCCGTGCTGCTGGCCCGCGCCGGGGACAAGGTACAGGGCGGTGCCGCAGGGGCAGCCCCGAAACCGCCGGTCTCCACGCCGGCCAAGGCACGCTGAGGCGAACATCGATTGCTATATTTTCAATAGCACATCCCCCTAGAAAGATATGCGCTCATAGCCCTTTTTGCTTTGAGCGTAGTTCTGTTCTGGTGAGCGGACTGCGACAGCGGACATGGCGGCCTTCCCGGCCACCCCATCCATGTGCCGGCATGCCGGATGCCCACGCCCATGCCCTCAGTGGAAATCCCGGCTGCCATCGAGCGCCTGGGCCAGGCGCCCGAGCAGTGGCGTCATGTCCTTGCAGCGCTGGGCCACGAGGTGGCGCACCGCTCCGCCCTGCCCGGCCGGCACGCCCGGCGGCAGCGGGCTGGCCTGCCAAAGCCCTTCCACGGCCAGCAGCCGCGACCGCAACAGCGCATTGCGCCAAGTCTCCACGAGCGACGGCCAGACGATGACGTTGACCGGCCCGGTCTCGTCCTCCAGCGTGATGAACATGGTGCCGTTGGCCGATCCGGGCCGCTGGCGCACGGTGACGATGCCGCAGGCGCGCACGCGGCGGCCGTTGGGCATGTCGCGCAGCGCCAGGGCGGTGAGCAGCCGCCAGCGCTCCAGCCGGCCGCGCAGCAGCGCCAGCGGATGGCGGCGCAGCGTGAGGCCCGTGGCCGCGTAGTCGAACAGGATCTCCTCGCCTTCGGGCGCCTCGGGCAGGGCCAGGGGTGCCTCGTTCACCGCCGCGTCCTGCAGCAAGGCCGGCGCGCGCCATTGCGCCGCGGCGTCCCAGGCCTGCTGGCGCCGGTGGCCCGACAGGGAGCGCAGCGCATCGGCCGCGGCCAATGCCTGCAGCGCGGGCCGGTCCAGCCGGGCGCGCAGGGCCAGGTCTTCGGTGCCGGCGAACGCCTGGACCGCCCGAGCAGCGACCAGCCGCTCGGCCGTGGACTGGGCCAGCCCCGCCACCAGCCGCAGGCCCAGGCGCACAGCGGGCTGCGGGTCGGCCACGCCGCGCACGGGCTGGGGCTCGCCCTCCAGGGTCGATTCCCAGTCGCTGTGCACCGCATCGATGGGCAGCACGCGCACGCCGTGGCGCACGGCGTCCTGCACCAGTTGCGAAGGCGTGTAGAAACCCATGGGCTGCGAGTTGAGCAGCGCCGCCAGGAAGCATGCGGGTTCGTGGCACTTGAACCAGCTGCTCGCATAAGCCAGCATGGCGAAGCTGTAGGCATGGCTTTCGGGGAAGCCGTATTCGCCGAAACCTTCGATCTGCCGGAAGATGCGCCGGGCGAAATCTTCGCTGTAGCCGTTGTCCGCCATGCCCTTCATGAAAGGCCCTTCGAAGCGGTGGACGCCACCGGTGCGCTTCCATGCGGCCATGGAGCGGCGCAGCTCATCGGCCATGCCAGGCGTGAAGCGGGCAGCGATCATGGCGATCTGCATGACCTGCTCCTGGAAGATGGGAACGCCCAGCGTGCGCTCCAGGGCCTCCGTCAACTCTTCATGCTCCAGTTCCAGCGGCTCGCCGCGCAACCGCCGCTCCCGGGCCTGCAGGTACGGGTGCACCATGCCGCCCTGGATCGGCCCCGGCCGCACGATGGCCACCTCGACCACCAGGTCGTACAGCTCGCGCGGGCGCAGTCGCGGCAGCATGCTCATCTGCGCCCGGCTTTCGATCTGGAACACGCCCACGGTGTCGGCCGCGCAGATCATGTCGTAGGTGGCGCCGTCCTCGCGCGGGATGCCGGCCAGGTCCCAGTGCTCGCCGCGCAGCAGGGCGCGTAGTTCCAGGGCGCGGCGCAGCGCGCTCAGCATGCCCAGGGCGAGCACGTCCACCTTCATGAGGTGCATGTCGTCCAGGTCGTCCTTGTCCCACTGGATGATGGATCGGCCGTCCATGCTGGCAGGCTCCACGGGCACCAGCCGCGTGAGCTTGCCCTCGGTGAGCACGAAGCCGCCGACGTGCTGGCTCAGGTGGCGCGGAAATCCCTTCAGATCGCGCGCCAGCTTGAGCCACAGTTCGGCGATGTGCGGCGCCAGCGGCTCGTCCACGGCCTCGGCCAGTTCCTGCAGGCGTTCGGTGGCGATGGCCTCGTCGAACCAGTGGTGGTCCTTGGCGAAGGCATCGATGAGCGCGGGCGCCACGCCCAGGGCCTTGCCCACGTCGCGCAGCGCGCTGCGCGTGCGGTAGCTGATGACCACGGCCGCGATGGCCGCCCGCTCGCGGCCGTACTTGTCGTAGATGTACTGGATGACCTCTTCGCGCCGGTCGTGCTCGAAGTCCACGTCGATGTCGGGCGGCTCGTCGCGCTCCTTGCTGATGAAGCGCTCGAACAGCAGCCGCGTCTTGGTCGGATCGACCGCCGTGACCCCGAGGCAGAAGCACACCGCCGAATTGGCGGCAGAGCCCCGCCCCTGGCACAGGATGCCCCGGCTGCGGGCGTAGCGCACGATGTCGTGCACGGTGAGGAAGTACATCTCGTAGCGGCAGTGCGCGATGAGGTCGAGCTCCCTGGCGATCTGCGTGCGCACGGCCTCCGGCACGCCCATCGGGTAGCGGCCCTGGGCGCCCTGCTCGGTGTACCAGGCCAGGGCTTCGCCCGGGGTCATGCCGGGCGGCACGGTTTCCTTCGGGTATCGGTAGCGGATCTCGTCGAGGCTGAAGGTGCAGCGCGCCGCCACGGCGAGCGTGGCCGCCAGCAGCGCAGGCGGGTAGATGGCGGCCAGCCGCATGCGCGCGCGCAGGTGTCGCTCGGCATTGGGCTGCAGCGCGAAGCCGCATTCGGCCACGGGCCGCCCCAGGCGCACGGCGGTGACCACGTCCTGCAGGCGCTTGCGGCCGCGCACGTGCATGTGCACGTCGCCCGCCGCCACCAGCGGCAGGCCGAGCGCCTGCCCCACCTGCTCCAGCGTGGTCAGCCACAGGCTGTCGTCGGGGGCCAGGGGTTGCTCCACGACCAGCCAGGGGGCGATGCCCCACGGGTTCAATTGGGCCAATGCCTTAGAAAGACATGCCTCGATAGCTATCAAATCAGTAGCACCCAGGCGGTCGCGGCGCGGCGCCAGCAGCACCTCGCAGCCACGCAGCAGCGCGAAGTCGGTGCCGGCGTGCAGGCGGTATTCGCCCTTGGGGGCGGCCTGCCGCGCTGCGGTGATGAACTCGCACAGGTTGCCCCAGCCCTCGGCGTCGCGCGCCAGCGCCACCAGGCGCAGATCGCCCCAGGCGAACTCGCTGCCCACGATGAGTTTCAGGCCGAGCCGCTTGGCCACGGTGTGCGCCCGCACCACGCCGGCCACCGAGCATTCGTCGGTGATCGCCAGCGCCGCGTAGCCCAGCTCCGCCGCGCGCTGCACCAGTTCGGCGGGATGCGAGGCACCGCGCTGGAAGCTGAAGTTGGTGAGGCAATGCAGCTCGGCATAGTCCGGCAGGGCATGGGCAGGCCGGGGCGGTGGCCCACCCGGGGATGGGAAGGCGGTGACGCCGCTCATCCGAACACCCCGTGCAGGAACCACTCGTGCCGGCCCGCCTCGCGCGTCCCCGCCCATTGCCGAAAGATCCACACCGTGCCCACGGTGTCGTTGTGGGCCACGAAATAGTCGCGCCGCTCCAGGTGCTGCGAGGCGTCCCACCAACCGCCATCGAAGCGGTGGGGACCGGCCAGCAGGCGCAGCGGGCCATGCCACAGCGGTCGGCTGCCCTGCAGGGCCAGGCGCTGGGGCGGGCGCAGCAGCCAGCCGGGCCACAGCGCGGCATCGGCGGCCACGGCGGCGGGCCGGGGATCGCGGTGGCTGGCAGTGCTGGCGCTACTGCCAGCACTCCCTGCGCCGCCGTCGCGGCGGGCCGCCCCCGTGGCACGGCCATCGTCCGCCCTGCCCGCCCCCGCCGTGGTCACGCCCCCCCCTCCAGAGCGCGCCCGGGGGGAGCGCGTGCCGGCAGGCCCCTGCGCCGGGACAGCCTGGCCCGCGGCCGGCTCCCAGCGCAGCATGCATTCCGGCCGGTGGTCCGCCTGCAGCACGGCCACCTGCACCTGCTGCGCCCCGAGCCGGGCCGAGACCCGCTCCACCCACTGGTGCCAGGGCTCGCCCTGCGCGCGCCGTGCGTCTTCGGGGCTGGGCGGCAGGAGGCTGGCACTGGCCTCGGCCCAGAGACGGGTTTCGGTGCCGCTCAGGGTGATCTGGTTCACCGGCGCGGCCAGGCGCTGGCGGCCCAGGTGCTCGGCGAGCAGACGGCGCAGATGGGCCAGGTCCTGCGTGGGCTCGGCCGTGCGCACCGTCAGGCTTTGCTGGGCCGGCAGGTCCACGCCGTCGATGCGTCGCAGGTCGTGGCGCCAGGCCAGCTCCAGCGCCAGCACGCCCTGCTGGCGCGCCTGCAGCCAGCCGTGCAGCACGCCCAGCAGCCGGTTGGCGGACCACAGCAAGGTGCCGGCCGATTCGGCCAGCGCGGGCAGCTCGGCCGACAGCGAAAAGCGCTCGGGCAGTTCGATCCAGGGCAAGGGATGGGGCACGTCGCCAAAGGCCTGGTCCAGCGCCCGCAGCGCATCGGCCCCGAACCGGCGCGCCACGCCCGCCCGCGGCAAGGCCCGCAGCGCGCCGAGCGTGCGACAGCCCATGCGCTCCAGGCTGGCGGCGTGCGGGCGCAGGGCCGCCAGGGTGCGCAGGGGCAGGTCGTGCGGCAACCGGCGCGGCGGGCGATGCGCGGGGTCGGCCTGGGCCAGCCGCAGCAGGGCCAGGGCTTCGAAGGCCGTGGCGCCTTGGGCCAGTGCCGGGTCGCCGCCGGAGAGCTGCGGCAGGCGGCGGGCGGCCGCCTTGTCTTTTTCTGGTCCTGGTATTGGCCGTCCGGGCGCTGGGGTCTCCTGCGCTTCGGCAGGCCCTGCCAGCTCGGCCTGCCCGCTGAAGGCCGGGCGGTGCTGCCGGATCAGCGAAAGCAGCCGGGCCCGGCCGCCCCAGAGGCGCTCGGTGCTGGCCACCTCCAGCAGCAGGGCTTCGTCGAGCAGCGCCACCCGGGGCGTGAAGCGCAGCGCCCACCAGCCCGCCGAGGCGGCCGGCGCGCCGGGCGGCAGTTCATCCAGCGACGAAGGCACGGCGATCCAGTGCATGGACCCGCTCCTGATGGACCGCCACCCCCTGTGGCGCGACGGGCACAGGCCGCTGCGCAGCCGGCGCGGAGGCATCGCCCGGAAACCGGCGCGCCTTCAACGCCCGCATCGCCGCCAGCACGGCGGACAACGCGGACGCGTGCGCACAGACCGGCACCGGCTGCATCAACGGCGGCCCGCGCCGCTTGAGAACATGCACCTGAAGCACGCCGGGCGCCCTGCCCCCGTCCGGCCATCCCGGGACTTGCGCCGGAGCCGGCAGCTCCGGCGCGCGCCCCAGCGCTGGCGAACCTTCGGCCCCCTGAATCTTCTGGATCGCTGGAACGCCCTGCACCACCCACAACCGCAGCGGCGCGGGCGAGGCTTGCCGGCGAAGGTCCTGCGGGCGGAACACCCAGAGCAGCGCCGCCTGCTGGGCCGCAGCCAGCTGCAGGCGGCGCAGCGCTTCGGGCGGCGCCTGGGGCAGCCAGGCCAGCACGGCCAGCACGTCGCGGCAGCGCAGGGCCTGCTCGCTGGCCCAGGCGGCCGACTGGTCGTGCCGCGAAGGCAGGGGGCGCACGCGGCACAGCCGGTCGGCCGGCAGGCCCGCGGCCTGCAGCGCGGGGGCGAAGGGCTCGGCGGGCGGCGCCACCAGCACCACCTGCCCGCCCCGCTGCGCCGCCGCCCGGGCCAGCGCCGGCAGCACCAGGGGCCACTCCGCCCCGCCCTGCGGCGGCTGCAGCACCTCGGTCATGGCCCCCAGCGGCCATCCGCCACCGGGCAGCACCGCATCCAGCAGCGCATGGCCCGAAGGCTGCACGCGCCCATGCTGCGCCGTGAGCGCATCGCCCTGCCACACGCCGGGCAGTTCCAGGCGGGCAGCGCTTTCCCTGCGGGCGGCGGCGTCCGGCGAGAGGGAGGCAAGGGCAAGGCGGGACATGGGGTGGGCATCGAAGACTGTTTAAATATACAGTATTCGAATCCGCTGCGGCCCAGCGCATCCGCAGATACCGCCCTATGAAAAAAGCCTGCGGGCATGCAGGCCGGCAGGCTTTGGCGGGTTCAGCCCCGGGCACCAGGGCGGCGGCCGGGACGGAGAAACCTGGGAAAAAAAGAGCGCAAGGCAAGCGCCCCCTTCTCTCTCACTTCTTGTAGTTGGCCAGGCCTTCCACGATTTCCTGGTGGGCGGCATCGATGCCTTCCCAGCCCAGCACCTTGACCCACTTGCCTTCTTCCAGGTCCTTGTAGTGCTCGAAGAAGTGGCTGATGGCCTTCAGGCGCATCGGGTTCACGTCGTCCACGGTCTTCCAGTTTTCGTACATCTTGAGGACCTTGGTGGTGGGCACGGCCAGCACCTTGCCATCGACGCCCGCTTCGTCTTCCATCTTCAGGATGCCGAGCGCACGGCAGGGCACGACCACGCCGGGCAGCAGCGGATAGGGGGTGATCACCAGCACGTCCACCGGGTCGCCGTCGCCGCTCAGCGTTTGCGGCACGTAGCCGTAGTTGGAGGGGTAGTACATGGCCGTGGTCATGAAACGGTCCACGAAGATGGCGCCCGATTCCTTGTCCACCTCGTACTTGATGGGGTCCGAGTCCATGGGGATCTCGATGACCACATTGAAGGTTTCAGGGGTGTTCTTGCCAGGGGTGACGTTGTTGAGGGACATGGATCTCTGAAGGTTGAGGAGGTGATGGGCTCCGGCGGCCGCGGGGCCAGCCCGCGCCGGGCCGGGGGTGGCGCGATTTTAGGCGCACGCCCGGCCGCGCTTGCCCGCGCGGGCCCTTGGCAGTAAATTGGCTGCGTTGGCCAATCGTCTCCGCCTGCTCGCACGCAGGCCCCGGGGCACGAGGAAGCAACGCAGCGGAAGCACCACCGATGCGTTGTGTTTCCTTTCCGTGCAATCGACACCCAAGGAGAAAGAGCATGGCGAACCCGGCAGCGTTGAACCCTCCCCTGATACTGGCCCTGATCTGCGGATTGATCGCGGTGGCCTACGGCCTCTGGGCCCGCCGCTGGATCCTTTCCAAGGACCCGGGCAACCCCCGCATGCAGGAGATCGCCGGCGCCATCCAGGCCGGCGCGGCCGCCTACCTGGCGCGCCAGTACCGCACCATCGCCATCGTGGGCGTGGTGCTGGCCGTGCTCATCGGCCTGTTCCTCGATGCCATGACGGCCGGGGGCTTCGTTGCCGGCGCGGTGCTGTCGGGCGCCTGCGGCTTCATCGGCATGAACGTGTCGGTGCGCGCCAACGTGCGCACCGCCCAGGCCGCCACGCAGGGCATGGGCCCGGCGCTGGACGTGGCCTTTCGCGGCGGGGCCATCACCGGCATGCTGGTGGTGGGCTTGGGGCTTTTGGGCGTGACCGGCTTTTGCTGGCTGCTGGTGGGGCGCGGGCAGTTCACGCCCACGGCCGATCTGGCGGCGCTGCTCAACCCGCTGATCGGCTTTGCCTTCGGCTCCTCGCTGATCTCCATCTTCGCGCGGCTGGGCGGCGGCATCTTCACCAAGGGCGCGGACGTGGGGGCCGACCTGGTGGGCAAGGTGGAGGCCGGCATTCCCGAGGACGACCCGCGCAACCCCGCCGTGATCGCCGACAACGTGGGCGACAACGTGGGCGACTGCGCCGGCATGGCCGCCGACCTGTTCGAGACCTACGCCGTCACGCTGATCGCCACCATGGTGCTGGGCGCCCTCATGGTGACGGCCGCGCCGGTGGCCGCGGTGACCTACCCGCTGGCGCTGGGGGCGGTGTCCATCCTCGCGTCCATCGTAGGCTGCTTTTTCGTCAAGGCCTCGCCCGGCATGAAGAACGTGATGCCGGCGCTGTACAAGGGCCTGGCGATCGCGGGCGTGATCTCGCTGGTCGCGTTCTGGTTCGTCACCGCCTGGCTGGTGCCGGACAACGCCATCGCGGCCAGCGGCAGCCAGATGCGGCTCTTCGGCGCCTGCGCGACGGGCCTGGTGCTCACGGCTGCGCTGGTGTGGATCACCGAGTTCTACACCGGCACGCAGTATTCGCCCGTGCAGCACATCGCACAGGCCTCCACCACGGGGCACGGCACTAACATCATCGCGGGGCTGGGCGTGTCGATGCGCTCGACCGCCTGGCCGGTGCTGTGCGTGTGCCTGGCCATCCTGGTGTCTTATGCGCTCGCGGGCCTGTACGGCGTGGCGGTGGCGGCCACGGCCATGCTCAGCATGGCGGGCATCGTCGTGGCGCTGGATGCCTACGGCCCCATCACCGACAACGCCGGCGGCATCGCCGAGATGGCCGAAATGCCCGCCAGCGTGCGCGAGATCACCGACCCGCTGGACGCCGTAGGCAACACCACCAAGGCCGTCACCAAGGGCTATGCCATCGGCTCGGCAGGGCTGGCGGCGCTGGTGCTGTTCGCCGATTACACGCACAAGCTCTCGGCCTATGGCCAGGCCATCCGCTTCGACCTGTCGGACCCGATGGTGATCGTGGGCCTGTTCATCGGCGGGCTCATCCCCTACCTGTTCGGCGCCATGGCGATGGAGGCCGTGGGCCGCGCGGCGGGCGCGGTGGTGGTCGAGGTGCGCCGCCAATTCCAGACCATCCCCGGCATCATGGACGGCACGGGCAAGCCCGAATACGGCAAGGCGGTGGACATGCTGACCACCGCCGCCATCAAGGAGATGGTGGTCCCCAGCCTGCTGCCGGTGGTGGTGCCCATCGCCGTGGGCCTGCTGCTGGGGCCGAAGGCGCTGGGCGGGCTGCTGATGGGCACCATCGTGACCGGCCTGTTCGTGGCGATCAGCATGTGCACCGGCGGCGGCGCCTGGGACAACGCCAAGAAATACATCGAGGACGGCCACCACGGCGGCAAGGGCAGCGAGGCGCACAAGGCCGCCGTCACCGGCGACACCGTGGGCGACCCCTACAAGGACACGGCTGGCCCGGCGGTGAACCCGCTCATCAAGATCATCAACATCGTGGCGCTGCTGATCGTGCCGCTGGTGGTGCGGTTTCACGGGGGGTGAGCCTCCCGGCACGGGCAATGGCGACAAGGCCAATCAACGAACCGCGAGGAGATCTAGGCAATGACGAACATCCGCAGCGCCTTGCGGATGTTCAGAACGCACAGCTTGCGAAGCAGGGAGCCTACATGGGCTTCACTTAATACCGCTATGTAGTAAACCTGTGGCGCATTCGCAGCGCATTGGCGCCATACGCGGCATCCGGATTGAAGACCGCCAAGGGCATGTCCCCAGCCAGACGATTTCACGAATCGGATTACCTGACATCCGATCAGCTTCAGCAAGCCGTGCAATTGGCCCTTATTTAATACTTCCAGAATGGCGTGCTATTTTTCGGCGTGGAAGCAAATGCGATTTTCATCAAATCAAAAATCACAGGCACCCCTTTTATATAAAACCAGTTGATTTGACCAAAATGATCAACATCCACTCTAAATTTAGCCTCCCTATGATCAATTAGATACATAACCTCTTCGACAAGCGGGGCCTCTTTTAGCTGCTCAGCAAAAAATCGGGGATAGGGAAATGCCATAAATGAAAAATCGATCGGTTCACCCGCAATTTTTTGCGCAGGCACGATGACACGTCGCAACGAGCTTAACTTCTGCCATTTTTTAACTCCCTTTTATGACCCGCTTTGTACATCAGCGCGCTACCTAAGGCACAGTAGAAGTTTGTGTTGCAGGTGTTGGATCGGTGTTGCAGCAAGCGCACTAAACAGTTTGTCCGCAGAGGCTAAAAACAGAAGCCCCCCGAACCCAAAATCTTTAGCAGCTGGCAGGGATTGCTGGTGGCTTACTTAAGGAAATTACTACCCAAGCAACGACACCAAGGAAGCAATGACAAAAAACAGCGGAACCAAGGCACAGAGAACAGCAAAAACTTTCTCTGTCACTCCTACCCTCGGAAAGATTTTTATTGCCACCATAAAAATCACTACAGCCCCCCCTGCATGGCAACCAATTCAACGAGAGTACCTCCATGGAGGTAATTTCCGAAATTAGTGAGAGACAAAACAAGAGGGAAAGCGACAACTGCCACATAGTAGGCCATATTCACTCCCTGCAATTTTAGCCCACCACGCAACCCGATGGAATCAGACTGCGCATATCTTTCCAACCCTGGGACGCTCCCGATTCCAATTCTGGAAAGAGTAGCGTCGATGCGACTAAAACAGTCAAGATGAATACACGCAAGAGGGCGTAACGTCAAATATCCAGCGGCTAAAAAATAAGCCGCCCGCCCCTCCAAAGCCTTAGCAACTGGCAGGGGGTTGCGGGTGGCCTTTTTTAGATTAAAAAAGAAACGAGCCACTGGCGCTTATAGGCATTAGATAGAGTGTTATTTATTTTGAAGCAATCCATTTTGATAATCGGATCCACAAAGGTTGGGTTTGGCTTCAACTGGATGCACGATGCAACTCCACGTCACCTTACCTTGATCAAGCATAGGCTCTTGCAAAACAATCACCGCAAACTTGGTGCTTTGAATCATGATGGCCCCCCCTGCTGTGACCCAACCAAAGTCGAATTTCATCGGGGCCAAGCCGGACGGTGGCGGCAATTGCAACGGACCGGCCTGTGGCACAGGTTTTCCAGGGGATGCTATTAACGCTTTAGCAATTTCAATCTTCAATGGCGAAGAATGACCAACAACCAAACCAACGTAATGGCGCGGCGTGACTTCAGCCACAGGACTGCAAGCTGCAACAAATGCAGCCATAAAAACCGTAGCCCTCATTCTCATCGTGTGCATGAGCATCCTGAATCCCCGTTTTGAAGTGCTTTGTTGTACTGGTCAAGCAGTTGACGCGTAATCATGGCCTCAGCCTTTGCATCCAATTGGCGATGCAAAACCCCAAGTGGATTTCCCATCCTGACTCTTGTTATTACCTTTCCGCCAATGCCTTGATTGACATGCAGCATTTCATGCGCCAGGGTTTGCAGGAACTCACTTCGAATCATGTCCATTACAGGTGTTCTGCTGTCCCCGTACAAGTTCGAATTCAAGGTGATGTTATTGCGCCAATCAGTCATGCCTTCCCCATTCTCCCCCATGTTGTCCATAGTGATTGACCTTGCTAATTTTTCGAATTCTCCAGGGTTGGCGCATCGAAGTGTTTCCACCGCTTTTCTGATCTCCTCATCCGTGGCCAACCCCAGCCTATCGGTGTGGGAGAGCGGATTGCCGCCTACATAGCTGTACGTGTTCCACCCACCTGCAAGACCAATCGGATCACTCTGCGCATATCTCCCCAACCCCGGAACGTAATCCCGATTCCAATTCTGGTGAATCCCCGACTCCACGTCATAGTACTGACCTGGAAAGCGCAGATTGAATACAAAGTCTGCCTGACCCGCAGGGCTGCTCTCGGCTGCCGTGGTGCCAAACGGCTCGCTCATCCAACGCCAGCGCACCGTGTTGGCACGGTCAACCACCACCCGCGGAGTATTCAAATGGTCTGCATGGATGTAGTAGACCTGTGGCGCATTCGCAGCCGCATTGGCGCCATACGCGGAATCCGGAGTGAAGACAGCCAAGGGCATGGCTCCCAGCCAGACGATTTCCCGGATCGGATTGCCTGACGCGTCGTATTCGCCCAGCAGATGGCCTTCGGCGTCGTACACGAAAATCGTCGTGCCACCGGCCAGCCCCGTGCTTTTTCGCACCCGCAGGCCGTTGTTGTCGTAGGTGTAGCTGGTGGTGCCCTGCGCATTGGTTGCCCGAACCAGCCTGCCTTTCAAGTCGTATTGCAGCGCGAAGTTGCCATCCGACGTGGTGTTGCCCGCTGCGTCATAGGTCAGCGTGATCGCTGGCTTATCGATGGAAGCCAACTGGTTGCTTTTGGGCTTGAGGTTGTACCAGCTCGATACGCCGTTGTCCGAGGCCACGTTGATGCGGTTGCCTGTACCGTCATACATGTAGGTCCAGGTTCCTTGGGCGGTAGTCACCTGTGTCAGTCTGCCCGATGCGTTGTAGCTGAACTGCTGATCCAGCGAGGGGGCCGATGAGCCGCTCGTTGCACCTGACACTGCACGGTAGTGGGTGTAGCCCGTGATACGGCCTGCCCCGTCGTAAGACACGTCACGCAGATACTCGCCCAGCGGATAGCGTATCAACCGGCCATGGGTGTCCATGACCCTGCTGTGCGCCAACGAGCCGCTGGTCATCGCCCAGTTCCAACTTTGCGGTGCACCGAAAGGTGCGTATCGCAGCCCGGTGATCAAGGAGGTGGGCGTGCTGGAAGCATCTTTGCCGAGACCCAGGGCAACGGGCAAACCGCCGCCATACCCAATACTCAGTTTGCGACCCGAAGGGTAGGTCATGCCGATCACGTTACCCGCCGCGTCGTATTCGTAAAGCGTGGATAAGACAACGGCTTTCTGGTTGGCAGTCGAGTTCGGATTGAGCGTTTGCTGGGCCTTGGTTACACGCCCTTGGGCGTTGTAGGCATAGGTGGTCGTCCCTTCAGGGAAACTGATCGTGGTCAACCGACCGATACCGTTGGCGAAATCGCCACCCGTCTGGTCATAAATCCATGTGTAGCTTTGGCTTTGCTGCCCAGCCTGGCTGAAAGTGCTGCCGGTCAGGCGGTTGATGGCATCGTAGGTATGGGTGGCAAGCACGCCACGGCTGTCTTTGCTGGTCAGCAGGTTGCCCGCAGGGTCGTAACTCAGTTCGGTGCTACCAGTATCTGGGCTGCGCTGCTGTTTGACCTGCCCCAATCCGTCGCGGTCATACTGTGTCGTCAGGCCTATCGGGTCGAATACAGCGCTGACCTGGTTGCTGCTGTCGTAGCTGATGACGGTGCTGTTGCCGGATGGATTGAGAACTTTCTTGGTCCGCCCCAATGCATCGTATTCATTACTGGTTGCCAAAGCCAAGTCTGGGCTATCGGGTGCCTGAGTCACCACCGTCGGATGACCTTGAGCGTCATAAGCCAAGCTCACCACGGGTGTGGGCGAAACAGGCGGGCTGGGCAATGCCATCGGTGCACCCACCACGGTGAAAGACAACGCATTGGAGTTGCTGGCAGAGACCGCTGCATTACCAGCATAGCTGGCGCTCAGGTGATGGGCGCCAGCCACGGCAAAGCTGGTTTTTAGCGTCGCAACACCGGCATTCAAGTTGGCCGTGCCCAAGGAGGCAGAGCCGTCCTTGAATGTGACGGTCCCTGTGGCCGTGGATGGGCTGATGGTGGCCCGCAGGGTGACGGCCTCGTTGGCGACGCTGCTCGAAGGGGCGGCGCCCAATGCCAGCGTGCTGGCAGTGACGGTTGCCTTGACCGTCAGTTGCTTTGCCGAAGAGGTGCTGGCAGCGTAGGTGCTATTGCCTGCATATACGGCTGTGAGACTCTGCGTGCCCACCGTAGCGAACGTTGTAGCTAGGCTGGCCACGCCTGTGCTGTTCAGGGCGGCATTACCCAAGTTCGTGGCTCCCGCCATGAAACGAACCGTGCCCTTTGCGGCACTCGGTTTGATGGTTGCCGTGAGCGTGGTGGATTGCCCCACAGAGACGGTGGACGACGCGAGCGTTAAATCGCTCGTGGTTTTGGTCAAGGCCTGAGCCTGGGTAAACCATGGAACAAGGCACCAGCACAGGATGAAAAAAAGACGGCGCAAGAATGACCGCACAGGGGCTTTAAAAAGAGCGGCTGTATCCATCGAGGCCGGCTGAATCAATGCAAACATGTTGGGCGTCTCTTATTCCAAGCCGGTGGTCTTTTGCAAGCGGCCCACAGCGTCGTACATACGGGTGATTTGGCGGCTAAGAACGCCGGCAGGATCTTTGGTTTGCTGAGCGACACGGTTACCTGCGTTGTCCAGCGTGTAATCGATTCGGTTGCCCAGGTTGTCAGTAACGGCGGTCAAACGGTGGGCAGCGTCGTACTCAAAGCCAATCCAATTAGCATCGGGACGCGTGGCCCGCGTCAACTGACCTACGGCATCGTATGCATAAGTGGTTGTCTGACCCGCAACCGAAGTGCTCAACAGGCGCTGGCGCGCATCGTAGATATTGGCAGTGACAACACCATTCGGATCGGTAATCTGGGTGATCTGGCCTGCGCCGCTGTAGCTGTACAGGGTGACATGGCCCAATGGGTTGGTGACCTTGGTGGTGTTCCCCGCAATGTCGTAGCCGTAGGTCCATACTTTGCCGCGCGTGTCGGTCATGCTTGCCACCAAGCCTTGATCGTTGTATGTCCAACGAACGGTCCGGCTCTCGTTGCTCACAGCGTCAGTGATGGTTTCGCTGAGCTTGTTGCCCAACGGGTCGTAGGTGTATGCGGTGGTGCGGCCCGCCTCCGTGATCATGACCGGCAGATGCAGCGCTGGGTGCCACTGAGTCTGCGTGGTTTGTGCCAAAGGGGTGCTGGCTGCGCGGGTGGTTTTAAGCAGCAAACGGCGTGAAACATCCCATTCAAAGGTGGTTTTGTTACCAAGGAAGTCTGTTTCCAGAATGGGCAGATTCAAACCATCGGCAAAACTGCGGCTGGCGACGGTAGCGCCTTCAAAGGGACCGCTCGCGCCTAGGGTGCGCACCGTGCCGTCGCCACCTTGGTAGTTCCAGGTTTGCACATTGCCACGCGGATCTGTGGTTTGAACGCTGCTTTGGTACAGGGCCCCATCGACACTGCCAGTGGTCAGGCTGCCCTTATCCGCACTATTACCTTCGGGGTATGTGACGCTATAGCTGAGTACACCCCCTGCGTGGCTGGTGGATGTGGCACGGCCGTCAGCGTCATAACTGAAGGTCGCATAGCGCCGTCCGCTCTCATCGTTGATGCCGGTCAACAAATCAGGATATTGAGCATTCTCATATAGATAGGATTTGCTTCGGTTGTCTGGATAAAGCACACCAAGGGGACGACCCGTGCCATGCAAGGTATATGCGATGGTCTGGCCATTAGGGGCCGTAACGCTTGCAAGATGGCCTTGAGCGTCATAGAAGAATTGCAGCTTGCGACCAAAGGCATTGGTCACCTGGGTCAACGCACCGCCTGCATAGCTGAGTGTCATGACCCACCCGTTGCGCTGCCCTATTTTGACGAGTACGTTATTACCATCGAATTGCCAATATGCATCGTCCTCCAAGCGAGTGATCCGCCATCCATCCGTATTTTGCTCCAAGCGGTATTCCCCGCTGTCGTTGACCCAGGGATCCGTTTTGGTATTTCGTGTGAACAGGGCCAATGTCCCGTTGCCGAATTGCGCATTGCGTTGGAAATCGCCGCCTACCAGCTGAGCAGAATAATTGTGTGACCAATAGCCTCCCCAACCTACGGGGACCTGGCTACCGCTGCTGCGATAAGTGCGGACAAGGCTTAAAGTGTGAGCGCTCTGGTCCTGCCAATCAGTTTCAACTTGAATTTTGGCGCCAGACACAGGGGCAACAGGATTGCCAAGCAGCATCCCTGGATCCGCTCTGCAGATGGGAACATCTGTGACATTGATATCCATTTCTGTACTAACGTTATTGCAATCTCTGCAGATTGCTGTCAGGCGGGCAACCATCGGGCGGCGCGGGGGAATATACGTAAATTTAAACCTCCCATTAATATCAGTTTTTCCACTGATCGATAAACTGCCAGGAACAGAAACTGTAACAAGCCAATTCTTGCCCGGCTCACCATTGGCTTTTACTGTTGCAGCCATTGATAATGATGGCCCCGCAGGCAAGACTTTTGTGGCCGCCGGACCATCAATACTGATGCTGAAGCTGCTTATACAAACTTGATATTCAGGCGAATAAACTGGGCTTCCTGGAGGGCAAACGCATGAGGCGTTATCTTCGCTGGGCATAAGGTGTGCAAAAGGCCCGTTGGGATACCACCCATAAGGACAAGACGCGGCGATCTCTTGTTCGCTTGCATATAGGTGCCCAGGACCATAAAATATGCATACCTTTTGATATGAAAAGCTACCGGGCAATAATTCATACGATTCATACCACCCTGGCCTCCACGCATTGGCATCAATGATCGATTGCTCACAAGCTTCGCCTGGCGTTGCGTGAAAGCCGGGAGGCCCCCAAAGAGGAGCCGGAGGAGCAGCTGCAACACACAGCGGCGAGAACAAGAAAAGAGCCGTCAGGAGCAGGTACCGCCGGACATTTTTCAATCGCAAATTGAAAATCAGGACCAGCTTTTCAAGAAATCTCATTATTTTTCCAGCGAATTTCAAAAAATATTTTTCAGATCGATAGCGCAGTCATGGCAAGCGCTTCAATGTCAGAGGTAAAGGCAAAAATGGGGAGCCCCTCAATGCCCCACTCGCTTTCATCAGAGCGTGTTCCTGGCGCAACTCCACTAGGGAACCGCAGGGTTGATCAAATTCACGGAGTAGGAACTGTCGGTAATTTTTATTGATGGGCCAGAGACCCTCAAGATCAAAAATTTGCACCAACACGCGTTGTCGCAATTTTAACTCCAAAACAATAATTCTATTGCTTCAAAGTCAAGTCAGCCACGAAGTGGCCGGCAGATGCTGGACGAGCGCGTGCTGATCTCGGTCGCCGCAGGTATCGGCAGCGCCTACTGGATCGTCCAGCATGCGCCCGAAGCGAGCGTGCAGCTTGCCGAAGGCGGGAAACGCCGCATGGGTTCTGCCTGCAACCCAGCGGTGTTTTGGCTTTCGGCTGTGGTGTGATTCCCTTTATTGCCCGTTCACCAGCAGGCGCGTCGCCTCCGACGTCTTGACGCCGTTGGCATTGGCCGTGCGCACGACCAGACCCTTGTACCGGCCCGAGGCGACCAGCCAGGTGTAGCTGACGTTGGCCGTCGTCGCGCCGCCGGTCACCTCGATCTTGACCTTGCAGGCGGGAAACGTCCCGGCCAGCACGCTGACCGACTCTGTCGAATAGGTGGTGATGCTGGTCTGCGCCAGCGCGGGCTGCGTGGTCCCGCCGCTTTCCGTCGTGGTGGAATAACTGGCCGCGTAGGCTGTGTCCAAGGCGGGGTTCAGCGGCGCACCCGTATAGGCGTAGGGCGTGAAATAGCTGCTGGCCGTGCTGGTCGTGCCCTGAAAGAGATTGGAGACGGTCAAACCGTAGGTCTGCCGCACGTCACCGACGACGCTCGAATAATTGTTTTCGGTCGTGGTCATGACGCTGCCGCCGAAGGATCCATTAACGGCGGCGTTGCTGTAAGTGGTGGTATTGACCTGGTTCACCAGGAATAGCCCGGTCCTGCCGCGAAAGCTCGCGCCATTCGACGTGGCGAATCTGCGTTGCTGGGTGGAAATGACCGTGGTGCCGTCGGTGTAATACACGTTGGCGTCGATCTGGGCGGTATTGCCGGCCACCGTGAGGACATGGCCGTCCTCGCCGCAATCGCTGGCGACGGTCGAAGGGGTGGTGGGCGTTGCGGGTGCCGTATCGCCTGGGGTAGGCGTCACGGGGGTGGTACCATCCGTGGTGCCGGTGCTGCTGTCGCCACCCCCTCCGCCTCCGCAGGCCGATAAAACGCACAGGGCGATGACCCCGAATACCTTGATGGTGGTTTTGGAAATTCCGAAAGAGCCAGAGATGTTGGAAAGATTTTTGGTTTCTGGACGATTCATGGTTGCGCGCAGGTTTTGAAAAGGCCCGTAGCCTATGCGAGGCGCAACCAATAACTGAAGCAATTTCACTCAGTTACATCTGCATGCCATTCAGCGCAACAAAACCCACACTCCATTGAAATCAATTGGCAATTTCTCTAAAAATGCATTAGCGCTTCTATTTTTTATTTGGGCATGGCGTATGCCCAACAAATAGAGAATCACAACCTTGCATAAAAAGAAACCCCAACGGCGCGTCAGGCAGCGGTGCCTTGCCCGTGCGGTCGCAACCGCACCGGGCCCGAGCGCGCCTCGATGGCCGCCTGCACCTCACGCCGCAAGCCCATCGCAAAGCCCAGTTCGGCCGCCACGAACAGCGGGCCGACGAGCAGGCCCGCCAGGTCGTCCACGAATGCCGGCTTGCGGCCTTCGTAGTAGTGGCCCACGAACTGGATGACCCAGCCCACCACGAACAGACCGAGCCCCGCGCCCAGCCACAGCGCCGTGGATTGCGCGGCCAGCCATTGGCCCACGGCCAGCATGGCGGCAAGCACGAGCGCCATGGTCACGCCGTAGCGCGCATCGAGCCGAAAATAGAAGACGCACGCGGCCAGCGCTGCCAGCAGCGCGAGCGACACGGGCAGCCCGCCCAGCATCGCTGCGGGGCGAGACAGCAGCACCGTCACGGCCAGCATGATCATGGGCACGCCGATGAAATGGGTCTGGATGTTGCGCGGGTCGCGGTGGTAGTCGGCATAGCCCGACAGGTGGTCGATCAGGGTTTTCATAGGGTGTCTCCGGGGTCTGTGCGTCGCCGCTGCGCGGAATAATCGCGCCAGTGCGGCCAGGGCGTCTGTCGGCCAGCCGACACAACGCGCCACGGCTGGGGGCCGCGAACACGCTCCGGGCGCCGCCCTCCTCCTCTTTCATGACCTCCCCCGCCGACCACCTGCCCACCCTGCGCTCCGGCCGCTGGTTCGCCGCGCTGCCCGCCGATCTGGCGCAGGCCCTGATGGCGCGTGCCGAGCTGCGGTCGCTGGCCCCGGCGCAGGCCCTGTTTCTGCGCGGCGACGCGCCCTGCGGGCTCTATGCCGTGGTGCGCGGCGCCATCGACATCTCGGGCGTGGGCGGCCAGAGCGACAAGGCGCGCGCCTCGCTGCTCACGCGGCTGGAGGCGCCGGCCTGGTTCGGCGAGATCGCGCTGTTCGACGGCTCGGTGCGCACGCACGATGCGCACGCCGCCACCCCAGCCACGCTGCTGCACGTGCCCCAGGAGCCGCTGCTGGCCCATCTGGCGTTGCACCCACAGCACTGGCACGCGCTGGCTCTGCTGTTGACCGACAAGCTGCGCACCGCGCTGGTCGCCATGGAAGAGATGGCCCTCCTGCCCGCGCCGCAGCGGGTGGCGCGGCGGCTGGCGCTGATGGCCGAAGGCTACGGCCAATGGACGGACGCGGGCCGGTCGCGGCGCGTGATCGCCCTGTCACAGGAGGAGCTGTCGCTGATGCTCGCGCTGTCGCGCCAGACCATCAACCAGATCCTGAAAGACCTGCAGGCGCGCGGCCTGCTGCAGGTGCACCGCGGGGAGATCGAGGTGCGCGACCTGCCGGCGCTGCGTGCGGCGGGCGGCTGAGCGCAGGCCCCTCGCCCGCTGCCAGCCTGCGGGCTTCGCTGGCGCCGCCCGGGCGCTGCTGGCGCACAATCCGCCCATGCAGCTCCACTACATCGCCAACGCGCCCGTGGCCTCGTCCTCCGGCCGCACCATCGCCGTGATCGACCCCTCTGACGGCCAGCCCTTCGACGAGATCCAGCGCGGCACCGAGGAGGACATCGACGCGGCGGTCCACGCAGCGCGACAATGCCACGAGGCCGTGTGGCGCAAGCTGGCGCCGGTCGAGCGGGGCCGCCTGCTGATGCGCCTGTCGGTGCTGGTGTCCGAGCATGCCGAGGAACTGGCCGCCATCGAGCAGCGCGACTGCGGCAAGCCCACCAGGCAGGCCCGGGCCGATGCGCAGGCGCTGGCGCGCTACTTCGAGTTCTATGCCGGCGCCTGCGACAAGCTGCACGGCGAGACCCTGCCCTACCTGGACGGCTACAGCGTGCTCACCTGGCGCGAGCCGCACGGCGTGACCGGGCACATCGTGCCGTGGAACTACCCGATGCAGATCTTCGGGCGCTGCGTGGGCGGCGCGCTGGCGGCGGGCAACGTGTGCGTGGTCAAGCCGGCCGAGGATGCGTGCCTGTCGCTGCTGCGCGTGGCACAGCTGGCCACGCAGGCGGGCTTTCCGGCGGGGGCCATCAACATCGTCACCGGCTACGGCCACGAGGCAGGCGACGCGCTGGCCCGCCACCCGGGCATCGACCACATCAGCTTCACCGGCAGCCCGCGCATCGGCACGCTGATCCAGCAGGCGGCGGCCGAGCGGCACTGCCCCGTCACGCTGGAGCTGGGCGGCAAGAGCCCGCAGGTGATCTTCGCCGACGCCGACCTGGATGCGGCGGTGCCGGTGGTCATCAACGCCATCGTGCAGAACGCCGGACAGACCTGCTCGGCCGGCTCGCGCGTACTGATCGACTCACTCATCTACGAACCGCTGCTGGAACGCCTGGGCCGCGCCTTCGAGGCCCTGCGCGTAGGCCCCGCGGCGATGGACCTGGACGTCGGCCCGCTCATCCGCCAGAGCCAGCAGCAGCGCGTGTGGGACTTCCTCTCCGATGCCCAGGTGGCCGGGATCCCGCTGGTGGCGCAGGGCACGGTGGTGGACGAAGCGCCCGAGACGGGCTTCTACCAGGCCCCCACGCTGCTGCGCGACGTGCCGGTGGACCACCGCCTGGCGCAGGAAGAGGTGTTCGGCCCGGTGCTCTCGGCCATGGCCTTCGAGGACGAGGACCACGCGGTGGAGCTGGCCAACGCCACGCGCTTCGGCTTGGTGGCGGGCGTGTGGACGCGCGACGGCGCCCGCCAGTTCCGCATGGCGCGGCGCATCGCCAGCGGCCAGGTCTTCATCAACAACTACGGCGCGGGCGGCGGGGTGGAACTGCCCTTCGGCGGCGTGAAATCGAGCGGCCACGGGCGCGAAAAGGGCTTCGAGGCGCTGTACGGCTTCACCACCCTCAAGACGGTGGCCATCCGCCACGGGTAGCAATTGCTATTAAATAGATAGCACTATGCCCTAGTGAATATTGTGCTGGAGGCCTTTTTGGCCTCAAGCCCTCTGGATCAGCCCAGCGCGGTGTCCAGGATCATCATGATCACGAAGCCGATCATCAGCCCGCCCGTGGCCCAGGCTTCGTGTCCCTTGCGGTGCGACTCGGGAATGATCTCGTGGCTGATGACGAACAGCATCGCCCCGGCCGCAAAGCCCAGGCCCCAAGGCAGCAGGTGAGAGGAAAAGCCGATGACCGTGGCGCCCAGCACTGCGCCCAGCGGCTCCACCAGGCCTGACGCCATGCCCAGCGCCACGGCCAGCCAGCGTTTGTAGCCGGCGGCCAGCAAGGCCACGGCCACCACCAGGCCCTCGGGCACGTCCTGGATGGCGATGCCGGCCGTGAGCGTGCCGGCGCGCAGCGCATCGGCGCCACCGTAGGCCACGCCGATGGCCAGGCCCTCGGGCAGGTTGTGCAGCGCGATCGCGAAGACGAACAGCCAGGTGCGCCGCAGCGTGCGCGGCGACGGGCCGCCCTCCACGCCCTTGATGAAATGCTCGTGCGGTAGCAGCCGTTCCATGACCAGCAGCGCGAGTCCACCCAGCAGGATGGAGGTGCCGATGATGCCGCCCGCGCCCCAGGCTCCCGCGCCCGCCGACTGGGCCGCGGCAATGCCGGGAATGATGAGCGAGAACGAGCAGGCCGCCAGCATCACCCCGGCGCCGAAGCCGAACAGCGTGTCCTGCACCCGCTCGGACAGCCGCTGCGAGAACACCACCGGCAGCGTGCCCAGCGCGGTCGCCAGGGCCGCCACCAGCCCCCCGTGCCAGGCCTGCTCCACGCGCGGGTTGTCGGCCAGGAATTGGAAGAACTGCCGGCCCAGCACCAGGACGCCGGCCAGCACGATGGCCACCCCCATCCATCTGCGCATGCGCCAGCCGGTACGTCCGGTGAGTGTGTCGTCAGCGTTCATGTGCAAGGCCCTGGTCGGAGGGTGGATCGATGGGTCGGAAACGGGGAGCGCCGTCAGAACGAAGAATCGCTGCGGCCGTCCCCGGGCGTCAACCGTGGGCCTTCGCGTAGCGGCGGGCCACTTCGGCCCAGTCCACGACGTTATAGAACGCGGCGATGTATTCCGGGCGGCGGTTTTGGTACTTCAGGTAGTAGGCGTGCTCCCACACGTCCAGGCCCAGGATGGGCGTGTTGCCTGACAGCAGGCCTGCCATGAGCGGGCTGTCCTGGTTGCCGCTGCTCTCCACCGCAAGCTGGCCGCCGGGCGTGACGGACAGCCAGGCCCAGCCACTGCCGAAGCGGGTGAGCGCGGCCTTGGTGAAGGCCTCCTTGAAGGCGTCGAACCCGCCCAGCTCCGCATCGATGGCCTGCGCCAGCGCGCCGGAGGGCTGCCCGCCGCCGCCCTGGCCCGCCGGCGCCATCACGGTCCAGAACAGGCTGTGGTTGGCATGCCCGCCACCGTTGTTGCGCACGGGCGCCTGCAGCTTCTCGGGCAGCGTCTGCACCTGGGCCACCAGCGCCTCGATGGACAGGTCGGCCTGCGGCGTGCCTTCCAGCGCGGCGTTCAGGTTGTTGACGTAGGTTTGGTGGTGCTTGGTGTGGTGGATTTCCATGGTCTGCGCATCGATGTGGGGTTCGAGCGCGTCGTAGGCATAGGGCAGAGCGGGAAGCGTATGGGGCATGGTTTTCACTTTCTAAAAAGGGAGCGGAAACGGGTGACCGGACGACCTGGGAACGGGCTCTGGAAGATGGCCCGCCCAGAAAACCCTGTCTTTCGAAATGATAATTATTTTCATTCACCACAATAATGGCACGGTTTTGCGCAGGGTTTTGTGGGATTTGCGCCTGCATGTACGCACCACGCAGTGGTGTCGCTCTTTTTCCACCGGGTGGAAACCCTGAACATTCCCCCTACCGTTCCCCCGCAGAATGTTTGGGTCCCAAAGCGCACGGCGGTCATGCCGTCCTTTTCGGGAGGGAGCGTTACATCGTCCAGGACGATCCATAAAACAAAGGAGGGTTGCGATGAAAAGCACGTCAGTTCCACCCGCGCCGTCGGCCGCCACCAGCACCTGCGCCGGCACACCCATCACCCTGCCCCCGACCTTGCCGCCCAGCCCCTGCTGCTGCGACAGCGATCCGGTGGCCGGGCTCAAACAGCTGTTCGTGGACTATTTCCAGGGCAAGGGCATGGCGGCGGGCCGCGACCCGGCCACGCGGCCCGTGTTCCTGCGACTGCACGGCGTGGCGCATGGCCAGTTCACCATCGATCCGAACCTGCCGCCCGAGCTGCGGGTCGGCGTGTTCGGACAGGCGCCGCAGTACCCGGTGTGGGTGCGCTTCTCGGCCGACGTGCAGCCCGGCAACCCCGATCTCAAGGGCACCACGGGCATCGCGATCAAGCTTTTCGGGGTGCAGGGGCGCAAGCTGCTGGAGCCCGATCAGGACGCCACCACGCAGGACTTCATCCTGCAGAACCACGACGTGTTCTTCACCGACACCGCGCGGGACATGTGCGAGTTCACCTGCGAATCGCTGCACGGCCGGGGCGATGCCTACCTGAAGGCACACCCCGTCACTGCGCAGATCCTGAACGACATGGAAAAGACGGTGGACTCCGTGCTGGCCACCGACTACTGGAGCGTGCTGCCCTCCTGCTTCGGCCAGGGCCGCTTCGTCAAATACAAGATCGAGCCGGTGCAGGCGCCGCCGGCCGACGCGCCGCCGGACTTCGACGACCCGTTCTACCTGCGGGCCGACCTGCATGCCCGCCTGCGCAAGGGCCCGGCGCGCTTTCGCTTCCTGGTGCAGTTCCAGACCAACGACCACGACATGCCACTCGACGCCGCCACGGTGCGCTGGAGCGAGCAGGCCAGCGTGCCGATCGAAGTCGGCATCCTGGAGCTGCCCCAGCAGGACCTGGACGCCCGCGGCCAGTCGGGCTACGGCGAAAACCTGGCCTACAACCCCTGGCATGCCCTGCCCGAGCACATGCCCATGGGCAGCATCGCCGAGGCGCGCAAGGCCGTGTACAGGGCCTCATCCGAAAACCGCCGCAACGTGAACGGCGTGCCGCTGGGCGAGCCCGTGGTGCCCCGTCCGGCGCAGTACGCGCCCGGCGTGGACTACCCCGCCGCGAAGGACACGCGCATCGTGCGCGCCGCCATCCACCCCGCCATCGGCATCGCCCGGGTGGGCAACAGCGAGACGGCGTTCTACCTGGGCCCGCAGGTGGTGAACCCGCCGCCGCAGCCCCAGGGCTTTTACCGCGATGCCACCGGCGCGCTCAAGCGCGAGGCCGCGCAGTTCCGCATCTACGGCTACAACGCCGCGGGCGACGTGGTGCGCGAGCTGACCGCCGACTGGGCCGACATCGAATGGTCCGTGCACGTCGCCAACAGCAAGGCGGCCTGGTACCAGTGGCAGATCGCGCTCGACATTCCGGAGGCGGCCAAAACCCAGTTGCCGCTGCGCAATGCCAAGAACGCCGCGCGCGACACGCTGGTCATCGACGCGGGCGTTCAGCGCATCGCCGGCCGCAACGCGGCGCCGGTGTCCTGCACCGGGCAGTTCACCGGCGTGCCGGTCAAGATCGGCGAGCTGCAGACCGACGCCAGCGGCCGGCTGGTGTTCCTGCCCGGCCACGGCGTCTCGGCCTCGCCCACGGGCAGCCCGATCTTCAACCCCGCGGACGGCGACTCGTTCATCAACGCCGACGGCTGGTACGACGACACCTGCGACGGCCCGGTCTCGGCCACGGTGCGCATCGAGGGCCAGGAGATTCCGGTGGAATCCGCCTGGGTGGTGACCGCCCCGCCCAACTACGCACCGCAGGTCAAGACCCAGCGCACGCTGTACGACCTGCTGCAGGACCTGTACGTGCAGGCCGGCTGGCTGCCCGCGCCTGCCACGATCTCGTTCGCCGACGACGTGTACCCCATCCTGCAGCGCCTGTCGGGCCTGCAATGGGTGAACCAGGGCTTCGCCACTCTGTTCGGCCACCAGGGGCAGTACGACTTCGAGAACCCCGCGCTGATCGAGCGGCTCTCCGCCCTGCCCCCCGCAGGCGGCTACGACCCCAACGCCGAACTGCGCCGGCAGGTGTTCAACAGCTTCCGCCCCCCCAGCCCACCGGACGGCAACCAGATGCCCTGGCCCTGGCTGTACGGCGATGCGATGACCGTGCCCGCAGGCCAGAGCCCGCGCCAGAACGCCAGCATCAGCCAGACGCAGAGCAATGTGCTGGCGCGCTGGGTGCAGGGCGACTTCGTCTCCGACTGGGATGCCGGCCGCCAGCTGCCGGTCAGCATCGACGCGGTGCCGCTCGCGCAGCAGCCCGCCACGCTGGACCAGGCGGCGCTGGAGTTCTGCCTGGCCGACGCCTTCCACCCCGGCTGCGAGATGACCTGGCCCATGCGCCACCTGACGCTGTACAGCCGCCCGTTCCGCATCCGCCAGCGCCCGGCGGGCACGGCCGAGCCGAGCTACGGGCCCACGCTCGACCAGGCCACCGCGCTGTCGGCCCAGGGGCCGCTGTATGCCCAGGGACCCGGCGACATCAACCGCTGGATGGGCCTGCCCTGGCAGGCCGACACGGCCTACTGCCGAGCGGGGTACGACACCGCCTACGACCCGTTCGCGCCCACCTTCTGGCCGGCCCGCGTGCCCAACCACGTGCTGACGGCCGAGGACTACGCCATCGTCGTGGACCCGCAGCAGCCCATGGCCCGGCGCATCGAGGCGTTCTCCAACCGCACCAGCTGGAACAAGCCGCTGCACGGCACCACGGCGGGGCAGATGGAAGAGATGGTGCGCATCTTCGGATCGATGGGCCTCGTGGAGGTGCGCCCGGGCGTGCCGGACGATCCGGCCTTCCCGGCGCAGATGATGGTGGCGTCGTACGGCCCCGATGTCGCGGCCGCCGATGCCGCCAGCCTCAGCGACGCCGCGCTGGCCGCGCAGACCCGCCTGCTGGGCGCCGCCGCCATCGAGGGCGCCGCGGCCGATGCCACCGCCCCCATCCACCCGAAGGCACGCCCGCTGCCGCACGGCGCCAATTTCGGCTCGCACGCCGAAGCGCAGAACGCGCCGCTGCCGGTGCGCCGCCGGCCGCCGGGCGGCTGAGCGCGTGCCCCGCCTGGAAGCCGGGCAGGCGTTCGACGTGGCCATCGCCGGCGGCGGCCCCGCCGGCGCGGCCTGCGCCATTCTCCTGGCCCGCGCCGGGCTGCGCGTGCTGCTGGCCGATGGCGGCGGCGAGCGGGCCTTTCGCATCGGCGAGGGCCTGCCGCCGCCCGTGCGCAGCCTGCTGGGGGAACTCGGCGTGCTCGACCGCGTGCTGGCGGACGGCCACCGCCCCAGCTACGGCACCCTCGCCTATTGGGGCGGACTGGCCGGCCACGCCAACGACACCCTGCGCCAGCTGCATGGCAATGGCTTGCAACTGGACCGCGTGCGCTTCGACGCCACGCTGCGGGCGGCCGCCAGTGAGGCGGGCTGTACGGTCGCGCTTTCCACCCACCTGCAGTGCGACGATGCGCAAGGCGCCGACCCCGCCGGCAGCAACGGCACCGCCTCGGCGGACCCGCAGGAGGCATCCGGCCCGTTGCACCGGCTGCAGTTGCGCCGCTCGGGCGAATCCCTGTCGCACGTGACGGCACGCTGGCTGATCGACGCCAGCGGCCGCATGGCGACCCAGGCCTGCCGGCTCGGCGCGCGCCGCCGCCACTACGACCGGCTGCTGGCCTTCTACCAGCGCCTGCGCACCGACAGCCGCACCGACCTGGACGGCCGAACCTGGGTCGAGGCGGTCGAAGACGGCTGGTGGTACAGCGTGCTGCTGCCCAGTGGAGAACGCGTGGTGGCCTTCCTGGGCGATGCCGACCTGCTGGACCGCCGCACCCTGCTGGACGACGACGGCCTGTGGCAGCACCTGCAGCACACCACCCACCTGGGCGCGCTGTGCGCCGAGCACGGCTATCGCCCCCACGGCGCGGTGCAGGGCGCCGATGCCTGCAGCGCCGAACTCGATCGTGCGGCCGGCGAGCGCTGGCTGGCGGTGGGCGACGCCGCCCTCGCCTTCGACCCGCTGTCGTCCAAGGGCATCGGCAACGCGCTCTACACCGGCATGCGCGCGGCACAGGCGGTGCTGGCGTACGGGGCTGGCGACCTGCTGGCGCCGCAGCGCTATGCCGACCACCTGCGGGACATCCACCGGGTGTACCGCAAGCAGTTGCAGGGCTTCTACGCGATGGAAACGCGCTGGCCCGGTGCCGCCTTCTGGGCGCGCCGGCAGACGAGCCACCCTGTCGCGCAGGGGGCAGTGCCGGAGACGCCGGGCGGGAAAGCGGTGGCTACACTGCCTTGGCCGCCCGCGCAACCAACGGCCACCGGCCGCGAGAACCCATCCAACGGAATCCCGCCACCGCCCTGGTGAAAATTGCGCAGGCAGCTATCGGAAACATAGCGCCATCGGAGGCTTCATGCGCGTGCAAGGCAAATCCATCATCGTCACCGGCGCCGGCAACGGCATCGGCGAAGGCATCGCCAAGCGGCTCGCGGCCGAGGGCGGCCGGGTCATCGTCAACGACATCCAGGCCACCGGGGGCCAGCGCGTGGCGGCCGAGATCCGCGCGACGGGCGGCACGGCGGACTTCTTCGCCGCCGACGTCACCCGCTCTAGCGACATGAAAGCCCTGGTGGACGAGGCCGTGCGCCTTCATGGCCGGCTCGACGTGGTCGTGAACAACGCCGGCTGGACGCACCGCAACCGCCCCATGCTGGAGGTGAGCGAGGAAGAGTTCGACAAGGTGTACGCCATCAACGTCAAAAGCCTCTACCTCTCGGCCATCCACGCCGTGCCGGCCATGCGCGCCAACCCGGGCACAACGGGCGGCAGCTTCATCAACATCGCCTCCACCGCCGGCCTGCGGCCCCGCCCGGGCCTCACCTGGTACAACGGGTCGAAGGGCGCGGTCATCACCACCAGCAAGTCGATGGCGGCCGAACTGGGCCCCGACAACATCCGCGTGAACTGCATCAACCCGGTGTTCAACCCCGACACGGGCCTGGCCGCCGAGTTCGCCGGCGGGCCGGTGGACGACGCGCGCCGCGCCAAATTCCTCGCCTCGATTCCGCTGGGGCGTTTTTCCACCGCGCTCGACGTGGCCAACGCGGCGCTGTACCTGGCCAGCGACGAAGCGGCCTTCGTGAGCGGCGTGTGCATCGAGGTGGATGGCGCCCGCTGCGTCTGATCGCCGCCGGCCGACAGCGGCGCGGCCCATTGCGCCGATAACCCTACCGCACCCCATGCGGCAAAATCCGCCCATGGCTGAACGTGTCATCCCCCTGGTGGACCAGCGCATCGCTGCGCTGCGCCCCGCCGTGCCGCAGGGCCTGGCCGGGATTCCATCGGGATGGCTGACCGACACGCTCGGTCGCCCGCTGCGGGACCTGCGCATCAGCGTGACCGATCGCTGCAACTTCCGCTGCGCGTACTGCATGCCCAAGGAGGTGTTCGACAAGGACTACCCCTATCTGCCGCACAGCGCGCTGCTCAGCTTCGAGGAAATCACCCGCCTGGCCCGCAGCTTCGTCGACCACGGCGTGCGCAAAATCCGGCTCACGGGCGGCGAGCCGCTGCTGCGCAAGCACCTCGAAAACCTCGTCGGCATGCTGGCGCAGCTGCGCATGCCGGACGGCACGGCGCCCGACCTCACGCTGACCACCAACGGCTCGCTGCTCGCGCGCAAGGCCCAGGCGCTCAAGGACGCCGGGCTGAACCGACTCACGGTGAGCCTGGACAGCCTGCAGGACGCGGTGTTCCGGCACATGAACGATGTGGACTTTCCGGTGGCCGAGGTGCTGGCCGGCATCGACGCGGCACAGGCCGCGGGGTTCGCGCGCATCAAGGTCAACATGGTGGTCAAGCGCGGCACCAACGACCACGAGATCGTGCCCATGGCGCGGCACTTTCGCGGCACGGGCGTGACGCTGCGCTTCATCGAATACATGGACGTGGGCGCCACCAACGGCTGGCGAATGGACGAGGTGCTGCCATCCGCCGACGTGATCGAGCGGCTGCAGGCCCACCTGCCCCTGGTGCCCCTGCCCGAACAGGCCCCCGGGGAAACCGCGCGCCGCTGGGGCTACGCCGATGCCACCGGGCGCCACGACCCGGCGCTGGGCGAGGTGGGCGTGATCGGCAGCGTCACGCAAGCGTTTTGCGGCGACTGCAACCGCGCCCGCCTGTCGATGGAAGGCAGCCTCTACCTGTGCCTGTTCGCCACCCAGGGCTGGGACCTGCGCAGCCTGCTGCGTGGCGGCGCCACCGATGCCGACATCGCCGCCGCCATCGCCGGCATCTGGAACGGCCGCGGCGACCGCTATTCCGAACTGCGCAGCAGCCTGCCTGCGGACACCGGCCAGGGCGCGCGGCGGGTGGAAATGAGCTACATCGGCGGCTGACGCATGGATGACGCCACCCGCATCACCGGGCTGGTGCTGGCCGGCGGCCAGGGCACGCGCATGGGCGGGCAGGACAAGGGCCTGCAGCCCTTCCAGGGCGTTCCGCTGGCGCTGCATGCGATGCAGCGGCTGCAGTCCCAGGTCGGCCCGCGGCTGGTCAGCGCCAACCGCCACCTCGACCGCTACGCCGCCTTCGGCGTCCCGGTCGTGACCGATGCCGAGCCCGGCCACGCCGGGCCGCTGGCGGGTTTTCTGGCAGGCCTGTCGTGCTGCGAAACCCCGTGGCTGCTCACCGTGCCCTGCGACACGCCGCTGTTTCCGCCCGATCTGGCCCGGCGCCTGATGGCCGCGGCCTGGGCCATGGACACGGCAGGCGGTCCTGCGGATCTGGCCATCGCCGCCGCGCCGCAAGCCGATGGGCCGGCCACCGACGCCCTCCACCCGGGCGCACCGGGCCCCGCGCTCCTGCGCACGCAGCCGGTGTTCTGCCTCCTGCGGGCCTCGCTGCGGGAGTCGCTCGCGCAATTCATGGCGGGCGGCGGCCGCAAGATCGGCGCCTGGATCGCCCAGCACCGGTGCGCGGTGGCCGCCTTCGACCAGCCCGGCGACGACCCGCTCGGCTTTTGCAACGCCAACACCCTGGCCGAACTGCACGCGCTCGAACGCGCGCTCGCCCCATGACCCCTGACCCCTTCCGGATCGACGTGCTCGGCCCCGCGCACCTGCACGCCTACAAGGCCTTGCGCGACGAGGCGCTGCGCTGCGCGCCCGAGGCCTTCACCTCCGACCACGCCAGCGCGGCGCTGCGCCCGGCCCAGTCGTATGCCGAGCGCTTCGGCGCGCCCGCCACGGGCACCTTCTTCCTCGGGGCGTTCGCCGCGGACGGCCAGTTGCTGGGCAGCATCGGCTGCGAGCGCGAGGCCCGCCTGCAGCAGCGCCACTGCGCCAGCGTGGTGGGCATGATGGTGGCGCCGCACGCGCAGCGCGGCGGCGTCGGGCGCGCGCTGGTGCAGGCCTGCGTGCAGCTCGCCGAACAGGTGGCCGGGCTGCAACAACTGGTGCTCACCGTCACCGCCGCCAACACCCACGTCGTGCGCCTGTACGAGCGCGCGGGCTTTCGCGCCTGGGGCCTGCTGCCGCGCGCGGTGGTCATCCAGGGCATCGGGCACGACAAGCTGCACATGGTGCGGTGGCTGCCGGCCTCTCCTCTTTTTTCTGCCGCATGAAGACCCTTGCACAGATCGCCGCCGGCCTGCCCGGCTACGACGCCCACGCCCTGGGTGCCGAGGCCGTCACCGCCTTCCTCGAACAACTGGTGCAGCCGGTGGCCGGCACCGAAACCGTGGCGCTGTCCGCGGCGCTCGACCGGGTGCTGGCCTGCGACCTCGTCTCGCCCATCAGCGTGCCGCCGCACGACAACTCGGCCATGGACGGCTATGCATTCGACGGCTCGGCATTGCGCGCCGGCCAGCCGCTGTCGTTGCGGGTGGCCGGCACCGCCCTGGCCGGCCGGCCCTGGGTGGGCCGTGCCGCACCCGGGGAATGCGTTCGCATCATGACCGGCGCCGTCATGCCGCCAGGGCTGGACACGGTGGTGCCGCAAGAGCTGGCCACCGTGCAGGGCGACACCGTGCACCTCGCGGCCTGCGCGGTGCGGCCCGGCGACCACCGGCGCCGCGCGGGCGAAGACCTGGTGCAGGGCGGCGTGGCGCTGGCCCGTGGCGAGCGGCTCACCCCCGCCGCGCTCGGCCTGGTGGCCAGCCTGGGCCTGCCTACGGTCACCGTGTTCCGCCGCCTGCGCGTGGCGTGCTTTTCGACCGGCGACGAGTTGCTGGGCCCGGGCGACGCCCCGCGCGAGGGCGCCGTGTACGACAGCAACCGGTACGCCCTCATCGGCCTGCTGGCCCGGCTGGGCGTGGAGCCGATCGACCTGGGCGTGGTGCCCGATTCGCCCGCGCAACTCGAAGCCGCGCTGCGCCAGGCAGGGCTGCAGGCGGATGCCGTCATCACCAGCGGGGGCGTGAGCGAAGGCGATGCGGACCACCTGCGCTCCACGGTGCAACGGCTGGGCGACGTGGCGTTCTGGCAAGTCGCCATGCGGCCCGGCCGGCCGATGGCGGTGGGGCGGCTGCGCAGCGAGCACGCCTCTGGAGTAGATGCCGAAATGGCCTTCAGCACAATCAGTACTAGGGCATACAGCTATGAAAAAAATAGCAAACCCATTTCAACCAACGGGACCCTTTGGTTCGGCCTGCCCGGCAATCCCGTCGCCGTGATGGTGGCCTTCCTGGCGTTCGTGCGGCCTGCGCTGCTGCGCGCCATGGGCTGCACCCGCGCGGCCCCGCCGCTGCTGCGCGCGGTGAGCACCGAGCCCCTGCGCAAGAAGGCCGGCCGCACCGAGTACCAGCGCGGCATCGTCAGCACCGCGCCGGATGGATCGCTGCAGGTGCGCACCACCGGCCACCAGGGCTCGGGGGTGCTCCATTCCATGGTGCAGGCCAACGGCCTCATCGTGCTGCACCCGCCCCGGGGGCCGGTGGCCGCGGGGGAGACCGTGGACGTGATGATGTTCGATGGCGCGCTGTGAACCGCCTGCCAGTCCGGTCCCACAGCCTGGCGGCGCATGCGCCGGACGCGGTGCCTGCGGGCACAGGCCTATGCTGAAAGACAGGTTCCCCCGGCCAACCCCGCCGGGCCAACCCACGCCCCGCACACAACCACATGACAAGGACCCCATCGCCATGACCTATTGCGCCCGCCACCTCGAACAGCCCCCCGCCCGCGAAGACGTGGACCGCCTGGCCGGTGCCACGGTGCTGGAGTTCGGAACGCCCTGGTGCGGCCACTGCCAGGGGGCGCAGCCGCTCATCCAGGCCGCGCTGGAGGGCCGGGACGATGTGGCCCACGTCAAGGTCGAGGACGGACCGGGCCAGCGACTGGGCCGCAGCTTCGGCGTGAAGCTCTGGCCGACCCTTGTCTTCCTGCGCGACGGCAAAGAGGTGGGCCGCGTGGTGCGGCCCCAGGGACCGGAGCCGCTGCAGGCCGGCCTGCAGGCGATCGCGCCCGGGGCCTGACGGACGCGGGCCTGGCGGACGCAGGCCTCGACGGCGGCTTCAGCCGCGCCCGAGCGCCTTGTCCACTCCTTTGTTGGCCAGGGCATCGGCACGCTCGTTGCCCGGGTCGCCCGCATGGCCCTTCACCCAGCGCCAGTCGATCACGTGGCCGCCCTGGGCCACCAGATCGTCCAGCCGCTTCCACAGCTCCACGTTCTTGACCGGCTGGCCGGCGGCCGTGCGCCAGCCTTTTTTCTTCCAGCCCTGGATCCATTCGGTGATGCCCTTGCGCACGTACTGGCTGTCCAGGAACAACGTCACCTCGCACGGCCGCTTGAGCGCCCCTAGGGCCTCGATCACCGCGAGCAGCTCCATGCGGTTGTTCGTCGTGCCCAGCTCCCCGCCGAACAATTCCTTTTCCAGCGCGCCCGAACGCAGCACCACCCCCCAGCCGCCAGGGCCCGGATTGCCTTTGCAAGCCCCGTCGGTATAGATCACAACCTGATTCAAAAACGTTACTCCCGTCCATTCACATGAAAGGCCGGCCCGCCATCGCGGACCGTGCCGCGATTGGCCACCGGCACCGGCGCCGCAGCGCCCTTGGGCGCGCGGCGCCAGGGCGCGCCCAGCAGCCGCACGCCGTGCACGCGCTTGACCGCCACCACCACATAGGCGGCCCCGAGTATCGGCCACCAGCGGGCCCCCAGTCCGTCCATCCAGTCGAAACGCTCCAGCCAGGGCGCGCTGCGCACCGCCGGCCGGTAGCAGCCGAAGCTGACCGACTCGACCTCGAAATTGAGCAGCCGCAGCCAGTCGCGCAGCCGCCAGTGGCCGATGAACTCGCCCACGTCGGGCAGGTACAGCCGCCCGCCCGCACCCAGGCGCTGGTACAGCCGCGCCCGGCGCTGGCGCAGGCCCCACAGGCTCACTGGATTCAGCCCGCTGATGACCACCCGCCCCTCGGGCACCAGCACGCGCTGCACCTCGCGCAGCGCGGCATGGGGGTCGATGCTGAGTTCCAGCGCATGCGGCAGCAGCACCAGATCGAGGCTGTTCTCCGAGAAAGGCAGGGCCACCGGATCGGCCAGCAGGGCGGGCTCGCCCGGTTCTCCGCCCCCCAGGGCCCCGGCCGCGTGCCAGCCGGCCGCCTCGTCGGTCCACAGCAGGGTTTCTTCCGCGCCCAGCGCCAGCCAGCGGTGGGGCATGCGGTTGGCGCGCAGCCCCTGCAAACCAGGCATTCCGAGCTGCAGGGCGTGGTAGCCGAAGATGTCGGCCACCAGCTCGTCATAGCGTTCCTGCTCCCACGCCAGCAGGTATCGGCCGGGGGAAGAGTCGAACCAGTGGTGCAAACCTATAATTTCATCGCTCATGAACTTGCTGCCGCTGCCCGCCTTTACCGACAACTACATCTGGATGCTGCACGACACGCAGGCTGCGGTCGTGGTCGATCCGGGAGAAGCGGGCCCGGTGTTGCAGGCATTGCAAACCCTGGACCTGCCATTGCAGGCGATTCTAGTCACGCACCACCACGCCGATCATGTCGGCGGCGTGCCGGCGCTGCGCGAGGCCACCGGCGCCCGCGTCTTCGGCCCCACGCACGAAACCGTGCCCGAGCCCATCACCCGCCTGGTGCAGGGCGACACGGCCGAGGTGCTGGGCCTGCGCTTTCAGGTTTTCGACGTGCCCGGCCACACGGCGGGGCACATCGCCTACTACGCCCCCGATGTGAACGGCGCCCCCGTGCTGTTCTGCGGGGACACCCTCTTTTCCGGCGGCTGCGGCCGGCTGTTCGAAGGCACGCCCGCGCAGATGCAGGCGTCGCTCGACACCCTGGCCGCGCTGCCAGGCGACACCCGTGTGTGCTGCGCACACGAGTACACGCTGTCCAACCTCAAGTTCGCCCGGGCGGTGGAGCCCGGCAACGGGACGTTGCGGCAATACACCCGCGACTGCGAGGCGCTGCGGCAGCAGGGCCGGCCCACGCTGCCCTCGCGCCTGGCCACCGAGCGCGACATCAACCCTTTCCTGCGCACGCGGCAACCCACGGTGGCCCAGGCCGCCCGGGCCTTCGATGCGCAGGTCGATCCCCAAGATGCAGTGGCCGTTCTGGCGGCGCTGCGCCAATGGAAAAACGAGTTTCAATGAAAATTTTGCACATCCTGGGCCTGGCAAGCGTGGTCTGGCTCACCGGCTGCGCCACGCAAGGCACCCCGCCCGGAAGCGCCGCGAACAAGGACGGTTCTGCGCCGGCCACCACCGACACCTCGTCTTCTTCCCACACCCCCCTGATCCCCTCCGGTCCGCTGCAGCCGATCTCGGCCGTGCAGGCCAGCAACGGCGAGGTGGCATCGCTCTACGCGCCCTCCGACCTGTGGGACCGCATCCGCCGCGGTTTCGCCATGCCAGATCTGGATCAGGACCTCGTGCGCGACCGCGAGCAGTGGTATGCCACGCGCCCCGACTACATGCAGCGCATGACCGAGCGCTCGAGCAAATACCTGTTCCACATCGTCGAAGAGCTCGAACTGCGGGGGATGCCCACCGAGCTGGCCCTGCTGCCCTACATCGAGAGCGCCTTCAATCCGCAGGCCGTCTCCAGCGCCAAGGCCGCCGGCATGTGGCAGTTCATGCCGGCCACCGGCAGTGACTACCAGCTCAAGCAGAACGCCTTCCGCGACGACCGCCGCGACGTGCTGGCCTCCACGCGCGCCGCGCTCGACTACCTGCAGCGCCTGTACGGCATGTTCGGCGACTGGCATCTGGCGCTGGCCGCCTACAACTGGGGCGAAGGCAGCGTGAGCCGGGCCATCGCACGCAACCAGAAGCTGGGCCTGGGCACCAGCTACACCGAACTCACCATGCCGGCCGAAACCCGCATGTACGTGCCCAAGCTGCAGGCGGTGAAGAACATCGTCGCCAACCCGCAGGCGTTTCGCACCGAACTGCCGCTGATCGAAAACCACCCCTATTTCCAGACGGTGGACATCACGCACGACATCGATGTCTCGCTGGTGGCCAGCCTGGCCGGCGTGCGCGAAGAGGATTTCCGCGCGCTCAATCCCTCGTTGCACCGCCCCGTGATCCTGGCCGCGGGCATGCCGCAGATCCTGCTGCCCTGGGACAACGCCAAGGTGTTCCTCAAGAACCTGGAAGCCCACCGCGAAGGCCAGTACGCCAGCTGGACGGTGTGGAGCGTACCCACCACCATGACGGTGGCAACCGCTGCCCAACGCGTCGGCATGAGCGAGAACGACCTGCGCAGCGTGAACCGCATTCCGCCGCGCATGATGATCAAGGCGGGCTCGGCCCTGATGGTGCCCCGCGCCACCACCACGCGGCAGGACGTGTCCAGCCAGGTGGCCGACAACGGGCAGGTCGCGTTCACGCCGGAGATCGTCACGCGCCGCACCACGGTGCGCGCCGGCAAGCGCGACTCGGTCGCCAGCATCGCCAACCGCTACAAGGTGAGCGCCGCCAATGTGGCCGAATGGAACGACGTCAAGGCCAACGCCGCCTTCAAGGCCGGCCAGCAGGTCGTGATGTACCTGCCGGTGAAGCTGGCTGCCACCTCATCCGCGCGCCCGGCCATCAAGCAGACCTCCACGCGCGGCGCCAAGGCCCCTGCGGCCCCCACCCGCAAGGGTGGAACACCCTCGCGCAAGAAGCGCTGAGCGGCAGCCGGGCCGAACTAAAGCATTGCCCCGGAGAGGCTGGCCGTCCAGCGCTTGCGCGGGGCGGCCCGACAAGCATGCGCTTCAGAGGCGCAGGTTGTGCATGCCGACCAGTCCCAGCACGCCCATCACGATGAGGTACAGGGCCACGATGTAATTCAGCAGGCGGGGCATGACCAGGATCAGGATGCCTGCGATCAGGGAAACGAGGGGGCCGATACTGAGGTTCAGCGACATGGAAAGATCCTTGTTGGAGTGATGGAATGAAGGAGCGCAATCGGTGCGTTGCAGCGCCGTGGCAAGACCGCCGTCGGCGCTCCGTCGACTCTAGCGCCACCCCCTTGCCGCCGTGTGTCGGACAGTTCAGCCAAAGTGCCGGCCGCCCCCGGCACGGCACCTTGCGCTCCCTGCCCCTCACGCATTGAACTTCTGCTTGGCCTTGCGCGCGAATTCGTTCGTGAACGTGCGCCCGAGATCGATCTTGAGCGGCGCCAGTTCGGATCGCAGGCGGGCCACCACTCGCGCCGCGTTGGCCGGGCCGTCATCGGGCATGAGGCCGTCGGGCGAGAAGGTGTCGCGCACCTTGTGGAATGCCGCCAGGTAGGCGCCCCGCTCGCCCAGCAGGTAGCCGGACGGCACGGCGCGCACCAGGTCGGCCGGGCTGGCCGTCTGCAGCCATTTGAGGGCATGGACCATGGCATTGGCCAGGGCCTGCGAGCGGGCCGGCTGCTTTTGCACGAACGACTGCGGCGCATAGAGGCTGGCGGCCGGCATGGTGCCGCCGAACAGCTCCTGCGACCCTTTGAGCGAGCGCGTGTCGCACAGCACCCGCACCTCGGCGCGCTGCTCCAGCGCGCTGACGATCGGATCGGCATGGCACAGCGCATGCACCCGCCCCTGTCGCAGCGCGGCCACCGCCCCCAGGGCGGAGCCCACACCGACGAAGGACACCTCGTCCAGCGGCGCGCCGTCCCGCGACAGCATCAGTTGCGCCACATGGTGGGTGGAAGACCCCAGGGCCGACACGCCCACGCGCATGCCCTTGAAGCGGCTCACGCTCTTGACGGGCCAGGCCCGCGCCGATGCCGCCAGGGCCAGCTGCGGCGCCCGCCCCTGCAGCACGATGGTGCAATAGTTGCGGCCCAGCAGTTGCTGGCGCAACACGTGGTCGTAGGCGCCCGAGCACACGTCGGCCTCACCGTCCTGCAGTGCCTGCAGGGCCAGGGCACCGCCCGGGTAGTCCTGAACCACCACGTGAAGCCCCTCGGCCCGGAAGAAACCCAGCTCCTGAGCGATAGTCAGCGGCAGGTGGTACAGCAGCCCCGAGCCCCCGACCGCCACCCGCAGCGGACCGGTCCCGGCCGTGAACGGCGACGGCACCGCCGAGGCATCCGCTCCCGCCCAGCCCGCCATCGAAAGGGCGGACAAAGTACCGAAGTGGCGGCGTCGGATGCGAGGAAAATCCATGGGGAAAAGCGAATTCAAGAAAATGCTGCAGTGCAGCAATCGTGCCACCTGCGCGCAGCCGCCCCGTCAGGGCAATCCCTGAGGGACATGAACGGAAAGTCGGGTTAGTGGGATGGGTGCCAGGGCGATCCAGGCAGGTGGATCGCCGCGGCACAACTGCGGCGCCGCCTCAGCGGTAGCCGATGAAGAGAATGGCGATGTTGACCACCAGCGCCCCCAGCCACACGGCGCTGCGGGCGGTGGGCAGGTCGGACACGTACATCATCACGTAGAAGACGCGCAGCATCACGAAGAGGAACGCCAGGATATCCAGCAGCGTCTGCCCGGCCCCCAACTGGTGCGCGATCACCACCGCACCGATGAAGAACGGCAGCGCCTCGAAGGTGTTGGACTGCGCGGCCAGCGCGCGGGCGCGCCAGTCGGTCTGCCGGGAGGCCCACCCTCGCGGATCGCGGTTGTCGGACACCTGGAAGCTGCCGCGCTTGGCGATCAGGGCGCACACCATGGGCAGCAGCGCCATCAGGAGCACGCACCAGTAGGCGACGGTGAAATGCGCGACATGCAGGGAGTTCATGGTTCAAGCCTTTTCATGCTCCAGCGCAATTGGATATTGCGCCGGAAGCTATCAATTTTATAGTGTCAGCGGCGATCTACCAGCGCATGCGCGATGGTGCCCAGGTCCACGTATTCCAGCTCACTACCCACCGGAACCCCGCGGGCCAGCCGGGTCACATGTAGCCCCCGGCTCTTGAGTGCCTCGCTGATGACATAGGCCGTGGCCTCGCCCTCGGCCGTGAAATTGGTGGCCAGGATAACCTCCTGCACCACGCCATCGGTGGCCCGCTCCATGAGCTTTTGCAGCCCGATGTCCTTCGGACCCACCCCGTCCAGTGGCGACAGCCGCCCCATGAGCACGAAATACAGCCCGCGAAACGCCGCCGTACGCTCCAGCGCGGCCTGATCGGCCGGGGTTTCCACCACGGCCAGCCGGCTGGCATCGCGTTCCGGGTCCAGGCAGGTGTCGCACACCGCGGCTTCGGTGAAGGTGTGGCAGCGTTCGCAGTGGTGCACCGACACCGTCGCTTCATGGAGCGCCCGCGACAGCACCTCGGCGCCTTCGCGGTCATGCTGCAGCAGATGGAAGGCCATGCGCTGTGCCGACTTCACGCCCACGCCCGGCAGGCGGCGCAGCGCCTGGACCAGGGCATTGAGGGAATTGGTGTCGGACATGCAAGGCGCCGTTCAAGAATCAAGAAAACATGCCCGTGAAGGGCATGGAAAGGGTGCGGCGAGCCCGGCGGCTGCAAACGGAAGGCAAGCGAACGATCTGGCCCCCGTCCAAGCCATCCACCGACGCTCCAGCCGCTGCAGTCGCACGGACAGGGACGGCCGTCTGTGTCAGAAAGGGAACTTCATTCCGGGAGGCAGGCCCGGCATGCCCGCGGTCAGCTTGCCCATCTTTTCCTGCGAGGTTTCTTCTGCCTTGCGCACGGCCGCATTGAAGGCGGCGGCCACCAGGTCTTCGAGCATGTCCTTGTCATCGGCCAACAGGCTGGGGTCGATGGTCACGCGCTTGACGTCGTGCTTGCAGGTCATGAGCACCTTCACCAGGCCCGCGCCGGATTCGCCTTCCACTTCGATGTTGCCGAGTTCGTCCTGGGCCTTCTTCAGGTTGTCCTGCATGGCCTGGGCCTGCTTCATGAGGCCGGCGAGTTGTCCCTTGTTGAACATGTGAGTTTTCCTTTTCTAATGGGAATGAAGGGGAGGCTTGAATGAATGAGCGAATGAACCGCGTGGAAGATGGCAACGCCTTCTGTCACGCCGGCTTGATGCTGCCCGGCACGATCTTGGCGCCGAAGTCCCGCACCAGCGTCTGCACGTACGGGTCGTTGTGCACGATCTCCTCGGCCACGCGCTGGCGCTCTGCCGCGGCGGCCGCATTGCGCCGGGCCGGGCTGTCGATGACCACGCCCAGTTCGACGCTGATCTGGGTCGCATGGCCCGCGGCCTCCAGCGCCGCCCGCAGGCGCTCTCGCGCCACCGGCTGGTTGAGCGATTCGCGCTCCACGCGCAGCAGCCAGTGTCCGGCATCACGCGCCACCAACTGGGACTGCAGGGCCAACTCCCGCACCAGCGCCGCAATGGCCTCGGCGGCCACCAGTTGCTGCACGGTGGCGTGCCAGACATCGCCCTCTTCCGTGGCCGTGTAGCGGGCGGATGCAGGAAGGGAACCCGTCGGCGCGAGCGGCTGCAGGCGCGCGCCCGGCTCGGGCGACGTGCGCACGGGGATCGCCATGTATTCGGGCGCCGACGCCATCGGTCGTTGCGCAGGCGCTGGCACAGGCGCAGGTGGGGCCGCCGCGCGGCGGAAATCCTCGGCCGAATGGACCGGCAGCTGCACCGGCGCCGCTGGCGGCCCCGGCTCGCCGGGAGGGGGCTGCACCGGCGCCGAGACGTCTTCCCACGGGGGCGCGGAATCGGGCGCGGACACCGGCGTGGCTGCGACGGATGGCTCCGTCTCGGCAACAGCGGCGTTGGCGGCCTGCGCCGGCATCGGCGCTGCAGGCGCACCCGCATCGCGCGCCGATTCGGCCACTGGCCGCTGCAATGGCATCACATCGGTGGCGGTTGCCCCCCGGGTCGCGAGCTGCGCGGGTGCCGGCTCAACCGGCGTCAGAGTTTTTTTTTCAGCCGAAGGGGCCGGGGCTGCCGAGCCATCCGCCGGCTTGAAGGCCAGCAACCGCAGCAACGCCATGGTCAGCGCCGCGTATTCGTCCGGGGCCAGCCCCAATTCAGCACGGCCGTGCAGGCAAATGCTGTAGAGCAGCTGGGTTTCGTCCGCAGGCATCTGCGCGGCCAGGCGGGCGATTTCCACGGCCTCGGGGTCGTTGGCATCCAGCGCCTGGGCCATGTTCGGCACGGCCTGCATGACGGCCATGCGTTGGAGCACCGCGCTCATCTCCTCCAGCGTGGAGGCGGCAGACAAGCCGTTCAAGCGCAGGGCATCGGAGGTTTCCACCACCGTGCGGCCATCGCCCTGGGCCAGGGCTTCGATCAGGCGGAACACGTACGACCGGTCCACGCTGCCCAGCATCTGGCGCACGCCGGCTTCCTGCAACTGGCCGCTGCCGAACGCGATGGCCTGATCGGTGAGCGAAAGCGCATCCCGCATCGAGCCCCGCGCCGCACGCGACAGCAGGCGAAGCGCCTGGGGTTCGGCCGGCACGTTCTCCTGCGCCAGAACGCGCCCCAGGTGCTCGAGCACCGTCTCGGGCGCCATCGGGCGCAGGTTGAACTGCAGGCAGCGCGAGAGCACCGTGACCGGCACCTTCTGCGGATCGGTCGTGGCCAGCACGAACTTGAGGTATTCGGGCGGCTCTTCCAGCGTCTTCAGCATGGCGTTGAACGCCGTGTTGGTAAGCATGTGCACTTCGTCGATCATGAAGACCTTGAAGCGCCCCTGCACCGGCTTGTAGACCGCCTGCTCCAGCAGGCCCTGTACTTCATCCACGCCGCGATTGGAGGCGGCATCAAGCTCGGTGTAGTCCACGAAGCGGCCGCTGTCGATGTCGGTGCAGGCCTGGCACACGCCGCAAGGGGTGGCCGTGATGCCGCCCTGCCCGTCCGGGCCCTGGCAATTGAGCGACTTGGCCAGAATGCGCGACACCGTGGTCTTGCCCACGCCGCGCGTGCCGGTGAAAAGATAGGCATGGTGCAGCCGCTGCTGCGTGAGCGCATTGGACAGCGCCTGCACCACATGCTCCTGGCCCACCATCTCCGAGAAGGTCTTGGGACGGTATTTGCGGGCGAGCACGAGGTAAGACATAGGGGGATTCTATGTGGCCGGGCGCGCCCTCCCGGATCGCCGGGGTACCGATTCCACGCCGGGCCCCGGTGCGCCCCGCTGTCAGGCCACCATGGCCAACACCTGCACGGCGTGCAGGGTCGGCCCGGCCGGAACGGCCTGCTTTATCGCCTACAATCGGCGGTGACGGGCCTCCCCGCATGGTGAAGCAGCCAACCGGGTCAGGTGGGGAACCAAGCAGCCCTAACTGTAGAGTCAGTGCCGGGGGTAAGGCTCGTCAACTATCTTTCCAGCCATCCCTGCCAAGCCTTTCACGGCCCTTGGCGCAGGGCATGTCCCCCCAAAGCGGTCCACGCCGCGGCTTCTTTCCCTTTCCAAAACTCTCGCGACATCCGGCTCGGCCAATCCAGTGACCGGCAAGCGCCGCCTGGGCACTCACCGCTCGCAGCCTGAGCCTGCGCATCCTGTGCGTTCCCTGCAACGCGCATGTTCCAACCCAACTCACGGAAACAGGCAACGGCATCGGCATCGGCATGCATGGATGGGGCATGTTCCATGCCTTCTTGCCAAGCCTGTCCTGTGCAGTGGCTGCTTTTGTCTATTGGCGTATGCCCAGAAAAGCCAGACCTGCCCCCGCCGACTGTCATGCCAAGCCGGCCGTTCAAGGCTTAAGACCCCAGGCGACTTTCCAAAATATTCACATTTAGCATTTTCAAGTTACCATTTGTTTCTTTTGAGGAGCCGATATGGCAGAAGGTCAAGCGCAAGGAACCGCCTACCTGTGCGACACGGCTGATGCGCCACCGGCGGCCGAGCCGTCGCGTGTCGCCAGTGCCAGCCCGTCTGTGATCGAGGAAAAGTCCAACGCCAAGCCGCTGGACCAGTTCACGTTTGAAAAGATGCGGCGCGTCAACGGCTCCCTCCTTGCGTTCGGCTCCCTGGGCTGGCTGGCGGCGTGGTGGACGGCCGCGCCCACCTACCACTACGACAACATCCTGTTCGCCCTGCTGGCGATCGCCTTCTACTGCTGCATCATCACATCGATGTTCGCAAGCACCCCCGGCAGGGTCGTGCTGGCCGCCTTGCCGGCATGTGGCCTGCTGGCCCATGGCTTCTGGCTGCTGTCGGTGCCGAGCCCGGTCGGGGTCTACTTCTGCCTGGCCCTGGGGGTGGCCTTCACGCTGCTGATCGCCTTCATGTTCATCTCGACATGGCAGTACCTGGCATCAGTGGCCGTCATCTGGCTCGCGTTCGGGCACGGTGATTTCCAACAGATGCGCTCCGCGCACGACCCCGTCTGGAGCATGCTGATCGTCACACTGTCGTCGCTGTGCGGGATGCTGCTGAACATGGCCCTCTTTCGCCTGCGGGAAGACAGCCACCGGCAGCAACTGGAACTGGAAACCCTGGCCTACCAGGATGCGCTGACCGGCCTGGCCAACCGCCGCAGCCTGCTCAAGCACATGCAGTCGTTGCAGGACGCCGGGTACATCGAAGGCCTGTATTTCATGATGATCGACATCGATGACTTCAAGTCGATCAATGACCAGTTCGGGCACGACCAGGGCGACGTGGTGCTGAAGGACGTCGCTTCGGCATTGAAGCGGCAGGCCGGCCGGCACCTGTGCGGCCGCCTGGGCGGCGAGGAGTTCGGCGTGGTGGTGGAGGCCGCCACGTTGCCCGAGGCCTGCGAACTCGCCCAGGCGCTGGTCAACACCGTGAACACGTTGTACGCGGTGCCCGTGGACCACCCTGCCTTCCAGGGCCGCCGGCTGTCCATCAGCGCCGGCCTGACCCGCGGGGAGGCGGACTGCACCACCTCCGAACTGATCCGGCGCGCGGATCTGGGCCTTTACCGGGCCAAGCGCGAAGGCAAGAACCGTTTCTGCATGCACTTCGGCCCCGACGGTGAGGCGTCCCCGGCAGCAACGGCACAGCCCCAGGCTCAGCCTCAAAGCGCCTGATCAGGCCCGCTGCAGCCAGGCCTTCGCCCCTTCGGCAGCGGCCATGCCACTGGCCATGCAGGCCGTCATCAGGTAGCCGCCCGTGGGGGCCTCCCAGTCCAGCATTTCGCCCGCGCAGAAAACGCCGGGCAGGGCCGTCAGCATGAGGCAGCCATCCATCGCCTCGAACGGCACCCCGCCCGCGGTGCTGATGGCTTCGTCCAGCGGACGGGCCGCGCCCACGGTGATGGGCAGCGCCTTGATGGCCTGGGCCAGGGCGGTGGCGTCGTTCATGCCCTCCTTGCCCAGTTGCTCGTACAGGATGCCCATCTTGATGCCGTCCAGCCCCAGGCGGCTCTTGAGGTGGCTGCTGAGGCTGCGGGCACCGCGCGGATGGCGCACTTCCTTGAGCACGCGCTCGGGCGTGTGGTCGGGCAGCAGATCCAGGGTGAACGTGGCATGGCCATGCGCCTCGATCTCGTCGCGCAGCAGGCTGGAGACCGCGTAGATCAGGCTGCCCTCCACGCCGGTGGCCGTGGCCACGAACTCGCCCCGGCGGCTGAACGTGCGCCCCTGGCGGTCGGAGAAATGCAGCGCGACCGACTTGAAAGGCTGCCCGGCAAAGCGCTCGGTGAAATGCGGCGTCCAGCCGGCCGGATCGGGTGCCCGCCCGATCAGCTCGCGCAGGAATTCCCGCCGCGTCTCGCCTGCCGGTGCGCCACCGGCGCGCACCGTGTCGAAGCCGCAGTTGGCCGGGCGCAGCGGGGCCACTAATACACCCTTTTCGGCCAACAGCGGCACCCACGCGCCGTCGGAGCCCAGCCGGGCCCAACTGCCGCCACCCAGCGAAAGCACCACGGCCCGGGCCTGCACCGGCACCAGGCCCGCAGGGCTGGTGAAACCCAGTGTCATGGCGGCCGCATCGCCGTCCTGCGCGGCGGCCGCGTCGCTCCAGCCCAGCCAGCGATGGCGCATGTGGAACACCACCCCCTGGCCGCGCAGGCGGTGCAGCCAGGCGCGCAGCAGCGGCGCGGCCTTCATGTCGGAGGGGAACACCCGGCCCGAGGTGCCGACGAAGGTCTCCACCCCCAAGCCCTGCGCCCAAGCGCGCACCGCATCGGCGCCGAAGGCCTGCAGCAGGGGCTCGATGGCGGCGCGGCGCTCGCCGAAGCGGGCCGCGAACGGCTCGAACGCCTCGGAATGCGTGAGGTTGAGCCCGCCCTTGCCCGCCAGCAGAAACTTGCGCCCCACGGAAGGCATGGCGTCGAACAAATGCACGGACAGGCCGCCACGGGCCAGCACTTCGGCCGCCATCAGGCCGGCGGGGCCGCCGCCGATCACGGCGACATCACAGGCCAGCACGGGGGCGATCGATTCGGAAACAGTCATCTTCAACCTTTGCTTTTGAAACATCGGGGCGCGGCGCCGCAGGCCGGGAGCCTGCAGCGCGCCGCGCCATCAAAACAGGGCGCCCTGCACCGGAGCCGGAGCCGGAGCCGGAGCCGGAGCCGGAGCCGGAGCCGGAGCCGGCGGTGGCGCAGTCTCGCTGCCCACCTCCACCATCCGCCCGTCGCCGGTGAGGAACGCCGCGCGCACCGCGTGGCCCGGCATCTGGGCCTGAACGGCTTCGCGGTAGCGCGCCAATTGGGCCATCAGATGGGGGCGGCGCTCGGGGTCCGCTGCACTTTTGTAATCGAGCACCCACCACACCGGCTCGCCGCCGGAATCGATGCGCCGCACCAGGCGGTCGATGCGCAAGGTCTGCCCGGCGTGAACGATGGTGGCCTCGTTCACCGCCCGATCGACCGCGTCGGCCTGCCATGCCCAGGCGCCCTGGCCGCCCAGGATGCGCTGGGCCATCTCGGCGGCCAGGGTAGCGGACTCCGGCGCCAGGTCGAAGTCTGCCGCCAGCCGTGCCAGCCGCGTGGCGGGCCATCCGCCCCTGGACGGGGACGGCCCGCCGGCGGTTGCCATGGCGGCCTGCTCCAGCAACTGGTGCATGGCCTCGCCCTGGCGCGATGCCGGGGTGGATACGGCCACCGCCGGAGCGACCGGGCCATCGGGCTCCGGCTTCGGCGGCGGCGACCAGGCCGGCAGTTCGGTCAGCAAGGCATGGTCCTGCGCCCGTCCATCGTTTTGCGGCAAGGCTTCGCCGGAAGGTTCAGCCAAGACGTTCTCGTCCTCATCCTGCAGCAGGGGCGCCAGCCGGTTCCACCAACTGCCGGGCGCCGAGGACGAGGGTTGCACCGACGAGACCGCCAGGCAGTGCTTGGCCCGCGTCATGGCCACGTACAGGGTGTTGAGTTCTTCGCGCTGTCGCTCGGCCTGTTCGGCGGCCAGCATGTCCACCGCGCTGGGCGGCGGCGTGCTTTCGCTGGCGAGGAACAAGAAGCGGCGCGGCAGCGGCTCTTCGCCCGGCCAGTCCACCAGCACGCCCATAGTCTCGGCCTTTTGCGGGCGGGTGTCGGTGTCCAGCAGCAGCACGCTGTGCGCTTCCAGGCCCTTGGCGCCGTGCACGGTGAGCAGGCGCACCGCCTGCGCGTCCACCCGGCCCGGCGCGCGCTGGCCGGCGCGCTTCATCGCCCGGACGAAAGCGTAGGGCGTGAGATAGCGCCCGCCGTCGATCTGCAGCGCGGCCGACAGCAGCGCGCGCAGATTGGCGAGCACGCTCGCGCGCTGGGTGGCGGGCGCGGCAGCGGCATAGCGGGCCAGCACGTCGCGGTGGGTGTAGAAGGCCTGCAGCGCGTCGTGGGGCGGCAATGCGTCGAACCAACCCTTGTAAAGAGCCAAATCGGCTCCTAGCACAATAAATTCCAGGGCATGATGCTCACTTTTTAATAGCAAATCGAGCCAGCTGCATTCGAGGTTCTCCGGCTGGCGGCGCCACAGCGCCAGCCGCACGAGCGTGTCGTCGCCCACCCCGAACAGCGGCGAGCGCAGCGCGCGGGCCAGCGACAGGTCGTGGCCCGGCGAGACCAGCGCATCCAGCAGCGCCACCACGTCCTGCACTTCGGGCGCCTCGGCCAGCTCGGCTTTTTCGGGCTGCACGCAGGGCAGGTGCAGGTCGCGCAGCGCGTCCTGCATGGCGGCCAGTCGGTCGCGCTTGCGGGCGAGCACCATCACCTCGCGCGGCGGCACGCCGTCGGCGATGCGCCCGGCCACCCAGCGGGCGGCCTGCGTGCATTCGCGCATGCGCAACGTTTCCTCGGCCTCGTGCCGCGGCTGCGTGAGGCTGTCGCGCCACGCCATGGGGTCGAAGGCAGGGCCCGCGCCATCGTCGGGCGCGGTGATGGCGGGCAGACGCAGCCGCATTCCCGGGTCGGTGGACTCGGTGGTGTGGTCGCGAAAGCCGGCGTATTCCCCCTGGCCCTGCGCGGCCTGCATGACGTGGTTGACCGCGTCGATCACGCCCGTGGCATTGCGGCGCGTGTGGTCGCAGCTCAGCAGGTCTCCGCCCAGGCCTTGGCGCACGAAGGCCTGAGCGGCCAGGAACACCTGCGGCTCGGCACGCCGAAAGCGGTAGATGCTCTGCTTGGGATCGCCCACGATGAACACGCTGGGCGCACGCCCCCCGCCAGCGCCCACATAGCCCGACAGCCAGGCGTGCAGCGCCTGCCACTGCAGCGGGTTGGTGTCCTGGAACTCGTCCACGAGCAGATGCCGCACCCGCGCGTCCAGCCGCTCCTGCACCCATCCGCTCAGCACCGGGTCGGACAGCATGACGAGCGCCGTGCGCTCCACATCGTTCATGTCCACCCAGCCGCGATCGCGCTTGAGCGCAGCGAACGCAGCCACCAGGGCGCGCGTGAGCCGGGCCATGCGGTGGTGGTGGCCCCAAGCCTCGTGCTGGCGGCGTGCCAGACACAGGCGCTGCAGCTCGGCCTCGGCCTCCTGCGCCACGGCGAACTTCTCCAGATTCTTGCTGAGCCGGTCTTCCTTGGCCACGAAGAAGGCGCGGCGCAAACGCTCCAGGCGCTCGTGCGGGTCCTCGCATGCGAAGGCATCGATCACCGCGTCGGCCGCCTTCTGCGGCGTCTTGTTGGATTCGGTGCCCAGGGCGCTCGCGCGGGCCAGCCAGCGGGCGCGCGCCGCATCGCCCTCCAGCGCGTGGGCCGGGCTGTCCAGCCCCTGCAGGTCGGGGAAGTGCGCATGGAACGGCGGGACCGAGGCGTCGATCACGCCGGCCGCGTCCGCCAGTTCGAACTCGATGCGCTTGGACAGCGCCGCGCCCAGGGCCTTGTGCGTCTGCGACCGCCCATGCGAGGCCACCGCCGCAAGATAGTCGGCATGCAGCGCGGCATCGTCGGCCACCTGCTGCAGGAACGGCGGCCAGACCTGGCGCACGGCCTCGGCGTCGTCCTCCAGCAGCTCGTAGTTGCCGGGCAGCCCGCGCGCGTGCAGCACCGCCAGCGGCGCCGTGCCCAGCAGCGCGGCGAACCAGCTGTGGAAGGTGCGGATCTGCACCGGCCGCCCGGATTCGAGCATCGAGCGGTACAACGTCTTCAGCAGCGCGCGCTTGTCCAGCGCGCGATCGGGCGGGATGCCGCGGGCGACCAGTTCCCGGGCCAGGCGCTCGGGCTCGGCCTGGGCAAATTCTTGCAGCCATTCCTGCAGGCGCTGGCGCATCTCGCCCGCGGCCTTGCGCGTGAACGTGATGGCCAAGATTTCGTGCGGCGCGCAGCCGTCCAGCAAGGCGCGCAGCATGCGGGAGACGAGCATCCAGGTCTTGCCCGCGCCCGCGCAGGCCTCCACCGCCACGCTGCGGTCCGGATCGCAGGCAATCGCATAGAACGCCTCGCGCGTGACCGGGCGGCCGTTGTGTTCGTAAGCGGCCAGCGTCATGGTGCGTTCTTCATGCCCAGAAATCCTTGCGGCACAGGCCGCGCGCGGCGCAGTAGTCGCACACGGCCCCCTCGCCCAGCGCCGGCATGGCGGCACCGGCAGCGATGCGTTCGAAGTCGTGCAGGATGCCCTCCACCAGCTGGTCGCGCAGGGCCACGATGTCGGGCTGCTCGAAGGTCCGCGTGTCGCCGCGCTCGCCCACGTTCACGTAGGCCGCGCGCAGGTGGTCGTCCTGCAGCAGCGCGGCATAGAACGCCAGCTGTGTGTCCTCGGTGCCGGCGGCCAGGCGCTTGCGGGTGACGGCTTCGTTCTCGGTCTTGTAGTCGATCACCAGCACGGTCGGTGCTTCGCCCGGCACGCCGGAGCGGACGGCATCGATGCGGTCGAGCAGGCCCACCAGTTGGAGCGGACCGAGCGACTGCGTCGAGCGCACCTCGGCCTGCCGGAAGGCGGCTCCCTGCCCTTCGTGGTCCTGCAGCCAGCGAAGGTAGCCGTCGCGCAGGGCCGGCCAGCCGGAGGCGAACGGCAGGAACTCGCCCGACGCCAGCCGTTGCGCCCGGGTGACGGCCTCGGCCGCGGCATCCATGAGCGCGCGGCGCGCCGACAAGGCTTCGTTGGGCGCCGCCTGCAGAGCCTCGTGGAAGTGCTGGAGCACGGCATGCAGCCAGTTGCCGAAATCCCGCTTGCCCACTTCGGCGCCCAGCTCGTCGGATTCCTGCAGGCCCAACTGGCGCAGCGCGAAGAAGCGGTAGGGGCAGTGGCGCAGATCGGAATAGGCGGTGGAGGACAACTGCAGCACGGGCAGGGCCTCGCCCGTCGGCATCGGCCGGGGCACGGGTGCGAGCGGCACTTCGCGCGCACTTCGCGGATCGGTGCCGGCGCGGGCCTGGCCGTCCAACTGCAGGGCCAGCACCAGCGGACTGGCCAGCAACGGCTCTCCCCCGTCATCGCCGCTGCGCCACAGCACATCCACGTGGGCGGTGCACAAGGCATTGCGCCAGGCCGCGCGCTGGGCGGCCTCCAGCGCCTCGCGGGTGGGCAGGCCCAGGCACTCGCGCTGCACCCGGATCCAGGCGCCGGGGGGCTCTGGAGCGGGCGGCAGGCGCTTTTCGTCGCAGCCGGGCACCACCAGCGTGGCGAACCGGCGCGCCAGGATCTGCGGCAGCGGCACGACGAACACCGAAGCGCTGCCGTCGTGGCCGGGCCGGTAGCGTGCGGCTTCCAGCACCTCGTTCACCCAGCGGGTGAACTCGGCCAGCGCCATGGGCCGCCCTGCGCTCGCCAGCCCCTCCAGATCGGAGGGCCACCCGTCCTGCAGCCGCAGCTCTGCCAGCACGCGCTCCCCCGCGGCGTCGGCCTGCAGCGCCTCCCATTGCCCCGTTGCCTGCAGCAACTCGCGCAGTGCGTCCAGCCATGCCGCCACCGGCCTCGCGGCCTGCCAGGGCGTGCGCCAGGCTTGTACCTGGGCGATGAGCGCTTGCACTGCAGCCGCTGCAGGCGGCATGGCATCGCTGCGTTCCTCGATGGCCGTCCAGTGGCCGGTGCCGGCCCTGCGCAGCCATTTCTCGGCCGCGCCCACCGCCTGCGGGCTGGCGGCCGGCACGTGCTTGAGCCAGTCCAGTACCGCGTCGGCGGAGGCGTTCCAGGCACAGGCCCGCAGCGCCACCATGGCATGGGACGCCGCGCGCGTGGTGGACAAGGTCCAGCCGTTCTCGTCGTGCACGGCCACCCCGCGGCCCTGCAGCAGCGCGCTGATGCGGCGCGTCAACGCCCGGTCGATCGCGGCCAGGGCCAGCGGCGCGTGGCCCTGCGCCAGGCGGTGCAGCACGCACGCCGCCGCGCGTTGGGCTTCCTCCTCGGCATCGGTGGCCTCGTGCAGGAACACCTCGCCGAGCGCGGGCAGCGCCGTTTCAGGCGGCTCACCAAGCGGCAGGGACAGTGCGCGGTCGCCCCACCGCGTGCAGAGCGTCTTGGCCAGCGGATCGGCCTGGAAGCCGCCAAGCACCACCAGCGCATCCACGGCCGATTGCGTGCCCGGCTCGAACAGCACGTCCGTTGCGTGGCGAGACGCCAGCACCCATTCGAGAGCGATGCGCGCCACCGCCGCCTCGTAGCGCAGTGCCGCGCCGTCACCTGCGGGGGGCATCGATTCGCGCGCGCCCACCGCCCACGCGTCGCGCTCGGACGGCGGCACGGCGCAGACGACGCTGGCCAATTGCGCCGCCGCCTCCAGCAGCGGCGCGGCCAGCACGTCGCGCTGCTCGGTCAGGCCGACCCGGTCGAGCAACGCGCGCGCAGTGAGGGTGTCGCGCCCCATGTCGTGCGAGAGGTCATCGCCTTCCGGCACGAAAGGGGCGATGCGGGAGGCCCAGTTCCGGGTGGTCTCGAAACGCGGCGCGAAGCCGTCGGGCACGCGGCGCGCCCATTCGCGCTGCGCCTCGGCCATGAGCTGGGCGTACGGCACCAGCACCACGGTGGCCGCAGGGTGTGCGCCGGTGCGCCGGATGTGGGCCTGCACCCGGTCCAGCACCGGGCCCCAAACGCTGCCGGGCGCATCGTTTTTCGCTATGACTGTCATAGCGGTGGAGGCCGCGGCCACACCGTGGGGCGGGAAATATCTTTCTGTCACAATCCCCTGACTTTATCCGGACCCGCCCACCTCAACTTGCTCCACAAAGGAATGTGCCATGGCAAGCGAACTCATCAAACACCTTTCCGACGCCAGTTTTGAAACCGATGTGCTGCAACCGGGCACCACGGTGCTGGTGGATTACTGGGCCGAATGGTGCGGCCCCTGCAAAATGATCGCGCCCATCCTGGACGAAGTCGCAAACACCTACAAAGACAAGCTGACCGTCGCCAAGATGAATGTGGACGAGAACCGCGAAGTGCCTGCCAAGTTCGGCATCCGCGGCATCCCGACCCTCATGCTGTTCAAGGACGGCCAGTTGGCCGCCACCAAGGTCGGCGCGATGAGCAAGACGCAGCTCACCGCGTTCATCGACCAGCAACTGGCCTGATTGGTGACGGTCGGGGCTGGCGTGGGCGGCGGCCTCGTCCGCAGCGCGCCATCCCGCGTGCCCGCATTGTTCGATGGCAGCAATCTTGCTGCACGTGCCTTGGCAAACCGGTTTTTTTTCCTGTCATAATCGCCGCAGATCATCGCGTCCGCATGCACTAGCGGCCGGTTCCAGATCCCCAGGCCATCCGAGGTCCGCAAACAGCGGCAGCCCGGCTCCCGGCCTCCCCCCTGATTCAAATCCGCTCCGTTCAGGAGTCACCCCATGCATTTAAACGAACTCAAGGCACTGCACGTGTCCGAAGTGCTCAAGCAGGCCGAAGAGCTGGAGATCGAGAACACCGGGCGCATGCGCAAGCAGGAGCTGATGTTCGCGATCATCAAAAAGCGCGCGAAGGCCGGTGAGCAGGTCTTCGCCGACGGTGTGCTGGAAATCCTGCCGGATGGCTTCGGCTTCCTGCGCAGCCCCGACACGAGCTACACCGCCAGCACCGACGACATTTACATCTCGCCCAGCCAGGTCCGGCGCTTCAATCTGCACACCGGCGACATGATCGAAGGCGAAGTGCGCACCCCCAAGGACGGGGAACGCTACTTTGCGCTGACCAAGCTCGATGCGGTCAACGGCGGCCCTCCGGAGCAGAACAAGCACAAGGTCATGTTCGAGAACCTGACGCCGCTGTTCCCCAAGGAGCAAATGAAGCTCGAGCGGGATATGAAGGGCGAAGAGAACATCACCGGCCGCATCATCGACATCATCGCCCCCATCGGCCGCGGCCAGCGCGCACTGATCGTCGCACCGCCCAAGAGCGGCAAGACGATGATGATGCAGCACATCGCGCACGCCATCACCGCCAACAACCCCGACGTTCACCTCATGGTCCTGCTCGTTGACGAGCGGCCAGAAGAAGTGACCGAAATGCAGCGCACCGTGAAGGGCGAAATCATCGCCTCCACCTTCGACGAGCCTGCCGCACGCCACGTGCACGTGGCCGAGATGGTGATCGAGCGGGCCAAGCGCCTGGTCGAATTGAAGAAGGACGTGGTGATCCTGCTGGACTCCATCACGCGCCTGGCCCGTGCCTACAACAACGTCGTGCCCTCCTCCGGCAAGGTGCTGTCGGGCGGCGTGGATGCCGCTGCGCTGCAGCGCCCCAAGCGCTTCTTCGGCGCGGCGCGCAAGGTGGAAGAAGGCGGTTCGCTGACCATCATCGCCACGGCGCTGGTCGATACCGGCAGCCGCATGGACGAAGTGATCTTCGAAGAATTCAAGGGCACGGGCAACAGCGAAATCCACCTGAACCGCCGCCTGTACGAAAAGCGCGTGTTCCCAGCCATCGAGCTCAACAAGAGCGGCACCCGCCGCGAAGAGTTGCTGCTGCCGCCCGAGATCCTGCAAAAGACCCGCATCCTGCGCCAGTTCATGTACAACATGGACGAGATCGAGTCGATGGAACTCATGATCAAGAACATGAAGGCGACGAAGACCAATGTGGACTTCTTCGACATGATGCGCCGCGGCGGCTGATTTTTGCCGTTCGCATGGGGTGGCTTGCGCCGCTCCCGTGTACATCCAAAAGCCCTGCAGGCCATCCGGTCTGCGGGGCTTTTTGCTGAAGGCCGCAACCTCCCCGCTCAAGTACCGGACCACGCGGCGGCGGACGATCCCAGCGCAGGTGCAGGCAGCTCCCAGCGCATCGGCATGCCTTCGATGGACAGCGGCGCCAGCAAGCGCCTGGCCGGCCCCCAGGCGGTGGCTTCGATCTCCGGAGACTGGTCATGCAAGGCCTCGGGCAACAGCGGCTCCTGGTCCAGCGACGACGGCGCCTGTGCCAGCCAGTGGGCGGTTCGCGCCAGCGATGCTCGCACCTCGCAGCCCCGGCCGGTCTGCCGGCGATGCGCCAGCGCCTTCAGGGCCGCGGCCGCCATCAGGTAGCCGGTAGCATGGTCGATGGCCTGCACGGGCAGTGGCACCGGCACCTGCCGCCCGGTCCGGCGCATGCCTGCCTCGGCAATGCCGGTGCTCATCTGAATGAGGCTGTCGAAGCCCCGGCGTCCGCGCCACGGACCGCTCCACCCATAGGCGTCGAGCGAGACGTCGATCAATCCGGGATGGACCGCGCGCCGCCATGAAACGCCCAGCCCCAGCCGCTCCAGGGCCTCTGGCCGCAACCCGTGTACCAATACGTCGGCCTGGCGCAGCAAATGCTCGAACACCGCGCAGTCGGCGGCTTGCCGAAGGTCCAGGCGCGCGCAGCGCTTGCCCAGAACCACCTCGGGCACGGTGCCGGGCTCTTCCCAGCCCGGCGGGTCGATGCGCAGGACCTCGGCGCCAAAGCCGGCGAGGAAACGCGTCGCCACCGGCCCCGCCAGGATGCGGGTGAGGTCCAGCACACGCACGCCATGCAGCGGGCGCTGCACCGTTCCCACCCAGGCGCGCTCAGGCCCCTCCGCGCCAAAGGCCATGTGGAGCAAAGGCTCCGTCTGGACGGCGCGCCCCTGCGGATGGGACGACCATTCGTCCAGGCTTCGCATGGCCGCGGCACAACCGCCCTGCTCCACGATGGAGGACTCCAGATCGCTCGCACGCCAGCCAGCGACCGCCTGGGCCGCCGACTCCCGGTCCGTCACCCCGCCGAGCACCGCCAGCGCCGCGGCCCGGTGGTGCGGCGCATTGGTGTGCAAGCGGATCCATCCATCCGCAGCTTGGTAGTCGCCTGCGACGGTATCCCACAGCGGTGCCAGGGCCCAGCCGATCGGACGCAACGATCCACCGAACCAGAAGGACGCCAGCCGCCGATCCACCCGAACCTGCGGCACCAGTGCGCGGGAAGGTGCCGCGACCTCCGCCAATGCGAGACCGGCCACCGCCATCGAGGCACTGGCCAGGTCGGTCACGGGAAAGACCGATGGCAATTGCCCAGCGCCCGTGAAAGACAGCACATCCATCGGATCCGTTGTGCCGCCCAAGCCCTTCCACAGCGTGCGCGCGAAATGGGTGAATGACGCAGAAGGGGGCAAAGGAGCGGAGGAATGGGTGGACATGGCAGGCCTCAAAAACGATGCATCAGCCTAGATCAACCCATTAAATTGTCAATATTGATTTATATTTTCAACATCAACCTATTTCTACCCGGGAGCCGTGATGCCCGTCTATCTGTCCGCCCCTGATGCTGCCGCCCGCCTTGGTGTTTCCCGACAGACGCTCTACGCCTATGTGAGCCGGGGCCTGCTGCCAGCCCACGCGGGAGACAGCACCCGGGAGAGCCGATACCTGCAGCAGGACGTGGAACGGCTTGCCGGCCAGCGCACGCGGGGCCGCAAGCCGAAGGAGGTGGTCAAGGCGGCGCTGGACTGGGGCTTGCCGGTGCTGGAGTCCTCCATCACATTGATTGAGGATGGGCAGCTTTACTACCGTGGAGAAAACGCAATCTCACTGGCAGCCGCCTGCACCGTGGAAGATCTCGCAGCCCGGCTGTGGCGCTGGCCCACCGCATCCGCTTTCGGCTCCGACACGCCTGCTTGGCCCCGGGCCATGGCGGCATTGCAGCCCTGTCTGGCCGGGCTGCGGCCCGAAGAAACGCTGCTGCCGCTCTTTACCGCGGGCAGCGAAGACGCCAGCACCGCTGTGTGGCAGACGTCGCCAGAGCGGCTGGCGCAAGGATGCGGTGCGCTGGTGCGGCTGCTGGCCGCGTGCCTGCTGGGCACGGCACCCCTAACGGCCCCCATCCATCGACAATGCGCCGCGGCATGGGGGCTGGACCACCACGGGGCGGACCTCGTGCGCCAGGCGCTCGTGCTTTGCGCCGACCACGAACTCAACGCTTCCAGCTTCACCGCCCGGTGTGTGGCCTCCACCGGCGCGAGCCTGCGGGCCGCGGTGATCGGCGGTCTGGCCGCGCTCACGGGTGGCAAACACGGCGGCACCACCGCACGCGTGGAAGCCCTCTGGGACGAGTTGGACAACGCCGCGCCGGAGCAACGCCTGCGCCAGCGCCTGGCACGGGGAGAGGACCTGCCAGGCTTCGGCCACCACCTTTATCCGCAAGGGGATGTGCGCGCCGAATGCCTGCTGCGCCCCCTGCTGCCGCACAACGAACGCTTGCAGCGCTGGATCGCGGAGGCCCAGGCCTTGACGGGCCAACGGCCTTCGATCGATTTTGCGCTGGTCGCCCTTCGGCGCCATCTGGCGCTTCCGGAAGGAGCGGCCTTCGGCCTGTTCGCCCTGGGGCGGTCCATCGGCTGGGTGGCCCATGCGTTGGAGCAGCGCGACAGCGGACAGCTCATCCGGCCGCGCGCTGCGTACAACGGACCGCGGCCCGCTCAGCCCACGGAGAATCGCCGCTCCAACGCGCTGTAGCCCAGGCCCACGCCCTTGTGCACGCGAATCTGCACGGGGATGCGTTCCTTGAGGGCCTCCACGTGGCTGATGATGCCGATGGTCTTTCCGCTGGCGTTGAGGGTGTCGAGCGCATCCAGGGCGGTCTCCAGTGTTTCGCCATCCAGCGTGCCGAATCCCTCGTCGAGAAAGAGCGAGTCGATGCTGGCCTTGTGGCTCACCAGGTCGGAAAGCGCCAGCGCCAACGCCAGGCTCACCAGAAAGCTCTCGCCGCCTGACAGGGTGCGGGTGTCGCGCGCCGCATCGGCCTGCCAGGTGTCGATCACCTCCAGTTCCAGTTCGCCGGCCGAGCGGCGGCCCAGCCGGTAGCGCCCGTGCAGCCGCCCCAGTTGGCGATTCGCCAGATGCACCAGGTGGTCCAAGGTGAGGCCCTGCGCGAACTTCCGGTATTTAGCGCCGTCTGCGGAGCCGATCAGGCCATTGAGGTGCTGCCACAGATCGTGGTCGGCCTCCTGGGCCTGGATCTGTGCCAACAGCGCCTGCAGGCCATCGCGGCGCTGCGCGTCGTCTTGCAGCCGGCTCGCGATGGCGCCCTGCTGCTGCTGCGCCAAGGTGAGCTCGGCCTCCCACTGCGCCATCACCGCGGCCAGATCCTCTGCACTCCGTTCGGTGAGCGGCTGGGATTGCAACTCCGCCAAGGCCGCATCTGCGGCGGCCTGCAGGGCGTTCGCCTCGGCCAGCGCCTGCTGCCGCTGCGCCAGCCGTGCGCGCAGCGCTTCGCGCTCCGGCTCGCCCATGCCTGCCGCGTGAAAAGCGGTTTCATCGGCGAAGGGGCTGAGCGACAGCGCCTGCACCCAATCCTGCTCGGCCCGGACCTGGGCCGCCTGCACCTCGGCATGCCGGCGCTGCAAGGACTCCAGCATGCCTTGCAGCGTGGCCAGTTCGTTCTCTGCCGCACGCCAGAGCGCCTCGGCTTGTTCGACCGCCTGTACCAAGTCTTCGGACCCGGATTCGGGATCTTCCCGCAGCAGGGCATCGACTTCGGCCCGCGTGCCAGGCGCTCCCACGGCCGCCCAACGCTGGGCGGCATCCCCCGCCATGTCGGCCACCTGTTTCAATGCCGATTCACTGGACGTCAATGCCTGAAGGCGCGCCTGCGCCGATTGCCACGCGCGATGTTCTTGCGCACGCTGCTGCAGCCAGTCCGCCCCATCGCTGGGCAGCGTGTAGCCCAACGTTCGCAATTGGTCCGCCAGCGCCGCTTCGGCCTCGGCGTGCTGGCTCTGCTGCTGTTGGAGGTGCCGCGCCAACTCATCCGCCCGCTCTCGGGCAGCCTGCAGATCCTTGTCCGACAGGGCCCGCTGCTGCAGGGCCGCGCGCTCGGCCTGTTCGGCCTGTTGCAATGCGGACAGCGTCTCATCGAGCCGCGTTCGTGCCTGGGCGATCTCCACCCATTGCTGTTGTGCGGCTTCCAGCGCTGCCGCGTGCCGGGCCTGGGCGTCGGCGATGACCTGGGCGTCCACGACATCCACCGGCCAGTCGCTGGCCGCGCAGCACGCCTGCCACTGCGCCAGCCACTGTGCCAAGGCCTGCTCTCCCTCGGCGATCTGCTGCGCCACCTGATCGCTCTGCGCCTGCAGCGCGGCCAGGCGGGAGCGCCGCGCCTGCCCTTGCTCGGTCACCTCGTCGCGCTGCGCGCACAGCATCTCCAGTGCGGATTGGGTCGCGGAAACGTCCAGCGCCTCGTAGGCTTCGATAGCGGGATGGGTGGTCGATCCGCACAGCGGACAGGCCTCGCCCGGCTGCAAATGGCTGCGATGCGCCTCCAGGGCCTGAATGCGTTGCTCTTGCGCCAGGAGCTTTTCCTGGTCCTGCACTTGCCGGTGCAGGCTGGCATAGCGATCGCGCAGCGACTGCACGGCCTGCGCCTCGTCCGCCTCCTGCCGCTGCCGCTCCGTCTGGGCCGCCAGCCATTGCGCTTGCCGCGATCGGGCTTGCTGCCATGCGCTCAGGCTCTGGCCCAGGCGCTCCCAGGCATGGCTGCGCTCCAGCAGTTGCAACGGGGCATCGCGCCATGCGGATTCTTCACGCCCCAACGTCAGGCGCTCATGGGCCTGGCGCACTGCCACGGCCGCCTGTTGCGCCTGGTTCAAGGCCGCAGCGGCATGTTGGCAGGCCTGCTCATACCCGGCGCGTTGTGCCTCCAGCGCCTGACACTCACTGTCTTGTTTTTCCTGGCGCGCCCGGGTTTCGGCCATCGCCTGCAACCGGTGCGCACGGGCGCCGAATTGCTCGCGCCATCCGCTCAACCATTCCCCCAATTGGGCGTGCTGGGGCACCGCTGCAAGTTCTTGGGACAGCGTCTCGCGGGCCTGCACGACATCCTGCCATTCGTTTTCGCGCAACCGGGCCAGGCGCTGGCTTTCGCGTTGCACCTGGCGAAGCGCTCGGGCGCAGCGATCCACCGCCTGACCATGCCGCGCCTGCGCGTCATCCCGTTGCCGAACCACGGCCAACGCATCGTGCCGCGCGGCCTGCCATGCGGCATGGACCGGCTGCAGCCGCGCAGCGGGCTCGCTGGCGGCAAGGCGCAGGCGTTCTTCGGCACCGGCATCCCATTCGGCCTGGGCTTGCTCCCGATGCCGCACCGCCTCGTCACGCCGCATCTGGGCGCGGTCCTTGTCCGCCAGCCACTGGCGCTCGCGGGCGGCGGCCTCTCGCTGCGCCTGCAGTGCCCGCGCATGCAAGGCAAGGCGGCCAGCTTCGTCCACCAGCGTGGCGCGCGTGGCCTCGTCCAGCAACTCCACGCCGCCGGCACGGGCCCGCAGTTGCTCCAGCACCGCGCGCGCGTCCCGCGCACTCTCGAACACCCGCTGCGAAATCTGCCCGTAGATATCGGTCCCCGTCAACTCCTCCAGCAACTCCGCACGCTTGCCAGCGCTGGCTTCGAGGAAGGCCGCAAAGCCGCCCTGCGCGAGCAGCATGGACCGGGTGAAACGCTCGAAATTGAGCCCGGTGAGCACTTCCGTCTGGCGCAGCTTGTCCTGCACCCTGGTGGTCAAGATTTCGCCTTCGCGTTCGCCGCGGACCTGGGCCACCAATTCCACCTGCACTTGCTGCAAGGCCCCGTCGGGCTTGCCGTGTGCCCTGCGCTGGCTCCAGAACGACCGGTAGCGGGCGCCGCGAACTTCAAACTCCACTTCCGCCAGGCATTCCGCGGTGTGCCGGGTCATGACTTCGTTGCCCCCTTGGGACACGCCAGCGATCCGCGGCGTCTGGTGGTACAGCGCCAGGCAGATCGCATCGAGGATGGTGGTCTTGCCCGCCCCGGTGGGGCCCGTGATGGCGAACAGGCCGTTGCCCGCAAAGGGTGCCGCGGTGAAGTCGATGCGCCATTCGCCTTTGAGCGAATTCAGGTTCTTCAGGCGCAGGCTCAAGATTCTCATGGCGCAGGCCTTTCCTGCAGGTCGGCCAGGACGGTCCGATACAGCGCCGAAAGCCGCTCCTCCAGTGCCGGTTCGAGCGATTGGGCCGCCAGCCGGCGGGCAAAGACTTCTGCGGGGCCCAGTTCATCGAGGGTTTCTCCCGCAGCGGCATCCAGCATGGTAGGAAGCACATTGCGGGCCCTGCGCACACGCAGGATCTGGATCGGCAGGCCTTCCGCCATCTGGGCCACGCGCACCTGCAGATCGGCAAGGTAGTCGTCATGGGCCACTTCCACCTCAACCCACACCGGCAATGAATCGCTTGCGCGGCTGGCGGCTTCGGCAAATGCCGCCGGCAGTTCCCCCAGGCGGCCGCGCACACTGGCCAGCGGCTGAAAGCAGGGGACCGGCAGCGGCGTCACGGACTTCAGGCCCGCCAAGTCGAAATCGACCAGCAGCACCTCCTTGCGCTGGCGTGCCTCGTCGAAGCTCAGCGGTATCGGCGATCCGCTATAGCGCACATGCTCCAGCCCTCCGACCTTTTGCGGCTGGTGGATGTGGCCCAGGGCGATGTAGTCGGCCGGTGGAAATGCGTTGGTGGGAAAGGCTTCCAGCGTGCCCACATAGATTTCGCGCACCGATTCGCTGGCGCTGGCGCCAACGGTGGTGAGGTGCCCCGTCGCCACGATGGGCAAGCCGCCCAGTGCGGCGCTGCGCTCGACGGCCAGGGCATGCAAGGCCTCGTAATGGGCACGGATGGATGCCTGCAACGCCAATTGCTTATCGGCCGCGCTTTGCCCGGGCTGGCTCAGCAGCAGGTCCCGCGGGCGCAAGAACGGCACGGCGCACAGCACGGCTCCCGGCACGCCAGCCCGGGTATGAAGCACCAGCACCTGGTCCTCGGGCCGCTCCGCCATGCCCGGCACCACCCGGGTATTGAGATGCGCGAGCAAGCTGCGGCTTTCGCCGAGCACGGAAACGGAGTCATGGTTGCCGCCCAGCACGACGAATTGCGCCCCGGCGTCGCGCAACGCCAGCACGCAGCGGTTGTACAGTTCGCGCGCATAGCTCGGAGGGGCGCCGGTATCGAAGACGTCGCCTGCCACGATCACGGCGTCCACCGCTTGCGCGCGAACCTGCTGCGCCAGCCAGTCGATGAAAGCCAGGTGTTCGGCTTGTCGTGTCTGGCCCATGAAGTGTTGGCCCAGATGCCAGTCGGAGGTATGCAGGAGGCGCAATTCGTGGCTTTTGGAGAAGTTCTGGAGTGGCAATGGTCTCACTTTGGCGGGCCTATGCAATAATCGAAGGCTAATTTCCGCGGAAAGTGCGACGCAATGGGTGCGGCGTGGCTACCGCAGCAGCCCCTGAAAGGACCATGCCATGAAAGAAGGCATTCACCCCAATTACCGCGAAGTGTTGTTCGTGGACCTGTCCAACGGTTTCAAGTTCGTGACCCGCTCCTGCGTGAACACGAAGGAAATGGGCAAGACCGATGACGGACGCGAACTGCCTCTGTTCAAGCTGGACACCTCCAGCGAATCGCATCCCTTCTACACCGGTACGCAAAAGTCCGTGGACAACATGGGCGGCCGCGTGGAGAAGTTCCGCAACCGCTTCGGCAAGACGACCGCAGCGAAGTAATCGGCGGACAACGATGTGTGCAGGCCCTGGCCTGCGGTGCCGCAAGGCAGCCGGCCTGCTACCGCAAGCCGACAACACCGTTTGAAGAAAGGCAGCCCGGCTCGACCGCGCTGCCTTTTTCTTTGTCTTTTTGCCCGTATTCTCGGGCGTCCTTTTCCGCCACCAGAACGAGCCGAGTGATCCACCCCACCCCTGCCATCGTCACCCAAGGCGCAGTCCGCCCGCTGCCGCGCTGGGCGCTCTTGCTGCTGTGCCTGGCGTATGTGGTGCCCGGGTTCGTTATGCGAGACCCCTGGAAGAACGCCGACGTCACCGCGTTCGGCTACATGCTCGAGCTGGCGCACGGCACAACGGCGTGGCTGTCACCTTCGCTGGCCGGAATGCCCCCCGAAACGGAAGGCCTGCTGCCGTACTGGCTGGGGGCGCTGGCCCTGCAGATCGCTCCCTCCTGGCTCTCACAGGAAATGGCGGCGCGGCTGCCTTTCATTGCCCTGCTGGCGGCCACCCTCGTGGCCACCTGGTACGGCGTTTACTACCTGGCAAAAAGTCCGGGGGCCCAGCCGGTGGCTTTTGCATTCGGCGGCGAGGCCCTGCCCGCCGACTACGCCCGCGCCATGGCCGACGGCGGTTTGCTGGCCCTGCTGGCCTGCCTGGGACTGGCGCAACTGTCGCACGAGATCACCAGCTATCTCACCCAACTGGCCTGCACCGCCCTGCTGTTCTTTGCAGCATCGGCCCTGCCCTATCGCACCGCAATGCCCACGGCGGCCGCCGCGCTCGGGCTGATCGGACTGGTGTTGAGCGGGGCGCCCACCATGGCCGCCCTGCTCGGCGCGGGCAGCGCCTTGCTGGTGCTGCGCACAGCCGACCACGAACCGCGTTCGAGCCGCACCTGGGCGCTGGCCTTGCTGGGCCTGACGGTGGTGGCCGCCTTGCTGGCCTGGAAGCTGAACCTATGGCGTTGGCGCATCGTGGGCAGCGCAGAGGGCGCGAAGGATTGGCAAAGCCTGCTGCGCCTGCTGACCTGGTTCGCGTGGCCAGCCTGGCCGTTGGCGTTGTGGACCCTGTGGCGCTGGCGCCACCAGATCACCAGCCGCGCCATGCACCGCCATCTGTTGCTGCCGTTGTGGTTCACCGTGGTCACGCTGGGCGCCACCATCACCACCCAGCCCGCCGACCGCGCCTTGCTGCTGGGGCTGCCGGCCCTCGCGGCGTTGGCGGCGTTCGCGCTGCCCACACTGCGCCGCGCCATCGCGTCGCTGATCGACTGGTTCACTTTGCTTTTCTTCAGTGCCTCCGCCATCACGATCTGGGTGATCTGGCTGTCGCTGCAGACGGGCGTGCCGTCCAAACCGGCGGCCAACGTGGCCCGTTTGGCTCCCGCGTTCGTGCCGCACTTTTCGGCGATTGCTTTCACCCTCGCGCTGATCGCCACCGCTGCATGGTGCGCTCTCGTGTGGTGGCGTGCATCGCGCGACCGGGCCGTGATCTGGAAGAGCCTGGTGCTGCCTGCCAGCGGTGCCACGCTGGGCTGGCTGCTGCTCATGACGCTGTGGCTGCCGCTACTCGACTATGGACGCAGCTACCGCCCGCAGATCAACAACCTGATGGCCGTGCTGGGTCCGCAGCCGGGCTGCATCATCACCCATGGCCTGAGCCGCGCCCAGGTGGCGGCGCTCCAGTACCACGGAGGCCTTTCGCTGCGGCCGACCGACGGCCGCCGGCTGCCGGCCACGTCCGATTGCCAGTGGCTGGTGGCTGACAGCGAAGCCCAGCCACCCGGCGGCGATATCGCCTCGCCGCCAGAGTGGTCGCGAGTGACGCAGCTCCCCCGGCCCACCGACAAGAACGACCAACTGTTGGTGCTGCGGCGCGCGGCCACGCTGCGGTAATGTCCGAACGCGCCACCATCGCGCGGCATGCCGGCACCGTGCTGGCCGGGCAGCTGGCGGTCATGGCGTTCGGCGTCACGGACACCATCGTGGCCGGCCGGCATTCCGCCGCCGCCCTGGCGGCCCTGTCGATCGGGTCGGCGATCTACGTCAGCATCTATGTGGCGCTCATGGGCGCGCTGCAGGCCCTCCTGCCGGTCTGGGCCGAGCAGCGCGGAGCGGGAGAACGGGAAGGCATCGGCCGAACGGTGAGGCAGGCGCTGTACCTGTGCGCCATGGCCTGCGCGATGGGCATCGTGGTGCTGGTGTCGCCCGGCGCCATCCTGCGGTGGACCCAGGTGCCCGAAGCGCTGCGCGCCGTGGTGGGCAGCTACCTGGGCGTGCTGGCGCTGGCACTCCCCCCGGCCCTTCTGTTCCGGATCTACAGCACGCTCAACCAGGCGCTGGGACGCCCCCAGCTGGTCACCTGGCTGCAGGTAGGCTCGCTGCTGGTCAAGATTCCCTTGTCGATCTGGTTCACCTTCGGCGGTGCCGGGCTTGCAGCGCAGGGCGCAGTGGGCTGCGCTTGGGCCACCCTGGTGGTCAACTACGCGTTGCTCGTTGTGGCGGCTTGGCTGCTGAACACCCAGCCGCTGTACATGCCGCTCGACCTGTGGCGGCGGCTGGAAAAACCGGACTGGGCTCAGATCGGCCGCTTCGCCCAATTGGGCGTCCCGGCGGGGCTGGCCATTCTGGTGGAGGTGACGTCATTCACGCTGATGGCGCTCTTCATCGCCCGGCAAGGCAACATCGCGGCGGCGGCGCACCAGATCGCCTCCAACCTCACCGCCGTGCTGTACATGGTGCCGTTGTCGTTGTCCATTGCCACCAGCGCACGGGTGAGCTTCTGGCGCGGGTCGGGCGACGAATCCCGCGCCCGTGCGGCAGCCTGGATGGGTTTTCGCCTCTCTGCCGGGATAAGTATTGCCTTGGCAGCTATGCTTTTCATAGCAAAAGGGCATATCGCACCGTTCTACACGTCTTCGGTCCAAGTCGCCTGGCTCACAGCCTCGCTGCTGGTCTGGGTATCGATCTATCACGTCGCCGATGCGCTGCAAACGGTCTGCGTTTTCATCCTGCGCTGCTACCGCATCACGCTCGCGCCGCTGGTCGTCTATTGCGTGCTGCTGTGGGGCGGCGGACTGACCGGAGGTTACCTGCTGGCCTACGAAGGTGCCCTGGGATGGGAGGCCCTTCGATCACCGTCGGCATTCTGGGGGGCCAGTGCCGCGGCCCTCATCACGACCGCCATGGTGTTCGTCACGATGCTGGCCAGGGCGCTCAGGCCTGGGCAACCGCTCCCGCCTCCAGCACAGTGACCGGGCGACGGCTCTGCACCCGGCCCGCAGGAAAGGTGACGGAAAAAACCGAGCCCTTTCCCACCGTGCTCGAAATGTCGAGCGATGCCGAATGGCGCTGCAGGACATGCTTGACGATGGCCAGCCCCAGGCCCGTGCCTCCGGTCTCGCGCGAGCGACTGCGGTCCACGCGGTAAAAGCGCTCCGTCAAACGGGGTAGATGCACCGCCTCGATCCCCGGGCCCGTGTCGCGCACCGTAAAGCGTGCGCTGCCATCCTCCAGAGGCAGCCATTCGACGGTGATGGAGCCGCCGGCAGGGGTGTACCGGACCGCGTTGCCGATGAGGTTGGACAAAGCGCTTTGCAACTCGGCCGGCACCCCACCCAGTTGGCCTGCCGCGCGCATGGTTTCCAGCGAAGGGAACTGGATCGTGTGCGGCCGGGGCTGGTTCTGGGTGAGCAAGGCGGACAGGCCACGGGCCTCGTCCTCACAGCGACGCAGCAGCACCTCCACCGGTGTCCATTCGGTGATGCCGGGCAACGGGCTCCCTTCCAGCCGCGACAAGGTCAGCAGGTCCTGCACCACGCTTTGCATGCGTGCCGCCTGCTGCGACATCATGCCCAGGTAGCGCGAACGCTCTTCGGTGGAGAGCGGCAGCGTTTGCAGCGTCTCGACAAAGCCGGTCAAGACGGTAAGAGGCGTGCGGATTTCATGCGACACGTTGGCGACGAAATCCCGGCGCATGGCCTCTGCCTGCTCAAGCGCCGTCACGTCGCGCGACAGCAGCAGTTTGCGCCCGTCGCCATAGGGGTGGAGATGCACCGAAATGCGCACCGGCCGGGAGGCCGTGCTGTCGCGGCCTTGCAGCACGACATCGTGTGAAAAATCCTGGCTGGAATAGTAGGCGCTGAAGTCCGGATCGCGCACCAGGTTGCCGATGGATTGCATGACGTCGCGCTGCGCGTCGAACCCGAACTGGCTGGCGGCGATGTGATTGCACCATTCGATGCGCCCGTCCCCGTCCAGCAGCACCACGCCGTTGGGCGTGGCCTGGAGCGCCGCCAGAATCTCCTGCAGCCGTGCGTCGCTTGCGGCCACCTCCGCCTGGCTTTGGCGCAGCAGTCGCCGCGCGCGGTCGGCCGCCTCGCCCCACAGGCCGCGCAGGCTGGGCGCCCTGGCCAGGTCACCTTCCCGCAGCCATGCCACGACGCGCGCGCCGCGCAGCAGGTCCCAGATGAACCACACCCAGGCCGCCAATGCCGCCGCCAGCATCGCACCCCACGGTCCGCCCTGCCACCATCCCACAGCCAGACCCGCCAACTGAAAGGAGAAAAAGAAGAAAAAGCGCCAGGCCATGTCGTGCAGTACGGGTCAGAAAGCGCGGCGCATCCGGCGCCGCAAAGCGAACGTCAAGCCCGCATTAATGCCGGCGGCTGCGCAGTGAGTCGATAGCCCGCGCCACGCACCGTTTCCACCATGGCGCCGGCCACGCCCAGGGCCTCCCGCAGGCGCTTGACATGCACATCGACGGTACGCTCTTCGATGAAGACGTGGTCGCCCCACACTTTGTCCAGCAACTGCGCGCGGCTGTGCACGCGCTCGGGGTGCTTCATCAGGTAGTGCAGCAGCTTGAACTCGGTCGGGCCGATCTTGAGTTGCTGCCCCTGGAAGGTCACGCGGTAGGTGGCGGCGTCCAGCGTCAATTCACCGATGGTCACGCTGTCGCTGACCTGTTCGGGCGCACGGCGGCGCAGCACGGCGCGGATGCGCGCCAGCAGCTCCTGGGTGGAAAACGGCTTGGTGATGTAGTCGTCGGCACCGGCATCCAGGCCGGCGACCTTGTCCGGCTCATCGCCGCGCGCAGTCAGCATGAGGATGGGGATGGGCTTGGTGCGCGCATCGGCGCGCCACTTGCGGGCGAGCGTGAGGCCGCTTTGGCCGGGAAGCATCCAGTCCAGCAGGATCACGTCGGGCAGCACCGCATCCAGCTCGCGCTGGGCGGATTCGCCGTCTTCCGACCAAATGGGCTGAAAGCCGTTGTGCCGCAGGTTGACCGCAATCAGTTCGGCGATCGCGGGTTCGTCTTCGACGATGAGTACACGGGGAAGTCTCTTCATGGCTATGCACCGCCTTTCAAAGCACGGCGGACTCGATCTGGTCCAGTGCAGTATGGCGCACGTCCTTGCCTTTGACGAGGTAGATGATCAGTTCGGCAACGTTCTTGGAATGGTCACCGATGCGTTCGATCGCCTTGGCGAGGAAGAGCAGGTCCAGACTGGCCGAAATGGTGCGCGGGTCTTCCATCATGTACGTGATGAGCTTGCGCACGAAGCCGTCGAACTCCTTGTCGATGAGGTCGTCCTCTTTGAGGATCGCCACGGCCGCCTTGGTGTCCAGGCGGGCAAAGGCATCCAGCGTCTTGCGCAGCAGGCCGGAGGCCAGATCCGCGGCCACCCGCAGATCGCTGGTGGGCAGCAGCCGGGCAGAGCCGCTTTCGATGATGGACTTCACCATGCGCGCCATCTTGTTGGCCTCGTCGCCCATGCGCTCGAGATTGGCAGTGGCCTTGGAGAACGCGATCAGCAGGCGCAGGTCACGCGCGGTCGGCTGGCGGCGCGCGATGATGGACGACAGCTCGTGGTCGATCTCCACTTCCATCGCGTTCACGCGGTGCTCGGTGGCAGCCACCTGGTCGGCGGCTTCCACGCTGAACTGCGAGAGTGCGTAGATGGCCTGGCGGATCTGCGATTCCACCAACCCGCCCAGTTCCATGACGCGGGCGGAAATGCTGTTGAGTTCGCTGTCGAACTGCGAAGAAAGGTGCTTGTCGGGCATGTTGTCGCTCCTCAGCCGAACCGGCCGGTGATGTAGTCCTCGGTTTCCTTGCGCTGCGGCTTGAAGAACATCTGTTCGGTTTCGCCGAACTCCATCAAGTCGCCGAGGTACATGTAGGCCGTGTAGTCGCTGCAGCGCGCAGCTTGTTGCATGTTGTGCGTCACGATCACCACGGTGTAATCGTTCTTGAGTTCTGCAATCAGCTCTTCCACCTTGGCGGTGGAAATGGGGTCCAGTGCCGAGCATGGCTCGTCCAGCAGCAGCACTTCGGGCTTGATGGCGATGCCACGCGCGATGCACAGCCGCTGCTGCTGCCCGCCGGACAGGCCGGAGCCGCTCTGGTGCAGCTTGTCTTTCACTTCATTCCACAGGGCCGCCTTGCGCAGCGCCCACTCCACCCGGTCGTCCATGTCGGTGGCGTTCAGGCTCTCGAAGAGCTTCACGCCGAACGCGATGTTGTCGTAGATCGACATGGGAAACGGCGTGGGCTTCTGGAACACCATGCCGACCTTGGCGCGGATCAGCGCCACGTCCTGCTTGCTGGTGAGCAGGTTCTCGCCGTCCAGCACGATCTGGCCTTCGGCGCGTTGCTCGGGATACAGCTCGAACATGCGGTTGAAGGTGCGCAGCAAGGTGGACTTGCCGCAGCCCGACGGACCGATGAAGGCAGTGACCTTCTTTTCCGGAATATCGAGGTTGATGCCCTTGAGAGCGTGGAACTTGCCGTAGTAGAAATTCAGGTCGCGGACCGTGATCTTCGGCGTCTCGGACACAGCGGGCGTTGGGGAGGGCATGGTGTCTTCCTTGTATTGCTTACTTCTGGCGCGTGAGCACGCGGGCCAGGATATTGAGGCCGAGGACGGCGACGGTGATCAGGAACACCCCTGCCCAGGCGAGCTGCTGCCAGTTCTCGTAAGGGCTCATGGCGAACTTGAAGATGGTGACCGGCAGGCTGGCCATGGGCTTGCCCAGGTCGGCATTCCAGAACTGGTTGTTGAGCGCCGTGAACAGCAGCGGTGCGGTCTCCCCAGCGATTCGGGCCACTGCCAGCAGCACACCGGTGATCACGCCGGCCCGGGCAGCACGCAACGTCACCATGGTGATCACCTTCCACTTCGGCGTTCCGAGCGCATAGGCCGCTTCGCGCAGGCTGGCAGGCACCAGCACCAGCATGTTCTCGGTGGTGCGGATGACCACGGGAATCACGATGAGCGCCAGCGCCAGGATACCGGCATAGGCGGAAAAGCTCTTGAACCGTGCCACGACCACCGCGTACACGAACAGGCCGATGACGATGCTGGGCGCAGAGAGCAGGATGTCGTTTACGAAGCGGGTCGTGGAGGCGAGCCAGCCGCGCGTGTCGTATTCGGCCAGGTACACACCGGCCATGATGCCGATGGGGGTGCCGACGAACGTGGCGAGCGACACCATCACGAGCGAGCCGAAGATGGCGTTGGAGATGCCGCCGACCTCGTTGGGAGGGGGTGTCATCTGGGTGAAGAGCGCCAGGCTGAGTCCGCCGATGCCCAGGCGGATGGTCTCCCACAGAATCCACACCAGCCAGAACACCCCGAACACCATCGCGGCGAGCGAGAGCGTCAGGGCGATGTTGTTCACACGCTTGCGGCTGTCGTAGCGGCGCTGGCGCACCTGCGCCATTTCAGCGGCCGTGATGAGGGTTTGCGACGTGCTCATGCGCGGGTTCCTTCGTTCTTTTGCAGTCGGGACAGCAGCACCTTGGACAGGGCCAAGACCACGAAGGTGATGAAGAACAGCACCAGGCCCAGGTAGATGAGCGAGGCCTGATGCAGGCCTTCGCCGGCTTCGGCGAACTCGTTGGCCAGCGCGGAGGTAATGCTGTTGGCGGCTTCGAAGACCGACAGCGAATTGAGTTGGTTCATGTTGCCGATCACGAAGGTCACGGCCATGGTCTCGCCCAGCGCGCGGCCGAGGCCCAGCATCACCCCTCCCAGAACACCCGTCTTGGTATAGGGCAGCACGACCTTCCAGACCACCTCCCAGGTGGTGGAGCCCAGCCCGTAGGCTGACTCCTTGAGCAGCGCGGGGGTGACCTCAAAAACATCCCGCATCACCGCTGCGATGAACGGAATGATCATGATGGCCAGGATGATCCCGGCCGAAAGGATGCCGATGCCGACCGGGGGGCCGGACACCAGGGCGCCCAGATAAGGAATACCGCTGAACAGCGACTGCAGCGGCTGCTGGACCCAGGTGGCCAGAATGGGGCCGAACACCATCAGGCCCCACATGCCATACACGATGGAAGGAACCGCCGCCAGCAACTCGATGGCCGTGCCCAAGGGACGCTTGAGCCAGGCGGGCGAGAGTTCCGTCAGGAACAGCGCAATGCCGAAGCTCACTGGAACGGCGATGAGCAACGCGATGAACGATGTAGCGAGCGTGCCATAGATCATCACCAGGCCGCCGTAGTCGTTCTGCACGGGGTCCCACACGCTGCGCGTGAGGAAGGTCAGGCCGTACTTCTCGATCGAAGGCCAGGCACCGACCACGAGCGACAACAAAATACCCACGAGAAGCGCCAGCGTGAGCAGGGCCGCACCGCGGGCGAGAAAGCCGAAAACCCGATCGGCCATCACGCCCGACAGGAGCGGCGACCGCGGGGGCGGCGTGGTACGGGGAGCCTCGGCGCGAACCGGCATCGAGGACGACTGACGTACTGGCATGGTGCTGGACACTGCTGTGCCTTCCATAAGAAAAAACGAACTGGTGGCCCGCGTCGGCGGGCCACCATGGGATCACTTCAGCGAAACGGCTTTGCCGGAAGTGTCCTTGATGTCACCCCAGGACTTGATGATGACGTTCTTCACGGAGTCGGGCATGGGCACGTAGTCCAGGTCCGCCGCCGTCTTGTCACCCGACTTGTAGGCCCACTCGAAGAACTTGAGCGAGGTGGTTGCCTGCGTGGGCTTGTCCTGCGTCTTGTGCATCAGGATGAAGGTGGCACCCGTGATCGGCCATGCATCCTTGCCTGGCTGGTTGGTGAGGATCTGATAGAAGCTCTTGGCCCAGTCGGCGCCGGCAGCGGCGGCCTTGAAGGCGCTGTCTTCCGGCGACACGAAAGCGCCGTCCGCATTCTGCAGCTGGACGTAGTTCAGCTTGTTCTGCTTCACATAGGCGTATTCCACGTAGCCGATGGAGTTCGGCAGACGACCCACGAAAGCGGCAACGCCTTCGTTGCCTTTGCCGCCGGCGCCGGTGGGCCAGTTCACGGCGGTGCCCTCACCCACCTTGGACTTCCACTCGGCATTCACCTTGGACAGGTAGTTCGTGAAAATGAAGCTGGTGCCCGAGCCGTCCGCACGGCGGACGGGAGCGATGGCAGCGTCCGGAAGGTTCACGCCGGGGTTCAGCGCCTTGATGGCCGCATCGTTCCAGTTCGTGACCTTGCCCAGGTAGATATCGCCCAGCACTTGCCCGCTCAGCTTGATCTGGCCGGGCGAGATGCCCTTGATGTTCACCACGGGAACCACGCCACCGATCACGGTGGGGAACTGCAGCAGGCCCTTCTTGGCCAGTTCGTCGTCTTTGAGGGGCGCATCGGACGCACCGAAATCCACCGTCTTGGCTTCGATCTGGCGCAGGCCGGCACCCGAGCCCACCGACTGGTAGTTGATCTTGACGCCGGTGGCCTTGTTGTAGTCGGCAGCCCACTTGGAATACAGCGGTGCGGGGAAACTCGCGCCAGCACCCGTGGCTTCCTGCTGGGCCCAGGCGCTGGAAAAAGCGCCGGCCGCGACCACACCAGACACCAGAATCCGAATCACAGACAGTTTCATGTAGGAACCTCTTGGTTGAAAGAATCAGTGAGGCGACTCTAGAAGCGCTTTATGACACCATCGTGACATCCCCTGCAAGCTGTCATTCACGATTTTCAGAGGGGCAGCTGCCCGTACTTGTCACGCAATCGTCATCATTGCTGCGTAGCCTCCGGCGCACCGACCCCGTCGGCAACCCTTCGGAGAACCAACATGTACCGCCGCTACGTCTTTCCTTTTCTGCTTGCTGCCCTGACTGCCGCGACGCTGAGCGCTTGTGCCACGGGCCCCAGCGCCTCCAGCCCCATTCCCGCCACGCTGGCGGCAACCCCCTCCATCAGCACATTCCGCACGCTGGCCACGCAAGCCGGTCTGGCGGATACGCTGGCTGCCAACGGCCCTTACACGGTCTTCGCCCCTTCCGATGAAGCATTCAAGGCTGTGCCAGCCAAGACGATGGCAGAACTCCAGGCCGATAAATCCAAGCTCCAAGCCGTCTTGAACTACCACATCGTTCCCAAGCGACTGACTGCGGCCGACATCCAGCCTGGCTCGGCGAAAACCCTGCAAGGCAGCGAAATCACCCTTTCGCGCGCCGGCACCTTCGTGACCGTGGAAGATGCGATGGTCGTTCAAGCCGACATTCCCGCCAGCAATGGGGTGGTGCACGTGGTCGACCGCGTGCTGATGCCACCGGCCAAGAAGTAACTGAATCGACATTGCAGGAGGGGCGGCATCCCCCGCCCTTCCTGGCACAGCTCCGATGCGCCATCGACTGGAGAGGCAGGTGCTATGCTGCCCCGCCTGAAAACCAGCGCGCCTTGCGCAACAACATGCACGACGGAACACTGCTTGCCGCTGTGGATCTCGGATCCAACAGCTTTCGCCTGGAAATCGGGCGTTTCGAACACGGCCATATCCAGCGTGTGGAATACCTCAAGGAAACGGTTCGTCAGGGCAATGGCCTGGATGAAGACCGCAACCTGACCCCCGAGGCCATGCAGCGTGGTTGGGACTGCCTTGCCCGCTTTGCCGAACGCCTGACCGCCTTCGAACCCCATCACGTCCGTGCCGTCGCCACGCAGACCCTGCGCGAAGCGCGCAATCGCGAGGTGTTTCTCCAACGCGGCAGCGACATCCTGGGTCACCGGATCGAAGTGGTCTCGGGCCCCGAAGAAGCCCGCCTGATCTATCAAGGGGTTGCGCGGCTGCTTCCACAGTCCGACGAGCGTCGGCTGGTCGTGGACATTGGCGGAAGATCCACCGAACTGATCCTGGGACAGCAATTTTCGGCGCGTGCCGTCGCGTCCTATCGGGTGGGCAGCGTGGCCTGGTCCAGCCGGTATTTTCCGGAAGGCATCTTCACGCCCCAGGCATTCCGAACGGCAGAGATCGCGGCCCAGGCCGTGCTGGACGAAGCACTCAACGTCTACCGTCCGGACACCTGGGACGTGGCTTACGGGTCCTCCGGCACGGTCGGGGCAGTGGGGGATGTGCTGGCCGCTGCAGGCCATCCCAGTGGACTCGTCACACGCCAAGGGCTGGATTGGCTGCAGGAGCAGTTGCTGCGTGTCCGATCGGCAGACCGCCTGCGCATGGAGGGGCTCAAGGAAGAACGCCGCAGCGTGATCGGCGGCGGACTCAGCGTGCTGCGTGCCATTTTCGAGTTGTTGCAGATCGATCAGATGCAGGTGGCTCAAGGGGCATTGCGCCAAGGGGCCCTGTACGACCTGCTCGACCGTGAACTACCGGAAACGGACTTGCGCTCTTCCACGGTGCGGGGATTGATGCACCGGTTCGCGGTGGACATCGAGCACGCTGAGCGGGTCGCAAAGACGGCCTGTTCGTTGTTCACACAGGCGTGCCGCAAAAACTGCGAACGCGCCGAGCGAAAACTGGCGTGGGCCGCGCAGTTGCACGAAGTGGGCTGCCGCATTTCGCACAGCGAGTACCACCACCATGGCGCGTACATCCTGGACCATACCGATGCTGCCGGCTTTGCGGTATGGGAACTGCACCGGCTGGGCCTGCTGGTGAAAGGCCATCGGGGGAAGGTCCGCAAGCTCGAAGCCGACCTTGACGATCCCGACCTGGCGCTGCAGCTGGTCTCCCTGCGGATCGCCGTGGCGCTGTGCCACGCCCGCCGCACGCCCGACATGCAAGGGTTGTCGCTTTCCCAGCAAGGCAATCGATTCGCTTTGTCCACACGCCCCGGATGGTCGGCCGCGTATCCACAGTCCGCTCATCTTCTCCGGGAAGAGAGCACGGCATGGATCAAAACGCCTTGGGAGTTCGCAGCAGAGCTGCAGTGATGGACAAATCGTCGGATGAAACGGTATAAACTGTATATACCGTTTTTTCATTCGACTCATATGCCCAATACGTCAGACGTTTCCACCACTTCTGCCTCGAACACCGCAGCAACCTCTGCTCCCGCAGCGAGTGCCGCCCCTTCGGCCAAGCCCGCCGCACGCAGCAAGGCTGCTGCGTCCAAGAAAGCCCCGGCCCGCAAGGCAGCGGCCAAGCCCGCTGTGGCCAGCCCGGCCCGCGACACCAAGGCCAAGAAGCCCAAGCTCGTGCGTGACAGCTTCACCATTCCCAAAGACGAATACGCCGCCATCGAAGCATTGAAGCTGCGCACCGGGCAACTGGGCACAACAGCCAAGAAGAGCGAATTGCTGCGTGCGGGCCTCAAGCTGCTCTCGGCGTTGGGTGACGATGCATTGGCGAAGGCACTGCAGGCCGTTCCGTCCATCAAGACCGGCCGCCCTAAGGCGCAAGCGCCTGCGCAGCCTGCACCCGTCGCCAAGAAGGCTGCCAAGCCGGCGAAAACGGCGCGCAAGTAAGCCAAGGGCATCGAGCGCCGGTTGGCCCTGGCGCTCATGGTGGTGCTGGTCTCAGAGAAAATCCGGGGACTGCACCGCCAGCAGGATGGTTTCCGTGGTTTCCGGCCGTTGCCGCTGACGCAGCCACCACACCGCCCCTTTGCGGATGGCGCATTCAGGCGCCTGCAAGGCCAAAAGGCTTGCCACGGCTTGGCCCAACACTGGCTGATGCCCCACCACCAGCACGGCACCGCGGGACTTCGGCCATTGCGCCAGTTCAAGCAGTTCCTGCGGGGTGCCGCCAGGCAGCAATTCGGCGCGCAGTTTGTACTTGCGCCCCAGGGCCTTCGCGGTGGCCTCGGTGCGACGCGCGGGGCTGGACAGCACGCGCAACCCATCGGGCAGCTGCCGATCCAGCCAAGCCGCCATGCGCGCAGCTTGTTTCTCTCCGCGCGCGGTCAAAGGACGATCCAGATCGTCTTCTCCCTCACGAAGCTCTTCAGCCTCCGCATGGCGCCAGAGGATCAGATCCATCATGCCTTGGAGCTGCCGCCGTGGGCCATTGTTCGGCCTGCCGCCGCAGCATAGCGGTCCATCAGCGCTTTTTGCGCACCTTTGCCAGACACGGGATGCGGCGCGCGCTCATACGTACCATCGGGCTGGAGAGTCCAGGCATCCCGATCGTCCTGCAGGTAAGCCACCAGACATTCATCGATGATGCGCTGCCGCAGTTCCTTGTCCGTGATGGGCCAGGCCAGTTCGACACGCCGCAGCATGTTGCGGTTCATCCAGTCTGCGCTGGACAGATACAGATCCTCTGCCTTGCCCGCCCGGAAATAGAACACCCGGGTGTGCTCCAGAAAACGTCCGATGACCGAGCGCACCCGAATGTTGTCCGTGGTGCCCTTGCGTTGCGCCGGCAGCATGCAGGCACCCCGGACGATGAGATCGATGCGCGCACCTTGCTGCCCCGCCTTGATGAGCGCGCGCATCAGCACATCGTCCGTCAGGGCATTCATCTTGGCCACAATGCGAGCATCGTCGCCCTTGGCCGCAGCCTCCCCTACCCGCTCGATCATGTCCAACATGTGCTGCTGCAAATGGAAAGGCGCGAGCACCAGCTTGCGCAACTTGGGCAGCTTGTTCTGGCTCGCCAGATGATTGAACACCGCATCCATGTCGGCGGTGACTTCGGCATCGGCCGTGAAATAGCTCAGATCGGTATACAGGCGTGCGGTCCGCGGGTTGTAGTTGCCCGTGGAAAGATGGCCATAGCGGCGCAGGTGCCGCCCTTCGCGGCGCGTGACCAGCAGCATCTTGGCGTGTGTCTTCAGGCCCACCACACCGTACACGACCTGCGCCCCGATGGACTCCAGGGCTTCCGCCCAATTGATGTTGGCCTCTTCGTCGAAGCGCGCCTTCAGCTCCACCACCGCCATGACTTCCTTGCCGCGCCGGACGGCCTCCCGCAGCAACTCCATCAACTCCGAATCGGCCCCCGTGCGATAAATGGTTTGCTTGATGGCAAGCACCTGAGGGTCGTTCACCGCCTCGCGCAGAAAGGCCAGCACCGCGTCGAAACTCTCAAAAGGCTGGTGGGCCAGCACATCGCGCCGCCCGATCTGTTCGATGAGCGAGCTTCCCGACTGGATTTGACGCGGCCAGACCGAACGCCATGGAGGAAACAGCAGTTCCGGATCGTTCACCAGGTCCACCAACTGCGAAAGCCTCACCAGATTCACGGGGCCGTGCACGCGGTACAGCGCCGCATCGGGAAGGGCAAACTGCAATTGCAGAAAATCGGACAAGAACCGCGAGCAGCTCGATGACACTTCCAGCCGCACCGCTTGACCATAGTGGCGATGCTCCAGACCCTGGCGAAGGGCCGTGCGCAGGTTGCGCACATCGTCTTCATCCACGGCCAGATCGGAATGGCGCGTGACACGGAACTGGGAAAACTCCGTCACTTCGCGCCCGGTGAAGAGCTCCGCCAGGTGTGCCCGCACAATGCTGGACAGACTGACAAATTGCGCTCCCGTCACAGCCACTTTGGCGGGCATGCGTATCAGGCGCGGCAAGACGCGAGGCACCTTGACGATGGCAATCTCGTTCTCGCGTCCGAAGGCATCGTTGCCTTTCAAACGCACGATGAAGTTCAGTGACTTGTTGGCGACCTGTGGAAACGGATGCGAAGGGTCCAGGCCGACCGGAATCAGCAAAGGCCTGACTTCCCGATCAAAGTATTCGTTCACCCAGCGTCTCTGTGCCCCGGTACGGTCGCCGTGGGACACGATGTGGATGTTCTGGGCCGCGAAGGCCGGGGTGAGCGATTCGTTGTACAGCGCATATTGCCGCGCGACGAGGTCATGGGCCTTGGCGGCCAACTCCTCGAACGAAGCGACGGTATACGGGCCTTTGGTATCGCCGTTCTGGGCGGCGGTCAGATGGGCCGCGGCACGCACCTCGAAAAATTCATCGAGATTGGAAGAAACGATGCAGAGGTATCGCAGGCGCTCGAGCAGCGGCACATCGGTCCGCGCGGCCCAGTCGAATACCCGCTCGTTGAAAGCAAGGATGCTGTGGTCGCGGTTGAGAAAATCAGGATCGGAGTTCAACGATTTCTCTGGCAAAGGGGGCGCATTGGCCTCCTCGACTTCCCCGGTAGGCACAGCAGATTGAAGAGGCGATTCGGGGAGGGGCTCTGAAGGCGACGGCATGACTGCTTTGAAAGGGATGGGTTCCACCCCAGTATTGGCAGTCACCATGACATTTTCATGACAATCCGGTGGAGGTGTCACGGAAGGTTTACTGAGGTTCATGACAGATAAAGCGCCGTCACACTCCGAGGAAGTGCTTTCGGTATCGCGAAGGCAAATCCGCAATGCGCATGAGCATCGGCAAATCGGCTGAGTTGAAATCGGGGTCCCAGGCCGGCGCACCGAGAACGCGCGCACCCAAGCGCAAATAGCCCTTGATGAGGGCGGGCGGCTCGATCGCCAGCGACCCGTCCAGTTGGTCCACAGGCAGCGGCAGCCGCGGGCGCACATGGAACTCGATGGGCGCTAGATGCGACTTCTGCACTTGGCTCCAGATGCTTGCAGCCGCATCGCCGCTCACCACCCCGTTGTGCAGCATGGGAATGCTGGCGCAACCGATCATGGTGTCGAGTTGATTGCGCACCATGAAGTCCGCCAGGGCGCTCCAAAGCGCCAGAATCACGCCCCCGTGCCGGTAGTCCGGGTGGACACAGCTGCGTCCCAGTTCGACCATGCGAGAGCGAAGCGTGCGCAGCCGCGTCAGGTCGAATTCGGTATCGCTGTAGGTACCGCCGACCCGGCGCGCTTGAGCGGGAGTGAGTACGCGGTAGGTACCAATGACCTGACGCGTAACCGTGTCCCGAACCAGCAGATGCTCGCAATATTCGTCGAAAAGGTCCACGTCATGGCCGGCCACCGAGGTATTGAGGCGCGCCCCCATCTCCGACGCGAACACCTCGAACCTCAGGCGCTGGGCTTCCCGGACTTCGTCGAGGTGCCGCGCCCAAGCCACTTCCACCCCGCCCTCGGTGGACAAACGGCTTGCCACATCGCCCGAATGGCGAGGGCGATGAAGTGACCCCCTGGGCAATGAGTCTGGACACAAGGGCATCGTCGGGATGGGTAGTTCGTTCACTCGTCTCTCCCTGCAAGGGTGGTTGGATCACAGCTTGAAGGAGCGTTGCCCTTCCCGCTTGGACGAGACTGTGGCAAACGGTGGTGACGCCGCCATGTCCAGGCCATGACAGCTTCATGACGTGGAAAGGAGAACGCCAGCCCTCCCAGGAAAAGGCATCCATCGCGCTTTTGATCGAGACAATCCCGAACTCAGGATTTCAGGGGCGACTGCTACACTTTCGTACAACTTGCCGCCCGCCAGGGCTTCACTCATTTCCATGTGCCCCACGCTTGATGCGCCCGTGCTTTCTCAGTCCGGGCCGACTTTGCAACGCATCCTTCGCGAGCAGCAGACTTTGTTGGACAGCGCCGGCGTGGGCATCGTGTTCATACGCCAACGGCAGATCGTTCGCTGCAACCAGCGCTATGCCGATATCTTTGGCTATGAAACGGTCGAAGAAACCATCGGGCTGAGCAGTCAGGCCCTGTATCCCACCCTCGACGCGTTCCGGGAACTGGGGCGCAATGCCTATCCGGTTCTCGCGCGCGGGGACACCTATCGCACCGAATGCCAGATGCGTCGCTGCAACGGCCGCTTGTTCTGGAGCAGCTTGGCCGGTCGACTGATCAACCCAGACGACACGGCGGAAGGATCCATCTGGATCATCGACGACATCGATGAGCAGCGGCATGCGCAAACCCAGCTCCATGCCGTGGTGCAGGAAAAGCAAGCCCTTTTCGACCAGGCCATGGTGGGCATCGCCTTCATCTCCAACCAGCGCATGACGCGCTGCAACCAGCACTTCGAACAGATGCTGGGCTATGGTCCTGGAGAGCTGGCCAACGCAGCGACGCGGCAGTGGCATTTCAGCGACGCGGACTGGGAAGACGCGAAAAAGCGCTGCTATGAACCGCTGCTGGACGGCAAGATCTTCGTGGGCGAGATGACCTTGCGCGGCAAGGATGGCCGCGCCGTGGTGTGCGAGGTACGTGTCAAGGCCATCGACCCCGCCCGCCCGGCCAATGGATCGGTTTGCATTGCCATGGACGTCAGCGAGCAGCGGCAGGCACAGGCAGAGCTGGCCCGGATGCACGCCGACCTGGAGCTTCAGGTGCACCAGCGCACCCGGCAGCTCAGCGAGACCGTGGAAAACCTGCACCGCGAGATCAACGATCGCAAGCACGACCAGGAACGCATCTATTGGCTGGCCCACTACGACCCCTTGACCGGCCTGCCGAACCGCACGCTCCTGGCTGAGCGCAGCCACCACGCGATCCGCGCCGCCAGCGAAGGGGGCACGCCACTGGCCGTCATCTTCCTCGACCTCGATCACTTCAAGCACGTGAACGACTCGCTGGGCCATCGGGTGGGTGACGCGCTGCTGGTGGAAATCGCCAAAAGGCTGCGGGCCGTCGTCCGCGACAAGGACACCGTGTCGCGCTTAGGGGGCGACGAATTCATACTGCTGCTGCCCGGGGCGAACGCGCATGGGGCGGCACGGGTCGCAGGCAAGCTGCAGGAGGCGTCGCGCCAGCACTACCAGATCGGGCACCACGAACTCACGATGGCACCTTCGATGGGCATCGCGCTGTTTCCACAGGACGGTGCGGATTTCGACACCCTGACCCAGTCCGCCGATGTGGCCATGTACCGGGCAAAGCTGGACGGACGCAACACCTACCGCTTCTTCACCCCGGAAATGCAGGCCCAGTCGGTGCGCGCCCTCCTGCTGGAGAATGCCCTGCGCCGCGCTTTGGAGCGCAACCAGCTACACCTGCACTACCAACCACAAATCACCATCGCGACAGGGGAAATCCGCAGCGTGGAAGCGCTGCTCCGCTGGGAGCACCCCGACCTGGGCAGCATCTCCCCTGCGGAGTTCATTCCCATCGCAGAAGACAGCGGCCAGATCCTGCAGATCGGTGAGTGGGTCATGCAGACAGCCCTGGACCAGTTGCAGCACTGGCACACCATGGGCATGGACTGGCTGGCCATGGCGGTCAATCTATCGGCACTGCAGTTCAGGCAGCCGCAGTTGCCCGAACTGGTCAGCCGGCTCCTGGACAGCACCTCGCTGCGGGCCAACCGGCTGGAGCTCGAACTGACCGAAGGCGTCGCGGTGGACGACCCCCGTTCCGCCATTGCCACCATGGACCAGCTCCATGCCCGGGGCGTGCGCATGTCCATGGACGATTTCGGAACGGGATATTCTTCGCTGAGCCAACTCAAGCGCTTCCAAATCTACAAGCTCAAGATCGACCAGTCGTTCGTCCGGGACCTGGGCAACGACAGCAACGACCGGGCCATCGTCAGCGCCATCATTCGCATGGCCCAGGCACTGGGCATCCGGACCACGGCCGAGGGCGTGGAAACGAGCGAGCAGCTGTCATACCTGCGCGAGCAAGGGTGCGATGAAGCACAGGGCTATTACTTCAGCAAGCCTTTGCCCGCCCACCAGATCACCGCCCTGCTGCAGCGGCAGCATGCGACGCAATAGGGTCGGATCAGACCCTGCGCCGAGTCAGCCCCCGGAGCCCGCTGCAGGTGGGCTCATCCCGCACGCGCCGCGTCGGCCAGCTGCTGCGCGAAGTGATTGGCATGGTCGGCATTGCTGGCCTCCACCATCACGCGCAGCAGAGGTTCGGTTCCGCTCGCGCGAATCAATACCCGCCCGGTTTCGCCCAACGCCGCCTCGACGGAGCGCAAGGTGTCTGACAAAGTGGTGTTGCTCTTCCAATCCTGCCCCGGTGCGAGCCGGACATTGAGAAGCACCTGCGGAAAGAGCTGCACATTCGCCAGCATGTCCGGCAAACCGCAGGCGTTGCGTACACACGCCTGAAGCACCTGGAGGGCGCTGATGAGGCCATCGCCCGTGGTGTGGCGGTCCAGGGCCAGCAGGTGTCCCGAACCCTCTCCGCCCAAAAGCCAGCGATGGCGGGCCAACTCTTCCAGCACGTACCGGTCACCGACTTTGGCACGCACGAACTGCACGCCCTGGGCCTTGAGCGCGAGCTCCACCGCCATGTTGGTCATGAGCGTGCCGACCACGCCCGGCACCGGCTCGCCCCGGCCCAAACGGTCCGAGGCCATGAGATACAGCAGTTCGTCGCCGTTGTAGAGCCGCCCTGCTGCGTCCACCATCTGCAGCCGGTCCGCATCCCCGTCCAGCGCCACGCCGAAGTGCGCATGGTTGGCGCGGACCGCCCGCACCAAGGCTTCGGGGTGGGTCGCTCCGACCTGGTGGTTGATGTTCAGACCATCGGGCGAGCAGCCGATGGCCAGCACTTCCGCACCCAACTCATGGAACACCTTGGGCGCAATGTGATACGCCGCGCCGTGGGCCGCATCCACCACGATCTTCACCCCCTTGAGGGTCAGATCCTGCGGGAACGTGCTCTTGCAAAATTCGATGTAGCGGCCCGCCGCGTCCTCCAGGCGCCTCGCTTTGCCCAAAGAGGCAGAGTCCGCCCAGACGGGGGCTTCATCCAGCGCCGCCTCCACCGCCATCTCCCACTCGTCGGAGAGCTTCGTGCCTTGCGCGCTGAAGAACTTGATGCCATTGTCCGGATAGGCATTGTGGCTGGCGCTGATCACGACACCGAGGCTTGCGCGCTGGGCACGGGTCAGGTACGCCACGCCGGGCGTGGGCAAAGGGCCCAGCAGCACCACATCCACCCCTGCAGAGTTGAAGCCGGACTCCAGCGCGCTCTCCAGCATGTAGCCGGAAATGCGCGTGTCCTTCCCAATCAACACCGTGGGCCGCTCCTCCTTGCGGCGCAAAACCCGGCCCACCGCATGCGCGAGCCGCAGCACAAAGTCGGGAGTGATGGGCGCCTGCCCTACGGTGCCGCGGATGCCATCCGTACCGAAATATCGACGTGTCATGATTTTTTGCCTCCGCCTGAAGGATATCCGCAGGCTAGAGTGAGGGTGGGGGAATTTGAGAGGCCTGCCAGACTTGCAATGCGGCGACGGTTTCGCGCACATCGTGCACACGCACGATGCGCGCGCCACGCTCCACGGCCAACAACGCCGCTGCCACGCTCGGGACCATGCGCTCTGAAACCGGCCACTGCGTGACCGCACCGAGCGACGATTTGCGCGACCAGCCAGCCAGCCAGGGGTAGCCCGCGCGGGACAGCAAAGGCTGGCAGGCAAGGAGCGCGAAGTTCTGCTCCACCGTCTTGCCAAAGCCAATGCCGCAGTCCAGCACGATGCGACTCTTTTCGACCCCCAGCGCATGTAAATCTAGGGCACATTGCTCTAAAAAAGATAGCACTTGAGAGACCACGTCTCCCTCCATCGGAGCTGCCTGCATGGTTTGGGGGTCGCGGTGCATGTGCATCAGGCACACCCCGCATGCAGGATGGCCGGCCACCACGGCTATGGCTCCGGGTTGCCGAAGGGCCCAGATGTCGTTGATGATGTCAGCGCCCAAATCCAGCACCGCACGCATCACCTCGGGCTTGTAGGTGTCGATGGACAACGGCACGCCCAGGCCCACCGCCGACCGGACCAGCGGCAACACCCGCGACAACTCCTCGTCCAGCGAGACGGCGGGACTGCCTGGGCGGGTGGATTCCCCCCCGATGTCCAGAATGTCAGCCCCCTGCGCCAGCAGGCTTTCGCAGTGGCGCATCGCGTCCGCGGTGGTGGCGTGCCGTCCGCCATCGGAGAAGGAATCCGGAGTGGCATTCACGATCCCCATGACCCGAGGCCGTGAGAGATCGATCTGGAATCGGCTGGTCTGCCAGTGCATCGACACGTGGAATGATTTAAACGAGAAGAACACAAAAACGGGGCACACAGGCCCCGTTGTTGGTTGCAGCGTTCCGCCGCAGGCTCAAGCGGCCGAAGGAGCAGGTTCGGTCGTCACGGCCGGCGTGCCGCCACCCGAGTTATCTCCACCCGACGATGGCGTGCGAGGCGTCCAGTCCTTGGGAGGACGAGGAGGCTTGCCTGCCATGATGTCGTCGAGCTGCTCGGTGTCGATCGTTTCCCACTCCAGCAGCGCCTTGGCCATGGCATGCATCTTGTCGCTGTTGTCTTCGATCAGCTTGCGTGCCAGCGCGTATTGCTCGTCGATGATGCGGCGAACCTCGCCATCGACCTTTTCCATCGTCTGCTCGCTCATGTTGTTCGTCTTGGTCACCGAGCGGCCGAGGAAAACCTCGCCCTCGTTCTCGGCATAGACCATCGGGCCCAGGGCCTCCGTCATGCCGTAGCGCGTCACCATGTCGCGGGCGATCGATGTGGCACGTTCGAAATCATTGCTGGCACCGGTGGTCATCTGGTTCATGAACACCTCTTCGGCAATCCGTCCGCCGAACAGCATGCTGATCTGGTTCAGCATGTACTCGCGGTCGTAGCTGTAGCGGTCCTTTTCAGGAAGGCTCATGGTCACGCCCAGTGCACGGCCACGGGGGATGATGGTGACCTTGTGAACCGGATCGCACTTGGGCAGCAGCTTGCCGATCAGCGCGTGGCCGGACTCGTGGTAGGCCGTATTGCGGCGCTCTTCCTCGGGCATGACCATGCTCTTGCGCTCGGGGCCCATGATGATCTTGTCCTTGGCCTTCTCGAAGTCCTGCATCTCCACGGTGCGCGCATTGCGGCGGGCCGCCATCAAAGCCGCTTCGTTGCAAAGATTGGCAAGGTCCGCACCCGACATTCCAGGGGTTCCGCGTGCGATCACACTCGGGTTCACGTCCTGGCCCACGGGCACTTTTCGCATGTGGACGTTCAAGATTTGCTCACGGCCGCGGATATCGGGCAGCGTCACATACACCTGGCGGTCGAATCGACCTGGGCGCAGCAAGGCGGCATCCAGAATGTCAGGGCGGTTGGTGGCGGCCACCACGATCACCCCGAGATTGGTCTCGAAGCCGTCCATCTCGACCAGCATCTGGTTCAAGGTCTGTTCGCGTTCGTCATTGCCACCACCCAGGCCGGCGCCGCGCTGGCGGCCCACCGCATCGATTTCATCGATGAAGATGATGCAAGGCGCGTTCTTCTTGGCGTTCTCGAACATGTCGCGCACGCGGGCTGCGCCCACGCCAACGAACATTTCCACGAAATCGGAGCCGGAAATGCTGAAGAAAGGAACCTTGGCTTCGCCAGCAATGGACTTCGCCAGCAGCGTTTTACCCGTGCCGGGAGGGCCGACCAACAGAAGGCCCCGTGGAATGCGGCCACCGAGCTTCTGGAATTTCTGCGGGTCTTTCAGGAAGTCGACGACTTCCTTGACTTCTTCCTTGGCTTCGTCGCACCCTGCCACGTCGGCAAAGGTCACCTGATTGCTGTTCTCGTCCAGCATGCGGGCCTTGCTCTTGCCAAAGCTGAAAGCCCCGCCCTTGCCGCCACCCTGCATCTGACGCATGAAGTAAACCCACACGCCAATCAGCAGCAGCATGGGGCCCCAGCTGACGAGCAGAGTCATCAAAAGCGAGCCCTCTTCCCGTGGCTTGACGTCGAACTTGACGTTGTTGTTGATCAGATCGCCCACCAATCCGCGGTCAAGATAGGTCGCGGTAGTGCGCAATTTGCGGTCATCGGTGGTGGTGGCGACGATCTCCGTGCCACCCTGCCCTTCCTGAATGGTCGCGCTCTTGATCCGGTTGCTGCGGACCTCCTCCAGGAATTCGGAGTACCCCACAGAGCCCGCGCTGGCGCCTGAACGGGTGTCGAACTGTTTGAACACCGTAAAGAGCACCATGGCGATGACCAGCCACACGGCAATTTTTGAAAACCACTGATTGTTCAAGCGGGGCTCCAGAAGCAAAGGGGATAACGCCACGAACGTGTCATGGAGACGTCCTAGCGCATTTAGGGCGCATTTTAGGCGTTTCAAGGTGGAAGGCGGTGCGATTTACCCCAGCAGAGGCCATGGTCAACCCATAGGAAGAATGCATTGGCATGGGTCGGAACCGCTGACGAACCGCATTCATACTGCTCAAGCCTGCTTTTTCAAGCCGATTCCCACCAAAAAAGTCTCGGAAGATTTGTCCCGCGAGGCTTTGGGCTTGATCGGCTTGACCACCTTGAATGTTTCCTTGAACAACTGCACCAGCTGCGCATACCCACTGCCATGGAACAGCTTGACCACGAGCGCCCCTTCGGGTTTGAGGTGCTGCACGGCGAATTCGACGGCCAGCTCGATCAGGTGGGAAATGCGCGCCGCGTCGGCGGACTCAATTCCGGACAGATTGGGGGCCATGTCGGAAACCACCACGTCGACAGCCCGCCCCTGGACGGCTTCCTGCAACTGCGCAAGAACGTCGTCCTCCCGGAAATCGCCCTGAAGAAAGCCGACCCCCTCGATCGGCTCCATGGGCAGTAGATCCAGGGCGATGATGGTGCCGTTGAGCTGGCCGACTGCCGCGCCTCCTGGCGACATGCGCCGCCGCAGGTACTGGCTCCAGGCACCGGGCGAGGACCCCAGGTCCACCACGACATGCCCTGGCTTGATCAGCCCCAGTTGTTCGTCGATCTCCTTGAGCTTGTAAGCGGCACGGGCGCGGTAGCCCTCTTTCTGGGCGAGCTTGACGTAGGTGTCGTTGACATGGTCGTGGAGCCACGCCTTGTTCACCTTCTTGCTTTTCGTGTTTGTTTTCATCCTGCCTCGATAATACGGCCATGCCCCAAATTCAATTGACTCCCGCAGAGCGCCGGGAACACCGCGCCAATGCCCACCATCTGGACCCCGTCGTCCTGATCGGCGGCGATGGGTTGACCCCCGCTGTCCAAAAAGAAATCAACGCTGCCCTCAATGCCCACGGATTGATCAAAGTCCGCGTCTTCAGCGACGACCGGACATCGCGCGAACAGATTTACCAGACATTGGCGGCAGAACTCAACGCTGCGCCGATCCAACACATCGGCAAGTTGCTGGTGCTCTGGCGCCCGCAGCCTCCCAAGGAGCGCACCGTCGACGAAGACCGCATGCCTGGCCCGCGCGATGTGAAAGTGCTCAAGTTCAGCAAGCGCGGCGGCCAGCGGCCCGAGATCAAGCAGTTGCGCGTCCTTGGCAACCAGCGATTGACGCCCGGCGGCCAGATCAAGCGGGCCAAGAAGCCCAAGCAGAAATCCGTCAAGAAGCGCCAGGCCGATTGATGGGCTCCAGCACGGCGCGAACGCGCCACGTGATCTGCATGAAATGGGGCACCAAATACGGCCCCGAATATGTGAACCGGCTTTACGCCATGGTCCGGCGTCATCTCACTGGCGATTTTCGCTTTGTCTGCCTGACGGATGATTCGACGGGCATCCGGGCCGAAGTGCAATGCCTTCCGATTCCCGCATTGGACCTACCCGCCGGCATTCCGGAGCGCGGCTGGACCAAGCTCGCCACGTTCAGCGCCGATCTGCATGGCCTGTCAGGCACCGCACTGTTCCTGGACGTGGATGTCGTCGTCACAGGCGGTCTTGATGCCTTTTTCGAAGCGCCGGGCGAGTTCCTGATCATCCATGACTACAAACGGCCCTGGCGCATCACAGGCAACTCATCGGTATATCGGTTCGAGATCGGTTCACACCCCGACGTACTCGAATACTTTCGCGGGCACTTCGATGCCATCCGCCGGAAGTTTCGCAACGAACAGGCCTACCTTTCGGACTTCCTGCATCAGCAGGGCAAGCTGAGCTACTGGCCCGCAGGCTGGTGCCCCAGCTTCAAGTACCACTGCATCCCTGCATGGCCTTCCAATTATTGGAAGCCGCCAATCGTTCCGGCCGACGCGCGCATCGTGATCTTTCACGGTGAGTGCAACCCGCCGGATGCCCTGGCAGGCCGGCGCAATCGCCGCTTTCGCCACATCCAGCCTGCCACCTGGGTGGCCGAGCACTGGAAAGAGTGAAAGGGCAGTGAAAGGACCGCCCCTGCGCCGAGAAATTAGCGCCGGGACGTTCGCCACAGGACGGCCAAAGCGCACCCCCACTGCAACGCGTACATCACGGTGCCCAAGCTGTGCCACAGCCGTAGATTCTGGCGAGCGACGATGCGGGGCGATACGCCGTACTGCACCAGCAACGCCAGTAAAAGCCCACCGATCACGAAGACCAGCGCGGCCTGGGCCCAGTCCTCCTGCGTCTCCGCATGCCGTCGTTTGGACAACAGGAGAAGGCACACGCAGCAAGCGATAGAGACGAAGGTTTGCGCCTCAAAAAGGCGTGCGGCCATGTTGCCTGCCAGCGCCGGTGTGGGCAAATGCACGAACAGGAGCGGTACGGCCAGGAACCCGATGGCCGACAAACTCCCCCACCACAATGCGGCCGCCAGAACGGGCACGCGGTCATACATGGCAGCGTCTTTCGATCAGATGTAGCTCACGCCCACCACTTCATAGCGGCGCAGGCCGCCAGGGGCCTGGACCTCGGCCGTGTCGCCCTCTTCCTTGCCAATCAGCGCGCGAGCGATGGGGCTGGACACATTGATGAGGCCCAGCTTCAGGTCGGCCTCGTCCTCGCCCACGATCTGGTAAGTAACGGCATCGCCGCTTTCTTCGTCTTCCAGCTTCACGGTGGCACCGAACACCACTTTGCCGCCCGCGTCCAGCGCGGTGGGGTCGATGATCTGCGCAGCGGACAACTTGCTCTCGACTTCCTGGATGCGGCCTTCGATGAAACCCTGCCGGTCCTTGGCGGCCTCGTACTCGGCGTTTTCGCTCAAATCGCCCTGGGCACGCGCCTCGGCGATGGCATTGATCACCGCAGGGCGTTCGACGGTCTTCAGGCGGTGCAACTCTTCCTTGAGCTTTTCAGCGCCGCGCTTGGTGATGGGAATGGTGGCCATTGAATCAGTCTCCACGTTCAATTCGACGCCGCGCAACGCGCGGCCCTCCTGGCGTCTTGCACACCCGTGGATGCACAAACGGACGCCCCAAAAGGAAACCGCCGCGCGTTGCCGCGCGGCGGTCTCTGGTCAGTGGCGATTATGCCGCGTTTGAGGCGGCCGGACGCTTAACCTGACTGTGCCGTTCAGGCCGTCAATTGCGCGTGCAGTTCCTGCACGGAATAAACGTCCAGATGGTCCAGATGCTTCATGCCTTCCACGGCCGCCTCGGCACCGAAGATGGTCGTGAAGGTGGTGACCCGGGCCTGCAGCGAACTCGTGCGGATCGCGCGGGAGTCGGCAATCGCATTGCGCCGCTCTTCCACCGTATTAATGACCATGACGATTTCGTCGTTCTTGATCATGTCCACGATGTGCGGGCGGCCTTCGGTCACCTTGTTCACCACGGTCACCGGCACGCCGGCCTCCGAGATCGCGGCAGCCGTGCCCTTGGTCGCCACCAGGTCGAAGCCCAGGGCGACCAGTTGCCGGCCGATTTCCACCGCGCGCGGCTTGTCGCTGTTCTTCACGGTGAGGAACACCTTGCCGGACGTCGGCAGCTTGGTGCCCGCCCCCAGCTGGCTCTTCACGAAAGCCTCGCCAAACGTCTTGCCCACCCCCATCACTTCGCCGGTGGACTTCATCTCCGGGCCAAGGATCGTGTCCACACCCGGGAACTTGACGAAGGGGAACACCGCCTCCTTCACGCTGAAATAAGGCGGCGTGACTTCCCGCGTGATGCCTTGGCTCGCCAGCGACTGCCCCGCCATGCAGCGGGCCGCCACCTTGGCCAACTGGATGCCCGTGGCCTTGCTGACGAAGGGCACCGTGCGGGATGCGCGCGGATTCACTTCGAGCACGTAGATCACGTCCTTGCCATCCTTTTCCTGAATGGCGAACTGCACATTCATCAAGCCCACCACGCTCAGGCCCTCGGCCATGGCCGCGGTCTGGCGCTTGAGTTCATCCACCGTGGCCTTGCTCAGGTAGTAAGGCGGCAACGAACAGGCCGAGTCGCCGCTGTGCACGCCGGCTTGCTCGATGTGCTCCATCACGCCCCCGATGAAAACCTTTCCCTCGGGGTCGCGCAGGCAATCCACATCGCACTCGATCGCATCGTTCAGGAAACGGTCCAGCAGCACGGGCGAGTCGTTGCTCACCTTGACGGCTTCGCGCATGTAGCGTTCCAGATCCCGCTGTTCGTGGACGATTTCCATGGCACGGCCACCCAGCACATAGCTAGGGCGTACGACCAGTGGATAGCCCAACGCAGCCGCCTTCTCCAGGGCCTCCGGCTCGGTGCGGGCCGTGGCATTGGGCGGCTGGCGCAGCCCCAGGTCGTTGAGCAGTTTCTGGAAGCGCTCACGGTCTTCCGCAGCATCGATCATGTCCGGGCTGGTGCCGATGATCGGCACACCCTCGGCCTCCAGGCCGAGCGCCAGCTTCAGAGGCGTCTGACCACCGTACTGCACGATCACTCCCGTGGGCTTTTCCTTGTCGACGATTTCCAGCACGTCTTCCAGCGTGAGCGGCTCGAAATACAACCGGTCCGACGTGTCATAGTCGGTCGAAACCGTTTCCGGGTTGCAGTTGACCATGATGGTTTCATAGCCGTCCTCGCGCATGGCGAGTGCGGCGTGAACGCAGCAGTAGTCGAACTCGATGCCTTGGCCGATGCGGTTGGGGCCACCGCCGAGCACCATGATCTTCTTGTTGGTGGTGGGCGCGGCTTCGCACTCGTCCTCGTAGGTCGAGTACATGTAAGCCGTGTTGGTGGCGAACTCGGCGGCACAGGTGTCCACCCGCTTGTAGACAGGGCGCACATTGAGCGCCCGGCGCGCCTCCCGCACGGCCTTTTCCTGCGTCCTCAGGAGTTTGGCCAGACGGCGATCGGAAAAGCCCTTCTTCTTGAGCGCTCGCAGCGTATCGGCGTCAATGGCAGCCAGCGCGCCATCACCCTTTTCATCGGTCAGCTTGTCCAGATCCAGCTCGATCTTCACGATCTCTTCGATCTGCACCAGGAACCATTTGTCGATCTTGGTGAGGTCATGCACCTCGTCGACCGACAGGCCCATGGCGAAGGCATCACCCACATACCAGATGCGCTCGGGACCGGGTTCGCCCAGTTCCTTTTCCAGCAGTTCGCGGTCCTGCGTCTTTTCATTCATGCCGTCCACGCCGACTTCCAGGCCGCGCAGCGCCTTCTGGAAAGACTCCTGGAACGTGCGGCCCATGGCCATGACCTCGCCCACTGACTTCATCTGCGTGGTCAGGCGGCTGTCGGCCGTGGGGAATTTCTCGAACGCAAAACGCGGAATCTTGGTGACCACGTAGTCGATCGAGGGCTCGAAAGACGCGGGCGTGGCGCCGCCCGTGATCTCGTTCTTCAGCTCGTCGAGCGTGTAGCCCACCGCGAGCTTCGCCGCGACCTTGGCGATCGGAAAGCCCGTGGCCTTCGATGCCAGGGCCGACGAACGCGATACGCGCGGATTCATCTCGATGACGATCATGCGACCGTCTTTCGGATTCACCGAGAACTGCACGTTGGAGCCACCGGTATCCACGCCGATCTCGCGCAGCACCGCGAGAGACGCATTGCGCATGATCTGGTATTCCTTGTCGGTCAGCGTTTGCGCAGGCGCCACCGTGATCGAGTCGCCCGTGTGCACACCCATCGGATCGAGGTTCTCGATCGAGCAGATGATGATGCAGTTGTCCGCCTTGTCGCGAACCACTTCCATCTCGTACTCTTTCCAGCCGAGCAGCGATTCTTCGATCAGCAGTTCGTTGGTGGGCGAAGCCTCCAGGCCGCGCTTGCAGATGGTCTCGAACTCTTCAGGGTTGTAGGCAATGCCGCCGCCGGTGCCACCCAGCGTGAAGCTGGGACGGATCACCGTGGGAAAGCCCACGGTCTTTTGCACCGTCCACGCTTCGTCCATGCTGTGGGCGATGCCCGAGCGGGCCGAGCCCAGGCCGATGCGGGTCATCGCATCCTTGAACTTGAGGCGGTCTTCCGCCTTGTCGATCGCCTCGGGCGTGGCGCCGATCAGCTCCACCTTGTACTTGTGCAGCACACCATTGCGCCACAGGTCGAGGGCGCAATTGAGCGCCGTCTGCCCACCCATCGTCGGCAGGATCGCATCGGGGCGTTCCTTGGCGATGATCTTCTCGACGGTCTGCCACGTGATGGGCTCGATGTAGGTCACATCGGCGGTGGCCGGGTCGGTCATGATCGTCGCAGGATTGCTGTTGATCAGGATGACTTTGTAGCCCTCCTCGCGCAGGGCCTTGCAGGCCTGCACGCCGGAATAGTCGAACTCGCAGGCCTGGCCGATGATGATGGGGCCGGCGCCGATGATGAGGATCGATTTGAGGTCTGTGCGCTTCGGCATTATTTCTTCTCCATCAGCGCGGTGAAGCGGTCAAACAGGTAGGCGATGTCGTGCGGGCCGGGCGAGGCCTCGGGGTGGCCCTGGAAACAGAACGCGGGCTTGTCCGTGCGCTCCAGGCCCTGCAGCGTGCCGTCGAACAGGCTGATGTGGGTGGGGCGCAGGGTTGCCGGCAGCGACTCCATCGCCACCGCAAACCCATGGTTCTGGCTGGTGATGCTGACACGGCCGTTGTCCAGGTCCTTCACGGGATGGTTCGCGCCATGGTGGCTGTTGTCCATCTTGAAGGTTTTTGCGCCGCTGGCCAGGGCCATGATCTGGTGGCCCAGGCAGATGCCGAAGGTGGGCACGCCGGCATCGATGATCTGGCGCGTGGCTTCGATGGCGTAGTCACACGGCGCCGGATCGCCAGGGCCGTTGGACAGGAACACCCCATCGGGCTTCATGCCCAGCACCTCGGCTGCCGGGGTCTTGGCCGGAACCACCGTGAGGCGGCAGCCGCGCTCGGCCAGCATGCGCAGAATGTTCTTCTTCACGCCGTAGTCGTAGGCCACCACGTGAAAGCGCGGCGCGGCAAGGGTGCCGTAACCCGAACCGAGCTTCCACTCGGTCTGGTCCCACGGATAGGCCGCGGAGGTGCTCACCACCTGGGCCAGATCCAGGCCCTTCATGCTGGGCGCCGCTTTGGCGGCGGCCAGGGCTTCGTCGATGCGCGCCTGGGTCACCGCTTCGCCGGCCGCAAGCCCGACGATGGCGCCGTTCTGCGCTCCGTGGGTGCGCAAGATGCGCGTGAGCTTGCGGGTGTCGATGTTGGCGATGGCAACGGTCTTCTCGCGCACGAGGTACTGCGAGAGGGTTTCGGTGCTGCGGAAATTGCTGGCCAGCAACGGCAGGTCTTTGATGATCAAGCCTGCGGCATGGACCTTGTCGGCTTCGATGTCCTCGGTATTGACACCGTAGTTGCCGATGTGCGGATACGTCAGGGTGACGATCTGCTGGCAGTAGCTCGGGTCGGTGAGGATTTCCTGGTAGCCGGTGATCGCGGTGTTGAACACCACTTCGCCGACCGTGGTGCCGGTGGCACCAATCGAATTGCCGATAAAGACCGTGCCGTCTGCGAGCGCCAGGATGGCGGGCGGGAAGGATCCCTGTAGAGACAAAAGCACTGGGTTCTCCGAATGGTTACGGGTCGCCCGGAGTCCGCAGGAAGACATTCCTGAAGACTGCTGCTTGTTGGGGGATTGCTTTGGTTGCTGCCGGGCGACGTTTTTGCGGGAAAGCCTCCAATTGTAGCCTCACTGAAAGAGCATGCCGGCTTCCTCGGCCCATTCAGCCCATGCCACCCTGGTCCCTCGAAGCCAAAGATCGTGAGCCAAGCAGTCTCTTTTGTCCTACACCGCGGCTGCCAACGCCTCCTGAAAGATCACGGCGATTGGCATCCCGCAGCGCGCGTGCCCCCTCACCGCCTGCTCCCCTCCTTCCTGTTTGCACGGCCTCTTGCCAAACCCGATGAAAGCATCCACAACGCGGTCTGTCGAACAAAGCCTTCAACGGCTCGGGCAGTGGCTTGCGGCTGCTGGCTACCGGTTCGTCACGGTAACACCGCTCACGCACCAACGGGTGCTCGCGAGGCCGCACGACCCTGAAAGGTCGGATCTGCGCGATGCATTCGGATGGAACCGGCTGTTTTCGAAAGACCGGCTTCCTGCCGATCTCACCCCATGCCTGCTGGACGATGGCTGGCTGCAGTCCACAGCAACCGGCCTTTTACAGGGCAATGTCCGGTTCAGTTCGCTTGACGGACTGCTCTTCGCGCACTCCCCCTTCCCGACGGCACAAGAAGATGCTGTGTTTTTCGGGCCGGATACCTACCGGTTTGCCAGTTTCATTCGCCATCAGTTGCGGATGCAGCCTCTGCCTCGATCCCCACGCATTGCCGACATGGGGTGCGGCGCCGGGCCGGGAGGCCTTGTTGCGGCGAGGGCCTGGCAGGCACAGCCTAACGGATGCGAAATCGTGCTGGCGGACATCAATCCCCGCGCGCTTTTGCATGCCACAGCCAATGTGGCCGTCGCTGGCTACCGCAACGTGCAGTGCGTTCAAAGCGACCTCTTTTCCAATGTGGCCGGCAGGTTCGATCTCATCGTCGCCAACCCGCCCTACCTGATGGACGACGCGAGCCGCACGTACCGACATGGGGGTGGCCAGTTCGGAGAGGCCCTGTCTGAGCGCATCTTGAAAGAGAGCCTCGACCGCTTGACGCCCGGCGGCCGCCTGCTGCTCTACACCGGCTCCACCATCGTCGAAGGACGCGACGCTTTCCGAGACTCCGTCATGGCCTACGCCACGGCCCACGACTTCGCAGTGCACTATGAAGAACTGGACCCCGATGTCTTCGGAGAGGAGTTGCAGGGGCAGGCCTACGCCGAGGCGGATCGGATCGCGGCCGTCGGCGTGGTGGTGCAAAGGCGGGCTGCATGAGATTTCTGGGCATTGGGCAGACCAACGACCTGGCGGCCATGTACGGCGGCCTCCAGCGCCGCGGCCACGAGGTGCGGGTCGTGATTGAAGACCCTGCGTGCCACGACGTCTTCCAGGGCATCCTGCAGCGCGTCGAAGGATGGGAAAGCGAACTGGGATGGATCAAGGCGGCTGGAAACGAAGGCGTGATCCTCTTCGAATCCGCGACACAGGGCGACCTGCAGGATGCGCTGCGCGCCGAAGGCTTTCATGTCATCGGCGGCAGTGCCCTCGGCGATCGCCTGGAGGCGGACCGCGCATTCGGGCAGAGTGCCTTGCAGGCCTCAGGACTGCAGGTAGCGGGCTGCCACCGTTTCACCGGCTATGGCGAAGCGATGGCCTTCCTCGATGACCATCCCGCAAGGTATGTACTCAAGTTCAACGGGGCCTCCAGCGAGCGCACACGCAACTACGTCGGCCAGTCCGGCGACGGCGCCGACGTGCGCGCCCTGTTGAGCATGCACGCGGGCAAGGCCCGCGCGGACCAAGCCGACGCGCCGGACTTCATCTTGATGGAGTTCATCCATGGGATCGAGATCGGGGTCGGCGGATACTTCAACGGCCATGACTTTCTGTCGCCAGTGTGTGTCGATTTCGAGCACAAGCGGTTTTTCCCGGGCGACTTGGGCGAACTCACCGGAGAGATGGGCACCATCGTCAGCTACCGGGAAAGCGCCTGCCTGTACGACACCGTCCTGCGCCCCCTCACGCCCCTGCTGCGTGATGGCGGCTATTGCGGTTACATCAACGTGAACCTCATCGCCAACGAAAGCGGGCTGTGGCCTCTCGAGTTCACCTGCCGGTTCGGCTATCCGGGGTTCGCGATCTGCGAAGCCCTTCACAACGATCCATGGGAAACCATCTTTCGCAGAATGCTGCACCGCGACACGTCGGACTTCGGCACGAAAAGCGGTTTTGCCTGCGGCGTGGTTCTCACCGTGCCACCGTTCCCCTACCGGCACGGGTATGAAGAACTATCCAAGGGGTTGCCGGTTTTCTTGAATCCCTCCATGACGCAGTCGCAGCGCGACAGCCTGCATTTTTCAGAGGTGGCGCTGCACCAGGGGCAGCTCGTGGCAAGTGGCTCGTGCGGCTACCTGGGCGTTGCTACCGGCGTGGGCGCAACGGTGCGCGCCGCCCACCTGGCCGCCCTGGATTGCGTTCGCCACGTGATCGTGCCCAATCTGCGGTATCGCAACGACATCGGCGAGCGGCTAGACGGGGGCGAGCTGCAGCAGTTGCGCTTGTGGGGCTGGCTGCAAGCGAGACCATCGGCGGCGTAGGACCTTGCCGACCGGGGTTCGCGCCATCTGGTGGCTTCTGCCCCCCATTGCAGCACCGCAGCATGGAGCCATTCCTACAGTACATCGCCAACGATGCTCGCACAAAAAATTCATCCGTCCGTCGATCTGCATGGCAGCCCAACGCCTCGCACTTCAGATGCGCAACGCCCGAATGCAGTCGGCCCCTATCGCCGCCTGTACGAGGCGCTGCTGACCCCCTCTCCCACGCCACGAGCCCGGCAGCAGGCCGCCCAGTGGCTGCAGCGGCTGATGGACGAAAGCGAAGACGTCCCCAGCGAATTGTGCGAAGCACCTGAGGACCTGCATGCGTGGGCCCGCGAAAACGCACAGGCCGTGGCGCAGCGTTATCGAACCTACCTGGACGGGCGGCGCGCAGGCGGCGAGCGCCATTACTTTCGCAACCGCGCCCATGCGCTGAACTTTTTGGCATCGGTGGCGCCGACCAAGCTGGTGGATGGATCGTGGCTGTACGGGTTGGCACGACATACATCGACCGAACGGCTGCGGCCTTTGCTCCAGACCTACCTGGAAGAACTCGGAGACGGCGTGGCCCACAAAAACCACGTCACGCTCTATCGCCAATTGATGCGGCGGCACGGCCTTCAGCAAGACCTGCAACTGGACGATGCGAACTATCTGCAGGGCGCGGTGCAGCTGGCATTGGGATGGAATGCTGAGCAGTTCCTGCCGGAGGTCATCGGCTTCAACCTAGGTTATGAACAGCTCCCCCTGCACCTGCTGATCACGGCATACGAACTCAATGAGCTCGGGATCGACCCCTACTATTTCACGCTTCACGTCACGGTCGACAACGGAGACAGCGGCCATGCCTGGCAGGCCTGCGAGGCCGTACTTCAAATGCTGGAAGTGCAGCAAGACCGCGATCAATTCTGGCAGCGTGTGCGCGCTGGAAGCAAGCTGGCGGATGCCGGGCGCGGCACCCAGGAGGTCATCGCATCGTTCGACGCCAGGACCGAAGTGGTGAAAATCTTCCAACGGAAGGCACTGGCCGGCGCGGGCATGCATTCCGACTATTGCCGCATTGGCGGTCGCACCGTCAACGATTGGCTGGGACCCCAGGGCGACATCGATGCCATGCTGGACGCGCTGGTGGACAATGGTTGGATCCAGTTGGGAGCGCCGGTGTCTCAAAGCCGGTTCTGGAACCTGCTTCAAGGGGAACGCGCGGAGATGTTCGGTGTTTTCACGGGATATGAATTGCAGGTGATCCACGATTGGATCCGCGGCGAAGACAGTCGCGACGGACAGGACCATGCCCAGCCCGCCTCCGCTAACCAAACGCGCAGGCTGCCCTCGTTCAGGGCCTTGGCACGTCACCGCTCTAATGCCAACCCCATCGGCAGTGCGGAGCCTGCATTGGACCCCGAACTGCATCAGTTCAAAGAGCAGTTGCAGCCCCTGGAAGGAGAGCAACGCCGGCAGTTCCTCAGTGCCGCGCTGTCTCCTGCGACCCATTGGACTTCGACGGGGTTGTTCGCCACCCGGCTCTTCATCAGCGAAGGCTGGGCAGCCTGAACCGGTAAAGCGGCCCCTCCCACGCTGGCGGTGGATCGCAAAAATTCATACGGGCGACGGCGCTTGCAGAGATGAAGGGTCGCTTCCGATGGCATTCAACTGCCCGTTCCCTCCGATGCGAAAGTGCGTGTTCTGCCCGGCCGCAATCGCCACATAGGCCGCAAAGCAATGGGCCGGCAAGATCAATGTGCCAATGGCGTCTGTGGCCGTGACTTCAAAGCCAGCGGATGCTGGCTGCTCGCTGAGGGTGAAGCCGATCAGAAGCATCTGCCCCAGCCCCGCCACTTTGGCGCCGATCAGTTCAATACAACCCACCGCCTGCTCCACCACCCATCCCGAGGCGCTGTAGGGTGCATGCCCGCCAAGGGCGATGGTGCGCACTCCCCGTGCTTTGACAACGCTGTATTGCTCCCAGGCAGGCGCGAGATTGAGCGGAGAAAACTGCTGAAAGAGTCCGCGATGGCGTTGGGCCCGAGTGGGGTAATTGGTGCTCATGGATTGCCTCATGGAATGGGTTCTGGTGCGCCAGCCCATGCTGGATCAGCCACCGAAACGAATGCCCGGGGCCGTGCAGCAGAAAGGATTCGACACCCGTGCCACTGTTGATGGCAATCGGCGTGCCAGCACTGTCCGTCAATGCACCCACCGAGGGGCGCATCTCGCTGGCACCGCTGCTTTCTTGATTTGCAAAAGGGGAGGCCTGAACGGACACTGTCATGCGCTCTACGCGCGGCGTGCAACGGACACATTGCGCGTACGCCCGTTCAGGCGCTGGAATCAACGGCTTTGGGGATTTGGATCGCCACCGGCCACCTGCTGCTGGCCGGTTCCCGTCTTGGGTTTTGCTTTGGGGGCGCTGCCCGACGCACCGCCCTCGGAACTGGCTACCTCAACCGCCTTGGCAACGGCAGAACTGCGGCTGCTATGGCTCTTGGCGCCTGCTGCGCGGGCTTCTTCGGAGGTGAACTGATGCGCCGTGCCCTTTTGATGCGCTGCCTGCCCACCCTTGCTTGAGATTTCGCGTTGTTTTGCCGCGTCCATGGCGGCGAAGCCACGATTGCTACCGGATGGATTGCCTTGGTTGGCCATTTCGATACTCCTTCAATGTGCTCCCGTGGAGGGGAACGGCCCAGGCCCGGCCATGAAACCGGGCTTGCCAAGGCAGAGGCAATCGACATGCCCATTGCGAACGCGCGCCCTTGCGCGGCTAACGCGCGGTGTCCGGCTGGCTCGCCCGCGCCACCCAACGCGCAGCCTCTTGCCGTGCATGTCTGCGACGGGCAACGCCCGCATAGAGCGTCTGCACCAAGTCGATCGCATCGGAATCCGCTTGTGCGGCACTGGCCCGCACCTCTGCGCAGGCCACGGTCGTGATCTGGGGTTGCATGCCCTGCAGCACATCGACCAGCCCACACCAATGGCCTTCTACCGCCGAGGTGCGGGAAAACAAGGTCAATCCGTCGATGGAAGCCCAGGCGAAAGCCATGATTGATCTTTGGTGAATGGGGTCTCCGCCCGCCGGGTGGAGGCGGTTGGCTCAAAGGTTCCTGTGCCGTTCCGGCGCCGCCGAAATGCGAAGCGCCTGACGGTATTTGGTGACCGTGCGCCGAGCGACCGAAAACCCTTGCTGCGCCAGCAGGCTGGCAATCGCCGCATCGGACAAAGCATGTGAGGGCGACTCGGCCGCAATCAACTCCGAAACCAGTTCCTTGACGGCCGCGGGCGCACAGGTAGTGCCATTGCGCGTGGACAGCCCGCGTGAGAAAAAATACTTGAGCTCATGCAGGCCGAACGGGGTCGCCATGAACTTGTTGTTGGTGACACGGGACACGGTGGATTCGTGCACCCCCACCTCCTGCGCAATCTGTCGCAGCTTCAGCGGCTTGAGCGCCAGCGGGCCGTGCTCGAAAAACGCCTGCTGATGCCGCCCGATGGCTCGCGCCACCGCCAGGATGGTGGCAAAGCGTTGCGCCACATTGCCCACCAGCCAACGCGCTTCCTGCAGGCAGGCGCTCAACGCCGCACTTTCACCATTGCGCTTGCGCTGCTGAAACATCCGCGCATAGGCGGAATGCACCCGAAGACGGGGCATTACGGCATCGTTGAGCACCATCTGCCACCCTCGCCCGCCCTTCACCGCAACGATGTCAGGCACCGCGAACGGCACATCGTCTTGCAGGAAGGCTCGACAAGGACTGGGATCAAGCGTGCGAATCTGCGCGCAAACCGCTGCCGCCGCCTCGCGCGACACTCCCAGCGCCTCGGACAGCCGTGTGGGATCGCGCAGGGCCACGGCTTTCAGGTGGCTTTCAATGGCACGGCGCACCAGATCCCGGCTGGTGCCGCACTTCAGGGTGTGCAATTGCAATAACAGGCAATGCTGAAGGTCCACTGCGGCAACGCCTGCAGGGTCCAGTCCCTGGACCCGGCGCCACGCCATGCGGATTTCCTGTTCGTCCGGCTTCGGAGACAGGGCCATGGTGTGCACCGCCTGTTCGATCTCTTCGACTCCGCCGCGCAGGTAGCCATCGTCGTCCAGGGATTCGATGACCGCCCTTGCCAAAAGAAGATCGCGCTCCGGCAGACGAAGCAGGTCCAGTTGTCCATGCAAATGGGCGCGCAATGTGACGGGGGCTGCCGACCGCTCCCAAGCCCCTTCCCCATCGCTGTCGGAAGATTGGATCCGGCTGCTGCCGGACGACAGATTCCAATCGCTCAACGGCGCGTCTTGCGTGTCCTGCTGCGCATCCCCCTCGTCGGCTTCCAGCAGCGGATTGCTCTCCAAAGCCTCCCGCACCGCACGCGCAAAATCCTGCGACGACATCTGCAGCAGGCGCACGGCTTGCTGCAAGCGGGGCGAAGCATTCTGGGTGAGCGCTGCGGAAGTGTTCAGACTAAGCTGGCTCATCGAAGGTCCGTTGATGGGGGGCTCATCCCATGCAACACAGCAAAGCATGTGCCACGCAACCTTTTGCCTTGAAAGCGCTTGCCCAGCCTTGAAAACCAGCACCCGGCGCTATCCTTCAATGCATGGCATGTCGCTCAACCGGTAGAGATTGCCGCAATTCCTGCCGGTTTCAGACTCAGGTGGGCTCCATGGCCCGGTTCTTACCGGCATTGACTGGCACGCGGCATGCTGCGGCACTTGGCACCCGGCAACACCATCACGAGCGGAACGCCCCTGCCTCACCATGAACAACACCTCCACACCCATCCCGACGACAGCGCCTCGCCCATCCGACGAAGCCCCCGGCGGGCATGGCGCAGGTGGGCAGCCTCCCCCTGCAGCAGCCCCTGCTGCGGTGCCGCAGTGGCTTTCCATGGCTGGTGTGGGGCACGAATTGCGCACCCCGCTGGGCGCCCTGTCCGCAGCGCTGGAGGTGATTGCGCTCACACCCCACCCGATGCCCATCCAGAGCGAAGCATGCGCGGTGGCCGCGCGGCAGACGCGGCATCTGTCATCACTGCTGGAAGATCTGCAGGACGTGCTGGCAGCGCGCGAAGGTCGCATGGAACTGCGGCGCGTGGCACTGGACTTCTCGGAGCTGGCGCGGCAGGCCTGGGGGGCACTGGTGAACTCCAACGGGGGCTATGCCTGCACCCAGCAGATCGCTCCAGGCCTGCGGGTCATGGCCGATCCCCGCCTGATGCGCCGGGCGATCGATCAGCTTCTTTGCCGGGCGTGCAAAGCGGGAGCGCCGGGAATGCGCATGGACCTGACCGTGTCCACGCAAGGGGGCGAGGTGCGCGTGGAAGTTCACGGCCTGCCCAGAGACGACATGGGGCGGCCCTCGGGAACTGCATGCCCGCTGAATCTGGATGTGCGCATTGGTGTGCCCGCCACCTTGGCAGACCTTCTTGCCGACCACGTCATTCAATTGCATGGGGGGCGCATCGCTCCGTTGGCCGACGAAGAGGGTCGCTATCTTGCCCTGCCCTGCCTTGCAGAGGCGCCGCCACCGCCTGCCAGACTGCGGCGCCAGAAAGTGCTGGTCGCGCTGCACGACGGGCAAGACCGCCAAGCGGCAGGGCAAACCCTGGAGCGGCAGGGATACCTCGTGATGGAAGGCACAGCGATGCAGCCAGCGCTGGACCTGTTGCTGCAGAACGTGCCGGATCTGGTGCTGGCAAGCGCCCAGCCGGCTGCAGCGGCACGCCATCTCGCAACCGCAGCCCGAGAAGCAGGCTACGCCGGGTGCATGGTGGCCGTGGCACCCGCCATGCACTGCGCGCAAGAGACACTGGACGCGGCCGGCGCACGGCGCGCAGGCTTCGACGCATGGGCAGCCTGGGCCGACTGGCCCCAGGTGCTGACGGACGCGCTGGAATCCCGAAGCGGCTGACCGCTGTACGTTCGTTTACACCAGCAACCGCAATCGCCGCAAATAATTCTTCTTTTTCAAATTCTTACTCGGGGAGACTTTGCATGGCCCATGCCCTGGTAGTTGAAGACGATGCCGACTCCGCGCGCATGCTGGCGAGCTTATTGCACACTGGCGGATTCACGGCAGCCACGGCCTCTTCGCTCCGGGATGCGCGCCGCCAGATCGCCCTGCAGCGCCCCGACATCGTGCTGCTCGACCTGCAGTTGCCAGACGGCAATGGCCTTTCCCTGTGCGAGGAGGCCGAGTTGCTCTCCTATTCGGAAGTGGTGCTGATCACCGGCCACGCCAGCCTGGACACCTCGATCCAGGCCCTTCGCCTGGGCGCCGCGGACTACCTCATCAAGCCGGTGGACACGCGGCGGCTCAATGCCGTGCTGTCCCGTGCACGCTCTCCTTCCACCCTGCTGGCCGAGATCCAGGACATGCGCCTGCAGTGGGAATCGACCGGCCGCTTCGGCCACCTGCTGGGCCGGTCGTCCATCATGCGCGAGGTGTACGAGCAGATCGCCTGCGTGGCCGGCACGTCGGTTTCGGTGTTCGTGACAGGAGAGAGCGGCTCCGGCAAGGAATTGGTTGCTCGCTCCCTCCATGACCTCAGCCGGCGGCGCGACGGGCCTTTTCTGGCGGTGAACTGCGGCGCGATCTCCCCCCAGCTGATCGAGAGCGAAGTCTTTGGCCACGAGCGGGGCAGTTTCACGGGGGCGGACCGGCAGCACCTGGGGTTTTTCGAGCGTGCCAATGGCGGCACCCTCTTCCTGGACGAAATCACCGAGATGCCGCTGGAGCTGCAGGTCAAGCTCTTGCGGGTGCTGGAGACCGGCACCTTCATGCGCGTCGGGTCCACCGAAGCGCGGCACACAGATGTACGCATCGTGGCCGCCAGCAATCGCGAGTTGGCCCAGGCCGTGGTCGATGGCGCGTTGCGGGAAGACCTGCTTTACCGCCTCAACGTGTTCCCCCTTCACCTGCCGCCCCTGCGGGACCGGCTGGAAGACCTGCCCCTTCTGGCCCAGCACTTTCTGGACGACATCGCTGCGCGCGAGGGCGGGCGCAAAACGCTGACCACTGCCGCCCTGGATCGCCTGGCGGAGTACCGATGGCCCGGCAATGTGCGCGAATTGCGCAACGTGCTGCAGCGCGCCTTCGTGATGACGCAGGAAGGGCCGGTCACCGAGCGCTGGCTGCCCCGCGACCTCGTGCCTTCGCAGCCGCAGCTTCCGATCCAGCCGCTTGCGCCGCAGCAGCCGGAGGTGGCACCGCCAGCCACCGGCGCTGCCACCCCCACCGAACTGCGCCTGCCGCTGGGCAGTTCCCTGGCGGAAGTAGAGCGGGCACTGATCCTGGCCACCTTCGCCCACTGCGGGCAACGGCGCGAGCAGACTGCCGCCATGCTGGGCATCAGCATGAAGACGCTGTACAACCGGCTGAAGGAATACGGCGCCGGCGCTTGACCAGGCGCACAGTGGCGCTGTCGCGGCCCCGTGCAATCGCAGGCACGGCCCTTCACGCGGGCCCAGGGCCTGCGGAGGTGCGCCGAAGCGGTTCGTTGCCAAGGCCCTGAATCCTGAACCCGCCACGTGCCAGGCACACTGGGCCTGCACGCCATTGCCCGCTCCGGCGGTCCGCCCCCATCCCCCAGCGCAGCGCCTCCCGTCCCATCGCCGGAAACGCCCCACCAGGACACGGCTCCGACCGGGCCCCATGCATGCTTTCCGCCATCGCCTGCCAGACCACGCCTTCGACCGCCAAGGCCCACGATCAATAATCGGTATTCATTAGAAAGACGCCAACATGGATGACTCGCTGACCACCCCCGACGAAGCCGAAGAGCATGTGGGAGAGGCGCTGGACAGCGTGGCGCCGGCACGGGCCTATCACATGCTGCCGCTGATCGGTCTGGGGGGTTCGGCGGGCAGCATCCCGGCCCTGCAGACCTTTCTGCAGTCCATGCCCGAAGACCCCGGGCTGGCTTTCGTCGTGATCCTGCACCTGTCGCCCGACCACGACAGCGAGCTGGCCGATATCCTGCAGCGCTCCACCTCCCTGCGGGTGCTGCAGGTGCGCGAGACCTGCAAGGTCCAGGTCAACACCGTCTATGTCATCCCGCCCGGCAAGGTCTTGCGCACCTATGACGGCTTTCTGCAGTTGGCCGATCTGCCGAGCCCGCGCCATGGCCAAGTGACCGTGGACCTGTTCTTTCGCATGCTGGCAGACACCCATGGGCCGCATGCCACGGCCATCGTGCTGTCGGGCATGGATGGCGACGGTGCCATCGGCATCAAGCGCATCAAGGAGCGCGGCGGTCTCACCATCGCCCAGGACCCGGACGAGGCGGAGCACAGCAGCATGCCCCGCTCGGCGCTGGCCACCGGCATGGTGGACTGGACGCTGCCCGCGGCGGCCATGCCCGGTCGGCTGCTGGAGTACTACCGGCTCGAGCACCGCCTGAAGCTGCCTTCGGAGAAGGGACCCCCGCCCATGGAAAACCCGATTCCCCATGGCATGGCCACGGAAGCAGCCCTGCGCGACGTGCTGATCTTCCTGCGGACGCGGACCGGACGGGACTTCGCCTACTACAAGCGGGCCACCATCCTGCGGCGCATCGGCCGTCGCATGCAGGTCAACGGCATCGCCGAGCTGCCGGGCTATCTGGATTGCCTGCGCACGCGGCCCGGCGAAGCCGGAGCGCTGCTGCAGGATCTGCTCATCAGCGTGACCAACTTTTTTCGCGACGGCGAATGCTTCAGTGTGCTGGAGGCGCACATCGGGGCGCTGTTTGCCGGCAAGGGGCCAGGGGATTCGCTGCGCGTTTGGGTGGCGGCCTGCGCCACGGGCGAGGAGGCCTACTCCATCGCCATCTTGCTCAGCGAATACGCCCGCAAGGTGGATGCGGCGCCGGTGATCCAGGTCTTCGCCAGCGACCTGGACGACGAGGCCATCGGCATCGCCCGCGAGGGGCTCTATCCCACGACCATCGAGGCCGATGTGTCGGAAGAGCGGCTGCGCCGGTATTTCGTGAAGGAGCACCGCGGCTATCGGCTTCGCCGCGAAATTCGCGAAATGGTGCTGTTCGCGGTGCATGACGTGCTCAAGGATTCGCCGTTCTCGCGGCTCGACCTCGTCACCTGCCGCAACCTGCTGATCTACCTGAACCGCAACGCCCAGCACCGCGTGTTCGACACCTTCCATTTCTCGCTCAAGCCCCGCGGGCTGATGTTTCTGGGCTCGTCGGAATCCGTCGAAGACAACAGCCCCCTGTTTGCCGTACTCGACAAGAAGCACCGCATCTACAGCCACCGCCCCGCCTCGCGCTCGGGCATGCCGGGGCACTCCGCGCCCGGCACCGTCTCGCTCGCCATGGAGGCGCAGCATGCTGCGCGGTCCGGTCCGGTGCTGGCCGGCCCGGCCTTTACCTCGACGCCCCCGGCCTCGCGCGATCTGCCTCCTCTCGAGGGCCGCAGCCACAACTGGGGCGAGCTGCATTTCCGGCTGCTGGAGAAGATCGCGCCGCCCTCCGTGCTGATCGATGCCGGCCACGACATCGTGCACCTGTCGCCCAATGCCGGCGAGTTCCTGCGCTTTCAGGGCGGCGAGCCCAGCCGCAACCTGCTGCGCGCCATCCACGAGGACCTGCGCATCGAGGTGCGCGCGGCGCTCTACCAGGCAGCGCAGCGCAAGACGGCCGTGGAGACCCCGCCTTTGGCCTTCACCCATGCCGGCGGCGAAATGGTGCTGGTGGTCCGCATCGTCCCGTTCCACGAGGCGCCGGGCTTTTATCTGGTGATCATTCAGCCCGCGTCGGCGCTGCAGCCGCTGCTGCCCATGCCGGTGCGCCCCATGGCGGTCTCCGAGCCCCTGGCGCAGCACCTGGAGCAAGAACTCGAGCGCATGAAACTGCACCTGCGCGACACGGTCGAGCAGTACGAGGTCTCCACCGAGGAACTCAAGGCGAGCAACGAAGAATTGCAGGCCATGAACGAAGAGCTGCGCTCGGCCACCGAGGAACTCGAAACCAGCCGCGAAGAACTGCAGTCGATCAACGAAGAGCTGACCACCGTCAACCACGAGCTCAAGAGCAAGGTCGATGAACTCGGCCACTCCAACAGCGACATGCACAACCTGATGGACGCCACCGCGATCGCGACGGTGTTCCTGGACCGCGATCTGTGCATCACCCGCTTCACGCCCTCGGCGATCACGCTGTTCAAGCTGATTCCCACCGACATCGGACGCCCGCTGTCCGACCTGGCGACCCACCTCGACTACCCGGAAATGACCTCCGATGCCCGCCGCGTGCTGGAGCGGCTGGTGCCGATGGAGCGCGAGGTCGGCAAGGGCGGCGGCCAGTGGTTCCTGGTCAGGGCCCTGCCCTACCGCACGCTGGACGACCGCATTGCCGGGGTGGTGCTCACCTTCGTGGACATCACCGAGCGCAAGCACAGCCAGGAAGCCTTGCGTGTCTCGCAGGACCGATTCAGCCTCATCGTCAGCCAGGCGACGGCCGGGGTGATGGAGGTGTCGCTGGACGGGCGCATCGAATTCACCAACCGCAGCTACCGGGAGCTGCTGGGCTACTCCGAGGCCGAAATCGTGGGCATGTCGATGCTCGATCTCGTCCACCCCGACGACCGGGCCGAGAGCGCGCGGCTGTTCGACAAGCTCGCCCGCCACGGCGAGCCCTTCCAGGTCGAAAAGCGCTGCCTGCGCAAGGACGGCTCGGTGATCTGGACCTTCAACAACGTGAGCCGCCTGTCGAACGTGCAAGGCCGAGCCGACGCCGCGCTGGTGATGTGCACCGACGTGACGGAGCGCAAACGGGCAGAAGAAGCCCTCAGCCGCAGCGAGGAGCAACTGCGGCTCATCGTGGAGAACGCGGTCGAGTTCGCCATCTTCTCCACCGATCCGCAGATGCGCGTGACCCGCTGGAACGTGGGCGCCGAGCGCCTGCTCGGCTACCCCGAGGCCGAAGTGCTCGGACAGCCCGCCGACATCATCTTCACCGACGAAGACCGTGCCCTGGGCGCGCCGCAGATCGAGGTGCGCCAGGCACTCACCGATGGCCGCGCCATGGACGACCGCCTGCACCGCCGCAAAGATGGCAGCACCTTCTGGGCCAGCGGGGTGTTGATGCCGATGCTCGACGATGGCGCCGTGGTCGGCTTCGTCAAGATCCTGCGCGACCAGAGCCGTGCCCGCCAGGCCCAGGAAGACCTGGAGACCAGCCGGGCCGAACTGGTCGAGGCCCTGCGGCAGAAAGAAGCTGCGCACTCGGCGCTGGAGGCTGCCGACGCCGCCAAGGACCGGTTCCTGGCCGTGCTGTCGCACGAGCTGCGCAACCCCCTCGCCTCCATCCGCAATGCCGCCGAAGCGCTGCAGTCGGGGCAGTTGAACGACCGGGAGCGGGCCCAGTCGTCCAACATCCTGGACCGGCAATCCGCCGCCATGAAGACGCTGCTGGACGACCTGCTGGACGTCTCTCGCCTGCGGCTGGGACGCCTGACCCTGCACCGCCGCCGCATCTTGCTGTCCGAGGTGGTGGACATGGCCATCGAAACCACGAAGCCCGCCATCGAAGCCGGCGCGCACCGGCTGGAGGTGGTGCTGCCGCACACGCCGGTGGTGCTCGATGCGGACCCGGTTCGGCTCAGCCAGGTGCTGTCCAACCTGCTGGCCAACGCCGCCAAATACACCCCGCAGGGCGGCCACATCGGGATACGGGCCCACGTGGACCAGCGCACCGCCGTGATCGCCGTGACGGACAACGGCATCGGCATGGAAGCGGGCAACATCCACAGCATGTTCGGCATGTTCGTGCAGGAAACCTCCGACCTGCCCGGCGCACGGGGCCTGGGCATCGGGCTGGCGCTCGTGCGCAGCATCGTGGAACTGCACGGCGGCCTGGTGGAGGGCAGCAGCTCGGGCCCCGGCCAGGGCAGCACCTTCACCGTGCGCCTGCCGCTGGCGCAGGCGGAGCCCCTCACCCCGCTGCCGGAGCCCGAGCCGCCCGCCCCGCTGCGCAAGCTGTCCACCACGGCGCCCAAGGTGCTGGTGGCCGACGACAACGCCGATGCGGCCTGGAGCATCTCTACCCTGCTGCAGATCTCCGGGTGCGAGGTGAGCACCTGTTCCGACGGCCCCGCAGCGCTCGAGGCTGCCCGCCAGGCCATGCCGGACGTGGCCGTGCTCGACATCGGCATGCCCGGCATGAGCGGGCACGAGGTGGCACGCCAGATGCGTGCCCTGCCTGGCGGTGAGGACGTGCAACTGATCGCGCTGACCGGCTGGGGCCAGGAGGCGGACCGCAACGCAGCCGCCGAGGCGGGTTTCGACGCCCACATGGTCAAGCCCGTGGAGGTCCAGAAACTAGTGGCGCTCATCGAGGCACGGCAGCGAGGCAAGGCATCGCACTAAGCTCACAATCATTTGCTATATTTTTTATAGCACAATGCCCTAGTACTTATTGCGGCAGAGGCCTTTTTGACCCATGGTGCCTCGGTGGCATCCGAAATGGACGGGGTGGGCCGCCCTGCCGGACCGTGCCTCCCTCGTGCGCTCCCATCCCTTATCGGGCAACGCGCAGCGGCATGCCAACACCCTCCGACAACCGCGCCCGGCCGCTTGGCTGCCCAATGGTGCTTTTGCGGACTGGCGACGTCCGCGCCGCGCCGCCCCCGCCCAACCACCACCCATCCTTGAGGAGCGAATGCACATGAGCGAAAGACCCAGCCAATCACAGATTCTGGAATCCCTGTCGGTGGTGCGCGAGTTCGATGTGGAGTCCGAACTGGAGCGCCGTGTCGATTTCCTAGCCCAGTACCTTGTTCGCACCGGACGCCAGACCTACGTGCTCGGGATCAGCGGCGGCGTGGATTCGCTCGTCGCCGGCTGCCTGGCGCAGCGGGCCGTGGCCCGCCGGCGAGCCTCCGGAGAAAGCGTCCGTTTCATCGCCATGCGGCTGCCGTATGGACAGCAGCGGGACGAGGCCGAGGCCGCCAGGTGCCTCGACTTCATCGCGCCGGATGAGGTGCGCACCGCCGACATCCGCGCGTCGGTCGATGCCATGCAGCAGGCGCTGATCGCTGCCGGCGTGGACCTGGGCGATGCCGCGTCGCAAGACTTCCTGGTCGGCAACATCAAGGCGCGGGCCCGCATGGCGGCGCAATACGCGGTGGCCGGCGCCACGGCCGGGCTGGTCATCGGCACCGATCATGCCGCCGAGGCGCTGATGGGATTTTTCACCAAGCATGGCGACGGAGCGGCCGACGTGCTCCCGCTGGCGGGCCTGAACAAGCGCCGTGTGCGCGCGGTGGGCTTCGCGTTGGGCGCGCCCCGCGATCTGGTGATGAAAGTGCCCACGGCCGATCTGGAAACGCTGGCACCGCAGCGGCCCGACGAAGACGCATTCGGTGTGAGCTACGAAGCCATCGACGATTTTCTGGAAGGCCTGCCCATCGACCTCGAGGCCGAGCGGATCATCGTGAAAACCTACCTCGCCAGCGCCCACAAGCGCCACGCCGCCGTGGCGCCGCCCATCGCTCGGCCAGGGCTCTAGACAGGCTTCACTTCCCTAGACAGCGGCCGTTCGCTACCGAGGGAACAGAAAAAACCGCTGCAAAAGTTACCGCGCGGCATCTAGCAAGCAATTGCTCTCCTGCCACAGAGCCTGCCGGTGGCGATGGCTGAATGCACTGCCAAGCGTCACCGGCACTGGCGCGGGTGGCTCGAGCCATGGGCCTCACAGGGTGCATGGCGTGTTCCGCTGAGCCTCCACCAGCAACGCGGGACAGCGCAGATGCAGGGGATCTGCTCGCCCACACCACCGCTCTGCAATGCCATCGGCCCGGGCCCGCTCCTGCGGCACACCGCTTGCCCTGACCCCATCGACGCCGCATGGCGTCGCCTGTCGGTGAACCCGCTGGCTCAACCCCACAAGGAGCATTCATGTTTTCTCATAACAAGCGGCTGCAATACACCGTACGAATCAGCGAAACCAATCCCGGCCTCGCCAACCTGCTGCTGGAGCAGTTCGGCGGACCCCAGGGCGAACTCGCCGCAGCCTGCCGCTATTTCACCCAGGCACTGGGCGAGGACGACCCCGGCCGCAAGGACATGCTCTTCGACATCGCCACCGAGGAACTGAGCCATCTGGAGATCATCGGCACCATCGTGGGCATGCTCAACAAGGGCGCCAAGGGCCGGCTGGCGGAAGGCGTTGAAAAGGAAGGCGACCTCTACCGCTCCATCACCGGCGCGGGGAACGACAGCCACCTCACCCAGGTGCTGTACGGGGGTGGCCCGGCGTTGATCAATTCGGCAGGCGTGCCCTGGACCGCTGCCTACATCGACACCATCGGCGAGCCCACCGCCGACCTGCGGTCGAACATCGCCGCCGAATCCCGCGCGAAGATCGTGTACGAACGCCTCATCAATCTCACGGACGACCCGGGCGTGAAGGACGCGCTGACTTTCCTCATGACGCGCGAGATCGCCCACCAGAAGTCGTTTGAAAAAGCGCTCTATGCCATCGAACCGAACTTCCCTCCCGGCAAGCTGCCAGGCGATCCGCGCTTCACCAGCGTGTACTTTCGCACCTCGCAGGGAGAGCCCGAAGTGCGGGGCGCATGGAACGAAGGGGACCGCTGGAACGTCGTTCCCCTGCCCCAGGGCGCGGAAGCGGTGGATGGCGGCGATGGCCTGGCGACCGTGACCCTGAACGAGCTGGAAGCGCCCGCCGTGGAGCAGATGGCTGAACGCACGGCATCGCAGCCCGACATCGATCCCACCACGGGTGCCGAACTGGGCATGGGAGAGGATCTGGACCCTGTGGGTGATGCGGGCGGTTTGCGCAACGTACCGAAAACGCTCGAAGACTGATGCGCCTGAGCGCGTTCCCGCGGCCGTGGTGATGTCCCGATGAGGTACTTTCCGCAGCCCGGGGGCAAGCCCCGGGTGGTTTTTGGTTCGCACGCGCAGTCAATGGCATCCTGTAGCGCAAAAGCCATCGCGCCGATCATCAAGTTAGCGTGATGGTGCACGGTGGCGGTCATGACCGCGCACGTGCTCCGATCGCCATCTATGCGTTTTCTCGACGGCTGCGTTGACCTCGGCGCGCCACGGCGCAGCCCACGGCAAGACCCGCCGCGAAAGTCGCACAGATCGTTGCCATGGACCGCTGGGAGCGGTCATCGCCAAGGCGTGGAGTGCCATCGGACGGTTCGACCCAACGACCCACCGTGCCGGTAGTGCCCACCTCATGGCGCCACCATGCGAGCACCACTGTCGATGCGAAGCTGGCCAAAGTCCCTGCCATCAGCCCCACGCTCATCACGGAGCGTGCCGTTGCCTCCTGCCCTTTCTGAGCATGCGGCAGGGATTGCAAATCCAATGGCGGTAGAACGTGAACCTGAGTCACAGCGATCGACAACGGATCGCTGGCAGGAAACGACTCCTCGATCCCATGGTCGAGAGCCGGCTCCGTGTGTGCCGGATCGGCTGCCGCTCTCAACGCCGGAGCAGTGCCTTCCGGCGCAGGAGAAGGATGGCTTTCAGACGTCGGGAAGGGAAAGGCATCAGGGCTGCGGGTGTTCATGAGAGATTTCCTTCCAGAGACCACGGCGGGATGAATGAAGGGGCGGCGGAGCACGGAGGGCCGTCCGGCTAGCCATTTCGAAGGGGGTCTGATGGCTTGCCGGAGTCCGCAGCAACATCGCGCCCTCTTCCCCCTCCTTTTGCGATGCAGGCCGTTTCTGCGGCATGCGCTGCATTGCGGGATCTGTTTCGACCAATGCCGGGCTGGGACGATCGGGGTCCTTGCGCGGCTTGCCGTCCGGGGAATCGACCTGATTCACCATGGCTTCACCTCCGACATGTCGATAACCGCAACTTGGCAGGACTGCGTTCCTGTAGCAATGCGCGTCATGGCAGGTGCCGCGTTGGCGGTGTTTGAAATACCGGCTGGTCTGGTGGTTTGCATGAATTTCTTTTCCAAGGAGGAATCAGTTTGCGAACCACCGTTCGGCGCAGGTGTAGGACTGCAGCGCTCATGCCGCAGTGGCGCTACAGGCCGCGATGCCGAGGAAAAACCGGTTTTAGATGCAAGGCCCTGGAGTCGATGCGGGCCATGGTGGCCACCGCCACATTCGATGATGAAGCGTGTCGGGCAACGGCAGGAATCGGCAAGTCCGACTCGCGGGCGATTTCGGCGCGACGGGCGCAACACTCCGCGAAGCGCTCGGGCAAGAAAAAACCGCCACAGCCTGACGTTGTCAGAGTGTGGCGGTGTTTTGAGTGGTGGAGCTGGCGGGAATTGAACCCGCGTCAGGCCTATAGCTGGCGCGGCTTTCTGCCGTATGGTGTGAATTCAGTGTGAATCTTGCTGGTCTTCTGCACCGATCTCGGCCAACGTCAGCCAACAAACACAACGCTCCGCGACCCGGCAAAATATGCCGATGAGCAGCATCCACCAGAGCATCACCGACGCCATCCGGGCCCATTGGCAGGCCCACAACAACGCATATCCCCAGAAGATCATCCTCTCGCCCGCTCAGAACCTTGAGCTGCGCGAGATGCAGCGGATCGCCGGCATCGGCCAGGGCAAGCCTGCCGACGCTCCGCTGCGCACCGACAAGTTCCTCGGCGTCATCATCGAAGTCGAGGCTTCGTCCACCGGCGTGCTGATCGCGCACGACGGCACCCAACACCCCCTCCCCCAGTAAAAAAGCCCGCGCACGGCGGGCATCCTTTCCGCGGCGGCCGGTCAGCCGGCGGCCAGTTTGCTGCGCAATTCGTAGCCCATCAGCGGCCAGATTTTTTGCTCGGCGTTTTGGCGCGCGATCTTGCGGCCGATCTCGGCATCGAAGTTCTCCGGGCTGGCGCAAGCCGACTCGCCCGTCACCGTGAAGCCGTTGCGAAGCACCAGGACGCAGAATGTCAGCAGGCGCAGTGGCGAGCCAGCATGCACTGGCGGCTGGTCCTCGTACGGCGTGCCATCCGCGGCGGCGCCTTCACAGCCCTGCGCAGCGGTGAAGTACCAGAAACTTTCGATGTTCGCTTGAAGGTCTGCCGGCGTCACGCGCGCGGCGGTCTTGCCCTTGGCCTGAATATCTTGCTCAACAGAAAGCGGGCCGGGAGCAATTTCGTAGGTTGCCTCGAAGATTTCACGTTTGCAGGGATAGATTTCGCCTTTCACCCCAGTAATCAGCATATCGTCGCGCCCCATTCTCATGACGCCCTCCAGAGTAGGGATCAGGTAGCAGTTATCGTCCTCATGTGTGATTTGCTGGCCCGCGTAGGTAAAGGACCACGGCAGACCATTGGCGACGGCAGGGACTTGCTTGAGCCCGTGTGCTACGAGCTGGTCAAAAGTGATCGCCGTGACGACGACAGGCTTTTTGCGGAAATGTGTCATGGTTTGCTTTCGGTGGCGCCAGCTACCGGCTGGCTCGGTTTCTTGGGCCAGGCCTGCTGCATCAGTCGAGCATCAGCCGCGTGCCCTTCAGCTTGTCGCGCGATTGCTGCACCACCTTCTGCCAGTCTTCCACCTGCAGCTGCCAGGTCCTCGAAGGCGGCTGTGCAGGCTGTGACGTACTCAGCTCGGGCGGCGCTGGAAGCTCGCTCGAGCCGGGCCGGCAGGTCGGCAAAGTCGCCCCGCAGCCCTGCAGTAGTGCCGCGCAGATCGCGAAGGCTGCGGTCCAGGTCTTGCTGCGCCGCAGCGTTGCGCTTCCCGGTGGCTTGGAAATTGGCGAGTGCATCGTTCAGTCCTTTCTGGAAACTGGCCATGTCTTTCACGGCCTGTCGTTCGCCGACCAGCTCTTCGGTGGTGGCTTTGTGCTTGAGGGTTTCGATCTGCAGGCCGTAGCGCTGGGCCTGCACGTAGGCCGCGCCAGACGCGCCGATGGCCAAGGCGGTGCCGGCCGCGATGAGGTGGGTGTAGATGGATGGGATCACAGCTTCATCCTTTGGCAACGAGTGAGATGACCGCCCCAAGCACGGAAAGCACGAACACGGTTTCCAGCAGCACGCGAGCTGAGCAGGCCTGCACCAGGATGCACAGCACCGCCAGAATCAAGAACGCCGTGCTCACGGCAGAGCCCTCCAGGTTCGGCAGATTTCGTCGTTGGAGTCGCCGCGGATCTGCAGGCCGGGCAGTACCGTGGATATGCCCTTGACGGTGCCGCGGTTCCAGCGGGGGTTCTCGCGGCATGCGCCTTCGAGGTCTCCCGCGTTCGCTCTGCGCAGCATGGTGCTGGAGGCCAGATTCGCCGCGCCCTTGTTCCAGGTGAAGTCGATGAACGTGCCTTGGACGAACGGGTCGTAGGTGCTCCAGCGCACCAGCAGTCGAGATGCATCGCGCTCGGCCTGGATGTACCGAGCCCTCTCCAGCCTGTAGCAGTCCCCCGGGCCGTACCACTTACCCGGCACCACCTCTGGGCCCGTGACGCCGTTGCAGACGGTCAGCGGCTCACCCTTCCCGTTGCGGTCGATGTAGGGCGTGCCGATGTGTTTGCCGCTGCTCTCGTAGTAGCTGCCCATGACCATGGCCACTTTGACCCCGGCGCTGGTCTCGGGGTCCGCTGCCACGGTCTGGACATACTCGTCCCGTTGGGCCGCCTCGGTGGCCTTGCCGGCGTAGTAGGAGCCGCTACCCAGGCCGGCCATGACAACCAACGCAGAGAGGCTCTTCACGAGAGCCGGAGGGATCTTGGAATCGCTCATTTGCCCTGCTCCGCTTCCAGCTCGCCGAAGTCGGTGGAGACTTGCCGCGCTATGTCGGCCGGAACAGGGAAGACGGGCACGCCCGTGGCATTCATCAGGCGGATGCGCGCACGGATCTCTTCCTTCTCGAGTTCGGCCAGGTCGACACGCAGCCGGGCCGCCTTGCGCTTGAAGTGCACGTTGACCAGCACGCCAAACAGGGCGACCAGCACGCCCAGCAGCCCCACAGCGTTGGATTCCAAAAAGGCGGCAACGCCGCCCGCTGCCCCACCGACCAGGGTGGCTTTGTTGCCTATGGAGGCGACCTGCTCGATGGTTTCGATTTTCATGCCCCGGATGATTCCGGGAGGCGGGAAATCGCGCGAACCCTACAGGGGGGCGCCACGGGCCGTGACCGCATGCAGGACGCACGGGTCGAGCCTCCATGGGTCGGAGTAGCCCAGCGCCGCAGCCACGGCTTCCGAGCAGGACCAGCGCGAGGCCTTGCCCGGCACCACCCACGCCACGAACCCCAGGATGAGCTGCCAGTCGTAGAGCGCCCCCTCGTGGGCGAGGAACCACTCGGCTGCTGCCCGCGCGTTCCCAGCCACCGGCACCACGTCCCATCGATCGCCGTTCAGCACCACGCGCTTGAGGCGCACGCCACCGCTTCTGCCGGCGCGGCGCGCTGAGTGAGCAGGCAGCACTTCCGAGGCCACACTCGATGCACACCACAGCGCGCCGTGGGCGTCCGGCTCGCACGTGCCGTCGGGCATCAGGTGACCCACGCCATCACCGGCTTCGAAGACCAGCTCCGTGTGGCTGTGTGGGCCGCGAAGACGCAGGCGAATGGCGCGGTTGGCCAGGCCCTGCAGACCCGGGCGGGTGTAGCGGTACGAGGCAAGTTTCACAGCTTCTCCGCGGCGATGAAGATCGCGTCCAGGGCGGCAGCGTCCAGGCCGATCGACGGCCCGATCATGGCAACGAACCCGTTGTGCCGCAGCACCTCGTTGCTGTAGTCCCACTCGATGCGGGCGGCCGTCTGCGGTGGAGCCGGCAACGCAGCGATCGCGGACTCCACCAGTTGCAGCTTGCCGGCGGCGAGCAGCGCCAGCCTGGCCTGCCGCATCGTCACCGAGGCGGGAACCACGGCGGGGCCAGCGATCGCGGGGAGCGGCACCCCGCCAGCTGCCAGCCAGGCCGTGTACGCGAGGTACTCGGGATTCAGGTTGGGGAAAGCGGCGGATTCCGTGATCGGCACCTTCGTCACGCCGTCACGGATCACGTAGCCTTCGCCGGACAGTTGGTAGGTCGTCATGAGTACCACCCAGGTGAGTTCACGGTGCCAGCGGCATTGCCAGGCAGGTATGTGGCTCCGGCGCCGTTCACGAAGATCCCGCCCCCGTTGTTGACCGTGTAACGCGGGCCCGTGGCCGACCCGGTGAACGTGGTCGAGAAGATGATCACCTGGCCCAGCCGGGAGCCGGCCGCGTACGCGCCGAAGGCTGGTGTGCCCGTGAGGGTCACCGCCCCGTTCTGGTTCCGGAAAATTCCACCGTCAGAGGCCTCGACGTGCGAGGGTGCGCCCCCTGAAATGGTGTACGACGCGCCGGCCGCGCTGATGGTGCTGCCGCTGCCCGCCGTGATGTGGCCAGCCGCGCAGGGGCCGAAGTTCAGGTTATTGAATTCGAGGTAGTTCAGACCACCGTACAGCGCGATCCCGTACCCGGAAGTGGTGGTTTGCAGCTTTAGCCACTGGAGCCGGTAGTTGCCGATCACCGTGGCCTCAGAGATGATGCAGGTGCCACCCGACACCGAGATCACGGTACTGGTCAGATCACCCGCCGCGCCCACCACCGCAATTTTGCCGCTGCCCAGGAACGACCTGAGCCGGAATCCCGAAGAGTACGTTCCGGCCCCGACACTGATCGTCACGTCGAAGCCGCCGTTGTCAAACGATGCCGCGACGTCCACGGCTTTCTGAAGCGTCAGGAAGGCGCCACCAGCAGTGTTGGCCAGCCCGGTGTTGCTGTCGCTGCCATCGGTGCGGACGAAGTAGGTCCTTGCCGCGCTGAGTTTCTCCCGCACGGCCAGTGCGTCGCGCGCGCCGGCTGCGGTCGATGATCCTGTCCCCCCTTGAGCGATCGGGATCACGGTCGGCGTCTTTGTGCGCACCCATCCGATGCCGTTCCAGGTGAACCGGCCGCTGTTTGAGGTCTGCCCCACGGTCGGGCTGGCGGGAAAGTCGATCGCGGCCATGTCACTTCCCCGTGATCGTCAGGCCCACCGCGCTGCCGGTGTCGGCTGCCATAAAGGGCGAATACACCAGGCTCAGGGTGATGGTCACGATGTTGGCCTTGTAGAACCCGTGGGTGACCGTCTTCAGGTTGCTGGTCAGCGCCTTCGGATAGGACATGACCGCCCCGGCCGGCGCGGAGGCCGTGCCCTTGCTGTACGCGCGGTTGTCCCAAACCTCCGTGAAGATGGCCTCACCCGTGGCCGTGTTGTCCAGCGTCAGGTTGAACGCGCAATCGCTGGAGCTGCTGACCACGCCGCTCGCGATCAGGGTCTTCACGCCCCAGAGGTTGGTCAGTACACCCTGCGGGAGCTGGCGCACGCGCTGCGCGAACCGCAGCCAGCGGCCCGTGGCCGTGTAGCTGGAGGCCACCACGTTGAGGAACGCCGTGTCTTCCGCCGCGGTACTGGTGGGGTCCCAGCGGTAGAGGCCGCCCTTGTCATCGCCCAGCACCGTGTCGCACACGGTCAACACCAGAACGTCGGCATCTACCGGCTGCAGGCGCAGGTCCGCAGTGGTGGGCACTTGCAACGGGGAACGGGTGATGGTCATAGCGATGCGACGACGAGGGCGCCCGAGTTGTTGACGGTGACGCGCCAGCGCGTGCCGTTGGGCGAGCGCAGGATCAGGCCTTTCGTGGCGTCTGTGATCTCCACATCCCCGCTGGTGAGGTAGGGCGCAGCGGACTCGTCCGCGTTCTCCCAGGCCACCCAGCACGAGGAGCTGGTGCCGATGTACCACTCGTACATCACCCCGCCGGTACCGTCCGCGCTGGTCTTGCGCCACAGGTCGCCCACGGCTCGGGCATCGCTCGGCGCGGCCTCCTGTTCGTAGTATCGTCGGTAGCCGAGCAGGCGATCGGCGGCCGACAGCTCTCGCGGGCCTCCGCTGACAAGAACCAGTGCGCGGCGATCTGCCATCGATCAGGCCAGGACGATGGGGAGTTGGGACTGGAAGTTCACCGACGTGGCGCTGGTGGCGTAGCCCAGGTTCTGCACGACGTTGCCCGTCGCCGCCGGCACGGTAGCCGCGCCCTTCCCTGCCGTGGTCTGCAGGAACACCGGGCCCGGCGTCTGGGCTGTCACCTGGGTGTTGGTCCCCTCGAAGTACACCGTCGCCGCGGCGCCGCTCGACACGGCGGAGAGCACAAACCCGTGGGCCTCCTTTCCGGCCACCGTGGCGTCGGCCTTTCGCACAGCGAAGGCGCTGGAGTTGTTCCAGATGTTGACGTAGTCGCCAGCGGCGAGCGCCTCGCTGGCGGTGATCGACGCCGTGTCCGCCCCGATGCCCACCGGCATGACGCTGGGGTCCAGGCGGCCCGTGGCGTCCAGCGCCGGGATGTCGCCATCGTTGGCGGCGCCCGTGGAAACCACCACGCCAGAAACGCGGGTCAGGATGCCGTTGATGAGGCGGATGAAAGTCTTGGCGGCCATGGTCGGCTCCTATGCGATGGTGATGGGGGGTTGCACGTCCACGAGGACGCGCGTGGCGGAAAGGGCTTGGCCAAGCGCTTGGCTGAACAGCGCGCCAATGGGTAGGTTCTGGGTGGGCTGGCCGGCCGTGCCGACGAACACCGGGCCGGGCGCCCAGGTCCAGCCGGCGTGTTCCAGCACGTAGGCGGTCTGCACCACGGCCTCGTCGCCAGGGCTGTAGGCATCCGCCACGAGCCCCAGCACGGCGCCGCGGTGAGATGGATTCGTGCAGTCGGCGGGCACCAGCAGGCCGGCGCTGTTGCAGGCCACCGCACTGTGGCCGCTGAGTGGCACGGCGCCGACGGTCACCAGCGTGGCGCCGCCTTCCGGCCCGGGAAGCCCGCGCGGGCCCGGCGGCCCCTGATCCGCCACGGCCAGTATTTCGATGGTCTTGACCTCCTCGGCGAGGATCGAGCTGTCGGCCTGCTCCGCCAGGATCTGCGTTTCCTCGACCACAACCAGATCAGACACGGGTGACCTCCGGGGAAACGGAGATCGAGCCCTGGGCCAGACGGGTCACATCGCCGCCGGGGTGCGCGATCTCGAGATCCCAGACCCCACAGCCCCAGGTGAGCGGCGCCGTGTCTTCGTCCGAGACTATCAGATCGATCGTTCCGGCCGTGCCGCCCAACGCGATCCGGCCGTCCTCCGTGGTGAGCGTCAGCAGTACGGCGGGAGACTCCACCTCGGCGCGCACCTGCATTCGGGCAGTGCATCCACTGAGGTCAATCGGCGTGCGGTCCGGCTGCAGCCACTGCAGGCGCTGGCGGAACGTGGCGCCCTGGTAGATGGTGAGCTTGAGCTTGGCCGGGGTGGTCATGACCGGCACTTTGCCGGCCTCCGAGCAGCAGGTCGAACCCTAGCAGGGGGTGCTAGAGTTGCTGCAAGGAGAGGAAGATGAACATCTACAAATTGGGATGCGCGATTGCGCTCGTGCTCTCTTGGCCACCAGTGCAGGCACAGGTGTTCAAGTGCAAGTCTGCATCGGGACAGGTTGTTTACTCCGACAGCCCATGCCCCGCGGGCACCGCAGGTCAACAGCTGCAGAGGCAACGAACGTTCGAAGAGATTCAAGATGAACGCTCGCAGGCCTGGGAGGCTGAGAATCGAAAACGGGCGAAGCAGCGCTCCGAAGCCGCGCAAGAAGCCGCGGCCAAGGCTCAGGTGTCGGCGTCGCAGAGTGCACCAGATACCGCCGCAAGCAAACACAAGGGCTACGCCCAGCGGCTGGCCGAGCGAAATGCCGTCACGAACTCAAACCTTGTTCCCTACCATGCACGCGTACCATCTAAGCGGCAAAGGGTGGAAGAGGCAGAGTCTCCTCAAGTTCCTGAGTCATTCCCGACGAACAATCGAATTCATCGCTGCACGGGGTCCGTTTGTGATGATTGGAACGGCAACCGGTACAGCCAGGATCCATCTGGAAGTGGTTTTACATCCACCGATGGCAAGAAATGCACTGCTGTCTTCGGAGAGATGCGCTGCTGATCTGGTCCTATTTTCTTCGCCCTGATACATTCCGCCAATGGCCTACGAACCACCCCGCGATCTGCAAGAGTCGGAGCAACTCCTCCGCGGCGCCGAAAACTGGGAAGCGACGAAGCGCGGGTGGGTCACGGACTTCGCCATTTGGGCTCTCGTGGCGGTAGCAGTCGCAGCGGCTGGATTCGCATTTTTCGGCGTGGCTGCCGTCGCTGGTCCGATAGTGGCGGTTGTGGCGTTTGTTATAGCCGTGTTCCTCTGGCACGACCGCAAGTAGCCTGCTGCGGGTCGCTCAAGGGCTGCTCACAGGCTCCTGTCCGAGGTAAATCCCTGGATGATCCAGCACACGAGCTTGTGCCCCCCATAACCCAGCCCCAGAGAGACCACAACACCAATCAAGGTCACCTCAATGGCTTTGGACATGTCCCCGGCGCGAAACGGATCTGAAGCAACGGCCAAAGTCATCATCAGGCCAATGATGGCGAGCCCCGTCCAAATCGTCGCGCTCAAGCGCTGCAGCCCTCTCCGAATGTTCATTTCGCACCTCCTGCAGAGACTCTAGCAGGCCAACCGTGGGCCAGGAACAGCGGCTGTTTTTCGAGCTACCGGGGCTGAACGTCAAAGCCTCCCGGCACTGGAACGACCACACCCCCTGACGCCCTCGCCGCAGCGCCCGCCTGCAGTCGATTCCGATACTGGGGCTGCTGGTCTTGCTCCCCTGCCCTCCCCGCAACGCCCGCCGCGATTCCTGCTGCCCCTTCAGGCAACCTCTGGACCTCGGTGCCAGCGGTGCGGATGGCCAATCGCTGCATGGGCGATGAGAGGAGCCCGGCCCTGACTGCCGGTCGAGCCACCACAGCGGCCAGCGGCAACACGTTTCCTGTCCCTGCAGCTGCTGCTGTACCCCCAAACCAATCCAGCGGGCTGGTGGCCTTGGGGGCCTCTTTCAATGCTTGGGTCGCCTTGGGGAAGGCCCGCCCCGTCTCAGCGATCGTGCGCAAATCCCCCGATAGAGGCCGACCTTTCGCGAGGTCTGCGGCGAGCTTGATAGCGTTCACGGCCCCGGTTTCGCTGTTGAGTGCTCCCTGGACGCTGTAGGTTTTGGCTATGGTCTGACGGGCATCTCGAAAGCTTTTCAGCAGGTCACCACCCGGCTGTCCCAGCCCTTTCAGGTGGCCCTCGATCGCATCTTCGAGAGCCCCGGCGGCCTGCTTGTAAGCCTTGCCGGCGAGTGCTTCGCCAGCTCGGTAGGAGATGTCCGCCGACTCGCGCATGGTGCGGATCATGTTCAAGGCGTCGCCGGCGTCGAACTGGCCCGTCCGAAGCGCGTTGATATCGTCCACGACCTTTGGCACCCTGGCGCCGGGGAAGGAACTGCCCTGGCTGGTGAAAGGGCTCAGCGCGCGATCGAGGGCGGCACCGTACGATTTTCCGGGGATGACCGTCCCCGAGCTGGCCACGGGCGCGTACGCCTGCGCCGCAGTACGGCGAATTCCTTCGAGGGTGTCGACGTTGAGGTCCACGTCGTCACCTATGCCAAGCGCGCGCCGTGCAAGGCTGTTCGAAACGGTCTGGTTTCTGGCGCTGGCTACTTGGGCGGTTTTAATCTTGCCGCTGAAGCCGGATAGCGCTTCGGTCAACAGGTTCGGGCTGAGGTCTGCTGGCGGAATCACGTAGCCTTCAGCAGCAGCGTTCGATGCCGCCGAGCGCGTCTGCCGCCCTGCATCAGTGACCACTCGGCGTGCAGCGGCCGCGCCCGGCAGCACGGCGCCGAGCACGCCAGCGGCCAACTGAGTAGCAGCCCCGCCGCCAGCCTCTCGCGTTGCCCCGGAAGCCCCGCCGCTCGTCGCCGCACTGGTCAATTGAACGCCTGGGCCTTTTGCCAATGCATCGCCCACTGCCCGCGCGGTCGTGTTCGCTGCTGCGCCGCTGGCCAGCGCCTGCCCGGCCTTGATCACGCCGCCGGCACCGGCCAGGGCGGAGGTCGCATCGCCCACCACGCGCTCCTGCGCCGTCTCGGGGGTGGGCAGCCCCAGGTTGGTCAACGTGTCATCCAGCGCCTGGGCGGACTTTTGGAAACGGAAGCCGTTGCCCTGCCCTCTCGTCTTGTTGAGCACCGTGTTGGCCACGCCGGTGACGGCATCGGCGGCCATGGCCGGCAGCGCAGCAACGCCGTTGATCGCGTGGCGCGCCGTGAGGCCGACTTGGCGGCCGACCTGCTCGCCAAGCGTGCGTTGGGGTTGGGCCGGTGCTTTCGCCGGTGCCGGCGTCACGATCTCATCCGCATCCCAAGGGTTGGCGGCAGCTGGCGCTGGCGCTGCTGCGGCTGCTGGTGGCCGCGCGATGCTTTGCGCGGGCGCGGCCGGCGCTGGCGCGGGCGTCACGATCTCGTCGTTGTCCCATGGGTTGGCCATTACTTCTTCCTCCGCACTTCGCCGCTTGGCGTGGTGTACAGCGCGCCCGATGGCAGCGCCTGATAGCTGGCCGCGTCCGAGACCTGCACGGAGCCGCCGGCGGCGGGCGCGGCGGTGGCCGGCCGCGGCGCGGGTGCGGCGCCGGAATTCGGGGTGATCGGCGTGCCACTCAGCACCTGGTTCACCCGCTTCTCTGCATCGGGCACCTCGGCCAGGATTCCGTTCGTCGCGATCTCTCGGTTGCGGCGCTTCTGCGCCACCACCTCGGGCGTGTCTCCCACCTGGGGGAAGTACTGCTGCCGTGCGTTCGCGAACTCGCTGTCGGCAATGGCAGCGCCGGACTCGCGCCGCAGCACTGCGTTGATGAAGTCGCGCTGGGCCTGCTCGACCTGCTGCTGCTGCGGGCTCTGCGTCCAGTTGGCGGCCGCGCCCAAGCCAACGGAATCCGCCACCCGCTTGAGGTCGCCCGGTCGGTCCACGCCCTGGGCGGCGAGGCCATCAAGCACTTGGCCAGCAGTCTGCATCCGGGTGCCGAACTGCAGCGCCTTCGACTGCACGTCGTTCAGCGGTGCGCGCGCGCCGCGGACGTTGGGATCGGCTGGGCCGCCCTGGATCGCCTCGAGCGATCCGCCTGCGGTCCACCGGTAACCTGCCGGGGCCTGTTGAACCGCCCGCCCCTGCGACGCTGCCGCCACCCGGCCCTGCGCCTCGATGGCCGCCCGAGTGTTCGCCCCGCGCTCCTGAATGCCGGCGCGCGCCGTGGCGCCGCCGTCCTGCAAGCGTGCCACATCCAGAGCACCCTCGTTCCGAATGCCCATCATGTCCTGCGCGCGGAAGTTGTCCACGGCGGCCTGCCCGCGCGCTGCGGTGCCGCGCTGGATGGAGGTGGCCTGCGTGGCAGCGTCCTGGCGCTGTTGCTCGGGCGTGCGAGCCCACATATTGCCGTTGCTCACAGGTTGCCCGATCGATCCGGAGAACCCTGCTGGCGCGCCGGGTAGGCCGAGGCGGGCGAGCGATTCGGTTGCGGACCGTGCCGCGAGGTTGTCAGCCGCGGCCATGGCGCCGGGCGTGGGCACGCCGCCGCCGGGCAAGGTGGCGAGCTGAGCCGCCGCACCGCCGGGCGCGAAGCCCGCTGGGGCCGAACGCGAGGTGCCGTCGGCGTTGCGGATGTCGACGTCACCCGAGATGCCGGCCGGGCCGGAATAGCTGTTGCCGTTGCGCGTGATGAATCCCTGCGTCACCGGTGGCGAGGCGAGCGTTGCGGCGGCCGATGGTTGGGCAGGCGCTGCTGCAGGTGGCGCGCCGGCAATGGCCGGTGCCGGAACAGCAGCAGCGCCAGCCGGCTGCGAGTCCGCCCCAAGCAAGGCGGCGGCGCCCACGCCCGCCGCGCCCAGGCCTGCTGCCCGCCCCACCCCGCTCGCGCCGGCACCCGCTGCCGCAGCACCGCCGGAAGCGGCCGGCGCTCCGAGGGCCGCGGGCTCCACAACGTCGGCCCATTGCGTGGCCTGCCGGGCACGGCCGGCGAACCCCGCAGCCTCGCCGACCTGGCTGGCGCCGCGCTGGGCCAGCTGGCCGGCAGGCGCTGCCAACTGCTGCGCCGCGCTCGGAGTGGCCATGCCGGCGGCGCGGGTCAGGGCGCCGCCAGAGTTGCCGCCGAGTTGGGCGAGCCGCTGGGCCGCGTCCCCGCCACTTCGGGCCAGAGTGCCCCCCTCCTGAACGACCTCCCACGCCGCAGGCGCAGCGCGTTCTGCCTGGGCAACGCCACCCACAGCGCGCGCCGTCGGCGCAGCAGCCCGCCCGGCGAACCCTGCAGCTCCAGGCAGGGCCGACAGCGTGTTCAGCGCGTTGCGGCCCACGTCGTTGTTCGTGAGGGGGTTGTTCTGCGAGCCGTCCGCCGCCGGCGCCTGCATGCCGCCGCTGGGAATGTCGGCCACTGATCCCAGGCGCTGCGCGGCGGATGGCGCTGGCGCTGGCGCTGCCGCAGGTGCTGGTGCTGGTGCGGGCGGCGCTGCGGCGCCCACCTGCGTGACGCCCGGGCTGGCAGCGGCCGCAGCCGCATCGCCGAAGCTGTTCGGGCGCCGGCGCGGGTCATCGACGAGGCCGCCGTCGGCGTAGCCGGGCCGGGCCGGGAGCGTGCTCAGTGCCGCCTGGGCCGGCGGGATGAACGACAGAGTGGTCATGTCGGCCGAGGGCCGGGGTTGCGGCACTGCTGGGGCGGCCGCGCGCGGCGCGAATCCTGCCGGGTTCTCCGAGTAGGTGCCGGCGGGCGCCTGGCCGTTGATGGTCACCGCGCCGCCCACGTTGCCGCCGCTGTAGCTGTTGCCCACTCGGGAGACGCTACCCAGCGCGCGCGCCGCGGGCGAGTCCACCAGCCCACCGTCGGCAAAGCCCGCAGGTCCCGCGAAGCCGACGGGCTCGGAGCTCGCCGCGCCTTCCTGTTCGGTGGGCTCGTGCGTGACGCCGCGCAGGATGTCCAGGACGCTGGCGCCGATCTGCTGCACCTGCTCTGGCGTGACGCTCCACTCGCCGTTGCTCAGGGCCACCGGCACGCCGCTGCTCAGCTTCTCAGCGGCGCTGCCCGGGGCGAGGCCCAGGTCCTGCGTGGTGTCGGCCGGCAGGATGTAGGAGCCCTGCGGCACCTCGGCCGGGATGGAGTCGCTGGTTCCGGTGCCCGGCCCGCGGATCAGGCCGCCAGCGGCAAAGCCTCGGGGCCCGGGCTTGGGGAGCTGCGCCATGCGCTGCGCAGCAGGGGTAAATCCGTGCATGGGAGTCCTTTCGGGAGATTGCCAGCAGTCTCCCCCGCACCACGCCCCATCACAAACCCTATCGGGGGTGCCGCTACACGTCCTCGCGGTTGATGTTCTTCGTGACCGAGCTGCTCCAGGACGCGCCGAAGGACGCGCGGAGCCGGTTGTAGGAGCCCGCCAGTTGCACGCTCAGCGCCTGCAGGTCGGACACCAGGTAGTCCAGCTGGAGCTTGGTTTTGTCCAACTGCGACACCACCGGCGCGAAGGTCAGGTCGCGTTTGGCACCCAGCGCAGTGCTGGCCAGCGCCAGGCCCCGCTGGTCGAAGTTGGCAAGCTGGGCGGCCACGGCCTGCACCTGCTCCGCCGCGGCCGCTGCGCCACGCAGCGCAGCGTCGTCGTGCGAAGCCTGTGCGGCGTACAGGGGATCGTCCACCGCACTGATCCACCGCGCGAGCGCACGCTTGGCGTCATGGTTCAGCCGCAGGCGCTCCTCGATGAGCCCGAGCATGAGGGCGAACTCTCGCTGCAGGCCCTCCCCACCCAGCTTTCGCAGCTCGTCCCGGATGGCTTCGTGGGTCCGCTCTTTCAGCACGGCGATCTGGTTGTACACCGCGCCGGACATCCGCGGCGTGTTCAGCCGAACCCCGGCCGCCAGGATCTCATCCTCCTGCCGATGGTGGGCCAGCATCAGCCGGTGGCGGATCTCGTTGGCCTCCTGCTGGTTGAGGTCGATGTAGTCCTCCATCAGCCCGGACACCGTGCCGCCTTCCAGCTTGGCCAGCGCGTCGGAGAGCAGTTGGTCGGTGGTGGGCGTGCCGAACCACTTGTCGAAGAACGTCTTCCCCCGCTGCACGGTGCCGGAGTACTCGGCAGAGTCCAGTGCGGCGAAGTCGATCCGGCGATTGGTCAGCGCCGCCGGCACTGCCGATCCGAAGCCAGGCGCCACGGAGACCGTCGAGAACTGGTCGCCCCGATACATGGGCTCATCGGTGAGCCGGGGCGCTGCAGGCGTGGTCAGCGGCACGTTGTAGCGGGTGGCCAGCGCGCCGGCCTGGGCCGCGAAGGTGGACTCCAGCGTGGTGGCCTCGGCCAGCACCGTCTGCGCAAACTCCACGAAACTCGTGCTCATGTCGCGACCCCGTTCTCATCGATGTTGATGGTCTTCCAGCGCTCGGCCAGCGATCCGGAGCTGCCGATGGAGCCGCTGCCGCTGACGGCGTTGAGCGCGGCGCTCAGTTGGCGGGACACCTCGCCGGCGGCGGCCACGATGGCGCGCGTGGCCTCCGCGAAAGCCTGGTTCTTCAGGTCGTGGTCCAGCTTCCAGCTCGTGTAGGTTTCGCGCATGGCGGTGTTGTTGCGCTCACCGTTGGCGACGACCTTCCCAGCCCGGGTCTCGAACGCCGTCTGGTAGATGCGGGCGTACCGGCCGGCCAAGTCCTCCTGCGTCGGCCGGATGCCCTGGGCCCGCGCATATGCCGGCACGGCCACCTGCCCGGTGAACATCATCGTGGTGGCGAAGGCCTCGCCCATCTCCCCATAAAGCGCCTTGGCCGCACGCAGCCGGATCTGGACCAGCTCGTCCTGCAGGCCTCGGTCGAACTCGAGGAATCGTCGCTCCATGGCGCTGAGCGCCACCGTGGCCAGCGTGTCGATGCGGTTGTCCGCCCGGTCCACCGCTGTGTTGCGAGCATACACAGGCACCAGGTACTCGCCGGCGCGGGCCAGCCCCTTGGCGCGCGCCACTTCGGCGTCCATCAGGGCCTGCTGCGCAGCGCGCGCGAAGTTCTTGTCACCGACCACGCTGATCGCTTCACGGGGGTCGATGAAGATGTTGGCCAGCCGCTGCATCATGGCGCTGCGCTCGCCCTGGCTCAGCCCCAGCGGGCCGAAGAAGGCATCCGAGAGCGCGACCGCGGCGCCGTCGAGGTCCATGCCGGCCACCCTGGCCAAGCGCTGCGCGTCCCCCGTTGCCATGCTGGCGTGCAACGATGTCCAGCCCGAGGCGAACCCGGAGTCTTGCGAGTCCCTGAAGGTCGAAGACTGGACGCTGAGGTCACGGTCGATGTAGGGCTTGGCCGCGGCGATGATCACATCCAGGGCGGCCTGCCGCGTGTGGGGCGCCTGCTCCAGCTTGTTGACGACGTTGCCAAGCGTCAGCCGGTCCTGCTCGAAGACGGGAAAGTCGGCCATCAGATCCTCCGGGTGGTGGGCAGCACGACGAACTCCACCGAGTCGAGGTCGAAGTCGGCCCCGGCCTGGTTGAAAAGCTCGAACTCGTAGTAGGAGGCCCGCAGGCCCCGGCCGAGGTCAAACCGCTGCGTCCTGGTGTGGGCGTCCACGCGGCGCGGCCGGTAGGTGAAGGTCTCCTTGCCCGTGCTCACGCGCAGCAGCAGCTCGCCGGTGGAGGCCAAGCCCGCGTAGAACGTGGGCAGGTGTTTGAGGGCCGATGTGCCGAACGTCTGTTTGCCGAAGGAGACGAACGCATCGATCGGCGCCCCGGCATCGGACTCACCGGCGAGCAGGTAGACGGCCGTGCCGCGGGTGCCGTAGTAGCGGCCCTCGCGCTCGTACATCTGGTCGAAGTCGAAGCCCGAGTACTCCGACGTTGCGCCCGTGCCGTAGTTGAAGACCCAGGTCTTCGAGTCCTCGGCGCGGCGGCTGCCGGTGAACTTGGTATTGCCGGCTTGGGAGCTCAACGCCATCTCGCTGTCGAAGCGGGCAGCCAGGACGCTACTCAGCCCGGCCGAGAAGCTGGCAAGCACGCCCGAGTCCATGGTGGCGGAGAGCACCGTCTGCACGCCAAGGCTCCCGATGACCGCTGCGCTGCTGGTGAAGGAGACGGCGAGGTAGGTGAACGGCGCCAGCCCATCGGCGCACACCAGCAGCGAGAGCATCTCCGCCTTGTCCTCCAGCGGCCCGCCCTGGCCGAACGCGAACCATTCGGCACCGATGTTCGATGCTGAGCCCGAGGCGCCATAAGGCGCGTCCGCGCCCAGCGCCAGCAACGGCTGCATCGTCGCGCCACCTCCACCCACGCCACCGGTGAGCCCCTGGCCGCCCGACAGGAACAGGGCCAGCCGCGCCGTGCCGATCCCGAAGTCCGGTTCGGGGAAGCCCGCCTCGCCGGCCACCGAGAAAAGGCCCAGAGCGCCCTCACCTGCGCCATAGGCGTAGTCGCCGCCCCGGGACAGGAAGCGGCCAATCGAGGAGTTCACCCGCCAGATGTCGTAGCCTTCGCCCGACGCCTTGAACACGCCCAGGCTGGCCGTGCCCTTCGCATATGGATCGCCGCCGGCGGCCTGGATCGGCTCCATCGTGGCGGCGCCATGGCCTTCGGCGCTCTGCGTCATGCCCAGGTAGACCACGGTATCGCCCGCGGCGTACAGCGCCGCATCCAGAGAGACGGGCCCCGAGCTGGGTGTGGAGCTCGTGTAGACCACATCCCCAGCGGCAGAGATCTTCACCACGCCCGCCGACCTGCTGATCCGGTACGTGGTGCCGGGCACGTGCACGCCGCTGACGCCCTGGTACACGCCGCCCTCGGTCACCCGGTACCGCCCGGAGCCGAACTGCAGTGCGTGCGACGCCTCTGCCGGTGACGTCGTGGAGTCGTTCGCCGCCAGCCCCACCACTGCGCCAGATGCCTGCGGCACCGAGAACGCGAATGCACCATCCTCGGTGAGCACGTCCACCGTGTGGGCGCCGCCCGTCCACCCGAGGTTCAGTTCGGTGCGTGAAGTACTGGGTGTGCTCGGCGTGCCGGGCGTGGGTGCGATGTACGGCTGGCCGGGCGAGCGGTTGATCACCTGGACCTCCCGGCAGATCCGTACAGTGCGGCCGATCTCGTTGCGGGTCCGATCGTCCGAGTACTGCCCAGTGCCGAGGAACACCCAGTTGCACACGACCGCAGTGGTCACATAGTCGCTGGGCGGGATGTAGGGCTGGCCAGGGCTGCCGGGCGTGCCTGGGGCGCCGGGCGTGACCGTCGTGCGCTCAATGAGCTTTTTCGTCAGGGTTCCAGACATCGGGCGCTTTCATCGGTACAACCACGGTGCGCCAGGGTATGCGCGGGCCGCCGCGCCTTCAAACCTCAACGGGGTGACCACGCTCGGGCTCACGTAGGCCAGTTCGTCGCCTTGGTCGGGCCGGTACTGCTTGCCAGCGATCACCGCGCGCTCCGGTGGATAGCTCGGCCCCGTGTCGCCGTCATAGGCCATGCGCGGCGCAGGGCACTTTCGGGTGAGGACGGCCGCGCGGCGCCAGGTCTGCCCGAGATCGGTCGACCGATAGATGTACCACCCTCCCTCCTGGCCGGCTGTGGCCGGTTCGTAGACCGCGGTCCCGATCGCGCGGCCCTCGTTGTCCAGGCAGAACACGGATGGCGACGCTCCGCTGCGCAGCCGGCTCCACGGGAATGGCCGCCGCAGGACGGTGCCGTCCTCAAGCACCACGATGACGCCCGCGTGCTCCAGGTAGCCTGCCGAGTCATCGATCAGCACCGTACCGTCGAGAGACAGGCGGGCGTAGAGGTAGGCGAACTCGCCGGTGAGGTATTTCGGCGGCTGCCCTGGGCCCACCACGCCGGTCGTGGTGTTGTTGAGCGCGGTGTCGAGGTGGGCGCGCGCGTAGTAGCTGATCACGGCCCCGCCGCGGGGGCGGCAGGCGCTGCGCAGGTCGATCTGGTACCCCGGCGCATCGACCTCCGCCACCTGCATGGTGAGATCCTTGCCCGCGCGGAAGATGCGCCAGGCGCCGCCCTGGGCCGCGTTGGACGCGTCCATGAAGAACCCCGCGAGCAGCGCAGAATCCGGCGTCCAGGGCACGCCCAGCAGCCCGGCTCGCAGCGCCTGGGGGTTTGTCAGCGTGGGGTTCTGCCCGATGGTGAATCCCCCGCTCGTGAGCTGCCATGGCTGGTAGAGGGTCATGTCCCAGCCGGCACCGGGCCGCTCGAGCCAGGTCACGCCCTCGTCCTCGGTCCAGTAGATCCTGGGCGAGGGCAGCGCAAGATACCCGAACCGGGTGCCGCTGCTGTCCCTTGAGCCGGGGTCCAGGTTGCCCCGGCCCCGCACCACCACCGCGACCATGCTCTTCTTGGAGGCAGCCACCACCAGAGGCGCGAGGTAGGCATCATTGTGGTCGGCGATCACGGCCGCGCCGCCGGGGCCGACCGCAGACGGAATGTCAGCGAGCGTGGTGTTGCCGGTGCTGGGCAGCGTGCGCACCACCGGCGCCCGGTTGCCCGAGAAGAGCGCGATTTTCGGGGGATCGGAGAACACCGCGGAATAGTTGCCCGAGCCCGTGGGACGGGCGTAATTCGCGCCCACGAAGCCGATACCCCAGGTCTCCCGGCCCGGCTGTCCGTGGAGCGCGAACGGCAGCACGAAGGGCTGGTTGCTGGGCGTCTCGTCGTGGTTGATCACGTAGCGTGGGGCAGGAAAGGCATGCCGCAGGCGCAGCGACTGGCGCTCCAGGTCGACCGAGTAGACGTTGGTGCTCAGCGATGACACGTACAGCCCTGGCGCGTCGGGCTTGGGATTGATGGCCTGGGGCGTGCCGCCGTCGATGGTGATGCTGATCGCGAGCTGCCCGTCGCCGACGGCAACGTCCAGCGGGTAGGTCACGCAGGGCCCTGATGGTGGGGTGCCACCCCGGGGCCAGATGCTGGCGGCCACCTTGGTCTTCTGGAAGGCCGCGCCCAAGTTCCGCGAGCGCTCAACGACGAAGGGGGCGGTCTCTACGCCCCGATCCGCGAATGAGGGGTCTCCGAAGGCCGCCGCGAGCAGCGTTTCGCCTGGGTCGGTCGGGTCAGGGGTAACGGTCACCCGGGTCCAGTGCCCATCGATCCCGTTGCCGGCCTTGTCGGTGGTGAGACTGCCGCCCAGGACTGGGCGGGCCTGTGTCATGTGGTCCAGGCCGACGCCGGCCTGACTGACCACGTCGCGGGTGTCATCGGCGCCTTCGCGGCGCGTGAACCCCGCCATGGCTACAGCGTCGGCGCTGCGACGACGTAAGAGTTGATCGTCTGCGTGGCGCCATTCACAAGAGCGACAGAGCTCAAATTGAGCTCCGCGCCGAGCACGGCCACGGCGCCCTGCATGCGCACCTCGGTGGTAGAGGCCGCCCCGGTGTCGCCCGTGGCTACGTGCCGGTAGTAGGCCGCCTGACCCGTTGCCACATTGACGCCGGACCAGACATCGACGTCCTTCGCGAGCACGCCACCGGCAGCCGTGGCCTCGAAGGTGAGAGTGCTTCCAGGGGTTCCACTTGCCGCAGAGCCCTTGGTGATCACGCACAGCAATGTGCCCGTTTCGGCCGCATCCGCGGTGTTTGGCACCGGGCCCGTGAAGATGCGGATGCAGCCACCGTCGCCGGCTTCCAGCAGGGCTTTCAGGGAAGACTGTGCCAGCAGCTTGTCGCGCAGACCAGTCGAGAGTTTGAGGGTCATGATGGTCCTTTCAGGCAGACACGAGAGTCAGGCCGCCGGTCACTTCCAGGCGCGAAGTGGCATCGACGTTCTTGACGGTGGGGAACTTGACGACCGAGAGCAGGACGCCCGCGGGCGCACCCTTGGTGGGGGACGAGGACAGGAAGCCCCCGTAGATGGTTTCGGTGGCCGAGAAGTTGAACTGCGCCACCGAGGCCGCGTTGTTCACCACTCCCACGCCGGCGTTCTGCGGCACGAATGCCGGGCGCGTGCCCTGGCTGTAGGCCAGGGACTCCACCGCCAGCGCGTTGATGGTCGCTGCGCTGACCGTCGGGGTGGGTGTGTAGTTGGTCTTGTACAGGCCCAGGTACCACTGGGCAGGGATGGCCGCGCCGAAGAAGAGCGCGTCCGAGATTAGCGAGACGCCTTCGGCCGGGACCAGGTTGGTCGCCGTTTCCACCTGCACGAGCTCGCCACCCTTGAAATGGCGGAGCCGGTAGACAACCGCGATGCGTTCAATGTCCATGTCCATAATTCACCTCGTTGCGGATGACCTCCGCGTCCATGAAATCGGATGACACCGCAGCGCTGGCATCCGGCGCGCCGTGCAGGGTCATGACAAGCTGCCGGACGCCGCCGGCCACTCGGTAGAGCGACGCGCCGGTCAGCGTGGGCGGCAGGAATCCCGTCTCCAGGTGGTCGGCGGCCAGGGCCTCTACCTGCCCTCCTGCGCTCCCTGTCACAGGGCCCTGGCTGGAGATCCATGCGAAGCGCTTTTCCTTCGGGATGGCGGTGACGCTGCCCTGAATGATCTGTGCGGGGTGCACCTGCAGCGGTGCCGATCCCTGCACGTCGCCCGCTATGAAGTACGTAGCATCGGAGCCAACGTAGAGGCCATCGTCGGTGGAGAACACTGCAGTGATCTGCCCGCGAAAGGGCAGGAAGTTGCGGTCCGCCGTGGTGCGCGCGCCGCGGCCGAATTCGTCGCCGTCGAGGTAGGGATCGCTGAAGAAAAGCGTGTCCCCGAATGCCGCCACATACCGCCCGAAGTGCTTGCAGCTCAATGCCCGCGGCTGCGGGTTCATGAGGTCGCGCAGATCGTCGTTGGACAGGATCTCTTGGCCCGAGGTGGAGTGCGTGCGGACAATCGGCAGTGCGACCGGGAAATCCTGCGGCACCGATTCGCCCGCGGCCAGAGCAAAGCCCTTGCGCCGGCGCAGCCGACCTTCGTCGGTCACGTCGACGTTCGAAGCGGAGCGCAGCAGCGCACCACCCCGCTCGCTCCACAGCTCCTCGTCGCTGCGGCGGTTGTCGGCGCCTCCGGGGAAGGGCCCGATGCGGACTGGATCGGTCATCGCTCCTGCGCCTCCACCAGTCGGGTCCACGCCAGCGGCGCAGCCTGGCCCTGCACGGTCACCCGGCTCAATGCCCAGGCGCCAAGCAGCTTGAAGGTCAGCCTGAGCTTCGGGGAGAGCGGCAGGGAGGCGGATCCAGAGTAGACGGGGATGCCGTCGAGCTCCAACGACTGAGATCCGTTGCTGGCCGTGAGTCGCACCTGTCTCTGCACGCCCGGCGAAGGGATCGCCGGTCGGATTCCGGCAGAGCCTCCGCTGCCGGGCCCGTATGCATAGCCCGTGCACAGCGGTGGGTCGTACAGGGAACTGCCAGGGCTGTAGTAGAGCGCGGCGCCCACTTCCAGCACCACGTCGTCACTCTCGACCAGCGTCATCTGCCCCACCAGTTCAGCCCGGGCATCAACGCCCTCCAGGCCGATGAAGTCAAACTCGGCGACGAACGTTGCATCCGTGAGAACCTGGGAGCCGACGAAGTCCACGTAGACCAGGTTGAATCCGGCCCCGAGCTGCACCTGACCCCCTGCAAGGCTCGTGGCCGCCGGTGGGTATCCATCCTGGTGGTGCCAGACGCCTGCGCCAATGGCAGGCGCGTGTCCGTCGACACTGCCGGAGCCGTTGAAGTCGTCGAGGAAGATGGTTGCCATGGCCGTGATGGTCACGGCTGGGCGCGTTTTCGGGAAACCCTATCGGGGGGCCGGCTCAGGGCCAAAAGACCTTGTTGGTCTGGGTCTCGTCGTGCCGCGTCGACCTTCGCAGATCGGAGTCTGGCCGCGGGCCGAAGTAGGCTGTGAACGCCTGTTCGGCCGAGGCGGCGCGGCCAGGGTCGAAGGCGTCCGAGTCGGGCATGCCAAAGGCACGATGAAGCGCCCAATGCACCAAGAGATGGTGGTGGGCCCCATTGATCTCCGGTTTATCGCAGTCGTTCACCAAAGGCTTGAGCGGTATGCGGTAGCCCTCGATGAACAGCACGCCCGCCTCCCGCGGTGGGCTGACCAGTTGAATGCGGGTGTCATCCTGAATGGCGAATTGCGTACGGTCCTGCCGATCCCGCCAGTCCGGGCAAATGCGGCTCAGTTCTTCGCGGGTCTTGAGGTGCACACGCTCAGAGCGCATTGCACCGTTTGCCTTGAACCGAAGGTCCACCAGTTCGTACAGAGATGGGTGCAGGGGATATACGGCTACCCCGGCTTCCACCAGGACCTGGCAGACCCGAGGGTCTGCTGCCTCGAGAATCAACCGGCCACGGATGGCAGCTTCTGTCACCGCCTCCGAAAGCCAGCCCACAACCCATTCGTCCTTGAAAAGATGGGGTTCTTCCGTGTCCAGAGCATCCACACGGAATTGGCAGAGCAGTTGCTCGAGGTTCATGGCGAGGGTGCGCCGAACTGGTCCACCAGGCGCGTAACTTCTTGACGAAGGGCTTCCACGCTGCGGCGCTTGTCCAGATTCTGGCCGAAGTTGGTCTTGGCGTAGCCCTCCAGCGCATCCTTGTCCATCGTCTGGATCACCATGTCCAACTCCTGGCGGGCGATGTCCTGCACCGGTGGCGGCGCCTGTGGCGCTGGAACTGCCTCCCCGCTGTAGTTGGCCTCGCAATAGACGTCCCTGTTGATGGTCACCATCTTGCGGGCCACGTCTGCCGGGACAAGGCGCACAGCACCGGGAGCGTCCCACTCGATGCGCGTACCGTACAGGCCGTCGGTGTGTGGGGCGCGGCGGCCGGTGTATTCAACCGGAAGGAAACCCGCTGGCACTGGCTGAGCTGCTGGCGCAGGTGCTGGGGCCGCGGTATCCGCAATTGGACTTTCACCCTGCGCCTGGTCATCCTGACGAACAGGTGCCTCTGGTGGTGGGGCTAATGGCTGCGCTGCTGGCGCAGGTGCTTCCTTGCTTTTTGCCATTGGGGTCTCCAAAAAGAGCACAGGGGCCGGAGCCCCTGTTGAATCAGCGATCGATCAGGCGACGCCGACGTGCGTCACACTGACCAGAAAGTCCGTCTGCGATGCCTTGGCGTTTGCAGCCGTGCCCGTGGTCACGATGAGATACGCATCTTTTGGCAGCACCACGGGCCGGACTGCGACGTTGTTCGCCGGGTAGCGCCCGGCTGTGGCCAGGGCCAGGCTGGAGTTGAAATAGTCGTCATCTTGTGGAACAGCTGCGACGTCGACGCCGTCCACGTAGGCGAAGCCCAGCTTTCCGGTCACCGTGGCGGTCCAACCAATGGAGACGGCGGTGAGCGAGTCGTTCAGGCGCATGCCTGCAGGCAAGATGCCGACACGCACGACATCACCAGAGGCGACGGCGGCGGTAGAGCTGCCCCCCACGACCGAGCCGTTCGCGGCAGTGGCCAGCGAGTAGTGCAGCGTGGATGCAGTGCCGTAGGGGGCGGTTGTCGGCAGCTTGTGCGTGCCGAGAGTGTCTTTCGTGATGGTGGCCATGTGAGTTCTCCTGAGTGAGTGAGATGCGAAGCGGGCCGGATTGCACCAGCCCAGCCCCGTCAGCCAGCAACGCCCAGCTTGACCGCCGTATCGATGGCCATGATGCCGTGATCGGTGATCTGCTTTTCGCTGCCGTGATCGACTTCGAAACGCACCTTCGAGCGGCCATTGATGGCGCCCACCAGCAGCTCGAGCTTGTCGTCGTGGTCCAGTTCCTTTTCGCTCCAGAAGAATGGATTGCCGGTTTTGCGATGCTTCCCCCAGGCCTCTGCCAATGCCTGGCCGCCCAGCAAAATGGCGCGATCCACCGCGTGGGTTGTGCCGAACGCAGCCGGGACCAGGTCGGTGGTGGTCTCCACGTCCGACGTGTACGACTGGCACCAGTTGATGGGCTGGCCGGCGTAGAAGCGAATCGGCTTCGGCATTTTCACCAGCAGGATGTTCTGCCAGAGCGCGGTATCGCCGCCCGTGAAGAGCGGGTGGTTGCCCATCTGCTGACCGCGTGCGATGGCGTTGGCCAGGTAGGTGCGGTATCCGGGCGACTGGGTGAACCCGTTGAACTGGTCCGCCGAGCACAGCAGCACCCGCAGTGGTGAGTCGGCGGCCAGCTTGTCGCCATCGAATTCCACCGCGGGAGGCGGCAGGGGCATCGTGTCCAGGGTGGCGCGCAACGCATCCACCAAGTCAGCGTTGAACACGTCGGTCGTGGCCAGGCTGATTTCGTTGCCCGAAGCGGCAACACGTTCCAGGCCGGACCCCGTGCTCATCAGGTGGCGGTTCTTGGATGGGGCGCGAACCGGGTTCACCAGGATTTCCGCGAAATCGGGATCGTTGGCAAGTGGCACGGCCCATTCCACGTTGTTGTGGAAGCCCCGGGCACCCGCCATATGCACCAGCGACAGCTGATCCTGGAGGCGGTTCATGTAGGCCTCGCCCAGCGTGCGACCCAACTTGCGCAGCTCGTGAGGAGTGCGCTGCTGAGTCATGGTATCGCCGGCACTGATCGGGTAGCGTGCCTGGTTGATGCGCAGCCGATCCTGAGCGAACGACATCGGTTTCCCGTAGCCCTCGGCATTGCGCGACCCCATGATCGGCTTGCCACCCATGTGGTTGATGAAGTCGAAGAGGACTTCGTCGCCGGCCATCTTCTGCAGGTCCATGCAACGCACGATGGGCATGCTGGTGCTGGTCTGCTGGCGGATGGTGGACTCGGTTTCGGCTTGTTGCGGGAATTTGCCCGTCAAGCGGTTGATGGTCGTATTGCGCTGCGTGTTTGCAGCGAAGAGACCGGCGCTCTGCAGCTTGTTGGCAAGCGGCGAGCCGTAGGGGATGTTGGTACCCATTGCTGACTCCTTCGAAAGGGGATGGGGCGTCGCTTCACAGCGATGCCGTTTTCAAAACTACAGGCCTCAAAGAGTCCTGTCCAACAGCGCGCGGATCTGCTCAGGACTTTTGCCCATGAAGCTTTTCAGCGCGTTGCTGTCACTCATTTCCATCAGTGCCTCTGCCTCGTCGTGATGCGCCTTGGAACCCGCCGGTATTTCCGACAGACTGGAGGGCACAGGCGTCTTGGCCTTGGCAAGTGCAGCTTTCGCCGCGTCTGCCACGGCAGCCGAAGCCACCGCGGGTTGCTGGCTGGTCTTTCCCGTAGCCGCTTTGAACGTGTTGAAGAATTCGATGACCTGCTCGGCCGTGCCTCCAACGCCTGGCTCCAGGCTCAACACATCGCGATACGCTTTGCGGGCAAACGCGGGTTGCGCTTCGATCCACTCGTGGAGCTCCTTGCTTTCGACAAGGGAGTCGGCATCAGGGTGAGCCGCATAGATCGCACCGAGGTGCGCATCGGTCGCGGTCTTCGCATGGCGCTGCTGGATGGGTGCAAGTTCTGCCTTCAGCTCGGCTCGCACTTCATTCAGCAACTCGGCCTTAAGCTGCTCACGCAGCGTTGGAGCCGTTTGGTCCACCAGCGCTTTCAGCCCCTTGGCAATGGACGCTTCGGTGAAGTCGCCGAAGATGGTCGGGTCCACACCTCGCTCGATCACTGCCGCCGCCGTAGCGACCGCTTGGTCTTGCTTGGTCGGGGCCTTGCCTGCCTCTGCACGCTGCTCAGCTTCGGCCTGGAGGGCCGCCAGCTGTTGCTGCGCTGCAGTCGCCTGTGCCTTCCAGTGCTGCTCGCCTTGGCGCGCCTGCTCCAGTCGCTCGTAGGGGATGGTGTGGACACCATCCTTCGCCATCACCACGGCCTTGGAGGGGTCGGGTTCGGCAGGAGCCTCTGGCGCCTTCGCGCCTTCATCGGTCTTCGTTTCGTTCGTTGCGTTTTGCGCTTCGCCCGGCTTGGCCTCGGCCTCAGGTGCTGCGGCATCGGGCATGCCGCCTTCCAGCAGTGCGCTGGTATCGCCCGCGGGCAGATTCATCATCTGCAGCATCTGTGCGTCAGTCAGGTTGCCGTCAACGGCGTGCGCTTGGAAAAACTCTGCTTGAGTCGTCATTGCATCCCTGCCACATGTCGGAGTGGCGCCAAAGGTCTGCATTCGACTGGCCGCGCAAGCCCGAAGGCCTGCGCCGGTCAATCTCCAGCATTGGGAAGGTGCGACCTCTCACGAGGTTGCCGTTTCACCCGGCGCTTCACAGCGGGGGGCTTGGGGTGCACTTTGCCGGGTCTGGCCTGGATATAGAAACCCTACTGGGGGGCAGCAGAATCAATCGGCTGCAGGTTGTCGGCGGGCGTTGCAGTTTCAATCCCTTCCAACGGTGATGCTCCATCACTCGGCACGGGGGGGAATCCTGGGCTGGTGTTCTCGCGCACTGAGGGCGCGGGAGCGAGTGCTGACAGTCCGGCGGGATCGGCTGGCACCGCCTCGGGCACCGGGAAGTTCGGATCGTCGCCGCCGTGCTCGGGGGCCTGGTACCCGGCCGCCTTCATCAGTTCGTCGGCGATTGGTGCGATCTGTGGCATCTGCGCCACCTGCGTGCCTCCCTGCATGGCGCTGAACTCAGCCTGAACCCCGGTCAGCACCCGCTTGGCATTGAGGACGCCGATCTCGGCTTCCGCCTTGCGCGCCTTGATGTCCAGTTCCAGGGCCTTCTCATCCTTGTTGGCCTGCGCGAGTGCAGCCTGCACAGCCTGGTCGACGCGTTCCTGGATCTGCTCTGGAGTCACCTGCTGCCCGGCCTCGCGCACCGCTTTGATGATCTCTTCCTTGTCGGGCAGGTCCATCAGGGCCAGCATGTGCGGCAGGGCCACGATCTGCATGTTCTGTGGCATCGCCTTGAAGGCCTCGCTGAGCGCGGAAAGCTGCTGGACCCGGAAGCTGCCAGAGCTTGGCACGTCATCCAGTGCGACCTTGAGTCGGGTGCGCTGGACATCGTTTGTGCGATATGCCAGACCGGTGAATTCGTCGCGGGCAGGCGAGTTAAGCACAACCGTGCGGTCTTCACGGATGGCATTGCCGGGGATCAGAATCGACTCCTCCTCCTGCATGTCCTCGATGATCAGGGCCAGCAGCAGCTCGCCCACCTTGGTGCGGGCCAACTTGAAGTTGTCCATCAGGGCGGCCAGCGTCTGGGTGGACTGCTCGACCTGGGTCTGCTCCTGCACGCCGCTCGTTGCATTGCCGACTTGCCCCATGAAGCCAGACGTGATGCCGCTGGCGCGTTCGATGCCAAGCCGGCTGTCCTGCAGCATCTTGTATTGCTGCTCGTTCAACTGGAAGTCGCGCGTGACTTTGAACATGGCGCCTTGCTTGGCCATGTGCTCCTGATCCAGGATGATGTCTGCATCCACGCGACTCACCTGCTGGCGCAGTTGGGCATCGCTCATTTTGGTAGCACCCTTCGTCCGCTCTGTGCGAGTCGCGGACAGACCCCAGCGGATTTTGCTGATGGCGCTGTTGACGTTGTCCTGCAGGTAGACCATGCCGCGCACTCTGCCAAATGGAATGTTCGTCCGGTCTTCACGGTGGCCCCAGAAGGGCACGTAGGGGAAGTCGTGATGGCTGTAGGGCGTCTTGCCGTCGTGCAGCTTGTGTGGGCCGGCCCAGAACGAGACGTACATGCGGGGCATCGTGGCCTTGAAGGCCCGCACGGCGCCGGTGGCCAGCAGGACGTCGTGCGCGGGGTTCCTGCGGTTGTACTCCACCACTCGGCCATCCTTGGCCTTGAGCACGGTGACCTGCTCCCACTTCCGGTACCACATCTCGAACAGGCACACCCGCCCTGTTTCGCAATCACGCCACTGCTGTTCTTCAATGCTCCAGCCGCGCTCGTCCAGGAGGTTCATGGCCAGGCCGGTAGAAGAACCGCCATCCAGGTTCTGCGCTGTCAGGTCAGTCCAACGGCCCATGGTTTGCCGCAGCAACTCGGCGTGCTGGGGGAACTTCAGGATGGCCTGCTCGGCATCGGTCCACCGGCGGCGTAAAAGGTAGCGAGCGTCGCTCATGTCGGGTTCGACGCTGAGGTGGTCCCAGTAGATCTCGTTGCGATGAACGGCCCGGCAGCGGTAGGGATACTTGAAGGGGTCCGTCTCACGAGCGACTTCCACCCAGCCGATACCGACGCAGACCTGAGGCCGAAACGCACCTGTGCACGCTGCGTCAGCCTTGCTGTTGCGCTCAGCTTGGTTCAGCCTGTAGTTCAAGGCCGCGGCGACATCGTCGCCCTGCCCTGCGCGGTCCGGGGTGATGCGCCAGTCCGTACGAGTCTTGGCCTCCAACCCCAGCACAGCCTCGATTGCTGGCCCTACCAGCGGCTCGATAGCAGGGGGCATCCCCAGCGATTTCTGGCGCTGCAAAACCTCGGCATCCAACTGATTCCCGTCCACATAGTCCATCTCGCGGTCTGCACGGCTGCGCCAGGCCGGTTGGTTCTGGATTTCGAGCATGAATCGGGTGAAGGTTGTCAGAGACAACCCCGTGTCGGCGCCCTTCTGGCCTGCAGGCTGATCGGATGGGGTGGTGTAGATGGTCATGGTCATGCTCGCCAGTCGGGTTCGTCGGGCTCTTCGTACTGGTTGCGCGTGGCGCCAGGTTCCGGGATCCCTTGCACGAATGTCTGCGCCACGCTGTCGCCCTTGTCGGGGCTGCGGCCCAAGGCTTCGCGGATCTCGTCCTTGCTGCGCATCTGGATCGCAGCGACCTTGCCCATGGTCACGACCTTGTACCGGACCGCCGTGAGGTCCGCCAGCAACTCCTGGTCGGGGTGCAGTGAGATGGGATCGGGGTTCGTTGGGTCCAGGGCCTCACGGAAAAGCCAGTACATCTCGGCCCGGCGGTTGCGGAAGCGCAGATTGCCGGCCTTCGTCATGGCGTTGCTGCTCTCGGAGCCGTTGACGCCCATCACATTGAGGTTGAGGCCCACAATGAAATCCAGAGCGCTGGAGCCGATGCCGATCTCGTCCACCACGATGCAGGCGCCATTGCGCACCAACGGGACCACAAAGGCCGCAGCGCAGGGCCCGTCTTTGGTTACCACTCCAGGAGCCGTGACCAGCTCATCAAACCATTGGCCGTGGCGCCGCGCAGCACTGGTTTTGTCGATGCCGCCGCGAGCGGGGTCCAAGCCAAGGGCTGTCATGTCACCCTTCGCCTCTCGCGGTTTCCATCGAGCCATGGCCGCCTTGACCCATTCGGTCGGCAACACCTGCCAAGCCGGATCGGACGCGCCAGCGTTGAAGTCGCCGCGCAGCATCTGGGAGCGCAGCGGCTCGGGCAGCGCCTGCAGGGTGGACTTGTAGCCCGTCGTCGTGAGGAACAGGTTGTCGTCGACGCTGGAGGGGATGAATGTGCGGCTCTTCGGGCTCATGGCCTCGCCGCCAACCATGACAGGCTGCGGGCCCGGTACTTCCTGGTCCTCGCCCTTTTCGTTCGTTACGTACCAGCGCAACTCTCCCGGCTTGGCTGGGTTGGGGTGCTGTGGATCGAGCCATGCGGCCCAGTACCGTTTCACCCACTCGCCCTCGGCCGTGGTTGGTGGGTTCCCAGCGGCCACCACCCGCTGGCGCACATCCGGGTTATCAGTCCGCATCCAGCCGATCAGCGTGCGGAACTGCATCTCCGTGAAGTGGGTGATCTCGTCGAAGCCTTTGAAGTCGTGCGGCCGCCCTTGGTACTTCATCCAGTCGTCAGGCTCTTTCACGCTTCCGAGCTCCAGCGCCTTGCTGCCGGGGAGCCTCCAGATGCCATCCTGGGAGTTGTAGCCCTTTCGCGTGCCCAGGATCTTGGTCATGCGCTCTTCGATCCCCAGCAGTTGCACCGCCTCGCGCCGAAAGATAATGGAGTGCTCCTGCTCTGTGAGGCTCAGGCCCAGCAGCAGGTCGGTCTTTCCGCCGCCCGCGGCGCCGCCATAGAAGACGATGTCCGCGGCCGAGTAGTAGGCGTTGTACTGTGGCCCGTCCTGCGGCACCCAAATCGGTGCCCCAGCAGACATCAGGATGCGATCCAACTCCGCTTTTGCTTCGGGATCCATGCGCGCCAGCATCTGCAGCATCTCGGCCGAGGTCAGCGTGATGTCGACCGTCATGACGCGCGCTTCACAACCGCCAGCAAGCCGGCCAGGGCTTCCGGGTTGCCATTCAGCAGGCGGGACAAGCGCACGGCGCGTTCCGCATCGGTCATGGCCCGGGAAAGGCCGACGGTTGTTGCTGCCGCATCCTCGCCGGTTGGATCGTCCAAGCCAAATGCCTGGCGCTCCAGCAGCACCAGCACCCGCAGCGACTCGCCGAGGTCCTTCATGGTCTTGGCGCGGCCGGGCAGGCTGATGACCTTCTGGTACAGGTCATTCAGCTTGTCCTGGCCTTTTTCATCCTCCTTGCGCAGAACCTCTCCCAGCTCGGCAAGCAAGGCTGCGTTGTCTGGGCCGGTCTGCTGCTCCAGCTCGTCCAGCAATCGCATCACGATGGCCCGGCTGCGCTGGATGTCTGCGCGCTGGCTGAGCCGAATGCGCACGATCGCGTCTGCATTGGCCTCGACAACCTGCCGTTCGCTCGCCTGACGCTCTTTGGAAACCTCGGTGGAAACCGCCCGCCTGGAAACCTCGGCTTCGGCTTTGGCCAGGATCTGGGCCTTGAGGTCGCGCTCCCAGCCTTCTGCTTTGGCGCGCTTGTTGATGGCGGTGTGAGACACCCCGTACAGGGCGCCCAGCTCTCTGGTGGAGAGGATCCCGGCGCGGTAGTCGCGGCTCACGGCCTCCCAGTCAATCGCCCGCCGCCCAGGGGCAGCTGCGCCGCCCGCGCCGGCGGTGTGTGGTGCTGGGGTGTCGGGGGTATTGGTTGCCATTGCCCCCACATGGTTGCGGAGGTGGCAACTTCTGGCGAACCCTAGAGGGGGGAGCGGCTACTGCCCGAAGACCCGGTTTCTGCCCAGTGCGGCGCCGCTATTCCGGCAGGGCAGCATCTGAGAGAGGAATGACAAAGCCTTCGGCTCGCCCCGTCATGTGGCGCTCCAGCCCGTCGTGCCATCGCTGGTGGGCATATATGCCAACCGCCGCAAACATGAGGGATTCGAGCAATTGAGCCATCTCGAGCTCTTGCTCCGGCGTCTGGGGCATCCAGGTCGGAGTAGCCTCAGCGTTGTTGGTGGTCATGTTGTCAATCTCCTGCGGTTTTCACTTGGGCTCCTCCAGCAGATGCTGGGCAACTGGCCCACTCTGCCACTCCTCCAGTCCTGCGGCCAGGGCAGCGCATGCCAGCGCGGTGCGGCGTTCGATGGGCGATTTGCCGAGGACCATCTTGGCGTAGCCGGCGCGGGACAAGCCCAGGGCCTCCGCCGCGTAGCGGATGGTCAGCTCTGCAGCAGGCTCATCTGGGGGGTCGGCTGGGGGGCCACGCCGCGCACGGCGGCGTTGAGCTGTCGCTCCAGGTCTTGTATCCGGGCAGACATCTCCCGCTTGGTCGCCAGAAGGTCGGCTGCCAGCTCCGTGGCCAAGGTCCCCGCCTCAACGCCCGCCTGGATGTTCGAGTACTGGACCGCATCCCCGACGAGGCGCTTGGCCAAGGCCCGGTATTCACGAGGCCACAGGTGCAGGACCACGTCTCCGATCTCCAGGAGGACGGTGCCGTCAGGCATATCCGTGGTGGAGACGGCCCGGGGCTCCGGCATGGCCGCGATCGGCGCAAACACCCCGGCGCGCAGTCGGCGCAGGCGCCCGCTTTCGATCATGCGGCCGACGTGATCGTCGACGATGGTCATCTTCAGACCGGTGAGTTCGCACAGCAGCTCACGGGTGGCCACCTGGCCCTGTTGGTGGAGCCCCTCGATGGCATCCCAGATGATCTGGGCGGTGGTCTTTTCTGCGGTGGACATATCAGCTCCCGGTGGATTTCATGGCCTGGTTACGCTCGTACTCGGTCTTCACAGCCTGGTGGCCGGCCTGCACACCGTCTTCCCCGAACGCGGACACGAGCGCCGCACGGTAGCCGGGGGTGATTTGGGACGCGCAACGGGATTCCCAGAAAGCAGGGCCGGTGGCCAGGGCCCGGACGGTGCAGCCTGTGCAGTGGGCGCGGAAACCGCCCCAGTGCTTGGAGGTTTGCGCTTGGGCGCAGTCGGGGCAGGTGATGGTGCTCATGCTGCGATGACCTCCACGTCGTGGGGAAGGCGCCTGCCGGCCAGGATCTCGTGCAGCCGCTTCTCGGTCAGCCGATGGCAGCGGATCATGGTCCGGGCTGGCAGCACAGCGATCACCTCTGCATAGTCCTCCAGCACAGCGCGCACAGCCCGCATGCCCGGGCCTGAGAGACGCAGCGGGTGTCCTGCGCGATGCCGCTTGCCGGCCTCGGCCAGGGCGGTGATCGCGTCCATGAGCAGGCCCTGCCCATCCTCCACCTCGCCTTGGGCCACGAGGGTTTCCATAAGGTTCACCGCATCGGAGCACACACGCCAAGCGCTGGTGTCAGGGTTCGGCTGCTGCTCCATGTCACGTAGACCGTCCCACATGCTGGTGAGCTGCGTGCGTTGCCATTCCTTAGGCAGCGGCTGGATCGGGCTGGCGCTGATCTCGTGCAGCAGGGTGTAGTGGCGGGTGTAAGCGGGCTGGCGGCGCTTCTTCATGGCCGGGCTCCCAGGCGCGCGAACGGGTTGCTGTAGTCCTTCCAGGCCTCGCCGCGCTTGATGCTGTTGACTTGGCTGCGGTGGATCTTGTATCGCTCGGCGAGTACGGGCCCTGACTCTGTGCTGAGCCGAATCTCTTGGGCCTGATCCAAGGTGAGCTTTACCCCAGATGCCGCCCGACGTGCAGCCGCGATCTTCGCCCCACGTGCCGGGGATGAAAACGCTCCATTGGCCGCTGCGCGCTTCCCCACCTTGCTCGGAGTGGACAGCCGAAGGTGCTTCGGGCTGCAGCAGCGCTTGTCTTCACAGGCGGCCGTGACGGGCTGCCTTGCTGCGGGCGGCCTGTTCGTGAGCTGCATCACCACGCGGCGCACCAGCAAGCAGGGGCCGCCATGGCGCTTCATGATCGGGTAGCCGGTGTCGCTGGTGGCGCCCTGCCATATCCAGCAGTCCCCGACCTCTTCACATCGCGAGTAGATCTGATCGAGGGTGATGTTCATGCATTCGCTCCTGATTTGATAGCTTCAAGGCCTTTTATTGATTGCTCTGGAGGCATATGCGGCAGCGCATTCAGCAGGGCCAGCGCCCACTGCGCTGCGGCTCGGTCCTTCGCTGATTCGCCGTCCATTGCGATGGCGCGCCAAGCCAGCACCTGGCGAAGGTGGGCGGCCATGAAGGCCGATTCCTTGCGCGCCCGTGGCGCTGGGCCCTGGTCCAGCCAGCGGTGGCATGCCGCGCAACCCCACACGCTGTACTCGTCGTCGGCCTTGCGGGCGCCGGCCTTGCCATGGATGCCCAGGTTGCTGTGGCAACAGACGACGGTGCTGCTGTCCTGAGTGCACACGCCCTGCACGCGCAGGAGGCAGGGCATGCCGCGCGCCATCGCGCGCAGGTGGCTGTTGAGGTGCGCCACCGACTTGGCCTGCGGCCGCGCAGCGGTGGTGCCGTTGATCGCTACATATTTAATAGCTACTCGCATCGATGGAATAAGCGCTGGAGAGCGTTTTCCCGCAGTTTTCACAGGATCGCAAACCGCTCCATTTTTCATAGCGCTTTGCGCATGTTCTTCAGGGCGCTGCGCCCGATTTGGCTTTGATTTCGCCGTGGTGCTGGTGGTGCGCAGCCAGGCGGTGCGCTTCATGGGAGTGCGCTTCATGCTCGGCCACCCTCTTCCCGGTCAGCCAGCACGCTCTCCAGCATGGCGGCCCTGCCAGTCGGGTGGAGGTGGGGCCAGAGGTACTGCTGCGCCCGCGGCGTGTGCAGGAAGGCGAGCATGGCCTCGTGCACCTCACGCATTTCATCGTCGCTGCAGGCGTCGTAGCTGGTGGATCGCGGGGTGGGCACGATCCCGCCCTTGGGGCTGGGGTGCCAGTCAACCCAGCCCGCCCCAGTCTTGAGCCAGTCACGCATGGAGGTCAACGTCAGCCACCGCTCCTGATGGTCGAACAGGTTCTGCTCGAGAGCCATGTGCCGGCGGTGGAACACGCCGGAGCGCTGGACCACGCTGTTGAGTTGAAAAACCTCGCCCGGCTCCGCGCGAAGCAGCCGGTTCATGAAGCGGCGCCAGCGGCCATCGTGCGTGCGGTCCAAGCCGCCGATGGCGTCCATCAGCACGTGGCGCAGCGTCGCGCGCTGCTGCTCAGGGAGCATGGCCAGGGACGCGCGCTTCGTGATGAGGATGGGGCTTGCTTTGGTCATGGAAGAACCTTCGAAATTCTGAAAAGGACACCGCCCAGCTCGATCCGCTGTCCCACCCGGAAGAACAGCGGAGCCGTGCGGTCGCCGTCGATCCGGAGGGTGGTCGTGCGCCATTGGCCGCGGCCGGGCGGGACAAGGATCAGGGTCACTGCAGGCTCCACTTCACGCAGCCGGCGCTGGCGCAGCGGGCGGAGGTCATGCCCTTGGTGTCGACCGTGTAGTTCAGGCGGCCACCGCACTTGGGGCATGCGATCTGGTCGGCCACGGGCGCATCCGGGGCATAGTTGGGCGCCGCGCAATGGCGGCGCTTCACTGCGGTCAGGGCCTTGAGCACGAAAGGCTGCATGCGGCTGAAGGCTTCGGTGGTCATGCGAACTCCATCTGCGCATAGCGCGCCAGCAGAACCGCCTCGGCACGGTTGTGGTCCTTCGCCCGGGCGAGGTCAGTGCATGACGGAAAGCAGCGTCGGGCCGTCTCCAGCGCCCTGGTCTTGCGGGCCGTGTGCTTGAGATTGGGGTCGATCAACCCGTAGCTGCGCTTCCACGTCTGGGGCGCAACGTAGACCACCTTGCACTTGAGGCACTCGGCCACGGTCTCGATCGCGCCCAGCGAGCGCAGCAGCGACCCTTGTGTCTGTACCGCGTTGTTCGCGCCCCCCATGGTGCCCACGGCCTCGATCACGATCGTGGGCCGAGCCTCGCCTGCGGGGCAGGTCTTGAGCAGCAGGTCCAGCAGCGCGCGGCCGTCGATCTTGCGCTGCACCAATGCCTTCGGGCCCACGCCCGGGATCGGCATGGTCGGCAGGTCGAACACGCCGCGCAGGCCTTGCGGCCCGAGCACGGCGCCCGCCCCAGTGAGGCCAGGATCAATGCCAACGAACAGCATGCTCAGCGCTCGTCCGATTCCAGCGCCGCCGACTGCTCGTGAGCATCCTGGTCGCTGCTGGGCCCGCTGGCGAAGATGTCGCCGGCCGTCAGCGGCGGCTCGTCCGCCTCCTGCACCGGGAATGGGTTTTCCATTTCCTCGGGCTCTTCCACCGGTTGGGTCACAGCTGGCGGCCACAACTGGATGGTGACCTCGCCGCCCTCCTGCTCGATCAGCTTGCCGATGGTGCTGCCGTCGGCGCGATCGCCGCCGTAGCTGACTTGGATGAACACGCGGACGGTGCCGCCTTCGTTGGTTTCTACCTTCTGGATCTTCAGCTTGCAGCAGTCGAAAAGCATGTTGCTGATGTCATCGCCCAAGCCAAACTGCACGCCCAGTTCATAGCCTGCGAAGGCGTCCTTCTTCTTCATCAGCGTGAAGCTGCCGCCGTTCAGGTTGGGGTAGCGCAGGTTTGGCAGAGGTGCATCAACACCATCCAGGTCTACCTGACCGTTGTCCGCGTCGCGGTTGCAATACAGCGACTCCCGCAGGCCAGGCAACAGGCTGTCCAGGAAGGTGTTGGGGCGATCGAATTCGAAGTTCAGATCGATGCCTTGCACGGTGTCACCGCCGCCGCCGTGAAACTGCTTGCGGTGGTTGACATGCGTCAGCAGCACATCGGTCGGTTCGCGGAAGGCGATGGGAGTTACGGAATTGCCCATGTGGATGTCCTCTCAGGTGGTTGCAGGTTGGTGGTGGGTGGGGATCAATGGAACGCGGAGGCCTGCGCATCCAACGTCACGCAGGTCGGTCGGCCGCCTTGGAATTCGAGGAACTGCTGGGTGTCCTTGTGGAACCAGAAGGCCCAGCTGCCTTCCCACTCGAAGTGGCGCTGCTTGGCGACGCGCACGTAGGCGTCGGGGTCGCTGTTCTGGTCTTTCTCGTCCTTCGAAGTCTTGCGGACGTTCTTCCAGACGATCACGATGTTGTCGGACATGTCGGCGATCTCGCCGGCGCCCTTCACGTCGAACTTGTCCGGGGCTTTTGTCTCGGCTTCGCCCTTGCGCATGTGGCACACCAGGTGGATGTGCAGCCCGGTATCCATGGCAATGGCGCAGAGGCTGTCAACGAAGTCCTTCTGCGCGGTGTAGTCGTCAGTGCCAAGGCCGCACTTCATCAGGCTGTCGATCACCAAGTGGTCGATGCCCAGTTCCTTGCGCACGTAGGTGGCCACTCCCAGCATCCGCTTCGGAGCCACTTTCCCGACCTTGTCGAAGATCCACAGGCGGCCATCGGTCCACTTGTGGAAGGCCCGGATGTATTCCACTGTGGGCTGGCCTGTGCCGATGGCCTGTCGAGCCATCTTGGCCATGCTCACGGCCGGCTTCATTTCCAGCGACGCCAGGCAGACCTTCGCACCGTGGTCGTTCATGATGTTGAGCATCACGTTCGACAGGAAGGTGGTCTTGCCGTGACCATTGACGCCCGCCCAGATCGTGACTTCGCCCGGCCTCAGGTCGAAGAGGCCATTCGTCTTGTTCCAGCCGATGGACTGCCAACTGCTTTGAGAGTTGGCGCCATGAAAGCGGTCGATGACCTGCTCGCACCACTCACTAGCGGGCTTCACCAGAGCGGCATCGTTCTGCTGCTCGTCAAAATAGTCCTCGAAATTGGTGTTGTCAGCGATCAGCTGCATTTGCGTTTTCCTCCTGCAGTTGGGCTGCACAGCGCGCGCTTGAGCCGGTAGCCCAGGGCGCTGCCGCAGACGTTGATGGGGAGCCAGAGAAAGGAGTGCTCTGGCTGGATGCCCACTTCGGGGGCGCCGTTGTGGTGGTTGCCTGAGCCAACGTCGATGTCGTGCACAGCACCGGCCTCCATGAATCGCAGCAGCAGCCCCGAAGGCATGGCGCGCGAAATGGCGACGGTCGTGTCGATGACGCGGGAAAGGGGCACGGAGCGATCAGCCCACACCCACACATCGACGTTGACCAGCATTCGCCAATCCAGGTCGTTGGGCATGTCGTCGTGGACGTACAGCGTGGTGCCCGCGAAGTTGTCTCCAGCCAAAGCCACGTTGACGGGATTGCTGGGACGGAAGCCGTTCTGGCGTGTCTGCAGCAAATTGCGCGCGTTGACGGCGAAGCGGGGGAAGTTCATTGCGCCCCCGATGTCCAGTCGCTGCCGGCAGGCGCGCCATTGCGCCCACCTGGAGCAAAAACGCCAGACCAGCCGTTCATCACGGACGCCTGCAGCACAGCCGCAGGATCGTGCCCCTGCTCCCGGAATTTCTCCAGTTCGCGGACGATTCCCTTGGCGGCTGCCACCGTGAACGGGGCGCGCTTGCCCTTGGCCCTGCGCATGGAAACGAAGTCTTCCCACGGCTGAGCAGGCATCCACTCGGGGATTTCGAACTTCACACCCGAGGGGGATGGGGGGGGCTCGCCCCCCTGCACCCCCGTAGGGGGTTCTATATTCTTCTCTTCTCTTCTCTTATCTGTGGTGACGGCGTCACGTGACGCGTCACGTTTTTCCGTGACGCCGTCACGTGACGAATTTCGTGACGGCGTTGCACTCTCAGACTTCTGGCGATCCCGGTACTCCTTGGCCCGCACTGCCGGCGTCTTTGCAGCTGTAGAGCGGCTCTCCTTCACGGTGTTGTGCTCATGAAAATTGGGAAAGCGCACACCATCAGGCGTCTCGAAAATCCATCCGACCGCCCGCATCGCATGGCCGAAACCTGGCACGCCGGCCATCGCGTCGACCTCGAACAGGGTCGTTTTATGCAAGATTCCATCCTCTGCGGCGCACTCATTGACCATCGCCCACAGTGGAACCAGCGCGCCCACAGTGACGCGCGTCACTACCGTCACGTGACGCATCGTGACGGCGCGTGACGATTCAGCCGTGACATCGGTGTGGCCGTACCAGTCCAGAAAATCAGGGTCCGCCAGCAGCGCGCGCGCCATGGCGATCACCCGAGGGTTGGTTGGCAGGCTTCCGCGCATGCGAATCCAGGATTCAGCCATGGGGCAACCCCCTCTCCGCCGCCATGCGTGCACGCACGTGCTCGGGCCGCTGCTTGATCAGTGCTTCCATCTGCGCGCGGTGGTGGGACGCGGCGCCGTGCGCATCGAACTCGCCAGTGCGCTCCCATGCCAGCATCTCGGCCTCCATCAGCTGCCCGTGGGCACGGATGCGCAGCTCGCGCTCCTGGTCCTCCGGTGCGAGAGGCTCCACGGCCGCGCCGAAACAGACAGCGGTGACGAGATCGACGCGGGTCTCGCCAGTCGCATGGGTGCGCACCGAGACGAGGGTGTCACTGGCGCGCATCACGCCACCTCGCACTCGCCGAGCGCTTTGGCATACGCGGCGTTGAACTCGCTCCACAGCGCCGAGCCAGGTTCGTAGTGATTGGCCTCGGCCAGGGGGACGCCCTGCTCGGCTGCGTCGCGGGCGTGCTGCTGCAGCACTGCGGTGGTGAGGGGGAAGATCGTCATGCTGCAATCCGTTCGTATTTCTCGAGTTCTAGGAGCCGCGCCCGCAGCAGGTCGGCTTCGCGGCGGGCGTCGTTGCGGACCGTGAGTTCGCAGCCCATCTGCTCCGCCATCCACTGCAGTGGCGCCAGGCTGTTTGTGGTCCGCATGAAGGCCACCAGCCGCTTGGCCCACTGCTGCCCCACACCGCGCATGAAGCGGCTCATGTAGCCCGGGGAGATGTGGATCTCGTCCGCGATCTCCTGGTCCTCCTTTCCGCTGTGGCGCACGGCTTCGTTCATGCAGCCGTTGAAGGTGGCGCGCTGCAGCACCGGCAGGTCCAAGAGCTGGGCCCGGGGCACAAGACCGATGAGCGGCAGGGCCACTTGCGAGTGCTTTCCAGCACTTGCTTCCGGTTTCCATTCGACTGGGGCAAAACTGCGATCCATGATTTATGCGACTCCCATCGCGGTGATTGAAAAAATAGACTTGGTTGCACGCCCTGTCGGATCAGCCCCTTTGCGGGGGAGTCGGCCGCTCGTGGGCCTCACCGAAGGACGTGCAACGAAGCCCCCTCAGGGGGTGGCCTCCACGTGCGAAGAAAAGCCCGCCGGCGCACCAAGCGCCGACGGGAAAGCCCGTGCCCCAGAGAGGGAGGAGGTCGAGGAGGAGCACGGGGGAAACTGGGAACCGGACTGGGACGCGTGGCTCTTGGCCAAAGCGCAGCGGCGCGAGGCCATGCGCACGCAGGAGCCCAACGGTTTGGGCTGTGGCGCATGAAGCGGCAGTGGGGCGCCCACCCTCCCCGGCTTACGATGGCAGTCGCTTACACAACCATCGCCAAGGAGGGCGGACATGAAAGAAGCCAAAGTCTTGCTAGAGCTGACCATGGTCGAAAACCCGGATGGGGAAATCGACCTCATGATCGATCCCGACGAGTTGACGGGTCACCACCTCGACCAGTTGGTGAAAGCCATCTGCAAATTCCGAGGGCAATACAAACCGCCAGTACCCGAAACACCACCGCAGAACCTGTCCGAGATTCCTGTGGTGTCTGGTGCTGCGGCTTTTCTGGGCGAGGTGTTCCCCCACGGATCGGTGATTGGAGTTCGACACCCTGCCCTGGGCTGGGTGGCGTTCCAGGTGTCTCCGGAATTTCTTGCGGCGGCCAATGGATCTTCATCAGCGTCCCCATCGAAGGATGGGCCGAAGCACTGACACCCGGGCTGCAGTTCGATACGGCGGTATCCGGCGCGGTAACACGGATCCCCGTCGATATCTTGAGACGGGCGTCAGCCATGGGTGGCCTCCGCCTTGGAGGGGGACTGCTCCGCGCCGGGTGCGAGCTCTGGCCAGATCAGGTGCCAGTCGTCAGGGCGAAGGTCACGGCGAGAGACCGCCGCCCCGGTAGCCCGCTCGATCGAAAGGCAGTGCTGAACCGGCACTGGACGCGATCCGCTTCGCCACTGATGGACAAGGGCAGGAGCGACCTCTATTGCTTTCGCGAGAGCAGCTTGGCTGCCAAGCGTTTCGCACGCCAGGAAAACGGCTTGTTGGTAAGTCATGGCCGAACTTTAGCATTGCTAAAGATTGAAAGCAAGCCATGCTAAACAGCTATTTCAATAGCATTGCTACATGAATCACGAACTGACGCCGGAACAGGAGGGCGCCCTTCTGGCCTCCCTGTTGAAGGATCGAAACAAAGCCCAGTTCGCGCGGGATAACAAAGTGCCGGGTGGCGCATCAATGTTGTCCCAGCACTTGAGCGGACATAGACCAATTGGGTTGAAAGCGGCTGCAGCTTATGCGCAGGGACTGGGCGTTCCAGTCGAGGCATTCAGCCCGCGCCTAGCCCTTCAAATCCGTGCAACTGGGCCGACACCTCCCCCGTCGCCCAACGCGTCGGAAACCAGCGCCCCCGAGGTGTCTTCCAGCATGAAAAGCGAGTTTGTGGAGGTACGTCGGGCCGATGTTCGGTTTTCTAACGGTCATGGCCAAGTGGTGCTGGCAGAGGACGGTATGCCGCCATTGGTCTTCCGGTCCGACTTTTTGCGCCGCATGGGGGTTGCGGCCGGTGATGCAGTGGTGGTCGAAGCGGAAGGGGTGAGCAACGAGCCGCGGATTCCTGACGGCGCCGTGGTGCTGGTGAACCGCGGAGATCGCGAGCGGCTGAACGGAGAGCTGTTCGCCTTTCGCTGCGATGGGGAGTTGCTCATCAAGCGTCTTGAGCGCATCGATGGCGTTGGCATCCTAGCCACCGCTGACAACCCGTCGTTCAAGCCGAAACAGAAGATCTACCAGACGGCAACAGACTTCGAAGTCATCGGGCGGGCAGTCTGGACCGGAGCCGTTTTGTGAGGAGACAGAGATGAAGCAGATCGCGTGCAGAGTTTGCGGGCACCTTTTCGACAGCACGAGATGGGCATGCCCAAATTGCGGCGCGCCTGCTCCGCTTGACGATGGCAGCGTCTCTTGCTTGGACCTTGAACCGACTTCAATTCCTGAACCGCCACCGCTGGTTTCTACAAGCGGATGACCTCAAAGCGCAAGAAGAAGCCGGCCCGAGCGTCGGCAGCCACCCTGATCCATCGCACCTCCGGCAAGGCTCGCCGGCTGCTGATCTCTCTCTTCGCCTCGGCGGTGGTCGGCCTGCAGGTCACGAGCTGCGGCGTGGCACCCGGCGTGGCGCCCGCCCAGGCCCGGCCACCCTCCTCTACCGGCACCGGCTTTGCGGCCTGCCCCCAGCACTTCGCTGGCGGCGTGCCGCCCGTCACCCCGGCAGCGCCCAAGCTGCGCGAGCTGTGCTTCGACTCGTTCGCCGTGCTCCACAGCGGGAACACGAAGACCCCGGTGTACGTGGCGCAGCGGCTCAACCGCCAGATCCTGCAGGCCCAGGGCGTGAAGCGGACCGACCGGTTCTACCCTGAAGCCCGCCTTCCAGCGGACGAGCGCTCCACGCTGGCCGACTACAAGGGATCCGACTGGACCAAGGGCCACATGGCCCCAGCAGGCGACATGCGGACACCCGAGGCAATGGCCCAGTCGTTTTCGTTGGCGAATATGGTGCCCCAGGACCGCGCGCAGAACAGCGGGCCGTGGGCAAAGATCGAAGAGGACACGCGGCGCTACGTGATGCGCGCCCGGGGCGACGTCTACGTGATCACCGGGCCGGTCTTCGAGGCGGGCGCGCAGCGGATCGGCGCCGGCGGCGTGGCCGTGCCGTCGCACCTGTTCAAGCTGGTCTACGACCCGAGCACGGGAAAATCCTGGGCGCACTGGCAGCAAAACGCACCCAGTGCACAGACGGGGCGGCCGATCAGCTACGAAGAGCTGCGCAGGTCCACAGGGATGGAGTTGCTTCCCGGCATGCATTAACCGAGCGAAACCGGCGCGCCCTGCGAGTGCCACGGAAGCCCTAGCCCAACACCGGCGGCCTCATAAGCCTGCGAAAAATCAAACGACCTGCAGGTTTATTGACGACCTGCGGCGAAATTGATAACCTGCAGTTTCTTCAACGACCTGCACAATTTAGCCATGGCATCTGGACTCGACCGCATCATTGCGAATCACGACAAATCCATAGAGGAGGGATATGAGGCGGTGGTCAAGTTCGCCCGCCGCTCTTACGCCGTTTCCAATCTCCGCGGGGGTATCGGCAAATCCACTCTCAGCTTCAACCTTGCCTGGCTGTTCACGAGGCACAACGCCACAATGGTTGCTGATTTGTGCCCTCAGCGAAATTTGACCGAATCTCTGATGCGGGGCCAAAAGCCCGAGATCACAATTGGCGATGCTCTGCGCCCCAAAGTCTTAGGGCCCGCTTTCGGAGACGTGCCAGGAGACATCTCATATCGGATCAGCACCTACAACGACCATTTCAAAGGCGCAAAAGCAGGCTTTTTTGTGCCTGGCGATGGTCAATTGTTCTCCTTCCCCTCTGCGCTGTACCAGCAACTTCAACAGGCCATGGCTGCCGGCAACAAAAAGGCAGTGAGCAACATTTTGCTCAGCCTCAAAGTTGTGCTCAACGATGAGGCGAAGTCCAAGAACTGCAGCAAAATCCTGATGGATTGCAGCCCGTTCTATGGCGGTGGAACTCACTTGGCTTGGTGTGCGGCTGATGCCCTCATCATCCCCGTGCGTGTGGACGAGCACTCCATTGAATCCTTGGATATCACACTGGACATGCTCTCCAATCCAGCCAGCGATTTCAATGTCTGGGGCGACCGAGCTGGGGGGATGGAAGCTCCCAAGGTAGCGGCCATCGTGATGACCATGGTGGGCGCTCGCAGTCCAAAAAAGGGCGTGAAGGATCGCGCTTCGCAGATGTACGTGGAGCGCGCGTACAGCACTGCCGCCAAGTATCCCGACCTGTTCGACGTAGACGACCCAGCCGATGCTTTCGTTATTACGGATGACTTCATGTCCGCCGGGCGGATCAGTGGAGCCGAAGGTATCCCCATTCCGAAATTGAAAGTCGGCCAGTTTCATACCGTGAACGGCAGCCGGCTTCAGGTCAACCAATCCCAGACCAAGTACCGGAAGGAGCTGGAGTATCTGGCTGCAGTGCTCTAGGCCCCACACCACCTAGCCCGCCCCGCGCGGGCTTTTTCACGCCTCCACGGGCCCAGCGTCGTACACCTCAACCGGCGCGAGCCGCAGCAGCGCCTGCGCGTCCTTCACGGTGCCGGCCAGCCACTGGTCGTAGTCGGCGGGGTCCAGCGGGATGACGCTCCGCTTGTCCTGCTGGTCGGGCGGCAGCTTCTTGTCGGGCTTGTGCATCCGCGACATCAGCGGATCATGGTCCGCGTTGATGGTCAGCATGGTGTAGCTCTCCACCTGTTCTCCCGTGGCCTGGTCGGTCCAGGTGTTCCACAACCCAGCCAATCCCCACAGCTGCCCGTCGGCGCGCCGGAAGCGCCACCATACGTTCCGCCCGGTCTCCCAATTGGGCTCGTCAAACCACTCAGCCGGGATGATGCAGCGCTGGCCGCGGGCCCATGGCTGCTTGTAGCTGGCCTTGGCCGCCATCTCCTCTGACCTGGCGTTGTTGGTGGGGTATTTCAACTTCGGCTCTTTCGCGAACCAGGGGATCAGGCCCCACTGCCCTACCACCAGCTCGCGCGAGTAGCCGGCGTCCTCACGGCCGCGCCGCAGGAATGGGCCCAGGCCGCGCGGATACAGCACGTCATCCCACCAGCGCCCGTCCCCGGTCTTGTTGCTGATCTCCCAGCCCTGTTCGATCGCCCGGGCGTCGGCCGGCGGCTTGTAGGTGTTGCACATGCGGCCAGCATGCGTCCGCTCGGCACCGCAGCATGTCGGATCATGCGCACTTTCCACGCTCAGTTTTCTGAAGCATTCCCCGTTGGCGCCAAGCGGCGAGAGGCTCAGAAATGCCACCAAGGGCGCCGCCAACGATGGTTGCTCCACCCCAAATCACTGTATAGATTTACAGTCTTTTGGAGGAAGCATGCGAATCGAAATCACACATCGGTGGCGCTACCAGTGGGGCGGTCGGTGGGTCACAAGCCGATGGGAAACCACAGAACAGCAGATCCGCAAGGAGCACCCGGAAGCCGTGGCCGTGCCGGGCACGAGGCGGGAAAAGCGCCAACTGGACCAGCCAGCCGAAGTGGACTATGCCAACAGCTGCTCCCAATCCCAATTCGCCAGGGCGCCCTATCCATCGGTGCTGTACTGGCCATCGGACATCCCGGGCCACAAAGGCGAGATCCCCCTGCCGGCAGCAGTCGCCGAATACTCGGTGCTTGAGGTCGATGGCTGTTGGACCGTTATCCAGGCCGGCAAGCACCCGCGCGAGGTCTACCGCGGCCCAGGCCCGGTACGTGTGGAGGCCGCGCCATGAGTCTCACACCCGACTGGGTTCGGGAGGGCCGCCACCCAACCCTGCTCAACATGCCCCAGTGGGGCTTCCAAATCCCCTCTGTGGAAATCCTGCCTCTGCCCGCTGACGCGTACGAGGTTCGCCAAGTGCAGACCGATTGGTTCGAGGTCCGGGAGCGCGAGGGTGGTCGCCTCATCTGGTCGGGGATCGGGCCTGTGAGCGTCGAAGTATCACGCGCCCCGTTCTGAAAATATTTAGCATTGCTGTTGACTCTAAAATTTAGCATTGCTACATTACACCCATCGCACCAAGCAAACCGCCTGGACCGCGATGGGGCCAATCCATCGAGAGCAACCCGACATGTAGACCAACGCAGGTGCCGGGTGAACCGGTGTGCAGCGGATGTGAGTCCTGGGATCGAGCGCGTGGGCGCTGACGATGGAGCAACTCAGTGGGCCGCCCTAGCCTCAACAGCTTTGAAGCACATAGACGCTTTCAACGTCGCGCGCTGGGTGCTGTCCCCAGCGAGAGCTAAAAAGACAGGCGCCAAGATCGTGGCGCGCAAAGTATTAATTGAGGTGAAGGCCGCCAAGAACAGCAATGGCCACGCCGGTTGGAATCCCGGCAGATGCCCTCCCCGGAGGGCCATCACGCATGCTGGTTGACCTGTCTGCAGTCGTGATGAAAAACCAATGCGAGACCCTGCGCGACCAGCAGTCTGAGAAGCTGCACCGTAAGGTAGGGTGACACCTCGGAAAGACGAGGACCATCATTGAAGCGGCGGCAACAAAGTTCTGCGGGAACGCAGTGCACAGGGTTGCGAAACTGCCAAAACATGCGAGGGTTCGCGACCTCGGGCGGAAAGTGCTGTGACGGTCCTGGCGGGACTTCGGTTCTGGATCGGTTCATATGCGGGGCACGTCAGACAGTGCTATAGCCGGGACTGGCCGTCCGGCCCGCTTCAATGATGGTGAGCGCATGACTGAAAGCCCAGGTCCTCACGAGGCTCAGGCGGCAGACAGACCTGTGACGGCGCGGCGCGGTTCTTGTGACCAAGCGGCCTATGGAAAGCAGCCCGAAAAATGCGGAAGGTAGCCCGCTCATCATCTTCATGACCACACGCCCTCACCCCGAGGGCGTTTCCTTTTCGGCGTCCCCGCTCAGGGCCGCCCTTCACCGCGCCGGAACAGGACCACGAACCCTGATCTGACAGCCCTTCAGGGCAGCGGTCTTTCTTTTCCTCCCTGGGTGCCCCCACAGCGCCCTTGCCCGCTTCGGCGGGCTTTTTTATTCCAACTGGCCCGCCACTGCGCGGGCTTTTTCTTGCCCGAGGCATTCATGCAATCCAACGACCTGGACATTTTCAGAGCCATCCTGCCGGAGATTGAGCAGGCCGCACGAGACGATGCACCGCAGCTGCGGGCTGTGGTGGATCTGCTCCGGGCGAGGATAGCGCGAGGTGACGCCAGCAGTGTGGCAGCGCCGAGCGAACATCAAGGTCAGCATGACCGAGACAGCATAGAGCTGCGCGACCTGTGCCAATCACGCGATGATGCTCGCCGCGAACGGAATGCATGCAAAGCTGAACTTGCGGGGGCAGAGTCGGCAAATTTTCACCTCTCCGCCATGGTCGATGAATTGCGGGCGCTGCTTGCCCAATCCATGCGAGTGATGCGGCAACTGCATGGTGCTGCAACACCTGACGAAGGGCGCGAAGACTGCCCTCCGGTCATCTCTGCCGAGGCATTCGCTCGGTTCGTGGATCAGAACGCCGCGCTGCGGCATGCAATCCACAGCAGCGGCCACAAAGCCCCCGCTGCAGGCCAGGAAGGCAGCGCCCGATGACTGCCGTGCCCATCACCACGCTGACACACCGCTGCTGGCCAATCGACCCATCCCTGCTGATCGACAACGACGAGCTGGACGAAGCGCAGCGCGAGCGGGCCTACCAGCGCAGGCTGGCTGCACATCCGGACCCGCGGGACCCCGATCACCCCGAACCCGTTGAGCCATGAAGCGCAGCCCCGCCAAGGGGCGCGCGCCACGCCTCACTCTGGCCGACCTTGCGCCAGCGCAGCGCATCGACTGCATCCGCTGCGAGCAGACCAAGCCGGCCGCCGGCGCCACGAAATTCCGAGCCCGCGACGTCTGTGCCGAGTGCACGGCCGCGCTGCGGGCGCTCTCTACCTCAATGCCCAAAGAGGCCAAAAGACCATGAGCCTTCCTCCAGGACTTGCCGCAGCGAAGCGGCAAAACGACCTCATCCGCAAGCACAACCTCGCCCGCCACATCCCCACGGACAAGCAGAGGCTGGACTTCCTCGACGCCCAACCCGTGGACGTGATCTCGCTCGTAACGGGCGGTGTCATCGACGTCCGCAACGGCGGGCGCGGTGTCCGCGCGGCGATCGATGAACACCTGCATGTTCCAGCGGAGGTTCCACACGAGGCGCTGGTCATCGGCGCAGACCTCGACCCCGCATCCCTCGAGCAGGGTGACCCCGCATGAAGCACGCACTCATCTGGCTCGCAGCGAGCGTGCTGACGCTGGGCGTGGGAGCCCTGGCCGGCAATGGCCACGCCGAGGCCGAAGCCGACCGAGAAGACGAGGCCGCGCTGCACTCGCGCGCATGGGCCGCTCAGCGGGCGTGTGGGCCCGGCCGCGAAGCGGAATGGCTGGACGACAAGTCGATGCGCTGCCTGCGGCGCGTGGAGGTGGCGCGATGACGGAGCGACCAATCCTGTTCAGCGGGCCCATGGTCCGCGCGCTGCTGGATGGCAGCAAGACCCTGACGCGGCGGGCTATCAAGCCACAACCTGAGAACGACCCGAGAAAGCATCATCCGATTGTCCCGTATCACAACGGGCAAGGCGGATGGAACTGGGTGCTTGCGGCAACCGGGCACGGCACTGGCGATCCGTTTCCTTGCCCATACGGCCAGCCTGGCGACAGGCTGTGGGTGAAACATGCCGCCAACCTGTTCCCCGTGTATTTCAAGCCGATTTCCGGGTGGGAGGGGATCTACGCGGCGGGCACCGACGGCGTGATCTATCGGATGGACCGCGGCGACCCTAAGCCGTTGACGCCATCGCCAAACAGCAAGGGCTACCACACCGTTTGCCTGAGCCGAGGCGCAAGGGAGACGCACGCGGTACATCGACTGGTCTGCGAATCGTTCTACGGGCCTCCACCAACGCCTGGCGCGCAGGTCCGCCATCTTGATTGCGACCGCGCTAATAGCACGCCGGCCAACCTCGATTGGGGCACCCACGCTGACAACTGGCAGGACCGTAAGGGTCACGGCGGAGGCATGGGCGAGGCGCACCACGCCGCCAAGCTAGACGGTGCTGCTGTTGCTGAGATTCGATCTTCAGCGCTGTCTCAACGCGATCTTGCCCGCAAGTTTGGTGTTTCGCAGGCCACGGTGTCCGACGCTCGGCTTGGCAAGACGTGGGGCGAGCACCAGTGCGGCGAGCGCAACGAGAAGCCCTTCTCGCTGTGGAAATCGCCTATCCACATGCCCCGGTGGGCCAGCCGCATCCTGCTGGAGATCACCGACGTGCGAGTGGAGCGCCTGCAGGACATAAGCGAAGCGGATGCTCAGGCAGAGGGCACAAAGCCGATCCCCGACCCGTGCGACCACGTTCGACTTTCCTGCGCTGACATCGGCTGCAGCGGGCCGCAGCCCTACCGCGTAGGGTTTCGCTCGCTGTGGCAGGAAATCAACGGTCCGGATTCCTGGGACACCGACCCCTGGGTGTGGGTCGTCACCTTCCGGCGCACCCCATGAACTTTCCCCTCGCCCTTGCCGCCTGGCTCCTATCCGTGTCCCTCGCCATGGCTCTCTACATGGCGTGGCTGCACCAACCTTTCATCTACTGAGCAATCCATGAGCACACAACAAACCACCGCCCTGGCGCAGAGCGGCGCCCAACTCCCCGTCACCATGGGCTTCGGTGACCTCGCCAGCTTCGAGTTCCTGCAGCGCACGGCCAAGGCCTTCGCCAGCAGCACCATGGTTCCCACCGCCTACCAGGCCATGGTCACATCAGGCTACGGTCAGAACCAGAAGATCGAGCCGAACCCTGCAGCGATGTCCAACTGCATGATCGCGCTGGACATGGCGCAGCGGATGAATGCCAACCCGCTGCAGGTGATGCAGAACCTGCACGTCATCGAAGGCAAGCCGAGCTGGTCAAGCCAATTCATCATCGCCGCCATCAACAGCAGCGGTAAGTTCAGCCCCCTGCGTTTCGACCTCGAATGGCTGGACGAAATCGACGCGACTTACTCGACCTTCGAGTGGGAGAACCGGCAGAAGATCGAGAAGAAGCACAAGATCCGCATCAAGAACGCGCGCTGCGTTGCCTGGGCCACAGAAAAGGCCACCGGGCAGCGCCTGGAGTCAGCGCCTGTGACGATGGAAATGGCCGTCAACGAGGGTTGGTATGGGAAGAACGGCAGCAAATGGCGCTCCATGCCCGACCTGATGCTGCGCTACCGCAGCGCCGCGTTCTTCGGCCGAATCTACGCGCCGGAGCTGCTGATGGGTCTGCCCACCGCAGAGGAGGTGCAGGACGTTTTTGTACAGGACGGCGCCGGCAACGTTGTGCACACCGGCAGCCATGTCGTGCCACCGAGTTCCGGCACGCTGGACCCGACCACTGGCACCGTTGCGGAAGACGAGAAGACCTATCCGGACGCCGAATTCAAGAAGGGCATGCCCGGCTGGGCGAAGGCCATCGCCGCCGGCAAGAAGACGCTGGACGCAGTGATCGTCACCTTGGAGTCCAAGGGCTCCGTGACGGGCGAGCAGCGCAAGGCCCTGGCGGATGCTGTGGCAGCGCTGGCACCGCAGGACGCCATCGTGAAGGAGCACGCCGAAGCCGTAACGCCGGACGCCGACGCGCCGACCGTTGACGCCGACACGCTGGCCCAGCGCCTGCGCGAAGCCAAGGACACGGACGCGCTCTACCAGGCCGCCGACCTGATCGACACGCTGCAGCACGAGCACCGCAGCGCACTCAACGACATCTTCAATTTGCGCTTGGCAGAGCTGGGAGGCTAAATATGCGCCACCTTCGATTGACGCAGGGCAGCCCCGAGTGGCTCGCCCACCGCCGCACCACGCGCAACGCCAGCGACGCGCCGGCCGTTCTGGACTGCAGCCCGTACAAGAAACGTAGCGAGCTGGTGCGCGAGCTGGCCACCGGCATTGGGCAGGAGTTCAGCCCCGAGCAGCAGGCCATCCTGAGCAGCGGCCACCTATTCGAGGGCTTGGCCCGCCCGCTGGCCGACACCATCGTGGGCGAGGAGCTGTACCCGGTGGTAGGCGTGCACGACGACGGCGTGTATGGCGCTAGCTTCGACGGGCTGACCATGCTGGAGGACGTCGGGTTTGAACACAAAAGGTTAAACGCTGCCTTGCGCGAGGCAATGGTGCCAGACTGCACGGGCGAGGATCTGCCGCTGTGCTACCAGGTGCAGTGCGAGCACCAGGCCATGGTCTGCCCCACCATCGAGCGCATCCTGTTCATGGCGTCCGAATGGCGCCTCAACGGCGAAACGGGCGAGTGGGAGCTGGTGGAGGAGCGGCACTGCTGGTACACGCCGAACCCGGCGCTGCGCGGCAAGATCGTGGCCGGCTGGGAGCTGTTGGAGAAGGACGTGGCGGCCTACACGCCGCCCAAGGCTGAGCCCGCGGCCGCCAAGCTCCAACAGGCCCTCCCCGCGCTGCGCATAGAGGCCAGCGGCGCCATCACCGCCAGCAACCTGGATGAGTTCCAGGTGATCGCACTGGCCCGCATCAACTCCGTGAACATGGAGTTGGTGACCGACGACGATTTCGCCCAGGGGGATGCCGATGGCAAGTGGCTGCGCGAGGTGGCCGATGGGATGAAGCTGGCCGTGAAAGCTGTGCGCGCCAACATGCACGACGTGGACGAGGTGCTGCGCGTACTGGAGCAGTTGGACAGGATTGCCACGGATAAGGCCATCGCCATCGAGAAGATGGTGAAGACCGAGAAGGTTTCTCGCAAGGAGGCGATCCTGGCGAAAGCCGACAAGGATCTGGCAGAGCACATCGGCAGCCTGAATTTCCAGCTCGACGCGAACTACCTGCAGGCACCACGCGGATCTTTCGAGCCCGTAACGAAAGGGCTGAAGTCGCTGGCCAGCATGGAAAACAAGGTGAAGGCGGCACTTGCCAGCGCCATGGCGGATGCTTACGTCGCCGCTGCGCGGCTGGCCGCAAACCGCGCCCACTTGAAGCAGGAAGACCAGGACTGGATCACCCTGTTCCCGGACTTCGCCGCAGTAGGCACGAAGGCGGCCGAAGACTTTCAAGCGCTGGCCGCGCTGCGCATCGGCAAGGCACGACAGGCCGCCGATGAAGCGGCGAAGCGCCAGCAGTTGATCGACGCGGAGAAGCTGGCCCAGGAAGGCATCGCCGAGGCACGCGCGGTCGAAGCACTCCCTGCGCCACTGCTTGACGCATTGAGCGGCCTTGCCGCCGACCTCAAGAACGATGCAGTCTCGGAGATCGATGCGCGCCATGCCATCGGCGCTGCACAGGCGAGCGCCTCCACAGTCGAGGACGACACCATCACGTTGGGTCGCATCAACACCTTGTTGGCGCCGATCAAGCTGGACGCCGCAGGTCTCGAAGCGATGGGCTTCACCACGACGCGCGTCAAAGCCTCTGTGCACTTCCCTGCCGCCTTGTTCCCAATGCTGTGCCGCGCTGTTGCGCGACGAGCCATGGAGGCGGCCCAAGAAGCCACCGCAACGACCGCCGCTTGAAACGCGAATCCTTCCCTTCCCCAACCCGGGCCCGCCGATGCGCGGGCCTTTTTCATTTCCGGAGAACTCACCATGCCCCGCCCAACTTCCGCCCCTGCCGCTTTCGCCGACAAGCCCTACGTCGCGATCCCAATGGCACCTGTCCAGTCCAACCAAGTGGGCGCCGTGGGCTACGACCCTGCGACCAGCACCCTGGCCGTCAGCTTTGCCCGCGGTGCGGGCGCCATCTACCACTACCCGGACGTGAGCCCCGAGCTGTATGCCGAATTCATGGCGGCGGATTCCAAGGGCACGTTTTTCGGCAAGCGCATCAAGGCGCTCCCGTTCGACAAATTCCCGGCGCCGAAGCCCGAGCCCGAGGCTGACCCAGCCAACGCCTAACCCCCGCCGTTCCTCCACCCAAGCCCGCCGCATGCGGGCTTTTTTACATCCACCACCAGGAGCAGCCATGCACATCACCATCAACAACCCGGTCTTCAACTTCCACACGGCGCAGCCTGCCATGGCAAGCGCACTCTTCGCATCGCTGCTGCGCGATGGAGAGGATGAGCCATCAGCCACCGAGGGCCCAACCAACCGCCCCTCCATCGGCGAGTACTGGGCTGGCCAGGGCGGGATCTACGCAGGCGACTTCCAGGGTGATGACGGCGTGCCCTTCGGGCTGATCGTCGCTGCGGAGCAGGACGTGGGCCGGGCCCGCTGGGCGCCCGATGGCGAACGGGAACTGTCCGACTGGGACGGGCTGGAGAACACGAAGCGCATCCGCAAGGAGTGCCCCGCCGCAGACCTGGCCGCCAAGTACGAGCGCGATGGCCACAGCGACTTCTACCTGCCCGCGCGGCGCGAACTGAATTTCGCCGGCGCCACGCTGCACAGCACCTTCGGGAAGGACAGCTGGTACTGGACCAGCACGCCGTACTCCGAGAGCTACGCGTGGGCGGTCGATTTCGGGATCGGCGCCACGGACTGCCGCTACCGGAGCAGCGAGTACCGAGTCCGCCCCTTCCGCAGATTCATTTATTGATCCCTTCGTCCCTTTTCTTTACCACTCCACAGGAGCATGCAAATGGAAGCAGCAGTACAGACCGGCGTTCCCGCCATCAACCAGCCGTGGCCCGCTCAGGGCGGCATCTACATCGGCTCACGCCTCATCAACGGCGTTGTGCACCACGTCGTCATTCCCGGCGGCGTGGAGTTCGACCACGTTTATGTGCCATTCAGCCGCGTTCAGAAAGTCGTGGCCGAGGGCGATGAGCTGAACGGGTTCAGCGACTGGCGAGCCCCAGACCAGGAAGACCTGATGCTGGCCTACATCAATGCGCGCGAGCACTTCGCTCCCGAGTACTACTGGAGCCGCAGCGAGCACCATGGCTATCCGTGGGCGGTCGATTTCGAGAACGGCTACACGCACAACCGCTACCGGGACAACGAGTTCCGAGTCCGCCCCTTCCGCAGATTCATTTATTGATCCCTTCGTCCCTTTTCTTTACCACTCCACAGGAGCATGCAAATGGAAGCAGCAGTACAGACCGGCGTTCCCGCCATCAACCAGCCGTGGCCC
>NZ_BQXJ01000004.1:0-651845 GCF_030158975.1 Acidovorax sp. SUPP2539 | reverse complement strand
CGCAGTAGTCCCAGCTGCGATACGCCCGCGTGAGCCGTTTTTGCAGGGGGTGGCCGTATTTGCCGAGCACCTCTTCGATGATGTCGGGCACGGTCTTGTTCTGGAATATCTTGAAGTCGCTCTTGCGCGTGGCCAGCCACAGCCAGGGTTGCAGGCGCAGGCGGTAGGAGTAATACCGGTGGTCTTCGCCCTGCAGCCCGAACCGGGTGACGATGCCGTCCAGGTAGCGCCGGCCGCCGCCTTCGGTCTCCACCTCCACCGTGGCGTGCTTGCCCAGCAACGCCTTGGGGTCGAGGGACTTGCTCTCGCTCAGCAGGTCCACATCCAACGCAAACAGCTCGCTCAACGATTCCCGGCCCTGCAGGCGGCGAAACTGCAGCTGTTCTCCCAATGGCGTTTGGATCGTGACGCGGCGTGTCATTGGCTGACGGTCTTTGGACCGCTCCCTCTCTTGATTTAGTGGCGCGGATGATAGTGATCTATCGCCTTTTCAAAAGAGGTAATAAGTATTTTCTATGCGTATTTTTTGTTTCAAGATGAAATGCCTTTTTCAGGTTATCTGATCGGATTAACGACCGCCGAATGTCAAGGGTCAACCATGCTGATCTGGCATTGACTCCAACGTCAACCGCATAACCACACAGTCCAAACCATTACCCATATCGGCCCCTTGCCGACCTTTCGTCAGGAATCGGTTTTTGCCTGCCATGCTTATGGTGAAAATAATTCCAGAGTACCGGACGCGTTTCGCACACGGTGGCTGCCCGAACTCAAAACTGTGCCCGCCATGCGAACGCTGACACCCTTTTGTTGGCCGAAATAAGCACATAGCCAATGCGTTGTTCGGGCGCCGGGCACGCGGTGCAAGAATGGCCCGCACCGCGTTGCGCAGGCCTTGCCTGCGCTTCACGCACCCTGTTCCCGTCACCCCAGAAAGAGACAACCCATGCGGATCGAAACCCTCGCCGTCCATGCCGGACAGTCGCCCGACCCCACCACCAAGGCGGTGGCCGTGCCCATCTATCAGACGGTGGCCTATGCCTTCGACAGCGCCCAGCATGGCGCCGACCTGTTCGACCTCAAGATGCAGGGCAACATCTACACGCGCATCATGAATCCGACCAACGACGTGCTGGAAAAGCGCGTCGCGGCGCTGGAGGGCGGCATCGCCGCGCTGGCCGTGGCCTCGGGCATGGCAGCCATCACCTACGCGATCCAGACCATCGCCGAAGCCGGCGACAACATCGTCTCGGCCAGCACGCTCTACGGCGGCACCTACAACCTCTTCGCCCACACGCTACCGCAGCAGGGCATCACCACGCGGTTCGCCGATCCGCGCGACCCGGCCAGCTTCGCGCAGCACATCGACGCGCGCACCAAAGCCATCTTCATCGAATCCATCGGCAACCCGCTGGGCAACGTGACCGACATCGCGGCCCTGGCCCGGGTGGCGCACGACCATGGCGTGCCGCTCATCGTGGACAACACGGTGCCCAGCCCCTACCTGCTGCGCCCCATCGAACACGGCGCCGACATCGTGGTGCATTCGCTCACCAAGTACCTGGGCGGCCACGGCAACAGCGTGGGTGGCGCCATCGTGGACAGCGGCAAGTTCCCCTGGGCGAAGCACAAGGCGCGCTTTCCGCGCCTGAACGAGCCCGACGTGAGCTACCACGGCGTGGTCTATACCGAGGCGCTGGGCGAGGCGGCCTTCATTGGCCGCGCGCGTGTCGTGCCGCTGCGCAACACCGGCGCGGCCCTGGCCCCGCAGAACGCGTTCCTGATCCTGCAGGGCATCGAGACGCTCGCGCTGCGCATGGATCGCATCTGCGAAAACACGCTGGCCATCGCGCGTGCGCTGCAAGGCCATCCCAAGGTGGAGTGGGTGCGCTACGCCGGCCTGCCGGACCACCCGGACCACGCGCTGGTGCAGCGCCAGCTGGGCGGACGGGCGTCGGGGATCCTGTCGTTCAGCCTGCGTTCGGAAGAAGGCACGGACCCGCGTGCGGCGGGTGCGCGCTTCCTGGATGCGCTGCAGCTCTTCACGCGCCTGGTGAACATCGGCGACGCCCGTTCGCTGGCCACCCACCCCGCATCGACCACGCACCGCCAGCTCGATACCGGCGAACTGGCCAAGGCCGGCGTCACGGAAGGCATGGTGCGGCTGTCCGTGGGGATCGAGCACATCGAGGACCTGCAGGCCGACCTGGCGCAGGCGCTGCAGGCGGTGTGACCGCCGCTTGGCCGGGGCGGCGGACTGCGGCCGCCCCCATGCGGTCCATGGTCCTTTTGGCCTCCAGCACAATCAGTACTAGGGCATACCGCTATTAATTCAATAGCAAATCAATCCGTCACAAATCCCGCGCCAGCCGCAGCCCCGAGAACTGCCAGCGCGCGGTGGCGGGAAAGAAGTTGCGGTAAGTCGCCCGCACGTGCCCGGCCGGCGTCGCGCACGAGCCGCCGCGCAGCACGTATTGGTTGACCATGAACTTGCCGTTGTACTCGCCCACCGCCCCCTCGGCGACGCGGAAACCGGGGTAGGCGGCGTAGCTGGACTGCGTCCACTCCCACACGTCGCCGAACATTTGCACCAGGCCCCGCCCGGCATCAGAGGCCGGCCGCGGGTGCAACGTGCCGCTGTCGGCAAAGTGGCCGCTGGCAGCGTTCGCCCCCTGCACGCCCTGGGAGGTGGCCGCCACCTCCCATTCGGCCTCGGTGGGCAGGCGCGCGCCGGCCCAGCGCGCATAGGCGTCGGCCTCGTAATACGACAGGTGCACCGCGGGTGCGTGGGGTTGGAGCGGGCGCGGTCCGGCCAGGGTGAACTCGTACCAGGCCGCGCCCTGGCGTTGCCAATAGATGGGGTGCGACAGCTGCTGCGCCCGCACCCAGTCCCAGCCCTCGGCCAGCCAGTGGGCGGACTCCTGGTAGCCGCCGTCCTCGACGAACGCCAGGTACTCGGCAGTGGTCACCGGCCGGTTGGCCAGCTCGAACGGCTGCACGTACACGCGGTGGCGTGGCCCCTCGTTGTCGAAGGCGAAGCCGCCCCGGTCCCCGCCCGGATGGCCGATCTCGCACACGCCACCGGCAAAGGGCTGCCAGGCCAGCGGGACGCCGCCGGCCGGCAAAGGCTGGGCCTGCTGCTGCGCCTGCGCATGCCCCGGCAGGCGGTAGGCCGGCCACAGCGGGCTGCACGACAGCAGGTGCTTGACGTCGGTGAGGATCAGTTCCTGGTGCTGCTGCTCGTGCTGCAGGCCCAGTTCGACCAGGGCCGCCAGCACGGCGTCGTCCGGCCGCTCGGCCATCAGGCGCGACATGCGGCCGTCCACGTCGGCCCGGTAGGCCAGCACCTGCGGCAGTGCGGGCCGGGTGAGCAGGCCGCGCTGCGGCCGCGGGTGCTTGTCGCCCACGCCGTTGTAGTAGGAATTGAAGATCACCCGGAAGGCGGGGTGGAACGGCGCGAAGCCGGGCTCGTTCGGCTCCAGGATGAAGGTCTCGAAAAACCAAGTGGTGTGCGCCAGGTGCCATTTCACAGGGCTGGCGTCGGGCATGGATTGAGCGCAGCAATCCTCGTCGGACAGCGGCAGCGCCAGGGCCATGGAGGCGCGGCGCACCTCGGCGTAGCGGGCGCTCAGCGTGCAGGGCGCCACGGCATGGGGGGAGCGGGTGGCGAAGTTCATGGCTGGGCATGCACCACGGCGAACCAGCCCCGCTCGTCCGTCCAGGCCTGCGCGCGCGAAAAACCCGCGCGCGCCAGCAGCGCCTGGAAGGCCGTGAGGCTGTATTTGTAGCTGTTCTCGGTGTGGATGCGCTCGCCCGCGGCAAAGTCGCGCCCTCCGCCGGGCCAGCGCACCTGCGCACCCTCGCGGGCCTCCAGGTGCATTTCGATGCGCGACTGCTCCCCATTAAAGAAGGCCCGGTGCTCCCACGCCTCGGGCGTGAAATCGCTGCCGATGAGCCGGTTCACATGGGCCAGTACGTTGCGGTTGAACGCGGCCGTGACGCCGGCAGTATCGTCGTAGGCCGCCTGCAGCACGTCCACGTCCTTGGGCAGGTCGATGCCGATCAGCAGTGCGCCATCGGCATCCACCAGCGCACGCATGCGCGACAGCAGTTCCAGCGCCTGGGGCGGGTCGAAATTGCCGATCGACGAGCCGGGGTAGAACACCACGCGGCGTGCGCGGGGAATGTCCGGCGGCAGTTGGATGGGACGGGTCAGATCGCCCGCCACCGCATGGGCCTGCAGTGCGGGCAGGTCGCTGCACAGGCGGGCCACGCCCTCGCGCAGGAAGTCCGCCGAGATGTCCACGCCCACGAACCGCTCGGGCTGCAGCAGGCGGCACAGCGTGCGCGCCTTCTCACAGTTGCCGGCGCCCAGTTCGATGACGGTGCCGCCCTGCCCCACGGCACGGGCGATGTCGTCGCCGTGCGCCCGCATGAGCGCGTGCTCGGTGCGGGTGGGGTAGTACTCGGGCAATCGGGTGATTTCCTCGAACAGTTGGGAGCCCCGCTGGTCGTAGAAATACTTGGGGGAAATGCACGCGGGACGGCGGGCCAACCCCTGGAGGATGTCGTGGTGCGGTGTGTTCTGCATGTCGCTCGGGGGATGGGTCTGTCGGATCGCGGCGCACCGTGGGGCGGCGCGGCTGCAACGCATGGCCGTCTCCAATCGCTCTTCGGCAACCTGAAACGGCCATGTAACAGAGCATTACAGACGCCCCGCCACCCGGATGTAGGACACGTCCGCAAATCCATCAGCGCCATTCGGCAGCAACATCGGCTGCGCCTTCCGGGACACGCACCGCCATCGTCCCCGCCACCGCACGGTTTTTTCGAAGACCCCGTGGCGCACCGGCGCGGCTGGGCCACACTCCGCCGATCGACACCACCGGCCGGCTACCACGGCCTGCTTCGCCGCCATGGATTCCCTGACCCAGATCGCCCTTGGTTCCGCCGTTTCGCTCGCCGTGATGGGCCGGCGCACCGCCCCTTGGAAAGCCGCGCTGTGGGGGGCGGTGGCCGGCACGCTGCCGGACCTGGACGCGTTCATCGACCATGGCAACGCCATTGCCAACATGGTCGAACACCGGGCGGAAAGCCATGCCCTGCTGTACCTCAGCCTGTTTTCGCTGCCCCTGGGCGCGCTGGTGGCGCGCCTGCATGGCGAGCAGGCCGGCTGGCGAAGGTGGTGGCTGGCGATGTGGCTCGCGCTCATCACCCACCCGCTGCTGGATGGCATGACGGTGTACGGCACCCAGCTGTGGAAACCGTTCACCAGCCACCCGTACGGGGTGGGCAGCATCTTCATCATCGACCCGCTGTACACCGTGCCGCTGATCGTCGGCGTGGTCGCCGCGCTGGCGAGCGGCCCGCCGGTCGGGGCCCGCTGGAACCGTTGGGGCCTGGCGCTCAGCACGCTCTACCTGGCGTGGAGCGTGGGCGTGCAGCAGCACGTCACCGGCGTGGCCATGGCCTCCCTGCGCACGCAGGGCCTGCCGGTGCAGACGGTGCTGGTGACGCCCACCCCGTTCAACACCCTGCTGTGGCGGGTGGTGGCGGTCACGCCCACCCAATATGCCGAAGGTTTCTATGCCCTGGCCGACGGCAACAGGCCCATGCAATGGACGGTGCACGAGCGCGGAGCCCCGCTGATCCAGCGCTACGGAGCCGTGCCGGCCGTGCAGCGGGTGGCGCGCTTCAGCCACGGCTTTTATCGCATGCGTTCGCGGGACGGCCGCGTCTTCGTGACCGATCTGCGCATGGGGCAGGAGCCCGACTACAGCTTCCAGTTCGATCTCGGCACGCTCGCGCAACTGGACGCCGGCCAGCCCGAGGTGGCGCTGCGCGGACAGCGCCCGGACATCGGCACAGCCCTCACCGCGCTGTGGCGGCGCATGTGGGGGCATGCGGGCGGCTCGGGACCGTTCGGTGCCAATACGGCCCCATCAAAAAAGCCGGCGCCACGCGCCGGCTTTCCCCACCAGTCTGTCAGTGGCCGCACCCGCGGCCCGCGGTCAGAACCGCCAGCCCAGGCCCACGCCGGCCAGCACGGGATCGATCTTGAAGGTGCCCAGCTTGGCACCGGCTGCGAACACGTCGGTCTGGATGTAGACCTTCTTCACGTCGAAGTTCAGCACCAGGTTCTTGGTGAGGGGAATGTCCACGCCGACCTGCAGGGCGCCGCCCCAGCTGCTCTTGTCGATGCTCACGCCGGCGGGCAGGCGCACGCTGGAAAACCGCGTGTAGTTCACGCCCGCGCCCACGTAGGGACGAAAGCCCGCGGTGTCGAAGTGGTACTGCAGCATCAGCGAAGGCGGCAGGTGCTTGAGCGTGCCGATCTGCGCGTTCAGGGCGCTGGAGGACAGCCGCTGCTTCTGGGGCACGGTCAGCACCAGCTCGGCGGCGATGTTGCGGTTGAAGAAGTAGGAGATGTCGACTTCAGGCAGCGTCTTGTCGTTGATCGACAGGCCCAGGCCGGTGCTGTCCTTGTTGGAGGAATCCAGGTTCACGGCACGCGCACGAACGAGCCAGGGGCCTTCCGCCGTTTGCGCGAAGGCGGCGCCGGAGGTCAATGCGCACAGCACGGCCAGGGCCAGCAGGTTTTTTTTCATACGGAAACTCGATGCGTTGAACGGGGACGACCCCCGTGCATGCATTGGGCCGGCAAACGGCCCGGGCGGCCTTGCCATGGATCAAACCGCCGGCAGGTTGTGCCGCGGGCCGCGAGGGCCTGAAAGCGCCCTCTTCTCCCCGCCCTCAGTGCGCGCCCTTGCCCCGCATGCGCTGCACCAGCGTGACCACCGCCAGCACGGCGGCACCGGCCACGATGCCCACCACCGCATTGAGCAGGTTGGGCACCAGCACGCGCCACAGGCCGCCCGCCGGCCACTGGGCCGCCGATGCGGCCAGGCCCTCGACCGCGTGGTGGATGGCGGGCACGCCATGCACCAGAATGCCGCCGCCCACGAGGAACATGGCCGCCGTGCCGGCGACCGAGAGCACCTTCATGAGCCAGGGCGCGGCGGCCACGATGCCGCGGCCCAGCGCCTGCGCAGCGCGTCCCGTCTTGCGGGTGAGCCACAGGCCCAGGTCGTCCAGCTTGACGATGCCGGCCACCAAGCCGTACACGCCCACCGTCATGATGAGCGCGATGCCGGCCAGCACTGCCACCTGCTGCCCGAACGGGGCACTGGCGACCGTACCCAGCGTGATGGCGATGATCTCGGCGGACAGGATGAAGTCGGTGCGCACCGCGCCCTTGACCTTGTCCTTCTCGAAGGCGGCGATGTCCACCGCCGGGTTAGCGTTGGCAAGGGCATGCGCCTCGCGGCCCGCCTCTTCCTTGGGGGCATCGCCGTGGGGCAGGAACCGGTGCGCCAGCTTCTCCGCGCCCTCGAAGCACAGGAACGCGCCGCCCACCATGAGCAGCGGCGTCACCGCCCACGGAATGAATGCGCTGATCAGCAGCGCGGCCGGCACCAGGATGGCCTTGTTGACGAGCGAGCCCTTGGCCACCGCCCAGACCACGGGAATCTCGCGATCGGCGCGCACGCCCGTGACCTGCTGGGCATTGAGCGCCAGATCGTCGCCCAGCACGCCTGCGGTTTTCTGCGCCGCCACCTTGGTCATGACGGACACGTCATCGGCCATGGCGGCACTCTTCTTGGCAGCGACCTTGGTCATCAGGGCCACGTCGTCCAGAACGGTGGCGATATCGTCGAGCAGCGTCAAAAGGCTGGCACCGGCCATGGGAATCCTTAAAAAATCGAGGGAGGGAGCGGGTCCACGGGCACGGCGGCGAAAGGCTGCAAGGCCAGGGGAACGCCGCGCGGGCCGGGCATGCCGGCCGAAAAGCCTGGCGCCCGTCGTCCAGGCGGCGCCCACTATAGCAACGCCCTGCGATGGGTCCGTGTCGGTGCAAGGCGCATACTGGCGGCCTTCCCACCGATATCGGGGTCCTGCACGCGGGCTCTCGCTCCCGCCGCATGCCAGGCTACCTGACCAAGCAAGAAAACATCGCCATCGCTGGCGTCGACGACCTCGTCATCCGCTCCCTGCTGGACCGCCAGCAGTTCTCCGACCCCCTCGGCGACGCCGAAACCCTGGGCATCTCCTCGGCCGCCTGGCCCCTCTTCGGCCTGCTGTGGCCCTCGGGCGCGCAACTGGCCGCGCGCATGGCGGCCCGGCCCGTGCAGGCGGGCGAGCGTATCCTGGAGCTGGGCTGCGGCCTGGCGCTGGCCAGCCTGGTGTGCCACCGGCAAGGCGCCGACGTGACCGCGAGCGACTGCCACCCACTGGCCGGCACCTTCCTGCGCGAGAACCTGCGCCTGAACGGCATGGGCACCATGAAGTACCGCCAGGGCCAGTGGGGCAGCGGCGAAGCGCTGGGCCCGCCGCAGCAGGACGAGAGTCCGCTCGCGCAGGCGCACGGCGGCCCGGTGCACGGGCTGTTCGACCTCATCATGGGCAGCGACCTGCTGTACGAACGCGACGCCCGCGCCAGCCTTGCGCATTTCATCGACCTGCACGCGGGCCCAGAGGCCCAGGTCTGGATCGTGGACCCGGACCGGGGCAACCGCGCCGCCTTCAGCAAGCAGATGGCCGCGCAGGGCTTCGGCCTGCGCGAAGAGCGGCTGGACCGGGCCGCGCTGAACGATGCGCCCGCCTACAAAGGCCGGCTGCTGGTGTACCGCCGCACCTGAACGCCGAAGACGGCCCGAGCGCATCGGCTGCCGGGGCGCGTCGGGCGCGCTTCCGGCTCTTCCGCTTTCCTCAGCCCACCCAGCGGCGGGCGTTGCGCCAGATGCGCATCCACGGGCTCAGCGCGCTGCGGTCGCCGCTGGTCCAGCTCATCTGCACGTTGCGGAACACGCGTTCGGCGTGCGGCATCATGGCCGTGAAGCGCCCATCGGCCGTGGTCACCGCCGTGAGGCCGCCCGCGCTGCCGTTGGGGTTGAACGGGTACTGCTCGGTGGCCGCGCCGTGGTGGTCCACATACCGCATGGCAGAGATGGTCTGGGCCGGGTCGCCGCGGTACTTGAAGTTGGCGTAGCCCTCGCCGTGCGCCACGGCAATCGGCAGGCGGCTGCCCGCCATGCCGGCGAAGAACAGGCTGGGCGACTCCAGCACCTCCACCAGCGACAGCCGCGCCTCGAAGCGCTCGCTCTGGTTGGTGGTGAAGCGCGGCCAGGCCTCGGCGCCGGGAATGATGTCGGCCAGTTCGGCGAACATCTGGCAGCCGTTGCACACGCCCAGGCCGAAGGTGTCCTTGCGGCCGAAGAAGCCCTGGAACTGCTCCGACAGCACCGGGTTGAACGTGATCGAACGCGCCCAGCCGATGCCGGCGCCCAGCGTGTCGCCGTAGCTGAAGCCGCCGCAGGCCACCACGCCGGCGAAGTCCGACAGCTGCGCGCGGCCCGTCTGCAGGTCGGTCATGTGCACGTCGTAGGCCTCGAAGCCCGCCTCGGTGAAGGCGTAGGCCATCTCGATGTGCGAGTTGACCCCCTGCTCGCGCAGGATGGCGACCTTCGGCCGCGCGAGGTTCAGGAACGGCGCGGCCACGTCCTCGGCCGGATCGAACGTGAGCGCCACGTGCAGGCCCGGGTCGTTCGGCACGCCTGCGGCGGCATGCTCGGCATCGGCCGTGGCCGGGTTGTCGCGCTGCTGCGTGATCTTCCAGCTCACCGCGTCCCACACCTGGTGCAGGTCGGACAGGGTGGCGCTGAACACGCTCTTGGCATCGCGCCACACCTGCAGCTCGCCCTTGCCGGCGTCCATGGTGGACGAGGCAGGCCGCGTCTTGCCGATGAAGTGGCTGGACCGGGACAGGCCGTGCTCGCGCAGGGTCTGCATGACCTCGTTGCGCTCGGCGGTGCGCACCTGCAGCACCACGCCCAGTTCCTCGTTGAACAGCGCCTTGAGCGTCAGCTCCTCGCGGCGCGCGCTCACCTGCGAGGCCCAGTTCTTGGCGTCGCCTGTCTCCATGCGGCTGTCGCTGATGCCGTCGCCCTCGGTCACGAGCAGATCGACGTTCAGCGCCACGCCCACATGGCCGGCGAAGGCCATCTCGGCCACCGCGGCCAGCAGACCGCCGTCGCTGCGGTCGTGGTAGGCCAGGATCTGGCCCTTGGCGCGCAGCGCGTTCACGGCATCGACCAGGCGCACCAGGTCCTGCGCGTCGTCCAGGTCGGGCGCCACGTCGCCGCTCTGGCCCAGCACCTGGCCCAGGATGCTGCCGCCCATGCGGGCCTTGCCATGGCCCAGGTCGATCAGCACCAGCGTGGTGTCGTCCTCCGCCGCGTCCAGTTGCGGCGTGAGCGTGCCGCGCACGTCGGCCAGCGTGGCGAAGGCGCTGACGATCAGGCTCACGGGGGAGGTGACCTTCTTCGCACCGCTTTCATCCCTCCACTGGGTGCGCATGGACAGCGAATCCTTGCCCACCGGGATCGAAATGCCCAGCGCCGGGCACAGCTCCATGCCCACGGCCTTCACGGTGGCGTACAGCGCGGCATCCTCGCCGGGCTCGCCGCAGGCGGCCATCCAGTTGGCGGAGAGCTTCACGCGCGGCAGTTCGATGGGCGCGGCCAGCAGATTGGTGATGGCCTCGGCCACGGCCATGCGGCCCGAGGCGGGCGCGTCGATGGCGGCCAGCGGCGTGCGCTCGCCCATGCTCATGGCCTCGCCGGCAAAGCCCTGGAAGTCGGCCAGCGTGACGGCGCAATCGGCCACCGGCACCTGCCAGGGGCCCACCATCTGGTCACGGTGCGACAAGCCGCCCACCGTGCGGTCGCCGATGGTGATGAGAAAGCGCTTGCTGGCCACCGTGGGGTGCGCCAGCACGTCGATCACCGCCTTTTGCAGCGCCACGCCCGTGAGGTCGATGGGCGCGAATTCGCGCTGCACGGTCTTCACGTCGCGGTGCATCTTGGGCGGCTTGCCCAGCAGCACTTCCATGGGCATGTCCACCGGCAGCTTCTGATTGCCGGCGGCGGCCGTGTCCTCCAGCACCAGCTGGCGGTGCTCGGTGGCCGTGCCGATCACGGCGAACGGGCAGCGCTCGCGCTCGCAGAACGCGCGGAACTGCTCCAGCGATTGCGGCGCGATCGCCAGCACGTAGCGCTCCTGGCTTTCGTTGGACCAGATCTCTTTCGGGGCCAGGCCCGACTCTTCGAGCTGCACCGCGCGCAGGTCGAAGTGCGCCCCCCGGCCGGCGTCGTTGGTCAGCTCGGGGAAGGCATTGGACAGCCCGCCCGCGCCCACGTCGTGGATCGCCAGGATGGGGTTGGCCGCACCCTGCGCCCAGCAGTGGTTGATGACCTCCTGCGCGCGGCGCTCGATCTCGGGGTTGCCGCGCTGCACGGAGTCGAAATCGAGCTCCGCCGCGTTCGCGCCCGTGGCCATGGAACTGGCCGCGCTGCCGCCCATGCCGATGCGCATGCCAGGGCCGCCCAGCTGGATCAGCAGCGATCCGGCCGGGAATTCGATCTTCTGCGTGAGGCCCGCATCGATGGTGCCCAGGCCGCCGGCGATCATGATGGGCTTGTGGTAGCCCCGGTCCACGCCGCCCACCGACTGCTCGTACTCGCGGAAATAGCCCAGCAGGTTGGGCCTGCCGAACTCGTTGTTGAACGCCGCTCCGCCCAGGGGGCCTTCCACCATGATCTGCAGCGGGCTGGCGATGTGCTCGGGCTTGCCGAACTCGCCGCCCCAGAGCTTGGACACCGTGAAGCCGGTCATGCCCGCCTTGGGCTTGGAGCCGCGGCCGGTGGCGCCCTCGTCGCGGATCTCGCCGCCCGCGCCGGTGGAAGCGCCGGGGAACGGCGAGATGGCCGTGGGGTGGTTGTGCGTTTCCACCTTCATCAGAATGTGGTTCGTGACGCTACTCTTTTCATAGCACACTGCCCTAGTGGAATTTGCACTGACGGGCATTTTTGCCAAAAACCGCTCGACGCGCGTGCCTTCCATGACCGAGGCGTTGTCCGAATACGCCACCACCGTGTGCTGGGGCGCCAGCTGGTGGGTGTTGCGGATCATGGCGAACAGGCTCTTGTCCTGCTTCTCGCCGTCGATGGTGAACTGCGCGTTGAAGATCTTGTGGCGGCAGTGCTCACTGTTGGCCTGCGCGAACATCATCAGCTCCACGTCGGTGGGGTTGCGCGCCAGGCCCTGGAAGGCATTGACGAGGTAGTCGATCTCGTCGTCGGCCAGGGCCAGGCCCCACTGGGCGTTGGCCGCCTCGACCGCCGCGCGCCCGCCGCCCAGCACATCGACGAACTCCATCGGCGCGGCCGGCAGCTCAGTGAACAGGGCCTCGGCGCCCGAGCGGTCCGACACCACCGACTCGGTCATGCGGTCGTGCAGCAGCGCGGCGATCTGCCCGCGCTGCGCGTCGGTCAGCGTGGGCGTGCCGCCCAGCAGGCCGGATTTGAGCGAGAGGCGGTACTCGGTGATGCGCTCCACGCGGCGCAGCGCCAGGCCGCAGTTGTGCGCGATGTCGGTCGCCTTCGACGCCCAGGGCGAGACCGTGCCCAGGCGCGGCGTGACAACGATGGCCGGGCCATCGGCCGGGCCGCCGTAGGGGTCACCATAGGTCAGCAGCGCGGCGAAGCGATCGGTTTCGGCCGGGGTGGGCACCGCGTCGGTGGCCACCAGGTGCACGAAGCGGGCGGCGATGCCCGTGATGCGGTCGTGGATGGCCTGCAGCGCGGGCAGCAGCTGGCGCATGCGGAAGGCGCTGAGGGCGTTGCCGCCTTCGAACGTGCTGAGGTGCAAGGAGGGCTTCGTGGACGATGTCGGCGAGATCACTTCGGCGGCCTGTTGGGTGATGGAAAAGGTGCGGCCCCACCCTGGACCGCCGGCCGCTGACTGGGGCCGGCTGGGCAGGGTGCGGAGAATGCTGAGCCCGGCATTTTACCGGGGGCGGATCGCATCGCCGACGAGGCCTTCGCCCGCGTGGCCCGCATCGGCCAAGCGCCGATGGGATAATTGGCCCCATGAGCATCACCATCAAAGACGCCGAAGGCATCGCCGGCATGCGAGAGGCATGCCGACTGGCTTCGGAAGTGCTGGACTACATCGCGCCCCACATCCAGCCTGGCATCACCACGAACGAAATCGACCGCCTCGCGGCCGAATGCATGGCGCAGCAGGGCACCATCTCCGCCACCATCGGCTACCAGCCGCCGGGCTATCCGCCCTACCCCAAGTCGCTGTGCACGTCGATCAACAACGTGGTCTGCCACGGCATCCCGAACGACAAGCCCCTGAAGAAGGGCGACATCATGAACGTGGACGTCACCGTCATCACCAAGGACGGCTGGTACGGCGACAACAGCCGCATGTACCTGATCGGCGACGTCTCCATCGCCGCCAAGCGCCTGTGCAGCCTCACCTTCGACGCCATGTGGATCGGCATCCAGCGCGTCAAGCCCGGCGCCCGCCTGGGGGACATCGGCCACGCCATCCAGAAGTACGCCGAGGGCCACGGCCTGTCGGTGGTGCGCGAGTTCTGCGGCCACGGCATCGGCCAGAAATTCCACGAAGAGCCCCAGGTGCTGCACTACGGCTACCCTGGCACGCTGGATGAGCTGCTGCCCGGCATGACCTTCACCATCGAGCCCATGCTGAACGCCGGCCGCCGCGAGGTGAAGGAATTCGGCAACGACGGCTGGACCATCGTGACCAAGGACCGCAGCCTGTCGGCGCAGTGGGAGCACACCGTGCTGGTGACCGAGACCGGCTACGAAGTCCTGACCCTGTCGGCCGGCTCACCACCGCTGCCGGCCTTCGTGACCGCCACGAAGACCTGACCGGAACACGGCGCGCGGGCCGGCCGCGCGGCGGCCGGGCGCACGGTTCTTGCTTGTCTGGTGCTAACCTGCCCATCGCTCCGTTGCCCCACCCGCACCCGCCACCCTGCCGCCGTCCATGACCGACCTGCAAACCCTGCGCGACGCCTACCGCCAAGACAAGGCCACCCTGCTCGCGTCGCTGCAATCCACGGGCGCCTCCACGCGCGGCGTTCGCACCCTGCTGCACAAGCTCTCCACCCTGGCGGACCGCCTGCTGCGCCAGCTGTGGCAGCGCGCCGGCATGCCGGACGACCTGGCGCTGGTGGCCGTGGGGGGCTACGGCCGCGCGCAGCTCTTTCCCCATTCCGACGTCGACGTGCTCGTCCTGCTGCCGGACGGCGCCACGCCCGGGGCCGGCTGCGCCTTGTCCACGTGCATCGAATCGTTCATCGGCAGCTGCTGGGACGCCGGCCTGGAGATCGGCTCCAGCGTGCGCACGGTGGCCGAGTGCCTGACCGAATCCGCGGCCGACGTGACCGTGCAGACCTCGCTGCTCGAAGCCCGCCGCGTCTGCGGCAGCTCGCCGCTGTTCGCCGCATTCCAGCAGCGCTACGACGCGCAGATGGACGCGCAGGACTTCCTCATCGCCAAGACGCTGGAGATGCGCCAGCGCCACACCAAGTACGAGAACACGCCCTACTCGCTGGAGCCCAACTGCAAGGAGTCGCCCGGCGGCCTGCGCGACCTGCAGACGGTGCTGTGGGTCGCCCGCGCGGCCGGCCTGGGGCGCGACTGGCGCGAACTGGCCGCCAATGGCATGGCCACGCCGTTCGAGGTGGCCCAGATCGAGCGCAACGAGGCCGTGCTGTTCCTCATCCGCGCGCGGCTGCACGCCGTGGCCGGCCGCCACGAGGACCGGCTGGTGTTCGACCTGCAGACCGCCGTAGCCGAATCGTTCGGCTACCGCTCCCACTCGCCCGACGGCAAGCGCCTGGCCATGCGCGCGAGCGAAACCCTCATGCGCCGCTATTACTGGGCGGCCAAGGCCGTGTCGCAGCTCAGCCAGATCCTGCTGCTGAACATCGAGGAGCGGCTCAGCCCCTCCACGCACGAGCTGCACCGCATCAACGACCGCTTCTTCGAAAAGGCCGGCCTCGTCGAAGTGGCCAGCGACGACCTGTACGAGAAGCACCCCCACGCCATCCTGGAAACTTTCCTGCTTTACGAGACCACGCTGGGGCTGAAGGACCTGTCGGTGCGCACGCTGCGCGCGCTCTACAACGCCCGCGGGGCGATGGACAGCGCCTTCCGCCGCGACCCGGTCAACCGCGCGACCTTCATGAAGATCCTGCGGCAGCCCTCGGGCATCACGCATGCGATGCGGCTCATGAACCAGACCTCGGTGCTGGGCCGCTACCTCTGGCCGTTTCGCCGCATCGTGGGCCAGATGCAGCACGACCTGTTCCACGTCTACACCGTGGACCAGCACATCCTGATGGTGCTGCGCAACGTGCGCCGCTTCTTCATGGCCGAGCATGCGCACGAATACCCGTTCTGCTCGCAGCTGGCCGGTGGTTGGGACAAGCCGTGGCTGCTGTACCTGGCGGCGCTGTTCCACGACATCGGCAAGGGCCGCGGCGGCGACCACTCCAAGATCGGTGCCGAGGAAGTGCGCCACTTCTGCCGCCAGCACGGCGTGGACGAGGAAGACGCGGCACTGGTCGAGTTCCTGGTGCGCGAGCACCTGGCCATGAGCCAGGTCGCGCAAAAGCAGGACCTGTCCGATCCGGACGTGATCGGCGCTTTCGCCCAGCGCGTGGGCAGCGAGCGCCGCCTCACCGCGCTGTACCTGCTCACCGTGGCGGACATCCGCGGCACCAGCCCCAAGGTCTGGAACGCGTGGAAGGGCAAGCTGCTGGAAGACCTGTACCGCGCCACGCTGCGCGCCCTGGGCGGCCACGCCCCCAATGCCGCCGCCGAAATCGAGGCCCGCAAGCGCGAAGCCATGGTCATGCTGGCGCTGCAGGCCCAGCCGTTCGAGGCGCACAAGAAGCTGTGGGACACGCTGGACGTGGGCTATTTCATGCGGCACGAAGCCGCCGACATTGCCTGGCACACGCGCCACCTCTCGCGCTACGTGGGCACCGGCCGCACGGTGGTCCGCGCGCGGCAGTCGCTGGCAGGCGAGGGCCTGCAGGTGGCGGTTTATGCGCCCGACCAGCCCGACCTCTTCGCCCGCATCTGCGGCTATTTCGACCGGGCGGGCTTCAGCATCCTCGATGCGCGGGTGCACACCGCCCACGATGGCTGCGCGCTCGACACGTTCCAGGTCGTGGCCTCGGAGCAGGCCGGACACTACCGCGAACTCACGCACATGGTGGAGAGCGATCTCGCCCGCGCGATCGAGGACGAAACCGCAGGCCTGCCCGAGCCGGCGCGCAAGCGCGTCTCACGCCGCGTGAAGAGCTTTCCCGTGGCCCCGCGCGTCACGCTGCGCCCCGACGAGAAAGCCCAGCGCTGGCTCATCAACATCTCCGCCAGCGACCGGGCGGGCTTGCTCTACCTGGTGGCGCGCATCCTTTCGCGCCACCACCTGAGCGTGCAACTGGCCAAGGTCAGCACCCTGGGCGAGCGGGTGGAAGACACCTTCCTCGTGCACGGCCCGGAACTGCAGAGCAACGCGCGGCAGATCCAGATCGAGACCGAACTGCTGAACGCGTTGTCCGAATGACGGGCCGCTGGGGTCCGACACATTCGACGCTATTTATTTGATAGCAAAACACCCTAGCATTGTTTGCGCTGGAGGCTAATTTCACTCATGTTTTCCGAGGCAACGCTTGCCAGGTCAGTCAGTCAGTCGTCTTCCGCGTCGGCGAGCTCGGGAAACAGCACCTCGGTGTAGCCGAACTGGGTGAAATCGCGCACCCGCATCGGGTAGAGCTTCCCGATCAGGTGGTCGCATTCGTGCTGCACCACGCGCGCATGGAACCCCTCCGCCGTGCGATCGATCGGGTCGCCATACGGGTCCAGGCCCTGGTAGCGGATGCGGGACCAGCGCGGCACCTTGCCGCGCAGGCCGGGAACGGACAGGCACCCTTCCCAGTCCTCTTCCTCTTCGTCGCCCAGCGGGGTGATCTGCGGGTTGAGCAACACGGTGCGCGGCACCAGGGGCCGGTCGGGGTAGCGGGGGTTCTTGCGGTCCGAACCGAAGATCACCAATTGCAGATCCACGCCGATCTGCGGCGCGGCCAGGCCGGCGCCATTGACCGCCTCCATGGTGTCCAGCATGTCGCGCACCAGCAGGTGCAGCGCGTCGGTATCGAACTCGGTCACGGGCTGTGCCACGCGCAGCAGGCGCGGATCGCCCATCTTGAGAATGTTTTGAACGGTCATGGGAATGAAAAGAAGGGCCGACGGTCAGCGTCGAAGTCCCCGCAGCATAGCGCGCCGACCAACCCCATGCCGCAGGCACAATCCAGGCATGCCGCTCCCGCCAGCGCCTTTGCCACCGCCGCCACCCCGCCCTGCCCCGCTGCCCCTGCCGGTGCGCTGGCTGCTGCTGTGCTTTGCGGTGCTGAGCCTGGTGACCGGCATCATCGGCATCTTCGTGCCCGGTCTGCCGACCACGGTGTTCATCCTCATGGCCGGCTGGGCAGCGGCTCGCAGTTCGCCCCGGCTGCACGCGTGGCTGTGGCGCCACCCGCTTTTCGGCCCCATGCTGCGCGACTGGGCCAACGGCGGCCAGGTGAGCCGCCGCGCCAAGTGGAGCGCCAGCATCCTCATGGCGCTCGCGGCGGCCGTGCTCATCTTCAGCCACGCACCCCGCTGGGTTGCCATCAGCGCTTCGCTGTGCATGGCGTGCGTGCTCGCCTGGCTTTGGCAGCGGCCGGAGCCGGCCCGTTGAGGGCCCATGGGAAGCAACCTGCAACCCGATCCATCAGGCAGCCGCAGTTCTTCGAATTTGCTCACTTTTTGTGTATATAATCTAAGTCTTGTTCCTCGATAGCTCAGTCGGTAGAGCGCCGGACTGTTAATCCGTAGGTCCCTGGTTCGAGCCCAGGTCGAGGAGCCAAGATCATCAAGGCCTTGCATGTGTACGCAGGGCCTTTTACATAGCTAGTCAGATACCGAATATTCCTCGATAGCTCAGTCGGTAGAGCGCCGGACTGTTAATCCGTAGGTCCCTGGTTCGAGCCCAGGTCGAGGAGCCATTGACAGCCTTCCAGGCTGTACAAAAGCCCGCTATTTCATCGATAGCGGGCTTTTTTGTTGTCTGCCGGTCCCGTGACTTTTTGGCCAGGCATTGCCGACATCGACCGAATCGACCGTCCGGCCATCGCCTACACCCCGCCCTCTGCCGCTTCGGCATCCTTTGTGGTTCCTTGCTGCGGGTCACCCAACCCGCAGGTCAGTCAACCATCCCAAAGGAGTGAAGCCATGCAGAAACCCGCCACCGCGCTCTTTATCACCCTCGGCCTGCTGGGCGCCGCCGCACCGGCCATGGCGCAGTACACCGGGCCCACCACAGGCGAACGTGCTGCAGCACCGGCAGCCGGCAGCGGCTACACCGGGCCCACCTCGGTGCCCACGATGACGGTGAAGCAACTGCTCGACACCGCCACGGACGACCAGCACGTCCGCCTGCAAGGCCGCATCGTGTCCCACGACGGCGGCAAAAACTACACCTTCGCAGACGACAGCGGCCGCATGCCCGTCGAGATTTCGGACAAACGCTTTCCGGCAGGCCAACCCATCAGTGCCCAGCAGCGGGTGGAACTGGTGGGAGAGGTCGACAAGGGCATTCGCAAAATGGAGTTCGAGGTGGAGCAGGTTCGCCTGATTCCCTGACCGGATAAGGCTGGGGCCCGAGCGCCGCCACTCGCCCCAGTGAAAGGCCATCCGCGGGAATGGCCTTTTTGCCATCGCCCGCTCAAGGCAGGCTTGGATCGACTCCATCCAAGCAGTCTCCGCCGAACCGATCCGAAGGCCTCCCGCAGCCCTGCGCACTCGGCGACAATGCGTTGCTTCTTCCATTCTTCCCTGTGCATGGCTGACGATCATTTGCCTTGGCTGCAACCCGGCGACGAATTTCCCAGCGTGGCGCTCAGCTGGGGCAGCGAATCCGCAGCCCCGGGACTGCTGGCCGCTGGTGGAAATCTCAGCGTCGCCCATTTGAAAAGTGCCTACCAGCGAGGTATTTTTCCGTGGTTCAGCCCTGGGCAACCCGTGCTCTGGTGGAGCCCCGATCCCCGCATGGTGCTGCCCGTGGCGGAATTTCGGCTGCACCGGTCGCTGCGCCGCACCTTGCAGAAATTCCGCGTCTCGCCCCAGTGCGAAATCCGCGTGGACCATGACTTCGGCGCGGTCATCAAGGCCTGTGCCGGCACGCCAAGGTCGGGCCAGAACGGCACCTGGATCGTGCCGCAGATGGTGGACGCCTATCGTGCATTCCACGCCGCCGGCTTTGCGCACAGTGTGGAAACGTGGGTTGACGGCCGGCTCGTCGGCGGGCTGTACTTCATTGCGCTGGGCAAGGCTGTTTTTGGCGAATCGATGTTCGCCCACGCGACCGATGCGTCCAAGGTCGCGCTCGCAGCTTTCGTCTGCTTGTGCCGGCACCACGGCGTGGCACTCATCGACTGCCAGCAGAACACGGCCCATCTGGCATCCTTCGGCGCCCATGAAATAGACCGCGCCCGGTTCCTCCACCACGTTGCACAGGCATCCCTGGAAGCACCGGTTTCCTGGAAATTCGAGCCCGTATACTGGACTGCGCTGATGCCCCCTACCGGGAACCCGGGATGACGCAACTCAACGATCTGCCGCTGCACACCTTGCAGTTCTACGCCACGGCGCCTTATCCATGCAGCTACCTGCCTGCACGGCAGGCGCGCTCGCAGGTTGCCACGCCCAGCCACCTGATCCAGAACGACGTGTATTCGGACTTGGTGGCGCGAGGGTTTCGCCGCAGCGGCATGTTCACCTACCGCCCCTACTGCGATGGCTGCCAAGCATGCACGCCGTTGCGCGTGCTGACCAAATCCTTCAAGCCCGATCGCAGCCAGCGTCGTGCGTGGGCGAAGCACGGCAACCTGCAGGCACGCGTCCTGCGCCTGGGCTACGTACCCGAGCACTATCAGCTTTATCTGCGCTACCAGAACCTGCGCCACTGCGGTGGCGGCATGGACCACGACAGCATCGACCAATACACCCAGTTCCTCCTGCAGAGCCGGGTCAACTCCCGGCTCGTGGAGTTCCGCGAACCCGACGTGGACGGTGCGCCCGGTGCATTGCGGATGGTCTCGATCCTGGACGTGCTGGACGACGGGTTGTCGGCCGTGTACACCTTCTACGAACCCGACCCCGGCTGCAGCTACGGCACCTACAACGTGCTTTGGCAGATCGAGCAGGCGCGCACCCTGGATCTGCCCTATGTCTACCTGGGCTACTGGATCGAAGAGAGCCCGAAGATGAACTACAAGGCGCGCTTCCTGCCCCACGAGTTGCGGATCGACGGCGAATGGAGACTCGCGCCCTGAGGCGGTGAAGACGGTCGCTCTGCATTTCACAAGATAAAATGCGCGCTTCTCGTCAACACACATCACCATGAAAAAAGACGATGCCGGCGCGCCTGCCAAACCCAGCGTCCAGGTGCTGGAGCGCATGTTTGCACTCATCGACGTGCTCACCTCGCGCGAGGAAGCGATTTCCCTCAAGGAAATCAGCGAGAAGACCGGACTGCACCCTTCCACGGCCCACCGCATCCTGAACGACCTGACCATTGGCCGTTTTGTGGACCGCCCGGAATCCGGCAGCTACCGCCTCGGCATGCGTTTGCTGGAATTGGGCAACTTGGTGAAAGCGCGCCTGAGCGTGCGCGATGCGGCGTTGACCCCGATGCGCAACCTGCACAAGCTGATCCAGCAGCCCGTCAATCTGAGCATGCGCCAGGGCGATGAGATCGTGTATGTCGAGCGTGCCTACAGTGAACGCTCCGGCATGCAGGTGGTCCGGGCCATCGGTGGCCGAGCGCCGCTGCACCTGACGTCGACGGGAAAACTGTTTCTGGCCGCAGACGATCCACAACGGGTAAGGGCCTATGCGATGCGCACCGGTCTGTCGGGGCACACCCGCAACAGCATCACGCAGCTTCCGGTCCTGGAGCGCGAACTGGGCAAAGCCCGCCAATACGGCATTGCGCGAGACAACGAGGAACTCGAACTCGGCGTGCGCTGCATGGCAGCGGGCGTGTATGACGACCAGGCCCATCTGGTCGCAGGCCTTTCGATCTCCGCGCCCGCGGATCGACTGGATGAGAACTGGCTGCCCAAGCTCCAGGCGACTGCCAGCGAAATTTCCCAGGCCTTGGGCTATTCGACCAACCGGCGCGACAAATCAGCTGCACCCTAGCGAGAGCCCCAAGAAAAAACGCGCATTGCAGCAATGCGCGTGGTTCAAAGGGGTCGGATCGCCTTTGGTCTTTCGCCTCTCCTGATCTCAAACCCTGCCATTCAGAACAGGCGGGGTCCGAGCAGCGTCAAGGCTTCGTGCCGATGGCGTGCAGAGTGGGCGCACCGCCAATGGAAGGCAGCTTTTCCACCCAGTTGCGCACGCGCTCGGCATCACCCAGGCGGCTGAACTTGCCTGCCGAGTCCAGGAAAACCATGATCAGCTTGCGGCCCGATATCTGGGCCTGCATCACCAGGCAACGACCCGCTTCGGAGATGTAGCCCGTCTTCTGAAGGCCGATGTCCCAAGCCGGGCTTTTCACGAGTCGATTGGTGTTGTTGTACTGCAGCGTGCGGCGCCCCACGGCCACTTCATAGCTGGGAGACGTGGTGAGTTCGCGCAGCATGGGATCGCCATGGGCAATGTTCACCAAGGTGGCCAGATCGCGGGCACTGGACTGGTTATGGCTGGACAGGCCCGTGGGCTCCACATAGCGGGTATCCGTCATGCCCAGCAGCTTCGCCTTCGCGTTCATCTGCGCAACGAAAGCCTCCAGCCCGCCGGGAAAGGTGCGGCCCAGGGCATGGGCTGCCCGGTTTTCGCTGGACATGAGGGCCAGATGCATCATCTCGCCCCGCGTGAGGGTCGTGCCCACGGCCAAGCGGGAACTGCTGAACTTCTCGGTATCCACATCGTCTTGCGTGATGGTGATGGGCTCATCCATCGGCAAGTGGGCCTGCGATACGAGCAGCCCTGTCATCAATTTGGTCAGCGATGCAATCGGCAGAACGGCATGGTCGTTCTTGCTCAGCAGGACTTCGTTGGTCTCCTGGTCGATGACCAAGGCCACGCTGGACTTCAAATCCAGGGGGTCGGTGAGGGAATGCAGGCCTGCAACTTGCCCAAAGGAAAGTTTTTCAGGGACGGCCACCATGCGCGTGGCAGCCTTCACGCTGCGCGCGGATGCGCGGGTGGTGGCCTTGACACGGGTCACGGCTTTGCGAGAAACCACCGTGGCAGAGCGTGCCACAGGACGCTGTTTGGCCGTCGAGGATGCAGCCTGCTTCTTGACCTGCACCTTCTTTCGCTCTGCCGCGTGCACCGAGGTGGCCGTGAGCGCAATGCTCATCGCAAGGAATGCGACGGTGCGAAAAAAACGAGAAGAAGCGCGAGGGCGTACGTGCATCAGAATGCTCCAAGCGGTAAATAGTGTTTGTCAGTGTACAGAATCGAAAAAAGTCGCGCAAGATCAATACCTTGCGCGACCTTTCAATAAAGTGAATGAATTATAAATTCGATGGTCAGCCTTGTGCGGCGACTCGATCGGCTTTACTTTGTAATTTGTTCAACGCACTGATGTAGGCTTTGGCTGACGCGACCACGATGTCGGGGTCTGCGCCCACCCCGTTCACCACCCTGCCGCTGTTCTGCAGCCGCACCGTCACTTCCCCCTGGCTCTCCGTCGAACCGCTGATGGCATTGACCGAATAGAGCACCATTTCGGCCCCGCTCTTGACGTGCGACTCGATGGCCTTGAGTGACGCATCCACAGGCCCATTGCCGTCCGATTGGCCCCGCACCTCCTTGCCGCCCACCGTGAAGACGATGGTGGCCTGCGGGCGCTCGCCGGTTTCGCTGTGCTGTGACAACGATACGAAGCCGTATTGCTCCTGCTCGTTGGCAGCACTTTCACCGCTGACCAGCGCCAGAATGTCTTCGTCGAAGATCTCGCTTTTGCGGTCTGCCAGTTCCTTGAACTTGGCGAAGGCGCTGTTGACATCCGTTTCGCTGTCAAGCTGCACGCCCAATTCAAGCAAACGCTGCTTGAAGGCATTGCGGCCGCTCAGCTTGCCCAGCACGATCTTGTTGGCAGACCAGCCCACATCCTCGGCGCGCATGATCTCGTAAGTGTCGCGAGCCTTCAGCACGCCGTCCTGGTGGATGCCGCTGGCATGCGCGAAAGCGTTGGCGCCCACCACGGCCTTGTTCGGCTGCACGACGAACCCCGTGGTCTGGCTGACCATGCGGCTTGCCGCCACGATGTGCTGGGCATCGATGCCCAGCTCCAGTCCAAAGTAGTCCTTGCGCGTCTTGACGGCCATCACGATCTCTTCCAGCGAGCAGTTGCCTGCCCGCTCGCCCAGCCCGTTGATCGTGCACTCGACCTGGCGGGCACCACCGATCTTCACACCCGCAAGGGAATTCGCCACCGCCATGCCCAGATCGTTATGGCAATGCACCGACCAGATGGCCTTGTCGCTGTTGGGAATCCGCTCCCTCAGGGTTTTGATGAAGTTGCCATACAGTTCGGGAACGGCATAGCCGACGGTGTCGGGCACGTTGATCGTGGTAGCCCCTTCTGCAATCACGGCTTCCAGGACGCGGCACAGGAAATCCATCTCGCTGCGGTAGCCGTCTTCCGGGCTGAACTCGATATCGCCGATCAGGTTGCGGGCGAATCGGACCGACTGTTTGGCCTGCTCCAGCACCTGCTCCGGCGTCATGCGCAGCTTCTTTTCCATGTGCAGCGGGCTCGTCGCAATGAACGTGTGGATGCGCGCGCTGTTGGCCCCCTTCAGCGCTTCCGCCGCGCGCGAAATATCGCGATCGTTCGCTCGGGACAGGGAGCAGATGGTCGAGTCCTTGATGGCTTGTGCGATGGACTGCACCGCCTCGAAATCCCCGTTGGAGCTGGCAGCAAACCCCGCTTCGATCACATCGACCTTGAGACGCTCCAGTTGGCGCGCAATGCGCAGCTTCTCGTCCTTGGTCATGGATGCGCCGGGCGACTGCTCGCCATCGCGCAACGTGGTGTCGAAAATGATCAGCTTGTCTGCCATTGTGTTTCTCCAGAGATGGTGGGGGTCCGCAACGTTGAAATTCTGGCATGCCAAGCAAAAAGGCCCGCTGCGGATGCATACGGGCCTTTTTGCAAGAAGAGCGCCTGTGCGCTACCGTCTCCGCCCGAAAGCGAATAGCGATAGCAGCGGCAGTGCCAACGTTTTCATGCGGCGCAATGTAGCACACCAGCCTCCCGCAGCGGCGCAGTCACTTGTGCAGGCCCCGTTCGTCCGGCTCGTCGGTGGACATGCTGATCACGCTGCTGTGCTGCCCTTTCGCCTTGCGCCACGCATAGACGAAGTATCCGCTCAGGCCATACAGCACGAACACGCTGAACAGCACGGTGGGTGGGTGGATGTTGATGATGGCGATGCCCAGCGCGATCAAAACGATCACGGCGAACGGCACGCTTTTTTTCATCTGGATGTCTTTGAAGCTGTAGAACGGAACATTGGTCACCATCGTGAGGCCCGCATACAGCGTGAAGCCGAACATGGTCCACGTCACCTGCGACCAGCTCATCCAGCCCGTTTCGCCGCGGCGCACACCCAGTTCCGTCAACAACCAGATGAAGCCGGCCACCAATGCGGCGGCGGCGGGCGATGGCAAGCCTTGAAAGTACCGCTTGTCCACCACACCGGTGTTCACATTGAAACGGGCCAATCGCAGGGCCGCACAGGCGCAATAGACGAAAGCGGCGATCCATCCCCAGCGTCCCAGCCCCTTCAGCGCCCACTCATAGGCAATGAGTGCTGGCGCTGCTCCGAAAGACACCATGTCGGAGAGCGAGTCCATCTGCTCGCCAAAGGCACTCTGCGTATTGGTCATCCGGGCCACGCGCCCGTCCAGGCTGTCGAGAACCATGGCGCAGAACACACCGACGGCCGCAAGGTCGAAGCGGCCATTCATGGCCATCACGATGGCATAGAACCCCCCGAAAAGCGCCGCCAACGTGAACAGATTGGGCAGTATGTAGATGCCTTTTCGCCGCTTGCGCACCACCAGGGGCGTGTCATTGGCGAAATCATTGCCCTCGTGCATCAAAAGAACCTCCAGCGCCCACGCCTTCAGCGCAAACAGCTATCAAAATTAGAGTACCTCTGCCGGATCCCTGCGATCGGCGGACAGCGGAGTGTAGTGCCTGCACACACCACGAGAAGCCAAAGAAAAAGGCCACCGAAGTGGCCTCTCTGCAATCTTGGTGCCCACGGCCGAGACCGCAGGCACGCGGCGGCGATCAGTTGCGGGTCTGGTCCACCAGCTTGTTCTTGGCGATCCAGGGCATCATCGCGCGCAGCTTGTTGCCCACCACTTCGATGCTGTGGTCGGCCGTGTTGCGGCGGCGAGCCGTCATCGATGGATAGTTCAGGCGGCCTTCCTGAATGAACATCTTGGCGTAATCGCCGTTCTGGATGCGCTTCAGGGCGTTGCGCATGGCTTCGCGCGACTGGGCATTGATCACTTCCGGGCCGGTCACGTACTCGCCGAACTCGGCGTTGTTCGAGATCGAGTAGTTCATGTTGGCAATGCCGCCTTCGTAGATCAGGTCCACGATGAGCTTGAGCTCGTGCAGGCACTCGAAATAAGCCATCTCAGGTGCGTAGCCGGCTTCGACCAGGGTTTCGTAACCCATCTTGATCAGCTCGACCGCACCACCGCACAACACGGCCTGTTCGCCGAACAGGTCGGTCTCGGTCTCTTCCTTGAAGTTGGTCTCGATGATGCCGGCCTTGCCGCCACCATTGGCCATGGCGTAGGACAGGGCCAGGTCACGGGCTTTGCCGGACTTGTCCTGATGCACCGCCACCAGATGGGGCACGCCGCCGCCTTGGGTGTAGGTGTTGCGCACGGTGTGGCCGGGAGCCTTGGGAGCCACCATCCAGACATCCAGGTCAGCGCGGGGCACGACCTGGTTGTAATGCACGTTGAACCCGTGCGCGAAGGCCAGCGATGCGCCCTGCTTGATGTTGGGTGCCACATTGTTCGTGTAGACCTCGGCGATCTGCTCGTCGGGTAGCAGAATCATGACGACGTCGGCAGCCTTCACCGCTTCGTTCACTTCCAGCACATTGAGGCCAGCCTTGCCGACCTTGTCCCACGAGGCCCCGCCCTTGCGCAGGCCAACCACGACCTTCACGCCGCTGTCGTTCAGGTTTTGCGCATGGGCATGCCCTTGCGAGCCATAGCCGATGATGGCCACGGTCTTGCCCTTGATCAGGCTCAGGTCACAGTCTTTGTCGTAGAAAACTTTCATGTTGGCTCCAGGTTGAATCGATGAGGGGGTGTTGAAAAAAGGTGAGGAAATAAGCGGAATGGATCAGACACGCAGAATGCGTTCACCGCGGCCAATGCCGCTGGCGCCGGTTCGCACGGTTTCCAGGATGGCGGTGCGGTCGATGGCTTGCAAAAACGCATCGTTCTTGGACTGGTCTCCCGTCAGTTCGACGGTGTAGCTCTTCTCGGTGACGTCGATGATTCGGCCGCGGAAGATGTCTGCCATGCGCTTCATCTCTTCGCGCTCCTTGCCGACGGCACGCACCTTCACCATCATGAGCTCTCGCTCGGTGTAGGCGCCCTCGGTCAGGTCGACCACCTTCACGACTTCGATGAGGCGGTTCAGATGCTTGGTGATTTGCTCGATCACGTCATCGGACCCCGTGGTCTGGATCGTCATGCGCGAAAGCGACGCGTCCTCCGTGGGAGCCACGGTCAGCGATTCGATGTTGTAGCCCCGTGCGGAAAACAGGCCGACGACGCGGGACAGCGCGCCGGGTTCGTTTTCCAGCAGAACGGCAATGATGTGCTTCATGGTGCGGATTCCTCTTTTCGCTGCCCTCCCCTGGCGCCGGTAAGCGCCAGGCTCGGCAGGCAATAGATTCGTCGTTGGAGAAATGCTATTCAAAGAATAGCAGGAAACGCTTTATGGCAAAGCGCTGGCAAGCAATTGGACTTAAAGATCTTCCGATCCCAAAAGCATTTCGGTAATGCCTTTGCCGGACTGAACCATTGGGAAAACGTTCTCCGTCGGATCAGTGCGGAAGTCCATGAAAACCGTGCGGTCCTTGAGCCTGCGTGCCTCACGCAACGCGGGCTCCACGTCTTGCGGCCGTTCGATCAACAGACCCACGTGGCCATAGGCCTCTGCCAGCTTCACGAAGTTGGGCAACGCATCCATGTAGCTGTGGCTGTACCGGCCGGAATATTCGATTTCCTGCCATTGCCGCACCATGCCCAGGTAACGGTTGTTCAACGCGCAGATCTTGATGGGCGTGTTGTATTGCAGGCAGGTGGACAACTCCTGAATGTTCATCTGCACCGAGCCTTCGCCCGTGATGCAGAAAACTTCGGCGTCCGGTTTGGCCAGCTTGATGCCCATGGCGTAAGGAATACCCACGCCCATCGTGCCAAGCCCCCCGGAGTTGATCCAGCGGCGCGGCTCATCGAATCGATAGTACTGAGCCGCCCACATCTGATGCTGGCCCACGTCGGAGGTCACATAGGTGTCGGCGTCCTTGGTCATGTTCCAAAGGGTTTCGACCACGTATTGCGGCTTGATCACCTCGTTGTTGCTGCGATCGTATTTGAGGCATTCACGCTTGCGCCAGCCTTCGATCGTGTCCCACCAGGCAGCCAAGGCACCGGCATCGGCCCGCGTGCTCGATTCGCTCACCATGGTGATCAGCTCCGTCAGCACATCCTTGACGTCGCCAACGATGGGAATATCGACCTTGACGCGCTTGGAGATGCTCGACGGATCGATGTCGATATGGATGATCTTGCGGTCGTTCTGCGCGAAGTGCTTCACGTTGCCGATGACGCGGTCATCGAACCGTGCGCCAACTGCCAGCAGCACGTCGCAGTTCTGCATGGCGTTGTTGGCTTCGATCGTGCCATGCATGCCCAGCATGCCGAGGAACTTGCGATCGCTCGCCGGGTAGGCGCCCAATCCCATCAGGGTATTGGTCACCGGATAACCCAGCATGTCCACCAGCGTGCGCAACTCTTGCGTGGCATTGCCCAGCAAAACGCCACCACCCGTATAGATGTATGGCCGCTTGGCGGTCAGCAGCAACTGCAGCGCCTTGCGGATCTGGCCGCCATGGCCTTTGCGAACAGGGTTGTAGGAGCGCATTTCGACGCTCTGCGGATACCCGTTGTAGGCCACCTTCTTGAAGGAGACGTCTTTCGGGATATCGACCACCACCGGACCAGGCCGGCCGGTGCGGGCGATGTGGAAGGCCTTTTTCATTGTCATGGCCAGATCGCGGGCATCCTTGACGAGGAAATTGTGCTTCACGATGGGGCGCGTGATGCCCACGGTATCGCACTCCTGGAAGGCGTCCAGCCCGATCGCGGCTGTAGGCACCTGTCCGGAGATGATGACCATGGGAATGGAATCCATGTAGGCCGTGGCGATTCCGGTCACTGCATTGGTCAATCCGGGGCCGGAGGTGACGAGGGCGACTCCCACTTCACCAGTGGCACGGGCGTAGCCGTCGGCAGCATGCACTGCAGCCTGCTCGTGGCGCACGAGCACGTGCTGAATAGTCTCTTGCTTGTAGAGCGCGTCGTAGATGTAGAGAACCGCGCCGCCCGGATAGCCCCAGATGAATTGCACGCCTTCGGCCTGCAAAGACTTGATGAGGATTTCGGACCCCATGAGGTCCTGGGACGGGGAATGCGAAGCGCCCTGCGTGGCAGCGGCCGCCGAAGTGATTTCGGCCTTGGAGATTTCCATGATCAACCTTTGCGAATTTCTCTAACGAAAAACCTTGGGTGCCCCTCGTGCGGACTTTTGTGGAGCCGACTTGGAACTTGAGGCTTCGGACATGGGCGAGATGATTGCTGCGCCGGACCGAAACCCGTTTGCCTTTTGAATTGCAGGCCGGATTATGGCACTGCAACATGGATTCTGGGCACGGCAGGCCCAAAAGACTTGAAGTCGATGCGATAAACTCGGCAATCCACGCGCTGGCCTTTGTCGCCAACGAACCCCAAGCCCCGATCAGCGGGCACCTTTGTCTTGGCTACCGAACAAGAACTCTCCAACTTCCTCAAAAGCGTAGAAAAGCGGGCCTACAAGCGCTCGCTCTATCACGTACGCAATGAGGAGTCGGCACTGGACATCGTTCAGGACAGCATGCTCAAACTGGCCGAGCACTATGGTGACAAGCCGGTGGCCGAGTTGCCAATGCTCTTTCAGCGCATTCTGTCCAACTGCACGCTGGACTGGTTTCGGCGCCAGAAGACACGCAATGCGTTGTTTTCCAGCATGAGCGACTTCGAAGGCCCGGGAGAAGACGGCGCAGATTTCGATCTGCTGGAAGCCTATTCGGGTCCCGAAGGAGGCGAGACAGCCCAAAGCGCGGAAGATCTGGTCAGGCGTGCCCAGGTTTTTCATGACATCGAAGCGGAAATTCAAGAGTTGCCGGCCCGTCAACGGGAGGCGTTTTTGATGCGTTACTGGGAAGAGATGGACGTTGCAGAAACGGCGGCTGCGATGGGCTGCTCGGAGGGCAGCGTCAAAACGCACTGTTTTCGTGCCGTCCAGACCCTCAGCAAAGCACTGAAGGCGAAAGGAATCGAACTATGAATTACCAGTCCTCACCCCATCCTGCGGAGATTGCCGCAGAGCGTTTTGCACGCCGTGTGACGGCGCGTCTCTCCGATGGCACGGCCGAGCTTCCCTACGATATTTCCGAACGGCTCCGTGCTGCACGGGTGCAGGCCCTTGCGAAACGCAAGGTGGTGGCGCCGGTGCGACAGACGGCTCCCGCCGTGTTGGCGTCCGGCAACAGCGCGGTGCTGGGCTGGGGTGGCGAGGGCGGCAGCTGGTGGCGCGCACTGGTGTCGGCCGTTCCGATCACCGCTTTGCTCGTCGGGCTGGTCGTCATCAATGTCTCGCAGGACGAAAAAGGGGTGAGCGAAGTGGCAGAGGTGGACGCCGCCTTGCTCACGGACGATCTTCCGCCATCCGCTTATGCCGATCCGGGATTCCTTCAATTCCTCAAGACGTCCGCCAACCCAACCCACTGACCTTATTGCAGATTGCATGCCCACCAGCCCTTTGGATGCCCCCCGCCTGATGCCAGCCGCCGTGCTGGCTTTTGTCTTGCTGGGCGCGCTCGTCGCGGGCGGCTGGCAAGCCTGGACACAGGTGGGGATGGCACCGGTGGCGCCCATGCCGGCCGAGGCGCTGGCCAGCAAACACATAGCCCGCGGGCCGGAGCTTCGGGTTCAGGACCCTGACAGCGCGGGCTCGGGGCCTGTATGGCAATCGTTGACGGCCGCGCAAAAGGAAGCGCTCGCCCCCCTCGCTTCCCGCTGGAACCTGCTCAGCGAAGCGCAAAAACGGCGCTGGATCACGCTGTCGGCGAGCTTTCCCACCTTGTCGCCGCAAGAGCGCGAAAAGATGCTGGGGCGCATGACCGACTGGGCCAACCTCAGCCTTCAGCAGCGCAGTCAGGCCCGCTTGAACTACGCCGCCACCAAGAAACTGGCCGTGGATGACAAGTGGGCCCAGTGGGAAGCGTACCAAGCCCTTCCTACCGAGGAAAAGAAGCAGCTGGCGGCCCGTGCGGCCCCTCGGCCCACCGGCGCGGCCACGGCGATCCGACCCGTGGCCCCTCGCAAGCTGGCCCGCGTTCCTGCCGCCGCAGTCGCGAATGCGAACCGCCCCAATCCCCCCAAGATTCCACCGGTGAGCGAGTTCCATCCGACCCAGGCATTGCCGGTATCGGTCCCCGCGGCCAGTGTGGCGCCCCCAGTGGAAACGGCCCCAATTTCCGTGCCGATCGCTGTTCCGTCGCCCTTGGCGCCGCTGAGCGGCGCAGAGCCGGTGGCCGCCGAGGCAGCCCCCCCTGCCGCCCCGCCCCAGGACAACACCCCGCTCCACCCGCCTCAGTGATACCGCCATGTCTGCTTCTCCGTCTCAGAGCACCATGGTCAGCCATGACGTTTCCCGCGCCGCGATGAACGGCACGACCCCTTCGCTGCGCCGTCGCATGGCTTGCTGGCTCTACGAGGGCATGCTGATGTTCGGGGTGGTGTTCATTGCAGGCTATCTTTTCGGCACGCTCAGCCAGACACGCAATGCGCTGGACAACCGCCATGCCCTCCAGGGATTCCTTTTCGTTGTCTTCGGCATCTATTTCGTTTGGTTCTGGGCCAGAGGACAGACGCTGGCCATGAAGACCTGGCACATCCGGGTGGTGGACCGGCTGGGACGGCCCATCACGCAGACCCGGGCCCTCGCGCGTTACGCGCTGAGCTGGCTGTGGTTTTTGCCGCCGCTGGCGGCCATGGCGCCATTCCAGCTGTCCGGTGGCGAGTCGGCGGTGATTCTGCTGGGATGGGTGGCGGTCTGGGCGTTGTTGAGCCGCTTTCAGCCGGAGCGGCAGTTCTGGCACGACATCTGGGCCGGCACACGGCTCGTGCATTTCGAACACGCCAAAAAGTAAGCCGACAACTTCTTTCGCCGGAGGCGATAACTGCCACACAGGCCGGCGAAAATGCCTGGCCTATGTCTGCCCCCTTCACACCCCACCCCCACAAAGCCCGCACCGGCCTGCACCGCCTGTGGCATGCCGGACAGTATTCGTTGCAGGGCCTTCAGGCCGGATGGGGCGAGAAGGCTTTTCGGCTGGAGGCATGCATGGCCTTCGTGCTGCTGCCCGCAGCATTCTGGCTGGGCCGTGGCTGGTTGGAGGTCGCAGTGCTCGCCGGCACGGTGATTCTGGTGCTGATCACCGAACTGCTCAACTCCGGCATCGAATCCGCCATCGATCGCATCGGCCCCGAGTTGCACGATTTGTCCAAACGCGCCAAGGACATGGGCAGCGCTGCCGTCTTGTTGAGTGTGTTGCTGTGCTCAGGCGTCTGGGCTGCAGCCCTGTTTCAGAGGTTTTTCCATGGCTGAGCCGTCTTTTTCCCTGTGCGTCTATCTGGGTTCGCGCCCGGGCGAGAATCCGTTGTTCACCGAATCGGCCATCGCCGTCGGCGAATGGATCGGCCGCCATGGCGGCCAGCTGGTCTACGGCGGCGGTCGCAGCGGCCTGATGGGTACGGTGGCCGAGGCCACACGGCGCGCGGGTGGTCGCGTGCTGGGCGTGATTCCCCGAGCGCTCGTGGACAAGGAACTGGCCAACCGGGATTGCGATGAACTGCACATCGTCGAGACGATGCACGAGCGCAAGGCCATGATGGCCGAGCGCTGCAACGCGTTCCTGGCCCTTCCAGGCGGCATCGGAACGTTCGAAGAGCTGTTCGAGGTGTGGACGTGGCGCCAACTCGGCTACCACGACAAGCCCATCGGCCTGCTGAATGTGGATGGCTACTACGACGGTCTGATGGCGTTTCTGCAGACCAGCGTGGCCAGCGGGCTCATGAGCGACTGGCAGATGGGGCTGATGACGGCCTCCTCCGACCGCGAAAGCCTCCTGCAGTCCTTGGTCGAGGCCGCCGGCACGCAGGCCGCGCAGCCGGTTCCACTGCGGACGGTGATCTGATGCGCCGGGGGTGAATCTCGCCGGGCCTACCGGCAACGACCGTGCTGCCACCCAGGCGCGGCATCGACCATCAGACGGCGGCTTCGTCCAGGTCGCCCGTGCGGATGCGCACCACACGCTCCACGGCGGTGACGAAGATCTTGCCGTCGCCGATCTTGCCCGTGCGCGCCACGTTGACGATGGCGTCCACGCAGCGGTCCACGTCGTCGGTCTTCACGACCACTTCCACCTTCACCTTGGGCAAAAAATCCACCACGTACTCGGCGCCACGGTACAGCTCGGTGTGGCCCTTCTGGCGGCCAAAACCCTTCACTTCGGTGACAGTGAGGCCCGTCACGCCGCACTCGGCCAGGGCTTCGCGGACTTCTTCGAGTTTGAAGGGCTTGATGACGGCGGTGATCATTTTCATGGCGGAAACTCCTGGAAAGGTGAAATGCGAGGGATGCTCAAGGCCGCGTCGTCGTCGATCGCTCACGCCCGGAAACGGTTGGTGATGGGATAGCGCCAATCCTTGCCGAAGCTGCGGCGGCTGATGCGGATACCCACCGGCGCCTGGCGGCGCTTGTATTCATTGAGCTGGATGAGGCGCGTCACGCGCTCCACGTCGGCCCGGTCGTAGCCGGCCTGCACGATGGCATCGATAGGCTCATCGTTCTCCATGTACCGGGCGACGATCGCGTCGAGCACCTCGTAGGGCGGCAGGCTGTCCTGATCCTTCTGGTCGGGGCGCAACTCGGCGCTCGGCGGGCGCGTGATGATCCGTTCGGGAATGGGCTGCGCGCCGGTTCCGAAGGGGTCGTTGGCATTGCGCCAGCGCGCCAGCGAGAACACGGCCGTCTTGGCCACGTCCTTGATGACGGCAAAGCCTCCTGCCATGTCGCCGTAGAGCGTGCAGTAGCCCGTCGCCATCTCGCTCTTGTTGCCGGTGGTGAGCACCACCGCACCGAATTTGTTGGACAGCGCCATGAGCAACGTGCCGCGGATGCGCGCCTGCAGGTTTTCCTCGGTGGTGTCTTCGGGCAGGCCGGCGAACTCCTGGGCCAGCGCGGCCTTGAACGCCTCGAATTGCGGGGCGATCGAGATTTCGTCGTAGCGCACGCCCAGGCGCTCGGCCATGTCGCGCGCGTCAATCCAGCTGATGTCCGCGGTGTAGGGCGAGGGCATCATCACGGCGCGCACTTTGTCGGCGCCCAGCGCATCCACGGCGATGGCCAGGACCAGCGCGGAATCGATGCCACCCGACAGCCCCAGCAGCGCGCCGGGAAAGCTGTTCTTGCCGACATAGTCGCGCACGCCCATGACCAGCGCGCTCCACAGATCGGACTCCAGCGCGGGCAGCGGCGCGACCTCGGCCTTCAATTCGATCGCACCCTGCGCGACGTCCACGCGGACCGGAAAGCAGGCTTCCTCGAAGCCCGGCGCGCGCGCGGCCACGAAACCGTTGGACTGCAGGGCGAAGGAGCGCCCTTCGAAGAGCACCTCGTCCTGGCCACCGACCAGGTGGGCATAGACCAGCGGCAGGCCGGTCTCCGTGACCCGCTCGCGCATGATCTGCTCGCGCTCGGCGCTTTTGCCCAGGTGGAACGGTGACGCGTTGATGGTGACCAGCAACTGCGCCCCCGCCTGCGCCGCCCGGCGGGCGGGGCCTTCGAACCAGGCGTCCTCGCAGATCAGCAGGCCGACGCGCACACCCTCCACGTCGAAGATGCAAGAGCCGTCGCCCGGCAAGAAGTAGCGCCGCTCGTCGAACACGTCGTAGTTCGGCAGTTCCTGCTTGAGGTAGGTCTGCTCGACCACCCCGTTGCGCAGCACGCTGGCTGCGTTGTAGCAAAGGCCTTCGCCATCCGCTTCGGCCCGCTGCGGATGGCCGACCACGATGGCCAAGCCCTCGAATCGCGCCGTTTCTTGCGCCACCGTTGCCAGCGCACCCTCGCAACCCGACAGGAAGGCGGGCCGAAGGTAGAGGTCTTCGGCGGCATAGCCGCACAGCGACAACTCGGGCGTGAGCAGCAGGCGCGCGCCGGCCGCATGGGCTTGCTGGGCGCAGGCGATGATCTTGCGGGCATTGCCCGGCAGATCGCCCACCACGAAATTGAGCTGGGCGACGCTGATGACGAATGGCATACGGGGATGGAAAAAGGACTCGGACGATTATGTCACCCGTGTCACGCACGGCAGCACCTCGTGCCACAAGGCCCTGCGTTATCCCCGCGGGCACTGGAAAACTCTGTGGATAAGTCGTGGCTTGCCCTGTAAGGCGAGCCTAAGTCCTTATCAGGGCTGAAGGAATGTCCCCGTGCCCTCTTTTTAGGCACTCGCACTGGTGTGGATGCCATACCCGCCCCGCGGCGGCGCAGCCCGGTTTGGGCCATGATGGCGGCCACCTTCCAACGACCGCACGCCGCCTTGTCCCAACCCGCCGATACCGCCTACGTCCTGCGCCTGCATCCGTCTCCTGACGACGTGGACGCCGATGCCTGGGACGCGCTCCTGGCCGCCCAGCCCCACGCCACCCCCTTCATGCGCCACGCCTACCTTGCGGCGCTGCACAGCAGCGGCAGCGCGGTGCCGGAAACCGGCTGGACGCCCGTGTTCTGCACGCTCTGGCGGGAGGAGGTGCTGCAGGGCGCGTGCGCGGTGTATGCCAAGCCGCACTCCTACGGCGAGTACGTGTTCGACCAGGGCTGGGCGGGCGCCTATGCGCGCCACGGCATGGACTACTACCCCAAGGCCGTCGTGGCCGTGCCCTTCACCCCCGTGCCCGGCGCGCGGCTGCTGGCCGTGGACGCAGCGGCGCGGCATGCGCTGGTACGGGCGCTGGTGCAGTGGTGCGACGAGGCGGGCCTGTCGTCGCTGCATCTGCTGTTCACCGCGCCGCAGGACGTCGAGGCCGCGCAGGCGGCGGGGCTGATGCTGCGGCACACGGTGCAGTTCCATTGGACGAACGCGGCGCACCCGTCCGGGAGCGAGGGGCCTGGGCCGATGGCCGACGCGAGCGGCGAAGCGCCCTCGCCTGCCGGCGAACGGCCGTTCGAATCCTTCGACCATTTCCTGGCGAGTCTGTCGCAGGACAAGCGCAAGAAGATCCGGCAGGAGCGGCGCCGGGTAGCCGACGCGGGCGTGGCGTTTCGCTGGATGCGGGGCACTGACATCAAGACAGCCGACTGGGATTTCTTCTATCGCTGCTACGAGCGCACCTATCTGGAGCACGGCAACCCGCCCTACCTCACGCGCGAATTCTTCGCCCGCATGGCCGCCGACATGCCCGAGGCCTGGGTGCTGTTCATCGCCGAACGCGACGGATGCCCCATTGCTAGCAGTTTGATAGCAGTCGGGGCAAACGATACTAGGGCACAAGGCACAAAAGACCCGGAACTGGTGGCATTCGGCCGCTACTGGGGAGCGCTGGAGCGGGTGGACTGCCTGCATTTCGAGGCCTGCTACTACCAGCCGCTGCAGTGGTGCATCGCGCATGGCGTGCAGCGCTTTGAGGGCGGAGCGCAGGGCGAGCACAAGATGGCACGGGCCCTGCTGCCGGTGCAGGCCACGAGCGCCCACTGGCTCGCCCATCCCGCTTTTGCCGAGGCGGTGGACCGGTTCCTGGAGCGCGAGGGAGAAGGCGTAGCGCAGTACCTGGAGGAACTGCAGTCGCGCAACCCGTTCAAGACGGGCCGGTGACCCGAAGCGCCCGGCCAGAACTGAGCCCGTGGCGGCGGCACAGCCCGGGATCAGGAGCCCAAAGCCCCTCCAGCGCAATATCTACTAGGGCATATCGCTACAAAAAATATAGCAAACGCTGCTGACCTTGGCAGCGGGCTACGCCACGGCAGCCGAGCGCACCAGCCCCATCTCGGCGCTGCTGAGCAGGGATTCGATGTCCATCATGATAAGCATGCGCTCGCCGACGCTGGCAATGCCGGTCACGAAGGCCGAGTCCACCTCGCCCTGGAACTGCGGCGCGGGCCGGATGGCCTCGGCCTGCAGGGGAACCACGTCGGCCACCGCATCCACGACGGCGCCCATCACCGTGCCGCCCACGTTGAGGATGATGACGACGGTGAAATCGGTGTACTCGGCCTGCGCGCAACGCAGCTTCAGCCGCAGATCGACGATGGGGACGATCACGCCGCGCAGATCGATCACGCCCTTGATGAAGTCCGGCGCGTGGGCCATGCGGGTGGGTTGCTCGTACGAGCGGATTTCCTGCACGCGCAGGATGTCGATGCCGTATTCCTCCTGCCCCAGACGGAAGGTGAGGTACTCCGCTGCGTTGGCGGCGGCACCCGTGGCATGGCGGGGAGAGGCGGAAGCGGGGGTCGACAGCATGGCAGGTCCTTCACAGATCAGGGTTCAGCACGCGCAGACGACCGTCTGGCGCGCGCGGCAATGGGCCAGCATATCAGCCACGCTGTTACTTGTGCTGACATTTAGCCGATTTCACCTATTCAAAGAAGGCCATTGCTGTGCTAGCAACGGCCTGCCCTCGGGCTTCGGCAGCGCTGGTGGTGGTTTCCTGCGGCGGGCCGGCGGGAAGCCCGTGGGCCTTCAAGAACCGGGCCGACTGCCGGCCCTGTCCGGCGTGCCGACAGGACGGCCTCAGGCCGGCAGCAACGTGACGCCCGTCTTGGCCTGCAGCGCTTCGAAAGTCACGCCCGGCGCGAGTTCGACGACTTGCAACCCTTTGGGCGTGACGTCCATCACTGCCAGGTCGGTGATGATGCGGTCCACCACGCCCACGCCGGTGAGGGGCAGCGTGCACTGGGGCAGGATCTTGAGGTCTTCGGTGCCGTCCTTCTTGCGCGCCACATGCTCCATGAGCACGATGACGCGCTTGACGCCGGCCACCAGGTCCATCGCACCGCCCATGCCCTTGACCATCTTGCCGGGGATCATCCAGTTGGCCAGATCGCCCTTCTCGCTCACCTGCATGGCGCCAAGGATCGACAAGTTGATCTTGCCGCCCCGGATCATGGCGAACGACTGGTCGCTGCCGAAGATAGAGGAGCCCTTGATGGTGGTGACGGTCTGCTTGCCGGCATTGATGAGGTCGGCGTCCACGGCGTCTTCGGTGGGGAACGGGCCGATGCCCAGCATGCCGTTCTCGGACTGCAGCCACACTTCCTTGTCGCCCGTGAAATTGGCCACCAGCGTGGGGATGCCGATCCCCAGGTTCACGTAGAAGCCGTCTTCGAGTTCTTGCGCCGCGCGCGCGGCCATCTGGTCTTGGGTCCAGGGCATCTCAGGCTCCTTCTTTCTTGTTGACGGGCACCGTCACCGTAGGCACGGCTTCGCTGGTGGCAGCAGCCTGCGCGATCACGGCCTGGGCCTCCACCTTGGCGGCGGCGGCATCGACGGGCGCGGCGGTCACGGTGCGCTTTTCGATGCGCTTTTCAGGGTTGGGGTTGTGCACGATGCGGTGCACGTAGATGCCGGGCAGGTGCACGTCGTCCGGCGCGATGTCGCCCGTCTCCACGACCTCTTCCACTTCGACGATGCAGACCTTGCCGGCCGTGGCGGCCGCGGGGTTGAAGTTGCGCGCGGTCAGGCGGAACTGCAGGTTGCCAGACTTGTCGGCGCGCCAGGCCTTGACGAGCGACACATCGGGTACCAGCGAGCGCTCCATCACATAGGTTTCGCCGTCGAATTCGCGCAGTTCCTTGCCCTCTGCCACCATGGTGCCGACGCCGGTCTTGGTGAAGAAGGCCGGAATGCCGGCGCCTCCTGCCCGCAGCTTCTCGGCCAGCGTGCCCTGTGGGGTGAATTCCAGCTCCAGCTCGCCGGCGAGGTATTGGCGCTCGAATTCCTTGTTCTCGCCCACGTAGGAAGAGATCATCTTCTTGATCTGGCGCGTTTCCAGCAGCTTGCCGAGGCCGAAGCCGTCCACGCCGGCGTTGTTGGAGATGACGGTGAGGTCCTTGACGCCGCTGTCGCGCAGGGCGTCGATCAGCGCCTCGGGAATGCCGCAGAGCCCGAAGCCGCCGACGGCCAGCATCTGGCCGCCGGCCACGACGCCCTTGAGCGCCTCGGCCGCGGTGGGAAAAAGCTTGTTCATTGGAGACTCCTCAACATCAGGTTGGATGGCCGCTACGATACTACGTACCCCGCTACGTAGTTCTCCCTAAATACTTCCATGGATGTCGCCGATTACCGCCTCGCTTTCGAAATGGCCCCGGTGGGTCTGGTCATTTCGCGCAACCGCACCATGGTCGATTGCAATCGCCAGGTGTGCGAGATGTTCGGCGCCTCGCGCGAGGTGCTGATCGGCCAGTCCTTCCGGATTCTCTATCCCAGCGCGGACGAATACGAACGCCTGGGCAAGCACATGGAGCCCATCCTGAATGCGCGGGGCCACTATGCCGACAACCGCATCATGAAGCGGGCCAGCGGCGAGGTGTTCTGGTGCCATGTCTCGGGCCGGGCGCTCAACCGCGAGGCTCCTCATGAATCGGGCATCTGGAGTTTCGAAGACCTCAGCTCGCAGCGGTCCGTCAAGGCCGAACTGACCGGCCGCGAGCGCGAGGTGGCGGCGCGGCTGCTGGACGGCCTGACCTCCAAGGAGATCGGCCGCGCGCTCGACATCAGCCACCGCACGGTGGAGATCTACCGCGCGCGCCTCATGCGCAAATACGCAGCCTCCACAGCGGCCGATCTGGTGCAGAAGCTGATGGCAGGATGACGGCCGGCAATCAGGGATACCCCTACTAACACTTGCTTTCATCTGCGCTCCCTGGGTGGGGTACCGCGGCAAAGGGGTGGCGGATACCGTCTGTACATCCCAACCTGCCAGTCGGCGGTGCGGCGCATGGTGCGCGGCGCCGCAGAGGGCGACCCACTCCAAAACCATGCCCACCAGTTCCCATTCGCTCCGCGCGGTAGCCGCTTTTGCCGCTCTCGCCGCACTGACCGCAGCCTCCCTGACCGCGTGTGGCGGCGGCGGAGGCGGAGGCGACGTGACCACCCCGCCCGGCGGCACCCCGGCGCCGGCGCCCACGCCGGCACCCGCCCCATCGCCATCGCCATCGCCATCGCCATCGCCGGCACCATCACCCGCTCCGGCACCGGCCCCCACTCCAGCCCCCGCACCTTCGGGCAGCAGCTCCGCCGCCTGCTACAACGCAGCGGACTTCAACGAGGGAACCGTGCTAGTCGAAGAGGGGCTCACGAAGATGGACGGGCAACCCGACCTCACCACCACCAGCACGACGACGACGGGGGGCCGGCAGGATTTCGCAGGTGCGAAACCGGTCATGTTCACGCCGCAGTCCACCGGCTCCCTGGGCAACAACCGACTGTTCCGCGACCGCACGGCCAGCAGCGAACTGGCGTATGGCGTCGTCTCCGACACATCTACCCAGGTGCTGACGCAGGTCTACGATCCACCGGTGTCCACGCCCTTGGACATGCAGCCCGGTCAGACCGTTCAGCGAGACCACAAGAACCAGTTCACGATCGTGCCCAAGGCGGGCTCGGCGCCCAGCTCCTATTCGGAAACCGTGGAAGACCAGTTCACGTACGTGGGCAGGGAGTCGCTGCAGACCGCCATGGGCACCTTCAACGTCTGCAAATTCAACAACGACTTCGTCACGGTGGGGCCGACCGGGCGCGCCGTGGCCAACTTCCAGACCTGGGTGGTCGCAGAAGGCCCTTACCAGGGCCGGACGATCAAGATCGCCACGTCCAGCTCCAACGGCAGGCCCTCGACTTACGAGGTGACGAAGATCACCTATATCCCAAAGTAAGGCACGCAAGCGGGCCGCAGACCGCAGGACGGTGGCGGGCAGTCGGGGCGGAACCGGCATGCCTGCCCCGCCCGGCTGAACCCACGCGCTCAGTGGAGTTTCAGCCGTCCGGACACGCGCTGCTGCAGCAGCCGCGCCAGGGCGAGCACGGCCGTCTTGCCCAGGCCCAGGATGGCCCGGTGGTGGTTCAAGTGCAAGGAGATGTACATCCACTTCGCGATGAGGCCTTCCACGAAGAAGTTGCGTCCCATCAGGCCGCCCATGAGGTTGCCCACGCCCTTGTTATCGCCCAGCGACACCAGCGAGCCGAAGTCGCGGTACACGAATGCCTCGGTCACCTCGCGCTCGCGCAGCATCGCACTCAGCACCTTGGCCAAGTAGTCGGCTTGCTGGTGCGCGGCCTGGGCCCGCGCCGGCACGGTCTTGCCACCCTCCCACGGGCAGGCGGCGCAGTCGCCGAAGGCATAGACGCCGGGCACCGAGGTGCGCAGACGGTCGTCCACCACGAACTGGTTCAGGCCGTTCACGGCCAGCCCCATGCGGGCGTTGGCATCGGCGGCCTTGATGCCCGCGGCCCAGACGATCATTTCGGCGGGAATGCTGCCTTCGGAGGTGACCAGCGCGCCACGGCGCACCTCGGTCACACGCGTGCCGGTGCGCACGTTGACCTGCTTGCGCTCCAGCGCCAGCCGGGCCTGGGCCGATATCTTTTCTGGCAGGCCGCCCAGGATGCGCGGGCCGCCTTCCACCAGGGTGATGTCGAGCCGAAAGCGCTGGCCGTCGCCCATGCTTTCCTGCAGTTCGGCATGGGCCTCCAGCAGTTCGGCCGACAACTCGACCCCGGTCGCTCCACCGCCCACGATGGCCACGCCCAGCGCACGGCTCTCGGAGAACGAGGCGCGGGCGCACGCGGCCAGCCAGTCGGAATGGAAACGCTGCGCATCGCGCACGTTCTCCAGCAGGTAGGCGTGCTCCACGCCGGGCGTGCCGAAGGCATTGGAGCCGCTGCCGATCGCCAGCACCAGGCGTGTGTAGCTCACAGTGCGCCGGGGCACCACGGCTTCACCCTGCGCATCGCGAATCTCGGACAAGGTGATGCCTTTGCGCTCGGTGTCGAGGGCCGCCATCTCGCCCATGGCAAAACTGAAATGGTTGCGCCGGGCCAGCACGGTGTAGGACAGCCCTTCCTGGTGCGCATCGAGCGTGCCGGCGGCCACCTCGTGCAGCGTGGGCTTCCAGATGTGGAAAGGGCTGCGGTCGACCAGCAGCACCTTCTCACGCCCTACCCGGGGCCCCAGGCCCCGCCCGAGGCGTGCCGCCAATTCCAGGCCGCCCGCGCCGCCGCCAACGATCACGATGTCGAAATGCATTCCATCTCCCGCTTTTTGTGCGATGCAGCAAGTTTAGGGCGCGCGGGCCTTCCTCGCGCCCAAAAGGGCTCCTTTGCCGCACGCGGATGCGAAAAAGCCCGCGGCATCGAAGACGCGGGCTTTTCCGGAGAAAGCGCGCCGGCTCCGCAGATCCGGCGCGGCAGGTCAGGCCAGATCGAAGCGATCGAGTTCAGTGACCTTGGTCCAGGCCGCCACGAAGTCGTCCACGAACTTGCGCTTGGCGTCGGCCCCGGCATACACCTCGGCCTGCGCCCTCAGCAGTGCGTTGGAGCCGAACACCAGGTCCACGCGCGTGCCGGTCCACTTGACCTCGCCAGTCTTGCGGTCGCGGCCTTCGAACACCCCTGGGTCCTGGGCCGAGGCCTCCCACTGTGTGCCCATATCGAGCAGGTTGGCGAAGAAGTCGTTGGTGAGCGCGCCGGGCGTTGCGGTCAGGACACCATGGCGGGTTTCATTGGCATTGATGTTGATCGCACGCAGCCCGCCGACCAACACCGTCAACTCGGGCGCTGTCAACGTCAGCAACTGGGCCTTGTCGATCAGCAGCACTTCGGCAGGCACGCTGTAGCGGCGCTTTTGGTAGTTGCGGAAACCGTCTGCCACGGGTTCGAGCACGGCGAACGATTCCACATCGGTCTGGTCCTGCCGCGCGTCGGTACGGCCGGGGGAAAACGGCACCGTGACCTCGAAGCCCGCGCTCTGGGCCGCCTGCTCCACGCCTGCGGCCCCCGCCAGCACGATCAGGTCGGCCAGCGAGATACGCTTGCCACCCGCAGCGCCGCGATGGAAGTCGCTCTGGATGCCTTCGAGCACCTGCAGCACCCGGGCCAGTTGCGCCGGCTGGTTGGCGTCCCAGTCCTTTTGCGGCGCCAGGCGGATGCGGGCGCCATTGGCGCCGCCGCGCTTGTCCGAACCGCGGAAGGTGGAGGCCGAAGCCCAGGCCGTGCCCACCAGTTCGGACACCGACAAGCCGGAGGCCAGGACCTGCGCCTTGAGGGCCGCCACATCGGACGCCTCGACCAGCGGATGGTCCACCGCGGGAACGGGGTCTTGCCAGATCAGCACTTCCTTCGGCACTTCGGGGCCGAGGTAGCGCGCGCGCGGCCCCATGTCGCGGTGCGTGAGCTTGAACCAGGCCCGCGCGAAGGCTTCGGCGAAGGCCTGGGGGTTGTCCAGGAAACGGCGCGAGATTTTTTCGTAGGCCGGGTCCATGCGCAGTGACAGGTCGGTGGTCAGCATGGTCGGCAGGCGCTTCTTGGCGGGGTCGTGCGCGTCGGGGATGATGGCTTCAGCGTTCTTGGCCTGCCATTGATGCGCGCCGGCTGGGCTCTTGGTGAGTTCCCATTCGTACTTGAACAGGTTCTCGAAGAAGTTGTTGCTCCACTGCGCGGGCGTGGTGGTCCAGGTCACCTCCAGGCCGCTGGTGATCGCATCGCCGGCCTTGCCGGAGCCGAAGCTGCTGGCCCAGCCCAGGCCCTGCTGCTCGATGCCTGCGGCTTCGGGCTCGGCGCCCACATGGTCGGCCGCGCCGGCCCCATGGGTCTTGCCGAAGGTGTGGCCGCCGGCGATCAGGGCCACGGTTTCCTCGTCGTCCATCGCCATGCGGCCGAAGGTTTCGCGGATGTCGTGCGCGGCGGCGATCGGGTCCGGATTGCCTTCGGGGCCTTCCGGGTTCACGTAGATCAGGCCCATCTGGACCGCTGCGAGGGGGTTTTCCAGGTTCCGCCCCTGGCTGTCCGTGCGGTCGGTTTCCTGGCCGTGCATGGCAGGGTCGGCCACCAGCGTGCCGTCGCCCGGGGTGCCCTTGCCGTAGCGGGCGTCGCCACCGAGCCACGTCTTCTCGCTGCCCCAGTACACGTCCAGGTCGGGTTCCCAGGTGTCTTCGCGGCCGCCGGCGAAACCGAAGGTCCGAAAGCCCATGGTTTCCAGCGCGACGTTGCCGGTCAGTACCAACAGGTCGGCCCAGGAAATTTTTTGACCGTACTTTTGCTTGATGGGCCAGAGCAGGCGGCGCGACTTGTCGATGTTGACGTTATCGGGCCAGCTGTTGAGCGGCGCGAAGCGCTGCTGCCCACGGCCCGCACCGCCACGGCCGTCGCCCGTGCGGTAGGTGCCGGCGGCGTGCCACGCCATCCGGATGAACTGCGGGCCGTAGTGTCCGAAGTCGGCCGGCCACCAGTCCTGCGAGTCGGTCATGAGCGCGCGCAGGTCTTTCTTCAGGGCTTCGTAGTCGAGCTTCTTGAACTCTTCGGCGTAGTTGAAGCTGCCGCCCAGGGGGTCGGACTTGGACGAATGCTGGTGCAGCAGATCCACGCGCAACTGGTTGGGCCACCAGTCCTTGTTGAGGGTTCCACCATTGACGGCGGCGGCATGGAACGGGCACTTGGTCTCTTGGCTCATGGGGCACTCCTCTTGCGGCTGATTGATGGGTGAATGCTAGAGAAAAGGCTCCCGCCGGAAAAGGCAATTAATCACATGCCTGGAATAGTTTTTCGAAATGATCAGCCATGACCGAACCCTCATAAAAGAGCGCGCGGCAAGCGGGCGGCGCATGGTTTTCCACTCCACGCCCTGCCCCGCCTCCTGGCTCTGGCAGATCAGCCGCCGAGCGCTGCGCCGGCGTGCAGTGGCAGCCCCGGTGCGTCCATGCTGGTACACAGGATGCGCCCGTGGGTGGAATCGGTCACATAGAGCTTGGCCAGGTCGGCTCCGCCGAACGCCATGTTGGTGGTGGAGCTTCCCGCCACACCGCGCAGCACCTGCACCGGCTCGGCCCGGCCGTTGAGCACCCAGACCCAGCCAAGGCCGGGATTGGCCACCAGCAAACGGCCTTGCGCATCCACTGCCAGTCCGTCCGGGCCGCTCGGCCCATAGGAGGTGAAGAACTGGCTCACCTTGGCCACGCTCCCGTCGGGCAACAGCGGGACGCGCCAGACGCAATTGCCACGTGTCACGGCCAGGTACAGCACACGGCCATCTGGCGACAACGCCACGCCGTTGGGACTGGGTACGTTATTCAGCAGCAGATCGAGCTGGCCGTTCGGACGCAGGCGGTAAAGGCGGCCCGACGGGTCGTGCAGGCCACTTTGGCCCTGGTCGGTGAAGTAAAGATTGCCTTCAGCATCGAACACCAGATCGTTCACGCCCTTGAAGCGCTCGCTGTTGCGGCGCTCCAGGTAAGGCGTGACGGTGCCGCTCGCCACATCCAGTCGCACTAGGCCGTTCTTGTAATCGGTGATAAGCAACGTGCCGGCGTCCAGGAACTTCATGCCATTGGGTTCACCGTCGTACTCCGCGACCAGGCTCCAGCCGCCCTGCGGGTCGATGCGGAAGATGCGCCCCCATGGAATGTCGGTCACGTACAGGTGGCCGGCGGTATCGAACACCGGGCCTTCAAGAAATGAATCGGTGATGGTGCCGCCGCGGTTGGCATCGGCCCATGCGCTGCGCGCCGGGCGCCGGAACGCATCGGGCAACGAGGTGAACGGCTCCAGTTCACGGACCTGTGGGGCCTGTAGCAAGAACATGGGATCGGCTTTCTTTGAAGAAGGACCCGTCCCGGCGAAATGCTGGGCCAGGGCGGGAAACGGAATGCGATTTTCAAACGGCTTCGAACCCGTACAGCTGCGAAGGGTTGTCCACCAGGATTCGGTCCATCGCCGCGGCCTGCGACCCTGTCCAGGCGTGCAGCAGATCCACCAGATCGGCATCGTTCACAGTGCCGGGCGGCTCGGTGGTGTGGGGCCAGTCACTGCCCCACACCAGCCGCTCGGGCGCGGCCTGCACCAGCGCGCGCCCCAGAGGCAGCGTGTCGGCGTAGCTCGGGCCTCGCACCGTGGAACGCATGTAGGCGCCGGAGAGCTTGACCCAGGTGTTGCCCCCGTCGAGCAGCCGGCACAGCACGCCGTAGGCCTGGGCCGACGGGCCTTCGGCCGGGTCGATGCGGCCCAGATGGTCGATCACCAGCGGCACGGGCAACGCCTGCAGCACCGGCCGCAGTGCGACGATCTGCTCCGCATCCGCGAAGACCTGGATGTGCCAGCCACCACAGTGCGGATGGCGCGCGACCCGGATCGCCAGCGTGGTGAGCATCTCGGGGGTGGTCGCACCCCAGGACTGCGGCGATACGAAGTTCACCCGCAGGCCGCACACGCGGCGCGCGGCCAGGTGTCCCAGTTCGGCATTGCTCACGCCCGCGCCCACGACCGCCACGCCCCGCGCGGTGTCGCCGAGCTGCTCCAGGGCATCCAGCGTGCAGGCGTTGTCCGTGCCATAGGTGGAAGGCGTCACCACCACCGAACGCGCCGTGCCCAGGCGCCGCTGCAGCCGCCGGTAGGCCGCCACCGGCGCATCGGGCGGCAAGCGCTTCCAGTGCACCGACGGTGCAAAGCGCGGATCGAAAATGTGCATGTGGCTGTCGCATGCCATCGCGGGCAGCAAGCGCGACGGGCGGCTCACCCCCACGGAATGAGGCACTGGTGCGGGAATCGCAGGCAGGTGCATGGTGGCCGTCAGTCCAGTTTGATGTCGCCCTTGCGCACCACCTCGCCCCACTTGGCGTCTTCCTTCTTGAGGAAGGTGACGAACTCCGTGGGCGTGGAACCGATCGCCTGGGCGCCCAGGTCCGCGAGGCGCTGCTTCACCTCGTCTTCCTTCAGCACCTCGACCAGTGCCTGCTGCAGCTTGGCGGCCACCGGCTCGGGTGTGCCCGCGGGCAGGAACACGCCGTTCCATTCATAGGCCTCATAGCCGGGAATGACGGTCTCGGCCACCGTGGGCACATCGGGCAGGCGCTTGGACCGCTCGGGGGCCGATACCGCCAGTGCACGCAGTTTGCCACCCGACACCAGCGGGTACGAGGCCGCGATGGTGCCGAACATGAAGTCCACCTGCCCGCCCATCACATCAGCGATGGCGGGACCACCACTCTTGTAGGGCACATGCACCATGTCCAGTTGCAGCTTCTGGCGGAACAGCTCCGCCGCCAGCCGCTGCACGGTGCCGCTGCCGCCCGACGCGAAGTTCAGCTTGCCAGGCTCGGCTTTCGCCTTGGCGATCAGGTCGTTCACGTTTTTGAAGGGCGAGTCGGCCTTCACGATCAGCGCGTTCGGAGCCAGCAGCACCAGGGACAGCGGCTGCAACGCCGTGCTGGCGTAAGGCATCTTGGGGAACAGGTGCGGATTGATGGAATACGGCGTGGCGTCGTACAGCATGGTGTAGCCGTCGGCAGTGGCCTTGGCCACATAGCTCGCGCCGATCGTGCCGCTGGCGCCGGCCTTGTTGTCCACGATCACGCTGGCACCCAGCCGGGCGCCCATGCGCGTGGCCAGCACACGGGCCACGGCATCGGCAGCACCACCCGGGGCGTAGGGCACGACGATCGTGATCGGACGGTCCGGGAAAGCGGCCTGTGCCACGGTGGCGGCAAGGGCGCAGGCGGCGATCAGGGGGGAGATGACAAAAGCACGCATGAGGTCTCCTGGTTCGAATGGCAAAGCGACAGAGAAAAAGCAACCGCAACCCGCCGCGAGCCACGCGGCCCGGGCCCAGGACAGTTGCGTTGGAAGGCACGCCGGTGGTCAGTCGGCCTTGAGATTCAGGTCGAGGGCAATCTGCGTATAGGTGGCCACTTCACGCCCGACCCGCGCCACGAAGGCAGCGCCACAGGTGGACTCGGCGTCCAATCCCAGGCCACGCAGTTTTTCGGCAGCAGCCTCGCTCCTGGCGAAGTCAGCGGCCACGCGTTCCAGCGCTTGCGCGACCGGCTCGGGAACGCCGGCGGGCGCCAGCACGCCGTACCATGCGTCGGCCGAGTAGTTGCCACCCCCCGATTCCGCGAAGGTGGCGACGTCGGGCAGCAGGCCGGAACGCTGTGGAGACGCCACCGCCAACGCCGCCAGCTTGCCGCTGCGGATCTGCGGCAGGACCGAGCCCAGCGTGGCGAAGGAGCTGTCGAGCTGGCCGCCCATCAGGTCCGTCACCACCGGTGCGGCGCCTTTGTAAGGCACATGGTTGAGCTGCAGGCCATTGGCGCGGGCGAACATCTCGGTCGCGAAGTGGCCCGAGCTGCCGATGCCAGCCGTTCCGGCAGTGATGCGGCCGGGCTCCTTGCGGGCCTTGGCCATGTAATCGGCCAGCGACTTCATCGGCAGGCCCGGCCCGACCACCAGCACCGTCGGGCTGGTCGCCACCGTGCACAGCGGACGGAAGGAGCGCACCGCATCGAACTTCACCCGGTTGCTGTACAGCCCGGGAATCATTGTGTGGTTGGTCGCACCGAACAGCAGCGTGTAGCCATCGGCCGGCGCGCTGGCCACCGCCTGTGCAGCCAGGATGGTGTTGGCACCCGGCTTGTTGTCGATGATGAATGGCTGGCCCAGCGCGCGGCTGGCATGGTCAGCAAACGCCCTGGCCACCACGTCGGTGGGGCCGCCTGCCGCAAATCCCACCACCAGCTTCACGGGCTTGGAAGGATAGCCACCGGCCTGCGCGAAACAGGTGGCGGACACCATGCACAGCGCAACCGCCAGCGCCTTGCGCACCGGCGCTGCCAGCCTTCTGGTTTCGAAACTCTCGCTCATTGAATGTCTCCTGTCAGGGGCCGCACTGGCGGTGGCTTCTTGTTGTGGCGCAACCGGCATCCCACACCGGTCGGGGAAAAGCGGACACGCAACGCTGGCGTGCCCGGTCTTGGGTCTTGGTTACGAGGCTGCGGCAACGGCAGCCGGGGCGCGGGCCAACACCTCCAGCAGGTTCTTGGCAGCCCCCACGCCCATGTTCACGTAGGCATCGCCCGTCACGCCGCCGATGTGCGGGCTCAGGATGCAGCGTGGCTCGCCCTGGAACGGGTGGTTGGCCGCCATCGGCTCCACGGAGAAGCTGTCCAGGCCCGCTGCCATCACTTGGCCCGATCGCACGGCAGCCAGCAGGGCGGCTTCGTCGATGAGTCCGCCGCGCGCGGTGTTCACCACGATCACGCCGCGCTTGCACTGTGCCAGCGTGGCCGCATTCAGCATGCCGCGGTTCTCGTCGGTCAGCGGGCAGTGCAGTGAAATCGCGTCGGACTCGCGCCAGATCGTCTCCAGGTCCACGCTCTGCACACAGGCCGGCAGGTCCTTGGCGAAGGGATCGAAGCCGATCACGCGCATGCCCAGCGCATCGGCCATCCTGGCGAAGCGCAGGCCAATGGCGCCCAGGCCCACGAGGCCCACCGTGCGCCCACCCAGCTCCAGGCTCTTGTGCGTGGCCTTGTCCCAGTGGCCGGCGTGCATGCGGGCATCGAGTTGCACCACCGACTTGGCACAGGCCAGCAACAGGGCCAGCGCCTGCTCGGCCACCGCCGCGGCGTTGGCACCCGCAGCGGCCACGACCTCTACGCCACGGTCCTTGGCGGCCACCTTGTCGATGGTGTCGGTGCCGCTGCCGTGCTTGGAGATCACCTTGAGCGATGGCGCCGCATCCATCACGGCGGCGCCCACCTTGCCGTAGCGCACGATGATGGCCACCGGGTCATGCTGCTGGCACAGCGCCACCAGGTCGTCTTCGGTGGGTGTCTTGCCGGCATAGACGATCTCGAAATCCTGAAGCAGATCGAGTGCCTGCTGCGCCAGGTCGGCGCCGGTCACGAGGATGGCGCTCACAGCGATTCCCCTTCCTTTAGCACGCCGGCGGCGCGCAGCGCGGCGGGCAGCCATTTGGAGGCCGTATCGCCACGGGCGATCGCCTCGATGCGCGCGGCCTCATCGGCCGCCTTCTTGTCGGCCAGCGCCATCATGGCGGGCGCCTTGGCACGCTCGATGACCACCACGCCATCGGCATCGCCCACCACCAGGTCGCCCGGGTTCACCACTGCGCCGCCGGCCGAGATGGGATGGTTGATGCGGCCCGGCACGTACTTGGTGGGGCCGGCCGGATTGAAGCCGGCGCTAAACACCGGGAAACCGAGTTCCAGCAGTTCCAGCTTGTCGCGGATCGCACCGTCCACGATCACGCCGGCGAGGCCGATCTTCTTGCAGGCGCTGAGCATCAGCGTGCCCATGAGCGCGGCGGTCTGGTCGCCTTTGCCGTCGATGACCAGTACGTCGCCCGGCTTCGCCAGCGCGATGGCCGCGTGGATCATCAGGTTGTCGCCCGGGCGCACTTCGACCGTGAAGGCCGGGCCGGCCACCTTCATGTCCTGGTGGACGGGCGCCACGCGGGCATGCAGGGTGCCGCGGCGTCCGGCCACATCGGCCAGGATGGCGGCCTGGAAGGTCGCGGCCTTGGCGACGACCTCGGCGCTGACGCGCTCGATGTCACGGATGACTTCTGGGAGTTGGCTCATGGTGGTTCCAGTGAGTTGGGGGAAAAAGAAAAACGGAAGAAAACGTTGGCCTGCAGCGAGCTCACTCGGCCTTGATGTTTCCGTCCTGGATGACCTTGGCCCACTTGGCGGAGTCGGCCTTCTGCAGGTCGCCCAGCTGCTGGGGCGTGCCGCCGACCAGCGTCACGCCCAGCTTGTCGGCCAGCGCGGCCACGCCCGGGTCCTTCAGCGCCTTGCCGATCTCCTGGTTCAGGCGCTGCACGATGGCGGAAGGCGTCTTGGCCGGTGCGAAGACGGCCTGCCACTGCTCCACGACGAAGTCCTTCATGCCGACCTCGCCCATGGTGGGCACGGTCGGCAGGGACTTCAAGCGCTGCGCCGACGTGACGGCCAGCGCACGCAGCTTGCCCGCCTGCACGTGCGGCAATGCAGCGGCGGCAGGCGCGAACATGAATTGCACCTGTTCGGCCAGCGTGTCCTGCAGCGCCGGGGTGTCGCCCTTGTACGGCACGTGGATGAAGCGCGCGCCCGTCTGCTGCTGCAGCAACTCCCCCTGCATCTGCAGGATGGTGCCGTTGCCGCCGGAGGCGAAGGCTAGCTTGCCCGGCTGCGCCTTGGCCGCAGCCACCAGATCGGCCAGGGTCTTGAACGGCTGGTTGGCTCCGACCACGAGGATGTGCGGAATGGTGCCGATGGTGATCACGGGTTCGAAACCGGCGATCGGGTCATAGGGCAGTCTCCCCATGAGGTGCGGCGCAATGGCCTGGGGACCGATGGAAGTGCCCAGCAGGGTGTAGCCATCCGGCGGCGCCTTGGCGACGAACGCCGCGCCGATGGTGCCCGTGGCACCGGCCTTGTTGTCCACGATCACGTTCGTGCCCAGTGCCGCGCCGACGCGCTGCGCCACGTTGCGGCCGAGCACATCGGTGCTGCCGCCCGGCGGGTACGGAACCACCCAGGTGATGATCTTGCCGGCGGGCCAGTCGCCCTGGGCCAGCGCGGGGCGGGTGAGCAACGGGCCGAGCAGCGCGGCGCCTGCAGCGGCCAGCAGGCTGCGGCGTGCGAGGCGGGTCTTCGGAGAGGAAGGGATCGAGGTGGTCATGGGCTTGTCTCTTGTTTAGTCAGGCAAAGGAGGAAGGCGGCGTGAAGCCGTACAGCGCGGCGGGGTTGTCCACCAGCACGCGATGCAGGGTGGCCGCATCGCCGCTCTGGCCGGCCCAGTCGACGAGCCGATCCACCTGTCGCGCGTCGTCCGGCATGGGGTGCGCACCGGACGATGCGGTGGCGTGAGGCCAATCGCTGCCCCAGACCACGCGCTCGGGCGCGCAGCGCAGGTAACTCGCGGCCAGCGCATCGAGGGCGGGGTCTTCGGTCGATTGGCGTTCGCTCACGATGTAGCCGCCGGACAGCTTGATCCACGCCTGTCCGCGCTGCAGCAGGTCCTGCAGCAGCGCGTGTGCGGGGTGTTGCCCGGCCTGCGCCGGCGAAATGCGGCCGAAGTGGTCGAAGACCAATGGAACGGGCAGCCGGCGCAGCACCTCGCCCTGCGCCGCCAGCAGATCTGGGGCCATCAGCAATTGCAGGTGCCAGCCCAGCGGCGCGATGCGGCAGGCCAGCGGCGTCAACGATTGCACGGTGCCAGACACGCCGAGCGACAGGTTCAGGCGTGCGCCGCGCACGCCGGCGTCATGCAGGCGCTGCAGTTGGGCGTCGCTCTCGTGGCCGTCGATCACGGCCACGCCGCGCGCCTGCGGGCCCAGCGCCGCCAGGCCTTCGAGCATGCAGCGGTTGTCGGTGCCATACGTCGAGGGCGTGACCAGCACGGTGCGCGCGGTGCCGATGCGATGCTGGAGCGCGCGGTAGTCCTGCGCCGAGGCGTCCGGCGGCAGCAGCCTGGCGCCCGGTGCCGCGGGAAAGCGGCCGTCATAGACATGCACGTGGCAGTCGCAGGCGTCTTTCGGCAGCACCGTGCGCGGCGCGGCGCTACCGGCCGAGAAACGCACAGGCGTGGCAAAGCTTTCGCGGTGCATGGCGAGGGCTCGATGGGCGTGGGAAACGGGGCTTTGCAGGGCGCCGCGTCAATCCAGGCTGGCGCCCGAATCCTTGACGATCTTGGCCCAACGGGGCACTTCGGACTTCAGCAGAGCACCGAACTTTTCGGGAGTGCCGCCCAGCACGTCACCGCCTTCGGAGCGGAGCTTTTCCGCCACGTCGGGCTGCGCCAGCGCCTGGTTGATGGCCTTGTTCAACTGCTGCACGATGGGGGCGGGCGTGCCGGCCGGTGCCAGCACGCCATACCAGGAAGCGGCCTCGAAATCCTTGTAGCCCGACTCGGCCAGCGTGGGCGTCTGCGGCAACTGGTCGGATCGCTTGAGCGACGTGATCACCACTGCACGCAGCTTGGCATTGCGCACCTGCCCCAGCAGCGTGGGCACGGCCGACATGTACAGGTCGATCTGCCCGCCCACCAGGTCGGTCATGGCCTGGGCCGCGCCCTTGTAAGGCACGTGGCGCAACTTGATGCCGGCGGCGTTCTCTGCCAGTTCACCGGCCAGATGGGCGACGGTGCCGTTGCCGGAGTAACCCAACGTGATGCCGTCCGGCTTGGCCTTGGCGGCGGCGACCACATCGGCGAACGTCTTGTAAGGCGAGTTGGCGGGCGCGGCCATCACGATGGGGGCCGACGACACCAGCGCCACCGGGACCAGATCCTTCAAGGGGTCGTAGGGCAGCTTGGCATACAGCGAGGGGTTGATGGCCAGGTTGCTGGTCTGCCCCATCACCAGCGTGTAGCCATCGGGCGCCGACTTGGCCACGGCATCCACACCCAGGTTGCCGCCCGCCCCAGGGCGGTTGTCCACCACCACGTTCCACTTGTGCTGCTCGGTCAGCTTCTGCGCCACGGTGCGCGCGATCATGTCGGTGCCGCCGCCGGGCGGGAACGGCACGATCAGGCGGATCGGCTTGTTCGGGTAGCCGGATTGCGCTTGCGCAGTGCCGGCGGAAAAGGCCAGTGCCGTGATGCCCAGCAGGGCGATGGACAAAGGTGCGCCCAGGGCGCGCCGGGTCAGCGAGAAAGTTGGCATGGTTTGTCTCCGTTGTGATGGACCTGTCGCGCCTTGTTCTCAGGCGTTGCCAAGACTTTACGAAAACGTTTCAACGCATACAATACAGTTTCATACAGCGAAACATATTGCACCATGAGCAACGCAACAAGCGGCAGGCCAAAGGCCTCCTCCGCAGCGCCGCAGGGGCCTGGCGAGGCAGCACCCGCCGCCCCGACACCCTCCTCTTCGGCCACCGCGAAAGAAACCGTCGGGGTCATCGCCGTGACACGCGCCCTCCAGTTGCTTGAAGCGTTCTCCCTGGGCGAATCGCATCTGCCGCTCGCAGAGCTGAGCCGCCGCTGCGGGTTGCACAAGACCACCGTGCTGCGCCTGGCGCGCACGCTGGCGCAGTCCGGTTTCATGGTGCAGCGCGAGGACGGTGACTGGCGCCTCGGGCCGGCGGCGGGCTGGCTGGGAGCGCGCTACCAGGCCGGGTTCGACGTGCAGAACGTGCTGGAGCCTGCCTTGCGCGAGCTCACCCAGGCCACGGGCGAAAGCGCGGCGTTCTATGTGCGTGAAGGCAATGTGCGCACCTGCCTCGTGCGGGTGGAGGGCCCGCAGGCGCTGCGCCACCATGCCCGCATGGGTGAAGGCCTGCCGCTCGACAAGGGCTCGCCGGGCCGCGTGATCCTGGCGTTCTCGGGCGAGCCCGGCGCGGACTACGAAGACATCCGCCAGCGTGGCTACCACTGGTCCATCGGCGAGCGGGAGCACGGTGTGGCCACCGTCTCTGCGCCCGTGTTCGGCATGCATTGGCGGCTGATGGGCTCGGTGTGCATATCGGGGCCGGAATCACGCCTGCCCGAAGCCCGTCTGCAGACGCTGGCCAAGACGGTCACTGCAGCGGCCACACGGCTGTCCTATGCGCTGGCGGGCAGTTCAGCGCCACCCTCCTCCACAGGGATGCGCGCGACCCAGTGGCATCCGTGATAAGTTGCAGGCGGCTATTCGCGCCAGCCACAACACAACGGAGACAACCCTTGAGCCGCTACCCCTTCCCCGACCTCGCCGCCCTGCCCGACGACATCCGCACCCGCATTCTCGAAGTGCAGGAAAAGGCCGGCTTCGTGCCGAACGTGTTCCTGGCATTTGCGCGGCGACCCGCCGAATGGCGTGCGTTTTTCGCCTACCACGACGCCTTGATGCTCAAGGAGGAAGGCAGCCTGACCAAGGGCGAACGCGAGATGATCGTCACCACGACCAGCGCCGCCAACCAGTGTCTCTACTGCGTGGTCGCGCACGGTGCCCTTCTGCGCATCTACGAAAAGAAGCCGCTGGTGGCCGACCAGGTGGCGGTCAATTACCGCAAGGCCGACATCAGCCCGCGCCAGCGGGCCATGCTCGACTTCGCGATGAAGGTGTGCAGCCAGTCGCATGCCATCGAGGAAACGGATTTCCCCGCCCTGCACGCCCACGGCTTCGACGACGAGGACATCTGGGACATCGCGGCCATCACCGCGTTCTTCGGCCTGTCGAACCGCATGGCCAGCTTCGCGGGCATGCAGCCCAATCCCGAGTTCTACCTGATGGGCCGCGTGCCGCGCCAAAAATAGCCCCGTCGAAATGCGTTGACCCGCCCCAGGCGCCTCCGCCATACTGGGACAAAGCAATCACACGGCAAGAGCTGCAGCCAGCAGCCGCCTCGGCTTTGCAATACCCGCAAGAGGGGGAGGAAAACCATGGAACTCGCGTTTCGGAATGCGTGCGCATCCGCGTCTGCAACAGCCTTTGCCGTTGCGTTGGCGTGCACCGCCGCACTGCCCGCACAGGCCCAGTCAGACACCCCGCGGCAGGTGTCCAACCCACCCCTGCTGGAACTGCAGCGCAAGGCGCCTCGCAGGCTCCAACTCGCAGCGGGCCCGGCTACGCGCGCGGTGTCCCACGAAGCCTCGCTGGACCTGAACGTCGTCTACACCGACGGCAAGCTCTGGAACCCGGCCGAGCAGCGCTTTGACAAGGTGCGCCTGCGCAGCTACCAGGGCACCCGCGTCGATCCCAAGGCGCCTTTCGTCTCGCCCATGCTGGAGATCCGCCCCGGCGACACCATCCGCATCCGCCTGAACAACCAGTTGCCGCCCGACCCGAGCTGCATCACGTTCACCGACGGGGTCAATACGCCGCACTGCTTCAACGGGACCAACCTGCACACCCACGGCCTGTGGGTGAACCCAGCAGGCAATGGCGACAACGTGCTGATCTCCATCAACCCAACGGTAAGCTTCGAGTACGAGTACAACATTCCCTCGGACCATCCCGCCGGTACCTTCTGGTACCACACGCACCGCCATGGCTCCACCGCGCTGCAGGTGGCTAGCGGCATGGCGGGTGCCCTCGTCATCCGCGGCGACCGGCCGCCCACCCCCACGCAGACGGGCGATGTGGACACCCTGCTGCGGCCCACCGCCCGCCAATCGTTCAAGGAACGGGTGCTGGTGCTGCAGCAGATCCAGTACGCCTGCCGCGACAAGAACAACCGCATCCAGTTCAACCCGGACGGAACCTACCGCTGCAACGAAGGCGACGTCGGCGGCATCGAGCACTACAAGGCCGTGGACAAGGAAGACAAGGACCAGTTCGGCCCCGGGTCCTGGCCTGCCTCCGGGCGCTACACCAGCATCAACGGCGAGGTGCTGCCCACCTTCGAGGGCGCGAAGGCCGGGCAGATCGAGCGCTGGCGCACCATCCATGGCGGCGTGCGCGACACCATCAACCTGGAGTTTCGCAAGCTGCGGCCGGGCGCACGCAGCGCACAGGCGCTGCGCGCCAGCGAGCACGATGCCTATATCGAACAAAATTGCACGGGCGCCCCGCTGCCCCAGCACCTGATCGCAGCCGACGGGCTGACCACCGCTGCGGCGATCCCCAGCACGCAGACGGTGTATCAGCCGGCCTACCGCTGGGACACCTTGATGGTGTTTCCCGAGGCGGGCGACTACTGCGTGATCGACGCCGCCTCACCCGCTTCGGCCAGCGTGAACCAGGCGCCCCCGTCGCGCCAGTTGCTCGGCACCGTGAGCAAGGTCGCCCCCGGCAATCCCGTTCCGCAGAACATTTCGGCGTACCTTGCGGCGGAACTGGCCGCGGCTGCCGCCGTCAACCTGCCCTCGGACGTGCGGGCCCAGGTCAGCGCTGAATTGAAGGATGGACTGAAGCTCACCAGCTTCGTGCCCCACCCCACCGTGCAGGACAGCGAAGTCACGGGCACGCAGACCCTCGCATTCAACATCGACCTGAACGCCCAGCCGATCCAGTTCCAGGTGAACGGCAAGCCCTTCGATCCGAACCGCATCGACCGCGTGCTGACCTTGGGCGGGGTGGATGAATGGACGCTGCAATCGGACTTCGTGAGCCACCCGTTCCACATCCATGTGAACCCGTTCCAGATCGTCAAGATCCTCGACCCGGACGGCAAGGACGTGTCCGGACCGGACGGCGACGACAAGGCGGACGGCACCGTCGACCCGCAATACCGCGCGCTCAAGGGCGTGTGGAAAGACACGCTCTGGGTCAAGAACATCGCGACCAAGGAAAAGCCCAACGGCAAGTACACGCTGATCGTGCGAACGCGCTACCAGCGTTACATCGGGGACTACGTGCTGCACTGCCACATCCTGGACCACGAAGACCAGGGAATGATGCAGATCGTGCGGGTGGCCCTGCCGGACGGCGCTGGCGGGGCCAGCAAGGGCCACCACTGACCTCACGGCCCGACGCCCCCCGACACCGGAGAACCTCCACATGATCAGCAAGAGAAACGCACTGGAAACCGCGGTCGCCGCCGGCCATCACCACGTTCTCGGGCCTGATGCCCCGAGGGACCTGATCTTCAGGATGCACCGGCAACATCGACCGCATCTGCCCGTCCGGGAACGCGCGTGGCCGACGGGAGATCACCGCGCTTCGCGGTGCACCCACTGCGCGCCTTCACCGCGGCGCAGCCACAGCGCAGCCAGCGGTTTCTCGTCTCCGTGGCAGGTGATGCCCTCCTGCCCCCGGCGGGGCAGCCGGTCTGCCTGCTGATCGGTTTTCCCATCGACGGCAGCCCCCACGAGGGCGGGCGAGCCGACCTTGCCATTGAACTCTTTCCCACCAAATGACCATGCCTGCAGCATCCCATTCCACACCTGCCACGGCCTTTCCACGCACCCAACGCATCGGGATCCTGGTGTTTCCCCAGTTCGAGCCGCTCGACGTGTGGGGTTTCATCGAGGCGTTTTCCATCGCGCGCTTCATCGGCACCTCCTATGCCGATGCGCCGGCCCTGCCGTTCCAGATCGTGCTGATCTCCAACGAGTGCAGGCCGGCCGCGAACGGTGCCACCCCCACGCCGGTTCCCGCGCCGGTGGCCAGCTTCAACGGCCCCCGCGTGGCGCCGGATCTGTTCCGCGACGAGGCGCTGGAGCAGCCGCTGGACCTGCTCATGATCCCCGGCGGACAAGGGGTCGGCACCTTGCTGATGGACCCGGACACCGCCGCCGTCCAGGCCTTGCTGCAATGGGTGCAGGCCATGGACCAGCACGTGGCCGTGGTCACTTCGGTCTGCACCGGCGCGGCCATCCTGGCGCGATCCGGCCTGCTGGATGGGCGGCCGGCCGCCACCAACCACCAGGCCTTCGGCTGGGTGGCGGGTTTCGGTCCCGCGGTGCTGTGGGACAACGTTTCGCGCTGGGTGGATGCGGGCAAGTACGTGACCTCGGCGGGCGTGTCCGCAGGGACCGACATGGCCTGGCACCTGGTCGCTCGCCTGGCCGGCCGTGCCGTGGCCGAAACGGCCGCCCTCGCCGCCGAGTACGACTGGCACCGTGATCCGGCGCAACCCATCTTCTACCCCCAGCAGGCTGCTGTGCCTTCTTCCTGAGTCCTCTGCCGACGGCAACAAAAGGGGGTGGCGCTAATCCCCCGCGTCGGCGCGCAACATGCCCCACAGCATGCGCACCAGTTCGTCCTCGAACGCGGGCTGGCCCAGCAGGGGCGAGTCCTCCAGCGCGGCGCTGCGGATGGCGCCCATGATGGCGCGCGTGGCAACGAACATCATGGCCGGCGTGGGAGCGCGCACCGAGGTATCGCCCACCTCGATCAGGCGGGCCAGCGCCAGGGCATTGCGCTCCGCCCCTTCGCGCAACGCGGCCGTCACGCGGTCGTGGTGGTCGATGCGCCAGCCCAGCCGCACCATGCCGCGCCGAACCCGCAAATGGCCGCCGGTGCCGAAGGCCGCCACCAACAGCCGTACCACGTCGCGCAGCACGGCCCGCACCTCACGCCGCTGGGCCACGGCCTCGTCCAACAGCTCGCGCAATTGCTGCTGCACGCGGTTGCGCTCGCGCTCCACCATGGCCAGCACGATGGCCTCCTTCGAGGGGAAATACTGGTAGAGCGTGCCGATGGAAAAGCCCGCCATCTGCGCGACCTTGTTGGTGGTGATGCCCTCCTCGCCTTCCTTTTCCACGATCTGGGCGGTGGCGCCGAAGATGGCCTCGATGGTCTGGCGCGCCCGCGCCTGCGTGGGCTGGCGGCGCATGCCGGAGGAGCTGTCGGAGGATGGAGATTTCTTCAAAGACGGCTTTCGAGCGGTGGGCGCGGCACGGCAGGGCCACGCCCTGGAAACTGAATGTGAATGGTGCTCAGAAACGGTGGCGGCGGCAAGGGTGCCAGCGTCACCTGGCCCCAACCATCCGCCCCTTCAGCCGGCGGATGCCGTCGATTGCCGCTCGATCAGGCGAAAGCCCAGATCAAAGATGGTGCGCGGGCCCGCGTTGCCCCGGCAACGGTCGATGACCAGTTGCGCCGCCAGCCGGCCGATCTCCGGGCCATCGACATGCACAGTGGTGATCGAAGGCAGCATGTGCTCGCTGAAGTCGGCATTGCCAAAGCCGCAAATGGCGAGGTCCTGCGGCACCCGCAGGCCGCGGGCCGCGGCCTCGACGAGCACGCCGTGCGCCAGCGTGTCCGAACTGCACGACACGGCCTGCAGCCGCGGCTCTTGCTCCAGCAGCTCCGCCAGGGCCCTTCGCCCCAGCGCCAGGCTGCTGGGTGCGGGCACCGTGGCGGTCGGCACGTCCCGCCCCAGGGTGGCGACGAAACCTTCGCGGCGCAGCATGGCACGGTGGTCGCCGCCCGTGGCAATTCCCACGCGCTGCCAGCCCCGGGACAGAAAGAACCCCGCCACCGCGCTGCCCACTTTCAGGTGCGAAAAGCCCACCACCATGTCCACGGGGCGGTCGCTCAGGTCCCAGGTTTCCACCACGGGAATGCCGGATCGGCGCAGCCGATCTCGCGCGCGCTGCGATTGCACCAGCCCGGTCATCACCAGCCCGTCGGGCTGGCGGCCGATCATGGTGTTCAGCACGACCTCTTCGCGCTCGGCGTCGTAGGCGGTCTGACCCAGGATGAGCTGGTACCCCTCGGCAGCCAGCGTGGTCGTCAGGCTTTGCACGGTGGGCAGGAACTGCGACACCGACAGCGCCGGAACCACGGCCGCCACCATCAGGCTGCGGCGAGACTTGAGCCCACCCGCCAGCAGGTTGGGGATGTAGCCCGTCGCCTCGACGGCCTGCTGCACCCGGGCCTTTGTCTTCTCGGACACCACCCCCGGATTGCTCAGCGCACGCGAGGCGGTGATCAACGACACACCAGCGGCCTTGGCCACGTCGTGAAGCGTGGCCGCCTTGAAGTTGGAAGGGGCGTTCATGGGTTTCGGAGCACACCGGTCGGGCGAAAGACGAGGACCATACCGCATTCCACGCCACCGCCCGTCGCCGGTGCATAGCGGCATTCCAGGACCCCTTAGGGACGCCAGCGGCAGTCCCGGACAAGGGGAAAACCCCCAGCAGAAAAGCTTGCCGACAGGAAATGACAACGATATCATTTCCAATGCGCGTACACAGCACACCTGAAAAAATCATAAAAAAATGTCGATCCTGTAACGTTTTTGGCGGTGACTTTCCCTCCATCCAAAAATGACAACGTTTGCATTTCCACCAAGGAGACAAATCATGAAACGATTCCTGGCAGCCATTTCCCTCGGCATTCTGGCCTTCGGCGCCCAGGCACAGGCCTGGCCCGAAAAACCCGTGACCCTGGTCGTGCCCTTCCCGCCCGGCGGCTCGACCGACCAGGTCGCACGCGCCGTGGGGCCCCGGTTGACCGAGAAGTTCAAGCAGTCCTTCCTGGTGGACAACAAGCCCGGCGCCACCGGAACGATCGGCGCCACGTTCGTGCAGCGGGCCGCCCCCGATGGCTACACCTTCCTCGTGACCTCCCTGGGCCCGCTGGTCATCGTGCCGCACCTGCTCAAGGGCCTGCAGTACGACGCGCTGCATGGCTTCGACCTGATCACTGTGGCGGTGCAGTCGCCCAACGTGCTGGTGGTGCCGGCCAACTCTCCGCACAAGACGGTGGCGGACGTCATCGCCTACGAGAAAGCCAACCCCGGCAAGATGAGCTTCGCCTCGGCCGGCAACGGCTCGAGCGACCACCTGACCGCCGAGCTGTTCTGGCAGCAGACGGGCACCAAGGGCGTGCACATTCCCTACAAGGGCGGCGCACCGGCCCACACCGACCTGATCGGCGGTCAGGTGGATGCCTCGTTCCAGAACATCAACGCCGTGTCGCAATACATCAAGGCCGGCAAGATGCGCGCGCTGGCCATCACCAGCGCCAAGCGCTCGCCGGTGCTGCCCGACGTGCCGACGCTGGCCGAAGCGGGTGTGCCCAATGTCGAGGTCGCTTCCTGGCAGGCCATCGTCGCACCCAAGGGGCTGCCACCCGCCGTGCGTGAAAAGGCCCATGCCGCCTTCGTCGAGGCGCTCAAGGACCCGAAGGTGCGCGAGCAGTTCACGTCGATCGGCTTCGAGATGGTCACCAACACGCCCGAGCAGTTCGCCGCCTTCCAGCAGCAGGAGTTCGCCCGCTGGAAGAAGGTGATCGAGACCGGAAAGATTTCGATCGACTGACCCCCATCCGCCCCGCCTGGCCTGCGCCCCGTTTTGCCCGAATGACCTGCACTGCACCATGACCGCTTCCTCGTCTCCCTCTTCTTCCAGCGACAGCATCGCCTGGGTCCGCATCTCGTCGTGCTATCTGCCCCTGGCCAACCCCATCAGCGATGCCAAGGTGCTGACCGGCCGGCAAAAGCCCATGACCGAGATCGCCATGCTGTTCGCCGAGATCGAGAGCAAGGACGGCCATCGGGGCCTGGGCTTCAGCTACTCCAAGCGAGCGGGCGGGCCGGGGCAGTTCGCGCACGCCCGGGAGGTCGCGCCGGCGCTGCTGGGCGAAGACCCGAGCGACATTTCCCGGCTGTGGACCAAGCTCTGCTGGGCCGGCGCGTCGGTGGGGCGCAGCGGCATGGCGGTGCAGGCCCTGGGCGCCTTCGACGTGGCGCTGTACGACCTCAAGGCGCGTCGCGCAGGCCTGTCGCTGTCCAAGCTGCTGGGCTCGCAGCGCGACTCGGTGCGCTGCTACAACACCTCGGGCGGCTTTCTGCACACACCGCTGGACCAGTTACTGCGCAACGCCAGCGCCTCGCGCGAGCGCGGCATCGGCGGCATCAAGCTGAAGGTGGGTCAGCCCGACCATGCGCTCGACATCCAGCGCGTGGAGGCGGTCCGCAAGCACCTGGGCGATGCCATGCCCATCATGGTCGATGCCAACCAGCAGTGGGACCGCCCCACCGCGCAGCGCATGTGCCGCGTCTTCGAGCCCTTCAACCTCGTGTGGATCGAAGAGCCGCTGGACGCCTATGACTTCGAAGGCCACGCCGCGCTCGCCGCCCAGTTCGACACGCCGATCGCCACCGGCGAGATGCTCACCAGCGCGGCCGAACACGGCGAGCTGATCCGCCACCGCGCGGCCGACTACCTCATGCCCGATGCACCCCGCGTGGGGGGCATCACCCCGTTCCTCAAGATCGCCGCGCAGGCCGAGCACGCGGGCTTGAGCCTGGGCCCGCACTTCGCCATGGAACTGCACGTGCACCTGGGCGCGGTCTATGCCACCGAGCCCTGGGTCGAGCACTTCGACTGGCTCGAGCCGCTGTTCAACGAGCGCCTGGAAATCCGCGACGGCCGCATGATGGTGCCCACGCGCCCGGGCCTCGGCCTGAGCCTGAGCGAGCAGGCCCGCGGCTGGACGCGCGAAACAGCGGAGTTCGGCACCCGCGCGTGAGCCCGGCGCCATCGACAATCGAGCGGCATGCCGCATGCAAAGCCTCCAGAACATCGCCCCACCCACGACGACCGCCCCATGACCGATTCCGCTTCACCCGCCCGCCCGCCCCTGACCGTGCAGATGCACACGGCCGACAACGTGGCCATCGTCGCCAACGACGGGGGCCTGCCCGCAGGCACGGTGCTGGCCTCGGGCCTGACACTTGTCGACCGCGTGCCCCAGGCCCACAAGGTCGCCCTGGAAGACATCCCACAGGGCGGCGCCGTGCGCCGCTACAACGTGCCCATCGGCTACGCCATCCAGCCCATCCCCGCCGGCAGCTGGGTGCACGAGCGCCTGCTGCACATGCCCGAGGCCCTGTCGCTGGAGGGCCTGCCCCTGGCCACCGTGCGCCCCGAGCCCCTGCCCCCGCTCACCGGCTACACCTTCGAGGGCTACCGCAACGCCGACGGCTCGGTCGGCACCCGCAACATCCTGGCCATCACCCAGACCGTGCAGTGCGTGGCCGGCGTCACCGAATTCGCCGTCGCGCGCATCAAGGCCGAACTGCTTCCCCGCTTTCCCAATGTGGACGACGTGGTGGCGCTGGAGCACACCTACGGCTGCGGCGTCGCCATCGACGCGCCGGACGCCGTCATTCCCATCCGCACCCTGCGCAACATCAGCCTGAACCCCAACTTCGGCGGCGAGGTGATGGTGGTCAGCCTGGGCTGCGAGAAGCTCCAGCCCGAGCGCCTGCTGCCCCCGGGCAGCATCCCGCTGGTGGACGAGCGCAGCGTGGCCGACGTGGGCACCAGCGCCGAGCCCAAGCTGGACGTGGTCTGCCTGCAGGACGACGCCCACGTGGGTTTCATGTCCATGATCGACTCCGTCATGCGGCAGGCGGAAAAGCACCTGGAGCGCCTGAACGCCCGCCGCCGCGAGACCGTGCCCGCCGCCGAACTGGTGGTCGGCGTGCAGTGCGGTGGCAGCGACGCCTTCAGCGGCGTCACGGCCAACCCGGCCGTGGGCTTTTGCACCGACCTGCTGGTGCGCGCGGGCGCCACCGTCATGTTCTCGGAAGTGACCGAGGTGCGCGACGGCATCGACCAGCTCACCTCGCGCGCCAGCACCCCGGAAGTGGCCCAGGCCATGATCCGCGAGATGGCCTGGTACGACGCCTACCTGGACAAGGGCCGGGTGGACCGCAGCGCCAACACGACGCCGGGCAACAAGAAAGGGGGCCTGTCCAACATCGTGGAAAAGGCCATGGGCTCCATCGTCAAATCGGGCAGCGCCCCGATCTCGGGCGTGGTCTCGCCCGGGGACAAGGCCACGCAGAAAGGGTTGCTGTATGCCGCCACGCCGGCCAGCGACTTCATCTGCGGCACGCTGCAGCTCGCGGCCGGCATGAACCTGCACGTGTTCACCACCGGGCGGGGCACGCCCTACGGGCTGGCCGAGGTGCCGGTGATCAAGGTGGCCACGCGCAGCGACCTGGCGCGGCGCTGGCACGACCTGATGGACATCAACGCCGGGCGCATCGCGGACGGGCAGGCGACCATCGCGGATGTGGGCTGGGAGATGTTCCACCTGATGCTGGAGGTGGCCAGCGGGCGCAAGAAGACCTGGGCCGAGCACTGGAAGCTGCACAACGCCCTCGTGCTGTTCAATCCCGCGCCCGTGACCTGAGCGGCCCGGCGGCACCGGCCGCCGAACGCGATGGCGGCAGCGTCACCCGCCCACCAGCGCGCGCACCCAGGCCGGCAGGTCCACGGCTTTCTTGCGCGGAAAGTCCACCCAGATGGTCGTGGCACCGCCGGCCGCGCACACCACGCCGGGCTGGTCCGCGCGCTCCATGGTGCCCCAGGTCTCGAACGTGGTGCGCCCCGGGTCGCTCACGTAGAGCTTGAGCAGCACCTCGGCCGGGTATTCGAGCTGCTGGTAGAAATTGCAGAAGGCATTCACGATCACCGGCCCCTGGCCCTGCGGGTCGGGGTTGCAGCCCGCCGCGACCAGCCAGTCGATGCGGGCCGTCTCCAGATAGCGGAAGTACACGGTGTTGTTCACATGGCCCATGGCGTCCATGTCGCCCCAGCGCACGGGAAAGCGCATCGTGTGCACGAGCGTCTTGGCTTCGGGAATCTCGATCTTCATCGGCGGCCTCGGTTGGTGCCGGGCGTGCGGGGCGGAACGCGCTGCAGACGGCCCGGCGAAGACTGGCGTCCACCCGCACAGCGTATCGCACGGCAGTCCCTGCACAGCGACCTTTTCCCAAACATGAGCACGTCGGCCAGGGCCTGGACGGTCGCACGACCACCTCACGGCTGAAACGCAGCATCCACGCGGTCCCGGGGCCTGTCTGCAGGCGATCGGGCTGCCCCGGAAAACCTGAGCAGTAGGCGAGTAGCGCGCCCGGTCTAAAACTGAATAATCCTCAGAAAACGGAGCCCGGCGGCGTTGCCGGGTCACCGCCGTTTCTGGAAAGCCGCCTCCCATGTCCGAGATCCCCGCCTCCCCCGACCCCGCGCCCGCCGCAGCAGCCGCCGCCACCCTCCCCGTGCGCAAGCTCGAAGTGGACCTGCAAAAGGGCTTCGCCCGCCACTGGCACGGCGGCGATGCCTTCCGCACGCAGTTCTTCAATGCGCTGTCGATGAGCTTTCCGGTGGGCGAGCAATTCTTCATCGATTCCGTGCGCGATGCCACGCCGCTGCTGGGCAACCCCCATGGGCCGCTGGCCACCCGATTCCAGGCCCTGCTGCGCGGCTTCATCGGGCAGGAAGCCACGCACCGGCATCTGCATGGGCTCTACAACGCCGAGCTGGAGCGCCAGGGCCTGCAGAACCACTGGCAGCACTGGGCGCGCGGACGCATCGCCCGCCTGCACCTTCGCACCAAGAATCCGCTGCACGCCCTGGCGGTCACCTGCGCCTACGAACACTTCACGGCCCTGCTGGCCGATGGCACGCTGCGCCATGCGCGCTGGCTCGATGGCGCCGACGCCACGCTGCAGACCGTGTGGCGCTGGCATGCCGCCGAGGAGACCGAGCACCGTGCCGTCGCCTTCGACCTCTACCGCGCCGCGGGCGGCAGCAACGCCTGGCGGGTGCGCTGGTACTTGTATGTGGCGCTGGTGTTCACCGTCGATGCGATGCGCCAGACGGTGCTCAACCTGCAGCGCGACGGCACGCTGTGGCGTCCCTCCACGGCCTGGAGTGCGCTGCGGTTCTTCTGGGGGCGCGATGGCGTGGCCTGGCGCTCGCTGCCGGCGCTGGTGCGCTACCTGCGCAGCGACTTCCACCCCGATCAGGAGCACGCATCGCCCACGGCCGAGGCGCTGGCCCAGCAATGGCTGCAGGCGAACGCCGAGCGCTTTCGCGTGGTGGGGCGTAACTGATTCGGCACTATTATTTTTATAGCAAAACGCCCTAGTTCCCATTGCGCTGGAGGGCGATTTGGCTTGAATCCCTGCAAAAGCTCACCGCGCGGGTGAACCGGCAAATTCGCCGCGCTGCAGCTGCGACACATCGTTGCCCCGCGCGTCCTTGGCGCCGAGGTCCGCGCCCTTGGCCGCCAGGGCCTGCAGCAGTTCGGTCCGCTGGAACAGGGCGGCGTACATGGCGGCGGTCTGGCCGGCGTTGTTGCGCTGATCGGGGGCGCAGTCGGCCTGCACCAGCCGCCGCGCGATCGCCACCTCGCCCTTGAAGATCGCGCCCATCAGGGCGGTGTTGCCGCGCAGGTCCTGCACGCAGGGGTCGGCACCGGCCTTGAGCAACTGCTCCACCACCTCGCGGTGCCCGTGGTAGGCCGCCAGGATGAGCGCGGTGTAGCCTTTTTCATCGCGGACATTGAGGTCGTAGCGGGCGGCGATGAACTCGCCCAGCATGTCGCGCCGGCCCTCGCGGGCTGCATCGAAGAAATAGCGGCGCAACTGCCGCTGGACCTGGACCGGATCGGTCGGGGCTGCCGGCTCGGCGCCTGCCGAGGCTGCGGGTGGCGATGTGGGTGCAGCTGCCGCCGTGCCCGGGGCCGCGCTGGGGGCCGCACCCGCTGCGCCGGCTGCCATCGCGCCCGCACACAGCGCTGCCAGCACCCAAGGGCGCGATCGATGGGAAAGGGACATGCCGATCTCCTTGGAATGGGGGGACGGTCTTGGGAGGGGCACCGCCAGCGGCGCCCCTCGATGCAGCACGCGGGCGCCAGGACGGCCCCCACGCGTGCATCGCATGCCCCGCGTCAGTCTTGCAGCGCGGAGGCCAGTTGCTTCACGCGGGCCAGGTCGCCCTTGGCCACGCGGGCCACGCCCGTGCCGTACTCGGAATCGGCCTTGTACAGGAACGACAGGATGATGTGCTTGCTCTCGGCATCGGCGCCGGCCAGCGATTCGCCGAAGCTCTGGATCAGGTCCTCGCGGTCCTTCTTGCCGTAGCTGCGGTACAGGTCACCGGCCTGCTTGAAGTTCTGCTCCTTGCCGATCTTGGCCTGCTGCGTGGTGCCAGACAGCGGCAACTGGCTGTAGCGCGCCGCCGAGACCTGCGGGCGGGGCTCCAGGCGGCTGGGCTCGTAGTTCACGCCGCTGGTGGTCTGGCCGAAGTTCAGCGTGCCGTCCTGGTTGCCGTTGTTCACGCCGACGCGGGGGCGGTTCACCGGCAGGCTCAGGCCGTTGGTGCCCACCCGGTACAACTGCGTGTCGGCGTACGAGAACACGCGGCCCTGCAGCAGGCGGTCTTCCGAGGGCTCGATGCCCGGCACCACGTTGGCGGGCGCCATGGCGACCTGTTCGGTTTCCTGGAAGAAGTTGTCCACGTTCTTGTTCAGCACCATCTGGCCGATCTTGCGTTCAGGCACATCGGGCCAGATCTTGGTGGCGTCCAGCGCGTTGAACTCGAACTTGTTCAGGTCTTCGGGTTTGAGCACTTGCACGTACAGGTCCCACTTGGGGAAATCGCCCTGCTTGATCGCGTTGACCAGGTCGTTGGTCATGTGGCTGTAGTCCTTGGCCTGGACGGCGGCGACCTGCTGGGGGTCGAGGTTCTTCAGCCCCTGCAGGCTCTTCCAGTGGAACTTCACATAGTGCACCTGGCCCTGGCTGTTGACCAGCTTGTAGGCATGCACTCCGTTGCCGTCCATGAACCGGTAGCCGGCGGGCGTGCCCTCGTTCGAATACAGCAGCGTGAGCGTGCGCGTGGCCTCCGGCACATGCGAGAAGAAGTCGAAGCGGCGGGAATCGTCGTCCAGGTTGGTGCGGGGGTCCGGCTTGAACGCATGCACCATGTCGGGAAACTTGATGGCGTCGCGGATGAAGAAGGTGGGGAAGTTGTTGCCCACCAGATCCCAGTTGCCCTGGCTCGTGTAGAACTTGGTGGCAAAGCCGCGGGGGTCGCGCAGCGTCTCGGGGGAATGGTTGCCGTGCACCACGGAAGAGAACCGCACGAACACCGGGGTGCGTTCGCCGGCGCTGAACACCTTGGCCTGGGTCAGCGAAGACAGGTCTTCCGTCGCCACAAACTCGCCGCGCACGCCGGTGCCGCGGGCATGCACGACGCGCTCCGGAATGCGCTCGCGGTCGAAGCGCTGCAGCTTCTGGATCAGCTGCACGTCCTGCAGCAAGGTGGGGCCGTTCGGGCCGGCGGTCTGCGAATTCTGGTTGTCGCCCACCAGGGCGCCGTTGTCGCGCGTGAGGGCGGATTGGGCGAACGCCGAAGGCGCTACCAACACGCCTTGCAGCACCAGCGCTGCGGTGAAGATTTTTCTGGTTGTCATGGAAACTCCGCTCCAGTCGTTAAGGGAAGCGAATGATCCACGTGGCGGAATGTCGCTCACAAGAGGGGTTTGGCTATGGCCGCGATGAATATTGCCGATGGGCCCCTCACAACCCTTTGGATGGAGTGCAGTAAATGCCGGAAAGCGCGCGGACGGGCGCTATTAAAAAAATAGCAATCTACGAATCGGAACACCCCGCCGGTCGCTTTTTATTACATATCCGAAGCGCTTTCCGGGGTCTTTCGGTTAATTGCCGTCAGTCCAGCCAGCCCAGCAACGCCGCCTTGACCGCGGCCGCCGTCTTGTTGGGCGTCTGCAGTTTGGCAGTGGCGTTCTTGAGGTGAAACCGCACCGTGTTTTCGGACACGTCCAGAATCTGCGCAATATCCGCCATGGTTTTCCCGTCCGCCGTCCATTTGAGGGCCTCCAGCTCGCGCGGGGTCAAGAACGCCTTCTGGCGGGTGCCGTGCAAAGCCTTCATCGCGCGGCCCATGGCTTCGTACGAGGCGCTTGCAAGGAACGACATGCGGGGCTCGTTCGCCTTGAGTTCCTCCTCCGCCAGGGGGACCCGGGAGCGCACCAGGGTCAGAACGCCGCGCAGGCTGCCCACGCTCTGGTTGGCCTGTGACCAGCCGACTTTCAGCCCATGGGACTGCGCTTCACGCCACAGCTCGGGCGCCGAGGCGAAAAGCTCGTCGCTCCAGACCACGGGCCGCTCGGATTTGCGGCAATGGGCCACGGTGGGGTCGATATGGTGGTATTCGGCGACGGAATATCGCCTTTGCCACGCTTCCGGAAAATCGTCCACCTGGACCACCTGCGGGCGGGAGATGGGGACGGGAATGTAGAGGGTATACGCGCATCGCTCGAAACCCAATTCCGTCGCCGCGGACTTGATTTTGCTGAAGATTCTGTTCTTGCAGGTCTCATTGGAGAAACATTCGGAAACCTCCCGCTGCCACGACTGTGCTGCCATCACCACCCCTTTTTTGATTAACTATTTATTAATCAGTCTACCCAGCAATGTTTTGGGAGGGCGCCCTTTCGCCATGCCGATTGGGATGCGCAATATGAAAACCGCGCATAACCCCGCCCGAATCCACGGACGCATGGCGGGGCCGGGCAGGAATCAGCGGTGGGCCTGGATGGTGGCCAGAATGCCCAGGGTGAACATGGCACACGCGGCCCATTGGGCAGGCGCCGGCCAGTGGCCGTCCCAGGCGAACGAATAAACGAGAGCGAATAGGGTCTCGCTCACGATCAACTGGCCGCACAGGCTGGCGGACAGGCGCTGGCTGGCCACATTCCAGAGGATGGTGGCCAGCCAGGTCGCGCCCAGCCCGATCGCAAGGCACACCAGCACGAAGGCGCCGAAACCCGGCTGCGCCGCCAGTTCTGCCGGGGGCGAGCCCTTCACCCCCCACAGCAGCAATCCCCCCAGGCCAGTGGCCACGCCCAGCCAGTTGGCCCATTGGGTTGCGCCCACCTCCGGGTGGCGCTGCACCCAGGCCGAATTGAGGATGGCGAACGCCGTCCAGAAGACCAGCGCCACCAGCACGATGCCGATGCCGCGCCACCAGTACGCCCCGCCACCCGCAGCTGGCGATCCGCCCTCCCCATGCGGCGCGAACGCCATCAGCGCCAGTCCCGCCAGGGTCAGGGCCAGCCCCGGCACCAGGGCCACCCAGCGCAGCCCCTTCGGCTTGCCCAGCAGCATGACCCACACCGGGATGGTGCCGATGATGAGGGCCGGCACCTCCACCCCCGCATCGCGGATCGCCAGCACCAGCAGCAGGTAGTAGCCAGTGAATCCCAGCACGCTCAGGCCCAGGGCGGCCCCGGCCTGGCGGGCGGTGGGCCAGCGCACCGCCCGGCGCGTGCCGGGGCGCAGGCCCCACAGCAGCATGCCCACGGCCATGGCGCCGTAGGCCACGAAACGGCCAGCGGTGAGGTCCACCGACGCGAACCCGGCCGCCATGCGCGGCGCGACGAACACCAGCCCCCAGAGCGCGCCCGCGGCGAGCCCTGCCAGGATTCCAGTCAGCATCGGCCGGCGGTCAGACCGCGAAACCGTCGTCGGCGGCGATCACCGCGCCGTTCACGAAGTGGCTCTGGTCGCTGGCCAGCATCACGATGAGCGCATCCAGGTCCTTGGGCTGGCCCACGCGCTTGCGCGGCAGCATGTCCAGGAGCTTGCGGCCCTGCTCGGTCTGCCAGTGGTGGTGGTTGATCTCGGTGTCGATGTAGCCCGGGCACAGGGCGTTGACCGTGATGCCGAAGCGGCCCCATTCGAGCGCCATGGCACGCGTCATGTGCACCACGGCCGCCTTGCTCATGCAGTAGGCACCGATCTGCGGCAGCACCTTGAGGCCGGCCATCGAGGCGATGTTGATGATGCGCCCGCCGGTGAAGCTGCCCGGCGCCGCCCCGCGCGAGCGCGCCAGCATGCGCTTGCCGACCTCCTGAGCCACGAAGAAGGCGCCCTTCACGTTGGTGTCGAAGATGAAGTCGAAATCCTCGGGTTCCACGTCCTGCAGGCGCTGGGTGGTGGAGACGCCCGAGTTGTTGACCAGGATGTCGATGGAGCCCATCTCCGTCTCGGCGTGGGCCACGGCCGCCTTGATGGAGTCGTGGTCGGTCACGTCCAGCTCGATCACATGGGCATCGCCGCCCTCGCCTTCGATGCGCGCGCGCAGCTCCTTGAGCTTTTCCACGCGCCGGCTGGCCAGCACCACGCCGGCCCCTGCGGCGGCCAGCGTGCGGGCGAACTGCGCGCCGAGCCCGCTCGATGCCCCGGTCACGAAGGCGACGCGCCCTTCCAAATCGATGCTGTAAGCCATGGGATGTCTCTCTTGTCAGAAAATAGAACGATCGTTCGATTGTCGGTTTTCCGTGAATACAATCTGTCCGACCGACGGACTGCGCGCAGGCCAGTCGCCCGCGGCGGATCACCCATTATCAAACCACCACGAGACACCCATGACCCCAGAAGAAATCCTCGCCCAACACGGCCCCCGCGAAGCCATGGAGTACGACGTGGTGGTCGTCGGCGGCGGCCCGGGCGGCCTGGCCACCGCCATCCGGCTCAAGCAGCTCGCCACCGAAAAAGGCCAGGACATCTCGGTCGTGGTGCTGGAAAAGGGCTCCGAGACCGGCGCGCACATCCTGTCGGGCGCCATCATGGACCCGAAGGCGCTGACCGAGCTGATCCCCAACTGGAAGGAGCTGGGCGCGCCGCTCAACCAGCCCGTCACCGACGACGCCATGATCTTCCTGGGCGAAAAGTCGTCCTGGCGCACCCCCAACTTCCTGCTGCCCCAGTGCTTTCAGAACCACGGCAACTACATCGTGAGCCTGGGCAACGTGGTGCGCTGGCTCACCACCCAGGCCGAAAACCTGGGCGTGGAGATCTTCCCCGGCTTTCCGGCCGCCGAAGTGCTCTACAACGAAGACGGCTCGGTCAAGGGCGTGGCCACCGGCAACCTGGGCGTGAGCAAGGAAGGCGAGCCCACCGCCGACTTCCAGCTGGGCATGGAACTGCACGCCAAGTACACGATCTTCGCCGAGGGCGCGCGCGGCCACCTGGGCCGCCAGCTCATCAGCCGCTTCAAGCTGGACCAGGGGCGCGACCCGCAGGCCTACGGCATCGGCGTGAAGGAGCTCTGGGAAATCGACCCCAAGCGCCACCAGCCCGGCTTCGTCATGCACACGGCCGGCTGGCCCATGGACAGCGACACTTACGGCGGCGCGTTCCTCTACCACGCCGAGGACAACAAGGTCACGCTGGGCTTCATCACCGGGCTGGACTACTCCAACCCCTACCTGAGCCCGTTCGAGGAATTCCAGCGCTGGAAGACGCACCCCAACATCCGCTACTACCTGGAAGGCGACGAGGCCAAGGGCATCAAGCCGGCCAAGCGCATCGGTTACGGCGCACGCGCCATCACGGCCGGCGGCCTGCTGTCGCTGCCCAAGACGGTTTTCCCGGGCGGCGCGCTGGTGGGCTGCGAGGCGGGCTACCTCAACGTGAGCCGCATCAAGGGCAGCCACGCGGCCATCAAGACCGGCATGCTGGCGGCTGAAGCGGCCTACGACGCGGTGCACGCGGGGCGCCAGCACGACGAACTCACGGCCTACCCCGAGGCGTTCGAAAAGAGCTGGCTCTACGCCGAGCTGAACAAGGCGCGCAACTTCAAGGCGTGGTTCAAGAAGGGCCTAGCCACCGCCACACTCATGAACGGCATCGAGCAGTTCGTGCTCAAGGGCAACATTCCCTGGACGCTGCACCGCGACAAGCCCGACCACGCCTACCTGAAGCCCGCGGCCGAGTGCAAGCCCATCGTGTACCCCAAGCCCGACGGCAAGCTCACCTTCGACCGGCTGTCCAGCGTGTTCATCAGCAACACCAACCATGCCGAGAACCAGCCGGCACACCTGACGCTCAAGGACCCGAGCGTGCCGGTCAATATCAACCTCGCCAAGTACGCCGGCCCCGAGGCGCGCTACTGCCCCGCCGCCGTGTACGAGTTCGTGCCCGACGAGGCCAAGGGGGGCGATGCCCAGCGGCTGCAGATCAACGCGCAGAACTGCGTGCACTGCAAGACCTGCGACATCAAGGATCCGACGCAGAACATCGTCTGGGTCACGCCCGAAGGGGGCGGCGGCCCGAACTACTCCGGCATGTGATGCCTCCCCCGCCCTCGCCAGGGCGACCCGAAGGGCCTGCTTTGCAGGCCCTTTTTCGTGGGGATTCCGACGGCCTTTGCAGGAACGCGCCTACAGGACCCTCCTGACCTGCGGGCGAGACTGTCTGGCCTTTCCGCGCCGCGCACTGCAGCGCAGTATCAAGAACCACCACGCCATCGAAGCAGGAGACCCCATGGCCCGTTCCCCCGCCCCACGCTACCGCACCCACCGTCGCCCGCTCTGGCCCCTGGCCTTAGGCGCAGCCGCCGTGGGGGCAGCGCTGGCATTCTCGGCCAGCGCATCCGTGCGGGCCCCGCGGGGCATCGAGGTGGTGGAGGATTTCAACCTGGACCGCTATGCCGGGCACTGGTACGAGCTGGCCCGCATCGACCACCGTTTTGAAAAGGGCCTGGTCCAGACCAGCGCCCACTACAGCCGGGGCCCGGACGGATCGGTGCAGGTGCTCAACCGCGGGTTCGATCCGGCCCGCAAGCGCTGGCGCGAATCGCGCGGCCGGGCGGTGTTCATCGGCCGCCCCGACCAGGCATCGCTCAAGGTGTCGTTCTTCGGCCCCTTCTACGGCGGCTACCACGTGGTGGCGCTGGACGAGGACTACCGCTGGGCCATGGTCGTGGGCGCGAGCCTCGACTACCTGTGGATCCTGTCGCGCACCCCCACCCTGCCCCGCGGCGTGCGCCCCCGCCTGCTGGCCCAGGCGCGCGCGATGGGCGTGGACATGGACCGCATCGTCTGGGTGCCGCAGGACGAGGACGGTGCTGTGCGCATCGCAGCCTGACGCGGCACGGCGCCAACTTCGCACCCCATTGCTCCCGAATTAATAGCATCCAAGGCAATAAGATCTATGGCAATCGGCACTTTTCAGCACAAACCGATTGCCTTGGCCCGTCCGAGTCCCCCCGGCACCTCCACGGTCACTGCGCGAACAAAGGCAGGTCGGCCCGCTTGAGCGTGCGCAGCACGAAGCTCGACCGGCTGTGGCGAATGCCCTTGATCTTGTAGAGCTTCTCGCGCAGCAGCCGCTCGTAATCGCGCGTGTCCTTGACCACCACGCGCAGCAGGTAGTCGTAATCGCCCGACACCAGGTGCGCCTCGATGACCTCGGGAATGCTGGCCAGGGTTTCGCCGAACTTCTCGAGCGTGTTGTCCGAATGGCTGTCGAGCGTGACCTGAACCAGCACCGTGTCGTTCAGATCGAGCGCCTTGGGGTTCAGGCGCACGGTGTAGCCCTCGATCACGCCCGCCTCCTCCATCTTCTTGATGCGGCCCCAGCAGGGCGACGGGCTCAGGCCCACGGCGTTGCCGATCTCCTGCAGGCTGGCGCGGGCGTCGGCCTGCAGAACGGAGAGGATTTTTCTGTCGAGGCGGTCCATGCACTGCATTGTTCTCCCAATTCACATATTTCAGAAGAAATTTCTGCAAATCTGGCATTTTTGAAGAAATTCAGAAAATCCATCCAGTGCCCGCACCGCATACTTCATCCATCAAGGCGCCCTTACCGGGGCGCACGAAACAGGCAGGGCCCCGGCGGATTACCGTTCGCCGGGGCGCTTGGCTTTCGAAAGCATGGCCTTCTGGATACACGGCAAGCCCCCGCGCACACCGCGGTCGGATCGCCCGGCGCGCACCGGCGCTGCAGTTAGAATCCGCCCGGTCAGGAGAGAGCGCCGCCCCGTCACCGGGATTGCCGGCGCCGCCGAAGGCGCAGGGTGACCCCGAACGCTCAGGCAAAAGGACTGGCAAAACGCCCGCAGGGATGCGGGCGTTCCCCTTGCTGGAGAGAGGTCCGCCGCGTGCGCGGGCCCACCGAAGGAGCAAGCCCCGCGCCGCCTTGGCACGTGGGTGAATCTCTCAGGTAAAGCGGACAGCGGGGCAAAGGCGTGGCCATGGGGCCGCGTTCCCATTTGCCCTTGCTGGAGATTGCCATGTCCGCCGCCGACGCCGCCCTGCTCACCACCCCGCTGAATGCCCTGCACCTCGAACTCGGGGCCCGCATGGTGCCGTTCGCCGGCTATTCCATGCCTGTGCAGTACCCCGCCGGCCTGATGGCGGAGCATCTGCACACGCGCCAGGCCGCCGGCCTGTTCGACGTGTCGCACATGGGCCAGTTGCGCCTGGTGGGCAGCGATGCCGCGGCCGCGTTCGAATCCCTCATTCCCGTGGACGTGATCGACCTGCCCGTGGGCAAGCAGCGCTACGGCCTGCTGCTGAACGACGAGGGCGGCATCATCGACGACCTGATGTTCATCAAGCAGGGCGAGGGCGACATCTTCGTGATCGTGAACGGCGCCTGCAAGGCCGGCGACATCGCCCACATCCAGGCCCGTATCGGCCAGCGCTGCGAGGTCGTCCCCATGCCCGACCATGCGCTGCTGGCGCTGCAGGGCCCGCAGGCCGTTGCGGCGCTGTCGCGGCTGGCACCCGGCATCGAGCAACTCGTCTTCATGACCGGCGGGCGCTACGAGATCGCGGGCTGCGAGGCCTTCGTCACCCGCAGCGGGTACACCGGCGAGGACGGGTTCGAGATCTCGGTGCCCGCATCGCAGGCCGAGGCGCTGGCACGCGCCCTGCTCGCACAGCCCGAGGTGAAGCCGATCGGCCTGGGCGCGCGCAACTCGCTGCGCCTGGAAGCGGGCCTGTGCCTGTACGGAAACGACATCGACACCAGCACCACGCCCCCCGAAGCCGGCCTGAACTGGGCCATCCAGAAGGTGCGCCGCACGGGCGGTGCGCGGGCCGGCGGCTTTCCCGGCGCGGCCAAGGTGCTGGCGCAGATCGACGACCCGGCCACCCTGGCGCGCAAGCGCGTGGGCCTCACGGCACTGGAGCGCGTGCCCGTTCGCGAACACACCCCGCTGCAAAGCGCCGCGGGCGAGGCCCTCGGCGAGGTCACCAGCGGCCTGCTGGGCCCGAGCGTGAACCAGCCCATCGCCATGGCCTACGTGCCCCCGGCGCTGGCCGCCATCGGCACGCGCGTGCAGGCCATCGTGCGCGGCAAGCCGGTGCCCATGCAGGTGTGCGCGCTGCCTTTCGTGGCGCCCCGCTACCACCGCGGCTGAAGCGGGCAGCCGGGGCCACCGCCAAGGCGGCGGCCACCGCTACATTCCAGATTCCTTTTCTTCATTTTTCAGGAGCCCCCATGACCGTTCAATACTCCCGCGATCACGAGTGGATCGACGCCGCCGATGCCAACGCCGCCGTGGTCGGCATCACCGTCCATGCCCAGGATGCCCTGGGCGACGTGGTGTTCGTGGACCTGCCCGAAGTCGGCAAGACCTTCTCTCAGGGCGAAGTGGCCGGCGTGGTCGAGTCCGTCAAGGCCGCTGCCGATGTGTACATGCCCGTCTCGGGCGAGGTGGTGGAAGTGAACGAGGCGCTGCGCGCCGACCCCTCGCTCGCCAACTCCGATCCCTTGAACGCCGGCTGGTTCTTCAAGGTCAAGCTGTCCGATCCGGCCCAGTTGTCCGGCCTGATGGACGAAACGGCCTACACCGATTTCGCCAAGAACGCCTGAGCCTTTTCCTTCCCCTTTCTTTTTCCGTCCACGGTCCTCTTCCATGCTGATGCAATCCGCCCTGCCGCTTGGCGCGCTTGAAAACGCCACCGAGTTCCTGCCCCGCCACATCGGCATCGACGGGGCGGACGAACAGCACATGCTCTCCGCCATCGGCGAGGCCTCGCGCCGCGCGCTGGTGGACGGCATCGTGCCGCGCTCCATCGCGCGCAGCCGGGCCATGGACCTGCCGCCCGCCACGACGGAAGCCGCGGCACTGGCCGAACTGAAGGCCATCGCCGCACAGAACCAGGTGCTGCGCAGCTTCATCGGCCAGGGCTACCACGGCACGCACACGCCCGGCGTCATCCTGCGCAACATCCTGGAGAACCCCGCCTGGTACACGGCCTACACGCCGTATCAGGCCGAGATCTCGCAGGGCCGCATGGAGGCGCTGGTCAACTTCCAGACCATGGTGTGCGACCTCACGGCCATGCCCATCGCCAACGCCTCCATGCTGGACGAGGCCACCGCGGCGGCCGAGGCCATGACGCTGGCCAAGCGCTCGGTCAAATCGAAAAGCACGCGCTTCATCGTGGCCGGCGACGCGCACCCGCAGACCATCGAGGTGATCCAGACGCGCGCCGCTCCGCTGGGCATCGAGGTGGTGCTGGCCAATTCGCTGGCCGAGTGGAATGACGCGCTGGACGGCGACTACTTCGCCGTGCTGGCGCAGTACCCCGCCACCAGCGGCCGCATCGACGACCTGGCGGCCGATGCCGCCAAGGCGCATGGCAAGGGCGCGGCCTTCATCGCCGCGGCCGACCTGCTGGCCCTCACCCTCATCACGCCGCCCGGCGAATGGGGTGCGGACATCGTGGTGGGCACCACGCAGCGCTTCGGCATGCCCATGGGCGCGGGCGGCCCGCACGCCGCCTTCATGGCCTGCCGCGACGAGTACAAGCGCTCCCTGCCCGGCCGCCTGGTCGGCGTGAGCGTGGACGTGCACGGCAAGCCCGCCTACCGCCTGGCGCTGCAGACGCGCGAGCAGCACATCCGCCGCGAAAAGGCCACCTCCAACATCTGCACGGCCCAGGTGCTGCCCGCCGTGGTGGCCAGCATGTACGCCGTCTACCACGGGCCCCAGGGCCTGATGCGCATCGCCCAGCGCGTGGCCGCCTACACCGCCATCCTGGCCAAGGGGCTGGAGCAACTGGGTGCGCCGCTGCGCCCGCAGGCCGCCTTCGACACGCTGTCGCTGCACACCGAAGGCGCGACGCAAGCCATCGCGGCCCGCGCCGTCTCGCTGGGCGCCAACCTGCGCGTCTATTTCGAGAACTACCTGTGCATCTCGCTGGACGAGACCACCACGCGTGCCGACATCGAGCTGCTGTGGAAGGTGTTCGCCCGGGACGGCCAGGCGCTGCCCACTTTCGCCGCCTTCGAAAAGGGCGTGGAGCCGCTGATCCCCACGGGGCTGCGCCGCACCAGCGCCTTCCTCACGCACCCGGTGTTCAACACCCACCATTCCGAGACCGGCATGCTGCGCTACATCCGCCAGCTGTCCGACAAGGACCTGGCGCTGGACCGCAGCATGATCCCGCTGGGCAGCTGCACCATGAAGCTGAACGCGAGCAGCGAGATGATCCCCATCACCTGGCCCGAATTCGCCAACGTGCACCCCTTCGCCCCGGCCGACCAGCAGCGGGGCTACCGCCTGCTCGACGAGCAACTGCGCGCCTGGCTGTGCGAGGCCACGGGCTACGCCGGCATCAGCCTGCAGCCCAACGCGGGCTCGCAGGGCGAATACGCCGGCCTGCTGGCCATCAAGGCCTACCACGCGGCCCAAGGCGAGGGCCACCGCAACATCTGCCTGATCCCCAGCAGCGCGCACGGCACCAACCCCGCCAGCGCCCAGATGGTGGGCATGCAGGTCGTGGTGACGGCCTGCGATGCCAACGGCAACGTGGACCTGGCCGACCTGCGCGCCAAGTGCGAGCAGCACAGCACGCACCTGGCCTGCGTGATGATCACCTACCCCAGCACGCACGGCGTGTTCGAAACGCAGGTGAAGGAACTGTGCGCGCTGGTGCACCAGCACGGCGGGCGCGTGTACGTGGACGGCGCCAACATGAACGCCCTGGTGGGCGTGGCCGCCCCCGGCGAGTTCGGCGGCGACGTGAGCCACCTGAACCTGCACAAGACCTTCTGCATCCCGCACGGCGGCGGCGGCCCCGGCGTCGGCCCCGTGTGCGTGGTGGCCGACCTGGTGCCCCACCTGCCGGGCCACCGCACCGCGGCCGCGCAAGGCGCCCTGGGCGCCGGCGCGAACGCTGCCAACGGCGTGGGCGCGGTCAGCTCCGCCCCGCTGGGCAATGCCGCCGTGCTGCCGATCAGCTGGATGTACATCCGCATGATGGGCGCCGAGGGCCTGCAGGCCGCGACCGAGACGGCCATCCTGTCGGCCAACTACATCAGCGCGCGGCTGAAGGACCACTACCCCACGCTGTACGCGAGCGCCAACGGCCACGTGGCCCACGAGTGCATCCTGGATCTGCGGGGCCTGAAGGAAACCAGCGGCGTGATGGCCGAGGACGTGGCCAAGCGCCTGATCGACTACGGCTTCCATGCGCCCACGCTGTCGTTCCCGGTGCACAACACGCTGATGGTGGAGCCCACCGAGAGCGAAACGCTGTCCGAGCTGGACCGCTTCATCGACGCGATGATCGCCATCCGCGAGGAGATCCGCCAGATCGAATCCGGTGCCTGGCCGCAGGACGACAACCCGCTCAAGCATGCACCCCACACGGCCGAGAGCCTGCTCGCCCCGGAATGGACGCGGCCCTACGCCCGCGAGACCGCGGCCTTTCCGGTGGACGCCTTGCGCCGCAGCAAGTACTGGTCGCCGGTCGGCCGTGTGGACAACGTCTGGGGCGACCGCAACCTGTCGTGCAGCTGCATTCCGGTGAGCGACTACGCGTGACGGCGAGGGGGTCGCCGGCCGCGCCATGGGCCCGGCCGGCCTGGCCCTTCAACATGGGGTTACAGGGCCGCGGGCAGACTCTTTAAGATCGCGGGCTACCTTTTTTCAGGAGATGCTTTCGTGCGAAATTCCTTGTGCGCCCTGCTTGCCGGGCTTGTGATCGTTCCCGCCGCCATGGCGCAGACCGCCCCCGTCACCCTGCCCAGCGGGCTGGTGTACGAGTCGCTGAAAGAAGGCACCGGCACCTCGCCCAAGGCCACGGACACCGTCAAGGTGCACTACAAGGGCACGCTGCCGGACGGCAAGGAGTTCGACAGCTCCTACAAGCGCGGCGAACCCACCGAGTTTCCGCTCAACCGCGTCATTCCCTGCTGGACCGAAGGCGTGCAGCGCATGAAGCCGGGCGGCAAGGCCAAGCTGACCTGCCCGCCGGCCATCGCCTACGGCGAGCGCGGCGCGGGCGGCGTCATTCCCCCCAACGCCACGCTGAACTTCGAAATCGAACTGATCTCGGTCCGCTGACCGGCCGGGGGCCCGCCACCAATGCTGCTCCAGGTCGGCGAGCTGGCCCGGCGCACCGGCCTCACGGTGCGCACGCTGCACCATTACGACGAGGTGGGTTTGCTCAAGCCCTCGGGCCGGTCCGAGGCGGGTTACCGCCTCTACAGCCCGTCCGACGTGCAGCGGCTGCACGGCATCCAGACGCTGCGGCAGATGGGCCTGCCGCTCAGCGACATTGCGGCCCTGCTGGCGGGCGACGGCATGGCGCCCGAGCAGATCATCGGCCAGCAGATCCGCGCGCTGGACCAGCAGATCGCGCAGGCCACCGAGCTGCGCGGCCGCCTGTCGCTGCTGCGCGACGGGCTGGAGGCCGGCGCCGAGCCCGACATGGGCGACTGGCTGCAGGCGCTGGCGCTCATGGCCACCTACGGCAAATACTTCAGCGCGGCCGAGCTCAAGCACATCTTCTCCCATTGGCACCGCATCGAAGCGGACTGGCTGGTTGTCAGGGACCAGGTGCGCCAGGCCATGGACGAGGGCCTGCCGATCGATGCGCCCGCAGTCCAGGCGCTGGCCTACCGATGGATGGCGCTGATGCTGCACTGGATGGACGGCGACATGGACCTGCTGGAACGCTGGGGCCACATGTTCCGCACCGAGCCAAGCACCCAGGGCCGCAACCATGCGCCGCCGGGCGACATGATCCGGTACATCGAAGGCGCCATCCAGTTGCGCATGGACCTGCTGCTGCGCTACCTGGACCGTGACGACCTGCGCCGGCTGGGCCAGGTACACCACACGCAATGGCAGCACCTGGAACAGGAAGTGCAGCAGTTGCTGGACCAGGGCATTCCCCCGGGCCATCCGCGCGCGCGGGCGACCGCCGCGCATTGGGACACCCTGTTCGGCACCCTTTGCCGCCACGACGCCGGGCTGCGCGCCAAGCTGATGCGCGCATCGGCCAGCGAGCCCCTGCTGCGCGCCGGCTCTCCCTTGAGCGAGCCCGTGCGCAACTACCTGCACGCCGTGCCGTGCCTGCCAGCCGCCGCGCCATCGCCCTGAAAAAAATGGCTTGACCCTCACGCTACGTGAGGCTTCACAGTCGGCCCCCATCGCTGCCCCTGCGCAGCCAACGGACCGACCCATGACCCCTTCGCCCCACCACCCTCGCGCCGCATTGCTGCAGGACTCCAACTTCCGCTGGATGGTCAGCGGCACGGCCCTCACCCTGCTGGGCGACCAGTTCACGCTCATCGCCCTGCCCTGGCTCGTGCTGCAGATGACCGGCGACACGCTGGTGCTCGGGACGGTGCTGGCCCTCATGAGCGTGCCGCGCGCGCTGTTCATCCTGATCGGCGGTGCCCTCGTGGACCGCCACTCGCCCAAGCAGGTGCTGATGCGCACCAAATACGCCAACCTGGCCTTGTTGGGCCTGCTCAGCGGGCTGGTGCTGGCGGGTGAGCTCACGCTGTGGATGGTCTATGCCCTGTCGCTGGCCATCGGCCTGGCCACCGCCTTCAGCATCCCGGCCGGCACGGCCATGCTGCCGCACGTGGTGCCGCGCACGCAGCTGCAGGCGGCCAACGGTATCAGCATGGGCATTCGGCAGCTCACGATGTTCCTGGGGCCATTGCTGGCCGGCCTGCTGATCGCCCTGTTCGGCGATGGCAGTCGCGCCGACGGCACGGGCGCCGGCGCCATGGCCAACGCGACGGGCATCGGCATTGCCTTCGGGCTCGATGCGCTCAGCTTCGGCGTGTCGGCCTGGACGCTGTCGAAGGTGCGGCTGCTGGCTGCGGTGCCGGCTCCCTCCGGCCGCACCGAGGGCTCCACCGCCTCCACCCCACCCGCCGCGCCGGACAAGGCTTCACCGGCGGTGCTGGCTTCGGTGGCGCAGGGGCTGGCGCATTTCTGGCGCGACCGCGAATTGCGCACCTGCTTTCTCTACTGGAGCGCCGTGGCCATCCTCATCATGGGTCCGCTGCACATCGCCATGCCGGTGCTGGCGAGCAGCCTGCCCCACCTGGGCGCCGCCGCGTTCGGCACGCTGGTGGGTGCCCACGGTGCCGGCACGCTCGCGGGCATGGTGGCCTCGGGCATGCTGCCGCGCCTGCGCTGGGGCAGCCTGGGGATGACGCTGCTGGCGTTCGACGCCACCATCGGCCTGCTGTTCATGCCCATGGGCGTGATCGGCGCCCTCTGGCAAGGGGTTGCGCTCATGCTGGCCATCGGCCTGCTGGGCGGCTTCATGCAGGTGCGCATCTTCACGTGGATCCAGCAGCGGGTGCCGCCGGCACTCATCGGCCGGGCGATGGCGCTGTTCATGTTCATCTTCATGGGGCTGGCGCCGATCTCCGCCGCCGTCACGGGCTGGGTCATGAAGGGCATCACGCTGGCCCAGCTGTTCGCGGCCTGCGGCGGAGCGCTGGTGGCGGTGGCAGCGCTGGCCTTCCTGCTCACGCCGCTGCGGCAGGTGAACGACGCGCCGGGCACCGTGCCGCGCTGAACCGCGGCGTGGCGGCCACCGGCCCGGTGAATGCTGCCGATGGCCGGTAAGGGCTGCGCCGCGCCGCCGCGCGAAAGGCACTTCCCGCAGCAGGCCACCGGCTGGCCGGCACCCAGGGGCGGGCGTACACTGAGCCCCTTCCGTGCGGCGCTGGCGCCGCTGCCGCTCTGCCTGCCGTCGCTGCCTCGCCCATGAGCCGTCCTGATCTTTCCCTGCTCCTGCCCCCGGGTTCGGAGAACCCGCCCGCGCCCGTTCCGCCCGAGCGCCGCGCGCCCGCGAGCCGGGCCGAGGGCCCCGTGGCCGCGCTGATCGGCGAATTGCGCGCCTACCAGGCCGAGCTGGAGGTGCAGAACAAGGTGCTGCGCTACAGCCAGGCCGCGGCGGAAAGCGCTTCCGAGCGCTTCGAGACGCTGTTCGCCAGCGTGCCGCTGTCGCTCATGGTGCTCGACGAGCACGACATCGTGGTGCAGGCCAACTCCATGGCGCACCGCTCCTTCCAGCCCACCGAGGCCGACCGCCCCGTCACCTCGCTCATGCCGTTCGTGAGCGCGGCCGATGCCGAACGGGTGCGCGAGGCCTTCGCGCAGGCGCGCGAACTCGGCCACAGCGAGGCGACCGAGGTGGTGTTTCCCGTGGGCTCGGGCGGCACCATCACCGGCGACCTGCACATCGCCCGCATCGAGGCGCCCCAGGAAAGCGGCCCGCCGGTGCTGCAATTCCTGTGCGCCGTGATCGACCAGGGACCGCTGCTCACCGAGCGCCAGGCGCTGCAGCAAAGCGCCCAGGCCCTGCAGGAGCGCAATGCCCAGCTGCACGCCAGCGAGCGGCGACTGGAGGCGGTGATCAACTCCGCCCTCGATGCCATCCTGTGCGTGGACCAGCACCAGCGCATCACCGTCTTCAACCCCACGGCCGCCGCGCTGTTCCAGTGCGCCACGGCCGACGCCATGGGCAGCCGGCTCGACCGCTTCCTGCCCGATGCGGCGCAGGCGCTGGCGTTCGCGCAGCTCACCACGCAGGCCGTGCTGGGCGAGATGGTGGCCTGCACCGCCAGCGGCAAGGAGCTGGCGGTGGAGGTGAGCATGTCGTTCGAGCGCCATGCCGAGGGCGAGACCACCACCGTCTTCGCGCGCGACCTCACCGGCCGCAAGAAGGCCGAGGCCCACCGCAGCGAGCTGGAAGCGCAGCTTCGCGAGTCGCACAAGATGCAGGCCGTGGGCACCATGGCCGGTGGCATCGCCCACGACTTCAACAACATCCTGAGCGCCATCCTGGGCAACGTCGAGCTGGCCAAGGCCGATTGCGATGCCGCCTCGCCCGTGCTGGAGAGCCTGCGCGAGATCGACAAGGCCGGCCGGCGCGCGCGCGACCTGGTGCGCCAGATCCTCACCTTCAGCCGCAACGAGCCGCCGCAGCGCACCGCCGTGAGCGTGCACGACGCCATGCACGACACCGAGCGGCTGCTGCGCGTGACCCTGCCGCCCGCCATCGAGCTGCGCATGCGCCTGGATGCGGGGCTGCCCCCCGTGCTGGCCGACGCCACCCAGGTCGAGCAGGCACTGCTCAACCTGTGCACCAACGCCATCCATGCGATCGGCGAGGCGCGCGGCATCGTCAGCATGGAGGCCTCTGCCCTGGAGCCCGATCTGCGGCTGTGCGAGCGCTTGGGCCTGCCGCTGGGCGAGTACGTGGCGCTCACCGTGGTGGACAACGGCCCGGGCATCGACGCGGCCACGCAGCAGCGCATCTTCGAGCCCTTCTTCACCACCAAGCCCGTGGGCCAGGGCACCGGCCTGGGCCTGGCCGTGGTGCACGGCGTGATGCGCACGCACGGCGGCGCGGTGGACGTGCACAGCGCCCCCGGCGAAGGCAGCCGCTTCACGCTGTACTTCCCCGTGGCGCCGGATTCGGCGCCGAGCGCACCGCCGCACGCCCCCCAGCCCGCCGCCCCGCCGCCCGTGCAGAGCGCCGACGAGCGCATGCGCCACGTGATGTACGTGGACGACGACGAGGCGCTGGTCTTCCTCGTGCGGCGCCTGCTGCGCCGCCGCGGCTACCAGGTGACCGGGTTCACCGATCCGCACGAAGCCACCGAGGCCCTGCGCGCCGACCCGCGCAACTACGACCTGCTCGTGACCGACTACAACATGCCCGGCTACTGCGGCGTGGACCTGGTGCGCGAGGCCAAGCGCATCCGCCCTGACCTGCCGGTGGCCCTGGCCTCGGGCCACGTCACCGCGGAGATCGAACAATCGGCCCTGGCCGAAGGCGCCAGCGCCCTCATCCACAAGCCCAACGACGTGGAAGAGCTTTGCGCCACCGTGCACCAGCTGGTGCATGGCACGGCCAAGGGCCCCGATGACCCGGCCGATGGCGGACGCCACTGAGGCGGCGCCAGGCGCCGGGGAAGCCGCACCGCCGCCCGATTGCCTGTATGCCGACGACGACCTGCTGGTGCTGGCCAAGCCCTCGGGCCTGCTGTGCGTGCCGGGGCGCGGCCCCGACAAGCAGGACTGCCTGAGCGCCCGTGCGCTGCAGCACTGGCCGGACGCCCTGGTGGTGCACCGGCTGGACCAGGCGACCTCCGGCATCGTGCTCATGGCGCGGCACGCGACGGCCCAGCGCACGCTGGGCGACGCCTTCGCCGCACGGCAGGTGGACAAGCGCTACGAGGCCGTGGTGCAGGGCCCCGCGCCCGCGCCGCCCGCCACCGATGGGACCACCGGCGGCTGGCAGGCCATCGACCTGCCGATCGCCGCCGACTGGGAGCGCCGCCCGCTGCGCGTGATCGACGCCGCACAGGGCAAGCCGAGCCTGACCCACTGGCGCGTGATCGCCCACGACGACGCCGCCCACACCACCCGCGTCGAACTGCAGCCCGTGACGGGCCGCACCCACCAGCTGCGCGTGCACCTGGCGGCCATCGGCCACCCGATCCTGGGCGATGCGCTGTACGCGCCCGTGGCGGTGCAGGCCCGCGCGCCGCGCCTGCTGCTGCATGCGCGCCAGGTGGCGTTCACGCATCCGCGCACCGGGCAGCCCATGGCGTTTTCGTGCCCCACGCCTTTTTAGTGTTTCGGGCCACCAGCACAATCAACACTAGGGCATATTGCTATGTTTTTAATAGCATGCTGGGCCACGGAAACCGGAGCGCGCCCGAAGCCTCCGCCGGCCACGACCGTGGGCTACGCAGTACCATCGCCGGATGCCAAAACACCTCACGATCTTGACCGGCGCCTCGCGCGGCATGGGCCTGGCAATGGCCCGCCAGCTGCTGCAGCCCGGCCACGCGCTGCTCACCCTCTCACGCAACGCCCATCCCGAACTGGCCGCCGAAGCCGCCCAGGCCGGCGCCACGCTCGAGCAGTGGGAGCAGGACCTGTCCCAGGGCCTGCACGCTGCGGCCCGCCTGCGCACCTGGCTGGCCAACGTGCCGGCCGGCGAGTACGCCAGCGCCACCCTCATCAACAACGCCGGCGTGGTGCCGCGCATCGCACCGCTCTCGGGCAGCGACCCGGCCGACCTGGCGCACGCGCTGCGCGTCGGGCTGGAGGCCCCGATGCAGCTGAGCGGCGCCTTCCTGGGCGCCACCGAGAACTGGCCGGTGCCGCGCAAGGTGCTGAACATCTCCTCGGGCCTGGGGCGCCGCGCGATGGCCTCGCAGGCCGCCTATTGCGCCGCCAAGGCGGGCATGGACCACTTCACCCGCTGCCTGGCGCTGGACGAAGCCGCCAAGCCGAACGGCGCCAAGGTGTGCTCGCTCGCGCCCGGCGTGATCGACACCGACATGCAGGCCCACTTGCGCGATGCGAGCGCCGCCGACTTCCCTGACGTGCAGAACTTCGCCAACCTCAAGGCGGGCGGCCAGCTCACCTCGCCCGCCGATGCGGCGGCGCGCGTGCTGGCCTGGCTGGAGCGTGCCGACTTCGGCGAAACGCCCGTGGCCGACGTGCGCGACGCCTGAGGGCCACCCCCGTGCAAACGCTATGCTTTCAATAGCAATATGCCCTAGATAATATTGCGCTGAAGGCCTTTTTTGCCTTGCATCGACTGGCTTGAACTTCCCCCGCAAAAAATGGAGACACGACCGATGATCCGCAGCCTGCTTTCCTTCACCGCGCTCGCCCTGGCGCTGGGCGCCACCGCCCAGGCGCAGACGGCCCCGCCCGCCGCCACGTACCCCACCAAGCCGGTGCGCCTGATCGTGCCCTTCCCGCCCGGCGGCGGCACCGACATCCTCTCGCGCCTGGTGGCCACCAAGCTGACCGAGGTGACCAAGTGGACCGTGGTGCCCGACAACCGCGCGGGCGCCGGCGGCACCATCGGCATCACCGAGGCCGTGAAGGCCGCCCCCACCGGCTACGACCTGGTGATGGGCCAGAAGGACAACCTGGTCGTCGCGCCCTGGCTCTACAAGAACCTGCCCTGGGACCCAACCAAGGACCTGATCGCCGTGGCCCACGTGGCCTACACGCCGGTGATCATCGCCACCGGCGCCAACTCCCGCTTCAAGACCCTGGCCGACGTGGTGGCCGCCGCCCGCGCCGAACCCGGCAAGATCACCTACGGCTCGCCCGGCAACGGCACCACCATCCACCTGGCCGGCGACCTGTTCGAGAAGGCCGCGGGCATCAAGCTGAGCCACATTCCGTACAAGGGCTCCAACCCCGCGCTGATGGACGCGCTGGCGGGCAACGTGGACCTGCTGGTGTCCTCCGTGCCCTCGGCAATGGGCCAGATCAAGTCGGGCAAGCTGCGCCCGCTGGCCGTCACCTCGGCCAAGCGCAGCTCGTCGCTGCCGGACGTGCCCACCGTGGCCGAGTCGGGCTACAAGGGCTTCGACGTGAGTTCGTGGTACGGCATCTTCGCGCCGGCCGGCACGCCCGCCAACGTGGTGACCACGGTGAACGCCGAGGTCAACAAGCTGCTGGCCTCGCCGGAGATGCAGGCCGCCATCCAGGCGCAGGGCGCCGAGCCGGAGTCGCTGTCGGCCGCGCAGTTCTCCACGCTGCTCAAGACCGACTACGCGAAGTGGAAGGGCATCGTGGAAGCCTCCGGCGCGAAGATCGAATAGGTGCGGCACGGGCCTTGTTCCCCCTGCTGCCTGCAGGCAACGCTCCCCATGAAAAACGGCTCCCGAGGGAGCCGTTTTGCTTTGAGGGCCGGGTCAACGCCGGCCCCCATGACATCGACTGGCGATCAGTCGCGCACCACCAGCACGGGCACGTGCACCGCGCCCAGCACGCGCTGCGTCACGCTGCCCAGCACCAGCTTTTCCAGGCCACGGCGGCCATGCGAGCCCATCACGATCAGGTCGGCCTGGCTGGTCTCCAGCGCGCGCAGGATGCCGTCGTGCACCGCATGGCCCTCGCCCACCACCGCCGTCACCGGCACGCCGGCTTCCTGCATGGCCTTCTTGACGCCGTCCAGCGCCACGTTGGCCTCGGCCGTCGCAGCGCTCAAGTACTGCGACTGGCCATAGGCAAAGTCCGCGCCCACGCCCGTGAACGGGTACGGGTCCACCACGTACACGGCGGTCACGGCCGCACCGAACGCCTTGGCCAGGCCGGCGGCCTTGGACACCGCGGTCATGGAGGTCGGCGAGCCGTCCACGGGAATCAGGATGTGCTTGAACATGGTTACTTCTCCTTCGGTTGATGGATCAGGCAGGGCCTGGGCCGGGGGGATCGCCTGCGCGATCGGTTGCTCGCCTCAGGCCCCAGTGTCGCGGCGACCGGTTGGCCGGCCGTTGATCCGCATCAAGTCATGGGCCTCAAGCCGGCGCGTCCTGGAAGCCGCCACGCCGGCAGGTCACGACCAGCGTGTCGCGGAACCCGCCGTCAGCCAGCGGCTGGATGGGCGTGGTCTCGTGGATCATGCGCGCATCGTCCAGCAGCATCAGCGACCAGGGCTCGCTGAGCGTGAAGCGCTGCCCACTGGGCCCGGACGCTTCGAATATACGCGTCTCGCCGCCCTTCACCCGCTCACGGCCGACCAGGAAAACCGCCACCAGGTCCACGCCGTCGCGGTGCGCGCCCTCCGGCGTGGGACGACCGATGCCGTCGGTGGTGTCGATGCGGAACTGGTGCGCCTCGACGAACCAGCGCTCGGGCTGCGCGGCCAGGGCCTGCTGCGACACGCGGGCCAGCGCGGCGATCAATTGCCGCCAGGCCGGGCGCGCCACGGTGGTGTCCAGCATCGGCGCGAACATCCGCTGCATGCCGCCATGCAGCGCGTTGTATTCCACCGGCTGCCAGTGCGCGCGGTGGGGCACCGCCTGCACGCTGTCGCCATCGGCGACGAAGCTCGCATGGCGGCGGCGGCGGTACCGCCCGCCGTCCTTCAGGAACTCATCGGGCGGCAGGCCGCTCCAGTCGGCGTGCAACGCCTGGAGCTCGTCCAGCGGGCAACCGATCCACGCCGCGGTGTCGGCAGGCCGCAGCACGGCATAGCCGGCGCTGCGCAGATGGCTTGCCACTTGGTCCGGTGGCAGGTACGGAGGGGAGAAGGTGATGTGCGCCATAGGCGGCCAAGCTTAACCCGGCCTGCCCCTGGAACCTGCTGCAAAAGTGCCAGCCATCCGCTGGCGGCATCACAACCGTGCAGTAGCATGGCGGGGCCTTCGCCATTCCAGGAATCCGCCATGCCCCATGAACGCCGCCACTACGTCCGTGTGGCTTTCGATGCACCCGCGCTGCTCACCACCGGCCTGGGCACGTTCGACGTGCAGGTGCTGGACCTGTCGCTGCAAGGCGCGCTGCTCGCCCTGGGTACGGAGCCCGCCGCCGCCCAACTGCCAGCCGGCGCGCCGTGCCAGTTGGTGATCGCCTTGTCGGCCGACAACGACCACATCGCCATGACCGGCGACATCGTGCACATCGAAGGCCCGCATGCCGGCCTGCAGTGCCGCACGATGGACCTGGACAGCGTGACCCACCTGCGCCGCGTGATCGAGCTGCAGCTGGGTGACCCCGCCCTGCTGGAGCGGGACCTGGCGGAACTCATTGCCGCGCACGCGGCGCAATAGGCGCGGCGCTGCCCATCAGGCGGCGGCAGGGCTGGCCACCAGCTCGGCCTCCTGCAAGGCCCGCCACATGACCTTGCCGCTGCCGCTCTTGGGCAGCGCGTCCACCAGTTGCACCACGCGCGGCACCTTGTACACGGCCATGTGGTCGCGGCACCAAGCGATGATGTCCTCGCCGGTCACCTGCCCGCGGTGCTCCTGGCGCAGCACCACCACGGCCTTGACCGTTTCGCCGCGGTAGCTGTCGCGCGCGGCGATGATGCAGGCCTCCTGGATCGCCGGGTGGCGGAACATGAGCGCCTCCACCTCGGCCGGCCAGACCTTGAAGCCGCTGGCGTTGATCATCCGCTTGAGCCGGTCTGTCAGGAAGAAATACCCTTCGTCGTCCACCCGCCCCAGATCGCCCGAGCGGAAGAACCGCTTGCCGTCCAGGTCGATGAAGGCCGAGGCCGTGGGCCCTGGCAGCTTCCAGTAGCCGCTGAAAACACCCGGTCCGTGGATCACGATCTCGCCCTGCTCGCCGGCGGGCAGCTCCTGCAGCGTGTCGGGGTCGATGATGCGGGCATCGGTGCTGATGAACGGAATGCCCAGGCATTGCTGCTTGGGATGGTCCGGCGGGTTGGTGTGCGACGGCGCGGCGGTCTCGGTGAGGCCGTAGCCCTCGGTGTAGCGCAGGCCGTACTGCTCGAACAGCCGCTGCGCCACCGCCTGCGGCATGGCCGCGCCGCCGCCGCCGATGTACACCAGGCTGGACAGGTCGTACTGGCCGAAGTTCGGGCTGCCCATGAGGTCGATCACCATCGTGGGAATGTTGGTCCAGTTGCTCACGCGGTAGCGGGAGATGAGCCGCCCGGCCAGGTCCCGGTCCCAGCGCGGCATGAGCACCAGGGTCGCCCCCACGTAGATGCAGGAATGCATCACGCTGACCATGCCGGTGATGTGGAACATGGGCACGACGGCCAGCGTCACGCTCTCGGGCGTGGCCGTGCCCCACAGGCTGCTGGCCACGGCGTTGTGCATCAGGCTGCGGTGCGGGTGCATGCAGCCCTTGGGCAGGCCGGTGGTGCCGCTGGTGTAGGGCAGCACGGCCAGGTCTTCGGGCCCGACCGTGAGATCCGGGGCGGGCGCCGTGCAGGCCAGCGCATCCGTCCAGGCATGCACCTGGCCGCCGGCCAGGATCGGCAGCGGGTGGCGGGTGCAGAGCCAGTCGCGCCACGCCGGCGGAATCGCGTCGGCGCCGGCCTCCTCGGGCGAGAACGCATCGGTGAACTGCGCCACCACCAGGTGGGCCAAGCCCGCGCCCGGCGCCAGCGCATCGCTGGCCTGCACCAGCTCGGGGGCCAGGTCGGCCGTGGTGATGGCCACGCGTGCGTCGGGGTCGGTGATGTAGTGGGTGAGTTCCTGCGCCCGGTTCATCGGGTTGACCGGCACGACCACCGCATTGGCCCGCAGGATGGCGAAGTGCGCCAGCACCAACTGTGGACAGTTCTGCATGCACAGCAACACCCGGTCGCCCTGACGCACGCCCAGGGCATGCAGCTGCGCGGCCATCCGCTCGGCGCCGTCGGCGAGCGCGCGGTAGGTCAGCGTGCGTCCGAAGAACACCAGCGCCGGCTTGTCCGGGTAGCGGCGGGCGCTGATCGCCAGGTTGTCCCAGAGGGAGGTGGCGGGCGGCGTGAGCGCGTGCGGCAGGCGTCGGGGCCAGAAGGCGTGGTGGGCAGGCATGGGCGATTCGGTTCCTTTCGCTTGCAGCCTAGTGACCTGCCCCGGGCCCGGCATCGGGGATGCCCCCTACGGCCGGTCGCGTGGGCGACCCGGTCTGCCCATGGCCCGCCGAGGGACGGCAATGGTGCCAGGACGGAGACTTTTGTAACCGCGTGTCCCGCACCGGCGCTTTGAGCGGGCTTGCGCGGCGACGCGGCCGCGCGCATCAACGACAATGTACGGCTGGGCCAAGCGCCCTGCCCCGCCGGCACCGCCCGGGCCCGGCAGGCCGCGCGGCACGATTCTTTCGATTTCTGCGGCAGGGCCCTCCCACAGGCCCTGCCCCGCAGCTTGCGGGTTTTACGGACAACATGAACATTGTCATTCTCGACGACTACCAGGACGCAGTGCGCAAGCTGCATTGCGCCGCACGCCTGGACCCCTACAACGCCAAGGTGTACACCAACACCGTCAAGGGGCTGGGCCAGCTTTCGGTGCGCCTGAAGGACGCGGACATCATCGTGCTGGTGCGCGAACGCACTCACATCTCGCGCCAGCTGGTCGAGAAACTGCCGCGCCTCAAACTCATCGCGCAGACCGGCAAGATCGGCCCGCACGTGGACGTGGCGGCCTGCACCGAGCGCGGCATCGCGGTGGCCGAAGGCGTGGGATCGCCGGTGGCGCCAGCCGAACTGACCTGGGCGCTCATCATGGCCGCGATGCGCCGCCTGCCCCAGTACATCTCCAACCTCAAGCATGGCGCCTGGCAGCAGTCGGGCCTGCGCGCGGCGTCGATGCCGCCCAACTTCGGCGTCGGCACCGTGCTGCGGGGCAAGACGCTGGGCCTGTGGGGCTATGGGCGCATCGGGCAGATCGTCGCCGGCTACGGCCGGGCCTTCGGCATGAACGTGCGGGTGTGGGGCCGCGAGGCCTCGCGCGCCCAGGCCCTGAGCGACGGGCTGCAGGTGGCGACCACGCGCGAGGAGTTCTTCGCCCAGTGCGACGTGATCTCGCTGCACCTGCGCCTGAACGACGAGACGCGCGGAATCATCCGGCTGGAAGACCTGTCGTGCATGAAACCCACCGCGCTGCTGGTGAACACCTCGCGCGCCGAACTGATCGAGGCCGATGCCCTGATCGCCGCCCTGAACCGCGGCCGCCCCGGCATGGCCGCCGTGGACGTGTTCGAGAGCGAGCCGATCCTGCAGGGCCATGCCCTGCTGCGGCTGGAGAACTGCATCTGCACGCCGCACATCGGCTACGTGGAGCAGGACAGCTATGAGCTTTACTTCGGGGCCGCGTTCGACAACGTCGTCAACTACATCCGGGGCACGCCCACCAACATCGTGAACCCGGGCGCGCTGCAGGTCCGGCGCTGAAGCGCCAATCCCCCGGCCACACCGGAATCGAGCGCGGCCCGTTTCGCCCGCACCATGAAAAAAGGCCTCCGAACCGGAGGCCTTTTGCTTGGCGCGGACCACCGGTCTTTCAACCGGCGGTGCCGCTGCGCGCTCAGTTCAGAGGCGTCTTCTTGCCGTCCTTGTACACGTACAGGGTGATGGCGGGGTTCTTCAGTTCGCCATTGGGTTCGAAGGCGATGTTGGCCGTCACGCCCTTGTAGTTGGACTTTTGCAGTTCAGGGATGTAGACCTTAGGATCCCACGAGTTGGCACGCTTCATGGCATCGACCAGCAGCATGGTGGCGTCGTAGGTGTAGGGGCTGTACACCTGGAACTGGTTGGGGTACTTGGCGTCGTACTTGGCGCGCCATGCGGTGCCGCCAGGCATCTTGGCCAGCGAAGCGCCGCCTTCGGCGCAAACCACGTTGTTCAGCGTCTTGGCGCCGGCGGCCAGCTTGGCCACTTCAGCAGTACAGATACCGTCGCCACCGAAGTACTTCACGTTGCCCATGCCCAGCTGTTCCATCTGGCGCAGCATCGGGCCGGCTTGGGGGTCCATGCCGCCGTAGAACACCGCATCGGGGTTCTTGGACTTGATGGCCGTCAGGATGGCCATGAAGTCGGTGGCCTTGTCGGTCGTGAACTGCTCGTCCACCACCTTCATGCCCTTGGCAGCCGCCGTCTTCTTGAACACGTCGGCAACGCCCTGGCCGTAGGCCGTGCGGTCATCGACGATGGCCACGGTCTTGAGCTTCAGCGTGTCGGCCGCATAGAACGCCAGGCCAGCGCCCAGGGCGTTGTCGTTGGCGATGATGCGGAACGTCGTCTTGTAGCCTGGCTTGGTCAGGTTGGGGTTGGTGGCGGCGCCGGTGACGTGCGGAATGCCGCAGTCGTTGTACACCTTGGAGGCAGGGATGGTCGTGCCGGAATTCAGATGGCCCACCACGCCAGCAACCTTCGCATCGCACAGCTTCTGTGCGGCGGCGGTGCCTTGCTTCGGATCTGCAGCATCGTCTTCCGCCTGCAGTTCGAACTTGATCTTCTTGCCGCCAATCGTGACACCTTGGGCATTCAGTTCTTCAACTGCCATGCGGGCGCCGTTTTCGTTGTCCTTGCCGTAGTGAGCTTGTGGGCCGGAGACCGGTCCCACGTGACCGATCTTGACCACCTGCTCTTGTGCAGAGGCCGCGCCGGCAAAAGCCGCGATAGCGGCAACCACGGTCAGTTTCAACTTCAGTTGCATATGAATCTCCATTAAGGGGTGAGCGCTGAGAAGTATTGTTGTGTCTCAACGCCGGAAACATATCGCAATTTATGGGCCAGATCACTAGGAAACACGATGACATGCGGCAGAAACCACAGGGGAATACCCTGTCACTGACCCAACGCACCTGCAGCAGAGGTCAAACGGGGGGCGTTCCGGCGTGTCCGGCCAGCTCTTCGGCCACGGCTTCGTACACCGCATGGCGCACCACCGACTCCACCTCTTCGCGCAACCGGGGCACGATGGAGCGCGTCTGCTCCAGGACAACGGTGGCGATCGCCTCGCGCAGCCGCTGATCCAGCACCACGTCGACCCGCTGCATGACACGGTGGATCACCACCTCTTCGATGTCCTTGAGGCCTTCCGCCGACCGCCCGAAGTCCATGGGCGAAGGCACCGGGGCGCGGGGCGCTACCGGCGCAGCGGGCGACACCACGGGCCGCGCCATGGACGGCGCCACGACAGGGGACAGCACCGGCCGGGGCGGCAACCCGGCGACCACCGGGGGCTTCGGAAACGAAGGCGAAACCGCAGGCGCTGCGGGGGCTGGAGAACCGGGCGCCGCGGGGTCCGGCTGCCCCACGCCGGGTACGCCGTCCGAAAGCTGCACCACATCGGTGAGCGTGGGCACAAATCTGGGGGGTGCCTTGGGCGGGGAAGACATCACGCGCCTTTCAGGACGAGGTCGTGCCGCACGATCTGGTAGCCGCGCGACGCATAGTGGCGCCACCGGTCGCGCGCACCGCTGCGGTCGGCCTCGTCGTGCGCGCTCACCACTTCCACCAGCTTGCCGAACCGCTCGAAACCTGGCGGCACCGTGCCGCCCAGGTTCAGCAGCACCTCATGGTGGGTCGCCAAGCGCAGGTCCTGCGCCAGCAGCACGGGCGAGGCATCGCGCAGGTCTTCGCCGTCGCGCTCGTTGCAGTGGGCAACGAAATCCTGCGGGGCCATGGCCCAGAGCGCGCGGTCCAGGCCGTCGAGCGCGGACTCCGGCCCCGTGATGACCAGCCTGGCATCGCTGCGCAGCACCTTGCGCGCGAAGCGGCAGGCATAGGCCAGCTTGTCCGGCGCATTGAAGTGGAAGGCGATTTCCGTCATGGCCAACCGGTCGGCGCGATCAGCGGGCCGACACGCGCGGCGCGCGTGCGGCCTTGGCCGCCGGCTTGCGGGCAGGCGCCTTGGCGCGGGGTTGCGCAGCCGCATCGAGCAGGTATTGCACGAGCAGGCCGACCGGCCGGCCCGTGGCGCCCTTGGCGGCACCGCCCTTCCAGGCCGTGCCGGCGATGTCCAGATGCGCCCAGGGCGTGTCGCCCACGAAACGCTGCAGGAACTTGGCCGCCGTGATGGCGCCGCCAGCCCGCCCCGCCACGTTCCCCATGTCGGCGAAGTTGCTCTTGAGCCCGTCGCCGTATTCGTCGTCCAGCGGCATGCGCCAGCAGGGGTCGAGCGCCGCGTCACCAGCCGCCTGCAGGCTTTGCGCGAGCGCGTCGTCGGTGGCGAACAGGCCGCTGCGCAGGCCGCCCAGCGCGACCACGCAGGCGCCGGTCAGGGTGGCGATGTCCACCATCGCCGCCGGCTTGAAGCGCGCGGCGTAGGTGATGGCATCGCACAGCACCAGCCGGCCTTCAGCGTCGGTGTTCAGCACTTCGATGGTCTGGCCGCTCATGCTGGTGACCACGTCGCCGGGCTTGACCGCACGGCCATCGGGCATGTTCTCGCACGCGGGAATGAGGCCCACCACGTTGATGGAGGGCTTGAGTTCGGCCAGTGCGCGGAACACGCCCAGCACGCTGGCGGCGCCGCCCATGTCGAACTTCATCTCGTCCATCTCGGCCGCGGGCTTGATCGAGATGCCGCCCGTGTCGAAGGTGATGCCCTTGCCGATCAGCACCGTGGGCGCCTGCCCCCGCGCGCCGCCGTCATAGCGCAGCTCGATGAAGCGCAGCGGCTCTTCCGAGCCGCGCGCCACCGCCAGGAAGGCACCCATGCCCAACTTGGCGGCTTCGGCGGGGCCCATCACTTTGCATTGGATGGACGGGAACTTGGCCAGGGCCTTCGCGGCGCCTGCCAGCAGCGTGGGCGTGGCATGGTTGGCCGGGCGGTTGGCCCATTCACGGGCGTATTCGATACCCGACACCAGGGCCGTGCCACGCGCGAACTCGGACTTGGCCGCAGCGGCGTCCGCCACGCCGACCACCACGCGTGACAGCACGCGGGGCTCGGTCTTGGATTTGGTGGCGGTGTAGATGTAGGTCGCTTCGGCCAGCGCCTGCACGGCGGCGTAGACGGCCCCCCTGGCGGGGGGCGCGGCAAAGCACACCGCAGCGCGCTTGACCTGGGGAGATTTAAACAAAGAAGCCGCCGCCAGGATGGCCTGGCGCGTGGCGCGCGCGGAGCCGTCGCCACCGCCCAGCAGCACCACGCGGCGTGCAGACACGGCGGGCATCTGGTACAGCTGCAGGCTCTTGCCGGCCTTGGTGTCGAAGTCGCCGTTCTTGAGGGCATGCGCGATCAGGCTGGGCAACGCACCGCCGGCGGGTTTTGCGCCGTCGGCCACCACGATGGCCAGCAGGTCGCATTTCTCGGCGGCGGCGCCGTCAAGGCTCAGGGTCTTCAGATCGAAGTTCATAATCGGTGTTTTCCTTCGAGCCAATGTTATTCGATTCATCCATTCGCAAGGAGCTGGCGCGCAGCTTCGGCGCGACCCTGGTGGTGCTGGTCACCGTGGTCATGACCATGATGCTGATCCGCACGCTCGGCCAGGCCTCGCGCGGCAGCGTCAATCCCTCCGACGTGATGCTCGTCATGGGCTTCACCGTGCTCGGGCAGTTGCCCACCATCCTGAGCCTGAGCCTGTTCGTGGCCGTGGTCGGAACGCTCTCGCGCATGTACCGCGACAGCGAGATGGTGATCTGGTTCGCCAGCGGCCGCGGGCTCATCAACCTGCTCACCCCGCTGCTGCGCTTTGCCTGGCCGGTGATGCTGGTCATCGCGACCCTGGCCCTGGTGATCTGGCCCTGGGCCAACCAGCAGATCCAGGCCCTCAAGGTGCAGTACGAACAGCGCGGGGACGTGGACCGCATCGCGCCCGGTGAATTCCAGGAGTCCGCCAACGGCAGCCGCGTGTTCTTCATCGACCGAGAAAGCCCGGACAACGAACAGGCCAGCAACGTTTTCATCGCCTCGACCGAGCGCGGCCGCGAGACCGTGACATCCGCCCGCAGCGCCCGGCTGGAGACGCGCAACGGCGAGCGCATGGTGCTGCTGAGCGACGGCCAGCGCCTGGAGACCACCGTGGACAAGCCCGGGCTCAAGGTGAGCGAGTTCATCGAGTACGGCACGCGCATCGGATCGGCGCCCCCGGGCGCGCAGGATGAGCAGGCCGTCAAGACCATCTCCACCCCTGCCCTGCTGGCCTCGGCCGAGCCGGCCTTCCGCGCCGAACTGGGCTGGCGTTTCGGTCTGGCGGTGGCCGCCCTCAATTTCGTGGTGATGGGGCTCGCGCTGGCCAGCGTGAACCCCCGCGCCGGTCGCAGCAGCAGCCTGGTGCTGGCGCTGTTCGCCTTCGTCGTCTACTACAACCTCATGACCCTGGGACAAAGCTGGATCAGTTCCGGACGGCTCGGCGTGGTGCCGTTCATGCTGCTGCTGCACGGGGGCACGCTGGCCCTGGGCCTGGCGCTGCTGACGGCGCGCCACCATCGCTGGTCGCCCAGCATGCTGTGGCGCCGCGGAGGCCGCGCATGAAAACCATCCGCCGCCTGATCTACCGAGAAGCCCTGTCGGCCGTGGCTTTCGTCACGCTGGGCTTTCTCGCGCTGTTCTTTTTCTTCGACATGGTCGATGAACTGCGCTGGGTGGGCCGCACAGGGCCGGACGGCTACCAGCTGTCCCATGCCATGCTGTTCGTTGCGCTCAGCATTCCCAGCCATCTCTACGAGCTGCTGCCGATCACGGTGCTGATCGGCACGATCTTCGTGATGGCGCGGCTGGCGCAAAGCTCGGAGTTCACCATCATGCGCACCAGCGGCCTGGGGCCCTGGCGCGCGCTGCGCACGCTGCTGGTGCTGGGCCTGGGGTTCGTCATGCTGACCTTCGCTGTCGGCGATTACATCGCCCCCATGACCGACCGCGCGGCGCAGCTGGTCAAGGCGCGGCACTTGGGGCAACTGACCACCGGCGCGACGGGCGCCTGGCTCAAGGAGCGTCAGGGCACCCATTCGATGGCGGTGAACGTGCGTGCGCTCAGCCCCGATGGCGGCATGCTCAACATCCGCGTGTTCGAGTTCGATGCGGATGGCCGGGTGGCCTCCACCCTGCAGGCCGCCAGCGGCACGGTCGGCAGCGACCAATGGGAGCTGAAACAGGTCAAGCGCAGCGTGTTCCATCGCAGCGGTGAGGCGGAGGCACGAGTCGAGCGCCTGCAGGAGGCCGAACTGCGCTGGCCCACGCGCATCAGCGCCGACATGGTGTCCGCGGCGCTGCTCAAGCCCGACCGCATGGCCACCATCGACCTGTTCCAGTACATCCGCCATCTGGAGGCCAACGGCCAGTCGGCGCAGCGCTATGAGATCGAGTTCTGGCGCAAGGTGTTCTACCCGCTCAGCTGCCTGGTGATGGTGGTGCTGTCGCTGCCCTTCGCCTACCTGCATTTCCGCTCCGGCGGCATCGCGGGCTACGTGTTCGGCGGGGTGATGGCTGGCATCAGCTTCTTCCTGCTGAACAACGTCTTCGGCTACGCGGGCAACCTGCAGAACTGGTCGCCCTGGCTCACTGCGGCGGCGCCGGGATTGATCTATTCGGTGCTTTCGCTGGCCGCCTTCGGCTGGCTGGTGCTGCGCCGGTGACCCAAGGAGCGCACGCGTTGACTGCTAATCCACCCCGAGGCGTCGTGCTGTTCGCCCATGGTTCGCGCGACCCGCTGTGGCGCGCCCCCATGGAGGCCGTCCAGGCCCACCTGCAGCAGCATCGCCCCGAACTGCGGGTGCGCTGCGCCTATCTCGAATTGACCACGCCCGACCTCGCGGAGGCCGTGCAGTCGCTGGTGGACGAAGGTGCCCGGCATGTGACGGTGGTGCCGATGTTCCTGGGCACGGGCAAGCACGCCCGCGAGGACCTTCCGCTCCTGGTACAGACCCTGCGCGCCACGCACCCCGAAGTGCACTTCGAAGTCCAGGGCGCCATCGGTGAGGACCCGCGCATGACCGCATTGATGGCGGAGATCGCCGGCTCGGCCTGACGCGGACATCCAGGCGGGAAGGTAGCCTTCCGGACGCGACCCGGGCCCTTTCAAAAATTGGACAGCCGCTGTTTTGATCCTTAGACAGCTGCAGCATAATGATCGCCTTCTTTAGCAGCGATACGATATGAATCTGCACCAATTCCGCTTCGTTCAGGAAGCCGCGCGCCGCAACCTCAACCTGACCGAAGCCGCCAAGGCGCTGCACACCTCGCAGCCCGGCGTGTCCAAGGCCATCATCGAGCTGGAAGAGGAATTGGGCGTGGACATCTTCGCGCGCCACGGCAAGCGGCTCAAGCGCATCACCGAGCCGGGCCAGCACGTGCTCAAGAGCATCGAGTTGATCATGCGCGAGGTCGGCAACCTCAAGCGCATCGGCGAGCAGTTCAGTGCGCAGGACAGCGGCACCCTCAGCATCGCCACCACCCACACGCAGGCGCGCTACGTGCTGCCCCTGCCCGTGGCCAAGCTGCGTGAAGCGTACCCCAAGGTGAACATCAGCCTGCACCAGGCCACGCCGCACGAGGTGGCGCGCATGGTGATCGACGAGGTGGCCGAGATCGGCATGGCCACGGAGTCGCTGGCCGACTATCCCGATCTGGTCACCCTGCCCTGCTATGAATGGCAGCATGTGCTGGTGATGCCCACCGCCCACCCGCTGGCGCAAAAGGAGCGCCTGGGCCTGGACGACATCGCGCACGAAGCCCTCATCACCTACCACCCGTCGTTCACCGGCCGGGGCAAGATCGACCAGGCGTTCGCCGCCCGCAAGCTGCAGCCGCGCATCGTGCTGGAGGCCATCGACTCCGACGTGATCAAGACCTACGTGCGCCTGGGCCTGGGCATCGGCATCGTGGCCGAGATGGCGATGCGCGACGACCCGCTGGGCGACCTGGTGGTGCGGCCCGTGGGTCACCTCTTCGGCCAGAGCGTGGCACGCGTGGCGTTCAAGCGTGGCGCCTACCTGCGCAACTTCGTCTACAAGTTCGCCGAGCTGCTGAGCGACCGACTGAACCGCGAACTCATCGCCCGGGCCATGACCGGCCACGTGAACGATTACGAACTCTGAACCCGCACCGCCCGCATACCGAGCAGCTTTCGTTCCGCATCGAAACCGCTCTTTTCCCAGACCGTCTTTCCAGCCAGCCCCTCGCGCCATGACTTCCACCGACATCGCACCGCGCACACCCGCCTTTCCCAGCAAACTGCCCCAGGTGGGCACCACCATCTTCACGGTGATGTCGGCCCTGGCGGCCGAGCATGGCGCCGTGAACCTGGGCCAGGGCTTTCCGGACTTCCACTGCGACCCGTCACTGATCGATGCCGTGGACCGCGCCATGCGCGCCGGGCACAACCAGTACCCGCCCATGGCAGGCGTGCCTGCGCTGCGCGAAGCCGTGGCTGCCAAGATAGAAGCGCTCCATGCCCGCCGGTATGACGCCAACACGGAAATCACCATCACCGCTGGCGCCACGCAGGCGATCCTGACCGCCATCCTGGCGACGGTGCATGCGGGTGACGAAGTGATCGTGCTTGACCCCTGCTACGACAGCTACGCCCCCAATGTGGAACTGGCAGGTGGCACGGTGGTGCGGGTGCCGCTCACGCCGGGCAGTTTCCGGCCCGATTTCAGCAAGATCGCCGCGGCCATCACGCCGCGCACGCGCGCGCTCATCATCAACAGCCCGCACAACCCCAGCGCCACCATCTGGACGGCCGAGGACATGCGCACGCTGGAAGAACTGCTCGCTCCCACCGATGTGCTGCTCATCAGCGACGAGGTGTACGAGCACATGGTGTTCGACGGCGCGCAGCACGAGAGCGCGGCACGCTTTCCCGGCCTGGCAGCACGCGCGTTCATCGTGTCGAGCTTCGGCAAGACCTTCCACGTCACCGGCTGGAAGGTCGGCACCGTCGCGGCCCCGGCCGCGCTGACGGCGGAGTTTCGCAAGGTTCACCAGTTCAACGTGTTCACCGTGAACACGCCGGTGCAGCACGGCTTGGCGGCCTATCTGCAGGACCCGGCGCCCTACCTGCAACTGCCCGCTTTCTACCAGGCCAAGCGCGATCTGTTCCGCCAGGGGCTGGAAGGCTCGCGCCTTCGGTTGCTGCCCAGCACGGGAAGCTACTTCCAGTGCGTGGACATTTCGACAGTGAGCGATCTGAACGAGTCCGACTTCTGCCAGTGGCTGACCCGCGAGGTGGGCGTGGCGGCGATCCCGCTGTCGGCTTTCTATGGCGACGGGTTCGACCAGCGCGTGGTGCGGTTTTGCTTTGCAAAGCAGGACGACACGCTGCGCCAGGCACTGCAGCGGCTGCGCAAGCTCTGATCACAAAAGGCGATCATTCTGGTTGACCCGCCAACGCGTCGCGCAGCCAGTCGAGAAAAGCCGGCCCTGTGCGACAGGGCATCAGCAAAGGCGCCATGGGGCGCAATGGGCCCCCGCGCCAAAGGGGGCGAATGGAAGCCGTGAGGTGTCCTCTGCAAATTCTGTGGACCTGCAGGCAACCAAAGACGGACCGTTGGGGCACTCACGCTGCGACACCTCTCAAGGCGCCCCGTGCGTCACGCCATGCTCCTCAAGAATGCGCTCGTCTTCGTTCACCTGCTCGCCACGGCCGTTGCCGTGGGAAAGATGCTGGAGTATGACTTCCGGTTTCTTCGCTCCGTCCACCGCCCGATTTCAGCGCAGCAGTGGGAGAACCTGCTCCATACCAAGCGAACGATGACGGTGGCGTTGGGCGTGCTGTGGGTGACCGGGCTGGGCTTTCTCTACGTCGGCCAAGCACAGTACCCCGGGTATCTGGCCAACGAGAAACTCTGGATGAAGGTGCTCACCGTGTGCGTGTTGACGCTGAACGGAATGCTCATGCACCATTTCGCATTTCCGCACATGCAGCAGGGCACGGTCTTCCTGCAGTGGCCTCTGGGCCGGGTGCTGCTGCTGACCGGGTTTGCCACCGTGTCTTCGATCTCGTGGCTGTACGCCTCGTTTCTCGGTATCGCACGTTCATGGAACGACACCGTGGCGTTCGAACATGCGCTTGGCGTCTATGTGGCGCTGCTGCTCCTGGCAGCCGCTGGCATGGCAGGGCTCATGGCTTTTTTGCACCACCGCCACGCCAGGGGCATTCAGCCGGGTCCACTGCCATGCACCGGCCCCCGTGGCGGCTGCCCGCATTGAGTGACATGCGCCGTCCGTGAATGTCCTGCCGCGCGAAAACCAGCGAATTCAGTCGGCCAGCCAGTCCCGCAGGCAAGGCGCGAGCAGGAGGCTGGCGCGCATTCGATGGCTTGCCAAAAGCGCTGATGGCCCGCCCTGCCCGTTCAGCCCACGCGGACGCCCAGGCCACCGATGAGTGCAGCGGCCTGATCCATCGACAGCATCGCACCCTTGAACGATTGGGCCACGTTGGTCACCGTCAGGCCGCCCAGGTCCACCGAGCGCAGGTCCGCGCCGTCGAAGCGCGCATTCTTCAGGTTCGCATCCCGCAGGCTGCCGCCTTCGAAGACCGCGTCGCGGAAATCGCATCCAGCCAGGTCGGCTTCGGACAGATCCAATTGCTCCAGGCTGCGCTTGCGGAACGAAAGGCCGCGCAGGTCCGCGCCCACCAGTCGGCACTGGTGAAACTCCAGCCCCAAGGTGGTCGCCTGATTGAAATGCGCCCCCGTCAGCTTGGCCTCGGTGAACAGCACGCCCGCCAGCTTGGTGCCGGTCCAACGCGTGTTGTTGAAATCGCTGCTGCACAGCCGGGCGCCGGACAGATCGGCCAAGCTGAAATCCGCTTGCCGCGCCTTGCAATCGAGCCAGCGCGAATCCGCCAGCATCGCCTTCTCGAAGCGGGTCTCGGCGAAGGTGCAATCCAGGAACCGGGCACCACCCAGGTCCAGGCCGGAAAGGTCTTCTCCGTCGAACCGGCAGTGCTCGAACGCCAGCGGGCCATGCGGCCCTGCGAGGGCCGCCACCAGCGCACCGCGCGAAAAAACCTGGTCGCTGAAAAGCGCGGAATCCATGTCGGAACGGGCCATCACGATTCAATGCCCCGTGCTCTTGGAAAAGAGATTGACCACCAGCACCCCCGCGATGATCAGCCCCAGGCCGACCATCGCCGGCGCATCGAGCCGCTGCCGAAACACCACACAGCCCACCACCGAAATCAGCACAATGCCAACGCCCGACCAGATGGCATAGGCGACCCCCACCGGAATCGTCTTCAAGGCCAGCGAGAGTGCATAGAAAGAGGCGGCATACGCCACCCCAGTGATCAGGCTGGGCACCAGGCGGGTGAAGCCGTCCGACGCCTTGAGCGCGGTGGTGCCCACCACCTCCAAAGCGATGGCCAGTCCCAAGATGAGATAGCTGGGGTGCACGGTCATGGCGCGGTTCCTTGGGTGAGTTCGAGCAGAAGGGAAAGAAGGCGGTCCTTGCGGTCTGGCGGCGTGCCGTAGACATCCAGCAACTGGTCGAACCAGAAGCCGTCGGCCGCCAGGCGGCACAGGAACAATCGGTCCGTGGCGGCGGGGTCGACACGGTCCTCGGCCAGCAGGACGCGCATCTTGGCGCTCCAGCGCTCGCGGCAGGCCGGCAACGCCAAGGCCAGCAGGGCAATGGCACGCTGCGTGAGGCGCTCTTCGGCAGTCTGGCCGCCTTGGAAACAGGTCTTCAGGTAGGCCCGCGCGTGCCGACCCGGAGCTTCGGGCTCGGATTCGAGTGCCGCGGCGTAGAACACGTCGAATGCATCGAACAACTGATCGCACAGCGCATCCAGCAGCGATTGCTTGGTGCGAAAGTGGTGCTGCAAGCCGCCTTTGGTCACACCGGCACGGTGCGCGACGGCGTCCAGAGTGACCGCTTCCGGGCCATCCTGCACCAGCAGATCGGCTGCCACGGCAAGCAACTGGGTTCGCACCCATTCGGGTTGTTTCAGGCGTTTATGGGCTTCAGACATACATAAAAACCATTGTGTTTTCCGGGGCTGATCCAGGGGCCGCTTGACCGCGCCCCGATAAGGATTGCAAGTTGGCTGGTTGGGGCGGCAAGCCCGTGTCTCAAAGCAGCACGATGTCGTACTGCTCCTGCCCCACCGCCGTTTCGGCCTGCAACGAGATGGGCTTTCCGATGAAATCCGACAGCCCGGCCAGATGCTGGCTCTCCTCGTCGAGGAACAATTCCACCACGCGCGGCGAGGCGACCACGCGAAACTCGCGCGGGTTGAACTGGCGCGCCTCGCGCAAGATTTCTCGCAGGATGTCGTAGCACACGCTGCGCGCGGTCTTCACGATGCCTTTGCCCTTGCAATGCTCGCAGGGTTCGCACAGCATGTGGGCCAGGGATTCGCGGGTGCGCTTGCGCGTCATCTCGACCAGGCCCAATTGCGAAAAGCCCCCGGCCATGGTCTTGACCCGGTCGCGAGCGAGCTGCTTCTTGAACTCCGCGAGCACGGCCTGCTGGTGGTCTTCACGCGCCATGTCGATGAAGTCCGCAATCACGATGCCGCCCAGATTGCGCAGCCGCAACTGCCGTGCGATGGCCTGCGCCGCCTCCAGGTTGGTCTTGAAAATGGTGTCGTCGAAATTGCGCGCGCCCACATAACCGCCCGTGTTCACATCAATGGTGGTCAGTGCTTCGGTCTGGTCCACGATCAGGTAGCCGCCCGACTTCAGATCGACGCGCCGGCCCAGGGCGCGGCCGATTTCCTCGTCGATGCCATACAGGTCGAAGATGGGCCGCTCGCCCTTGTACAGCTGCAGCTTCGGCGCCGCAGCCGGCATGAACTCGTGGCCGAAGGCCTGCAGCGCGGAAAACTGTTCGCGCGAGTCGATGCGGATGGTGGCCGTTTCCTCCCCCACCAGATCGCGCAGCACGCGCTGCAGCAGGCTCAGGTCCTGGTGCAGCAGCGACATGGGTGGCAGGCGCAGCGAGGCGTCCTTGATGCGCGCCCAGGTCTTGCGCAGGTAGGCGATGTCTTCGGCCAGTTCGGCGTCGGTGGAGTCTTCCCCATTGGTGCGCAGGATGAACCCGCCGCCGCCTCCCGACGCCTTGTCGCCCACCAGTGCCTGAAGCCGCCCACGCAGGGCATCGCGCTCGTCGGCGGGGATCTTCTGCGACACGCCCACATGGTCGTCCTGGGGCAGAAACACCAGCAGCCGTCCCGCAATGCTGATCTGCGTGGACAGGCGCGCGCCCTTGGTGCCGATGGGGTCCTTGATGACCTGCACCATGAGCGACTGACCTTCGAACACCTGTTTCTCGATCGGCACCGGTGGCTCGCCCTTGCGCGCGAACATGGGTGCCTCGCCGCCTTCCTGCCGGTGCCACACGTCCGCCACGTGCAGGAACGCCGCGCGCTCCAGGCCGATGTCGATGAATGCCGACTGCATGCCGGGCAGCACGCGCGAGACCTTGCCCAGATACACGTTGCCCACCAGGCCCCGCTCCAGGGTGCGTTCCACGTGCAGTTCCTGCACCGCGCCGTGCTCGACCACCGCCACGCGGGTTTCTTGGGGGGACCAGTTGATCAGGATGTCTTGTTGCATGGGGTCGGAAAAAAGTGGCCACCCATGATGCCTGAAACCCGCCTGAATGGCGGGCTCACCGAACCCACATCGCCATTCAGTCGCGCAGCATGCCGGCCGAGCGCAGCAGTTGCGCCGTCTCAAACAGGGGCAATCCCATGATGCCGGTATAGCTGCCGGCCAAGTGCGACACGTACTGCGCCGCGGGCCCCTGGATGCCATACGCCCCGGCCTTGCCCATGGGCTCGCCGCTGTCCACATATGCCGCGATCTGGGCGGGAGTGAGCGCGGCAAAGGTCACGTTAGAGACCGACAGCGCGACCGACCGCGTTTCGCCGTGCTGCAGGGCCACCGCCGTGAGCACGCGGTGCGTACGCCCCGACAACTCGCCCAGCATGCGGCGCGCGTCGGCGGCATCCTCTGGCTTGCCGTATATCGTGCGGCCGCAGGCCACCGTGGTGTCCGAGCAAAGGATGGGCGCATCCGGCAACCCGCGCCGGGCACGGCGGGCGACGGCCGCATCAAGCTTGAGCCCCGTGACGCGCTGCACATAGCGGGCGGGCGGCTCGCTGGCCAGCAGCACCTCGATGGCCTCTGCGTCTTCGGCCACATCGCCATCGGCATTGGGCAGCAGCAGTTCATGGCGAACCCCCAACTGATCGAGCAGTTGGCGGCGGCGCGGGCTTTGGGATGCGAGATAGATGAAGGAAGGAATAGAGGACGGCACGGGGCGCGAGGATAGCCGATCGTTCTCGCTGCGCCGCTTCGGTTCGACGTCGGCTGCTTCGGGAACCGGCGGACCTGCGCTGCCGGCCTTTTCAAGAATGGCGCATGACCTTCTTTCCCACATTGGAGACACCGCGGCTCAGGCTGCGCAAGATGGTGGCGGCCGATGCCCCGGCCATGCTCGCCATGCATGCGGATGCGGAGTCGAGGCAGTGGGCCGGCTACAACGCGATCCAAGACCTGGAGGGTGCGCTGGATTTCGTGAACTGGACCGATCAGTTGACGCAGCGGCCCGTCCCGGGATTCTGCTGGGCCATCGAGCGCAAGGACGCGCCGGGCATGATCGGGCAATGCAACTTCACGCAATGCGACGCCGCCACGCTCAGCGCCGCACTGGGCTATGAACTGGCGGCGCCCTACCAGGGCCGGGGCTTCATGAACGAAGCGATCGGCAGGGTGCTGAACTGGTGCTTCCTTCATCTCCAGCTGATGCGCATCAGCGCCACGGTGCATCCCGACAACCTGCCATCGATCCGCATTCTGCAGCGCTGGATGTTCCAGCGGGAAGGGCTGCTGCGCAGTGCAGGATTCTGGAGCGGACGGCACCATGATCTGCTGTCCTTCAGCCTGCTGGCCACGGAGTTCGCGCCCGCCTATGCCCTGCAGGCGCAAGGACAAGCCGCCACCCTCAGCGCAACGGCTGCACGGGCCGAAGAATTGGCCGAGGCCTGACACCGCCGGGTCGTCAGCCGCTTATTCGCGGTGGTAGGGGTGCCCCGCGTTCACCGACCACGCCCGGTAAAGCTGCTCGATCAGCAGCACCCGCACCATGGCGTGCGGCAAGGTCAGGTCGGACAGGCGTATGCGCTCGTGCGCAGCCTGCCGAAAGGCGGGGTCCAGGCCATCGGGTCCGCCGATGACCAGGGCCACATCGTCGCCTCCCAATTGCCAGCCTTTGAGGCGCTCTGCGAGGGCTTTGGTGGTGAGGGACGTGCCCCGCTCGTCCAGCGCCACCACGCGGGTGCCGCGGGGTATGGCCGTCTCGATGCGCTCACGCTCGGCGGCGTAGAGCGTCTCCAGCGTCTTGGAGCCGCGCGGCTCGGTCTTCACCGCCTTGAGCTCGACCTTCAGTTCCGGAGGAAACCGCTTGGCGTAGTCGTCGTAGGCCGTCTGCGCCCAGTCGGGCACCCGCTGGCCCACGGCCACGATCAGCAACTTCATCGATCGCTCAGGCGCTGGTTCAGCCCCTGCGGGTCGGCGACTTCTTGGCGGCGGGGCGCTTGGCCGCCGTCTTCACGGTGCCAGCACGGGGCGCCGCCTTGGGGGCCGCAGCGGCGGTGGAGCGGCCCGGAGCCTTTTTGGCGGCGGGCTTGCCCGCCGTCTTCTTGGCGATGGGCTTGACCACCAGGGTCTTGATGGGCGCCTTGGACACCGGCTTGGCGGTCGTCTTGGCCGCCGTCTTCGCGGTCGTCTTTGCAGGCGCGGCCTGCTTCACGGCGCCACGGCCGGCCGGCTTTCCGGTCGTCTTGGCTGCAGTCTTGGCCGGGGCTTTCGCAGCGGGGGCCTTGGCGGCGACCTTGCTCACGCCGGGCTTGCGGGCGGGTTGTTCGGGAGCGGCGGCGGCCTTCTTGGCGGCGGGCTTTTTCTTCGCAGTGCCTGCCGCGCCTTCCACGGCCTTGGGTTTGGCAGCGCCGAGCTTCAGGCGCACGGGGGTATCGCCCCAGATCTCTTCCAGGCGGTAGTACTGGCGGATGGCCGGCTGCATGATGTGCGCCACGGCGGCGCCGCAGTCCACGATGATCCACTCGCCGTTGTCCTCACCCTCGATGCGGGGCTTGCCGAAGCCCGCTTCACGCACCGCATCGCGCACGCTGGCCGCCAGCGCCTTGGTCTGGCGGTTGGAGGTGCCCGAAGCCACGATCACGCGCTCGAACAGCGGCGAGAGGTGCTCGGTGTTGAACACCTGGATGTCTTGCGCTTTGACGTCTTCCAGGCCATCGACGATGGCGCGCTGGAGCTTGGTGACGTCTTTTTTGGCAGCGGATTCCGATTTGGAGGAGGTGGTCATCAGGCGTTTGTCTAAAAAGGATGGGGCCAATATAGCGTGCAACCCGGGCATCGGCCAATGCGGCGGGCCCGGGTGGCGATTCGGCCATCCCGCGCACATCAAGGGTGTTTTTGGCCTTCGGCGCTCATGGCATGAGCGCGAGCAGCTATTGAAATTATAGCTTTCGGCCTTTTTGCGAACGCACGGGCTGGGTTCAGAGCCAGTCCCGCCGCACCAGAAAGCGCCGTGTGAGCTCAGCCTCGGGCGAGCCCGGAGCCTCCTGGCGCTGGTACGACCAGCCCGCCATGGGCGGCATCGACAGCAAGATCGATTCGGTGCGCCCGCCCGACTGCAGGCCGAAGTGCGTGCCCCGGTCCCACACCAGGTTGAACTCCACATAGCGACCGCGCCGGTAGCACTGGAACTCGCGCTGCCGATCACCGAACGGGATCGCCTGGCGCCGATGCACGATGGGCAGGTAGGCGCCCAGGAACGCGTCCCCCACGGACTGCACCATGCCCAGGCTGCGCTCGAAGCCCAGCTCGGAAAAGTCGTCGAAGAAGATGCCGCCCACGCCACGCTGCTCGTTGCGGTGCTTGAGGTAGAAGTACTCGTCGCACCAGCGCTTGAAACGCAGGTACAGGCCCTCGCCGAAGGGATTGAGCGCATCGCGGCAGGCGCGGTGAAAGTGCACCGCGTCTTCCTCGAAACCGTAGTAGGGCGTGAGGTCCATGCCACCGCCGAACCAGCACACCGGAGCGCCTTCGGCCGGAGCCGCCACGATCATGCGCACGTTCATGTGCACCGTGGGCACATAGGGGTTGACCGGGTGGAACACCAGCGATACCCCCATGGCCTCGAACGGCGCGCCAGCCAGCTCGGGCCGGTGCTGCGTGGCCGATGGCGGCAGCGTGGCGCCCCGCACGTGCGAGAAGCCGCAGCCCGCGCGCTCGAACACGCGGCCGCCCTCCAGGATGCGGGTGATGCCGTCGCCCTGCAGCGGTTCGCCCGGCGCCTTGCGCCACGCATCGTTCAGGAACCGGCCACCGCCGCGCGCCGCGGGCCCTTCGATCTCTTCCAGGGCCGAGGTGATGCGCGCCTGCAGCCCTTCCAGGTAGGCCCGCACGCGGGTGGCCGTGTCGGCCGCGTTCAGGGCAGGCGCCGGTGCGGGTGCCGCCATCAGCTCTTCACCGCGCGATGGCCGATGTCGCGGCGGTACTGCGCGCCATCGAAATGGATGCCACGGGCCACGTCGTACACACGCTGCTGCGCCTGCTTCACGCTGTCGGCCAGCACGGTCACGCACAGCACGCGTCCGCCCGTGGTGTGCGGCACGCCGTCCTTCAGCGCCGTGCCGGCATGGAACACCATGGCTTCGTCGGCGTCCGCAGGCAGGCCCGTGATCGCATCGCCCTTGCGCGGATCTTCCGGGTAGCCGTGCGCGGCCATCACCACGCCCAGCGCGGTGCGGCGGTCCCATTGCAATTCGACCTGGTCGAGCTTGCCGTCCACCGCGGCGCCCAGCACATCGACGAAATCGCTCTTGAGGCGCATGAGGATCGGCTGCGTCTCGGGGTCACCCATGCGGCAGTTGAACTCCAGCGTCTTGGGGTGGCCGGTCGAATCGATCATCAGGCCGGCGTACAGGAAGCCCGTGTATGGAATGCCATCCTTTTCCATGCCACGGATGGTGGGCAGGATGATCTCGCGCATGGCGCGGGCGTGCACGTCAGCGGTGACCACGGGCGCGGGCGAATACGCGCCCATGCCACCGGTGTTGGGGCCCTGGTCGCCGTCCTTCAGGCGCTTGTGGTCCTGGCTGGTCGCCAGGGCGGTGACGTTCTTGCCGTCGCACAGCACGATGAAGCTGGCTTCCTCGCCTTGCAGGAACGCTTCGATCACGACGCGTGCGCCGCCTTCGTTGTGCGTCACGCCGTACTTGTTGTCCACCAGCATGAAATCCACCGCGTCGTGGGCCTCCTGCAGCGACATGGCCACCACCACGCCTTTGCCGGCCGCCAAGCCGTCGGCCTTGATGACGATCGGGGCGCCCAGCCGCTCCACGAAGGCATGGGCCGCCGCCGGGTCGGTGAACGTGTCGTAGTCCGCCGTGGGAATGCCATGGCGGCGCATGAAGGCCTTGGAGAACGCCTTGGAGCTTTCAAGCTGCGCGGCAGCCTTCGTGGGGCCGAAGATGCGCAGCCCGTGCGCGCGGAATTCGTCCACCACGCCGGCGGCCAGAGGCGCCTCGGGGCCGACCACGGTCAGCGCGATCTTCTGGTCGTGCGCCCAGGCGCGCAGTTCGCGCACATCGGTGATGGCCACGTTTTCGAGCTTGGGGTTCAGGGCCGTGCCGCCGTTGCCCGGCGCCACATAGACCTTCGTGACCTTGAGAGACTGCGAAAGCTTCCAGGCCATGGCGTGTTCACGGCCACCGCCGCCAATCACAAGGACTTTCATACCGGACTCCGATGGGCCGCTGGCGGCAGGCAGGTGGGCCCTTCGGCGGGCAGGGATCGATTGCAGAGGTTCAGGCTCATGTTCATAAGGCAGCGTTGTGATAGACCTCTTGCACGTCGTCCAGGTCTTCCAGCACGTCGAGGAGTTTTTGCATGCGCGCGGCGTCGTCGCCTTCGAGCTCGATGGTGTTTTCGGCGCGCATGGTGACCTCGGCCACCTCGGGCACCAGGCCGGCGGCCTCCAGCGCGTTCTTCACCGCTTCGAAATCGGCGTAGGCGGTGAGCACTTCGATGGCGCCGTCCTCGCCCGTGACCACGTCTTCCGCGCCGGCCTCCAGGGCCACTTCCATCACCTGGTCCTCGCTGGTGCCGGGTGCGAAGATCAGTTGGCCGCAGTGCTTAAACTGGAAGGCCACGGAGCCTTCGGTGCCCATGTTGCCGCCATGCTTGCTGAAGGCATGACGCACTTCGGCCACGGTGCGCACGCGGTTGTCGGTCATGGTGTCCACGATGATGGCCGCACCGCCGATGCCGTAGCCTTCGTAGCGGATTTCCTCGTAGCTCACACCCTCGGCATTGCCGGTGGCCTTGTCGATGTTGTACTTGATGCGGTCGGCCGGCATGTTCGCGGCCTTGGCCTTCTCGATGGCCAGACGCAACCGGGGGTTGGCGGAGACATCGCCCCCGCCCGCCCGTGCCGCCACCGTGATCTCTCGAATGATCCGGGTCCAGATCTTGCCGCGCTTTTCATCCTGCCGACCTTTGCGGTGCTGGATGTTTGCCCATTTGCTGTGTCCTGCCACAGGAGTCCTTCTGGTATTGATTTAATCTACTGCCCGCGATTTTACTTTTGACGCATCCACCCCACTCCGCACCCTGACGCCATGGCCGAACCTCTTCTCATTGCCAAGCACGGCACCACCGAATGCCACCTGCTGCCCGGCCTGGCCAACCGCCACGGCCTCATCACCGGTGCCACCGGCACGGGCAAGACGGTCACCCTGCAGACGCTGGCCGAAGGCTTCTCGCGCATCGGGGTGCCGGTGTTCATGGCCGACATCAAGGGCGACCTCACCGGCATCAGCCAACCGGGCAGTATCGGCGACAAGCTGGCGGCCACGCTCAAGGAGCGTGACCTTCCGCTGCCGGAGCCCCTGGCCTGCCCCACCACCCTGTGGGATGTGTTCGGCCAGCAAGGCCACCCGGTGCGCGCCACGGTGTCCGACATGGGCCCGCTGCTGCTGGGCCGCATGCTCAACCTGAACGAGACCCAACTGGGCGTGCTCAACCTGGTTTTCAAGATCGCCGACGACAACGGACTACTGCTGCTCGACCTCAAAGACCTGCGGGCCATGCTCCAGTACGTCGGCGACAACGCCAAGGAATTCACGACAGGGTACGGCAATATCAGCGCCGCCAGCGTAGGCGCGATCCAACGGGGCCTGTTGCAGATCGAGCAACAGGGCGGCACCCAGTTCTTCGGCGAGCCCATGCTCGACATCAACGACCTCATGCAGACGGTGGACGGGCGAGGCATCGTGAACATCCTGGCCGCCGACAAGCTCATGAATTCGCCGCGCCTGTATGCCACCTTCTTGCTGTGGATGCTGTCGGAACTGTTCGAGCAGTTGCCCGAGATCGGCGACCCGGAAGTCCCCAAGCTCGTCTTCTTCTTCGACGAGGCCCACCTGCTGTTCAACGAAGCGCCCAAGGTGCTCGTCGAGCGCATCGAACTGGTGGTGCGGCTGGTGCGGTCCAAGGGCGTGGGCGTGTATTTCGTCACCCAGAACCCGCTCGACATTCCCGACAGCGTCCTGGCCCAGCTGGGCAACCGCGTGCAGCACGCGCTGCGCGCCTTCACACCGCGCGACCAGAAAGCGGTGAAGGCCACGGCCACCACCATGCGCCAGAAACCGGGCCTGGACATCGAAACCGCCATCACCGAACTGGCGGTGGGCGAGGCGCTGGTGAGCTTCCTGGACGCCAAGGGCCGGCCCAGCGTGACCGAGCGCGTGTTCGTGCTGCCCCCCGCCAGCCAGTTGGGGCCCATCACGCCCGCCCAGCGGCAGGGGTTGCTGGCCGGTTCGCTCGTCGCCGGCGTGTATGAGAAAGCCGTGGACCGTGAATCCGCCTACGAAAAGCTCCAGGGCCGCACCGAAGCCGCCGCCACGGCGCCCGCCAGCACGAAGGGCGGCGCCACCGATGGCGCGGGCGGCGGTGTCATGGGTGGGCTGAACGACGTGCTGTTCGGCTCGACCGGCCCACGCGGCGGCAAGCACGACGGGCTGGTGCAGACCATGGCCAAATCCGCCGTGCGCACCATGGGTACCTCGCTGGGCAAGGAGATCCTGCGCGGCGTGCTGGGCAGCCTGTTCGGCGGCCGCAAGCGCTGATGAATCCGCCCTCGCCAGAAAACCCAAGGAACCCTGCCATGATCGACCTGCACTACTGGACCACGCCCAACGGCCACAAGATCACGATGTTCCTCGAAGAGGCCGCATTGCCTTACCGCGTGCTGCCCGTGAACATCGGCCGGGGCGAGCAGTTCCAGCCCGACTTCCTGCGCATCGCGCCCAACAACCGCATTCCCGCCATCGTGGACCATGCGCCCACGGGGGGCGGCGAGCCCATTTCGGTGTTCGAGTCCGGCGCCATCCTGCTGTACCTGGCCGACAAGACGGGAAAGTTCGTTCCCCAGGACCTGCGCGGCCGCACCGAAGCCCTGCAGTGGCTGTTCTGGCAGATGGGAGGCCTGGGGCCCATGGCGGGGCAGAACCACCACTTCACGCAATATGCGCCGGAGCCCATCGCCTACGCAATCGACCGCTACGTGAAGGAAACTGGGCGCCTGTATGGCGTACTGGACAAGCACCTGTCCGATGGGCGCGAGTACATCGCCGGCACCTATTCCATCGCCGACATGGCCTGCTACCCCTGGATCGTGCCGCACGAGCGCCAGCGGCAGAACCTCAAGGACTTCCCGCACCTGGCGCAATGGTTCGAACGCATCCGCGAGCGCCCCGCCATCGTACGGGCGTACGACCTGGTCCAGCGCATCAACACCGCCCCCACCGTGGACGAAGATGCGAAGAAGGTGCTGTTCGGGCAGGACGCCAGCACCGTGCGGCGCTGAAACCGCCAGTGCCTTCCAGCAGCGGCGTCAGACCCGGTCGCTGCGCGCCAGGTGGCTTTCCAGCCTGCGCAGGGCGCCGGTCAGCGCGAGCGTCATGATCCAGTAGGCCAGGGCAATCGCCAGATACGGCTCCCAGTAGCGCGAATAGGCCCCGGCCACGGTGCGCGCGGCATAGGCCATCTCGGCCAGGCCGATGGCGGAGATCAGCGAGGTGTCTTTCAGCAGCGCGATCGCGTTGTTGCCCAGCGGCGGCAGCATGCGGCGAAAAGCCTGCGGCAGCACCACGTAGCGCATTACCTGCCCGGGCGTGAAGCCCAGTGAGCGCCCCGCATCGGACTGCCCACGCGCGATCGACTGGATGCCCGCGCGGAACACCTCCGAGATGTACGCGGCGGAATTGAGCGTGAGCGCCACGATGCCCGAGATCAGCGCGCCATGCTCCTGCTTGAGCGTGCGCGCGAAGTCGCCCGTCACCAGCAGGCCCGACGTCGGATGGATGAACAGCGGCAGCACCGCGAAGTGCATCAGCAGGATCTGCACGAACAACGGCGTGCCGCGAAAGAAGCTCACATACACGGTGGATGGCCACCGCAGCAGATAGCGGCACACCCAGCTCAGCGGCGCATGGCGCGCCTGCGCCAGGCGGGCCAGCGCGAGCAACAGACCCCATGTGCCGCCCAGCAGCACGCACACCACCGTCACGCCGATCGTCATCCACGCGCCCTGGATGAACAGGTCCTTGTATTCCACCAGGATGTCCGGCCGGAACCAGCCAAACCACTCAACAGGCTCCATGGCCTCTTCCTCTCATTGGTCGCGTCGGGCGCATAGGCGCCCGCAAAAACGGCCGCAGCGCGGCCGTGGTGTCATGCCGAAAAGCGGCGTGCCGATCAGCGATCAGCGTGGCTTGTATTCCTTGCCGAACCACTTCTTGTAGATCTCGTTGTAGCTGCCATCGGCCCGCACGGCGGCCAGGCCGGCGTTGAGCTTGTCCTGCAGCGCCTTGTCGCCCTTCTTGACGACGATGCCGAAGCCCTCGACAGGGAACGCGGGGTCTTCCACCGTCTTCAGCGCGGCGTTCTGCGCCACGCGGTAGGCGATCACGCCGTTGTCGCCGATGGCCGCATCCACACCGCCGCCCGCCAGTTCGGAAATGATGAGCGGCGTGCTCTCGAAGCGCCGGATGTTCGGGCTGGTCTTGCCGAACTCGCGCGAGGCCACGTCGTCCGCCGTGGAGGCATTCACCACGGCGATCTTCTTGCCAGCCAGGTCCTTCAGCGAGGCCACGCTGCTCGCCTTGGGCACGGCGATCAGCTGCTGGGCGGCGAAGTACGGCTCGGTGAAGTCGTAGCTCTGGCGGCGCTTGTCGTTGATGGTCACGCCGGAGATCACCAGGTCCACATCGCCGTTGTTCAGCGCCGCGAAAATGCCGCTCCAGGGGGTGTTCACCACCTTGATCTTGAGCGACTGCTTCTTCGCGATGGCGTTGATGATGTCGATGTCGAAACCGACGATCTGCTTGTCCTTGTTTTCGAAGGCGAACGGCGCGTAGGTGGCGCTGGAGGCCACGGTCAACTCGCGGTCCTGCGCGTGGGCAGCCAGCGGAGCAGTCATTGCGGCAGCCAGGCCAAGGCCCAGGGCGAAAAGGCGGCGGGAGATTTGCATGGGGAGATGGGGCGGGAAAGCCCGGAAACAGGACCGGGAAGTATATCGGCCGGCCCCCCGTGCCTTCCTTGCGGTGCCGCCCAACGCCGCCGTCGCACAGGTGACGGCGGCCTTGGCGCCAACCCGCCTAGAGTGCGCCGCATGACCGATACCACCGACCTCCCCGCCCTCACCTGCTTTTCGCTCGCCATCACCGACCAGGTGGCGCATCTGGTGCTGAACCGGCCGGAGGCCCTGAACACCATGCACCCGGCGTTCTGGCGCGAGCTGGACACCGTGCTGGCGCGGCTGCACCGGTCGGGCGAGGCGCGCGCGCTGGTCATCAGCAGCACGGGCAAGCACTTTTCGGCCGGCATGGCGCTGGATACGTTCGGTGGCGCCATCGCCATGGACGACCAGAGCCCCGAAGGCCGCGCCGCCCTTTTCGACCTGCTGACCGACATGCAGGCCACGTTCACGCGCATGGAATCGCTGCGCATTCCCGTGATCGCCGCCATCCACGGCGGCTGCATCGGCGGCGCGGTGGACATGGTGACGGCCGCCTGCATCCGCTACGCCACGCAGGACGCGTTCTTCTGCATCCAGGAGATCAACATCGGCATGGTGGCCGACGTGGGCACGCTGCAGCGCCTGCCCAAGCTGATTCCGCTGGGCATCGTCAAGGAGCTGGCCTACACCGGCCGGCGCTTGCCCGCACCACGCGCCCTGGCCTGCGGGCTGGTCAACGAACTGTTCGACACGCAGGCGGCGATGCTGGACGCGGCCCTGGCCTGCGCCCGCGAGATCGCCGCCAAGCCGCCGGTCGCCATCTGGGGCACCAAGCAGGCCGTGCACTATGCGCGCGACCACTCGGTGGACGACAGCCTGCGCCAGATGGGCTGGCTGCAGGGTGCGATCTGGAGCAACCGGCATGTGGGCGAGGCCGTGGACGCGATGCGTGGCAGGCGCGAGGGCGCCTTTCCTCCGCTCGCGCCGCTGCAGCGCTTCAGCGATGGAGAGTGAGCGATCGGTCCGCCCCGCCTGCGGGCCGCGGCAGGCGGGCGTTTGCTATCAAATTCGATAGCTGCCTGCGCTTGCTGGGCTTGCGCTGCAGCCCATTTCGGCGCTTCGCCGCTCGCTGGCGGGCTATGATGCGTGCTCTTTCCGATCCCGTCTACGCGAGGACGCAGCCATGCCTACGCACATCCCGGCCCTGCCCACCTACACCGACGTCGCCGACGCGGCCCATCGGCTCCAGGGCGTCGCGCACCGCACGCCCGTGGCGCGCTCCAGCACGGCGGACCAGCAGTGCGGCGCCCAGCTCTTTTTCAAGTGCGAGAACCTGCAGCGCATGGGCGCCTTCAAGTTCCGTGGCGCCTACAACACCCTGGCGCAGTTCGACGTCACCCAGCGCGAAGGCGGCGTGCTGGCTTTTTCTTCCGGCAACCACGCGCAGGCCATCGCCCTCTCGGCCCGCCTGCTGGACATGCCCGCCCTGATCGTCATGCCCGAGGATGCGCCCACCGCCAAGATGGCCGCCACGCGCGAATACGGCGCCCAGGTCGTCACCTACAACCGCTTCACCGAAGACCGCGAGGCCATCAGCCACCGGCTCGCACAGGAGCGCGGCATGACCCTGGTGCCGCCGTTCGACCATCCGCATGTCATCGCCGGCCAGGGCACCGCCGCCAAGGAGCTGCTCGAAGAAGTGCCCGACCTCGATTACCTGTTCGTGTGCCTGGGCGGCGGCGGATTGCTGTCCGGCAGCCTTCTGGCCGCGAAGGCGCTGGCCCCCGACTGCCAGGTGATCGGCGTGGAGCCGGCCGCCGGCAACGACGCCCAGCAATCGCTGCGCGCCGGCCGCATCGTGCGCATCGACACGCCCCACACCATCGCCGACGGCGCGCAGACCCAGGCGCTGGGCAGCATCACCTTTCCCATCATCCAGCGCGACGTGGCCGACATCGTCACCGCCACCGACGAGCAGTTGGTCCAGGCCCTGCGCTTTTTCGCCGAACGCATGAAGATCGTCGTGGAGCCCACCGGCGCCCTCGCCTTCGCGGGCGCCCTGCACGGCGGCGTGGACCTGCACGGCAAGCGCGTGGGCATCGTCGTGAGCGGCGGCAACGTCGACCTGGCGCGGTACGCACGCTTTCTGGCAGACTGATCCGCGCCCCGCGCCGCCCCTGCGCGGCGACGCACGCACCTTTTCTTTCCCCTGCCCCCTGCAGACCGGTTTTCCAGCTTTTCACTTTCCCAACAAGAGGCCCCAGCCCATGAGCAATGTCCACGTCATCACCCATCCTCTGGTCCAGCACAAGCTGACCCTGATGCGCAAGAAGGACGCCAGCACCAACAGCTTTCGCCGCCTGCTCGGCGAACTCAGCACCCTGATGGCCTACGAGGTCACGCGCGACATGCCGCTGCAGGACGTGCAGATCGAAACCCCGCTGGAAACCATGACGGGCCAGGTGATCGACGGCAAGAAGCAGGTGCTCGTGTCCATCCTGCGCGCCGGCAACGGATTTCTGGACGGCATGCTCAACGTGATCCCGGGCGCCCGCGTGGGCCACATCGGCCTGTACCGCGACCCGCAGACCCTGCAGCCGGTCGAGTACTACTTCAAGATGCCTTCCGAGATGGAAGAGCGCGACATCATCGTCGTGGACCCCATGCTCGCCACCGGAAACTCCGCCGCGGCCGCAGTGGACCGCCTGAAGAAACTCAACCCCCGCTCGATCAAGTTCGTCTGCCTGCTGGCCGCACCGGAAGGCGTGACCACCTTGCAAAAGGCCCACCCCGACGTGCCGATCTACACCGCCGCGATCGACCGCGAACTGAACGACCACGGCTACATCCTGCCCGGGCTGGGCGATGCCGGGGATCGGATCTTCGGGACGAAATGAATCACGGGGTGAACGACTGGCGCGCATTTTGCATGCGCCGCTGGTTTCCTGCATCGACCTCTTTTCCCCTGCAAAAGGACGCTCCATGACCTCTCGCCGCCTCTTCACCGGCCGCCTGTTCTGCACCTCCCTGGCCATCTCCGCCACCCTGGGCCTGGCGCCCACGCTGGCTTTCGCGCAGGCCAAGCTGAAGGTGGCGGCAATCTACACGGTGCCCTATGAACAGCAATGGGTGAGCCGCATCCACAAGGCGCTCAAGGCGGCGGAAACGCGTGGCGAGATCGAATACAAGAGCAGCGAGAACGTGGCCAATGCCGATTACGAGCGCGTGATGCGCGAATACGCCACCGGGGGCAACCAGCTGATCTTCGGCGAGGTGTTCGGCGTGGAGGCCGCCGCGCGCAAGGTGGCCAAGGACTTTCCCAAGACGGCCTTCGTGATGGGCTCCTCGGGCAAGCCGCAGGCGCCCAATTTCAGCGTGTTCGACAACTACATCCAGGAGCCGGCCTACCTGTCCGGCATGGTGGCAGGCGGCATGACCCGCACGAACAAGATCGGCATGGTGGGCGGCTTTCCGATTCCAGAGGTCAACCGCTTGATGCAAGCCTTCATGGCCGGCGCGAAGGAGGTGAACCCGAAGGCCGAATTCACCATCACCTTCATCAACAGCTGGTTCGACCCGCCGAAGGCCAAGGAGGCGACCTTCGCCATGATCGACAAGGGCGCCGACGTGCTGTATGCCGAGCGCTTCGGCGTGTCCGACGCCGCCAAGGAAAAGGGCAAGCTGGCCATCGGCAATGTGATCAACACGCAGGCCCAGTACCCGGACACGGTGGTGGCCTCGGCGCTGTGGCACATGGAGCCCAGCGTGGACCGCGCGATCGCGCTGGTCAAGGAAGGCAAGTTCGCCGCCGAGGACTACGGCCCCTATTCGATGATGAAGCACAAGGGCTCCGAACTCGCGCCGCTGGGCACTTTCGAGAAGAAGGTGCCGGCCGAGGTCGTGGCCAAGGTGAAGGCCAGGGAGGCCGACATCCTGGCGGGCAAGTTCACCGTGAAGGTGGACGACAGCCAGCCCAAATCCACGGCCAAGTGATGCGTGCGCGCTGCGCCGGGCGGAGCACGCTGCGTGGGTGAGTCCGCCGCCCGCCCGCCTTCCACCGAGGCCTCGCCGCCCGTGCTGCGCCTTCGCGGCATCACCAAGCGGTTCGGCCCGCTGGTGGCCAACGACAGCATCGACCTGACCCTCGCCCGGGGCGAGGTGCTGGCGCTGCTGGGCGAAAACGGCGCAGGCAAGTCCACGCTGATGTCGATCCTCTTCGGGCACTACCGGGCCGATGCGGGGCACATCGAGGTCTTCGGCCAGCCGCTGCCGCCGGGCCAGCCCCGGGCGTCGCTGGCGGCCGGCATCGGCATGGTGCACCAGCACTTCACGCTGGCCGACAACCTGAGCGTGCTCGACAACGTGATGCTGGGCAGCGAGCCGCTGTGGCAGCCGTTCTCGCGCCGGGCCGCGGCCCGCGCGCGGCTGCTGGACGTCTCGGCCCGGTTCGGCCTGCCGGTGGCGCCCGATGCCCGCGTGGGCAGCCTTTCGGTGGGCGAGCGGCAGCGCGTGGAAATCCTGAAAGCGCTGTACCGCGGCGCCCGCATCCTGATCCTGGACGAGCCCACCGCGGTGCTCACGCCGCAGGAGAGCGAGGCGCTGTTCCACACCTTGGCCCAGATGGTGGCGCAGGGCCTGTCGATCGTGTTCATCAGCCACAAGCTGGGCGAGGTGCTGCGCGTGTCGCACCGCATCGCCGTGCTGCGGCAGGGCCGGCTCGTGGCGGAGGCGCCCGCTCGGGGCACCACGCAGGGCCAGCTCGCGCAGTGGATGGTGGGCCACGCGGTGGAGGTGGCCGCGCGCAGCCCGGCCCGCGCGGTGGGTGCGCCGGTGTGCACCCTGGACGACGTGCGGACGCAGGCGTCGGCGCGGTCGGCGCACGACGCGCTGCGGGGCGTGAGCCTCACGCTGCATGCGGGCGAGATCGTGGCCATCGCGGGCGTGTCGGGCAATGGCCAGGTGGCGCTGGCCGATGTGCTGTGCGGCGTGCGCGCCCCCACGGGCGGCACCGCCACGCTGCTGGGCGCCCCTTTGGCCGCCCGGCCCACCCGGCTGGTGGCGCAGGGCGTGGCCCGCATTCCTGAAGACCGCCATGCCGTGGGCGTGGTGGGCGATCTGCCGGTGTGGGAGAACGCGGTGTCCGAGCGCCTGTCCAGCCGCGGGTTCTCGCGCGGCGCGTTCGCCGGCTTCTGGATACGGCGCGGCGTGGCGCGCCAGCATGCCCGGCGCGTGGCCGAGACGTTCGACGTGCGCGGCGGCGGGCTGGACGCGCCGGCGCGGTCGCTGTCGGGCGGCAACATGCAAAAACTCATCCTGGGCCGGGCCCTGCTGCCGCCGGGCGACGGAACGCAGCCGGCCCCCCGCCTGATCGTGGCGCACCAGCCCACCTGGGGCCTGGACATCGGCGCGGTCACGTTCGTGCAGCGGCAGCTGGTGGCGGCGCGCGATGCCGGCGCGGCCGTGCTGCTGATCTCCGACGACCTGGACGAGGTGCTGGCGCTGGGCGACCGCGTGGCGGTGATGCACGCCGGGCACCTGAGCGAAGCCCGCCCCGCCGAGGGCTGGACGCGCGAGGCCATCGGCCTGGCCATGGCCGGGGCAGACCCCGGCGGGGCCCGCGGCAGCGCCGACGCCGCACCGGCCACCGTGGCGCCCGCGCCTGAAAGCGACACCCCATGAGACTGGAAAAACGCGAGCGCACTTCGGCGCTGGCCTATGTGGCGGCCCCGGTCGGCGCGGTGGCCTTCACCCTGCTGGTGAGCGCCCTGCTGGTGCTGTGGGCCGGCGCCCCCGTGGGGCGCACCTACGCGCTGCTGGCGCAGGGCGCGTTCGGCTCGGTGTTCGCGCTGACCGAGACCTTGACGCGCGCCACGCCGCTCATCCTGACGGGGCTGTCCGCGGCCGTGGCGTTCCGCGCGCGGCTCTTCAACATCGGCGCGGAGGGCCAGCTGTATGCCGGCGCGATCGCGGCGGTGGCGGTGGGCGGCATGCACGGCGGCACCGGCCTGCAGTGGCCCGTGCCGGTGCTGTTCCCGCTCATGATGCTGGCCGCCGCGCTGGCCGGGGCCGCCCTGCTGCTGGGGCCGGCGCTGATGAAGGCGCGGCTCGGCGTCGACGAGGTGGTGACCACGCTGCTGCTGAACTTCGTGATGCTGCTGCTGGTGTCCGCCCTGCTCGACGGTCCGATGAAAGACCCCCTCGCCCTCGGCTGGCCGCAAAGCGTGGCGCTGCAAGGCGAGCTGGAACTGTCGCGCCTGGTGCCGCAGACGCGGCTGCACACCGGACTGCTGTGGGCCGTGGGGCTGGCCGTGCTGCTGTGGGCGCTGCTCACGCGCACGGTGCCAGGTTTCGAGATCCGCGCGGCGGGGGCCAATGCCCGCGCGGCGGCGTTCGCCGGCGTGCCGATCACGCGCACGGTGGTGCTGGTGGCCCTGCTCTCGGGCGGCCTGGCAGGGCTGGCAGGCGCCATCGAGGTGGCGGGCCGCACCAGCTACGTGACGCTGGACATGTCGCCAGGCTATGGCTACAGCGGCATCGTGATCGCCATGCTGGCGGGCCTGCACCCGCTGGGCGTGGTGGCCGCGGGCATCTTCGTGGCGGGGGTGCTGGTGGGGGCCGACAGCATGAGCCGAGCGGTGGGCGTTCCCACCTACATCGCCGACGTGATCGTGGCGGCCTCGCTGATCGCGGTGCTGGTGGCGGGGCTGCTCGCGCAGTACCGGGTGCGCTGGAAGTGATGCGGGAGCATGCCATGACCGGTTTCAAGCCGAATCGCCCCCATGCCCTAGTCATGATTGCCCCCGATGCTATTAAAAAAATAGCAAATACCCAAAAGGCGCCGCCCGCATGACCGAGCTGATGGACATCCTGGCCAACCCGGCGTTCTGGATCGCCACGCTGCGGGTGGCCACGCCGCTCGTCCTGGGCACGCTGGGCGTGCTGCTGTGCGAGCGCGCAGGCGTTTTGAACCTGGGCATCGAGGGGATCATGGTGGCAGGCGCCTTCACGGGCTGGCTCACGGTGTATGCCGGCCATGGCCTGTGGACCGGCGTGCTGGTGGCTGCGCTCACCGGGGCGGTCTTCGGGCTGCTGCACGCCTGGCTGACCGTGGGGCTCGCGCTGTCGCAGCACGTGTCGGGGCTGGGCATCACGCTGCTGGCCACCTCGCTCAGCTACTACGGCTACCGCGTGGGTTTTCCGAAGGTGACCACGCCCCCCACGATCGAGCCGTTCGCGCCCATGGCCTGGCTGGGCATTCCCATCCTGTCGGCCCAGACGCCGCTCACGCTGCTGGCCCTGCTGCTGGTGCCGCTGCTGGCCTGGGTGCTGCTGCGCACCCCGCTCGGGCTGGCGGTGCGCATGGTGGGCGAGAACCCCCAGGCGGCCGAGGGCCAGGGCATTCCGGTGGCGGCCACGCGCACCGCTTCGGTGGTGGCGGGCTCGGCCCTGATGGGCGTGGCGGGCGCGTTTCTCACGCTGTCGGCGTTCAATGCGTTCTTCTTCAACATGGTCAACGGGCGTGGCTGGATCTGCGTGGCGCTGGTGGTGTTCGCTTCGTGGCGGCCCGGCAAGGCGCTGCTGGGCGCGCTGCTGTTCGCCTTTTTCGATGCGCTGCAGCTGCGGCTGCAGCAGGCGGGCGATGCGTGGCTGCCGTATCAGGTGTACCTGATGCTGCCCTACCTGCTGTCGATCCTGGCGCTGGTGCTGGTGGCCCGCAAGGCGGCGTATCCGCAGGCGCTGATGAAGCCCTACCGCAAGGGCGAGCGGTAGCGAACCTCGGGCGGCCGGGCCTCGGCCCCCTCTTGTCTCCCATAACATCGGCGCATGCCGACACCCCTGCCCCCGGACACCTTCGTCCCCATCGCCCCGGAGTCCCTGGCCACGCCGCGGCTGCGCCTTCGGCCATGGACCGCCGCCGACCGCGCGCCCTTCGCCGCCATGAATGCCGACCCGGCGGTGATGGCGCACTTTTCCGCGCCGCTGGCCCGCGACACCAGCGATGCCATGGCCGACCGGATCCAGGCGCTGATCGCGCAGCGCGGCTGGGGTTTCTGGGCCGCGGACTGCCTGGCGGGCGACGGCGGCCCGCGCTTCATGGGCTTCGTCGGCTTGCACACGCCCTCGGTCGAACTGCCCTTCGCGCCGTGCGTGGAGATCGGCTGGCGGCTCGCCCGGCCCTTCTGGGGCCAGGGCCTGGCCAGCGAGGCGGCGCGCCTGGCGCTGCGTGCAGGCTTCGAAGACTTGGGCCTGGCGGAGATCGTGTCGTTCACCACCCTGCGCAACCAGCGCTCGCGCGCGGTGATGGAGCGCCTGGGCATGCGCGAAAACCCCACCGAAGCGTTCGACCACCCGGCCGTGCCGGTGGGCCACCCGGTGCGCCCGCATTGCCTGTACCGGCTCGCCCGCACCGACTGGCTGGCCGGCGCGCATCGCGGCTGAAGGGCCACGGCCTCCCATGGAACGCCCCTGCTGCCCGCCTGTCCCACCGCGGTGTGGCTACCGCCCACGGTGCTGGAACGCTGGCAGCACCAGGGCACCGAAGCCGGCGTGACCTGCGTGCTGCCCGACGGGTGCCGCGACCTCATCGTGCAGATCGACGCACACGGTGCCGTGCACTGGACGGTGTCGCATTTGCCGCAGCAGGCCTATGGCGTGCCCGCCAGCGCCGGCGAGGATTGGCTGGGCTTTCGGCTGCATCCCGGCGTGGGGGTGGATTCCGACGCGCTGCTGCAGTGGGTGCAGGCCATCGACCTGGCCCGCGATCCGGCCGAGACCGCCGCCCGCGTGCACGCGGCGCTGGCCGACTTCACGCGGTGCGACGCGCGCGTGCAGGAGGCACTGGACGCCCTGGCGCAGGCCCCGACCGTGGGGGCCGCCGCGCGGGCGCTGGGCGTGTCGGAACGCACGCTGGAGCGGCTGATCCGCACCGCAACCGGCGAGCCCCCACGCTACTGGCGCGCCTCGCGCGGGTGCGCCGAGCGGCCCAGGCTCTGGCGGGCGATGGTGGCCCGCCCCTGGCCGCCATCGCGGCGGACCATGGCTACGCCGACCAGGCGCACTTCGGCCGCGAATGCCGGCACTGGCTGGGACAGACGCCCGCCCGGCTGCGGGCATCGAAGGACCTGCTGGCCTCCGTGCAGTCCAGCGGCTACGGCTGAACGCTGCCTTGCCATCGGCCACATCGAACCAGCCGCGTTGAACGGCGCAGCGCCGCCCCCCGTCAGTTGCCCGCGCCCATCGGCGTGCACAGCTCCACCAGAAAGCCGTTGCAGTCGTGCACATAGGCCACCGTCTGGCCCCAGGGCATGGACTCTGGGGCCTGCACCAGGGTGGCGCCGGCCTGGATCGCGCGGTCCACGGCCGCGGCGACATCGGCCGTGGTGAAAGCGATCTCGCACTGGGGCGCGCCCGCCACCGCCCGCTGCGGGTTCTTGCCCAGCTGGGCCATCAGCTGGAGCGACGAGAACGCCAGCGCGGTGGCGCCGGTCTCCATCTCGCCGAAATCGCCCGCCTCGTGCACGAAACGGCGCGAAAGACCGAACGCGGCCTCGTAGAAAGCGACGGTGCCAGGCACGTCCTCGACGTAAAGAATGGTGTAGCCGAACTGCATGGGGTCTCCTTCAGCAAAAGACAGGGTGGATCGAACGTGCCCGCAGCATAGGCGGCCTTTTCCGTGCGGTCTGGAAGAAATCCGACATGGCCCCGTCATTCCGGCCGGCGCACCCGGCCCGGCCATCGGGCTGCGCAACGGCATCCCCCGCGGCCTACACTGGCAGGCCCGGTGGCGCCGCAGGCAAGCGTTTTGCATGCCGGCCTGCACCGCTTCTGGCAGCCCCCCTCTCACCCTTGCCCGGCCCCACACACCATGCTCGACCTGCTCATCCACAACGCCACCCTGCCCGATGGCCGCACGAACGTTTCCGTGGCCGTGCAGGACGGGCGCATTGCCGAAGTGACCGAGGGCCTGCAGGCCCCAGCGCACGAGACCGTCGATGCGGGTGGCCTGCTGCTGAGCCCGCCGTTCGTCGATGCGCACTTCCACATGGACTCGACCTTGAGCTACGGCCAGCCCCGCGTGAACGAGAGCGGCACGCTGCTGGAGGGCATCGCACTGTGGGGCGAACTGAAGCCCCAGCTCACGCACGAGGCCATCGTGGAGCGGGCGATGCACTACTGCGACTGGGCGGTGGCGCGCGGCCTGCTGGCCATCCGCTCGCACGTGGACACCAGCGACCCGCGGTTGCTGCCCGTGCACGCGCTGCTGGACGTGAAGCGCCGCGTGGCGCCCTACCTCGACCTGCAACTGGTCGCCTTCCCGCAGGACGGCGTACTGCGCGCCGCGGGCGGCCTGGACAACCTTCAGCGCGCGCTGGACCTGGGCGTGGACGTGGTGGGCGGCATTCCCCATTTCGAACGCACCATGGCACAGGGAGCGGAGAGCGTGCGCATCCTGTGCGAGCTGGCCGCCGATCGGGGCAAGCGGGTGGACATGCACTGCGACGAGACGGACGACCCACTCTCGCGCCACGTCGAAACGCTGGCCTTCGAAACCCAGCGCCTGGGCCTGCACGGCCGGGTGACGGGCTCGCACCTCACCTCCATGCACAGCATGGACAACTACTACGTGAGCAAGCTCATCCCCCTGATGGCCGAGGCGCAGCTGGGCGTGGTGGCCAACCCGCTCATCAACATCACCCTTCAGGGCCGCCACGACACCTACCCCAAGCGCCGCGGCATGACCCGCGTGCCCGAGCTGATGGCCGCGGGCCTGACAGTGGCCTTCGGCCACGATTGCGTGATGGACCCGTGGTACGGCGGCGGCAGCGGCGACATGCTGGAGGCGGCCCACATGGGCCTGCACGTGGGGCAGATGACCGGCCAGCAGGCCATGCGCCAGTGCTTCGAGGCGGTGACCACGAACCCGGCCCGGCTGCTGGGCCTGGAGGGCTACGGCCTGCAGGCCGGTTGCCATGCCGACTTCGTGCTGCTGCATGCACGCGATCCGGCCGAGGCGATCCGGCTGCGCGCCGCGCGCCTGGGGGTGTGGCGGCGCGGCCGGCGGGTGGCGGGCAGCCCGGCGCCCGTGGCGGCGCTGCATCTGCCGGGCCGGCCCGGCCACGCGGACTTCCTGCTCGGCTGACCGGCGCGCGGGCTGCGCCGCCGCAGCCCGGTTTCACGCTGGCCCTGTTGCCTTATTCAGCGGCGGGGGGCGCCGCAGGCGGTGCGCAAGGGGCTTCGGCCGAGACCGGATACCCCACGATGTCCGTCAGCGCCGGATAGCCGCTGATGGCGTACGACGCCAGCCGACCGCCCATGGTCGCACCCTCGGCGCTGCCCACGTTCAGCCCGGTGTAGATCCAGTCGCCCGCCAGCACGAGGTTGCTGAAGCCGGACTCCCAGGCCTTGAGCCGCGCGGCGGTGCTGCCCGGCGGGCTGATCACATAGCGCTCGGACGGGTCGATGTTGGCGCGCCAGAACTGCTGGTCGAAGCGCTGCACGCCCAGCCCGGCATTGGCCGGGTCGTGGTCCTGCAGCAGGCTGAAATCCATGCCCGTCGGGTCGCCCGGCGGCGAGACCACGTTGGTCGTGGATTTCGGCAGCAGCGGTCCCATGCACACCTGCAGGTACTGGATGCACTGGGCCTTCACCCGGGCGTGGGCCCGTGCGGGGTAGCCGGTGTCGGTCAGGGGCGGCGGCGGCTCGTAGTCGGCCATGGCGCCCGAGAAGTACCACAGCGATTTGGGCATCTGGCTGGCCGGCCACGATTCCCACTGCAGCAGGTGGGTGAAGTCCACCTGCCCATCCAGCGGGTTCATGTATGTGGCGCCGATCACCGTGTCGGTGGGGTTCTTGAGGGGAATGTCCCAGCCCAGGTCGGTGGTGCTGCGGTTCAGCCAGACCTGCATGGTCTGCGTCTGCACAGTGGGCACCTTCTCGACCATCGCGCGCCATTCGGGACGCGCGGCCAGCAGCTCCTTGCACAGGTAGGGCACGGCGCCCACCGCGATGGCCAGCATCACCTGGTCGAAATCTTCGCCGGCCTTCAGGGTCTTCTGGCCCACGTTCTTCCAGGGCGTCCAGTACGACTCCAGGTCGATGTCCTGCTCGCGCAGCGCATCGCCCTCCACCAGCTGGTCGTAGCAGGGGCCGGACGGCCAGGATGGCAGGCCCTCGACCGGCACGAGCGGCTCGTAGGGCGCATCCGGCTTCACCAGGGTGGCCTGCACGCCCATCTCCACGGCAGCCACCGATTGGCCGTCCGCCGACAGCGCGAGGTTCTCGACCTTGTGGAAGAACTCGAACTGCACGCCGCGCTGGCGCAGCACCAGGTACAGCGGCGCGATCACCGTCTCGCCCGTGCCCGCCGCGAACAGCCAGGCGAACGCGCCCATGTACGCATAGCTGCGCAGCGACCAGTGCAGGTAGGCACCTGCCGCCATGCTGGCGGTGCGGGCCGTGTCGCCCTGCGGGTACTGGTAGGACAGGTTGACCGTGTTGAGCGCGAGCGGGGACGACACCGTCATCACCGAAGCGCCGTGGCGCGCCAGCCAGTCGCTGAAATTCTCGTTGTCCACCGCGTCGAAGCCGCGCTCGATGATGCGGTCGGCCAGCACGCCGCGCACGATGGCCATCAGGTATTCGAGCAGGATGTACAGGCGCCGCAGGTCGTCGTTCTCGTCGATCAGGCTTTTGAGCCGCGCGTGCAGCCAGCCCCACACCTCATCGAGCGCGGGGTGGCTGGTGCCCAGCTCGGCGTTCTCGTCGAGGATCGCGGTCTGCAGGCGTTCCAGGATGTCCTGGCCGGCGCGCAGCTCCAGCTTGTGGATCTCGCTCAGGCCGGGCGTGGCCTCGGGGTCGATCAGGCCCTGGGTGGTCTCGATCAGCCCACCGATCCACTGGCGGATGGTCTGCAGCGACGAGGCATCGTCCGGGGTCAGCGAATTGGTCGGCACGGTCATGGGCCAGCGCTTGAAGCCGCCGTTCTCGAACTCCCACATCAGCACGAAGCTCTCGGGAATGAAGGCCTGCTCGAACGTGGCCAGCTTGGCGTCCGCCGGGCGGCCCAGGGCCTTGTAGCAGTCGGCCATGATCGGCAGCGCGTTGTAGTAGCTGCCCAGGAACCCGTGGATGCCGTGCTCCTCGATGCGGTTGTTGGGCCCCCGCTTGGTGGCGCACTTGCCGCCGAGCCGCCAGCCCATCTGGTACACCGTGATGGCGTATTTCTCCTGCCAGCCGGGTTGGCTGGTCAGTTCGTAGGCCGCCGTCAGGGCGGCCAGGCCGCCCCCCAGGATGGCGATTTTCTGGGGTGCATTCGCTTCAGACATACCGTTTCCCTCTCTCTTTTGGATTGCCGATGGTTGGGTTTCTCGTGGACGACCGGGTGGATGCGCGGCTCACTCGCTCCAGCCCGCCTGGCGCAGGCAGTCGGTGTAATGGTTCAGATGCTCGTCATGCACGAAGGGGTGGCCGGCCTTCAACGCCTGCAGGGAGTACGGGCCGAACTTCTGGGCCTGCCGCAGGGTCTGCTGCCCGTCCTCCGGGCGGCCGGACGCGACCTGGCACGCAGCCAGCAGATAGTGGTTGAAGAACCAGTCCGGGCGCTTGGACAGCGCCTGCAGGGCGAAGCCCAGCGCGGCCTGGTAATCGCCCTCGATGAAGCTCGCCAGCGCCCGTGTGCGGATCCACAGGCTCAGGTGGGGATCGAGCGGGCTGGCCTCGCAGGCCTGCAATGCGTAGCTCGCGGCCTCCTGCGTGCGCCCGCAAAACGCCAGCAGGCGCCCCAGTTCGCCCGCCGCCGCGGCGAACTGCGGATAGATCGACAGGGCGTGCTCCTGCTCGGAAATCGCCTGCGGAAAATTGCGCGAGAACGAAAGCACCGTGCCCAGCGTGAAATGGGCGAAGGCGTCGGTGTCGTCGTGGCTCACCGCCTGCAGGGCATGGCGGTTGGCTTCGGCGATGTCCATGCGGGCGGATTCGGACCAGCCGGCCCACACCCGTGACATTAGGATGAATGCCAGCAGGGCCAGGGTCGGGGGATCGTCGGGCTTGGTGTCCAGCGCCTTTTGCGCGAAGTACTCCGCCTTCTCCATGTGGTCGCGCGTGGAGCGCCAGAAATGCCAGCGCGCGCGCATCAGCAGTTCCCAATGCTCGCGGTCGCGGGGCGTGGTCTGGCTGCTGACCCATTCCTCGCGCCGCAGGTACACCGGCTCGATGGCGCTCACGATGGCGGCCGATATCTCGTCCTGCACCTGAAAGAGGTCGTCCACCGGCCGGTCGAAGCTTTGCGCCCAGATGGTTTCATTGCGCGGCCCGTCGATCAGCTCCGCGGTCACGCGCAACCGGTTGCCGTTGAACCGGATCAGGCCTGACACGAGGTAGCGCACGCCCAGTTCCTGGCTTATGGTGCCATTGGGCGGCAACGGATGCCGGTAGCTCACCGAGGAACTGCGGGCGATCACGTACAGCCAGCGCGAGCGGGACAGGCGGTTGATGATGTCTTCGGCCATGCCGTCGGCCAGGTAGCCGTCTTCGGCCAGACCACCCGCCACGCCGAACGGCAGCACCGCTACCGAGCGGGAGGCGCTGGACACCACCGCGGCCGGCAGCGGCTCGGGCACCTGGGTGCCAATGGCCACCGGCGCGACGCGCGCGACGAACCGGTAGCCCTGCCCCGGTATGGTCATGATCAAGTCGGAGCCCAGCAGCTTGCGCAGCGAGGAGACATGCACCTGCAGGTTGTTTTCCTCCACCACCATGCCCGGCCAGACGAGGTTGAACAGCTCCGATTTGGTCACCAGCGCGCCGGCTTTGTGGACCAGGGCGCACAGCACGTCGAAAGCGCGGGCTCCCAGCAGGACAGGCTTACCGTGGGCCAGCAACTGGCGCTCGTGGACCCTCAGCGTGAAGTGGGAAAACGTGAATTCAGTGGTCATGGCCCGCAAGTTCTTGTCGCCTCTAACAACCCAGCCTCCCCGGCGGGTCTCTCACTCTACACCAAGATTGTTTCAGAACGCTTCAGGTTTTCCAAGGCCGCTTTAAGGGCAATAAAAGGGGGCGAAGAACAAAATCCGCCCACTCATGAATCGCAACCGAGGGGGATTTTTAAGCGGCGTTAAAAACGCCATTAAAAAAATAATCGAGGGGCGTCATGAGAAAGCAACCGGCCACGCAATCTTGCTGAAGCCGGTATTTTGTTCAGAGAAAACAAACCCTCTAGGAAACATAATGTCCGACTGTAATTGCAACCAAAACGGCGCCCAAGACGACTCGACCCATGTGCCGAACTTCACGGCCGTGGGTTTCGCCGAGGGCAGCAGCCACGCACCTGCACTGCTCAGCAACGCTGCCGCCGGTCCCAACCTGGAAGGCGTGGAAGCCCTGAAGCTGTCCGTCTGCGTGGGCGCCAGCTACAACCCGGCCACCAACCAGATCTGCTTCTCGGTGCCGATCTACGGCAACCTGTGCATTACCTCTCCGATCCGCATTCCCGTCGGCGGCCAACTGAAGGCGTGCGCCCAGACTTGCGGCTCTCTCATTCCCACGGGTCTGAAAGTCACCATTTACCTCAACGGCAATCCCATTTACAGCGGCACGGTGGTGGGCCGCTGCTGATTTGCCACCAAGGGAGGGGCCGAATCAAAAATCAAACCAATTCGGCCATTTTTCATTACGCAGGAGAAAAACCATGGCTTCATGCAGCCCTTTCAATGTGAGCTTCACGGGCAGTGCCCAGGACCTGTTTGTCAAGATCGCCGCCCTCATTCACCAGAATGGCGGCGTCATCTCGGGCGGTCCCGCGGGTGGCAGCTTTTCGGTGGGCACGCCACTGGGTACGGTGGCTGGCACGTTTTCTGTGAACGGCCAGACCTGCACCGTGACGATCACCCAGCGGCCGTTCTTCCTGCCCTGCAGCACCATCCAGTCGTTCGTGCAGTCGCACATTCCGACCGTGGTGCAGTCCAACATCCTGGACTTCTGAAGCGTCTCCTGGCGCATTGAAAAAGCCGCCCCGGCCTCACGGCCGGGGCGGCTTTCTTTTTGGGAAGGCAGGCGTGCCGGAGGCACTCAGCCCGCCAGCGCCACGAACACGTTCTGCACGTCGTCGTTGCCGTCGATGGCGGCCAGGAACGATTCAACCTCTTCCAGTTGCTCCGCGCTGAGATTGGCCGGGTTCACCGGGTTCTTGGGCCGGTAGCCCAGCTTGGCCGACAGCACCGTGAACCCCTGCGCCGGCAGCGCGCGGCACACCAGGTCCAAGTCGGTGGGATCGGTCCAGAAGGTAGTGTTGCCCTCTTCCTCGCCGGGCTCGAAATCCTGAGCACCCGCCTCGATGGCGGCCATTTCGGGGTCCGCATCGGCAGACGCCGGCTCGGCCTCGATGATGCCCACATGGTGGAAGTCCCAGGCCACGGAGCCGGACGTGCCCAGTTGGCCCTTGCGAAAGAGCACCCGCATTTCCGGCGCCGTGCGGTTCACGTTGTCAGTGAGGCACTCCACCATCACCGCCACCTGGTGCGGGGCGAAGCCTTCATAGATCACGCGCTCGTAATTGACCGCGTCGCCGGACAGGCCCGAGCCCTTCTTGATGGCGCGCTCCAGGGTGTCCTTGGGCATGGACACCTTGCGGGCCTGCTCCACCACCAGGCGCAGCCGCGCATTGCCCGCCGGATCGGCGCCGCCTCGCGCCGCGACCATGATTTCCTTGACCAGCTTGCCGAACAGCTTGCCCTTGGCATCCGCGACCTGTGCCTTGCCCTTTGCTTTCCACTGCGCGCCCATCGTGACGATTCCTTGGTTTGCGGCGCTCCAGGCGTCCCGCGTCGTTGATTGATCGATTGGTTGGATGGGCCGGGCGACGGCATGGGGCGAATGCCCCCCGCGCCCGCAGGCGCTGCACGGGCGCCCGACCCGGAGGGCATCGGTTATACACCCGCGACCCCGCGCCGCCGCGGTTACCGCCACCTTTGAGGCGAAAAAGAGCCCATGCCGGGATTTTGATTGCCCTGGTAGCTATCAAATCAATAGCGCCGAACGGCGCGGTGGCTCACCGCCCCTTTTTGTCCACCGAACCACCCGGCCTGCGGCTTGCCGCCGGCCCCGGCCGGGAAGCCGACCGCAGGGCGGCCTCCCAGGCCCGGCCGGCCCACTCCACCGCTTCGGCCGGGCCTTCGTACATCTCCGCCGGGGCCTGCCGGTACGACAGCGCCACCGGCCGGCCATGGCGCTCATAGACGAAAGGCTGCAGGCCACGGGCGTCGAACACCGGCGCGGTGAGCGCGTCGGCCTTGAGGTACAGCGCATCGTTCACCACCAGCGCCAGCATGCGGCCTTCGTGAAAAACGCCCCAGCCGCCGAACATGCGCCGCAACCGGACGGAACCCCAAGGCGCGAAGACACCGGGGAGTTCCTGGGCGAAGGCACTCACGGGAGCGGAAGGCGGCTTTTTCATCGGAGAGGCGTGCAGCGGTCGGGAGGGAGAAATACGCCCATTGTGCGGGGCTCGGAGGTGTTCCACATCGACCCGCGAACTGTTCCGCAACGGAACACCCGTTGCGTCACGGCGCGCAACCGCGTTCTATACGGCTTTGAACGAATCGAAGAGAAATCGGCCACCACCGCTTTCCCCGCTTGGCTTTCCTGCTATCCATTTTGACGGCTTGCCTGCCCTGACCAGGCTGGCACGTGCATTGCGCCAACAAAGAGGCCCGCGCCGCCCCGGTGGCGTGGAACACCCCAACCGACCACAGGAGACATGCACCATGAACATGGCAGAAATCGCCAGCCTCGGCATCGCCAACCCTTACAAGAAGCAGTACGGCAACTACATCGGCGGGCAGTGGGTGCCGCCCATCGACGGCCAGTATTTCGAGAACACCTCGCCCATCAACGGCCAAGTGTTCACCTCCATCCCCCGCTCCAACGACAAGGACATCAACGCCGCACTGGATGCTGCCCACAAGGCCAAGGCTGCCTGGGGCAAGACCTCCACCACCGACCGGGCGAACGCCCTGCTGAAGATCGCCGACCGCATGGAAGCCAACCTGCTCACCATCGCGGTGGCCGAGACGCTGGACAACGGCAAGCCGCTGCGCGAGACCATGGCCGCCGACATTCCCCTGGCCATCGACCACTTCCGCTACTTCGCCGGCTGCATCCGCGCGCAGGAAGGCGGCATCAGCGAGATCGACCACGAAACCATGGCCTACCACTTCCACGAGCCGCTGGGCGTGGTGGGGCAGATCATTCCGTGGAACTTCCCGATCCTCATGGCGGTATGGAAGCTCGCCCCGGCCCTGGCCGCCGGCAACTGCGTGGTGCTCAAGCCCGCCGAGCAGACGCCCGCCTCCATCCTCGTGCTGCTGGAACTGGTGGGCGACCTGCTGCCGCCCGGCGTGGTCAACGTGGTGAATGGGTTTGGCCTCGAAGCCGGCAAACCGCTGGCCAGCAGCCCGCGCATCGCAAAAATAGCCTTCACGGGCGAGACCACCACGGGCCGGCTCATCATGCAGTACGCCAGCCAGAACATCATCCCCGTGACGCTGGAGCTGGGCGGCAAGAGCCCCAACGTGTTCTTCGAAGACGTGATGGCGGCCGACGATGGCTTCTTCGACAAGGCGCTGGAAGGCTTTGCGATGTTCGCGCTCAACCAGGGCGAGGTGTGCACCTGCCCCAGCCGCGCGCTGGTGCAGGAATCGATCTACGACAGGTTCATGGAACGCGCCTTGAAACGCGTGGCGGCCATCAAGCAGGGCCACCCGCTGGACAAGGCCACCATGATCGGCGCGCAGGCCTCGCAGGAGCAGCTCGAAAAGATCCTCTCGTACCTGGATCTGGGCAAGCAGGAAGGCGCGCAGTGCCTGATCGGCGGCGAGCGCAACCAACTGGACGGCGACCTGGCCGGCGGCTACTACGTGAAGCCCACGGTGTTCAAGGGCCACAACAAGATGCGCATCTTCCAGGAGGAGATCTTCGGCCCCGTGCTGTCGGTGACCACCTTCAAGACCGAGGAAGAGGCGCTGGAGATCGCCAACGACACGCTCTACGGCCTGGGCGCCGGCGTGTGGAGCCGCGACGGCGCACGCGCCTTCCGCATGGGCAAGGGCATCCAGGCCGGGCGCGTGTGGACCAACTGCTACCACCAGTATCCCGCGCACGCGGCCTTCGGCGGCTACAAGCAATCGGGCATCGGCCGCGAGAACCACAAGATGATGCTGGACCACTACCAGCAGACCAAGAACCTGCTGGTGAGCTACTCGCAGGCGCCGCTGGGCTTCTTCTGATCGCTTGATCTGCATCAGCCCAGCCACCGGGTGTCGGGCCTACCGTGAAGGCCCGACACCCCGTTGAACCCACTGCACATCCGCTGCAGACGAAAGGATTTCCCCACCCATGACCTCCAAGACCATGAAGGCCGCTGTCGTTCGCACATTCGGCCAGCCGCTCACCATCGAGGAAGTGCCCGTGCCCACGCCTTCGGACGACCAGATCCTCGTGAAGATCGAGGCCTCCGGCGTGTGCCACACCGACCTGCACGCCGCCGAAGGCGACTGGCCCGTCAAGCCGAACCCGCCGTTCATCCCGGGCCATGAAGGCGTGGGCTTCGTGGCCGGCGTCGGCAAGAACGTCAAGCACGTGAAGGAAGGCGACCGCGTGGGCGTGCCCTGGCTGCACTCGGCGTGCGGCTACTGCACGCATTGCATGGGCGGCTGGGAGACGCTGTGCGAGTCGCAGAGCAACACCGGCTATTCGGTCAACGGCGGCTTCGCCGACTACGCCCTGGCCGACCCGAACTTCGTGGGCCACCTGCCCAAGGACATCGGCTTCGTGGACATCGCGCCGGTGCTGTGCGCGGGTGTGACGGTGTACAAGGGCCTCAAGGTGACCGACACCAAGCCCGGCGACTGGGTCGTCATCTCGGGCATCGGCGGCCTGGGCCACATGGCCGTGCAGTACGCCAAGGCCATGGGCCTGAACGTGGCGGCCGTGGACGTGGAGGACGACAAGCTCGACCTCGCCAGGCAGCTGGGTGCGAGCGTGACCGTGAACGCCAAGACCACCGACCCCGCCGCCCACCTGCAAAAAGAGATCGGCGGCGCCCACGGCGCGCTGGTGACCGCCGTGTCGCCCAAGGCCTTCGAGCAGGCCCTGGGCATGGTGCGGCGCGGCGGCACGGTGGCGCTCAACGGCCTGCCGCCCGGCAACTTTCCCCTGCCGATCTTCGACATGGTGCTGCGCGGCGTGACGGTGCGCGGCTCCATCGTGGGCACGCGGCTCGACCTGCAGGAGTCGCTCGACTTCGCCGCCCGCGGCCAGGTGAAGGCCACCGTGGCCACGGAGAAGCTCGAGAACATCAACGACGTGTTCGACCGCATGCGCCAGGGGCAGATCCAGGGGCGCATCGTGCTGGACATGGCTGCGGCCTGATCCCCATGAACACGCCGGCCGCCCCCTCCACACCGCCCCCGGAAACCGATTCCGTGGGCCGCGTCTCGGCCACGCCAGCGGCCGTCGCGCTCATCGAGCGCCTGGTCGCCCAGCACGGCCCGCTCATGTTCCACCAGTCGGGAGGGTGCTGCGACGGCAGCGCGCCGATGTGCTTCGCGCTGGGGGAGTTTCTGCTGGGCGATTCGGACGTGCTGCTGGGCGAGATCGCGGGCACGCCCTTCTACATGAGCCGCTCGCAGTTCGCCTATTGGGAGCACACGCACCTCATCATCGATGCGGTGCCCGGCAACGGCGGCATGTTCTCGCTGGAACGGCCCACGGGCCTGCGCTTCCTGACGCGATCGCGGCTGTACAGCGACGCAGAATGGGAGGCTGTCAGCGCGCTAGGACCGCCGGCGTAGGGACCTCAGGGGCTGATCGCGGCCTGCGCCGCTCTGAGGTGCCGGTACACGGTGTTGCGCGACACGCCCAACGCACGCGCTGCGGCCGATACGTTGCCGCCATGGGCCGCGAGTGCCTGCGCCAGGGCCGCTGCGGTGGTATCGCCCAGGCGCGGCACGGCGACAGGGCTGTGTGCAACCGAGTGCTCGCCCGGCAAGGCCTGGGCCTGGGTCGGGGCAGGCCCTCCTGCATTGCCTGCAGTGCCGTTGGCATGCGCCAGCAGCAGATCGCAGTCCTCCAGGAAATCCTCGGGCAAATGCACCCGCTGGATCACCCCGGCCTCGCCCCGCGCCATCAGCGCCGCGGTGCGCAGCACACTGCTCAACTGGCGCAAGTTGCCCGGCCAGGCATGCGCGGCGAACAGCGCCATGGCCTCGGGCGCGACGCGCGGCACCGCGCTGGCGGGGGCGTCGGCCTGCGCACGCAGGATGCGCTCGACGATCACGGCCAGGTCGGTGCGCTCGCGCAGCGCGGGCAGCCGCACCACGAGCCCGTTCAGCCGGTAATACAGGTCATCGCGGAAAGTGCCCTGCGCCATCATCTCGCGCAGGTTTCGGTGCGTGGCGCAGACCACGGCCACATCCACCGGCACCTGCCGCGCGGCGCCCAGCGGCGAAACGCTGCGCTCCTGCAGCACGCGCAGCAGGCGCGCCTGCATCGACAGCGGCATGTCGCCGATCTCGTCGAGGAACAGCGTGCCGCCATGGGCCTGCACGATCTTGCCGGGATGGCCCTTGCGCCGTGCACCGGTGAAGGCACCCTCGTCGTAGCCGAACAGCTCGGACTCGATCAGCGTCTCGGGAATCGACGCGCAATTGACCGCCACGAAAGGGCCGCCCTGCCGTGGCCCGTCCTGGTGGATGGCGCGGGCCAGCAGCTCTTTGCCCGTGCCGGTCTCGCCCAGGATCAGCGTGGACACGTCGCTGCCCAGCAGCCGCGTGACCCGGTCGATCACCTGGGCGAGCTGGGCATCGCCCGTGTCCAGGTAGCGCAGGCTGGACAGCCGGGCCAGCTTGGCCGGGCGCGGACGGGCGGGCGGCGCGCCCGGTGCATCGCCCTCCCCTGGCCAAGTCGCCGCTGGCGCCCCGGCCTTATCGGGCCGATCTGGCCCGCTGCCCGGATCGACCCAGGGCAGCAGCGTGCCGGCACGCGGCCGACACTCCACCAGTGCCTGCACCGCCACGCCGCCCGGTAGCTGCAGGCGCAGCGGCTCCTGAACGGCCTGGCGGGCATGCGCCAGCAGCGCCGCCATGGGCATGCCGAACAGCGAAGAGAACGTGTGCGCCTGCAACGCATTGGCCGACATGCCCAGCTGGAACTGCCCGCTGCGGTTGGCAGCGAGGAATCTCCCGTCCGGCGTGAACGCGGCCAGCCCCTCCACCAGCGTGCCGAGGAACTCCGGCCGTGCATGGAAGCGCAGCCGCACGGCGTCTTCGAACATCTTGCCGAACAGGTGGTTCTCCACCATCTTGGCCGACATGCGCACCAGCGCCATGGTGTGGGCGCTCTGGCTGCGGTGGTCGCCGCTCACGTCGAGCGCGCCGATCACATGCCCGTGCGGGTCGAGGATGGGCGCGCAGGAGCAGGTCAGGAAATGGTTGGCCTGCAGAAAGTGCTCATTGCCGTTGACCTGCAGCGCCTCGCCCAGCGCCAGGGCCGTGCCGATGGCGTTGGTGCCCTTGCTGCGCTCGGACCACGCCGCACCGGGGCGCAGTGCGACCCGGCTCGCCCGGTCCAGGAACTCATCGTCGCCCAGGGCGTGCAGCACCACGCCCTGCGCATCGGTCAGCAGCACCATGCTCTGCGTGCCAGCGATCTGGGCCGACAGCGTTTCCATCACGGGGCGGGCGTGGGCGAACAGCGCTTCGTTGCGGGCCACCATCCAGGCCAGGGCTTCGGCATCCAGGGGCCGCAGGTCCGCCGACTCGTGCCGCCGCAGGCCGAAGGCAGTGGAGCGCTCGTGCGCCTGCGTGATCCGCTGCGCCGCCGAAGCGGCCACCTCGCCCGGCGTCGGGCCGGGCGCACCGAGGGATGCGTTCGTCTGCATGCTGTCTCCTTGGGGCTCTGTCATCGCCCGGCGCTGCATGGCGCCAGGGTGTTGCTTGGGCGACTGGCACCTTACACCAATGGCAGGGCCAGGATGTTTCCAAAGCCCTGGCGGCGCCCTCGGATCATCCTGAAGACCCCAATCCGCGCGCTCCCATGCAGCATGCAGCCCTTGATCAAAGTAGACCGGCAGCCCCTTCAGCCAGCGCCCGGGCCACCGCGCCCAGCGCCGTTCCGACATCCTGCTCGACCTTGAGCGACAGCAGCGGATCGGCCCGCGTGCGGCCCCAGTTGACGGCCGCCACAGGCTTGCCCGCGTCCACCGCCATCTGCACGAAGCGAAAGCCCGAATACACCATGAGCGACGAGCCGGCGACCAGCATGGCGTCGGCGCGCAGCAGCGCATCGCGGGCGGCTTGCACGCGATCGCGCGGCACGCTTTCGCCGAAGAACACCACATCGGGCTTGAGCGGGCCGGCGCCGCAGCGCGGGCACGGCGGCACATCGAACGCGCTGAAGTCCTGGTCTTCCAGGTCGGCATCGCCATCGGGCGCCGCATGCGCATGCAGCGCGGCCCAATCGGGATTGCGGCGCAGCAACTCGTCTTGCAGCTCGGCGCGTGGCAAACGGGCTTCGCAGGCCATGCAGCGCACGGTGTCGATGCGGCCATGCAGATCAATGGTGCGAAGGCTCCCCGCAGTCGTGTGCAGGCCGTCCACGTTCTGCGTGAGCAGCAGTTCCACCCGGCCGGCCGCTTCCAGCGCGGCGAGCGCATGGTGCGCCGGTGCAGGGCGCGCCCGCCCCATCACACGCCAGCCGATGAAGCTGCGCGCCCAGTAGCGCCGGCGCGTGGCCTCGTCGCCCATGAAGGCCTGGAACGTGAGGGGCGGCGGCCGCTTCCAGTCGCCATTGCCATCGCGGTAATCGGGAATGCCCGCCGCCGTGCTGCAGCCCGCCCCGGTGAGCACGAACACCCGCGGGTGCGCCGCCATGAACTCCGCCAGCGCCTGCACGCCGGCCTCGGCGGTGGCGGCCATGGCCTCGGCCGGGTTTGGCGTGGTGGTGCTATTCAAAGGGGACGGAGTCGTGGACATCAAAGCCTCCCGCTACATCGCGGGCGCGATGCTTTCCGCGTAGTCGTACAGCGCGCCCAGAATTTCCTCGCCCCGCTCGTCCGCCTCGACGCCCAGTTCGTCCAGCTTGGCGAACAATTCGTCGAAGGTGAGCGCGCCGCCTGCCCCTTCCATCAGACAGGCCACGCGGTGGCCCTCCCAGCGCTCCTGGTCGGCCCCGTCCAGCGTATGCGGGAAATTGCGCGCACGGTAGCGCCACACCAGCTCTTCGAGCCGCTCGTCGTCGAAGCCCGTCTTGGCCAAGGCGAGTTCCTGGGGCGGCAGGGCACGCAGGCGGTTCAGCCGGCGACGGTCCTCGTTGCCGACGAAGCCGCCGTACAGGTCCTGGTCCACGTCCGGTGCGGCTTCCTGCGGCCGCGCGAACACGCTGGCCCAGATGGCGCTCATGTCGGGCAAGGCGCGCGCCACCTCGGCATGGCCGGCGGCCCGCTCCAGATCGACGGACCAGCGCTGGGCCATCTGGGGCGTCAACGTGTTGACGTTGCCCACCACCATCGGCGACTTGTTCAGGTGCACGGTCTTGATGGGCAGGCGCGTCACGCCTTCGGGCAACGCATCCGCCCGGCTGAACAGCCGCTCGCGGATCGCATCGGCGCCCAGCAGGGCCAGTTCGGACGGATCGTGGGCCAGGTCCCAGGCGATCAGTTCGTTCTTGTTGGTGGGGTGGCTGGCGAGCGGCCACATCACCGCGACGCAGCCGCGCTCGGCAGGAAACATGCCCGAGATGTGCAAAAAAGGCCGTGCGGTGTCGGCCGTGGCGGGCAGGCGCAATTCGGCGGCCACGCGGTCTTTTTTATGCAGCCCCAGGGCGAACTCGAACAGCTTGGGCTGCCGGTCGCGGATCAGCCGGGCCAGGGCGATGGTGGCGCGCACGTCGGAGAGCGCATCGTGCGCGGCCTCGTGCGCCAGGCCATTGGCTTTGGACAGGTGCTCCAGCTTGAAGCTGGGGGAGCCGTCTTCCTTCTTCGGCCAGATGATGCCATCCGGGCGCAGCGCGTAGGCCATGCGCACCACGTCGAGCAGATCCCACCGGCCGCACTGGTTCTGCCATTCCCGGGCATAGGGGTCCATCAGGTTGCGCCAGAACATGAAGCGCGTGATCTCGTCGTCGAACCGGATGGTGTTGTAGCCGACGCCGATGGTGCCGGGCAGCGCCAGCTCGGCCTCGATGCGCGCGGCGAATGCGTGCTCCGGCAGGCCACGCTCCAACGCGACCTGCGGCGTGATGCCGGTGATGAGGCACGACACCGGGTCAGGCAGGTAATCGGGCGCGGGCTGGCAATAGACCATCAGCGGTTCGCCGATTTCGTTCAGGTCCGCATCGGTGCGGATGCCCGCGAACTGGGCGGGGCGGTCACGGCGCGTGTTGGCGCCAAAGGTTTCGTAGTCGTGCCAGAAAAAGGTATGCATGAAATCGTGCAGCCGGTAACACCGAAGCCCGCAAGTATGCCGGGGCGCGGGACAATAAGGGATGCAACGACGCCTTGCCCCCCCATCGCCCCTCCGCCCCTCCACCAGAACCCGCGCAGCCCACTGGCTGGTTCCCCTGGCCGCTGCGGCGACCCTCGCAGGCTGTGCATCGGCGCCGCGCGCCCAGCCTCCGGAAGCGGCCCCGGCCCCGGCCCACGCCGCTCCCGCCGTGCCGCCTCCGCAGCCCGCAGTGCCCCCACCGGCTGCGATCTCCTCTGCCCCGCCCCCTCCCCTGGTCCAGGACACCGCGGCGCCTGCGGTCAGCCCCGAAGAAGCCGCTGCGGCCGAACAGGCCGATTTCACGGCCTGGATCGCGGCATTCACCCAGGAAGCACTGGCGGCGGGCATCCGGCCCGACACCGTGCAGACGGCCCTGGCCGGCGCGCAGTTGCAACAGCGGGTGATCGAGCTGGACCGCGCGCAGCCCGAGTTCACGCGCACCCCATGGGCCTACCTGGACAGTGCTGTTTCTGCCCAGCGCATCGCCCAGGGCCAGGCCAAGCGGGCCGAATACGCGGTGCCCCTGGAAGCCGCCGCTGCGCGGTACGGCGTGCCGGCCTCGATCGTCACCGCCATCTGGGGCATGGAGAGCAACTACGGCGGCAATTTCGGCACCTTCCGTGCCGTCGATGCGCTGGCCACGCTGGGGTTCGAGGGCCGCCGCGCCCAATGGGCCCGCAACGAACTGCTGGCGGCGCTGCGCATCCTGGACCAGGGTGACATCGCGGCCGACCGCATGATCGGATCGTGGGCGGGCGCCATGGGCCACACGCAGTTCCTGCCATCCGTGTTCCTCGCCTACGCGGTCGACGCCGACGGCGACGGCCGCCGCGACATCTGGGGCAGCATCCCCGATGTGGCGTCGTCCACCGCCAACTACCTGGCCAGCTCCGGCTGGCGCAGCGGACAGCCCTGGGGTATCGAGGTGCAGCTGCCGCCGGGTTTCGATCACGCCCGCGCCGAGAACACCGTGCGCCAGTCGTCCGCGCAGTGGACCGCGGAAGGGGTGGTGGCCATCGACCGGCAACCCCTGCCCGACCTGGGTGCGGCGTATGTCATCGCCCCCGCGGGTGCGCGCGGGCCAGCCTTCCTGGTGGGCGACAACTTCCGCAGCATCCTGCGCTACAACAACTCGGTGAACTACGCCCTGGCGGTGGGCCTGCTGGCGCGGCAGATCGAGGGCGGCACGGGCGTGGTGGCCCCCTGGCCGCGGGATTTCCAACCCCTGTCGCGCAGCCAGGTGAAAGACCTGCAGACAGCATTGAACCAGCGCGGGTTTTCCGCCGGCACGGCGGACGGCGTGATGGGACCCGCCACGCGCGCCGGCCTGCGCCAGTTCCAGCAGAGCATCGGCGTGGTGGCCGACGGCTATCCCACCTTGGAGTTGCTGCAGCGGCTGATGGCGCCGTGATGCGGGCCGGCGCCGCATGACCTTGCCCTGAGCGGCCTGCAAGCCAGAGCAAGGGTGGAAAAGAAAAAGCCCGCGGCGAACGCGGGCTTTTTTCACATCAGGCGGCCACCATGGGCGGCCGGGTAATCCATCGGCCGATCAGTCTGCCGTGGCCTCTTCCGGCTCGGCCGGCTCGGATTTCGCCGAGCGCTCCCGCTTGGGCAGCGGCTGGATGTCCAGCAGCACCTCGGGCGTTTCCACGCCTTTTTCGTCCGTCTTCACCTCGATGTCCACCGTGAGACGGCCACCTTCGGTCAGGCGGCCGAAGAGCAGTTCGTCGGCCAGGGCACGGCGGATGGTGTCCTGGATCAGGCGCTGCATCGGGCGGGCGCCCATCAGCGGATCGAAGCCCTTCTTGGCCAGGTGCTTGCGCAGCGTGTCGGTGAAGGTCACCTCCACCTTCTTCTCGCTCAGCTGGGTTTCGAGTTGCAGCAGGAACTTGTCCACCACGCGCAGGATGATCTGCTCGTCCAGCGCCTTGAAGTTCACGATGGCATCCAGCCGGTTGCGGAACTCAGGCGTGAACAGGCGCTTGATGTCGCCCATTTCGTCGCCCGCCTGCCGCGGGTTCGTGAACCCGATGGTGGCCTTGTTCATGGTCTCGGCACCCGCGTTCGTCGTCATGATGATGATGACGTTGCGGAAGTCGGCCTTGCGCCCGTTGTTGTCGGTCAACGTGCCGTGATCCATCACCTGCAGCAGCACGTTGAAGATGTCCGGATGCGCCTTTTCGATCTCGTCGAGCAGCAGCACGGAGTGCGGCTTCTTCGTGACCGCCTCGGTCAGCAACCCACCCTGGTCGAACCCGACATAGCCCGGAGGCGCACCGATCAGGCGGCTCACCGCATGGCGCTCCATGTACTCGGACATGTCGAAGCGGATCAACTCGATGCCCATGATGTAGGCGAGCTGCTTGGCCGCTTCGGTCTTGCCGACGCCGGTGGGGCCGCTGAACAGGAACGAGCCGATCGGCTTGTCGCCCTTGCCCAGGCCCGAACGCGCCATCTTCACAGCGGAAGCGAGCACCTCCAGCGCCTTGTCCTGGCCGAACACCACGCTCTTGAGGTCGCGCTCGATGGTCTGCAGCTTGCTGCGGTCGTCGTTGGACACGTTCGCGGGCGGAATGCGCGCGATTTTCGCCACGATTTCCTCGATCTCGGCCTTGCCGATGGTCTTCTTGCGCTTGCTGGCGACCTGGATGCGCTGCGCCGCGCCGGCTTCGTCGATCACGTCGATCGCCTTGTCGGGCAGGTGACGGTCGTTGATGTACTTGGCCGACAGCTCGGCCGCCGCTTGCAGTGCCGCCGCAGCGTACTTCACGCTGTGGTGCTCTTCGAAACGCGACTTGAGGCCCTTGAGGATGTCCACCGTTTCCTGCACGGTCGGCTCCACCACGTCGACCTTCTGAAAACGGCGCGACAGGGCCGCGTCTTTTTCGAAGATGCCGCGGTATTCGGTGAACGTGGTCGCGCCGATGCATTTGAGCTGGCCGCTGGAGAGCGCCGGCTTGAGCAGGTTGGAAGCGTCCAGCGTGCCGCCCGAGGCCGCACCGGCGCCGATCAGAGTGTGGATTTCGTCGATGAACAGCACCGCGTTGGGCTTGTCCTTGAGCGACTTGAGCACACCCTTCAGGCGCTGCTCGAAATCACCACGGTACTTGGTGCCCGCCAGCAAGGCGCCCATGTCGAGCGAATACACGACCGCCTCGGCCAGGATCTCCGGCACGTCGTTCTGCGTGATGCGCCAGGCCAGGCCCTCGGCGATGGCCGTCTTGCCCACGCCGGCTTCGCCCACCAGCAGCGGGTTGTTCTTGCGGCGCCGGCACAGGATCTGGATCGTGCGCTCTACCTCGTAGTGGCGGCCGATCAGCGGGTCGATCTTGCCGTCCTTGGCCGCCTGGTTGAGGTTCTGGGTGTATTGCTCGAGCGGCGAGGCTTTCTCGTTGCGCTCGCCACCGCCACCGCCCTCTTCGCCTTCGGCCTGGTTCTCAGGTTTGGCGGGTTCCGGCGGCTCGCCCTTCTTGATGCCGTGGGCAATGAAATTGACCACGTCCAGGCGCGTGACGCCCTGCTGGTGCAGGTAGTACACGGCGTGCGAATCCTTCTCGCCGAAGATCGCCACGAGCACGTTGGCGCCCGTGACTTCCTTCTTGCCGTTGCCCGTGGACTGCACGTGCATGATGGCGCGCTGTATCACGCGCTGGAAACCCAGCGTGGGCTGCGTGTCCACCTCGTCGGTGCCGGCGACCTGGGGGGTGTTGTCTTTGATGAAATTGGCCAGCGATGAACGCAGATCATCGATGTTGGCCGAACATGCGCGCAGCACTTCGGCTGCGCTGGGGTTATCTAGCAGTGCAAGCAGCAGATGCTCCACGGTAATGAACTCGTGGCGCTGCTGGCGGGCCTCGACAAAGGCCATGTGCAAGCTGACTTCCAGTTCCTGGGCAATCATGTGAACTCCTTTGTGCTTGCGTGGAAGGGATTACTGTAGATCGGGACCAAAGGCCGTTTATTCAACAGGCTCGCTGAGGCATTGCAGCGGATGCCCCGCCTTGTGGGCCGCCTCGCGGACCTGCTCCACTTTGGTGGCGGCGACATCGCGGGAATACACCCCACATACGCCTTTGCCGTCCAAATGGATTTTCAGCATGATCTGCGTGGCGGCTTCCCGGTCTTTGCTGAAGAATTCCTGCAGCACGACGATGACGAATTCCATCGGCGTGAAGTCATCATTGAGCATGACCACCTGAAACATTTGCGGCGGCTGGGTCTTTTGCGTGCGACGTTCGAGCACGACCGAACCGCCATCGTCCCGCGCTGGCGTCCTGGTGGGCGGAGCGGGGGTGGGGGAAGGTGGTTTAGTTGCCATGGATTTCATTCTAGCGAGCCACGGCGGTCGACGCAGCCTCTCCCATGTAGTGATCACCCAACGGTGTTTCAAGCCTCACTCCGCGCTTCATCTAGCCCGCGTCGTACACCACATTGACCGAACCGGTGCCGGCCTGGGCGCTCCACGCCGCCAAAGCGGCATCGGAGGGGAAGAAACGGCTGCCCTCGCCCAGTTGCAACTCCGCCACGGCCTGGCCCTGGCCGGCCTTGCAGCGGATGCCCATGCGCACCCGAAGGCCGTGCACCAGCACCTCGCCCTGCTCGGTTTCCTGCCGGCGGGGTGGGAATTCACGCACCAGGCGCTGCACGTCCGGCGCGGTATCGCCAATGGCAACCTGCAGGTAGCGCCCGAACTTGGCCCGCGCCGCCGCCAGGTCCCACACCTGCTGCACCTTGACCCGCAGCCCGCCGCTGAAATGGTCGAGCTGCAGGCGGCCGCTCATGACCACGAATTCGTCGTCCTTCAGCATGTCCCGGTGGGCATTGACCACGTTCTCGTCAGCCGAGGCTTCGATGGTGGCGGACTTGTCGTCCAGCTTGAACAAGGCCAGCCGGCCCCGCTGCCCGTTGATGACCCGGAAATCGCTGATGATGCCGGCCAGGATCTGGGTTTCTCGGCTGTCGAGCAGTTCCTCGATCTGCGTGCGCACGAAACGGCGCACTTCGCTGGCCACCTCGTCGAACAGATGGCCCGACAAGTAGAAGCCCACGGCCGTCTTTTCCTGGGTGAGGCGTTCCTTCACGCCCCAGGGCACCATCTCGACGAGTTCGGGCTCCTGCGTGCTGGAGCCGTGGGCGTCCTCGCCCATCATGTCGAACAGGCCGCCCTGGTTGGCGTTGGCCAGCGTCGCGTTCGCGAAGTCGAACGCCCGGTCGATCGAGGCAACGAGCGAGGCCCGGTTCATGTTCATGGCATCGAAGGCGCCCGCCTTGATGAGCGCCTCCAGCGTGCGCTTGTTCAGGCGCGTGCGGTCCACGCGCACGCAGAAGTCGAACAGGCTGGTGAAAGGGCCCTTGGTGTCGCCGCGCGGTCCCGCCCCGCGCCCGTCCCGGGCCGCGATGATGGCCTCGATCGCCTGCTGGCCGGTGCCCTTGATGGCGCCCAGTCCGTAGCGGACGACCTTGTCCGTGACCGGCTCGAACCGGTACATGCCCCGGTTCACGTCCGGCGGCTCGAACGTCAGCCCGAACTTCTTCATGGCGTCTTCGAACAGCACCTTGAGCTTGTCGGTGTCGTCCATTTCCACCGTCATGTTGGCGCAGAAGAATTCGGCCGTGTAGTGCACCTTGAGCCAGCCGGTCTGGTAGGCCAGCAGCGAGTAAGCGGCCGCGTGCGACTTGTTGAAGCCGTACCCCGCGAACTTCTCCATCAGGTCGAACACCTCGTCGGCCTTTTCCTGGCTGATGTTCTGTTTGGCCGCACCCGCGCGGAAGATCTCGCGGTGCTCGGCCATCTCCTCGGCCTTCTTCTTGCCCATCGCCCGGCGCAGCATGTCGGCGCCGCCGAGCGAGTAGCCGCCCAGCACCTGGGCGGTCTGCATCACCTGCTCCTGGTACACCATGATCCCGTAGGTTTCCGACAGCACCTTCTCGACCAGCGGATGGGGGTACTCCACCACCTCCTTGCCGTGCTTGCGGTTCACGAAACTGGGGATCAGGTCCATCGGACCCGGCCGGTACAGCGCGTTCAGAGCGATCAGGTCTTCCAGCCGGCTGGGGCGTGCCTCCTTGAGCATGCCCTGCATGCCGCGGCTTTCAAACTGGAACACGGCTTCGGTCTTGCCATCGGAGAACAGCTGGTAGGTGCGCGCATCGTCCAGCGGAATGTTCTCGAACGTGAAGTTCTCCTGGCCCTTGTGGCGCTTGACGATGAACTCCTTGGCGATCTCCAGGATGGTCAGCGTGGCCAGGCCCAAGAAGTCGAACTTCACCAGGCCGATGGCTTCCACATCGTCCTTGTCGTACTGGCTCACGGCGGAATCGCTGCCCGGCTGCTGGTAGAGCGGGCAAAAATCGGTGAGCTTGCCTGGGGCGATGAGCACGCCCCCGGCGTGCATGCCGATGTTGCGGGTCATGCCCTCGAGCTTTTGCGCCATCTCGATGATGGTCTTGACGTCTTCTTCCTTCTGCACGCGCTCGGCCAGCAGCGGCTCCAGTTCGAGTGCGTAGTTGTTCTTGTCGCCTTCCTTCTTGGGGTTGGGCGGGTACTGCAGCGTGTACGACATGCCGGGCTTGCCCGGCACGAGCTTGGAAATGCCGTCGCAAAACGTGTAGCTCATGTCCATGACCCGGCCCACGTCGCGGATGGCGGCCTTGGCGGCCATGGTGCCGAACGTGGCGATCTGGCTCACGGCATCCTTGCCGTACTTGTCCTTCACATAGTCGATCACGCGATCGCGGTTGGACTGGCAGAAATCGATGTCGAAGTCGGGCATCGACACCCGCTCGGGGTTCAGGAACCGCTCAAACAGCAGGTTGTACTGCAGTGGGTCCAGGTCGGTGATCTTGAGCGCATAGGCCACCAGCGAGCCCGCACCGGAGCCCCGGCCCGGCCCTACCGGGCAGCCGTTGTTCTTGGCCCACTGGATGAAGTCCCCCACGATCAGGAAGTAGCCCGGGAACCCCATCTTCAGGATGGTGTTGATCTCGAACTCCAGCCGCTCCAGGTAGCGCGGGCGCTCCTTGTCGCGCTCGGCCTCCTTGGGGTACAGGTGCGCCAGGCGCTCTTCCAGCCCCGCCAGCGAAGCCACCCGGAAGTACTCGTCGATGGGCATGCCACCCGGGGTGGGAAAGTCCGGCAGTTGCGGCTTGCCCAGCACCAGGGTCAGGTTGCAGCGCTTGGCGATCTCCAGCGTGTTGGCGATCGCGGACGGCACGTCGGCGAACAGCGCCTCCATCTGCGCGCTCGATTTGAAGTACTGCTCGCGCGTGAACTTGCGCACGCGCCGCTGGTTGCCCAGGATTTCGCCCTCGGAGATGCACACACGCGCTTCATGGGCCTCGTAATCGTCGGCCGTGGCGAACTGCACGGGATGGGTCGCGACGACGGGGAGGTTCAGCCGGGCGGCCAGTTGCACGGCCGACACCACGTGGGCTTCGTCGTCGGGCCGGCCGGCGCGCTGTATCTCCAGGTAGAAGCGATGCGGGAACAACCCGGCCAGCCGCAGTGCCAGGCGCGCGGCTCCCGCGTCGTCGCCCTTCACGATGGCCTGTCCCACGGGACCGGCCTGGGCACCCGCCAGCGCGATGAGGCCTTCGCCCAGTTCCTCCAGCCAGGCCCAGGTGCACAGGGGCTGGTTCTTCACCACGTTGCGCGTCCAGGCGCGCGCGAGCAGTTCCGACAGGTTCAGGTACCCCTGCTTGCCCTGCACCAGCAGGATCATGCGGGAAGGTGGATTGCCCGGCTCCTCGGGCTCGACGAACACTTCGGCGCCCAGCACGGGCTTGACGCCCTTGCCCCGCGCTTCTTTGTAGAACTTGATGGCGCCGAAAAGATTGCCGAGGTCGGTGATCGCCAGAGCGGGCTGGCCGTCCTTGGCGGCCGCCTTGGCCACTTCATCGATGCGGTTGGTGCCGTCGACGACGGAAAATTCGGTGTGCAGGCGCAAATGGACAAACATGGCGGGTATTGTAGGAACGCCCGCTTCCCTGCCCCGCGCCAGAGCCCCGGCGTTTCGTTCAGGCCGCCGGCTGGCACGCCGGTACAATCCGGCTCCTGCCCGATCGCCGCGGCCAGCCCCCTGTGGCCGTCCCGGCCCCTGATCGGAAGCGGGAACCGATGCCCTTCTTTTGCCTGAAAGCTGCCTCCATGCCGCGTTTTCCCCTGCCCCTGTTGTCTGCCCTGCTGGCCGCCGGCCTGATGGCGGGCTGCTCCAGCACCCCCGAAGACAAGACCGCCGGCTGGAGCCCCAATCGCATCTACTCCGAAGCCCGCGACGAACTCAACAGCGGCGGCTACGACAAGGCCGTGCCCCTGCTGGAAAAGCTCGAAGGCCGCGCGGCCGGCACGCCGCTGGCGCAGCAGGCCCAACTGGAAAAGGCCTACGCCCAGTACAAGGCCGGCGAAAAAGCCCAGGCCATCGCCACGCTGGACCGCTTCATGAAGCTGCACCCCGCCAGCCCCGCCTACGACTACGCGCTGTACCTGAAGGGCCTCGTCAACTTCAACGACAACCTGGGGCTGTTCTCCTGGCTGTCGCGGCAGGACCTGTCCGAACGCGACCAGAAGGCGGCCAAGGATTCGTTCGAGTCCTTCCGCGAGCTGACCACGCGGTTCCCGGAATCGCGCTATGCCCAGGACTCGCGCCAGCGCATGACCTACATCGTCAATTCCCTGGCGCAGTACGAAGTGCACGTGGCCCGCTACTACTACGAGCGCGGCGCCTATGTGGCCGCCATCAGCCGGGCGCAGATCGCCCTGGCCGACTACAAGGAAGTGCCTGCGCTGGAAGAGGCCCTGTACATCCTGGTGAAGTCCTACGATGCGCTGGGCATGACCCAGTTGCGCGACGATGCGCAACGTGTGATGGCGAGTTCCTACCCGCAGAGCGAATTGAACCGCGATGGCCTCAAGGCCAAGTCGGAGCCGTGGTGGAAGGTGTGGTGAGCGCGCGCAGCGCCGCATCGAATTCCTGCGCCGTGTGAAGGCGCCGCATGGGTGGCAAGGCTGACAGCAGGCGCTTGCCGTAGCCCATCTCGACCAGGCGGGTGTCAGCCACCACCAGCACGCCCCGATCGGTTTCGCTGCGAATCAACCGCCCCGCGCCCTGCTTGAGGGCGATCGCGGCCTCCAGCAGCGAAAAGTACCGGAAAGCGCTGCGTTTGGCCTGTTCCAGCCGCTGGGAGCGCGCCTCCACCAGCGGATCGCCCGGTGGCGGAAACGGCAGTTTGTCGATCACCACCAGTTGCAGGGCCTCGCCCGGCACGTCGAACCCTTCCCAGAACGTGGCGGACGCGACCAGCACGCACCCTGCCCGCCCCTCGGACGCGCCTTCGCGGAACCGCTCCATCAAACGCCGCTTGGGCCACTGTCCCTGCACCAGCACCTCGATGCCGGAATCCGCAGCGAACCGGGCCTGCAGCGCATCGCCGATGGTCCGCAGGGCCTTGAGCGTGGTGGTGAGCACCAGGGTGCGCCCTCCGAGCACCATCACCGCGCCGCCCACCCAGGCCGCCAATGCCGCGCTGTGGGAGGGGTCGGAAGGCTTGGGCAGTTCCAGGGGCACATGGAAGGCCGCCTGCGATGCATAGTCGAACGGGCTCTCCACCCGCAGGATGCGCGCGTCCTGCAAACCGCAGGGCTCGGTGAACCAGCGCAGGCTCGCATCGTCCCCCAGGGTGGCCGAGGTGAAGATCCATGCACGGGGCTTGCCCTGCGACAGCACCGCGGCCGCATCCGGCTCGTCCCAGGCCGAGGCCTCGGCCTCAGGCTCGGGCTCGCCAGCGGGCAGTTGCCACAGGGACCGCATCGGGCCCGCGATGTCGAGCGGCGCTTCCACGAGCCGCAACGCGCCCGCCACATCCACCCATCGGACCGCATCCGCGCCACAAGGCTGGGAAAAGCCGTCCATGCGCTCCATGAGCTGCACCGCACGGCCATGCAGGCGCACGAAGTCCGGGGCGATCTCGCTCACGGTGTCCAGCGCCGCCAGGGCGGTGCGGCAGGCACCGACCACCTGGTGCATGGCCGCATGCCATTCGCCGAGGTCCACGCCGTCGGGCACCTCGCCGGTCCAGCGCAACCGCGAACCCGCCGGGGCACGGCCTGCGGCCAAGCGCAGGTCGCGGCCGGCGCGGTCCAGCGCGGCGGCCACACCCAGCCAATCGGCCAGCCCGCGGGCGAATTGCAAGCCCGCCGCCATCACGTCGCGCGAAAAGTCCAGCAACTGCGCGGTGGAGGCTTGCCGGCCCATGAATTGCACGCCGGTTTCGTTCAGTTGGTGCGCTTCGTCGAAGACGACGACGCGCACGGAAGGCAGCAGTTCGGCCATGCCGGAATCGCGAACGGCCTGGTCCGCGAAAAAGAGGTGGTGGTTGATCACCACCACATCGGCAGCCAGCGCCTCGCGCCGGGCACGGTGGACATGGCAGGCCCGAAAGCGCGGGCACGGCGAACCCAGGCAGTTCTCGCGGGTGGAGGTGACCAGCGGAATCACCGGAGACCGCTCATCCAGCCCCGGCAGCTCGGCCAGGTCGCCGCTCACCGTGCCCTGCGACCAGGTTTCCACCCGGGCCAGCACCCGCGCCACGGCCGCATCGTGCGCGGCGCCGTCCTGGCGCGCCAACTCCATGCGGTGCAGGCAAAGGTAGCTGGCCCGCCCCTTGAGCAACGCGGTGCGCACCGGCAAAGCCAGCGCCTGAACGAGGCGGGGCAGGTCGCGTGCGAACAGCTGGTCCTGCAGCGCCTTGGTGGCGGTGGACACCAGCACCCGCTCGCCACTGAGCAACGCCGGCACCAGATAGGAAAACGTCTTTCCGACGCCCGTTCCCGCCTCCACCACCAGAGCGCCGCCCTGCTCGATGGTCTCGGCCACCGCCAGCGCCATCTCGGTCTGGCCGGCGCGGGGCGAGAAATGCGCCTGGGCCAGCGACAGCACGCCGCCCTCTTCGAACGCGGCCTGCACGCCATGGACGAGCGATTCGATGCGAGGCAGGTCCATGCCGTTCATCCCCGCCTGCGTTCGCGGGCGACCGCACCGGACCGCATGGTGGGACCGGGAGGAGACGGACAGGAAAAAAGGCGGTGCAAGGAAAGGAGGAAGGAGAGGCGTCGCATGGCAAAACCGCCAAAGGGCGCCCGATAATACGTGCTTCGCCCGGCCCTTCGGCCGGCCCGCGCCTTCCACCATTTCTGCCATGACCAAACCGTTTCGCCTCACTGCGTCAACCGGCATCCACAAAGGCGATCGTGAATACCAGCAGGACCAGGTCGCGTTGATCGCCCACCCCCGCTACAACGGCTGCGTGCTCGGGGTCGTGGCAGACGGCATGGGGGGGCGCAGCGGGGGGCGCAAGGCGTCCGACCAGGTGATGCTCACGGCCCGGCAATGGTTCGAGCGGTATTCGCCGGACACCGACGACACCGCGACGATGCTCAAGCACATGGTGGAAGAGGCGCACATCGTGATCCGCCTCACCGCCATCTCGGCCGAGCAGGAGCCCCACAGCACGGTGGCGGCCTTCATCATCAATCCCCGGGGCGACTGCCATTGGGCGCATGCCGGCGATTCGCGCATCTACCACTTCCAGGGCGCGCGGCTGGCCCATCGCACCAGCGACCACTCGTATGTGCAGGCCCTGGTCGACCGCGGCGAAATCACCGAGGCCGAGGCCAACACCCATCCGCACTCCAACATCCTGGTGGGCTGCCTGGGCACCGAGAGCGATCCGCCGGTGGCCCAGCACATGATTCCTCAACTGCTGCCGGGCGACGTGCTCCTGGCGTGCAGCGACGGTGTCTGGCACTATTTTTCGCCCACGGAACTGGCCTCGGTGGTGGACTCGCTGTCCCCGCGCGAAGCCACGGAATTCCTCATCGAGAAAGCGCGGTCACGGGCCCGTGGCGGCGGGGACAACCTCTCGCTCGCCATCGTGAAGATCGAGGCGCTGGCCGAAGAGAAGAAGCCGGCCCGGCTCGTCCGCTGAGCCGAGCGCCCGGCGCCCCCCGCTCCAAGGGCCGGGCCCACCATGGCGGGGCAACGTGCCTGGTGCGAGACGCGGTTCGCCGCCGACTTCAGGGGGCAGCGCTGGCCGATGGAACCGGCGGTGGCGGTGGCGGTGGCGGCGGCAGCGCCGCTGCCGGCTTGCGGCCCTGGGCTTCGGCATCGGCCCTCGCCTTCTCGTGCTTTTCGCGCCGCTCCTGGGCGGCCTTCTGCTTGGCCTCGTAGCGGGCGCGCGCCTCGGAAATCTGGCCGGGTTGCGCCGCCGCGCGCTCGGCCTTGGCGGCGTCGTGCGACTGCTCCCGCGAGTGCTGCTGTGCGGCGCGCTGCTGCGCGTCGTGCTCGCGCTCCGCACGGCCCTGCGCTTGCGCCTGGGCGCGGGATGCGGCCTGCATGGGCGCCGGGCGTTCGCCGGCTTCGAGCTTCTCGCGCTGCTCCTGCTGCTTTTGCTCGATCGACTGCACGCGCAAGGCCGCCTTTTCGCGGCGATCGGCGTCGTTCAAGGCCACTTCGCGCTGCCGCAGGGCGCTTTCCTGGTCCCGCACCTGCGCCCGCACGCCGATCAGGCAGTCTTCGACGGAAAAGCGCTGATAGCAGACGGCCTCTTCCTTGATGCGCCGCGCCTCCAGTGCGCGGCGGTCGCGCTGGATCTGGTCGCGCTCGGCGCGGCGCTCGGCCTGCGCGGCATCGGCAGCGGCGCGCGATGCAGCCAGCGGGGACTGGGCCGCAGCCAGCGTCGAGGCGAGCGCCAGTGCGGTGGCAAGGGAAAGGCGTTGGAAGGATGGCATGGTGAGAAAAGAGGTTACGTCAGTCCGGTGTCCACCACGCGCCGCTCCAGGTCCAGGAACTCCTTGGACTGCATTTCATTGAGCCGGGAGACGGTGCGCGGAAATTCATGGGCCAGAGGGCCCTCGGTGTACAGCGCTTCGGGCGGCACGGCGGCGGACAGGATGAGCTTGACGCGCCGGTCGTACAGCACGTCCACCAGCCACGTGAAGCGCCGGGCCGGCGACGCCATCGACACGGGCATGTGGGGCACATCCGACAGCAGCACGGTGTGGAACTGCGTGGCGATTTCCAGGTAGTCGTTCTGCGAGCGGGGCCCGCCGCACAGCACGCTGAAATCGAACCAGACGACGCCGCCGGCCTTGCGGCGCGCACGGATCTCGCGCGCCTCGATGTGCAGCACCGGGTCTTCGTCGCGCACTTCGGCCAGCTGGTCGAACGCCTCGGACATCTCCACATCGGCCTGGGGCCCGAGCGGCGTGTGGTACAGCCGCACCATCTCCAGCGTGCGGCGGCGGTAGTCGGTGCCGTTGTCCACATTGACCACTTCCATCCGCTGGTTCAGCAGCTCGATGGCCGGCAGGATGCGGTCGCGGTGCAGCCCGCCGGGGTACAGCCCGTCGGGCTCGAAATTGGAGGTGGTGACGAAACCCACGCCGTTGTCGAACAGCGCCGCCAGCAGGCGGTGCAGGATCATCGCGTCGGTGATGTCCGCCACATGGAACTCGTCGAAGCAGATGAGCTTGTAGCGCTTGGAGATGCGCTCGCCCAGCACATCCAGCGGATTGACGGTGCCCTGCAGGCCCGCCAGTTCGCGGTGCACTTCGCGCATGAACTCGTGGAAATGCAGCCGCACCTTGCGGCGGATGGGCACGGCGTTGAAAAAGCAGTCCATGAGAAAGCTCTTGCCCCGCCCCACGCCGCCGTACATGTACACGCCACGCGGCACCTCGGGCCGGTTGATGAGCTTCTTCAAGGCGTTGGAGCGGCGCTCCTTGTACAGCGCCCAATCGTCGGCACACCGCTGCAACGCCTCGACGGCGCGCAGCTGGGCCGGATCGCTTTGATAGCCCTTGCTGGCCAGCTCCGCCTCATACGCCTGCTTCACATTCACACGCACACTCCAAACGCTATAAAAAATATAGCTGCCTGCGCTAGTGTTTCAAGCGCAGGCAGCCATTTTTACCCAAAGTCCCGGGATCAGAAGTTTAGCGTGCGCTTGTCCACGGCCAGGGCCGCTTCCTTGGTGGCTTCGCTCAAGCTCGGATGGGCGTGGCAGATGCGCGCGATGTCTTCGGCGCTGGCCTTGAACTCCATGGCGACCACGGCTTCGGCGATCAGTTCGCTGGCCATGGGGCCGACGATGTGCACGCCCAGGATCTCATCCGTGGCCGCGTCGGCCAGGAACTTGACCATGCCGGTCGTGTCGCCCAGCGCGCGGGCGCGGCCGTTGGCCAGGAATGGGAACGTGCCGGCCTTGTACTTCACGCCGTCCGCCTTGAGCTGCTGCTCGGTGCGGCCCACCCATGCGATCTCGGGATTGGTGTAGATCACCCAGGGGATGGTGTTGAAGTTCACATGGCCATGCTGGCCCGCAATGCGCTCGGCGACGGCCACGCCCTCTTCCTCGGCCTTGTGCGCCAGCATCGGGCCACGCACCACGTCGCCCACTGCCCAAACGCCCGGCAGGTTGGTCTTGCAATCGGCATCGACCACGATCGCGCCGCGCTCGTCCAGCTGCAGACCCACGGCTTCGCCGTTGAGACCGATGGTGTTGGGCACGCGGCCGATGGACACGATGAGCTTGTCCACTTCCAGCGTCTGGGCTTCGCCCTTGGCGTTGGTGTAGGCCACGCTCACGCTCTTCTTGCCGGTCTTGATCTCGCCGATCTTCACGCCCAGCTCGATCTTGAGGTTCTGCTTGTCGAACGCCTTCTTGGCTTCCTTGGCGATCTGCTCGTCCACCGCACCCAGGAACGTGGGCAGCCCTTCCAGCACCGTCACTTCGGCGCCCAGGCGGCGCCAGACCGAACCCATTTCCAGGCCGATCACGCCGGCGCCGATCAGGCCCAGCTTCTTGGGCGTCTCGCCGATGCGCAGGGCACCGTCGTTGGAGAGGATGTGCTCTTCGTCGAACGGCACGCCGGGCAGCGCGCGGGCATTGGAGCCCGTGGCCAGGATGATCTGCTTGCCGGTGATGGACTCTTCGGCAGCGCCGGCCACGTGGATTTCATAGCCACCTTCGGCGGCCTTCACGAACGAGCCACGGCCGTGGAAGAACGTAATTTTGTTCTTCTTGAACAGGTACAGGATGCCGTCGTTGTTCTGCTTCACCACGCTGTCCTTGCGGGCGATCATCTTGGCCACGTCCATGCGCACGTCCTTGACCTCGATGCCATGGTCGGCGAAGTGGTGGTTGGCCTGGTCGAAATGCTCGGACGACTGCAGCAGCGCCTTGGAGGGGATGCAACCCACGTTGGTGCAGGTGCCGCCCGGTGCAGGGCCACCCTTGCCGTTCTTCCACTCGTCGATGCAGGCCACGTTGAAGCCCAGTTGCGCGGCACGGATGGCAGCGATGTAGCCGCCGGGGCCGCCACCGATCACGATCACGTCGAATTGTTTGCTCATGTCAATCTCACTCAATCAGTTGAAGAAAGACCCACCGGCGGGCGCGGCCAACGGCCGGGCCACGCGGGCGGGTCCATCCAGGGGGATCAGATGTCGAACAGCAGGCGGGAAGGATCTTCCAGCGCTTCTTTCATGGCCACCAGGCCCAGCACGGCTTCACGGCCGTCGATGATGCGGTGGTCGTACGACATGGCCAGGTAGTTCATCGGGCGGATGACGATCTGGCCGTTTTCCACCACGGCACGGTCCTTGGTGGCGTGCACGCCCAGGATGGCCGACTGCGGCGGGTTGATGATGGGGGTGGACAGCATGGAGCCGAACGTGCCGCCATTGGAGATCGAGAACGTGCCGCCGGTCATCTCTTCGATGCCCAGCTTGCCGTCCTTGGCCTTCTGGCCGAACTCGGCGATCTTCTTTTCGATGTCGGCGAACGTCATCTGGTCGGCATTGCGCAGGATGGGCACCACCAGGCCGCGGGGCGAGCCCACGGCGATGCCGATGTCGAAGTAGCCGTGGTAGACGATGTCGTTGCCGTCGACCGAGGCGTTCAGCACCGGGTACTTCTTCAGGGCATGCACGGCCGCCTTCACGAAGAAGCTCATGAAGCCGATCTTCACGCCGTGTTCCTTGGTGAAGGCGTCCTGGAACTTCTTGCGCATGTCCATCACCGGGGCCATGTTCACTTCGTTGAACGTGGTCAGGATGGCGTTGGTCGATTGCGACTGCAGCAGGCGCTCGGCCACGCGGGCGCGCAGGCGGCTCATGGGCACGCGCTGCTCGGGGCGGCCGCTCAGGTCTTCCTTGGCGGTGGGCGCAGCCACCTGCGGCAGCGCCTTGGTGGGCACGCCCGTGGGGATCGCGCTCGGTGCGGCCGCGGCGGCCTTGCCCGTGCCCGATGCCACGGCACCCAGCACGTCGCCCTTGGTCACGCGGCCATCCTTGCCCGTGCCGGCCACGGCCGAAACGGACAGGTTGTTGTCAGCCAGCAGCTTGGCGGCGGCGGGCATGGCCACGTCGCCCTTGGAGCCGCCCGCGGCAGCGGGGGCTGCAGCGGCTGGTGCGGGTGCCGCAGCTGCGGGCGCGGCGGCGGCAGTGGCTGCCGCAGCAGGAGCGGCGGCTGCGCCGGCCTTGCCTTCGGTGTCGATCTTGGCGATGAGCTGGTCGGCCACCACGGTGGCGCCGTCGCCTTGCACGATTTCCGCCAGCACGCCGGCCGAGGGAGCGGGCACTTCGAGCACGACCTTGTCGGTCTCGATTTCGATCAGGATTTCATCGACGGCGACAGCCTCGCCGGCCTTCTTCTTCCACGTGAGCATCGTGGCTTCCGCCACGGATTCGGACAGTTGGGGGACTTTGACTTCAACGATAGCCATGGGAATTCTTTCGGGGTTTGTTTCTGCTTTTTGTGTGTTCGGGTTTCCGGCCTTACTTGGTCAGGACAAACCCCTTGAGCTTGGCGAACGCGCCGTCCACCAGGGCCTTTTGCTGCTCCTGGTGCAGGTGCGAATAGCCCACCGCGGGCGATGCCGAGGCGGCACGGCCGGAGTAACCCAGCTTCTGGCCTTCGAGCATGTTCTCGTGGATGTAGTGCTGCACGAAGAACCAGGCGCCCTGGTTCTGCGGCTCGTCCTGGCACCACACGATGTCGGTGGCGTTCGGGTATTTCTTCAGCTCAGCGGCGAAGGCCTTGTGCGGGAAAGGATAGAGCTGTTCCACGCGCAGGATGACGACGTCGTCGGCTTCCTTCTCTTCGCGCTTCTTGACCAGATCGTAGTACACCTTGCCCGAGCAGGCGATCACGCGCTTGACCTTCTCGGCCTTCTTCTCGATGGCTTCGTTCTGCTCCGGGATCACCGTCTGGAAGCTGCCCTTGGTGAACTCGGACAGCGGCGAGGTCGCGTCCTTGTTACGCAGCAGCGACTTCGGCGTCATGATGATCAGCGGCTTGCGCAGGTGGCGAACCATCTGGCGGCGCAGCACGTGGAAGATCTGGCTGGCGGTGGTGGGCTGCACCACCTGCATGTTGGCGTCGGCCGACAGCTGCATGAAGCGCTCCAGGCGGGCCGAGCTGTGCTCGGGGCCCTGGCCTTCGTAGCCGTGCGGCAGCATCAGCGTGATGCCGTTCACGCGGCCCCACTTCACTTCGCCGGAGGCGATGAACTGGTCGATCACGACCTGCGCGCCGTTGGCGAAGTCGCCGAACTGCGCTTCCCAGATCACGAGCGTGTTGGGGTCGTTGGAGGCATAGCCGTATTCGAAGCCCAGCACCGCCTCTTCGGACAGGATGGAGTCGATCACGACGAACGGTGCCTGGTTCTCGCTGACGTTCTGCAGCGGCACGTAGGTGCCCGTGTCCCACTTCTCGCGCTTTTGGTCATGGATGACCGAGTGGCGGTGCGTGAACGTACCGCGGCCGCAGTCCTCGCCGGACAGGCGCACGGGGAAGCCGCTGGCCACCAGCGAGGCAAAGGCCATGTGCTCACCCATGCCCCAGTCCACCGGAATGTCGCCACGGCCCATGGCGGCGCGGTCGTCGTACACTTTCTTGACCAGTTGGTGCGGCGTCACGCCTTCAGGAATGGTGGTGATCTTTTCGGACAGGCGCTTCCACTCGGCCAGCGGGATGGCGGTGTCGCCGGCATCGGTCCACTTCTTGCCCAGGAAGGGGCTCCAGTCCACCGCGTACTTGCTCTTGAAGTTGGTCAGCACCGGATCGACCGTGTGCTTGCCCGCATCCATGGCGGCGCGGTAGGCCTTGGACATGTCGTCGCCCAGGGTCTCGCCCAGGCCCTGCGTGGCCAGCTTGTCGGCGTACAGCTTGCGGGTGCCGGGGTGCGCACCGATCTTCTTGTACATCAGCGGCTGGGTGAGCGCGGGCGTGTCCTGCTCGTTGTGGCCCAGCTTGCGGAAGCAGATGATGTCCACCACCACGTCCTTCTGGAACTCCATGCGGAATTCGAGGGCGAGCTGCGTGGCGAACACGACCGCTTCTGGATCGTCGCCGTTCACGTGCAGCACGGGCGACTCGATCATCTTGACCACGTCCGTGCAATACAGCGTGGAGCGGCTGTCGCGCGGATCGGAGGTGGTGAAGCCGATCTGGTTGTTGATGACGATGTGCACCGTGCCGCCCGTGGAATAGCCACGGGTCTGGGCCAGCGCCAGCGTTTCCTGGATGACGCCCTGGCCGGCGAAGGCCGCGTCGCCGTGCACCAGCACGGGCAGCACCTGCTTGCCATGCGGGTCGGCGCGGCGGTCCATGCGGGCGCGCACCGAACCTTCCACGACGGGGTTCACGATTTCCAGGTGGGACGGGTTGAAGGCCAGCGACAGGTGCACCGGGCCGCCAGGGGTGCTGACGTCGGAGCTGAAGCCCTGGTGGTACTTCACGTCGCCTGCCGGCAGGTCTTCCGGAGCGGTGTGGTCGAACTCGGCGAACAGGTCCTTGGGCATCTTGCCCAGCGTGTTCACCAGCACGTTCAGGCGGCCGCGGTGGGCCATGCCGATCACGATTTCCTGAACGCCCTTGGTGCCGGCGGCCTGGATGAGCTCATCCATGGCGGCGATGAAGCTTTCGCCGCCTTCGAGCGAGAAGCGCTTTTGGCCGACGTACTTCGTGTGCAGGAAACGCTCCAGGCCTTCGGCGGCCGTGAGGCGGTCCAGGATGTGCTTTTTCTTGTCGGGACCGAAGCTGGGCTTGCTGCGGATGGTCTCGAGCTTTTCCTGCCACCAGCGCTTCTGGTTCTGGTCGGTGGCATACATGTACTCGACCCCGATCGAGCCGCAGTACGTTTCGCGCAGCGCGTTGGTCAGCTCGCGCAACGGCATGGCTTCCTTGCCGAAGAAGGTGTTGCTCGTGTTGAACACCGTTTCCTGGTCGGCGTCGCTGAAGCCGTAGAAGGAGGCTTCGAGTTCGGGAATTTCAGGGCGCTCGGTGCGCTTCAGGGGGTCCAGATCGGCCCAGCGCTGGCCGACATTGCGGTAGGCCGAGATCAGTTGCTGAACAGCGGTGCGCTTGCGGCCCATTTCGGAGTCGGCGCCAGTGGCACCGACGACCTTCGTGCCGCCTTGCTTGGCGCGCTCGGCGAAGGCATTGACCACGGGCAGGTGGGGCACGTCCTTGGCGTTCGATCCGTCGACGGCAGGCACGTGCTGCAGGGCATCGAAGTATTCGCGCCAAGTGTCGGGCACGCTGCCGGGGTTGACGAGATAGTTCTCGTACATCTCTTCGACATAGGGCGCATTGCCGCCGAAAAGATAGGTGTTGCCTTGGTAGGCTTGGTATACGGATGTCGTATCGCTCATATTCCGCTGACCTCCGCTTCCCTGAGGGAAGCATTAGCTGGTGGGTAAAACCTTCCGCGACACGGCTGAACCGATTGGCGGATGCGACTGTGGCTGGGGAAGGGCCGGGGGTGCGGGCGCCATTGTGCCACCGAACGCCCAGGAGCGAGCCCTACACGGCGTAAGCGCGTGTTCCTTCGCCGCCGTGTCACTGCGGTCGCTTACATTTCGTCATTATCCGTACCCCGCCTCTATGAACTCACCCACCCTTCAGAGCCGCACGCTGTTGCTTCTTCTCATCGCGGTCACTGTCGCGTTCTTCGCCATCCTGTGGCCGTTCCACGGAGCGGTTTTCTGGGGCGTCATCCTGGCGATCCTGTTCACGCCGCTGCACCGGCGGCTGCTGCGGCGCATGCGCGGGCGGCGCAACCTGGCGGCCCTGTGCACCCTGGGACTGTGCCTGGTGATCGTGATCCTGCCCATGACCTTCATCAGCATTTCGCTGGTCCAGGAGGCCGGACTCATCTACGAACGCATGAAATCGGGGCAGCTCAACTTCGGCGCCTACGTACAGCAGGTGCTGAGTGCCCTGCCCTCCTGGCTGCTGGGCCTGCTGGACCGCTTCAACCTCACCTCGGCCGCCGAGGTGGAGGCCAAGCTCTCGTCCGTGTCCGTTCAGGCTGGCCAGTTCCTGGCCACCAAGGCGCTGGACGTGGGCCAGAACACGCTGCAGTTCATCGTGAGCTTCGGCATCATGCTGTACCTGCTGTTCTTCCTGGTGCGTGACGGCAGTTCGCTGGTCAACCGCATCCGCCAGGCCGTGCCCCTCGACGAAGAGCACAAGCGCCAGCTGGCCAGCAAGTTCACCACGGTGATCCGCGCCACCGTCAAGGGCAACATCGTGGTGGCCGCCGTGCAGGGTGCGCTGGGCGGGGGGATCTTCTGGATCCTGGGCATCCAGGGCCCCATCCTCTGGGGCGTGCTGATGGCCTTCCTGTCGCTGCTGCCGGCCATCGGTGCCGGCCTGATCTGGGGCCCGGTGGCCATCTACTTCTTCGCGACCGGCGCCATCTGGCAAGGGTCGGTGCTGGTGGCTTTTTGCGTCTGCGTGATCGGGCTGGTGGACAACGCCCTGCGCCCGGTGCTGGTGGGCAAGGACACGAAGATGCCGGACTACATCGTCCTCATCTCCACGCTGGGCGGCATGGCCCTGTTCGGGCTGACCGGTTTCGTGATCGGCCCGGTGATCGCAGCGCTCTTCATCGCCACCTGGGACCTGTTCTCGCAACCCGCCGATTCCCCGATAAAGTAACAGCGCAGCACCCGCCGGCCTCCGTGCCGGCCGCCATGCGCCATGCCCCAGATTTCGCCCCGTCGCCTCGTCCTGCTGGCCCTCGTGCTGTCGGCAGGCATCGGTGCGCTCTTCGTGCGGGCGATCCTCACGATCCGCGATGACGCCTGGTCGTACGCGCTGCACACCAACAGCAGCCTGGCACGCACCATCGAGCAGAACATCCAGCGCACCCTGAACGGCTTCGACTACTCGCTGGTCGGGGTGGCCAAGAGCCTGTCGGACCCCGGCCTGCCGAGCCTGAGCCCGCAGATGCGCAACACGTTCCTGTTCGACCATTCCCTGCACACGCCCGGCCTGGGTGCGGTCGCGGTGTTGGACGACAAGGGCAACGTGGTGATGCGATCCACCAGCCTGGAGCGCCTGAACCTCAACCTGGCCGACCGGGATTATTTCCAGGTGCACCAGACCAGCCAGCGCGAGGGGCTGTACATCGGCAACCCCATCCGGGGCCGGGTGTCGGGCTCGTACAGCCTGCCCATCAGCCGCGCGTATTTCCGCGGCGACGGCAGCTTCGGCGGCGTCGTGGTGGGCACTGTGCGAATCGATTATTTCAAGGAGCTGTTCGCCTCCATCGATGTCGGGCCGATGAGCCGGGTCGAGCTGTGGAGCACCCGCGACGGCACCACCGTCGCGCGCTTTCCCTATGCCGAAAAGGATGTCGGCCAGCCGATGGACGACTCCGGCCTGCTCACGCGGCTGCAGACGGTCGACAGCGGCAGCTACACGGCGCAGGACCCGCAGGACCGCACCGAGCGGCTGCACACCTTCCGCCGCATCGGCAACTACCCGCTGGCGGTGAGCGTCGGGCAGTCGGCGGACACCATCCTGGCCAAGTGGCGCGCCAGCGCCAAGGTGCTGGGCGCGTTCGCGGTGCTGCTGATGGCCGCCTGCCTGGGCCTGTCCGCCCTCTTCGCGCGGGAGCTGCAGCGCCGCCAGGCCATCGCGGCGCAGCTCAAGCAGGCCGAACACGACACGCGCACCATCCTGGACAACCTGCCTTCAATGGTGAGCTATTGGGACAAGGACCAGCACAACCGCTTCGCCAACCAGGCGTACATGGACTGGCTGGGCGTCTCGCGCGACCGCATGCCCAACGTGAAGCTGCTGGACGTGCTCGACCGGGGAACCTACGAACACGCGTTGACGCACATCCGGCAGGCGCTCAAGGGCCACAAGCAGGTCTTCGAGCGGACCATGCCCCTGCCCTCCGGCGAGGTGCGCCACACGCTGGTGTCGTACATCCCGGACAAGGAAGGCGACGAGGTGCAGGGCATCTTCGTGCAGATCGATGACCTGACCGACCGCAAGCGCATGGAAGACCTGCTGTTCGAGGAAAAGGAGCTGATCCGACTGACGCTGCAGTCCATCGGCGATGCGGTCATCTGCACCGATGCCGAGGGCTGCGTCACCTACATCAACCCGGTGGCCGAAAAAATGACCGGCTGGCAGGCCTTTCATGCCGCCGGATCGGACATCGACGACGTCGTGCCGCTGCAGCAGACGGGCAGCGACAGCGGCTTGAGCCCCACCCGCCAGGCGCTGGCAGAGGGCCGGGCCCAGCCCTCGAAACGCGGCGTGGTGCTCCAGTGCCGCGACGGACGGCGCATCGACATCGAGAAATCGGTCAGCCCCATCACCGACCGGCACGGGCACGTCACCGGTACGGTGATGGTGCTGCGCGACGTGACCGAGGCCATGGAGATGTCGCGCCGCATGGCCCACCTTGCGCAGTACGACGTGCTGACCGACCTGCCCAACCGCGTGCTGCTGCAGGACCGGGCCCAGCAGGCCATCGCGCACGCCCTGCGGGACGACCGCAGCCTGGCACTGATGTACATCGACCTGGACGGGTTCAAGCAGGTGAACGACACGCTCGGCCACGATGCCGGCGACCTGCTGCTGGTGCAGGTCGCCCGCCGCTTCAAGGGCGCGGTGCGGCATTCCGACACGGTGTGCCGCCAGGGGGGCGACGAGTTCATCGTGCTGCTGCCCAAGCTGGACAACGCCGACCAGGCCTGCCTGGTGTCGCAAAAGATCATGGCCGCGTGCGAACCGCCGTTCGATCTGCAGGGCGAGGTCCGGAAGATCGGCCTGAGCGGCGGCATCGCGCTGTTTCCGCAGCATGGCCGCAATTTCGAGGAGCTGTCGCGCAGCGCGGACATGGCGATGTATGCGGCCAAGCGCGCGGGGCGGGGGCATTTCCGGCTGTATGCCGGGCCCGACCAGGAGCCCACCATCGTGCCGGCGGACAAGAAATGACGGAATAAAAGCCGGCAAGGCCTACAGTTCCACCCCCGACCGGCCGATACTGCTTCATGTCCCTGTCCATCTCCTCCGCCTCCAGCACCTCCTCCACCAGCGTTTCGGGGAGCCGCTCTTCGGGCCAATCGAGCGGCGACATCGCGGCGCTTCAAAAGCAGCTCAAGGACCTCACGGCCGATCTCAAGCAGGCGTCGGCAGAAGCCAGCCAGGCGTCCGACCCCAACGACGCCAAAGCCAAGCAGCAGAAGTTGCAGGCGCTGCAGAACCAGATCCAGCTCGTGCAGCAGCAGATCGCAGCCATCCAGCAAGCCCAGCAACAGGAACAGCAACAAAAGGCCATGGAAAAGGCCATGGAACAGCAGCAGTCGGCCGACCAGAAGAAGACCCCGCCCGCCGCCTCCACCACGCTGGGCACGCAGGTCGATACCTTCGCCTGATCGCCGCGCACGGCGCCCAGCCGACCGCACGAACGCGCGGCGCGACCCAACGCCTCAAGCCAGCGATTTGCTATTTAATTGATAGCAATCAAGACAATCAATACCCCGGCATAGGGCCGAAAACACCCAAAATCGGCTCAACCCTCTCCATCCAGCCCGGCCGCGGACACCAGCCGCTGGGTATAGGGATGCCGGGGTGCATCCAGCACCGTCTGCACCGGGCCCGACTCCAGCACCTCGCCATCCTTCATCACGATCACGTCGTGCGCCATCGCACGGATGACCGCCACGTCGTGCGTGATGAGCAGGTAGCTGAGCGAACGCTCCTTCTGCAGGCGCTGCAGCAACGCCAGCACCTGCTGCTGGATGGTGACGTCGAGCGCGCTGGTGGGCTCGTCCAGCACCAGCAGCCGGGGGCTCAGGATGAGCGCACGGGCAATCGCCAGCCGCTGGCGCTGCCCTCCGGAAAACTCGTGCGGATAGCGCGCCAGCAGGCCCGGGAACTGCGCGTCGGTCAGTCCCACGTCCTGCAGCGCCGACTCCACGCGCGCGCGGCGGTCGGCGGGCGACAGGCCGGGCTCGTGCACCTGCAGTCCCTCGCCCACGATCTCCTCGACCGTCAGGCGCGGCGACAGCGACGAAAACGGGTCCTGGAACACCACCTGCACCTGCCGGCGCAAGGCCTGATTGGCCGGGGTGTTGCGCTGGGCCGGCAGTTGCCAGCCCAGCCCTGCGATCCGCAGGTCGCCCTGGTACGGCAGCAGCCCCAGCAGCGCCTGCGCCAGCGTGGACTTGCCCGAACCCGATTCGCCCACCACCCCGAGCGTGCGGGCCGGCGCGATGGAAAAGTCGGCCCCCTTCACCGCCACGAACTCCCCGCGGCGGAACCAGCCGCGGATGCCGGGCAGCGGCGTGGCATAGGCCACGCGCAGCGCGTGCGCCTGCGCGGCGGGCACCGCCGTGGCCGAGGGCTCCGGCTCCAGCACGTCGCGGCGCGGCACGCTGCCGATGAGCCGCTGCGTGTACGCATGCTGCGGCGCGCGGAACACGTCCGACACGGCGCCGGACTCCACCAGCACGCCGTGCTCCATGACCGCCACGCGGTCCGCGAACTTGCGCACCAGGTGCAGGTCGTGGGTGATGAGCAGCACGGCCATGCCGGTCTGGCGCTGCAGGTCGGACAGCAGGTCGAGGATCTGGCCGCGCAGCGTCACGTCCAGCGCGGTGGTGGGCTCGTCGGCCAGCAGCAAGCGCGGGCGGCTGGCCAGTGCCATGGCGATCATCGCGCGCTGGCGCTGCCCGCCCGACAGCTGGTGCGGGAACGCGTCCGCACGCCGGGCCGGCTCGGGAATGCCGGTGCTGGCCAGCAGTTCGACGGCCGCCTGGCGGGCCTGGGCACGCGAGAGCGCCTGTTTGAGCTGCAGCACCTCGGCCACCTGGTCCCCCACCGCCATGAGCGGGTTGAGCGCCGTCATGGGCTCCTGGAACACCATGGCGATGTCGCCGCCGCGCACACCGCGCATCTCGCGCTCGGACAGGGCCAGCAGGTCCTGCCCGTCCATCAACGCCCGGCCGGTGATGTGCGCATCGCCCGCCAGCCGCAGGATCGACAGCGCGGTGATGGTCTTGCCCGAGCCCGATTCGCCCACCAGCGCGAGCTTCTCGCCCGCTGCGATGTCGAAGCCGACCCCGCACACCACCTCTTTGTCGCCGAAGCGCACGTGCAGGTCTTGTACCTGCAGGAGCGGCGCCGACGAGGCGGCAGGCGAAGTGCCGGCCGAAGACGATGAAGCAGCAGAGTCTGGAATCGGCGCGGTGCCGCGCATGCGTGCGTCGCTCATGAATGGTCTGCCTTGCGGGGGTCGAGCGCATCGCGCAGCGCGTCGCCCATGAAGGTGAGCAGCAGCAGCGTGACCACCAGCGCCGCGAACGTGAACAGCGAAATCCACCAGGCGTCGATGTTGTTCTTGCCCTGGTTGAGCAGCTCGCCCAGCGACGGCGTGCCGGGCGGCACGCCCAGACCCAGGAAGTCCAGCGAGGCGAGCGCCAGGATGGCCGCGCTCATGCGAAACGGCAGAAAGGTCACCACCGGCGTCATGCTGTTGGGCAGGATGTGGCGCCAGATGATCTGCCCGTTGGGCACGCCCAGCGCGCGGGCGGCCTTCACGTAGTCGAGCTGCCGGTTGCGCAGGAACTCCGCGCGCACGTAGTCCGACAGGCCCATCCAGCCGAACAGCGACAGCAGCACCAGCAGCAGCCCCACGCTGGGGGCGAACACGGCGCTGAAGATGATGAGCAGGTACAGCTCGGGCATCGAACCCCAGATCTCGATGAAGCGCTGGAACGCCAGGTCGGTCTTGCCGCCGAAAAAGCCCTGGATCGCCCCGGTGATGACGCCCAGCAGCACGCCCACTACCGTGAGCGCGATGCCGAACAGCACGCTCACGCGAAAGCCGTAGATCAGTTGCGCGAGCAGGTCGCGGCCCCGGTCGTCCGTGCCCAGCCAGTTCTGCGCCGTGGGGCCGGACGGGTTGGCCGACTTCGCGAAATAGTTCAGCGTGTCCGGACCGTAGGGGTTCAGCGTGTACAGCGCCCAGTTGCTGCCTTGCTTCAGCCGCTCGCGGATGAACGGGTCCAGGTAGTCGGTGGGGGTGTCGAAATCGCCGCCGAAGGTCTTCTCGGGGTAGTCGTGCAGCATGGGCAGGTAGGTCTGCCCTTCGTAGCGCACGATCAGGGGACGGTCGTTGCTGATCAGCTCCGCCACCAGGCTCAGGGCCACCAGCGCGCTGAACAGGATCAGACTCCAGTAGCCCAGCCGATTGCGCTTGAAGCGGCGCCACGCACGGCGGCTGGGCGAGAGCGACGGGGCCACGGGCGCGGCGCCGCTCGGGGGGCGGCCACCGGCCAGCTCGGGGGGGTTAGTCAAACTTGACACGCGGATCCACCCATACGTAGCAAAGATCGCTCACCAGCTTGGTCACCAGTCCGATCAGCGTGAAGAGATACAGCGTGCCCAGCACCACGGGGTAGTCGCGCCGGATCACGCTTTCGTAGCTCAGCAGGCCCAGGCCGTCGAGCGAGAACAGCGTCTCGATCAGCAGCGAGCCGGCGAAGAAGGCGCCGATGAACGCCGCCGGAAAGCCCGTGATGATGGGAATGAGGGCATTGCGGAACACGTGCTTCCACAGCACCTGCCGCTCCGACAGCCCCTTGGCGCGGGCCGTGAGCACGTATTGCTTGCGGATCTCTTCGAGGAAGGCGTTCTTGGTCAGCATGGCCGTCACCGCGAAGCTGCCCAGCACCATGGCCGTGACCGGCAGCGTGATGTGCCACAGGTAGTCCACGATGCGCGCGCCCCAGGTCATCTCGTCCCAGTTCGCCGAGGTGAGCCCCCGCAGCGGGAACCACTGCAGCTGCCCGCCGAAGATCACCAGCAGCGCCACGCCGAGTACGAAGCCCGGGATGGCGTAGCCCACCAGCACGATGAGCGTGGTGATGAAGTCGAAGCGCGAGCCCGCCCGCACCGCCTTGGCCACGCCGAGCGGCACGGCCACGAGGTAACTGATGAAGAAGGTCCACAGGCCCAGGCTGATCGACACGGGCAGCTTTTCCTTCACGAGCTGCCACACGTCCTTGTTCTGAAAGAAGCTGCGGCCCAGGTCGAAGCGCGCGAACTGCCCGAGCATCTGGAAAAATCGCTCGTGCGCCGGCTTGTCGAAGCCGTAGAGCGCCTTGATCTGCTCCAGCCGCTTCGGGTCCACCCCCTGCGCGCCCCGGTAGGCCAGGCCGCCGCCCTCGGCCCCGCCGCCGCCACGGCCCATCCCGGCCTTGGACTCGGCCAGGTACTGCTCGACGGGGCCGCCGGGCACGAACTGGATCACCACGAAGGTCAGCAGCAGCACGCCCAGCAGGGTGGGCAGCATGAGCAGCACGCGCTTGAGGATGTAGGCGAACATGGCGGCGGTGGTGGGTCGGGAAATTGGGCGGGTCTGGACGGTGGGCCGGGGGTCGAACGGATCAGCGCCGCGCGGGGTCCGGCGCCGTCTGGGGCGGCATGCGCGCCCACCAGGTGTCGATGGCCCAGGCCTCGCCCGTGGAATACGGCGGCAGCGTGGCCGGCCGCTCCAGGCGCCAGGCGTTGTAGACCATGCGGTGCGAAGGCGCGGTGTACTGGGGAATCAGGTAGTGCCCGTGCGCGATGACGCGCTCCAGAGCATGGCAGGCGGGCAGCAGCTCGTCCAGCGTCTTGGCCGACACGATGCTGCGGATCATCGCGTCCACGGCCTTGCTCTTCACGCCGGGGAAGTTGCCCGAGTCTTCCGTGTCCGCCGCCTGCGAGCCGAACATGTCGGCCAGTTCCTGCCCCGGGTTGTTGGTGCCCTGGTACGCGATGGTGGTGATGTCGAAGTCGAACTTGCTCAGGCGCTGCTGGTAGAGCGCGAAATCCACCGCCCGGAAGTTCAGCGTGATGCCGAGCTTTTGCAGGTTGCGGATCCACGACGACAGCGACCGCACGCCGCCCTCGCTGCTGTCCAGGTACTCCAGCACCATGGCCTGGCCCTGCGCGTTGCGCAACGCGCCGTCCTTCACCTCCCAGCCCGCCTCTCTCAAAAGGGCCTGGGCACGGCGCAGGTTGTCGCGCAGCGTGGTGCCGCCCTCGGTGCGCGGAGGCGTGGTCATGGGGCCGAAGGCGCTGGCGGAAAGGCTCTGGCGCCAGGGCTCCATCAGCGCCAGTTCCCCGGGCGTGGGCGTGCCACGGGTCTCGCACAGGGTGTTGCCGAACAGGCCATTGATGCGCTGGTAGGCGCCGTAGAACAGCTGGCGGCTCATCCACTCGAAGTCGTAGGCCAGCCCCAGCGCCTCGCGCACGCGGGCATCCTGCAGCAGCGGCCGGCGCGTGTTGAGCACGTAGCTCTGGAAGCCCGAAGGCAGCTTGTGCTCGAAGTTGCCCTTGACCAGCTCGCCGGTATCGAACTTGCGCCCCGTGACGCGGCGTGCCCAGTCACCCGCACTGAAAAAGCGCATGAGGTCGAACTCGCCCGCCTTGAGCGCCTCCAGCCGCGCGGTGTTGTCGCGGTAGATCTTCACCAGGATGCGGTCGAAATTGGCGGTGCCCTTGCGCACGTTGAGATCGCGCGCCCAGTAGCCGGGGTCACGCACGTAGGTGATGTCCTTGCCGAAGCGCACCGGACCGATCTTGTAAGGACCGCTGCCGATCGGGATGTCCATCACCACCTGATCGAAGCGCTTGGCCTTGCCGTTCTCCACGCCCCAGTCGCGGCTGAAGACCGGCAGCCCGCCCACCGTGAGCGGCAGTTCGCGGTTGGGGTGCTTGAAGCGGTAGCGCACCGTGCGGTCGTCGATCACGTCGATGCCCGCCACGTCGAACAGCGCCGTCTTGTAGGCCGGCGAGGTGTAGGGGCCCATCAGCGTGTCGTAGCTGAACTTCACGTCCTGCGCCAACACCGGCTTGCCGTTGTGAAAGCGCGCTTCGGGCCGCAGGCGGAACACCACCGAGAGGCCATCGGCGGCCACCTCCACGTCCTGCGCCAGCAGGCCGTAGCCGGTGGCGGTCTCGTCCAGCGAGCCGGTGAGCAACGTATCGAACATCAGGTCCGACAGGTAGGCCGGCGAATTGCCCTTGATGGTGAACGGGTTGTATTTGTCGAAGGTCGAGACGCGCAGGTTGCTCACCAGCCGCAGCTCGCCGCCCTTGGGCGCGTCGGGGTTGACGTACCCGAAGTGGTCGAAGCCCGCAGGCATCCGGGGCTCGCCCCACAGCGCATAGGCGTGTCCCGCCCACACGGGCATCGCACTCCCCCACAGCAACAAGATCGGCCAAAGACGCATGCGACAATTCTGCACTACGCTGGCGGCGCCCCGACGGGTCGCATGTCACATGCCCCGGTGGGCCATCAGAGGCGCACGCGCCGCCGCCACGCCCCCAATCCCCCGCATTCCACAGGAGAAGAAACATGGGTTTTCTGACCGGCAAGAAGCTGCTTATCACCGGCGTGTTGTCCAACCGCTCGATCGCCTACGGCATCGCCCGCGCCTGCCATGCGCAAGGCGCAGAACTTGCCTTCAGTTACGTCGGCGAGCGCTTCAAGGACCGCATCACCGACTTCGCCGCCGAGTTCGACTCCAAGCTCATCTTCGATTGCGACGTGGGCAGCGACGAGCAGATCGACCGCATGTTCGCCGACCTGTCGCAGGCCTGGCCGAAGTTCGACGGCTTCGTGCACAGCATCGGCTTCGCGCCGCGCGAGGCGATCGCCGGCGATTTTCTCGAAGGGCTGTCGCGCGAATCGTTCCGCATCGCGCACGACATCAGCGCCTACAGCTTTCCCGCCATGGCCAAGGCCGCCCTGCCCTACCTCAACGAAAAATCGTCCGTGGTCACCCTGAGCTACCTGGGCGCGCTGCGCACGGTGCCCAACTACAACACCATGGGCCTGGCCAAGGCCAGCCTGGAGGCCAGCGTGCGCTACCTGGCCGAATCGCTGGGCCCGCGCGGCATGCGCGCCAACGGCATCAGCGCCGGCCCCATCAAGACCCTGGCGGCCAGCGGCATCAAGGACTTCGGCAAGCTGCTGGGTGTGGTCGCCGGCGCCTCGCCCCTGCGCCGCAACGTGACGATCGAAGACGTGGGCAATGCCGCCGCCTTCCTGCTGTCGGACCTGGCCAGCGGCGTGACGGCCGAGATCATGTACGTGGACGGCGGCTTCAGCCAGACGGGTGGCATCAGCCGGGAAAGCGCCGAGCTGTCCTGAGATTCAAGCCGCATCGACCGCCAGCGCATATTCCACTAGGGCATACCGCTATTAAAATAATAGCAAAATAGTCCCCATGCTTCGCCGCATCGCCATCACCGTCCTGCTGGTCTGCGGCGCGCTGCCGGCCTGGGCGCAACCCCCAGCGCCGGTATCGCCCGCCTCGCCGCCGCCTCTGCTGCTGGCCAACGTCTACCGCGCCGGGATGCCGCTGGCGGACTACTGGGTGAGCGAAAAGTACGACGGGGTGCGCGGCTACTGGGACGGCCACCAGTTGCGCACGCGCGGTGGCGAGCGGGTAAATGCGCCCGCCTGGTTCACGCAGGGCTGGCCTGCGATGCCGATGGATGGCGAGCTGTGGGCCGGCCGGGGCCGCTTCGCCCAGGCGCAGTCCACCGTGCGGCAGCAGCGGCCCGACGATGCGGCCTGGCGCCACCTGCAGTTCATGGTGTTCGACCTGCCCGCGCAGGGCGGCCCGTTCGACGAGCGCCTGCCGGCATTGCAGGCCGCCGTGGCGCGCATCGGCCATCCCTGGGTGCAGGCCGTGCCCCAGCAGCGCATCGCCACCGATGCCCGGTTGCAGGCCCTGCTGCACCGCACGGTGCGCGATGGAGGCGAAGGGCTGATGCTGCACCGTGGGGCGTCGCTCTACCAGGCCGGCCGCAGCGACGATCTCATCAAGCTCAAGACCCATGAAGACACCGAGGCGCGGGTCGTGGGCTATGTGCCCGGCAAAGGCCGGCATCGCGGCCGCATGGGCGCCTTGCTGGTGGAGATGCCCGGCGGCCAGCGCTTTCGGCTGGGCGCCGGCTTCACCGATGCGGACCGGGCGCATCCGCCGCCCCTGGGAAGCTGGGTGACCTACCGCTTTCGCGGCACGCACGAGGGCGGCCTGCCGCGCTTCGCCAGCTTCCTTCGCGTGCGCGAAGACATGCACGCCGCTGCGCCCTAGCGGGACCGGGGCCGGGCTGCCACGAAAAAGCCGCAAGGCCCCTCCGGGGTGCCCTTGCGGCTTTCCTGGATGCATTGAGGCAAGGCCCGCATCGGCTGGCGGCCATCGAGTACCAGCGATGCGGACCGCCCGGCACGGCTTACTTGGGCAGCAGCACCTTGTCCACGACGTGGATCACGCCGTTGGACTGGTACACGTCGGCGATGGTCACGTTGGACATGCCGCCCTTTTCATCCGTCAGCGCAATCGAGGAGCCGCTGGCCTTGGCCGTCAGCGTGCCGCCGGCCACGGTCTTCAAGCTGGCCGAGCCCTTGCCGTCGGCAATCATCTTGGACAGCGCGGCCGCATCGACCTTGCCCGCCACCACGTGGTAGGTCAGCACCTTGGTCAGCGTGGCCTTGTTCTCCGGCTTCAGCAGCGTGTCCACCGTGCCGGCAGGCAGTGCCGCGAAGGCGGCGTTGGTGGGCGCGAACACCGTGAACGGACCGGGGCCCTTGAGCGTGTCCACCAGGCCCGCGGCCTTCACGGCGGCGACCAGCGTGGTGTGGTCCTTGGAGTTCACCGCGTTGTCGATGATGTCCTTGGTCGGATACATCGGCGCGCCACCGACGGTCACTTGCGCGAAGGCGGGCATCGCGGCGGCAGACAGGGCGAGCGTGAGGCTGGCGGCGGTCAGGCGGGCATTCAGGCGAAAGGTCATGGATATCTCCGTTGAGTCAGTGGGTGGAATGCCGCCCGAAGATTCGCGCGGCTGAACACTGATACGGGGCAGGACGCCGCCTGGATTCAGACCCGTGACATTCCCATACAAAAAGCCCGGAGGCGCTTTCGCACCGCCGGGCTTTCGAGGTCAAGGCCCACGGCCTCGCGCAGCGATCAGACCTTGCGGCCGAACGGTCCGTCGCTGCCCACCTGCACGATGTCCTCGGCGGCGGGCGCGTTCTTGCGGCTCTTGCGCGCGGAGGGCGGCTGCGGCGCGGCGGCCACGCAATCGGCGTAGTAGCGCACGTTGCCGTTGTCGTCCTCGATCTCCACCAGGCCGTGGATGTCGGTCTCGAAGCCCGGGCACAGCTTGGAGAACTCGCGCGAGAACTTGAGGTAGTCCACGATCTTCTTGTTGAAGACCTCGCCCGGAATGAGCAGCGGAATGCCGGGCGGGTACGGCGTGATTAAGCTGGTCGTGATGCGGCCTTCCAGCGCATCGATCTCCACGCGCTCGGTCTTGCGGTGCGCGATGTGCGCATAGGCGTCGCTGGGCTTCATCGACGGCGTCAGGTCCGACAAATACATCTCGGTGGTCAGGCGCGCGATGTCGTACTTGGCATAGAGCTGGTGCACGTGCTGGCACAGATCGCGCAGGCCCATGCGCTCGTAGCGCTTGTGCTGCTGGCAGAACTCCGGAAGGATGCGCCACATCGGCTGGTTCTTCTCGTAGTCGTCCTTGAACTGCTGCAGCGCCGTCAGCAGCGTGTTCCAGCGGCCCTTGGTGATGCCGATGGTGAACATGATGAAGAAGCTGTAGAGCCCCGTCTTCTCCACCACCACGCCGTGCTCGGCCAGGTACTTGGTCACGATGGATGCGGGAATGCCGTTCTCGTCGAACTTGCCGTCCAGGTTCAGGCCCGGCGTGACGATGGTGGACTTGATCGGGTCCAGCATGTTGAAGCCGTCGGCCAACTGGCCGAAGCCGTGCCACTTGCTGGCGTGGTTCTTCTTGCCCTTGCCGTCGCTGCGGATGACCCAGTCCTCGGCGCGGCCCAGGCCCTCGTCCACGAGCTTGTCCGGACCCCACACCTTGAACCACCAGTCGTCCTTGCCGAACTCCTCTTCCACCTTGCGCATCGCGCGGCGGAAGTCCAGGGCTTCGAGGAGGCTTTCCTCCACCAGCGCCGTGCCGCCGGGCGGCTCCATCATCGCGGCGGCCACGTCGCAGCTGGCGATGATGCTGTACTGCGGCGAGGTCGAGGTGTGCATCAGGTACGCCTCGTTGAACAGCGGCCGGTCGAGCTTGACCGTCTGCGAGTCCTGCACCAGCACATGGCTGGCCTGGCTGATGCCGGCCAGCAGCTTGTGGATGGACTGCGTGGCATACACCACCGAGTGCTTGGGCCGCGCGCGCTTCTTGCCCATCGCGTGGTAGCTGCCGTAGAACGGGTGGAACGCCGCGTGCGGCAACCAGGCCTCGTCGAAATGCAGGTTGTCCACGTAGCCGTCGAGCATGCCCTTGATGGTTTCGGTGTTGTAGAGCACGCCGTCGTAGGTGGATTGCGTGAGGGTGAGAACGCGCGGCTTGACGGCCTTGGCATCCACACCCTTGAGCAGCGGATTGGCGCGGATCTTGGCCTGGATCGCCTCGGGCTCGAACTCCGACTGGGGGATCGGGCCGATGATGCCGAAGTGGTTGCGCGTGGGCTTCATGAACACCGGAATGGCGCCCGTCATGATGATGCTGTGCAGGATGGACTTGTGGCAGTTGCGGTCCACCACCACCACATCGCCGGGCGCCACCGTGTGGTGCCACACCATCTTGTTGGACGTGCTGGTGCCATTGGTCACGAAGAAGCAGTGGTCCGCATTGAAGATGCGCGCGGCATTGCGCTCGCTCTCGCCGATGGCGCCGTTGTGGTCCAGCAGCTGGCCCAGTTCCTCGACCGCATTGCACACGTCGGCGCGCAGCATGTTCTCGCCGAAGAACTGGTGGAACATCTGTCCCACGGGGCTCTTGAGGAACGCCACGCCGCCGGAGTGGCCGGGGCAGTGCCAGCTGTACGAGCCGTCTTCGGCATAGTCCAGCAGCGCCTTGAAGAACGGCGGCTGCACGCTCTCCAGGTAGCTCTTGGCTTCGCGGATGATGTGGCGGGCCACGAACTCCGGCGTGTCCTCGAACATGTGGATGAAGCCGTGCAGTTCCCGCAGGATGTCGTTGGGCAGGTGGCGGCTGGTCTTGGTCTCGCCGTGCACGTAGATCGGCACGTCGGAGTTCTTGCGGCGCACCTCGGCGATGAAGGTGCGCAGGCTCAGCACGATGGGGTCCAGGCCCGAGCCGAGGGTGAACTCCTCGTCGTCGATCGACAGGATGAACGCGCTCGCGCGGCTTTGCTGCTGCGCGAACTGCGACAGGTCGCCGTAGCTCGTGACGCCCAGCACCTCGAAGCCCTCCGACTCGATGGCCTGCGCCAGCGCGCGGATGCCCAGGCCCGACGTGTTCTCGGAACGATAGTCCTCGTCGATGATGACGATGGGAAAGCGGAATTTCATGCGCAGCCTCCGAGCGAGCGGGCCCAAAAAACGAAACAGGCGCGAAGTGTAAGGAATAACGTTGTCACGCCTTTGACGGTCCGGTCTTTTGACCCAGAATGTGGTGCACTAAACACAACGAGGAGCGCGCAGTGATAGAGCAATCCACCCTCTGGTGGCTGATGGCGGGAGGGGCCGTTGCCGTGGAGCTGTTCACGGGCACGTTCTACCTGCTCATGCTGGCCATCGGCCTGGCCGCCGGCGCCCTCGCGGCCCACGCGGGCGGCTCGGTCGCGGCGCAGTTGCTGGCGGCGGCCGCGGTCGGTTCCGCGGGCGTGGTGGGCTGCTATGTGTTCCGTAAAAAGAACCCGGGCGCCCAGCCCGCATCGAGCAACCGCGATGTGAACATGGATGTGGGCGAGTCCGTGAACGTGGAGATCTGGAACTCCGACGGCACCGCGCAGGTGCGTTACCGCGGCGCCCAATGGACGGTGGTCCTGCGCCCCGGCAATGCACCCTCCTCCGGCATGCACCGCGTTGCGGAAGTCATCGGCAACCGGCTGCTGGTCGACAAGCTCTGAGGCCGGCCCCCTGCCCCCTCACGCACCGCCACAACGCAACGCAACGCACCCACCCGAATCTTCACCATCGCAAAGGACCCCATGGAAATCATTGCCCTCGTCATCGTCGTCATCGCCGGCATCTTCATCGCTCGCTCGGTGAAGGTGGTTCCCCAACAGAACGCCTGGGTCAAGGAGCGGCTGGGCAAATATGCCGGCACCCTCACGCCGGGGCTGAACTTCCTCGTGCCATTCGTCGACCGCGTGGCCTACAAACACAGCCTCAAGGAAATTCCGCTCGACGTGCCCAGCCAGGTCTGCATCACGCGCGACAACACCCAGCTGCAGGTGGACGGCATCCTCTACTTCCAGGTGACCGACCCCATGCGCGCCAGCTACGGCTCCAGCAACTACATCATGGCCGTGACCCAACTGGCCCAAACGTCGCTGCGCAGCGTGATCGGCAAGCTCGAACTCGACAAGACCTTCGAAGAGCGCGACATCATCAACGCCCAGGTGGTCCAGGCGATCGACGAGGCCGCGTTGAATTGGGGCGTGAAGGTGCTGCGCTACGAAATCAAGGATCTCACGCCGCCGGCCGAAATCCTGCGCTCCATGCAGGCGCAGATCACGGCCGAGCGCGAAAAGCGCGCCCTGATCGCCGCTTCGGAAGGCCGCCGCCAGGAGCAGATCAACATCGCCACCGGCGAGCGCGAAGCGTTCATCGCACGGTCGGAGGGCGAAAAGCAGGCGCAGATCAACAACGCCCAGGGCGAGGCCGCCTCCATCACGGCCGTGGCCGAAGCCACCGCCCAGGCCATCGAACGAGTCGCCGCGGCCATCCGGCAGCCGGGCGGCGAACAGGCCGTGCAGCTGAAGGTGGCCGAGCGCGCCGTGGACGCGTACGGCAAGGTGGCCGCGGATGCGACCACCACGCTGATCGTGCCCAGCAACATGAGCGAAGTGTCTGCCCTGATCGGCTCCGCCATGAAGATGGTTCAAACGACCCAACGCGCACCTTGAACGGCGCTTCAACGGTTTTTCCAAAAACAGGCCAAAACCACTGCTACAATCGCGGGCTTCGGAGAGGTGGATGAGCGGTTTAAGTCGCACGCCTGGAAAGCGTGTGTGGGCTAATCCCCACCGCGGGTTCGAATCCCGCCCTCTCCGCCAAAGACAGTCCTGATTCCAAGTCGGGAACAAAAAAGCCACTCACGGGTGGCTTTTTTTATTGCGTGCCGCAACGCAGCGTTGACGCCTCGTTGCCCTACATGACCAAGGTGACGAGATTCGCAGCCGCGACGCCAAGCACTTCCACCGCACGGCGGTTGGCCGCCTCCAGCGAGGCGCGGGCCCCATGTCCCGAAAACCAGTGGAAGGCAAACGCCGACGCATAGGCGTCCCCTGCACCCAGTGTGGACACGATGGTGGTGCGCTCTGCAGGGTGGTGGTGGCCCTGCAGCCCATCGAAGAACGCCGCACCGCCAGCGCCGAGGGTGACCAGCACCCCTTGCCCCTGGCGGCATGCCAATGCAGCGGCAAGCGCCACGGCCTCGTGGGCATCCATCTCCGGGGTGCAGGTCACACCTCTGTGGGCGGCCAGCCACTGCGCTTCGATCGCGTTCAGGCAGATCAGGTCTGCCGCTTGCAGCAACCGTTCCAAGGAGTCGGGCGATTGGCGCAGTGAACGTGCGCCCGGATTGATCACCAGTTGGAAAGGCCGGGACGGCAAGCCCGCCAACGCGTGGTTCAACTCGTCGGTGGCGGCATCGGCCAACGCGGACACATAGACAAGCTCGGCTTGCATCAGCATTGCAGAGGCATCCGCCAACGACAGCCGGGTACTGGCACCGCGCTGCGCGAACACGGTGGCATCGCCCTGCGGGTCCAGGTGGATCACGGCCTTTCCCGTAGGGCATCCGGGAATGGTCTGCACGCGTTCCACCGCGATGCATTGCCGGTCCAACGTGTCGCGCAGCCATCGCCCTTCCACATCCGCGCCGACAGCGCAGCAGGCCGTGACCTGTGCGTGAAAGGCCGCGAATCCCAGCGCCGCATTCACCGCGCCGCCCCCGCTGGACCATTGCACGCTGGCCACATCGTGTTTGGCTCCGGTGCCACGCATCGCGTCCACCCCTGCAACCACGATGTCGAGCGTGGCACCACCAATCGTCAGGACACGCACTTCAAACCCCGACCATGGCAGCGCCGATCACACCCGCCGAATTGCCCAGCCTGTTGCGCAGCACGGGGGTGTGGAAGTCATCGTTGAAGACCATGCGCTGCAGCCGAAGAGACCCCTCTTCATACAGCTCATCCATGCTGGCAAGCCCCCCGCCGATGACGATCACATCCGGGTCCAGAATGGCGACCACGTTGGCGACCGCGCCGGCAAATTGGCTGAGAAATCGGTCCAGCAATTCGACGGCTGCGCCATCGCCATGGCGCGCCATTTCAACGATGCGGGCTGCATCGGCAGACCGGCCGGTGAACTGCCGGTAGTCGGCCTCCAGCGCAGTTCCGCTCAGATAGCGCTCGACGCATCCTTGGCGGCCGCAATAGCAGGCAGGCCCGTCCGGATCGATCGACATATGGCCCCATTCTCCGGCGATGCCATGGCGCCCGCTCCACACGCGCCCATCGACCACGATGCCCGCCCCCACCCCTGTGCCGAGCACGAGCCCGAGCACGCAGCCGTGCCCGCTCCCTGCGCCTTGGAGGGCTTCGGCCATCGCAAAGCAGTTGGCATCGTTTTCCATGGCGAATGGGCGGCCCAGCCGCTGGCGCAGATCCGCCTGCAGAGGATGGCCGTTCAACTCGGTTGCATTGCAATTTTTCAGCAAACCGGTGGTTTTCGAAATGGATCCCGGGGTGCAGATTCCCAATGTCGCTTCTTCACCCAAAACCACAGCAGCCAGTTGGGAATGCATTTCGATAATGCGCTGCAAAACTGGAAGATAGCCGTCGCTGGCCCGGGTCTCCATTCGGATTCGCCGGCATTCTCGATATTGATGGTCGAGTACGATGCCTTCGATTTTCGTCCCGCCCAGATCGATCCCGATATGGAATCTTTCCTTCGAATTTTCCTTATCCGCGTCCATGCGAAAGATACCCCCCATCCATTTGATTCTTGCGTTCGACGCTGTGGCACGCATGCGCAGCTTCAACAAAGCGGCAGACGAGCTGAATATTTCCCACAGTTCCGTCAGCCACCGGATTCGTGAACTGGAACGACTGCTGGGCAATAGCCTGTTCACACGGACGACCCGTTCGGTCGCGATGACCCCCGAAGGCGAGCATTTGCACCAGCAGATGAAAGACGCATTGGACACGCTGGAAGAGGCCTTTTCCGGCTTCACGCAGGAGCGCAGCGTGATCCGAATCAGCGTGTTGCCTTCTTTTGCACGCTTTCGGCTGGTTCCAGCGCTCACCGAATTCCAGCGCCTGCATCCGGCCGTCTCCATCGAGGTGTCGCCGACGACATGCAAGGTGGACGTCGATCAGGGAGAGGCAGACATTGCCATCCGGTTCGCCAAAGCACGGCCCCAGGCCCACCATTGCGAACCGCTGCTGGAGGACGAGTGGTTTCCAGTGGCTGCACCGGCCTATCTGAAACGTTGCGATGCGCCCAGTGTCCAGGACCTGTTCAAACGCGCGGTGTTCCTGTCCCATAGCAGGCAGCCCTGGGAACCCTGGCTGAAGAAGGCCGGCATACAGATCTCGCCGGCGCAGCGCACGCTGACCTATTCCGACACGGGCTTCATGCTGGATGCAGCCCTCAACCTGCAAGGGATCGCACTGGGTCGGCGCTCTCTGGTAAAAGGCCTTCTTCAAACCGGCAGTCTGGTGCGGGTCTCCGACATCGCCATTCCGTCGGAGCAGGCTTATTTCCTGCTCGCATCGGAGCGGGCCTTGATCTCTCGCCACGGCAGCACGGTGATCCATTGGATCCGCGCATTGGTGCAAGATGGCTAATGAACGATGGTCAGCACGATGCCGACCAACACGCCTGAAATTGCCAGCATTTTTTGCCGAATGAATCGCTCGGCGAAGAACAGGGCGCTCAACGCGAACACCATGACGAGATTGGTTCGCCGAAGCACCGATATCACCGAGATCAGAGCGCCCTCGGTCTGCACGGCCGTGAGATAAATGAACTCGGCCAATATGTACGCGGCAGCAATCGCAGGGACGGCCCAATTTCGGGACAACAGGCTTCGGCATTCCATGGCCCCGATAACCCAGGGCAATAGCAGCAGCGCCATGCCGCCCCGCTGAATGGCCGAATACGCCTGGACGGCGGCCAAGTCCAATTGCAGGGTTGCCAGAATGTGCTTGTCGTAAAGCGCGTTGGCCGAAGACAGCAACGTGGCCGCGAGCATGCACAGTACCCACCCGTTGCGCTGAAACCGGATGCCCTCTTTTTGCCCGATCAAGGAGAACAGGTAGTAGGACCCCATGGAGACTGCGAGCCCCATCCATTGCCACCAGTTGAGTTGCTCGGACAGAAAAACGATGGCACCCAACGCCGTCCAGAGCGGCCCCGAAGCGCGCACGCCCGCGGAGATCGACAACGGCAAGGACTTGACCGAGTAGTACGAAAGAATCCACGTGACGACCATCATTGCGGATTTGGGCAGCAAGGCCAACTGCTCGGCCCGGGTCAACGCGGCAGGATACAACCCCATGGGTTGCAGCGTGCCTGCCCAAGCGGCCGGCAGGAAAAAGAACGGGGTCCAGATCAGCGCCCCGAGAACGGACGACCACAGCACCACCTCCAAGACCGTTTTTTCCTTGAGGGCGAGTTTGGTCAAAAAGTCGTAGGTTCCCAGCACCAACCCGGCCAGCAGGCCCAAAGCAATCCATGTCATGTTCGGGCATCAAAGTGCGAGGAAACCGCCGTCCACGGGCACCACCGCGCCCGTCAAAAAAGACGCCTGGGGACAGCTGAGCCAAAGCACGGCTTGCGCCACGTCATTCGGCTCACCCACGCGCTTCATGGGCAGCCGCTCGGCCCATCCCTCCAGGCCGCCGGAGACAGCACTGGAGCGGGCCAGCATCTCCGTTGAAATCGGCCCGGGGGACACGGCATTCACGCGCACGCCATAAGGCGCCGCCTCGACTGCGGCCGCCTTCGTCAGCGCAAGCGCTGCATGCTTGGAAGCGGTGTACGCGCCCGTTCCTTCCAGGATCGTGCGATGGGCGTGCACGGACAGGTTGTTGACGATGCAGCCCGAACGCCGCTCGTACATCGGTCTGAGCAGATGTTTCATGCACAGCATGAGCCCTGTGCAATTGGTGCGCATGACCGCTTCAAACGCGTCGATGTCTTGGTCAACGACGGCAGAGGCTGTTCCAACGCCCGCATTGAGGAATGCGATGTCCACCACGCCAAGGCGGCGCTCGACATCGTCCATCAGGTTCATCACGTCGTTCTCGCTGCCGACATCGCAGGCCACAGCGAAGCCGATGCCGCCGGCGTCCAGAATCATCTTGGCAGTCTCAGCGCAGGAAGACACCGTGCGGCCGGCGATGGCCACGTGGGCGCCTTGCTTGGCGAAAGCAAGCGCCGTCGCCCTCCCGATGCCCGTCCCTCCGCCAGTGACCAGCACCACCCTGTCCTTGAAAGCGTTCATGGGGTCCGACCTGACAACGAGTTCAGCAACGATGCGATGGCCCGGGCCAGCACCCCATCCTGCGCAGAGGCGGCACCGCTGATTCCGAGTCCGCCCACCAAGGTTCCTCCTACCAGCAGCGGAACGCCGCCTTCCAGGGGCAGGACGTCGGTCAGGGCAAGATAGGCGGTCTTGCCCTGTTCCAGCGCCTGCTGCATTGCGGCGGTGTCCCTGCGGAAATAAACCGCTGTCCGCGCCTTCGCAATCGACGCATCGATCGATCCCAGAAAGGCATCGTCCGCACGGGCAAACGCCAGAAGGTGTCCGGAACTGTCCACCGCCGCCGCCGAAACGGCCAGGCCTTCGTCCAGGCCTGTGATCAGCGCGCTTTGCACCAATTGCTGCGCCTGGCTGGCGCTCAGCCGCGAAAGACCGGTTTCAGGCATCTGCATGCGCCATCTCCTCGGCAGCAATGCGGATGGCATCGGCGTCCACATCATTCACAAAGCGGCATGCGCCGATCCCGTCGGGCAGTGGCAGTCGCTGCCGGCCATCGCGATGACGCATCGTGTCGGCCAGCGCCTCCTGCAGCAGGCCGGGCTGCTCGAAAAAGCGATGCCGCAAAGGCAATTGCATGGATTTCATGACACGCACGACCCGACGCACATCCTGGTCTGCAAGGAGCCCTCTTGCACGCGCCAGGCGGCAAGAAAACAGCACATCCAAAGCGACTGCCTCGCCATGCAGCAATTCGGGCAGCGCCTTCATCTCGACCAGCGGAGCAAACGAGTGTCCGAAATCGACGCATCGGTCCAGCGTGAGCTCCCACAGGTTGGGGGCCAACTCTTCCAGCATGCCCTCCACCGCCAGACCGATGACCTCCGGAGCGACGATCCCGTCCTGGAAGCGGGTCAGCAGCAGCATCTCGGAGTGCCGCTCCAGCAGGTCGAACAACCGAGGGCTCTTGATCACCGCGAGTTTGAGCAACTCTCCCATCCCGTTGGAGAGTTCGCGGGACTCCACCGTCGACAAGAAGCTGCGATCCAGCAGGGCAACGGTGGGCGCGTGGTAGGAGCCCAGGCGGTTGCGACGATCCAGCGCATTCACGGCCGTCTTGATGCCCACCGCGGCATCCCACAACGCCATGGCGTTGGTGGGAACCTTGACGTAAGGAATCCCCCGCCGATAGAGCCCCGCCGCGAAACCGACGAGGTCGAGCAACACGCCACCTCCGATGGCCACCACCGGCTCCGAACGGCGCAACACCCCTGCCGATTCGAGGTGGCGAGCGATCGTCATCGCCGCATCCAGGTCTTTTGTTTCTTCCGAAACGGAAAGGCTCAAGATGGAAACCTCGACCCCATGGTGGGCATAGTACGCACGCATTTCTTCGCCGTAGAGCTGGTCCACGCGTGCATCGATCACGATGGCTTGGCGCAAACAAGGCTGGGCCCTGCCGCAGGCGATCAATTCGGGGGAGTCGAGACTGAAGATGCCATCGATCTGGCGCACTTCATATGAAACCTCCTGGGTCGCATGCACCCTCCAGCCATGTGCCTCAAAACGGGTCAGCGCTCCCATGCTTGCCGGCCATATCACCCGATCGTTCATCCATGCCCTCCCTTTTTATAGGGGGCCAAGCGTATTGCGAAGCGATGCCGGCATTGCTGAACGTTTCGCGAGCTTTCTACGGCTTGGTTGATGAATCCCTCGTAAGCGCAGGCAAGCGGCTCAAAGCCGGGTCCAGGCTTATCTTGGAGCGCCCTTGGCAAGCACGGAGTCGTAGATCGCCTTGATGCCACTGGCCGAGCAACGATCAAGCCGGTGCAGGGAACAATGGAGAAGTCGACCCTGCACTGTGGGAACCGCAAAGACCAGAGGGCAAGAGAATGCGACAAGACAAAGAAAAAACGGGCTATCGCTTTTGGCGATAGCCCGTTGATTTTTTTATAAATGGTCGGCGTGGCGGGATTCGAACTCGCGACCCCTTGCACCCCATGCAAGTGCGCTACCAGGCTGCGCTACACGCCGACAAGACTTAGATTATATGCACAAAAAACTCAGTTCAAGGAAAGCAGCGCACGAATTTCAAATAATTCCCGCCGCAGGACCTGAGCATCCATGAGGGCAATCGAGGGCAACGCTGTTGTCGGGCTCGACAGGTCGGTCCCATGTACTGCCTGCAAAGCGAAAGAGGCGTTGGCGTCCATCTCCGGCGGCAGGGAGTCGACCTCCTGAAGGCGATTGCGCGCGCCGCTGATCGTGAAGCCTTGCTCGTACAGCAGATCCCGGATGCGACGGATCATGAGCACCTCGTGGTGCTGGTAGTAGCGGCGGTTTCCCCTGCGCTTCATGGGCCGAAGCTGCGTGAACTCCTGCTCCCAATAGCGCAGTACGTGCGGTTTGACGCCACAGAGCGCGGCCACCTCTCCAATGGTGAAATACCGTTTGGCCGGGATGGGAGGAAGCGGTGTGCCCATGGGACGCGGTTTCTAGCGAATAAACAAGCAGCGTACTGCAGCCGGAACAAAGGCGCCAGCCACTTCCGTTCAGTGGCAGGCGGGAAAGAGACAGCGCTTCAGCTAGCAGCGCCCGCGTTCTGGATCTGCTCCTTGAGCTTGCTGCTGGCATGGAAAGTCACGACACGGCGGGCCTGAATCGGAATCGCCTCGCCCGTGCGGGGATTTCGCCCCGGCCTCGGGGCTTTGGTACGGATCTGAAAGTTACCGAAGCCCGAAAGCTTCACGTCTTGACCGTCCACCAAGCGCTGCGCAATCAGATCGAAAAAAGCATCGATCATGTCTTTCGATTCGCGTTTATTCAGACCAATGTGATCGAACAGAAGGTCCGCCAGCTGCGCCTTCGTCAACGCAGGGGTTTCCAGGCTTTCTACCGCAAATTCCATCACGTCAGCGCTCCCGTTCAGCATCGTCATCACCGCAACCTCGCACCGGTACGGCTCGACAGTTGTTCGACCACCGACTGAATCGTCGCTTCGATTTCAGCATCCGTCAGCGTGGCGCCATCAGCCCCCAGCGTCAGGCGCACGGCCAAGCTCTTTTCACCGCTGGCAAGACCACCAACAGCGGCTTCGCCATCACGCAAAGGCTTGGGCCTGAAAACATCAAACAGCACCGCCGCGCGAAGCCGTGTAGGAGGCACGGCAGCCTGAATGGCTGCCATCACATCGGCGTGCGTGATCCGCTCGGCAACCACCACGGCCAGATCCCGCTCCACAGCCTGGTGCTTGGCCACTGCATGAAAACGAGGGACCTGCCGCTGCATGACCGTATCGAGTTCCAGTTCGAACATGACTGGGGCTTGGGGAAGCTCCCAGGACTGGCGCCACCGAGGGTGCAACTCCCCGATGAACCCAATGGCCTGGCCATCCAACAGCACGCGGGCACACCGGCCAGGGTGCATGGCCGGGTGCGTTGCAGGCTCGAAAACGGGCTTCAGGGGAGCAAGCAGCGCCTCGACATCGCCTTTGGCATCGAAGAAATCCACGCCCTGCTCTCTGCGGCCCCACTGAAGAAGGTCGGCTGCGCCGTACGCGAGACCAGCCACGCGCATGGGCTGATGAAAACCTTCTACCGTGGTATCAGACCCCGCAACGGACGCATCGCGCAGAAAGACCCGGCCCAACTCGAAAACCCGCACGCGCGACGCCTTGCGATCCAGGTTGAACTTCAAGACCTGCAGCAAGGAGCCCAACAGCGACGAGCGCATCACGCTCATCTGGCTGGCAATGGGGTTCAACAAACGGATGGGCTGTGGATTGCCCGCCAGCTCGTGCTCCCAATGCTCCTCCACGAAGCTGAAGTTGATGGTTTCCTGGTATCCAAGTCCCGCCAGTGCACGACGCACGGCAAAAGGCCCCCGACGCTCTTCGGCACGCAGCTTGGGCGTAATGGGCGCCAACGGCGGCGTGGTAGGCAATTGCTGATAGCCCACCATGCGAGCCACTTCTTCGATGAGATCTTCCTCGATCGCGAGATCGAACCGATAAGCAGGCGGCAGCACCGTCAATGTGCCCTCGCCAGAGGTCACTGGCAGTCCCAGGCGCTTCAGCGCATCGGCACACTGCTCTTGCGTCAATGGCATGCCGATCACCTTGACGGCTCTGGCAACGCGGAGCGTGACGGGCTTGGCTTCAGGTAGGTTCGGACACTGGTCGTCTATCGGACCGCAAACGGTTTCAGGCGTGCCGCAGATGTCGATCACCAACTGCGTGATGCGCTCAATGTGTTCCACCGTCTGGCTCGGATCCACGCCACGTTCGAAACGATGTCCGGCATCGGTCGAGAAGTTATAGCGGCGCGAGCGGCCAGCCACGGCCTTGGGCCACCAGAAAGCCGCTTCGATGTAGATATGGCGGGTGTCGTTCGACACGGCCGTCGCATCGCCCCCCATGATGCCCGCCAGCGATTCGACCTGGCTTGCATCCGCAATGACGCCCACCTTTTCGTCGAGGGCGACGGTGTTGCCATTCAGCAATTTGAGCTCTTCGCCCGCACGCGCCCAACGCACATCCAGGGGGCCGTGAATTTTGTCCAGATCGAAAATGTGCGAGGGGCGACCCAGCTCGAACATCACATAGTTGGAAATATCGACCAGCGGGGAAACGCTTCGCTGCCCGCAACGTGCAAGCCGATCTAGCATCCACTGCGGCGTCGCAGCCTGCGTGTTGATGTTGCGAACGATACGTCCCGAGAATCGCCCACACAGATCCGAGGCGCTGATCTTGACTGGCAAAACGTCGCCATGACCCACCGGTACCGCCGAAAACTGCAGCGGCTTCAGCGGCGCTCCAGTCAGGGCAGAGACTTCACGCGCGATGCCGTAAACGCTCAAGGCATGTGCCAGATTGGGCGTGAGCTTGAGGGTGAACAGCGTGTCGTCCAGGTTCAGATGCGTCCGAATGTCCTGCCCGAGCGGAGCATCGGCCGCCAATTCCAAAAGGCCTCCATGGTCTTCCGAGAGCTTCAACTCCCTGGCGGAGCACAGCATGCCCTGGCTTTCCACACCGCGAAGCTTGCCCACCTTGATCAAGAACGGTTTGCCATCCTCCCCGGGAGGCAACTCCGCACCGACAAGCGCGCAAGGCACTTTGATACCGACGCGTGCATTGGGCGCACCACACACGATGTTGAGCAAAGCACCCTGCCCCGTATCGACCTGGCAAACGCGCAGGCGATCAGCATTTGGATGCTGCACCGCCTCCTTGATTTCTCCCACCACGATCTTCGTGAAAGGAGGCGCCACAGGCTGCAGCTCTTCCACTTCGAGCCCTGCCATGGTCAGTGTCTCGGCCAATTCTGTGGTCGAAAGTGGAGGATTGCAGAACTCGCGCAGCCAGGATTCTGGAAATTGCATATTCAGTCTTCAGTGATTCTTAAGCGCAGCAGCCCTCGTTAGGTGGGCCGCCTGTATGGAACGCAGCGTGCGGTTTACTGGAACTGCGAAAGAAAACGAATGTCGCCATCAAAGAAGAGGCGCAAATCATTGACCCCATAGCGCAGCATCGTCAGCCGGTCAGGACCCATGCCGAACGCAAAGCCGATGTATTTTTCTGGATCGAGGCCCATGTTCCGCACGACGTTCGGATGCACCTGCCCGGAGCCCGCCACTTCGAGCCAGCGTCCGGCCAAAGGGCCCGTCTGGAACTGGATGTCTATTTCGGCACTGGGCTCGGTGAAAGGGAAAAAGCTGGGCCGAAAGCGCAAGACCAAATCATCGCTTTCAAAGAAAGTACGGCAGAAGTCGGTGAAGACGACCTTCAGATCCTTGAAGCTCACGTTCTCGCCGATCCACAGGCCTTCGCACTGATGGAACATGGGTGAGTGCGTGGCATCGCTGTCCACGCGGTACGTACGGCCCGGGGCAATGACGCGGATCTCCGGCATGGCCTGGCCCAAGTCGATCAAAGCGCGGTGTTTTTTGACATGCTGAACGGCATGGCGGATCTGCATGGGGCTGGTATGCGTGCGCAACAGGTTCGGAGCGGTGGCCGTGCCGCCCTCGACATAGAACGTGTCGTGCATGGAGCGCGCCGGGTGGTCTTCAGGCGTATTCAACGCCGTGAAATTGAACCAGTCGGATTCAATCTCGGGCCCCTCGGCCACGTCAAAACCCATCGAGCCGAAAATGCCCTCGATGCGCTCCAGGGTCAAGGACACGGGATGCAATCCACCTTGCCCCCGTTGGCGTCCAGGCAAGGTGACATCCAACGATTCCGCCTGCAGTTGTGCTTCCAGCTCGGCATCCGCCAACGCTTTTCGGCTTGCGTTCAGGGATGCTTCAATGGCCTGCTTGGCGACATTGATGGCGGCACCGCGGGATTTCTTTTCCTCAACGGACAGCTGGGCCATGCCCTTCATGAGCTCGGTCACTCGCCCCGACTTGCCCAGGAACTGCGCCTTGGCATTTTCCAGATCGGCAGGGGTGACGGCTTGCGCGAACAGGTTCCGCGCGCTTTCGACCAGGGAGTCCAACTCGTTCATACCAGCTCTCATCGTCTCTTGGAAATGAACAAGGGCTAGTGCCTTTTCAAGCCCTAGCCCTTGCGTTTATTGCGCAAGCAGCTATCAATAAGATAGCTACCAGTCGTGAACTCAAGCAGCAGCCAGCTTGGCCTTGACTTGCTCCACGATGCTGCCGAAAGCAGCCTTGTCGTGCACCGCGAGGTCGGCCAGCATCTTGCGGTCGATCTCAATGGCAGCCTTCTTCAGGCCGTTCGTGAATTGGCTGTAGGTCAGGCCCAATTCGCGCGAAGCGGCGTTGATACGGGCGATCCACAGTTGGCGGAACACGCGCTTCTTGGTGCGGCGGTCACGGTAGGCATACTGCCCAGCCTTCATTACCGCCTGTTTGGCGATACGGAAAACATTACCGCGGCGACCACGGAAACCCTTAGCAAGGGCCAGAACTTTCTTGTGACGGGCACGGGCCGTTACACCACGTTTGACGCGAGGCATGTGAGTACTCCTTGTTCGTCGTTGTTAAAGGCCAGCACCAGGCAGCATTTGCGCAATGGAGCCCATATTGGTCTCATGCACAGAAACTGCACCACGCAGATGGCGCTTATTCTTGGTGGTCTTCTTCGTCAAGATGTGACGCTTGAAGGCTTGACCGCGCTTGACGGTGCCACCGGGACGAACGCGGAAACGCTTTTTCGCGCTGCTCTTGGTCTTCATTTTGGGCATGTGAATGCTCCTTTTGTTTGTGCTCGCGAGGCGTTTGCGAACCGATCCGCAACCTTGTTGGCCCCGAGTCACTTTTTGACGGCAAGGCCTTGGCCTGCCGTTCGGTGCCGCTTTCACGGCCCCTATGCCCGAGCCAGCCTTGAGGCTGGCCCGGTCAATTCACTTAAACACTTAGCTCACCGGCCACATCAAGCAGCGGTGGTGGCGCCTTCCGCTGCAGGTTTGCCAGCGGGCTTCTTCTTGCCGGGCGCGATCATCATGATCATTTGCCGACCTTCGAGCTTGGGAAACTGCTCGATCAGGATGGTGTCGCCCAAATCATCGCGAATGCGATTGAGCAAGGCCAAGCCCAATTCCTGATGGGTGATTTCCCGACCGCGAAAGCGCAAGGTGATCTTGCATTTGTCACCCTCCGCCAGGAAGCGGCGAATGTTGCGCATCTTGATGTTGTAGTCACCATCATCCGTACCGGGACGGAATTTGATTTCCTTGATCTCGATGACCGTCTGCTTGGCCTTGGCCTCTGCCGCGCGTTTTTGCTCCTGATACTTGAACTTGCCATAGTCCATCAGGCGACACACGGGAGGGTTGGCCGTGGCGGCAATCTCCACCAAGTCCACATCCAGCTCGCCCGCCATGCGGAGGGCTTCCATGAGGCTCACGACCCCGAGCGGCTCGTTCTCAGGGCCGGAGAGGCGAACCTCAGGGGCCATGATTTCACGGTTCAGGCGGTGCTTGCGCTCTTCGCGCTGGCGACGATCACGAAATTCAGTAGCGATGGCTATTTTCCTTCAATCAAAATGCTACGAATAACGTAGCGAGTACCGCACAGCTCACGCGGGCTAAAGCCAAGTTTGACATCAAATCAAGCTTTAGAAGCGATGTCCTGGGCGATCAGCGCTACGAACGCTTCGAGGGACATCACACCGAGGTCTCGATTGCCCCGGGCGCGCACTGCGACAGCTCCTGCTGCCTTTTCCTTCTCACCGGCGACGATGATGTAAGGCAGCTTTTGCAACGAATGCTCTCGTATTTTATACGTAATCTTTTCGTTACGCAGGTCAAGCGCCACCCTAAGGTCTTGATTCGGCAGTGCTTTTTGAAGCTTTGCGGCGATTTCACGACAGTAATCGTCCTGTGCACCCGTGATGTTCAGCACCGCCACCTGCACTGGCGCCAACCAGACCGGCAACGCGCCTGCGTGCTGTTCGATCAGAATTCCGATGAAACGCTCGAGGCTGCCAACGATGGCACGGTGAAGAACAATGGGGCGATGGCGGGCACCATCTTCCCCAACGTACTCGGCACCCAGCCGCTCAGGCATGGAAGGATCGACTTGAATGGTGCCGCATTGCCAGTGACGGCCAATGGCATCACGCAGCGTGTATTCCAGCTTGGGGCCGTAAAAAGCGCCGTCGCCGACGGCGATTTGGTAGTCGCAGCCAGAGGCTTTCAGACTTTCAATCAATGCATTCTCTGCCTTGTCCCAGCTTTCTTCAGAGCCGATGCGCTTTTCGGGCCGGGTGGCGACTTTGTAGATGATGTCGGTGAAGCCGAAGTCTTTATAGACCTTTTGCAGCAGCGTCGTGAAGTTGATGCACTCCTGCTGGATCTGCTCTTCGGTGCAGAAGATGTGTCCGTCATCCTGGGTGAACGCGCGCACCCGCATGATTCCATGCAGGCCACCCGTCGGCTCATTGCGATGGCACTGACCGAACTCGCCGAAGCGCAAAGGCAGATCGCGATAGCTCTTCACGCCTTGGTTGAAGATCAGGATGTGCCCGGGGCAGTTCATCGGCTTGAGCGCGTAGTCGTGCTTTTCGCTCTCCGTCGTGAACATGTTCTCGCGGTACTTGTCCCAGTGCCCCGTTTTTTCCCACAGGTGCTTGTCCAGGATTTGCGGGCCTTTCACCTCTTGGTAGCCGTTGTCGCGATACACCTGACGCATGTACTGTTCGACGCCCTGCCAGATCGTCCACCCTTTGGGGTGCCAGAAAACGGTACCGGGCGAGTGCTCGTCGATGTGGAACAGGTCCAGCTCTCTGCCGAGACGACGGTGATCGCGCTTTTCGGCCTCCTCGATGCGCTTGACGTACGCGTCCAAGTCTTTCTTGTCGGCCCACGCGGTACCGTAGACGCGTTGCAATTGCTCGTTCTTGGCATCGCCACGCCAGTACGCACCGGACACCCGGGTCAGCTTGAAGACTTTCAGGAATCGCGTGTTGGGTACGTGGGGGCCACGGCACATATCCACGTACTCTTGGTGGTAGTACAGGCCCATTGCTTTCTCTTCGGGCATGTCCTCCACAAGGCGCAGCTTGTAGTCTTCCCCACGCGCCTTGAACACCTCGATCACCTCGTCCCGCGGGGTCATCTTCTTGATCACGTCGTAGTCCTGCGCAATCAGCTCCTTCATGCGCTGCTCGATGGCAGCGATGTCGTCGGGCGTGAAAGGCCGCTCATAGGCGATGTCGTAGTAAAAGCCTTCGTCGATGACGGGGCCGATGACCATCCGGGCCGTCGGATAAAGTTGCTTCACGGCGTGGCCGACCAAGTGAGCGCAGGAGTGGCGGATGATCTCCACGCCTTCCTCATCGCGCGGCGTGATGATTTGCAGGCGGGCATCGTGGTCGATCACATCGCTGGCATCCACCAGGCGCCCATCCACTTTGCCTGCCACCGTCATCTTGGCCAGCCCTGGACCGATGGACTGGGCCACCTCTGCCACCGTCACCGGGCCAGGATATTCGCGTTGGGAATTGTCGGGGAGCGTGATCTGAATCATTGAAGAATCCTTGTCGAGGGGGGTGGCGCGCGGTGCCACAAAGCAAAAAGCGCGGAACGAAGTCCGCGCTTTTGGAAGAAGAGTGCAAATCTGTGCAGGCGCGAACAGGCAGCCTTAAAGGCCGGTCAACATCTCCGTTGTAGTTCGCGGTGTCATAACCAGATGTGCCTTTCTCGCTCTTGTGCTGATGTGATGGTCGCGGGATTCTAACCCGCCCCCAATGGAAAAAGCCTGGGGCCTTGAAGCCCCAGGCCCATCGACAACGCAAGGTCAGTGGAACTGCTCTTCTTCGGTCGAACCCGTAAGTGCCGTCACGCTGGATTTACCGCCCTGGATCACCGTGGTCACATCGTCGAAATAACCGGTGCCCACTTCTTGCTGGTGCGAGACGAAGGTGTAGCCCCGATCTCGCGCTGCAAATTCAGGCTCTTGCACCTTCTCGACATAGGCCGACATGCCGCGCTTCACATAATCCTGCGCCAAGTCGAACATGTTGAACCACATGCTGTGGATGCCGGCCAGCGTGATGAACTGGTACTTGTAGCCCATGGCGCCCAACTCGCGCTGGAACTTTGCGATGGTGGCATCGTCGAGGTTCTTCTTCCAGTTGAATGATGGCGAGCAGTTGTACGCCAGCAGCTTGCCGGGGTGCTTGGCATGCACGGCATCCGCAAACTTCTTCGCGAACTCCAGGTCCGGCGTGCCTGTCTCGCACCACACCAGATCCGCGTAATCCGCATACGCAACGGCGCGGCTGATGGCTTGGTCCAAGCCCTTCTTGGTCTTGTAGAAACCTTCGGCCGTGCGCTCACCCGTCAGGAACGGCTTGTCATTGGCGTCGTAATCGCTGGTGATCAGGTCGGCGGCCTCCGCATCGGTCCTCGCGATCACCAGGGTCGGCACGCCGTAGACGTCTGCAGCCATGCGTGCAGCGATCAACTTCTGCACCGCCTCCTGGGTGGGAACCAGCACCTTGCCGCCCATGTGGCCACACTTCTTCACAGACGCCAACTGATCTTCGAAATGCACACCGCCGGCCCCCGCGCGGATCATGGCCTTCATCAATTCGTAGGCGTTCAGCACGCCACCGAAGCCTGCCTCCGCGTCGGCCACGATGGGCGCGTAGTAGTCGACAAAACCGGCGTCGCCAGGATTGGCCCCTTTGGACCATTGAATTTCATCGGCGCGGGTAAAAGCGTTGTTGATTCGCTCCACCACTTTCGGCACCGAATCGACGGGATACAGCGACTGGTCGGGGTACATCGCCGCATATTCGTTGTTGTCTGCCGCAACCTGCCAGCCCGACAGATAAATGGCCTTGATGCCGGCCTTGACTTGCTGCATGGCCTGGCCTCCCGTGAGTGCGCCCAGGCAGTTCACATAAGGCTCGTTGTTGACCAACCCCCACAGTTTTTCGGCGCCACGCCGTGCCAGCGTGTATTCCACCTGGAAGGAGCCCCGAAGACGCACGACATCCGCAGCGCTGTAACCGCGCTTGATGCCCTTCCAACGTGGGTTCTGTGCCCAGTCTTTTTCGAGGGCGGCAATTTGCTGTTCGCGGCTGAGCTGTTCATTGAAGGATTGCGGCATAAGTCACTCCGTGGGTTGGTTGATGAGCCGGGCTGCAAGAGGCCGCCCTTGGAGATCACTTTAAGTCTTGTACAAGACTTGATCAATCTCTTATGTCTTATATAAGAGATAAAATTTATTGTTTTAAATCAATAAGTTACTCAGATAATTTCTTATTGTGAAATTTAATTTCTCATATCAAGAAATTTTTCCGCAGCGCAGCATGATTTAATTTTGCAATATGAAAAGCAAATTCTGCGATGCAAAAATTAGGGGCGGCGACCGCTCATCCAGTCGCCATGCACGATCCGGGTTGCGTTCTGCAAGTATTCGGAATTGATTTCATACACCAGGCATTGCAGCTGCTGCCCCCCCACGGACACTGAGATCTCCCGCTTCTCGTACTCACCATTGGGCTCAGGCAGCAGCCCCTCGATTTCGTCCAGCCGGATCTCCAGCTCGGGCGAAATCGCATAGACCTCGCCGTGCACCGAAAAATCGCCCTGCTCCGCTACGTCCACCAAATGCAGCGCAATGCCGGGATAGGCACCGAGGTCATAAAGCGTTCCGCAGACGGTGGCCTCCCCCAGAAAGGCCGCGCGGGGCGTCAAGCGGGTGATGTCATTGCTGCCGCCACGGCGCAAGGTGCCATAGACAAAAACGTAGCGTGAAAAAGGATGAAGGGTTTCGTCGGGCATGATGGCGCGCTCCAGGGTACTACCCGCAAAGTCTAGCCAACACGCGAACATGCCAAGCCGCCCCATCGCCTATCTCTGCCTTGCATTGAGCATGTCGCTCGTGGGCAGCTATGTCGCCTTGTCCAAGCCACTGGCGGCCGCGCTGCCGGTCTTCCTGCTGGCCTGGATGCGGTTCGGCATTGGGGGATTGGGAATGCTCCACTGGCTCAAAAAACCGGCGGATGAAGGCCCCATGACACCGCAGGTGCGGCGCCTGCTGTTTCTCGAGTCTTTTCTCGGCAACTTCCTCTTCACCCTTTGCATGATCTCGGGTGTGAGTCTCACCAGCGCCGTATCGGCAGGGGTGACGATGGCCGGAATACCTGCCGCAGTGGCAGTCATGAGCTGGTTCTTCCTGAAGGAAAAGGTTTCTGCACGGACCTGGATCGCGGTCGGGTGCGCCGTCGTCGGCATCGCGCTCTTTTCGCTATCAAATTCAGAGCATCACACCCAATTAAATTCACGGCATGAGGGCGAAAATGCTCCTAATCTGGTTTGGCTTGGGCAATTGCTCTTGCTGGGCGCCGTTCTGTGCGAGGCGGCCTATTCGGTCATCGGCAAGAAACTGACGGGCACGCTGGGGCCGCGCCGAATCACTTCGTTGATCAACCTGTGGGGATTCGCACTGGCCACCCCCATGGGACTGTACGCAGCATGGCATTTTGACTTTGCCAGCCTCACACCCGGTCTTTGGACGTTGCTCGTCTTTTACGCACTGGCCGCGAGCATGTGGACCGTGTGGCTGTGGATGACGGGGCTCAAGGCGGTGCCTGCCGCACAAGGCGGCGTCTTTACCGTGATGTTGCCCATCAGCGCGGCGTTGGTGGGGGTACTGGTGCTCGGAGAGCGCCTTGCCGCGGTTCAACTGCTCGCATTTGGAATTGCGATCGCCAGCGTCGTCCTGGCCACGCTTCCCGAAAAAAACGGTGCGCGCCGCCAGCCCCAAGAGGCGGATGCCGAAGCGATGCACTCGCAATCGCATCGGCATTGATTCCGCCTTCTGCTCCAGGGGCTAACGCCCCGTCACTTTGCGGATGGGGGGCTTGATGCTATCGCGCCGCGCCGGCAACACCTGCGCATGCTCGCGAGGGGCGTTGAGCACGATGCACGTGGAGGTTTCCGCCAGCAGGCAGAACCCCGTCACCACGGCATCCAGATGGCTGACATCGATCACTGCGATTTCCAGGACCCAGCTGTCTTCCCCCGTGACGTTGTAGGCATTCAAGACCTCGGGCGTTTCTTCGATCAGTCGAACCACCCGGGCATATTCCGCCCGGCCCACGCGGATGATGGCGCGAATGCCATAGCCCAGGCGGGCGTAATCCAGACGAACGCCATAGCCCCGGATCACGCCCGAAGCTTCCAGTTTGCGAACCCGCTCGGTCACCGCGGGCTGACTGAGGTGCACCCGCCGGCCCAGTTCTGCCATAGAAATGCGCGCATCCTGCTGCAATTCGGCCAAAATTCTGCCGTCATGGGCATCCAATTGAGAAACTTCGGTCATGGCATTATTTAACCATTGAAACAAAGGCGATTCATAGCTTCAGCCTTGCAAATGCCATGGAAGAGCACGCTCTGCCTGCATAACATTTACGGCATGACTTCACTTTCCACGTCCCCCGCCAGCCCCGCTGCACGCGGCCTCCCCACGGTGCTGCTCCTGGCCCTTTTGGCCTGCTATCTCATCTGGGGCTCGACCTATCTCGCCATCCAGGTGGCTCTCAAAAGCTTTCCACCGTTCTTCCAGATGGGAACCCGCTTTCTCGCTGCAGGTGCACTGCTGATGGCATGGGTGGCATGGCGCAAGCCCCAAAGCGGCAACCCACCGAAGTTCCCGACGAAGCGGCAATGGCTCCATGCGCTCATCGTCGGTGCGCTGATGTTGGGCGGCGGGATGGGGCTGACGGCCACCGCCAGCGTGCACGTCGGCTCCGGCCTCATCGCGGCTTGCGTGGCCGTAGTGCCGATGATGATCGCCGCATGGGGGCTCTTATGGGGAAGGCGGCCGACACGCGGCGAGACGATGGGCATGCTGCTGGGCGCCCTGGGTGTTTTGGTACTGATGCAAGGCGCCAGCTTTTCTGCATCCCCTATCAGCATGGTCTGCATCCTCGCGGCGACCTTGTCGTGGTCTCTTGGATCTGTGCTGTCCACCACGCGCTTCCCACTGGCCGACGGAGCCAGTGGCTTCGCCAGCGAGATGCTGTGCGGAGGCGCCGTGCTGATGGCCGTGTCCCTGGCGCTGGGCGAGCAGCCTGCGTGGCCGCCGCGACCCGAAGCCGTGCTGGCATGGCTCTACCTAGTGACGCTGGGCTCGCTGGTGGGATTCAGCGCCTACCTTTATCTGTTGCGCCATGCAACGCCGGCACTGGCATCGAGTTATGCCTTCGTCAACCCGCTCATCGCCTTGCTGCTCGGAAGCGCCATCGCTGGCGAGCATCTGACCGCCGGCGAATGGGTCGCCTGCGCATTGATCCTGTCCGCGGTCGTGGCCATTTTCGTCTCGCGTCGATCGCGATGAGATCGCGGCCGATGCGCCACCGGAGAGCATGCGCATCCCACCGCAGTGGCCATGACGGGCGCCAGCACCGTGGCGCTTGCGCGGTACCCAAGCAACAAATGGAGGCAAAAAAAGCCATGCCTCGCTTGGAAACGCGTTTTTTTCCCAGTAGCATCTGCGGGCCAGTGGAGAAGCAGGTTTTCGCTGGTGACGATATTTCACTTCCAACAAGGAAAACCCAACATGGCAACTGCAAAGAAAGCGCCGGCCTCCGAAGCCAAGGCCGCAGCCCCCGCGAAGAAGCGCACCCCGAACGCCGCTTTCATGAAAGCCCTTACGCCCAGCCCTGCCCTGGCTGCCGTCGTGGGCTCCACGCCCTTGCCCCGTACCGAGATCATCAGCAAGCTGTGGGTCTACATCAAGGCCAACGACCTGCAAGACGCCAGCAACAAGCGCATGATCAATGCCGACGCCAAGCTCAAGGAAGTGTTCGGCAAGCCCCAGGTTTCCATGTTCGAAATGGCTGGCCTGATCGGCAAGCACGTAAAGTAAGCCTTCCATCGTCTGCACGTTCAGCAGGCGGCGAATGAAAAACGAAGCCGGCACCACTGCCGGCTTTTTTTCGCCTGGGCCACCGGGAACCCATGTGCTGCTGGTGTGTCAATCCACTGCTTTTGAACAAGCAAGAAACCAAAGGATTGCAAATGCGATGAATTCGCATTTATAATGCCCCATTGTCAACAGCCAGCCAACACTGCCTGCACCATGATCGTTTGTGTCTGCCGCCGGGTTTCTGACCGCGAAATTGCACGCCATGCACATGCTGGCATGAGTTTCGACGAGATCCAGTTCGAGCTGGGCGTGGCCACCCAATGCGGCCGTTGCGAAAGCTGCGCACGGGATGTCGTGGCCCAATGCAGCGTTTCGCATCCGGTCGCCGCGCTGCACAAAGAGATCGCCTCGCAGACGATCCAGCTTGCCAACTCCATCTTGGAAAGCAAAGCATGGAACTGCTCTCAACCCTCGCAGGCAGCCTGATTCTCGTCATCGGCTCCGTGTGGTGGATCTTCCGTAAGTAACTTGGCCTTCTAGGCCTCTGGCGCTTGTCCTGTGGGCGTTGGCAGCTATCATTTTTATGTCCCAATTTGATCGATATGGCTCCTCACGGGGTGTGAGCCGCAACGCCGTGATCGCAGGTTCCGTCGTGCTGTTGCATGTGGCCGGATTGTGGGCACTGCAGTCGGGCCTGCTGCGCAAGGCCGCAGAGGTCATCGTGCCTGCCGAAGTGCTGAGCGAGTTCATCACGCCGCCAGCGCCCCCTGCCCCGCCCGTTCCACCGCCCCCCAAGCCAGCGCCACCGCCTCCGCCGAAACCGGCCCCCAAAGCGCCCGCCCCCCGTCCGGCGCCCATGCCGGTGGCCATTCCCGACCGCACGCCCGCGCCCAATGCGCCCACCGGGATCACAGAACCCCAACCGCCTGCACCGCCCATCGCAGCACCGATGGCGCCCCCTGCGCCGCCGCCCGCTCCTCCAGCGCCGCCGGCGCCTCCCAAGATCGAATTGCCTTCCAGCGATGCGGCTTACCTGAACAATCCCAGGCCGACCTACCCGGCCATCAGCAAGCGGCTGGGCGAGCAAGGCAAGGTCGTTCTGCGCGTGCTCATCGGCACGGACGGGCTTCCGCAGAAGGTGGAAATCAACAAGTCCAGCGGCTTCGACCGGCTGGACCGCCAGGCCCAGGACGCCGTGATGCGCTGGCGCTTCGTGCCGGGCAAACGCAACGGCGAGCCCGAGACCATGTGGAACCTGGTCCCCGTCAATTTTGTTCTCGAATAATTTTCAGGAGTTTTCATGGAATCGCATTTCGGCATTGCCAACGTTTGGATCCAGGGTGACTTTGTCACCCGCGCTGTTGCCGTGCTGCTGCTCGGCATGTCTCTGGCCTCCTGGATCGTCATCCTGATCAAGGCAATGGACATCTTCCGCTTCAAGAAACATGCGCGTGGCGCACGTGATTTCTGGCACAGCGAAGACTTCGCCGCCGGCCTGAGCAAGCTCGGCGACGACCCTGCCAACCCCTTCCGCCATCTGGCCCTGGAAGGGCGCGAAGCCACGGCACACCACCGCAATACCAAGGCGCATCTGCATGACAGCCTGGATGTGAGCGACTGGGTCACGCGCAGCTTGCGCAACTGCATCGACGAGTTCACGGCCCGCGTGCAATCGGGCCTGGCCGTGCTGGCCTCGGTCGGCTCGACCGCCCCGTTCATCGGCCTGTTCGGCACCGTCTGGGGCATCTACCACGCGCTGGTGGCGATCGGCACTTCGGGCCAATCGACCATCGACAAGGTGGCCGGCCCGATCGGCGAGGCACTGATCATGACGGCCCTCGGCTTGGCCGTGGCGATTCCTGCCGTGCTGGGCTACAACGCGCTGGTGCGGGGCAACAAGTCCATCCTGAACAACCTGAACAGCTTCGCGCATGACCTGCACGCCTACTTCGTGACGGGCGCACGCGTCAGCGCCCCTGGCGAACAAGCCAAGGTGCTGCCGATCAAGAAGGGCTGAAAACCATGTCTTTCGGAACCCAGGACGACTCCGACGAGGTGATGAACGAAATCAACATGACGCCGCTGGTGGACGTCATGCTGGTGCTGCTCATCATCTTCATCATCACGGTGCCGGTGATGAAGCACGCCGTGCCGGTGGACTTGCCACGTGCCTCCAATCAGCGCGAAGACGTCAAGCCCGAAACCATCCGCCTCAGTGTCACCGCCGATGGCAAATACCACTGGAATGAACTGACGATCGGCGACGACGAGCTCGAACCGCGTCTCAAGGCCGAAGCAGTGAAGGATCCGCAACCCGATCTGCACATCCGTGGCGACAAGGAAGTCCGCTATGAGCGCGTGGCCCAGGCCATGTCTGCCGCCCAACGGGCCGGCGTGCGCAAGATCGGGTTCGTGACCGAGCCTCAGTGATAAATATTTACAAGATAGGTAGGCGCTTCACTTGACGAACAATTGAGAATGGTTATCATTAACTCAATCGCAAAGCACAGAGGATTTCTCATGCACGCCAGTCTCAACGCCCTGCCTTCTTCGTCTTTTTTTGGCTCCGCCGTCTTTCAGGAGCGCGAGCCGTCCGGCGCCGCGCACCTGGCAAGCTCCGCACCCGCTGTCGATAGCCGGGAACTGCTCAAAGGCCAGAAGACCGTGGCCATCTGCCACAACGGTTCGGTCTACCGCCTGCAGGCCACCAAACTGGGCAAACTGATTCTGACCAAATAGGTTTCATCGTGGGGCGACTCCAGGGCACCTCAGTGCCTGAAGGGTCGTATTTGCCAGCCAACGGGTTGCCCGCGTAGCCAGGCTTTTTTTCACCCCACCCAAAACAAAACCGGCCCTGCAGGCCGGTTTTTTCATGTGCCATGCGGATCCAGCGTCTGCCGCGCGTAATGCCCGACACGGCATTGGCTCGGCATCCCGACCACCGGCGATTCAAAGGCCCAATGCGGCGATTCCCGCCTTGGCGATCTGCGCGTCTTCCGTCGATTTCACGCCGCTCACTCCCACTGCGCCCAGGCACTGACCGTCCTTCATGATGGGCACGCCGCCTTCCAGCAGGCCGTCGATGAATGGAGCGCTCAGGAACGCGGTACGGCCCCCGTTGACGATGTCTTCGTAGACCTTGCTTTCACGGCGCCCCAGCGCGGCCGTGCGGGCCTTCCCGGGAGCGATGTGGGATGACACCGGAGCGGCCCCATCCAGGCGCTGAAGGGACAGCAGATGCCCACCATCGTCCACGATGGCAATCGTGACCGCCCATTGGTTCTTGAGGGCTTCGGCCTCGGCCGCCGCAGCGATCTTCTTGACGTCGGCGGCTTCGAGTTCGGGTTTGGTTTTCATGGCGGTAGCAGTCCAGTTCAAATCAGGGAAGGCAGGGCCGATGGCCCAACGAAGTCCACGAGCATACCGGCTCCCCATGGCGGCGCTCTGCGGGCCCAAGGCAAAAGACTGCATCCTTAAAGTACGGGATCGAGAGAGGGTATTTGAAAGCACCGGGATCGGCACCACCTAGAATTTGTACGTCTGCGCTGTGCAGGCCTCAAAGGAGAGATAGAAGATGAACGACCAAGTCACCACCCTGGGCTCAGCGGGATATGGGATCTCGCAGGAGCAGCGGCAGAAAGTGCTGCGCAATACCTATTGGCTGCTTGCGCTGAGCATGCTGCCGACGGTGCTGGGCGCGTGGGTCGGCGTCGCAACCGGCATCACCCAGTCGCTGCGTGGCGGCGTCGGGCTGATCGTGTTCCTGGGCGGCGCTTTCGCCTTCATGTATGCGATCGAGAAGACCAAGCACTCTGCTGCGGGCGTTCCCGTGCTGCTGGCCTTCACGTTCTTCATGGGTCTGATGCTGTCTCGCCTGATCGGCATGGTGCTGGGCTTCAAGAACGGTACCGACCTGATCATGACCGCCTTTGCCGGCACGGCAGGCGTGTTCTTCGTGATGGCCACCCTGGCCAGCGTGATCAAGCGCGATCTGTCAGGCATGGGTAAATGGCTGTTCGTGGGTGCGATGGTGCTCATGGTCGGCGCCATCATCAACGTGTTCGTTGGCTCTTCGGCCGGCATGATGGCGATCTCGGTCGCCGCCATCGGCATCTTCAGCGCCTACATGCTGTATGACCTCAAGCAGATCCTGGACGGTGGCGAGACCAACTACATCAGTGCCACGCTGGCCCTGTACCTGGACATCTTCAACGTGTTCCAAAGCCTGCTGGCCCTGCTGGGCATCGCGGGTGGCGAGCGCGATTGATGCGCTGCTCTGATTGAACGTTGACGCAAAAAAGGCCTCGCAAGAGGCCTTTTTCCATGGTGCAAGGGGTGTTGCATCAATGCGTTCGGGAATATTCCACGTAAAAGCAGGGCCTCGCCCTCAATCCTCCAGGCGCCGTGCCGATAATCCAAATCACATGGCTTATCTTCCAGCCCCCCTCCTCCGTCCGCGCTACGCCGCTGCATCCCTGGCATTGGTGCTTTTGTCCGGCTGCGAGATTCCGGGCCTGGGACCCGATCCCCGAGTGGTTCAGAAGGAGGCCGAAGCCAAGGCGATCGGCGGCGCCTGCCGGCATGCGCTACGCGGCCTGGAGGATTGCTTCACGCTGAACCCCAAGGCCGCCAAGGCCTCGGTCTTTGCCGGCTGGAAAGACATGGATCAATACATGCGTGACAACAAGCTCGAGGGCTCGCCCTCGGTGCTGGGCAAGCTGGAGGCCAAGCCCGATCGCGCCAGCCGCGGCAGTGAAGCCGGGGAGTCCGGCGAGTCCGGCGCCGCCTCCCGCAACCGCAGCTGACCGCCACACTGGTCAGCCAGCGTTGACGGCGCCGTCAGGCGCGCTCGAACACCGCCATGCTCTCCACGTGCGCCGTGTGGGGGAACATGTTGACCACGCCCGCGGCCACGCACCGATAGCCCGCCTGGTGCACCAGAAGCCCCGCATCGCGTGCCAGCGTGGCCGGATTGCAGCTCACGTACACGATGCGCTGGGGCGGCACCCACCCTTCGGCCCCTGCCGGCAGCGCAGGCGCCTCTTCGGCACCCAGGCGTGCCTGGTGGATGTCCGCCAGGGCTTTTGCGAGGGCAAAGGCCCCTTCGCGGGGTGGATCGACCAGCCACTTGTCCGCCACGCCATCGGCCACCAGCATCTCCGGGGTCATTTCGAACAGATTCCGCGCGACGAAGTCCGTCGGGGCCAGGGGCTGCCCTTCGGCGGCCAAGGCCTGGTTGTACCGGTAGTTCTCGCGCGAACGGGCCACGAGGGCCTCGCTGCCTTCGATGCCCAGCACTTCGCGCGCCTGCGTGGCGATGGGCAGCGTGAAGTTGCCCAGGCCGCAGAACCAGTCGATCACCCGCTCCTGCTTGCGCGCGTCCAGCAGGCGCAAGGCACGCGACACCAGGACGCGGTTGATGTGCGGATTCACCTGCGTGAAGTCCGTGGGCTTGAACGGCATGGTGATGCCGAAATCAGGCAAGGCATAGGACAGCTGCTCGCTCTCGGCATCCAGCAGCTTCACGGTATCGGGCCCCTTGGGCTGCAGCCACCATTGCACGCCCTGCTCGGCCGCAAAGGCTCGCAGCTTGGCCAGGTCGTCCGCGCTCAGGGGTTCCAGGTGCCGCAGGACCAGGGCGGTGACGTGGTCGCCGCAGGCCAGTTCGATCTGGGGGCAGGTGTCGCGGGCCTCCATGGAGGCGATCAGGGCGCGCAACGGCACCAGCATGGCGCTCACATGGGGGGGAAGCACGGGGCAGACCTCCATGTCGGCCACGTAGCGGCTCTTGCGCTCGTGGAAGCCGACGAGCACCTGGCCTTTCTTGATCACGTAGCGGACCGAAAGGCGCGCACGGTAGCGATATCCCCAGGCCGGGCCTTCGATGGGCCGCATGATGGTCTCGGCCTTGACCTTGCCCAGGTGCCAGAGGTTGTCCTCTAGCACCCGCTGCTTCACGGCCACCTGGGCAGCCACGTGCAGGTGCTGCATCTTGCAGCCGCCGCAAGCCCCGGCATGCAGGCCGAAATGCGGGCAGCCCGGGCGCACGCGTTGCGACGATTCGCGGTGGATTGCCGTGAGGCTGGCCTGCTCCCAGTTGTTCTTCTTGCGGTGGGTATTGGCGGTGACGAGTTCGTGGGGCAAGGCGCCGTCGATGAAGACGACCTTGCCGTCGGGCTTGCGGGCCACGCCCTGGGCGTCCATGTCCATGGACGTGACTTCCAGCCAGCCTTGCGGCCATTCGTTCGTGGGGATCGGTGTTTCTGTGGGGTCGCTCATCCCCCGATTGTCTCAGGCCGGGCCGCCCTTCCCGGCGCGAGGCGTCAACTGCGATCGGCGCGTGCGCGGCGCGGTGTGGCGGGCAACGCTTGCACCGAAGCGCCGCCCATGGATGCAGACACAGGAAGCCGGTTGATCTCCAATTCGCAGCCATAGTTGTCCAGCGTGAACACCAGCGTGCCTCCGGGAACCACGCGGGGAAGCGTTTCGTGCACCTGGCGGGCCAGGTCCACCGGAGGCCGTTGCGAGCGGTAGAGCACCTGCTGGTCGGCGCCATAGACGAGGTAGCAGGCGGCAGACGCGCCCTGGGAGAAAAAGCCGGCCAGAAGCGCGGCGGCGGCATAGCGGATGGCTGGCATGGTGGGATCCCTTCCTCGGTGCGTTATCGCAGGTGAATGGCGCCGATTATTGCGGACTTCATGCCACGGCGGATCAGCGATGGGAGCCCCGGTGCGACAGACAGCGCCCCGTTCAGCCCAGATTCAGGTGGGTGGAGTGCTTGACCTCTTCCATGACGGCGTAGGTTCTCGTCTCGCGCACGCCCGGCAGTTGCCAGAGCACATGGCCGGCAAATTCGCGGTAGGCCGTCATGTCGGCCGAGCGGGTTTTGAGCAGGTAGTCGAACCCGCCCGCCACCATGTGGCACTCCAGGATTTCGGGGTGCACCTGCACCGCCGCCTTGAACTGGTCGAACACGTTGGGGGTCGTGCGGTCCAGCAGCACCTCCACGAACACCAGCAGCCCGGCCCCGAGCTTGAGCGGATTGAGCCGCGCCTCGTAACCCAAGATGTATCCGTCGCGGGTGAGGCGCTGCACGCGGGACAGCACGGCCGTGGGCGACAGCGCCACGCGTTCCGCCAGTTTGAGGTTCGCGATGCGTCCGTCTTCCTGCAGCGTTTTGAGGATGCGGCGATCAATGCGATCCAGGGAGGGTTCGGCGTCTTGCATCTTTGGATTTTTATTCTGTTCTATCGGGTTTTTTTGGAAAGTAATTCAAATTAATCGCTTGCATGATGCACAGACCTCCAGCTCACTGGTCTTCCTACGCCGCCATGTCCCTCTCCGCCGACTCTGCCGCACCCGCAACCGACGATTTCGCCTTCGCGCCCCGCCCCCTGGACAGCCATCCGTTGCGCCACGCCATCACCGCCGCATACCGGCGGTCCGAGCCGCAGGCGCTGGCCCCCTTTCTGGATCTGGCGCGTCTGCCGGGCAGTGTGTCCGGCGACATCAAGGCGCTGGCCCTGCGCCTGGCCGACACGTTGCGCCACCGCAAGAGCGCTGGCGGACGGGCGGGCATCGTGCAGGGCTTGCTGCAGGAGTTCGCCCTGTCGTCCCAGGAAGGGGTTGCGCTCATGTGCCTGGCCGAGGCCTTGCTGCGCATTCCCGACAGTGCGACGCGCGACGCGTTGATCCGCGACAAGATCCGCTCGGGCGATTGGGAGCCCCATCTGGGCAAGAGCCCCTCGCTGTTCGTGAACGCCGCCACCTGGGGGTTGCTGCTCACCGGCAAGCTGGTGGCCACGCACAGCGAGCGCGGCCTGACTTCCGCGCTGCGGCGCCTGACCGCCAAGGGCGGCGAGCCCCTCATCCGCAAGGGCGTGGACATGGCGATGCGCATGATGGGCGAGCAGTTCGTCACCGGTGAAACGATCGAACAGGCGCTGTCCAACGCCCGCGCGATGGAGGCACAGGGCTTTCGCTACTCCTACGACATGCTGGGCGAGGCCGCGCTGACCGCCGACGATGCGGCGCGATATCTGCGTTCGTATGTGGAGGCGATCCATGCCATCGGCAAGGCATCCGCCGGCCGCGGCGTGTACGAGGGGCCCGGCATCTCGATCAAGCTGTCGGCGCTGCACCCGCGCTACAGCCGGGCGCAATATGCCCGCGTGATGGACGAGCTGTACCCCAAGGTGCTGCAACTGGTCGAGCTGGCCCGCCAGTACGACATCGGACTGAACATCGACGCCGAAGAGGCCGACCGGCTGGAGCTGTCGCTCGACCTGCTGGAGCGGCTGTGCCGCGCCCCGTCGCTGGCGGGCTGGAACGGCATCGGCTTCGTCATCCAGGCCTACCAGAAGCGCTGTCCGCACGTGATCGACTGGGTGATCGACCTGGCGCGCAACACCGGGCACCGACTGATGATCCGCCTGGTCAAGGGCGCCTACTGGGACAGCGAGATCAAGCGCGCTCAGCTGGACGGCCTGTCCGACTACCCGGTGTACACCCGCAAGGCGCACACCGACGTCTCCTACATCGCCTGCGCACGCAAGCTGCTCGCCGCCACCGACGTGGTGTACCCCCAGTTCGCCACGCACAACGCGCAGACGCTGGCCACCATTTACCAACTCGCAGGCTCCGGGTACCAGCCCGGCCAGTACGAGTTCCAGTGCCTGCACGGCATGGGCGAGCCGCTGTACGAGCAGGTGGTGGGCGCACCATCGGACGGCAAGCTGGGCCGCCCCTGCCGCATCTACGCGCCGGTGGGCACGCACGAAACCTTGCTCGCCTACCTGGTGCGCCGGTTGCTGGAAAACGGTGCCAACACCTCGTTCGTGAACCGCGTGGCTGACACCACGCTGGCGCTGGAATCGCTCGTCAGCGACCCCGTCGCCACGGTGGATGCCGCCGCCGCGGCGGAAGGCACCACTGCCCTGCCCCATCCCCGCATTCCGCTGCCCAAGGACCTGTACGGGACCCGCCGCGCCAATTCGGCGGGAGTCGACCTGTCCAACGAATCCGTGCTGGCCCGGCTGTCGAATGCACTGACCGCTGAAAGGCAACAGTTCTGGCAGGCCGAGCCCCTCATCGACGGCCCGGTGGCCGATGCAGGCACGACGCTGGCCGTGCGCAACCCCGCGGACCCCACCGATGTCGTGGGCCACGTGCAGGAGGCGACCGATGCCGACGTGGACTGCGCGCTGCAGGCCGCCTGCGATGCCGGCCCCGGCTGGGCCGCCACGGCGCCCAACGCACGGGCTGCTGCGCTGCGGCGCACCGCCGGCCTGCTGGAGGTGGGCTTGCCTCAGCTGATGAGCCTGCTGATGCGCGAGGCCGGCAAGACCTGCGCCAACGCGGTGGCCGAAGTGCGCGAGGCGGTGGACTTCCTGCGCTACTACGCCGTGCAGACCGAGGGCCATTTCGACAACGAAACCCACCGCCCGCTCGGCCCGGTGGTCTGCATCAGCCCGTGGAATTTTCCGCTCGCCATCTTCATGGGACAGGTGGCCGCCGCCCTGGCCGCCGGCAACACCGTGCTGGCCAAACCCGCCGAGCAAACCCCGCTGATCGCGGCCGAAGCCGTGCGCCTGCTGCATGAAGCGGGCGTGCCGCACGGTGCGGTGCAACTGCTGCCAGGGCGTGGCGAGACGGTCGGCGCCCGGCTGGTGGGCGATGCCCGTGTGATGGGCGTGATGTTCACCGGCTCCACCGAAGTCGCGCGCATCCTGCAGCGCAGCGTGGCCGGACGGCTCGACGCGCAGGGCCGCCCGATTCCGCTGATTGCCGAAACCGGCGGGCAGAACGCGATGATCGTGGACTCCTCCGCGCTGGTAGAGCAGGTGGTGGGCGATGTGGTGGCCTCGGCCTTCGACAGCGCCGGCCAGCGCTGCTCCGCCCTGCGTGTGCTGTGCGTGCAGGCCGATGCGGCCGACCGCGTGATCACCATGCTCAAGGGCGCCATGGCCGAGCTGACCGTGGGCGATCCCGGCCTGCTGGCGGTGGACGTAGGCCCGGTGATCGACGAAGAGGCCCGCGCCGGCATCGAAGAGCACGTGGCCACGCTGCGCGCCCAAGGCCGCGCCGTGTTCCGCCCAGCAGTGGATGCCAAGGTGCTGGCACGCGGCACCTTCGTCGCCCCCACGCTGATCGAGCTGTCCAGCATCGGTGAACTCAAGCGCGAAGTGTTCGGCCCCGTGCTGCACGTGGTGCGCTACGCCAGCGATGGGCTGGACACCCTGCTCGACCAGATCAACGCGACGGGCTACGGCCTCACGCAGGGGCTGCACACGCGCATCGACGAGACGGTGGAGCGCGTGGTGCGCCGCGCGCACGCGGGCAATGTCTATGTGAACCGCAACATGGTGGGCGCCGTCGTGGGCGTGCAGCCTTTCGGCGGCGAGGGCCTGTCGGGCACGGGCCCCAAGGCCGGCGGGCCGCTGTACCTGCTGCGCCTGCTGTCCCAGCATCCGGCCGACGCCGCGCGTGCCGCCATCGACAGCACGGCCGCCACCCCACCGGACGCCGCTGCGCGCGCCGTGCTGCAGGCCCCGCTGCAGGCCCTGGCCGACTGGGCACCGGGCGCAGGCCATGCCACGCTGGCCGCGACCTGCACGGCCTTGGCCGATGCCGCGGTGGCCGGCCTGGCTTGCACCCTGCCGGGCCCCACGGGCGAGCGCAACCAGTACACGCTGGCGCCCCGCGCCCGCACGCTCTGCCTGGCCGACAACGACAGCGATCGCCTGACCCAGTTGGCGGCAGTGCTGGCCGTCGGGGGCAGCGCGGTGTGGCCGGTGGCCGAAGCCAGCGCCCTGCATGCCCGGCTGCCCGCCAGCGTGCAGACGCGCGTGGCGTTGGCGAACGACTGGCGCAGCCCCAGCGTGGCGCTGGACGCCGTGCTGCACCAGGGCAGCGCCGAGGCACTGGCGGCGCTGTGCCATCAGATGGCGCAGAGGCCGGGTCCCATCGTAGGCATCACCACGTTGGCGGCGGGGGGCACCGTGGTGCCGCTGGAGCGGCTGGTGATCGAACGCGCCCTGAGCGTGAACACCGCAGCGGCCGGCGGCAACGCCAGCCTGATGACCATGGCCTGATGCGTGACAAGAGGCTGATAGTCAAAATGGCCTCCAGCACATGATCGACTAGGGCATATAGCTATAAATTTCATAGCAACCGATCGTCAGCCGCTAACGGTCGCGCCCGTCCGAAGCCCGCGGTGCGTGGGCTGCTGGCCTACCACTGCAGCACGGGCTCGTCCTGCGGATGCGCCAGCCCCCGCATGATCTGAACGACCTGGGGCTGGTCCACCAGCACGCACGGTTTGCCCGTGCGCTTGCAGTGGTCCTGCACCCGCCAATAGTCGTCATGGCCGACGCAGCCGGTCTGGCAGATCACGAAGTCGGCGGCAATCAGGCTGGCTTCCAGCGCCGCATTTCCGCCGGGCAATGCGGCAGCGCTTTCTTCCACCGCCGCTTCCGGCTTGCGGCCCACCGGCTGCGCGATCAGGCTGCCCGCGGCATCCGGCGCAATGCAAACCACGGACCGCATGCGTCCTGGCCGGGCCGACAGGCCCTCGGTCGCCACCGCCCGCAACGCCATGGCAGGCAATGGCATGGTGTGATGGGAACGCGCGGCCCGCCACTGCCAATGCAGCACCTCGCGCATGAGCTCATGGATGCGCTGCCCCAGGGCTTCGATCTGCCGACCCATGGCACGCCGCCGCGCAGGGCCCTGGAGCGCCGCGGCATTCCCTTCGGCGGCCTCCTCCCGGGCGAATGCCAGCGCCGTCTCAGCCACGATGGCCCGTGCCCGCAGGCGGATGGACTGGGCCTGCAGGCGCTCGATCTCTGCAGCCTGCATCGCCAGCAGACGGCTGCAGCGGATCTGAGCCCGCCCATACCCGTCCAGAAGGACTCGGTGTTCCTCGATGAGATCTTCCAACGGCGTGTCGGTCATCTGCGCTCCCTTTTCAAACCGATGCGGGACGAGCCCGATGTCCAGCGCGGCGCACCCGGCTGCGCCCTGCTCGACCCGCAGTGAACTGCTGAGGTGCCGCTGCGATCGCGGCACATTTGATTGATAACCATTCTCATTTAATGATACACTGGCGTCAATCGCTGGCCAGGGTCTTCGGTGGTTCTTCTCATAATCCACCGCCAATCCGGTCAGCCCCCAATCGGTTTCATCGTGGGGCGACTCCCGGACTCTCCGTCCGAAGGGTCGTTTTTTGCCAGCCAACGGGCGTGCTCGCGTAGCCAGGCTTTTTTTGCGATGAATGCATCCGTTCGAACGAATGAACGGCGTCCTTTGCAGACTGCAAATGCCGCGCGGCCTTCACCGGCGTGCGAGCGCCTGCCGCCAGCACCATTCCCTCTTCCTTGCCGGTAGCCCTGGGGCCGGCGCCAGCCTCCATGGCCCCTGCGCCGGGGCCATGGAGCATCGGCATCAACCGAACACGATCTCGAAATCGCTGTCCGATGCGCTGAGCTGGATCTGGCGGATCACGTGCGCGTCCACGGACGATTGCAGGAACTGCATGGCCAGGCGTGGCAGCAGGTTCTGCGTGATGATGCCGTCCACCATGCGCGCGCCGGATTCGACCTCGCTGCAGCGCTGGCGGATCAGCTGCACCGCGGCCTCGTCGAACGTGAACTGCGCGTTGTGCCGCTCCAGGATGCGGGTCTGGATGCGCTGCAGTTGCAGGCGGATGATCTGGTCCAGCATCGCGTCGGAGATGGGGAAATACGGCACCACCACCAGCCGGCCCAGCAACGCAGCCGGAAACTTTTCGAGCAACGGCTGGCGCACGGCCTTGGCCAGGGCCTCGGGCGGCGGCACCAGATCGGGGTCGCGGCACATGCCGGCGATCAGCTCCGAACCCACGTTGGAGGTCAGGATGATCACCGTGTTCTTGAAATCGATGTAACGCCCTTCCCCGTCTTCCATCCAACCCTTGTCGAACACCTGGAAGAACAGCTCGTGCACGTCGGGGTGGGCCTTCTCGATCTCATCGAGCAGCACCACGCTGTAGGGCCGACGGCGCACGGCTTCGGTCAGCACACCGCCTTCGCCGTAGCCCACGTAGCCGGGCGGCGCGCCCTTCAGGGTCGAGACCGTGTGCGCTTCCTGGAACTCGCTCATGTTGATGGTGATGAGGTTCTGTTCGCCACCGTACAGCGCCTCGGCGAGCGAAAGCGCGGTCTCGGTCTTGCCAACGCCCGACGGACCTGCCAGCAGGAACACGCCGATGGGCTTGCCCGGGTTGTCCAGCTGCGCGCGGGCGGTCTGGATGCGCCGCGTGATGGCCTCCAGGCCGTGCCGCTGGCCGATCACCCGCTTTTCCAGCGTGTCCGCCAGCGTGAGCACCGATTTGACTTCGTCGCGCACCATGCGGCCCACCGGAATGCCGGTCCACTCCGCCACCACGGCGGCCACCACGCTGGCATCGACCACGGGCTGCAGCAGCGGGTCCTCGCCCTGCATGCGCAGCAGTTCACCGCGCAGGCCACTTAACTGCTGGACAGCAGCGGGGTCCGTACCGTCGCCCTGCGCTGGCGACGGTGCCGAATCGGCCGGGCCCTGCGCATCGGCGGGTGCCACGGTGCCGCCCTGCGCAACGCTTTCGGCGTGCGGCGCAGCTTGGGCCGCGGCTTCCTTGGCCACGCGGCGGGACAGCACGGCAGCCTCCACGTCCACGATCTGCTGCACCATGGCCTTTTCGCTTTCGAAGCGGGCCTTGAGCACCTCATGCTCCGCCTCCAGCCGCGCCAGCGACGCATTGATTTCGTCGAAGCGTTCGGTCTCGCCCACGCCCAGGTCCAGCTCGCGCTGCACGATGTCCTTTTCGACCGCCAGCGACTCCAGTTGCCGGATCACGGCCTCCAGGCGCGCCGGGGTGGCATGCAGGCCCATCGCCACGCGCGAGCAGGCGGTGTCCAGCAGGCTCACCGCCTTGTCCGGCAGTTGCCGCGAGGGGATGTAGCGGTGCGACAGGCTGACGGCGGCAGCCACCGCGTCGTCGCCGATGCGCACGCGGTGGTGGCCTTCCAGCTTGGCGGCCACGCCACGCAGCATGAGCACGGCCTTGGCTTCGTCCGGCTCGTGGATCTGCACGAGCTGGAAGCGCCGGGTGAGCGCCGGGTCTTTCTCGATGTACTTTTTGTACTCGGCCCAGGTGGTGGCGCCGATGGTGCGCAGCACGCCGCGCGCGAGCGCCGGCTTGAGCAGGTTGGCCGCATCGCCCGTGCCGGCCTGCCCGCCCGCGCCGATCAGCGTATGGACTTCGTCAATGAAGAGCACGATGGGCGCCGTGCTGGCCTGCACCTCGTCCAGCAGGGCCCGCAAGCGGTTCTCGAACTCGCCCTTCATGCTGGCGCCGGCCTGCAGCAGGCCGATGTCCACGACGCGCAGCTGCACGTCCTTGAGCGGCGGCGGCACATCGCCCGCCGCGATGCGCAGCGCCAGGCCTTCGACCACGGCCGTCTTGCCCACGCCAGCCTCACCGACGAGGATCGGGTTGTTCTGGCGGCGGCGCATCAGGATGTCGACCATCTGGCGGACTTCTTCGTCGCGCCCGGTGACGGGGTCCAGCTCTTGCTGGCGCGCGCGCTCGGTCAGATCGACCGTGTATTTCTGCAACGCCTCGCCACGCCCCGTGCCGGCCGGGCCTGTGGCACCACTGGCCTCGCCGGGCACGCCCGAGAGGCCGGAACCGTCTGCCGCGCCCAGGCGCGATTCCGGCGAATCGGGCAGCAGCCGCGCGAACGCGTCGCTCAAGGCCGGCTCCGTCAAGCGGCCCAGTTCGCTGGAGATGGCCCGCAATTCATTGGCCAGCGCACGCGTGCGCACCATGCCGGAGAGCCAGTAGGCACTGCGGATCTGGGACTCGCCGAACATCAGCGTGGCATAGACCCAGCCACGCTCGATGGCGGTCTCGATCTGGGCCGAGAAATCGCTGATCGAGGTGGCCCCGCGAGGAAGACGGTCCAGGCTCTGCAGCACGTCGGCCGCGAGCTTTTCGGCATCGATCTCGAAGTGCCGGAACACGCGCACCAGATCGGAATCGGTTTCCTGCAGCAGTTGGTGCAGCCAGTGCACCAGCTCCACATACGGGTTGCCGCGCAGTTTGCAGAACACCGTAGCGCTTTCCAGCGACTTGAACAGCAGGGGATTCAATTTTCCGAAAAGGGCTTGCCGGCTAATTTCAGACATGGGACCTCGGTGAGTCAGTTTTTAAAAAGGGAACGCATCAGGTGTGCGCGGATGTGGGCGGCGAGGTGGAGCGGCGGGCAGCGCCCTTGCGCAGGGTCAGCCAGTGCTCGGGGTCCAGGCGGAAGTCGTCCGGATCGCGGGTGGCGGGCGCCGACAGTGACCAGGTCGTCCACCCCAGCCGCGTGGCGCCGCCGAGCTGGCAGGGGGGCACGTCTTCGCGGCGCAGCACCAGCTCGAAGTCCCACGCGAACTCGATGCCCAGGTAGTTGCGCACCCAGTCCACCAGCGCCTGGAAGTCTTCGCCTGAAGGCAGGAAGCGTTCGTACTGCGCCAGCGTGAGCGGCCCGATCCGCAACCGGAATTTGCTCTGTGCATCGGGCACCCGGCTTCCGACCACGGTGTCCACGCCCAGTTGTGAATTGCAGGCATTGCGCGACAGCCGCGTCTGCTGGCGGGGTTCGAGTTCCAGGTAGTGCAGCGCGTATTCGATCAACTCCACCGGCACGCCGAAATACAGGCGAATGGCCGCCGTCAGGCCTTCCGGGTTGCGCGTCCAGCGGGTGAGGTGGCCCGCCATGTACTGCTTGGCGTGGTCCGGCACCGCGTCGCGGGACCGCTGTGTGGGCTCGCCCAGCCCCACCAGGCTGCGCACGTGCCGGCCGAAGGAGTCGTCGCCCGCCCGGTCCAGCGAGGTGGTCGGCTGCGGGTCAGACCAGGCCCGAAAGAACAGCAGCAAGAGCCGGTGGTGGAAGATGTCCGAGAAGCGCGCCAGCGTCGGGTCGTCGTACTGCCTCAGGCGCTCGCGCACGTACTCCGTGAGGTGTGTGGGCATCGGCCCGTTGGGCCCGTAGAGCCCGAAATTCCACACCATCAGCCGCTCTGGCTGGCCCGCCACAGCGGGCAGGACCTCCGCGAGGGTCGCCGGCGCAAAGGCCAGCGACGGGTCCTGGCCCAGGCGCAGAGACTCGCCCTGGGGCCGCAGTGCCCGGCCGAACCGGGGAAACTCGGGCTGGCGGGCCTGCAGCAGCCGCAACGTGAAGAACAGATCGAATTCGTGCGGGTTGTCTTTCAGCTTCTGCCAAAAGAGCGCCACCCCGGCCTCGCTCGCCGGCCGTGCAATCCGCGCCTGCCGGGCGTCGCCCGCGTCGAGCGTGGGCAAACGGCTCATGTGCAGGGCCTTTGGCCAGGCCGCACGCGCCACTGCGCGATGCGGCCGCGCTGGCGCGAATCGAGGGCCAGTTCGGTGTAGCTGTTCACTCCCACGTGCCGCGCGAAGAAGCGCTCCAGGACGGCCATCAGCGGCCAGGGGCTGACACCGGCCAGCGAGCTTTCGTCCACGCCGACCGAGACCCCCACGCCACGGCCATACACCAGTTGCCCATGCTGAGGCAGGCGGCGGGTGATGGCGGAAATGCCCACGCCCTTGATGCTGGAGACCTGGCCAGACAGGTCCTTGTCGCCCAGGTCGAGGTACAGCCGCAGCAGATCGCGCAGCGTGGCCGCGCCCTCTTCTTCCGACAGGTCGGTCATCGCCAGGTAGTTCAGGGACAGGTGCGAGATGAGGCGCCAGGTGATCTCGTTCTCAGCCACGCTGGACGTGGGCCGCGTGGGGCCCGCGACAGTGCGAACGCGGTCCACCGGCACGGATTCCACCGTGGTGAAGTCGCCCTCGCTGCTGCGCCCGCCCATCAGCAACGGCAGGTCGCGGTTGGTGCACAGGGTGCGCACGCTCAGCTGCTTGAGATCGTCCGAAAACGGGGCTTCCCGCTGATCCACGAGGGAGATGAACACCTCGCTGCCTAGGTACTGCGTGCGGGGGCCGAAGCGCGCCGCATGCTCCGAAAACAGGCGAGGCTCCCTGCGCGCAGCAAAGTAGGCCTGGTCGCTGGACCGGATGCCATGGATGGAAGAAAACAGCGGCACGAACTCGCGGTCGTTGAGCTGCCCCTCGCGGTGGCCGGTCACGCCCAGAACGCTGTAGACCTCGAAATCCCGAGGGCGGGTGCGGTCGGGCACCACGTGGTATTCGTTGACGTTCGGCGCCACATGGATGCGGTCGGCCGGGCGTTCGAACAGGTTGATCGCGGGCACGCAGTGCAGCAGGAACTTGTGCCGATCCACCTGGGCTTCCAGCGCAGGCTGGGCACGGCGCAGCAGCAAGGTGATCGCAACGGCCTTGGTCTCGGCCTTGGCCAGTGCGGTTTGCAGCCCGCGAATCGAGAAGAACCGGAACCGCGCCGGGAACGCGAAATACTCATGGAGCAGCCGGTGCCCCTGGAAGCTGCGGTGCGAGTACGGCAGCAGGGCCTGCGACTGCTCGTAGCCTTCTGCCTGCAGGGCATCGGCCGGCAGGTGGGCCCAGACCCGCGAGGGGTCCTGCGCATCGTGCACCACGATGCCGATCAGCGACTCGTGGATCAGCTCCTGCAGGTGCGATGCCACCGCATCGCCTGCCGAGATGTGCACCTCCAGCCGGTCCATGCGCAGGTCGCAAAACCGCAGCGCTCCACGGGTGGACAGGTCGATGCGCAGGTGTGCCGCAGGCTCTTCGGGCAGGCGCAGCCGCGACAGCGGCAGGTCCAGCGGCGGGCCGCCGAGTCGGGCCTGGGTGAGATCGATTGGCCACAAAGTAAGCTCGTGCCCGGTGCGGAAGTCGCACGGCGTCTGCTCCTCCGCCGTCTTGCGCGCCCTCAGCACGCTGCCCACCGGCAGCGTGTAGCCATCGGCCAGGCTCCCTTCGCTCGCGCTGGGGTCCATCTGCACCACCACCATCGACGGCGTGGGGGCCAGATAGTGCGGGCAAACCATTTCCAGAATGCGCTGGGAGAGCCGGGGAAACTCCGCATCCATCTTCATCTGGATGCGGGCGGTCAGGAAGCTGAACCCCTCAAGCAGGCGCTCCACATAAGGGTCGGCCACCTCCAGTTCGCGCAGCGACAGGCGCCCCGCCACCTTGGGAAAGGCGGCCGCGAATTCGGCACCCAGTTCCCGCAGATAGCTGAGTTCCCGGTTGTAGTACTCGACAAGGCGAGGATTCATCGGGACATGCCCTCCGGCACATGGAGGACCGGTCGGATGGCGCAAATATGCATGGCCTGGATCACTTCACCGTAAATCAGAGACGACCACCTGCCCGGTTTCCAGGTCCAGGCTGGTCTTGAGCAGCAATTCCATCGGATAAGGCGCGGACCAGAACTGGCAGCGGATTTCGAACTGCAGCGTGTTGTGGTGGCTGAACAGCTTGCTGGAGGGGGCCAGGGCCACCGTCAGCGTGTCGCGAAGGATGCGGGGCTCGTGGGCCAGGATGGACTTGCGGATGGCTTTCTCGATGTCCTTCCAGTCCAGCTCGGACAGCAACTGGCCTGCCAGTGGCGTCATGCCGAAGTTGATCACCGACCGTTCTGCCTCGGGAAGGCCGTCGAAGTCGATGTGCGAGGTCGCATCCGAAGCGTTGAGCAACCAGTTCAGATCCCGCAACAAGGCCTGGCGCAGGCGGGCCTCGGTGACATAGACGGCATCGGCACGCTCGGTGCGCTTGCTGGGCTCGTGGTCCGTCAGGCGGTCCAGCAGGGCCGGCTGCAGGCGGTCCTTTCCGTTGCCGAAGTTGTCATTGGGGCGCGTGGTCGCCATGGATCGGATCAGCCCTGGGTCGATTCGGCCGTGAACTTGATGCGGCGCACGTCCAGCAGCGCATGGTCTGCCTGCTCGGAAATCCACACGCGCTGGCCGAGGCCAGCCACCTGCTCCTGCCCCAGATCGCTCCACTCGGTGGTGCGCGACAAGCGCACGCCATCGGACGCCACGCTTTCCGAGCCCGGGTACCGGGTGGGAATGAAGCCGAGCATCTGCCCGCCGTTGACCAGCGTCACCTCGCAGGCCGACCAGACCAGATCGCGCAAGTCCTGCGGTTTTTCGAAGTTGATCTGCTGGATCGCGGTGAAAGGAACCCAGTAGTACCCGCCGTTGGCATACAACTCGCAGACCGGGCCCAGCCGTGCATCGGAATCCGCCAGCCACTCGAAGGGGGTTCCGTCCAATTCACCCGGCGAAGCAGGTGCCTCGTCAAAGGCACTGCTGCGCAGTTCGGCGGCCTTTTCGGCCTGGCCGTCCGCCGCGCACTGGAGCGCCTCGACCATCCAGCCCAGCCAGGCCGGAGGGTCCCCGAGAATCTGTGGTGTGCGCCGGCCAGCGAACACGTCCCGCCGAGCCACTTCGCAAAGAATCACCTCGCGGTAGGCCTTGGCCATCGGCGCCGTCTTGCTGTCCAGTTGCGCGCAGATCTGCAACTGGTCGAGCGCCTTCTGCCACTCGCCGAACAGCACCAGCATCTGAAAGTAGTAAACGCGCAGAGACGCATCCGCCGGATCCTTGCGAATGGCCTCCTTCAACGAACTCAGCTGCGTATCCAACGGAAGCTTGGAATCAAAGATCATGGGACGGATGGGACCTTGAACGAAAAGGCATGAAGACAGCGCCGCCGATGCATCCTCCCGGCGGGAAGCCGGCGCGAGACCAGGGCCGATGCCATGTCAGGCACCCCGTGGTCTGCGCCCATCGAAAGTCAGCGCGGTGGTGAATCCACAGGCGTGGGAGTCATGACCCCCGACGCCTGTCGCAAGAGCGCTGGATCAGTCGCCGGCTTGCTTGACCGACGGCAGCTTCGAAACCAGGCGCAGCGAAACAGTCAGGCCTTCGAGTTGGTAGTGCGGACGCAGGAAGAACTTGGAGGTGTAGTAACCCGGGTTGCCCTCGACCTCTTCCACTTGCACTTCGGCAGCCGCCAGAGGCTTGCGGGCCTTGGTTTCCTGCGACGAATTGGCTGGATCGCCATCGACGTAATTCATGATCCAGTCGTTCAGCCACAGCTCCATGTCGGAACGCTCCTTGAACGATCCGATCTTGTCGCGCACGATGCACTTGAGGTAGTGCGCAAAGCGGCAGCAGGCAAACATGTAAGGCAGGCGCGCGGACAGATTGGCATTGGCCGTGGCGTCGGCGTCGTAGTACTCGGCCGGCTTGTTCAGCGACTGTGCACCGATGAATGCGGCCACATCGGAGTTCTTGCGGTGCACCAGGGGCATGAAGCCGTTCTTGGCGAGCTCCGCTTCGCGGCGGTCGCTGATGGCGATTTCGGTCGGGCACTTCATGTCCACGCCACCATCGTCCGTCGGGAAGGTGTGGGCAGGCAGGTTGTCCACCGCACCGCCGGACTCGACGCCGCGGATGGACGTGCACCAGCCGTAGTACTTGAACGAGCGGTTGATGTTCACGGCCATCGCATAGGCCGAGTTGGCCCAGCAGTACTTGCTGTGATCGCCGCTGGCGGTTTCCTCTTCGAAATCGAATTCGTCCACCGGGTTGGTCTTGGCGCCGTAGGGAAGGCGCGCCAGGAAACGCGGCATGGCCAGGCCGATGTACTTCGAATCATCGGACTCGCGCAGGCTGCGCCAGGCGGCGTACTCGGTGTTGGTGAAGATCTTCGTCAGGTCGCGGGGATTGGCCAGTTCCTGCCAGGATTCCATCTGCATCATGGCGGGCGAGGCGCCGGAAATGAAGGGGCAATGCGCCGCGGCGGACACCTTGGCCAGTTCGCCCAGCAATTCCACGTCGGTCGGGCTGTGGTCGAAGTGGTAGTCGCCGACCAGGCAGCCGAAGGGCTCGCCACCGAACTGACCGTATTCCTCTTCGTACACCTTCTTGAAGATGGGGCTCTGATCCCAGCCCACTCCCTTGTAGCGCCGCATGTTGCGATGCAATTCCTTCTTGGAGATGTTCATCACGCGGATCTTGAGCATCTCGTCCACTTCGGTGTTGTGGACCAGATGGTGCAGACCGCGCCATGCGCCTTCCAGTTGCTGGAATTCGCTGTGGTGAATGATCTGGTTCACCTGCTCGGACAGCTTGCGGTCGATTTCCGCAATGATGGCCTGCACCGTTTGATAGGCGTCATCTGACAGCGTCGCGGAGGCCGCCAGGGCCTGCTGGGCCAAGGTCTGTACCGCGGCTTCGACGGCCTCGCGTGCCTGATCGGTCTTGGGCTTGAATTCTTTTTGCAGCAGCGAAGCGAATTCGTTGCCTTCGAGTGTCTGGGCGGCTGGTGCCGCTTCCATTTGGCGTGCGTTCATGGTCGGGTCACTCCTCGCTTATTTCACGTCCGTCGATGGTTCAGCGCTGTCGGCCGGCTTGGGCATGGCGGCGAGCGATTTGAGCAATGCCGGATCCTTCAAGACCTTGCTGATCAATTCTTCGGCCCCTTGCTTGCCGTCCATGTACGACAGCAGGTTGTGCAACTGCGTGCGTGCCTCGAGCATGGAATTGAGCGCACCGACCTTGCGGGCGATGGCCGCGGGCGAAAAATCCTCCATGCTGTCGAACGTGAGTTCGATGTGCAGGCGGCCATCGCCGGTCAGGGTATTGGGCACGTTGAAAGAGACGCGGGGCTTGATGGACTTCATCCGCGCATCGAAATTATCGATGTCGATTTCCAGGAATTTGCGGTCGGCAATCTCCGGCAATGCTTCGACAGGCTTGCCGGACAAGTCGGCCATCACGCCCATCACAAACGGGATCTGCACTTTCTTTTCAGAGCCGTAGATTTCCACGTCGTATTCGATCTGGACCCGGGGCGCGCGATTGCGAGCGATGAATTTCTGACCACTCTTGCCCGTTTTGCTCAGTGTCATGATGTAACTTCTCTTTTCCTAGGATTTATAAAACGTGAGCGTAGGGTCTTGTGAAGGCATCGCAATTACAACGACTTCGCAACAACACCAACTTACAAATTCATAACAAAATGGAACGCCCATTTCTTCGGGCACGCCGCATCACCGTTCTTGGTCGGCTGGATTACCACTCCGCTACTGGAACATACCGCAGAGAAGGTCCGCGGATCCAGGCTTCAACCCATGAATGGAACTTTGGACAGGCTGCAGTATCCGCACTGCTCTCCGTCCCGCAAGTATCTCCAGCCCTTCGCGACTAAATGCTACAAAACGTTTACAGAGGGCTCTTCACCCCAGTGATATTTTCCACTTGGGCCACGCTGTCTGGAGACAGTTCGCGAAGAATGTCCAGAAAGTCCAGGCCCATCAGCCGCACGGCCCTTCGGATCAGCAAGGGAGCAGGATTGGTAGGCTCGGTGCGTTCCAGAAATTCAGCAATCTCCATCAGGCGCGACACGGCATCGGACCGCGTGCGCAGCGCAAATCCCTGGTTGGCTGCGACAGCCACAAGAGTTTCAGCAGGTACGCCCCCCGCCTCGTCCACCGCGTCCGACACCGGCGCGGCAGCATCGGCATCCTTGGGAATCAGATCGCGAAGCACGCTGAACACGCCGCGAATCTGCTCCAGATCGGGTCGTTGGTCCGCGTCGAGTCGATCGCGGAAGATGGCTTGCATCGAATCGAAAGCCTCGCTGGCCACGACCCACGCGCGGAGCGTCTCGTTGCCCTGCCGCCAGGCGTCGAACACGGCGCCACGCAATTGATCCAGCGACATCTTGATGGTGCCCTCGGCTGCCGTGCCGCGCGCCAGGGCCTCCGCATCCCGGACATTGATCGCACCTGCAGCAGACCGCAAGAAATCCTGTTGGCGAAGATCCCGCAGTTGCCCGGTCACGTCGTTCAACGAAGCCACCGCATTCATCCGCATGAAGTGATCGCCGTCTTCCGGCAGCGGATGGAGGTGATCCCAATGCTGGCTGAACATGACAGACATCAGCTGCACCCCCTGGGACATGCCGCGAACGCCCTGCGTGTTGGTCAGGGCTTGGGACAGCTTCGCCACCACCCGGATGTCCTTGGTGCGAGACAGGAGCGCCGTGGAGCGCTTTTCCACGTCACGCCAGTCCGGCGGCTCCGCCGGGATCACGGTCTCGCCGAACTGCTGCTCCGGCTTGCCATTCGCGGCGTTTTCCAGGGCAAGAAACTCGGCGTCGTACGTCAGGTCCTCACCGCAAGGTGGTGCATCGCTGGTGGGCTCCAGCAGGGCGTCAAGATCGATCATTCAAATACCTGTCAGTTCGCATTGAAGATGCTCGCTCGGGCTCAATAAAAGAAGAAAGAAGGGCACCGACATGGCTAGGGGGCCTTTTTGAAAAGCCGAGAGAACAGATGGCCATCGAAGGCACCTCCGTGCTCCACCATTTCGCTGCCCCCCGCCGCATCGGACCACCAGACGCTGCGCGCCTGTTGCGAGCGCAAGATATCGCGCCCGGCGCTCCAGGGCCGGCCATTGACGGTGCCGCCACCGGACGATGGGCTCAGCCCCAGGTCCGCCAGGATGCCCGCCATCGAAGGCGCAGCCGCTGGTGCAGGTGCAGGCTTGTCTGCGTGAAACGGCCATGGCAACGAAGAAAGCCGTGCATCCAGCTCTTCCGCAGGCAGGGCCAGCCTGCGGGCCTCGATGATGGCGTCCCGCGTACCAGAGAAGAATCGCTCCAGCGTCGGGTCGGATACCAAAGCGCTGGTCCGATCGGTGGCGATGGCCACTGCCGTGATGGGATAGCACCGCCCGATGCGGTCCGCACTCGGGGCCAGCACGCCGCACACCGGCAAGGTCTTCCCGCCCAGGCTGGCAATGAAGAACCACAGCGGCGATTGAATGAAGCCAGGCTCCCATTGCCCCGGGCCCTGCGCGCGCAATTGCTCCAGCCCGCGGCTCAACCAGGCGTCCCATTCGTCACCGATGGCGCGGGGCATCCTGCGTCCCACGAAATCGCCCTGCCCCGGCAGCTTTCCAAACCAGGCGATGCGGGACTGCACTTGCGGCGACGCTTGACTCACAGGTTGCCAGGACACTCGAACTCCTCCATGGCTTTGAGACGGAAAGGATTCAGCACGCTGCCTGTGGTGATTTCGAATCGCAGGCGCCGCCCATCGATATTGAAAGCCGCGATGAAGCGCTCAGGTGCGTTGCCAGGCAGAATCTGCGCCCGGTCGAAGAACCGATGCAATGCCCAAGGTCCTTCGGTGACCAAGCCGGTGTTTTCGGCCCCCGATCCGGTCAACTGCAGCCGGACCTGCCCCGTGCCACGAGCACCCGGCCAGTTCACCGACTTCGGAATCTGAGGCCCGTGCTGGTAGCGCAGCACTTCGCCATCCACATCCAGCACCATTTGCGTGATGGCAGCATCCATCTCCAAGGGCTTGATGTCCAGCCGGATCGAGGGGGCCTTGCCGCCGGCCCGGAAATAGACATCCCGAATGACGGAGGCGCGCTGGAACGAAGCCAGCGCGGCAGAGCCGCCCACGGGCGAACCGTCCACACCCTGCTTGAAGCTCCAGGGATTGGTGGAAATATCGACCATCGGCTGCAGCGTGGTGCGGAAAAATTCATCCATGGTGCCGCCCACGGAGAACAGGCGGGCGAAGTCATCCGTCGTCACATCGCGGCCTGCGCTGCGCGTGAAGGGATAGCGACCCAGGATCGCGCGCCGGCAAAAGGCGCCGATCGTGGCGTTGAGATTTCCGCCCACCGCGGCGCGCACGTCGCGCCCCACGAAAGCCGAAGTGGCTCCTGCCAGATCTTCGTACATGACGTTGAGGGGTGGCGGCACGCGCTTGGCTTCCGTGCGCACCCGTTCCAGCGTGGCAGAAAGCGAAGGCGGCACCGTGCCACCGGCACTGACCTGCTGCCTCGCCGATGCGATCACCGCCGCCGCCTCGTTCAGCACCTGCAGGCTCGCGGTCATGGGAGAAGGGCCCGAACCGTTCGAAGTAGCCAGCCGCCGATACTCGCGGAAGCGGAAATCGACCAGATCCGCCTCCAGCGTACCGCTGGAGGTCAGCCCCGCCACATTCACCTGCTTGCCGGTCAGGCGGCTCAACTGCTCCTGCTCTTCCTTGATGCGGTTGATTTTCTCGCCCAGCCAACTGCTGGTTCCGCCCCCAGCGGAAGGGCGCTGGCCGAGGGTGGTTTCCTTCGCGACGGCGCGAATGAACTGCTCCAGGCTGGAGTTGGCGGCAGAGTACAGGCGAGCCTGCTCTCCCGCCTGATCGAGGGAGGCGATGCGCACCGGGCGCACATCGGCCAGGAAGTCCTCCCAGAGCTTGGCGTACTCCATCAGGTAAAGCCGCTTGACCTCGAGCGCCAGCTGACCGGTCAGCACTTCGTTGGCCGTACTGCGCCGCCCATCGGCCTTGCCCAGCACCCAGCTTTCCTCCTGGGACAACAACGCCGTGACCTTGGGCAGTTCCTGTGCGAACGCCCCGTAGTACCCGTCATAGGTGAACAGGCCGGAAATGCCCTGGGTCAGCGGACGGCCACTGCGGCGGGAGAACACCTGCGGCGCCTCGGGACCGCTGGCGCGAACCACCGTGAATTCGGGCGGCAACGAATTGCCCGTGAGCAGCAATTGCTTGAGCCGGCTGTAGGCCCGTTGTGCCGGCGACATCTGGGCCAGCCGCTGGCGCACTTCGGCCACCAGCTGCTGATCCATCGGCACCGGGGCCACCAGCGCGCGGTCTTCCATCAGATTGTCGAGGTGATGCGCGAGCTGATTGACGACGCCGGATTGCACCAAACCAGGCGGAAGAGACGTTTCCCAATCGTTGACCATCCATGCACGGATGGCCTTGGCATTGAAGCGCTCGGGCTCGTACAGCATCAGGTAGACCTTCAGCGCTTCGAAGCTCGCCTCCGGGTTGCTCGTGGACGTCTGCTGCAGCGACCGGCGCAAATGCCGGGACAGGCGCGGCAGCCAAGCATCTTCGAGCAGGCGCATGTAGGTGGCATCCGCAGCCGTCTGGACCTTGGGCACCTGCAGCAAGCCCTGGCGCCAGCTCAACGGGGCGGAGTCGCCCTCGTAGCGTTGGCTCACGGCCAGGGACTCCGCATTGTTCAACAGCGGCAGCAAGCTCACCATGTCTTCGGGGTCGGCATCGCGGGCATCGTTGACCGCCTGCTTGAGCGCGGGAACCCGGTCTTTCACTTCTCCGATGTAGGCCACGTTGTTGTCGTGGCTGACGGTCCAGGCGACGGTCACACCGACCAGGGCCAGAACCAGGGCAATGAGCCCTCCTGCCTGGGCAAGGCGCAACTGCCGTTCTTTCTTGGCATTGCGGCCAGTCAAGCCCGCTTCATTGAACATCACGCCTTTGAGCAGCGTTTCAATGAAATAGCTCTTGCCGCTTTTGGCACCCACCGAAGCCCCTGCAGGGGAAGGAACCGCGAACCGGCGCGAGAGTGCCGAAAGCACCCGGTCGAACGGCATGCCCTCTTGCGTTCCGCTGGTGAAATACACGCCCCGGAAAAGCGGCTTTTCCTTGAACCGGGACGATGCGAAGATGGTGGAAAGCGTTTCCTGCAACACATCGCGCAAACCGACGAACTGCTGCGGCAGGCCATAGATCAGGCCCCGGCGCGCCAGATCGGGCTCGGAGAGCAGGCGCTGCGGCAACAGGCGATTGATCTGCCCTGCCAGCTCGTCGAATTCAGCGCGAAAGCGGGCTGCCGGCTCCTCTTGCACACCCCCTTCGTTGTATGGGCTGGTGAACCCCCAGACCTGAGCCCGCTCCTCGCGATTCATGTTGCCGAAGAATTCGTTGAACCCGGCCAGCAAGTCGGTCTTGGTGACCAGCACATACACGGGGAACTTGATCGCAAGCTCTTCGCACAGTTCGCCCAGGCGCATGCCAATCAGCCGCGCCAAGCGTTCACGCTCCGCGTCGGTGCTGCTCAGCAACTCCTGAACACTCAACGTGACCAGCACGCCATTGACAGGCTGCCGCCCCCGGAATCGGCGCAGCAAGGACAAGAATCCGCCCCAGGCGGCCTTGTCTTGGGTCTCATCGCTTTCCTGGGTCGTGTAACGTCCTGCGGTGTCCAGAAGCACCGCCTGATCGGTGAACCACCAGTCGCAATTGCGCGTGCCACCCACGCCCCGAATCGAAGCCTTTCCGAACTGGGCCTCCAACGGAAAATCCAGACCGGAATTGACCAGCGCCGTGGTCTTGCCCGAGCCGGGCGAGCCGATGATCAGATACCAGGGCAACTGGTAGATGTAGCGGCGATTCAGCCGTCCGAACCAGCCTTGTTCCGTTTGTCCAAAGCGCGTCTTGCTCAAAACGCTGATCGCTTCCTTGAAGCGGGTTTCGAGTTCGGCGACTTCTTCTTCCCCTGGACCGGCTTTTTCAGCCGGCCGGTCACCCGTGCCGAACCGGGCCAGTTGGGACAGCAGGCGAGCGTTCATCTGCTTCGCACGCCACCACTGAACCAAGAGCTTCAAGAACCAGAACGCGAAGATCGCAAAGATCAACCATCCACGGACCTGAGGGCTTTCCAGGGGTTGGTAAGGCTTGATGTAGATCAGCGGTCCGATGAACCAGATGACCAAGCTCAAGAGCACCAGTCCCAGCAGGACCAGCGTGAACCGGTTGAACAGGAAATCGAATATCTTGCGGAACATGCTTATTTTTGATTGGTGGCGCCGCCCCGGGGATTGGCACCCGGGGTGATCTGCAGCTCGCTGTCACGGGTCTGCGGGGCAACATGCAAAACGATCTCCACGCGGCGATTGAGCGCCCTGCCTTCCGGTGTGGTGTTGGGCGCCACCGGATCGCTTTCTGCGCGGCCTTCGGCATGCAACCGGCGCCCATCGGAGACGCTCTTCGTCAGCATGGTGGTGACGGCCTGCGCACGCTCCTGGGACAAATGCCAGTTGGAAGGAAACCGAGCGGTGCGAATGGGAGAGTTGTCGGTGTAACCATTGACCACCACTTTCCCGGACACCTCGTTCAACGCGGCGGCAATGCGCTCGATCACGCCGACATACCGAGGCTTTACCACCGTGGCCCCGGCATCGAACAAACCATCACCGCGCAGGATGATGATGCTTCGGTCGGCTAGGTCGTTGACCTCCACCAGGCCCTCTCGAATTTCGGGCTCCAGGAACTGGCGCAACCTGGGCTTGGGCGCAGCGGCGATGACAGCAGGGGCCTGCGGAAGGCGAATGCCGTTGATCGAAGCGAACAGATCGTCGGACCGCGATGCCAAGCGGTAGTTGAACCAGAGGAAGATCAAAAACGCGATCAGCAAGGCCAGTGCGGCCGCTACCCAAAAAGGAATCAACGTCCAAGGCGGCACCGCCGCGCGCTGAACGCCACGCCAATGCAGCGACAAGGCACCGCTGCGGTCCCCCCTCGCCCCTTCGATGACTTGAAGCAGACGGGCCTTGAGACTCTCCAACTGGCTCTTGCCGTTTTCGACGACGTGGTACCGGCCTTCGAAACCCAGCATCAGGCAGAAATACATCAACTCGATGAGGTCAATGTGCTGGTTGGGCGTTTGCACCAGCTTCGAGAGCAGCTGGAAAAACTTCTCACCGCCCCAGGTTTCGTTGTGCAACGCGACCAGAAGGCTGTACTTGGGCCAGACACCCGAGCCACCCCAAGGGGTCTGCGCCGCCGCCTCGTCGATCGCCGTGCAGATGCAATACCGGGCGCCGATGATGGTCTCCATCGGAACGCCGGTGTTGCCGGCCCGGCTTTCGAACTGCCGGATGTTTTCCAGCAGAAACTGCTGAAATCCGCCAGGGTCGCCATTGGTGGCCATGGCCCGGATCTGAGGGATCAGATTCAGCAGCGTGTTGGAGGCAGCCACGAGGGGGTTGCCCCCGCTGACGACATCCGGAAGCGCCGTTTCGCGCACCGCGCCGCCAGAGGCTTGGGGTGCCGAGGCCCCAGCCCGAGGCGCGGCAGTTCCGGTGCCGGTATCGAAGGCAAATACATTGCCAGAGGTTTGAATGGACATATCGGTTCTTAACGGCGAATGGCCCACATCTCAAGCTGCAGTTCAGGAAACTCGCCGGAGACGTGCAAGGCTAGGCCGCCGGAGTTTTGAAGTTGGCGCCACAGATCGTGCGCCGTATCCAACTCGAAATACGAGTAACCGGCGTGGTAGGGAATTTCGCGGGGAGCGACCGGCAGGGACCGCAGAGTGACGCCAGGCAAATGCAGATTGACCAAGTCCCGAATGCGCTCCACCGGGCCCAGTTTGATCTGGGTCGGAAAGTGCGCCCGCAGAAACTCCACCGTCGCCTGCGAATGCACCGCCAACACGAAGTCGCAACTGGTCAAGAGCTCGGTGCTCGGGATCAGTGCAACATGCACGCCATACTGGCGTTCCTGCAGTTCGATCTGGATGGCGTTTTGCTCCAGCACCGAAGACAGGCCACGCCGCAGCTCCAGCATCAATGGCAGGAAAGAGCTTCGCAAATCGTCATGGTCATAGGCAGGCATGGGCGCAGGACGCCGCTGGTCGCGCGTGAAAGTGGCCAGTTCGCCCGCCATTTTGAGAAGGTCATCGAACAGCCGCTCCGGATGGATGGCGCGGATCCGAACCCAGTGTTCCACCGCCGGCTCCCAGCGGTTCAGGAACTGGAGCATCAGGAAGTCGCCTACCTCCCCCACGCCGCCACGACCCGGCTGGGTCAAGCGCTCTTCCAACGCTGCGCCACGCTGGCGCAGCAGGCCAAACAGCTCACGGCAGAACACTGCGAGGTTGGACATGTCGGCATTGGTGACGACCGTGGGTATGAAGGTGGGGTCCAACAGCAGCGAGCCATCTGCGCGGCGCTCCACCACCTGCACCAACGGCAGGCTGACCCAGCCATCGGCAATGTCCTGCGATGCACGCAGTGCGAGCTTGATCTGTCCGACCTGCACCTCGGCCGCCTGCGCGCCGACGTCGTTGGAATCCGCCACTTCGATCACTTCTGCGGCATAGCGCACGAGCGCGCTCGGCTCTGACCCCAGGGACACCTCAGCAGCCATGCGCCGGCGCATCGGCAAAGCCAGGTGAATGACCGTGTCTTTGACGTCTTTGCCGATGCTCAACGCAGGCGGGGGCTCGTCATGATGGGGAAAGCTGAAAGGCGTGCCGTCCGGCAACACCCCTTCGGCAGAGATCAAGCCGATCTTGCCCAGCGCGAGAAGCTCCGTATCCAGGACGAGGCTCGAAAACCCCCAGAAGAAGAACTGCGTGGGCAGCGTGCGTGCCTGCACCAGAAAATCGGTGAATCGATCTTGCTGCTGAAAATGCTGAGGGCGCAAGAACATGCCCTCCGCCCATACGACCTTGCGCTGCCAGACCATGATAGTTACTGCGATTTTTCTTGGATTTGAACTCTGACGGCGTCCTGGGAGACGGTGACCAAATAGCGTACGGGCTTCAAGCGTTCGGTCTCACCCAGTCCCCACCAGCGCCGGCGCATCTCCACCGAATTGGGTGCCGGCGCAGTGGCGCGCCAGGTGCTTTTCTCCAGGTCACGGTAGCCCGCGAAAAATGCAAAGGCACGGACCTCGGCACTTCCCTTGCGCTCGAAGACGCGCCGCTCTCCGGGCACCACCAGAAACTCTTCGCGTCGCACGAAGTCGCTTGCCAGTTGCGCTTCATCCTTTTCTTGCAGGTCTAGAAAACTGGCCTTGTCGAACGCCGCGGTGGCACGCAATTCGTACATCCGAAGCAAGATAGGCTTGGGAGCGCCATGCACATCGGGATTGAGCTTGGCATCGGCGACCACTTCGAAAATGGCCGGCGGAACGGCAGTAGGGGCTTCCTGGGGGCGATTCATCGAACTGATGACACCGCATCCGGCAAGGCCCAGTACACCGACACCCACGGCCCCTCCGAGCAAAGCACGGCGCAATCCATAAACCCGATCAAGCATCGTCGATTCCTTTGTTGGTAGAACTGTTTTCACAGCCCGTCTTCACTGGGTGACACCCAAATGGCGAATGCGCTGAAGTTGTCCTGATGCGGCTTCCCCTGCGCACGCAGCGTGGCCTCCATGTGCTCCAGCCAATCTTCCGGGTTCTGGCTGAGCCGCAATGCCTCTTCCATATCGTCTTCATGAATGCCTTCCCAAAGCCCATCCGAGCACAGCAGGAAGGCATCTCCTGCAACCAGATCGACGGCCTTGGAAAGCACCGTGGGAGGAATCTGCGACTCGGCCCCGATGGCGCCCGCAAGAACGCTTCGGTTCGGAAGATCCCGAGGGTCCTCGTTGCGATAGACCCCCGCGTGCAGCAACTGCTGCACCACGCTGTGGTCTTCCGTCATGCGATGCACTCGCTGGTCCCTGAACCAATACAGGCGTGAATCGCCCCAATGCGCCCAGAGCGCACGGCCTTTGGCCAAGTCCAGGCACAGCAGGACCACCGTGGCACTCATATGCCGGCGGGAAACCGACAACGGTTGCTCCACCGCGACCGTGTGCTCGGCCAGCGAAATCAACGAGGCCAGGCCTGCGGGCGCGAACAGCGGGTTGTGGCGAAAGCCATCCAGAACCGCGTTGACCGTCAGCCGCGCAGCCAATCCGCCGTGGCCGTGGCCGCCAGCCCCATCGGCCAATGCGCAGCAAAACCCGCGGCCTCCCACATCCACCATTCCCAGGAAATCGTCATTGGTCGCGCGCGAGCCCCTGTCCGAGAGCGACGCTGCGGTGAGACGGAACCGATACTGATCGCCAACAACATGTGCAATCACAACTTGGCCTTTGCAGCGGCTTCCGCGTTCTCATAGGCTTCCAGGAAAGCCTGGCCAGAAAAGGCAGTGAGATCGTCCTCCGCATCCCGGCGGATGGCATCGAAGTTCTTCTTGTACTCGTCCCACAAAGCCGCCTTGCGGCCGATGGAGGAAACCTTTCCAAGCATCCCGCCGATGGAAGCAGCCTGCTTTTCCAGCTCGACCGGGTCAAAGCGCGCCAGCGCCTCGGCATAGGCCGCCCGAATACCGGCCATCAATGCCAACTGGTGCACACACAGGTCCTGGTAGGCGTCCTTCATGGCCGGAACTGGCTGCATGAACCCCGGAAAATTCTGCCCGATCATCTGCATGATGACGCCATCCGGTGTTGGCAAGAACTTCAGCGGGTTGTTGGCACCGGAGGCGATCACCGTGACGCCCGCGCGAAACTCCCGCTTGATCTCGGAGCGGGCTGCCAGCAAGTCAATGGTTCCCTGCACCGCGACACGGAACGCCTCGCCAAAAGATCGCATGAACTCCGGCGTGAGCGTGGGCTCCAGTTTCTTCGGCAACACCCCGGCGCCGTCCAGAAAAGCGGTGACCAACGCGCTCAACTCCGCGGGAGGCATGGCCGCCAGTCCTGGCAAGGTAGCCGGTGCAGGAAAGTCGGAAGAAGGCGAAGGCGAGAGTGCAGGTGCAGGTGCAGGTGCAGGTGCAGGTGCAGGCAAATTGGATGGCGGAAGCGGCTCCACAGGTGCCGCAAAGGACATGATTTCGTCCCGGTGTTGCACTGGCCGATCCTCCAAGAAGGCCGGCGGGACTGCACTTTTTTCCAAGACCGGAGACACCGGCTCGATGGGAGGCAGCCAATCGGAATCCGCTGCAGGCAATCCGCCTCCGAAGCTGTCCAGGTTCAGCCCTTCCACCTTGCGAAGGCCTGGCAAAGGCGCTACCAAAGGCTCGTTCGGTACCGGTATCGCCAGATCGACAGGCGCAACCTTGGCTGTCGTGGAGGACACCGCCGCATCGACGCTGATGGCCTCGATTCCCAACGCCCCCACGGGAAGACGCTCGTCCATACCGCTTCCAGCCATCGCGCTCTTCGGCATGCTGAAAGCCTGCGATAGATCACATCCAGGCACTGCGAGTGAATTGTCTTGAAGGGCTGGCGTTTCGCGGTCCTGCTGGAACAGACGCAACGGGTCCAACTCGTTGCGGGGTTCAAGCGCCTTGGGCAGGCCTGTATGGGCAGGATTGTCCATCTGATGCTCGAAGCGTCCGGAGACCGGCAACGCTTTCAGCAACTCGTCATGGCGAAGATTGGCGACGTCCGTCAGACTCTTCGTCTGCAAGCCGCCGGCCCAAGGGTCGCCCTTTTGCGCCTGCTTTTTCGGGTCCTGTGCAAACAGATCGAAATCGTCCGGAATGACCAGTGCACGATGCGCAACTGCTGGCGCGCTCCGAGGCAAGGGGGTGTCGTCCCATCCGGAAGGCAGCGGCGCAGTGGCAACCCCTGCGGTCGGAGATAGGTCTGCCGGCACTACAGGCACTTGCACACCGGCGTCCCGGGACGCATCGGAGACCAGAGGCTCGGCTGCCACACCTGAAGGCAGCTCGGCAGTGCCCGCCTCTTCTTGCGGCATCGCCATGAACGCAGGCACGGCCGGCCGTTCTGCGTCGGCGGATGCATCCATGGGATTTGATACCAGGCCCAGGATGGCAAAAGGATTGCTGTCGCCCGCATCAGCCGGAGCTTGCAACTCCTCCAGGAGGCCGCTTGCAGGCGCCTGCGGAGCGGCAGCGGGGGCCTGCAGGGGTGCGACCGGCGCAACGTCTGCTTTGACGGCTGGCACGAGAGCTGGCGCCGCTGGTGCAGGCAAGGCTTGCCCTGGCAGCAACGCGTACAAGCGATAAGGGCCGATGACCACTTCATCACCGATCGCCAACGGCACCTCTTCGCCAGAGCGCACCTCTTGTCCAGCCACAGTGATGGAGCGGCGTTCGCACAGGTTAGCGATGAAAGCCGCCTCGGACTCCATGCGGACCATCGCATGCACGCGGGCCACACTGGCATCGGAGTCGGGCAGCACCAACTTGTTCTGCCCTCCTCGGCCGATGGTGCCTCCGGCAACGCCGAAAACTGCAGACCAAGTCCGATCTACTGCAAGATCGGCCTGTTGAACGACTCTGAGTTCGACTTTATCCATGGACGGTGCCTGACTGATCCGCTTTGCTTAAGGGGCTTTTCGATTGCTGCGCTGCTTTGCACGGGCTGCCGCAGCGCGCGCCGCATTGAACTCCCGGCCCCAAACGGGGTGCCCCTTTTCCGCCTCGGTCAGCTGAAAGGTGGGATCTTGTTCGAGCGCCAGATCGAAATGCTGACGGCATTGCCTGAGCCTGCCCATCGCACAGTGGCTGAAAGCGATGAACTTGAGCACTTTCACCTGGGAGGCCAGTGGCAGTTCAGGAGCGCCGATCAAAGGGGTCAACGCAGCAATCGCATCGTCGTAACGACCATCTGCGTACACATCCAAAGCACGCGCCAGCGCTTGTTCCTTGGCTGCCACCGGATCTTGCTTGGCAGGTTCAGGCACGGCAGGCTGCTGGGTTGCGGCATCCGCCCCCGGCGTCGCCGCGCCCTGGGGGGGCGTCTGGCAGGCAGTCAGCAACAGGCCGAGCATGCACTGGCCAACAATCAAAGGAAATCTGTATTTCATGCTACCTCGCATCAAAATCATGTTCGATGGTGAACGTCTCACCATCGATGACCGTGATCACTTTCTTAACGGTTTCAAAGCCTGGATTAGACAACTCCAGCGAATGGGAGCCAGCCGGCAACTTCAACTGCGTCAATGGAGGGCTCACCCCCATCGCCTTGCCATCGACTTGCACTTGGCCCCAGGGCGACAGCCGAATGCGGACATTGAATGCGGCGTCTTTCTCTGCGGTCTTGAACAGCGCGCTGACCGGCACGGAATTCGATGTCTGAGCGGCAGTCACCCGGGATGCGGGAACCGCGGCTGCGGCGACCGCATCCGCGGCACGGGCAGTGCCCGGTGTTGTCCCAGGGTCTGCAGAGGCATCCAGCACCGGTTTACCGCAGCGGGTGGCCCATCGTGCCTGCGAACGGAAATAAGCGCTGCGCCAGGGCGTGTTGTTGAGTTCATAACCATCGATCTTGAACGAAGGGCGTACCGCGAACGCCGCGTCGAATTCCGATTCGCAGCGCTTGCCCTCTCCGTTCGTGCAATAGATGAATGCCAAATACTTATGCGCCGACGCGCGCTCCTGTCCATCCGGAAGGCCGGCAAACAAGGCCGATTGAAACGCCCGCTCGGCGGTCTGAAAATCTTTGGCGTCAAACAGCGCAATGCCTTGACCCAGATATTGCCGCCCGGTGTTGACCGGGGACGTTTCAGCCCTGCTTGGTGCAGCCTTTTCGTCGCAATCTGCAGCGGCGTGGAGCAACGGCGCGTGAATCAGCGCCACCAGACAAGCAACGCGTCCAAGCGCAATGAATGGCCTGAAATGCATCATTCGAACTTGTGCGTTAAAACGACCGACTCGCCCTTTTTCACCAACACCATCTGTGTCACGGTGGGTGCCACCGGGTTGGAGATGTCGATGCGGTGAAGCCCCTCGGACAGGGTCAACTGGGTCAATGGTGGAGTCGTTCCGGCAGGAACCCTGTCGACCGACACGTTCCCCCATGGCATGACGCGCAAAATAATCTTGCCTTTGTTCTCGGCATCTGCCGTGCGGGTCGCCTGCGCAGGCACACGCGCCGCCTCTTCAGGCGTGGGCAGAGCACTCGGCGCTGCCGGGGCCGAAGCCGCCGGCGTTGGCACGGATGCGGGAGGCACCTTCGCGGGCGCAACATCCGCCACCACCATGGGTGCCGATGCGGCGACCACGGGCGCCGAAGCCGGGGCCTGCTGCGCCACGGGAGCGGAGGCCGGCGCCACGGCCGACGTCAGCGCAGCGATTCGTTGTTCGGCTTCGGCACGGTGCGCCCCATTGGGGAAGAGACTCAAATAAGTCCGCAACGAATCGGGCGTATTGATGCGGGCGGCCAGCATCCACTGGTCCGATTCCTGGGCATCCTGGGCCACGGCCGCTGTCTTTGCGGCGTCATCACCGCTGGTGATCCACCATGCGCCGCCTGCCACAACAACCAACGCAGCGAAGCCCAATGCAGGAATCAGCCACACGGGGCGCTTGGTGAGCGGAGTGTGCCCGGCACCTTGCTGGCTGGCTGCAGGCTTGGTTTTCCGGGAATGCGCTTTGGCAGATGACTCTGCAGAGGGCGATGGCGGCGCATGCACCGGCGCACTGGCCGCCTTGGAGGGCCGAACTTCGGTGGATGGGCGGTGCTGGTGTGCGGTGTCCAAGCCGGACACAACAGGGGCATGTGCTTCGCTGGGCACGGCGCCATGCCGCGCATCAGGGTGAGGAGCGACCGGCGCAACGGCCTCAGCAGGAAGCTGCGGCGCAGTAAATGCCGCTGGAGCCGCAAACGCCGCTGGAGCCGCAAACGCCGATGGGACGTGCACGGGCGCATCCATCGAAGGATCACTTTCCTCGGCCACACTGAGACCCATCAAACCGGAGCTGGGCCACGACAAGGTGACCGTCTTCAAACCCAGGAGGTGCCGCAGATCGCCGATGGACTGCGGGCGGTCCTGCGGTTTGATCGCCAAAGCGTGGTGCACGCCACTGAGGAATCTGGCACTGAAACCTGGACAGTTTTCAGGCACGAGGGTGGACACCGGATCGTTGATCATCCGAGCCACCGACGTCGCGGGCGGGCGACCGGTGATCGAGAGATAAAGCAACGCGCCCAACTGGTAGATATCCGTCCAGGCGCCTTGAGGCATGGCGCCGTCATCGACGTACTGTTCGATGGGCGCAAAGCCCGGCTTCAAGACCATGGTCAGGGCCTGGGTCATGTCCCCGATGATTCGACGCGCTGCACCGAAATCCAGCAGCACCGGCATGCCGGAAGATTGCAGGAAGATGTTGTCCGGCGCGATGTCCCGGTGGTAGCAGTCCGCAGCGTGCAACATCTCCAGCACATCGAGGATGGGGGCGATGATGGTCGACAGCCATTGTTCGTCCATGGCCTTCGGCTGCTGGTTCAAAAACGTCCGGAAAGTCTGGCCTTCGTAATACTGCATGACCATGTATGCAGTACCGTTCGCCTCAAAGAAGCGATAGACATGCACCAGCGCAGGATGCGAGAACTTCGCCAACAGACGCGCTTCGTTGATGAAACTGCGCAGCCCCGCATCGAAAGCACCGCGGTGCTGGGAGCGGACGTGGATCTGATTGGACTCCTTGCGGCCCGCCAACGTCGATGGCATGTACTCCTTGATCGCCACGATGCGATCAAGACTCAAGTCTCTGGCCCGGTAGACGATGCCGAAGCCGCCCTCTCCAATGACATCGCTCAGTCGGTATTCACCAACCTGGACACCGGGAGCCAGGCAGTTCGCCGAACCACTTATTTCCTTGTGCATGTTTTCACGCTTTTGCGCATCTATGTCGTGGAAGTTGAAGAACGAATCAAGTCAACTCTGAGTGCCCTGCGCACCGAGCCCCAAGGCAGAGATGAAAAGCAGGGGCACTTGCCGCCAAACAGGCCAAGCGGGATTGTGGACGGGGTTCCTGCACGCACGACCCGGGCCTAGCCCTGGCGTGCTGCCGCAGCATCATAGAACAGCGATAGGCCCGGGACGCTGTAGACCCCTCAGATCGCAGCATCCAAAACAAGACCCCTTGTCATCACGCCCATTTTTTGGAAGTGGCGAGTCTACCTTCACATGCGGTAAACCCGTTACCTATTGAAGCCAATTCAAACCACAAAACAAATTGTTTCTTCTGTTTCTTTGAGGCGCCAATTAGTCCGAACTTGTATCACCGAAATGACACGCGGCACTCTTATGATCGCCGGCAGATAAACAGATCACGGATCGGCATCGCAATCGCGGTCCAGAGGGAGATCGCCCGCACAGGCATTTATCTTCTCCTCTTGCTGCCTTTCTACACAGTGACTGTTTCTTCAGGTCAGCGCGTCCCGTCTGTTGAAGGGCCCGCAGACTTTTCATTGACTTTGCGTACCAAACATCGCAACTACAGGAGAAGCAATAATGTCAGTCGATATGTTCATGAAGGTCGAAGGCGCCAGCGGTGAGTCGCAAGACTCCAACCACAAGGGCTGGACTGACATCAACTCGTTCACCTGGGGTGCCACCCAGCCGAACTCCATGGCCAGCGGCGGTGGTGCCGGCGCCGGCAAGGTCACTTTCCATGACCTGAACATCGTGGCCTCCATCGACAAGTGCTATCCGGCCGTGCTCAAGCACTGTTCCACCGGCAAGCACTTGGGCCAAGTGGAAATCTCTCTTTGCAAGGCCGGTGGCACGCAAATCGAATTCGGCAAGATCACCCTGACCGACGTGATGGTGACCAGCGTGACCGTCAGCGGTACCGATGGCAGCGACTCTGTCCTGGTGAACTATGCTTTTCAGGCAGCCAAGGTCAAGACCCAGTACTGGGAACAAACCAACCAAGGCGGCAAGGGTGCGGAAAGCCAAATGGGCTTCAACATCAAGGAAAACAAGGAAGCCTAATACCCTTCTTGTCCAACAAAAAAAGCCACATTCGTGTGGCTTTTTTTATGGCTTGCTTTTTTCTTCAGCGATCCATTATTCGGAGTCGGACCCACCTTATCGTGGGCTATATCCATACACGTCTGACCGTTATAAATTGCGCCCCGAATGAAAGTCAAAGACGCAAATCAGAACCAACCGCCAGCGGTTTAGATGCCCCTGGCAATGGGACATTCGCTCCATATGTCATCGAGGGGCCGCCAGTTCACTCCCACTCGATCATCAACAGGTCACGCAGACCCGCATGGTTAAAGGGATTGGCGTTGACTGAGAAGGGCCTTTACCGTCACTTTTACCGTCAGAACTGAACATCTTTTTCTGGCGCGGGAGATGCAGCGATTCGCGGGGAGACGACTCTGGCGACACGATCATCAATCGGCCTCGATCATACCGATCGAAGACCCCGGCGTGGAACCATAAGAAGGGCCGAATCGCACCTTCATCATTCCTTAGAACTGTCAAGACCGAGGCAAACGTCATGACGCTCTACTGGCGCACACGCCCATTGTGTAGGTAGGCAAATGCGGTCTAGCGCGGAAGGAGTGATTTTTCCTTCTCTGACAGTCACTTAGTGCATCTACGCAGTTCTACGCCGGAACGCACTATGGGCGTGGATTGGCACGGTTTGGCGATGAAACTACCCCAAAATTACCCCACGCAAGTAGCTCGAAAACTAAGGCATAGCCGAGCGTATGGCGGAGTACTTCGACATGGCTCGCCACTACGCGCTGAATCTCGCCTGAGCATCTGTCGTGACCCCACAAAGAGCGCGAATGTGACCCGTTGAAAGCCGCGAGATGCCGGGTTCGCGTAGCGCGGCTTACAGTTGCAGCATCAACGCGAGAAGAGGTCGCGAATCCTCTCGAACGGAACGCCGGTTTCCGCCGCACGCCGAACCTTTCGGTCGATCGCGAGGTTGGGCGGCAGTTCGCGATCAAGCGCGTCGAAGAGGTCGACACCATCCATGCAGACGACGCGCTTCCCGCGTCCGAAGGCGGCCAAGCCATCTTCGGTGAAACCGCTGTTGCTTACGAACAGCCCCCGCGCCCATGCTGTCTTCTGCCAGGTTCGTATTTTCTCAGTCACTCGGCACAAGCCCAACGACCTTAGGCAGGGTCTGGTGCCTAGTGAATGCAAGGCCGGAAGCCGACCATGCCCCACAGCCCCACAGCCCCACAGCCCCACAGCCCCACAGCCTCAAGGCTGGGCAGGTGGTGCGCCCAACTCATGCTGCTGTAAGATGCAAGCCGGCGAACCGTTGTCGCCTGCTGCCCACCATGGCGAACCCTCACGGGATAACGTTGAATCCATCCTTGGCCGATTCCCAACCCTGTGGCGAATTCCGGCAGTGGGCACCGTTGATTCGCGTCACAGACAAGGAATCTGTCATGCGATACATCTCCACGTCCACCGCTACAGTGGACGATCTCAAGAAGCAAGCTAAGAAGCTTCAGCGTAAAGGAGGCGGCAAGCATGCCGACCTGCTGAACCGCGTTGCGCGTAGTGCGGGCTACGACCACTGGCACCACGTCACGCTCTGCCTGAAGGAAACCGAGGAACGAGCTGGCTTTGGCAAGCTCAACGCAGAGCTGGACATCATCGTCCGCGCCGCTCACGCGGGCGAGACCAGGATCATCATCACCGGACCGGAAATGGTGACAGTGCCGCTGGTGCTGTTTACCAGCCAAGGCGATGCGTGGATGCTCGACGCCAATGAGGACATGGCCATTTGCTTGATCTGGCAAGGGGAAGCATTGCCACGCAATATCAGGGACGCCGGGCGGAACATTGAAATCGACTGGGACGGCAGCTTTGCGCTCAACGGCGAAAGCTTTGCAGTGGATACCGACCACCCCGAGATTGGAAGACGGGTCATTTTTGGCTATCCGCTCCAAGAGCTGCGCCAAGCAATCGACAGAGCACAGTCGTTCGACAAGAGGGCCCACACAATCTTCGGACAGGACGGTGCGGAAGACCTGACGCGCGAACTGATCGAGCACCTTGTGGCGCAAGGCTGGGAGCGAGAGGCGCTCGAGAACGGCGCGCATGAAGGTGCGCGCTACAGCCCGAACCGCAACAGCCTTCTCTACCCAGCGATAACGGACCTTGATTTCGACGATGAGGAAGATGGCGGTTCCACGAAATCACTCACGTGAAACTGTTCATGACCGAGGCTCCATCGCAGATGCAAGGCGCAGCCCTCAACTTCGGAGCTCTGAGTGCAGCCTGCATATGTAGGCCGTCCAGAAATTTCCTTCTGGACCGAATAGGACTCGTCGATTAGGGACCACAGCTCCTTGGGTAATATGCCCTCAAAGATTGAAGACCTGTAGATGCTCATCGCCGCAAACATTTCGGCTTCCCATGCCCAGGAATTCTGCGCCTACTTGGTTGCAGACACGGCACCCCTGATAACGCCGTGCCGCCCGTTGCTCAACAAACCGCATAACGACTGCTTCAATGTCGTTTCAGAGCAGGCCGCCAGACACGGTGGGCAGCAGATCATTGGTTGGGCGATTTGGGAGTTACCGGGGGTTTTCATCGAGGCAGAGTTTCATGCCGTTTGGCAATCGCCAGAAGGGGAACTGCTTGATGTCGTTCCACGCGTGAGGCCGTTCACCCACATCAGTTTTCTGCCAGATGCGAGTCGCACCTACAAGAACCGGCAAGTCGACAACATCCGCAGACAACTAGTCGATGACAATGACGTCAAGCAGTTCCTCTTCCTCACCCGACGACGCTTCGAGATCCTGAATGCCGGTCAACGCGCCCTGCAGCACGAAGTGCTGCTGCCGAAATCGGAACTGCGTGAGCTGGAGCGCAATGACAAGCTGGCCATCCGCTTGGAACGGCGCATCCACAAGAGGTACGAATCGAATTTCTAGACGGCCAATCGCTGTGGCGCATGGCCACCGACCGAACGCGCGAAGTACCTTCGCGCATGTTAAATCGCGATCTCCTGTACACCAGCCTGTGCAAGCAATGCGAACAGGTCCGCTACCTTCTCGCGCTGCCCCCGCTCCTGACAGAAAAGGAAAATCGCGCGCTGCTTGGCGCGCGACAAAGCGACAAAGAAAGTGGCGATACCCTCCGGATTGCCGGGAACGTAGCTCCACCAAGCTCGATCATCTAGACCCAGGAACGCGATGGTGTCATATTCGAGGCCCTTGCTCTTGTGCACAGTCATCAAAGGGATTTGCCCGATACCAGCGAACGCGGCGAGACAAGCCGGCCAGTCCTGTGTCGTTTGAGCGCTGTTCCCGAAGTGCTGCGCGAAGGCTTCGGCCATGATCTGTAGCAAATCGCCATGGGCGTACTGCAGAAACGTCCGCGAGATGGCATCTCCGTCCAGAAACTCGAACACCTTGACAACAAGATCCACCGCGCTCGCTCGATTCGGCGAGATAGCGGCCATATCGCTGCGCAAGTCCGCCAGGAAGCCTGCGAGCTTCGCCTCGCTCCGGGTTGCGCCCGCTTCATCATCGGGATCAAGCGCACGAAGGATCTGAAGCGCACCGGAAGCACATTGCCACGCGTCAGGTTCTCGTCGGCTTGCTCCCAACCGAAGAAATGCAAGCACGACCTGGCTGATCTCGTCCGCCAGCAGATCCTGCACCGTCGTGCGTCCCAGCGAGCGGCTTTCATTGCGTATGCTCATTCCGGCAGCCGCAAAAGCCTCGCTCAGTTCTCCTTCGAAAACGTCCGCTGTCTGACGCACCAGCAACGCATAGTCGCGGGGCTGCTTGCCGCGCTGCGCCATATCGGATGCAATCCATCGTGCGAGATGGCTTGCCTCGGCCTCACGCGTGCGACTGGCCCAGATCTGGGCCACATCGCCATCCACTTGGCGCACGGCCTGCGCCTGGGTTAGCACAGCACCGGCATCCAGCGCGCGCGCCACCACGTGCTGGATGCGCACGAGATCCGGCGATGAGCGGAAGTTGAATAGCAGCGGAAATCGCTGCGCCCGGAAGTCGGCCTCGAACCTCTCGAAGGCATCGGTTCGCGCGCCCGCCCACCCCATGATCCGCTGCTTGTGATCCCCGACGGCCGTGACCATCGCATGGCCCGCAAAGGCGGACAGGAGCAAGTCGTACTGCGCGTAGGTCGTGTCCTGAAACTCGTCCACGAACACGAATGGGTAGGTCGTTCGCATTGCCGTGCGAATGTGCGGGTTCGATCGCAGCAGCAGTTCCGCAAGGCGGTTGATACCGACAAATGTCAGCGTGGAGCGTGCTGCTCCGACCAGTTGCTGGTACCACCAGCGGTCGATAGCAAACTCGATGCCGTTCTGAGGTGCAACCCGTTCGATCTCCAAAATCCGACTGCCTACAACCTCCGGCTCGAAGGTCAGCGGGCCAAGTCCCGCGATTTCAAACTGCCAAGGTTGCGGTGCCGCCAAGCGTGCGCCATCCAGGAAACCCTCCATCTGGCGTCGTGTCGGAAAGGCGATGTCGTAGGGCTTGGTCGGCCGGCGCGACGCGGGGATCGCAGACTGGAAGCGGTCCACCAATCCCTTCGTGAAAGCATCGAAGGTCATCGACACGAAACGGCTGGCCAGTTCCGGCGGGCAACGCTGACGCACGCGAGCGGCGAGGTTCGCTGCCGCATCGCCCTTGAATGAAATGGCCAGCACCCGGTAGGGCGGCGGGCACAGCCCCGTCTCCAGCAGATAGACGGCCCGCTGCGCTAGGAACTCGGTCTTTCCGGAACCCGGACCGGCAACGACCGACGCAGAGCCGACATGCCTGAGTGCCCGCCAGGCTTGGGGCTCGAGATCAGGGATGCCTCGCGGGCGCCATGCGTCCGGTGCAACGCGCCCCATCGTCACACGCCGCCCGGCGCCACGGGTTCGAGCTTGGCGCGCACGTAGTTCAGCAGCGCCCGCAGTTCCTCGGGGGCGCCTGCGGCGAGTTGCTGTGCCGGCACGGTCGAGAGCACCCGTACGTGCATCGTTGGCTTGCCTCGACCGAGAAACAGATAGCGGTACCAGCGAAGTGAAAAATCCCAATTCACGTCGTACAAGGCATGCACCCCATCCTCGCCAAGCACGGCCTCTCTGGGGTTGCCAGCAGCAGAAGGTCCGCGCTCGCCAGCTTCCAGCGCCTGATACGCAATGGGAAAGGCGTTGAACATCGAGAGGTCCAGATCGAGCGGGGCTGAGAAGAAGATGCCCAATTGACGCAACCAATTGAGCCACCCATCGATGCTCATTCCCTGCACATTCCCCGCAGCGTTCTGATCGAACACAGCAAAATTTGCCAATGGTCCTTCGGGGTGAAGCTCTGTGCCGAATACCTGGCGTGGATAGAAGCCGCAGGCCAACAGTTGCTGACAGGCCGTTTTTATGCGCCCCCACCCTCCTCCGCTCCTGCCCCAGTCCAGGTCGAGCAAGGTCGCATGCGGAATGTCGAGATCCGCGAGCAACCGCCACAGGTGGTTAACGTGTCGTCCACCAAGCGGGACGATGGCCACGAACGACCGGTCGATCGGAAACCCCATCGCTTCCGCCAGTTTGGGCAACACTACCTCTTCGGTAGCCCCCTCGCCCAGCACAACGAAACGGGAGAAGTAGAGCTCTGGATAGCTCCTGACCGCCTCACGCACGAATTTGGACGCTTCCTCCACGCCAACAGGCAATTGCAGCGCGCGAACCATGGCAGTGCGGTCCACCGAATTCAAGCGGAAATGCCGCACGCCCTCGGGCTCGATGCGCGACAGGATGCTCGCGGAGTGGCTCGACAGGATGGCTTGCGCCCGATGGCCGTGAGTGAGTTCCTGGATCTGACCCACGATGCGCGACAGGTAGAACGGTGCCAGTGTGTTCTCAGGCTCCTCCACCGCGATCAGTGTCAGGACGGGAAGCGACACTGTGTCGACCAGGAAGCCTGCAGCGGCCGGATCGGCCGCTGCCTGCGCTTCCACGTCAAGGATCGCCGCCGTCATGGCAAGGTGGAACAGGGAGCGCTGCCCATCACTGAGGTCGTCGAGACCACGCTCACGACCCGACTCATCGGGGTAGAACATGACTTCCACTCTGCGCACAAACTCCTGCCAGCGCACGTCCACAGGCCGAAAGGCCGGCGTGGTGTCCGTGCCCGCGGAATGGACCTGCTGCCAACGATGACTGACGGCCGCGGCGATGCGACCGACAGCTGCTTCCCCGACGAAGACGCCGTTCATCGTTGCTCCAGCATGGACCAGTGCATCCTTGACGCCCTGCGACCAGTTGATAGCGCGCCACAGGCGCCCCTTGAGGAAGGCCGTGACCTGAGAGCCGCCGTCTCGCGTGGCCGGTACGTAAATCATTTGAATCCTCGCCCGGTCCACGGCTTTCAGTTCGAAGCACTCGTCTTCCTTGAATGCTCCAAAGGTGCGCACTGCCAGCAGCTTCTGCTCCACCGCGCCCTCCAGCGAGCCATCGTCCGTCCAGGTCGCCTGCAGCCGCAGGCGGCACTTGAGGTGGCCCTGCTCGTCGGCGGCCATTTGCTGGAAGAACTCTGGCACCGCTGCGAGGTTCGCGTTCGCGTCGAGCTCAGGGAACGCAACGACGGCCTCGACGTACAGGCTACGCTGCGGTGCAGGAACGAGTTCGGTCACAGGAATGTGAAAGTCCTATCGGCGGAGGCGACGTTGGTCAGAGGTCACGCCAAAGAGCCGAGCCAAAGCCAACAGGACTGCGGTCTTACCGGCGCCGTTGACGCCGATGAATGCGGTGAGGTCGCGCTTCAGCGCAATGGTGCTTTCTTGTGGGCCGAAGCACCGAAAGCCGCTCAGGTGCAATCGCTCGATATGCATGCGGAATATGGATGTAGCCGAATGTAATTTCGGCGTCCAGTATGACCGAGTCACAAGGCGCCCAAACGCCCAAACGGGATTTCCCTGAAATGAGGATGTGCCGGAAGTCGGGGACCTGGTCCCGGCTCATCGAGATTCCAGGTGCCAGGATGGCCTGAACACGTGGCACCACCGCCACCAATATACGGTGGCTGGAGTCGTGCGAGCACTGCCCCCACTCCATCGCGAGGCTGACGGCGAATCAGCTCACGGGAACGAAGTGTGAACTTCTTTGGAGCGCCGCGGCCTTCTTCAGGCCGTTGTCGAGCATTGAGGCCTTAGGCCGAAGCCCGTCCACCATCCGAGAGCATTTTCAGCACGGTTTGTACCTCCTGATCGCTCAGGCGGGCGAACATTGCAGTGTGCGGGTTCATGGCGTAGTGGATGCTGGTCCCATCCCTGCGATGGCTGTGCGTCTGCATGCCCACCCAGTACAGGGCCAGCGCTCGGTCTTCTGTTAGGAGTGCCACCCTCTTGTCTGGAAAATCTGTCCCTGCAGCGATCAACAAGTCCAAGGAACGAAGATCCGCCAATGCGTTGAAGGCATTCCTTTCCGTGTATTGGCGGCGTGGCTTCAGGACCCCCATGGCCGGATTCATCGCGGGGTGCGCGGCGCTAGCACTGAAAAGCGCGCACACCAGCATCGATGCGCGTGCCACGCCATGCCGTTCGGCAAGTTCCAGCAGTTGCTGCCATAGGTCAGGGAGTCGCTTGCGACCGACGGGGGTGGCTAGCAGGGGAGCCGCCTTTGTAAGGAAGCGCTGCCGCGCGGCAAATCCTTGCGCCTGATCTCGCAGCAATCCAAGGACACCCTGCAGCGCATCTTCCTTGCCCGGAAACATGACAGCCTTGGGCAGGGCCTCTCCAATTTTGAGTGCCGCTCGGTCGTACAACGCCGACAGTTCTGCAGCGTCGGGGTTGCGGCTACCTGAGGTACCTTCCATGGCATACAGCATGGGATTGACTTTGAGAGCCTTGTTGCGAGCAAAGTCGAGGAAGTCCGGCGGCACTCCCTCCTTGGGTTCGCCCCCGACGAATCGGCTGCGCAGCGCCGCCACCGTGCACCGATCCGGCAACAAGAGCGTGTCTTCATCCAGGATCAGTCCCGAGGGCAACCATCCGCCCTTGACCAGGCCCAGTACTGTGGATCCAAGGTGGCTTTGCAGTTCCGCCTTGACGTTGAGCTTCTCCGCGATCTGCAAGTGCTCGAATTCCGTTGAAGCAACTCGAGCACCCCGGATTCGAAGTGGGAAAACGATGGGCTCGCGCAGTTTTCCGTGGAGGACTACCAGGTCATCGAAGCCGAGCGGCACGAGTTCCCCCGCGCTGAGCGCTAGGCGCTTTTGCGTCGTCTCTTCCACGTATTCCAGGTTGAGGGTCATGAACCAGCGTTCTCTCGCTACTTCTTCAGCGTCAGTCGAGCGCGGCCACCCTTTGTGGACCCGTCCGCGTCAACTTCGCGCGGCGGTGTCAGACGTGCCACCAGTTGCGCCAGACCGTCGATCAGAGCCGCACCGCCCTCCTCGCGCGCCGCAGTGACGCTGTCCGAGCGGCCTCGCATTCGTGCTGAAACCAGCGCCCCCGCGGATGCAATGTGCTCAGGGGTGGACGACATGAAACCGATCGGCACGGCCGTCGCGTTGTGAGCCAAGTTGAAATGAAACATGGCACAAACCAAGACGTCCGGCACGATCAACAGCTCCAAGCTCCCATCCATCAAAACCACATCTGCCGCTAGCAGGCGGTTGAACTGGTCCTGGTAGACGGCCAGGCGCTCCCTTGGGGGGCGGCGTGCGGTCGGTACCACGACCTGCAGCCCAGCCGACGTGCGTTCGCCGCCTTGGGGGGCCAGCAGCCCGTCGATCTTCTGCGCCAGGTCGCGCGCACTGCGCGTGCGCGCCCACAACGGCGACTGCGGCGCCCACCACAGGGCCTCCCACTGCGCAGGATGCGTCGTTTCTGAAGCCTCCTTGGTGTCGGCTTCAGCCCCTTCCGTGGAAGGCGGCTCAGGCTCAACCCGTGAGTTCGGCTGCGCCATCGCAGCCTGAATGCGTTCGAGCAGCAAGGCGGCATTGCGTGGGAGGTACAGCGCGCCCAGCATTGGCGTGACGCGGTCGTCCTCAGGGCGCACGGACCGCGTCAGATGGGCCTCTTGGGCGTAACGGCGCAGATCGAACGCATCCCCTGTCACGTAGCGCTGCAGCAGAGTGTCATCGAAGGTCTGGATGAAGTCCCGCAAGCGCTCGTTGTCGCCCCGCTCCTGGCTGGCCAGCGCGTCGGTGATCGCCTCGGCGATCTCCAGCCGGCTGCCGAAGCTCTCATCATCGATGTCGCGCCGAATGCTCGTCTGCCCGCTCAGATCGAGGTGGAACGTACACTGCAGGGGAATGCTGAAGCGCTCGCCGGCGTCGATGGCGCTGATCTTGTAGATCTCAGCCTTCTCCCTGGTACAGATCTGGCGGAAGTTCTGCTGGAAGGACTGCTCCGCGTACTGCCGCGTGCGCGATTGCTTATCCAGGTTGCGTGTCGCCAGCTCGATCTGCGAACGCACCCGCTTCAGGCGGCTCGGCCGGCCCGCCGGGCTGAAGCTGATCAGGTCGAACACGACTTCGGCGCTCCAGTCCTGGATCTTGAAGAAGCGCGGCAGATTGTCCGAGCTGTCCTGGAAGCGCGCCAGCGCGTAAGTAGTGAGCTCCAGGTGCTCGTCGTTCCATTGCAGCAGCCGCTCATCGAGCAAGGACTTGAGCACCGCATCGGTTTCCTTCTTCGAGAAACCAAAGAAATCCTGGATCTGCGCGGGACTGAGCGTGCCGCAGACGTAAGCGATGCGCAGGGCGAACTCCGTCACCACCGGCAGCGCTTCTTCGGCACTGATGGCGCACGAGATCGCGAAGCTCTGCGCGGGAATGGCGAACGTGATCTCATCGACTGCGAGGTGTTCGTGCAGCTGTTGTTCCTCGAGCGTGATCATGCCGGACTCCCTTCCAAGGCGGATGCCTGGACCATCGTGAACGCCTTGTCGTCGCGATGCGCCTCGATGTGCGCGAGGACCCGTCCCATGGGGGAGCGCTGGTGGCGCTCGCGCCACATGCGGGCTGCGCCGACGATCACCAGGCGATCCATGGCGCGCGAGATCGCCACATTCACCCGCTCGTTGCTGCTCAGGAAACCCTGCTCGTAGCGGCCGTTGTTGCGCGTGGTGGACACGATGATGATCCGGTTCTCCTTGCCCTGGTAGCTGTCGACGGTGTCGATCTTGATCAAGCGCCGGTAGCCGGTGGCCCAGTCCTGTTCGCTGAGCATGCGTTGCAGCAGGCGCTCCTGCGCGGCGTACATGCAGATGACCCCGATGGGCTTCTCGTCCTCGGCGCAGTGGTCCATCAGGGACTGCACGAAGGGTCCGCTGGTACAGATCGAGCGCAGCAGATCCAGTATCTCGCGCGCCTCATAGAGGTTGTCAAAGCCGGGCGTCCTGGGCCGGTCGTGGGATTCGCGCCCGGCGTCCGACGTATCGACCCAGGTCACAACCGCGCCGATACGTTCGGGCAATTGATCGAACCATGGCGGCGGATCACCGCGGCCGGGCTGCAGCGGCACCGGGTAGAAACAGGCAGACACCAGTTCGCCGATCGGCGGCGCCATGCGGTACTGGGTCTGCAGGGTCGCACCGACCTGGCGGCCGTAGTCGGACTCGAAGGCACGCTCGAAGTCGCTGCGGGTGAGCACGGATCGGTCCAGCCACTGCAGGTCCGCGGAGATCCGGCGCACCAGCGGCTCGGTGTAGAGCGGCGGCAGCTGCCGGTGGTCCCCAACCAGCAACACTCGGCGCCCCGACTGGATCGCGACGGCCAGTTCGCCCGGCGTGGCCCGGGCCGCCTCGTCGACGATCACCCAGTCGTAGCGGTTGCGGGCCACCCCGAACTGGGAGCGCCCCAGGCCCACGCAGGTGCCGCACACCAGAGAGCGCGTCTTGGCGAGGAATTCCTCGAAATTGCCTCGCAGCGTGCCCAACCGGTCTACCCATTCCTGGGCCATCGCCATGACCTGATCGAGCTTGGACACGGCATCGGCCGAGGTCACGCCGTGGGCCTCCATCGCGGCGCGCCGTAGCTGGGCAATCGTCTCGGCTGGATCGGCCACCTCGTGCACGTCGAATTTCTCGCGAGCCAAGGTGCGCAGACGTTCGGTGCGTTGCCCGATGCGCGCTGCCCCAGACGCGATGTCCTCTCCCGTCGCATTGGCTTCCGAGCGCTTGCGCGCCAGCCGCTCGATGTCTCTCAAGAGGCGTCCGAGGTGGAAATCGATGTCGAACCAATCCTCCACGAATGCACTGGGCAAGCCCAGGTTGCGACTTAGCGCCACAACGCGCTGGCGCATCTCGGATCGGAACAGATCGCGGTAGGCTTGCAGGATGGACGCCGAATGGTGCGGCCGCAGTTGCTCGGACACCATGCCCTCGGCCCCGAAGCGCACCACGTCCAGCGGCAGGTCAGTGCGCTGGCACAGCTCGATGACCTTCTCGGCCGCGTTGTTCACCGCCTCGTGCGACTGGCTTGCCAGCAGGATGCTCTGTGCGCCGTGGGACATCGCGTAGTGGATGAAAGATGCGATGAAGGAAGTCTTGCCCGTGCCCGGCGGCCCCTGCAGCAGGCTCAGTGGCCCCTGGGACCACAGCTTCGCAAAGGCATCCCGCTGTTGCCGATTGAGGGAGAACACCAACTGCCCCGACTCGTTGTGACGGTTGTAGGCATCCAACTCTGCGTCGGTGGGGGAGGCCTGCAGGGTTTGTGGCAGCGGGCATTGCACCGGATCGAAATAGTCGACCAGGTCGGGCAGTACCGATTCGCGTCCCAGGATGCGGGTGACGGCAAGATGCCGGCGGCGGAACGAGGAAAGATCCTGCTGGCTGCGCAGCTTGATGCGATCGCCCACGCCGGTCTGCATGCGGATGCGCGGGTTGTCGATCACCAGGATGGCCTGGGTGGTCTCGCGCATGTCGATGTCGCCGACCTTCACCAGTTCACCATTGGTTTCCTGCAAGGCCTCGACCTTCGCGTCGGATTCGTAGTCGAGCGCCTCGCCTTCCTTGCGGTACGGAATGCGCAGCTTGTCGCGGCGCCCCAGCTCTCGCGCCACCGGCGCGGCGATCTCGACTTCGGGCAGCGTAGCCTCTTCGGCATTGAGGATAGCTCGCCACAACGCCTCGGTCCGAGGGGCGGCGCGTGGCACGCCCAGATCCTCTTCGCCGGCGTCAACCTCCTCCTCGGGCGCGTCAAGGCCGAGGAGCTGGTAGCGGACGGCGTCGATGGCCTCGCGGACCTCCGCTATCGCCTCCAGCGTCGTGAGCAAGTCGCTGGCATCGTCGGCCGGCGCGGGCTCGAAATGGATTTCTGCTTTCAGCGTTGCGGTTGCCTGAGTGGCCATGCGCACGAACTGGCTGTGTGGCATGTCGTGCACGCGCAGCGACGCAAAGTCGAGCGTCGTAGGCTTGAGCAGGATCAGCAGGCGCCGACGCACCCCCGACAGCGACACTTCCACGTGGGGTTGTTGCCGGCTATTGCGCACCCGTTCGATCGCCACCCCCACATGGAACGCACCGTTGTCGCCTGCCAACGGCGTGCGCGAGGTGAGTTGGCGCATCTGAACGACCAGCCGCGGCCCGGTGTCGAGCAATGGCGGATGAAGCAACCGTGCGAGAGCGTCGTCGATGCGGTCGAGCGCATGCACACGCAGTTCTCTGTCTAGGCAGCGCTGGATCTCCTCACGCAAGGGGAGTGCATCAATCCCCTCCCAGGACGCAACACCGTCCAGCAGTTCCCCACACATCTTTGCCACGGCATAGCAATCGCGCTGCTCGGGCGACACTGACTCGTGGTCCACGGGCGCATAAGCTGGGTTGTGAGGACCGGCAGCGCCACCTTGCACCATGTCGATGGCGTCGATGAAGCGCACGTCTGTACCGTCGATCAGGACATTTCCAGGGTGCAGGTCGCCGTGTTGCAGATCCAGCCCATGCAGATGCAGCGTGGCCTTGACCAGTTGGTGACACAGCGCGAGGATCTCGCGCGCCGCCGGGCGGGTTGCACCGGCTTCCAGCAGACCCTGCCCCTCCACCCAGTGTTGGACCAGGAAGGTACCCGCGTCCGATATCCCGAAGTCCACCACTGGCGCCAGCGAGGCGCAGGGCTGACTCTGCACAAGGCGGGCCTTGTCCAGGAACATCTTCAGCGCATGCGTCTCCTCGGGGCGCTTCGGATCGGGTCGGCGTCCGTACCAGACTTTCACCGACACTGGGCGTCCGCCCACGGTCGAGCGGTAGAGATGGCTGTGGCCCTGCTTGATGTTCTCCTCAAGTGGATAGGCCACCATCGGCATGACTTCGCTGCGGTAGGCCTCGAAGGCGTGCAGATCGACCTCGGCCCTTGACAATCGGCCGACCGGCAGAGCGTTCAAGGCGTCCAGCATGACGCGGGCGTTCGCAAAGCGCGCCGATGGAACCCAATCCATGGCTCGGGCGAACCAGGCGGCCAGGCCGGGATCGCAGTCGGTCCCCTCCGGAGGCTCCCATAGGAACAAGCCTTCCATCTGACGCGGTAGGCGCAGGAAAAGCACGTGGTGCACGGCCGCGCCGAGCAGGTAGACATCGCCCCGAAATGCGTCGCTCGCTTCGCCCTCGCCCAGTTCGGAATCCTCGGGTAGCACGGCCTTGCCCGCACGCAGGTTGTCTCGCAGCGGCCCGACCGAGCCCGCCTCGGGAAAGTAGGCGGTCAGGAAGCCGGAGATGGACACCTTCGACGGCCGCTCCAGCCAAAGGCTGTGGTCACTGACATCGCGATGCGCCACACCGGCATCGTGCAGCTCCGCAAAGTGCGACAGCAGCACCTTGATCAAGGACAGGCGGTCCACGAACGACAGGTCCTGCCCGTGGCGGTGCACGAACTCGTTGAGCCGCAGTTGGCGCGAGGGCAGTCGGTAGAGTTCGCAGAAGTCCGCGTCGATGTCGTCCCTGGTGGGATGGGACAGCGGTTGCAGCACCACACCATCCAGTTGCTCGCACTGCTCATGGATGAAACCGAGCACCTTGTGCTCGCGCAGCGCGATGCGCGCCCGCTCATCAAGGGTGTCGGCGATGCCGGTAAGCGCGGAGAAGTCCCAGCGCCGCAGCAAGGCTTCGTGCCGCTGGTCGTCCTTCTTGACCGACTTGTACTCCTTGTACAGGCCCTGCGGATGCGGAAAAGTCGCTTCGCCCACGATCTGGAAGTTGCCGAACGAAAAACCCGCGGGCTTGAAGTCCCGGCCACGGAAGAACTGCGTGAAGGTCTGCAGATGCTGATTGGGCTTACCTGCGCAGGGGTTGCCAAACTCCTGTCGATAGCCGCCCTGCTTGGCGATCTTCAGGAACTGGTCAAGCGTCAGGACGAAGGCCTTTTCATCATCCGGGATCGCTGAGAAATCTGCTGTTCCGCACATCACAACGCGGTAGTCGATGTAAACGGACCTGGCCGGCTCGGTGAGGCGGTTGCGGATCTTGGACGAGAGAATCTTCCACTTGTCGGCGAGCACTTTGACTGGAGAGCGCCCCATGTCGTCGCCGTCGCGCAGCCAGTGGTCTTGCATCGGCTCGATCTTGCCCCGCCACTTCTTGAGCTCAATGAGCAGCAAGCGATCATGGGTGAGCAGCACCAGGTCGATCTCGCGATCCCGGTAGGTCGTGTCCATCATCATGAAACCGGCGTAACCCTGCCACTTCAGGCTGAACTCAGACGCATTGAATGCCTGCCGCATGCGCTCCAGCGCCTCCTTCTCCGAGGCGTGGATGCCGTCACTGCTGATGATGTCGATCTTCATTCTTATGTTCGCCGCACTCGGCAGAAAAAAATTGAGGAGTGCCGCCCTTACCTAGAAGTCGAACTCACGGTTCGGACCTTGAGCCACGTCGCCCCAGATCCTATTGGGCAGTTCATGACGGCTGAAAAACACCAAGTGGTACAATGGTCTATTTCCTTCGTCGCGCACCAGTGGCATGCGCCGACTAATCGAAAACCCAAGACCACGCACCAGCCCACACCAGTACTCAAAGAACGCTTCGTCCGCGTCACCGCGCACAAATGCCACCGGGTCGATATGGTCACGCCAGCCAGGCGCCGCTGCATCAAAGCGCGCACGCTCCGGGTTGTATTCCATCAGTACATTGCGCCGCAGATCCATGGTGCTGAAATGGACTGCGAAATCAACAAACTTTAGCCGCGCCAGCTTCTCGATCACGCTGAACGACAGGTATTGCAGGTTGTAGGGGTCAAGGTACACAAGACACAGAGCGCCCTTTGGAATCATGGGAAGCACTTGATCCACCGTGAACTCAGCCGCCCCCGGCAAAGCTGTTGCCGTCGCGCCCATCGCCTGCAGCCGCTCCGCACAGGCCGATGCCCGCGACGCGTCCAGATCGCCGACGAGACACGAGGTGAAGGCCACGTTGTCCCGAAGCGAATGCAGCCATGCGATCTGTGCGCCACCAGGACGGGTCATCGGTTCGCTTTTGACCTGAATGCGCCCTGGACCACAGAACAGATCGACATACACGCGCTGCTTGAACTTCTCCCGCGCCCTTCTCGTGCCCTCCACGTACTTGGCCAGAAATGTGTGCTTCATCTCTGGCACCCACCGGCCAACACCCTCGCCGGCTCGTCCCAATTCCACCGGCAGATGTGGCAAAGGGTCATCGTTGTGAGCGAGGTAAAAACTCACAACCTACCCCTTTGCGAAACGACGAACAGGGAGCCCTGCCGGTTTCGTTCGACCCAGTCCGTATCCCGCATGTACCGTGCAAGCCGTCGGACCGTTCCGTCTTCGGACCGAATGACGATGTCTTTCTCGCCAGACAACCTTTGAAGGGCGTCTTTGTACATGAGCGACGTGCCCGGTGACGTGTTGCAAGTCGAGGCATAGAGCTCGCCGATCTGCACAGGCTGCGCCCGGTTGAAAATGTTCTTCGCTAAATGCTGAGGCAACACATCGGCGGACAGATTCTGTGCTGCATCGTCGAACACGAATCCCCCTTCGAACTCCTGACGGAAACCCATCATGTGGGTCGCGAGCATGTCAAGGCCCGCGCCGCCGTAGTGAATGGAATGGTTCTGGTGTTCCCAATGCACCTGCTTCATGACATCCTGCGCCCGCGGGTGCCGCGAAAGATGCACAAGCCAATATTCTCCTTGACCACTCCCTTCCCCACGAATGAAGAAGGGCGTGAAGTACTCCGCTCCGCAATCCTTCACCAATGCCTGGTACAGCGCGGCCTGAATAAAGCGCCGCCAGTCCGCCGAGTCCTCTTCCTTGATCTGCTCGATCGTTCTCCCCCCCAACGCCGAGCGAATGTCGATGGCCAGCTTGCCAGAGACCTTGTCTGTGAACTCATCGTTGGTGTAGGTAGCGAAAGCCGAGACATGGAACGTCAGGACCACTTCGCTCTTCGGCGACTCGGCAAATATCTGCTGAATCAGGGGCGCCGGCACTTCGCTGTACCCGTACTGGTCCAGAAAGAAAAGCGCCGTGTGGGCCAGGGGCGTATGAGCCTGGATCAACCGAAAAACCGTCGGCGATGCCGAGGCAAAGTCGTCATGAATGACGTGGATCGACTGGCCGATTTGCGCGCCGTATCCTCTATCGTGCAATACCTGTTTCAGGTGCGACAACGCGCGGGCATCCTTGTCGATGAAGATGTACCGCACATCCAACTCAATGGGCTTCGTTCTCTGGGCATTGACTCGGACACCGGCCTCCCGAACCGCATCCAGCATGCGAAGCGGAGATCCGAGGATTTCCGTGCCTCGCCCTTTGAGCGTGTATAGCCCGCCCCCACAGAATCCATCGACCAGCGTGATGCGCAGCCGCTCTCGTCCCCGCGCATTGAGTGTGCGCTGCTCGAAGTACCGAATCAGGTAGCCGACTAGCACCTCATGCTTCGTCACACTGTGCGGATCGATCTCTGCCGGTCCGTTCCTCCAATCGTAGTGACTCTCTGCCAAGCGCAAGCCTTTCTGCAGTACTGAAGTGGATCGACGCTATACCGTGTTTCTCGGGCTCGGAAACTGATCCCAATGGCGGCCGCCCAAGGAGCGGCCAGCCTTGCCTTTTCCGACAGCGGCGAGTTTGACCTCTGAGCCATCGCGTCTGACGATGTGGATCGGGGTACGGCCCGTAACGGCGTCAGCGGCTTGCTCAAGGGGTGCCCAATGCCCCCATTGCTTGAAATGGAACGCGACGCCGGCTGCATTGCATTGTTTGCGGAGGTCTTCCGGCCACTGCGGATCCATGGGACGCGAACCTGGCCCCGACTCACCGCCAGCAATCACCCAGTCCACCCGCGTACTGCCCTCGCCCGGCTTTAACCACTGGCGTAGATCCAGGGGTCCTAGCAGAGGCTCGCATGACAAGAAGCGGACGGCCGGCGTATCGAACTCCAAAAGATACTTCAGCCGTTTGACTGCGGCATCCTGGTTCTCGACGGTCGCGCCCAGCCAAACATTGGAAGGCAGCTCATAGCCCTTTGGCAGTTGCTTGCGCACCAAGTGGATTCGTTTGGTCAGGAGCAGCCAATCAAGATGTGGTGTTGCCGCGATGAGGTCCAGAAGGCGCAGCCGATGCAGAACCAGATCCTTGCGGTTCTCGAAGACGTCCGCCATGGACGCACAAAACACGCGCCGCCTGGTCTTGCTCTCGTTGGCCTCCCGGTCCCACTTCAGGGGCTCCTTCCAATGGGCATCTCCAAAAAAACGCCGCTCCGATTTTGCGCCCCAAACGTCTTCCCCGAGGCGCTTCGCCCAGGTTTCGGCATAGCAATGGTCACACGCATCGGACACGCGCACGCAACCCCACCATGGATTGAAGGTGTGGTGCGTCCACTCAATACTGGTGTCTTTTCCCATTGTTCACTCTCTTGGTGCATTGTAACAATGCACTGTCTTTTTGTACAGCACAGCCGTGCTGTGATGGGAAGGCACGGAGTCCGCAAATTGGCGTGTCAATTCCTCGCCCTCACATGACATCAATGTGTTGATGGATCCGATCCACCAGCACATCGAAATCCGGCTGTCCCTGGTAGTACAGCGCGGCTGTCTTGCGGTATTCCTGCGCAAAGCGCTGGCGCTGCCCAGTGTCGGCCAGCACAAAAGCCGGATTGCGGGCAATGGCCTGTTCATCGCCGGTGCGGAACCGCAGCGCCTTGCGCTCCTGGTAAGCGGGCGTCCTCATGAACGCCTGAACCTCCTCCAGCCCCAGCAGACAATGCACGTCGTAGTAGTGCCGCAGGAAGTTGGCGGGGAATGCCTGGGTTTCGTCCAGTCGACGGTACTTGGTGGAGATCGTCTGCAGCTTCTCGACGAAGGTGTGTGTGGGGGCATAGCACGGTACGGCCATTGCACGATTGTTCTCCGCTGCCACCCCACGATCCACGGCCACATCCAGCGCCCACGACGAGATCGTGACTGGCCGATTCGGGGCGGTGTCATCGAACCCGAGTTCCAGCAGGATGCCATCTTTGACACCAGCCAGCGCGGGAACACGCGATGCGTAGATCAAGCGAATGCCGGCACTGCGCATCTTGTCGTCGTCGAACTGGGTATCACGCTCTACGCTGTCGATACCCGGGATGTAGATCCGGGCTGCCAGCGCGTCGTAGTACGCACGCCGTGATTCAACATGTGCAGGCTTGTCTTGATTGCGTCCCGTCTTCACGTCCATGCCGTCGGGCGGTTCAATGCGGATGTCGATGTCTTCCGAAAAGCGGTGGATGACACCGAAGCCCTTCGACAAGGACGTGCCGCCCTTCAGCTCAAACTGAAAGCCCTGCACCTGAAGGCCCCACAAGCAATGCATGATCCAGTAGTCCTTCTCGACCAGCACGGGATCAACGCCACGCTCGTCGGCGACCACTGCCAGCAACTGATCGAAGTCCCGTCGTTCGTGCAGGAACTCAGCCACCCGTCCACTCCCGCAGGCGCTTGCGAGTGGCCACGCTGCCAAAGCTGTCTGCTGCGCGCTGCAAGCGACTGGGATCGAATGAAAGCAGTTTGCTGCGCGCCTGGCGCAAGACCGCATCGCGATCCTCCGCCAGTTCGTCCAGGTTGTTCAGCAGGTCCACGTACAAGAACTCCGGCGTCAGCTTCCTGGGAAAGCGCGGCTTCATCCGGAAGTCGAACTGCCGGTTGCCGAGCTTGAAAACGCCGTGGCGCTTGTGGTTGTAAACCAGCGTTCGGTTGTAAAGCTGGGTTGTACCCAAACCCACGGCGTTGTAAGCCGAAGGAGAGAACACCAAGAAATCCTTGTCGCGCAGAAAGCCACCCACCACCTGCTCATCGGCCGGTGGCAGCGGACCAAAGCTGGACTGTTTCGGTGCGTGGTACAGGCCCTGGGCCAGCTTCTTCAGCTTACCGGTAGCCACCAGCTCACGCAGATGCCGGTCCACCGCCGTGGACAGGCGCGCGAGATCCTCCCGGCGGTAAACGCGCCCCGCCTGAAGCTCGCCAGCGAGGTGCGCAGCAGCGCCTCGCAAAGAGGCAGCAGGAGATTGGAGGGTGGCAGGCATGGCTAATTTTTCATTGAAATTCCATGCATTTTAGCGTTTTTCGGCAGCTTGCCTGCTCGCGCTCTTGAAGCCCCTATCCCACGCAAAGCATATATGACCTCAGTTCAGAAGCCGCAAGCAATTCGCGGCACGCTCGATGTATGCGAATCGCGTGCCACTTTCTTTTCTCTTTGGAATCAACGACTTAGCCAAAAATCGCAGTTGCGGCGCATGCTGTATCGCCAGCAGGCTGCGGTTTGGTTGCTGATCGATCAGCAGCCCGGCGGCCTTAGTTGCCGCGCGCACATCGGTATGCGTGCACCGAATGAACGCCAGCCAGCAACACGCGCGAGAAGCTGCCGCCTGTGCAGCAACAGCCGCACACGCACGCGCCAAAAAAAAAGGGCCTGCGACATCGCGTCGCAGGCCCTTCATGGCATCGGCTGTCGGTCTTCAGGAATAGAAGCTCGGCACCGGCAGGCGCGCGTTCAGCGCCCAGTCGCCGAGCTCGCGCACCTTGTAGTCGACCGGGTCGTGCAGCGTGTGCACGCGCAGGTTGCGCCAGTAGCGGTCCAACCGCAGCGCGGCAGTGGTGGCGCGCGCGCCGGTCACCTCGAACATGCGGTGCGCCACCTCGAGGCTGGCGCGCGTGCTCGCCACCTTGGCCGCGGCCACCGCGACGGCGACCTGCCCGCGCTCGTGTTCATCGAGCGCATCGCCGCGCAGCCAGGCCTGGTCGAAGGCGGCGGCGGCGCCGTCGAGCAGGCTGCGCGCGCCTTCCAGCGCGAGCCAGAAGTCGCCGTAGTGCGCCAGCACGTACGGGTCTTCGTTGGCGGCCGATGCGCCGGACGCGAGCCATGGGCGCGCCTGCTGCAAGGTGAAGGCCTTGGCCTCGGCCAGCGCGCCCTCGCCCAGGCCCTGGTAGATGTTGGCGAGGATCAGCTGCGCCAGCAGCGGGCGCAGGCAGGCGAAGGGCGTGGACAGCGGCCCGGGGTCGCGCAGCAGCTCGTGCGCCTCCACGCGCACCTCGTCGAACAGCACGCTGCCGCTGTCGGTCTGGCGCTGGCCGATGTTGTCCCAGTCGCCCAGCACGGCAATGCCCTCGCGCCGCGTGGGCACCACGCCGATCAGCAGCCGGTCGTCGGCGTCGAGCGCTGAAGCCACCAGCATGTCGGAGTCGCCGGCGCCGGAGCAGAAGCTCTTGCGCCCGGTGAACAGGTGGCCACCGCCCTCGCCACCCACGCTGCGCGCGCGCGTGCCCTTGTCCAGCGGGTTCAGCGCATTGCCCCAGAACCAGCGCTGCGTGCGCGTCTGCTCGACCCAGGGCTGCCACTGCGCGGGCCGCGCAAATAGCTGCGTGGTGGCCAGCAGCAGGTGATGGAAGGCGAACACGTGCGCCACCGCGCTGTCGACGCGCGCAAAACCGCGCACCACGTCGAGCGTCTGGCGCCAGCTGGCACCCAGGCCGCCGAGCTGCGCCGGCACGCTGAGCATCAGCAGGCCGCTCTCGCGCAGCAGGTCGCGCTCAGCCTTGGGCACGCCGCCGCGCTGGTCGCGCTCGACAGCGGTGGCCGCCAGCGCCTGCGTCACGCGCTGCGCGGCCGCGTGCCAGGGCACGGCCTCGTCGCCGGCCTCGGCCCCGAAGTGCTTCATGCCGCCACCTTGCCGCGCGCCGGGACCGGCTGCGGCACGATGTCGTTGGCGATCACCTCGCCGAACGGGCCGGTGATGTTCGCTTGCCCCGCCGGGCGCGTAAGGTCCAGCGGCAGCAGCGGAAACAGCAGTTCGGCCACGCGGTAGGCCTCTTCCAGGTGCGGGTAGCCCGAGAAGATGAAGGTCTCCACGCCCAGCGCGGCGTACTCGTGGATGCGCGCGGCCACCTCCTCGGGGCTGCCCACCAGCGCCGTGCCCGCGCCGCCACGCACCAGGCCCACGCCGGCCCACAGGTTGGGCGACACCTCCAGCCGGTCGCGCCGTCCGCCGTGCAGCGCGGCCATGCGCTGCTGGCCCACCGAGTCGAAGCGCGCGAAGGCCTTCTGCGCGGCGGCCACGGTGTCGTCGGTGACGTAGGAGATGAGTTCGTCGGCCGCGCGCCAGGCGGCCTCGCTGGTCTCGCGCACGATCACGTGCAGCCGGATGCCGAAGCGCAGCGTGCGCCCGTGCCGCGCCGCCGCGGCGCGCGCCCGGGCGATCTTGTCGGCCACGTCGGCCGGCGGCTCGCCCCAGGTGAGGTACACGTCGACCTGCTCGCCCGCCAGCGCGATGGCCGCGTCCGACGAGCCGCCGAACCACAGCGGCGGGTACGGCTTCTGCACCGGCGGATACAGCGTCTTCGCATTCTCCACGCGCAGGTGTTGGCCCGAGAAGTTGACGGTTTCGCCGGCCGCCACGCCGCGCCAGATGCGCAGGAACTCGTCGGTCACCTCGTAGCGCTCGGCATGCGTGAGAAAGCTGCCGTCGCCGTGCTGCTCGTCGGGGTCGCCGCCCGTTACCACGTTGATGAGCAGGCGCCCGTCGCTGAAGCGGTCGAGCGTGGCGGCCTGCCGCGCCGACACCGTCGGCGAGATGATGCCGGGGCGAATGGCCACCAGGAACTTGAGCCGCTCGGTCTGCGCCGCCAGCGCCGACGCGACCACCCACGCGTCTTCGCACGAGCGGCCTGTGGGAATGAGCACGCCCTCGTAGCCGAGCTCGTCGGCCGCCTGCGCCACCTGCCGCAAATAGTGGTGGCTGACGGTGCGCGCGCCGCGCGAGGTGCCCAGGTAGCGGCTGTCGCCGTGGGTGGGAAGAAACCAGAAGAGTTGCATGGAAGCGCCTTGGCATTGCCTGTCGTCGAGCCAGCGGTTCAGCAGTTTGCGTGCCAGTGGATCCGCCTGCGCAAACGGCGCGCAGGGCGCCGTTTCTGCTGCTGCAGCAGCAGCCGATCACCAACGGTGCTGCATCCCGGCCACGCCAGGCACGGGGCCCTGCGTGTGTTGCTGCCACAGAAGCAAAGCGAGGATCGATATGCCGATCGCGTCGTTGAAGCGGTGCCGGTGCGCCGTCAACATGCTGCTGGCGCAGCAGCCCTGCCTGCATGCCGCGCCGCAACGAGCACCCCTTCAAGAAAACGACGAGGCACCGCGTGAGTCCTACTGTGAATTCCGCCCTTTCCCTGCCCCCCGCGGCCAGCGCGCGCGAGCTCGCGCAGGGCCTGATGCAGCGCTTTGCCGCCACCGCCGTGGAGCGCGACGAGCGCGGCGGCACGCCCAAGGCCGAGCGCGACGCGCTGCGCGAGAGCGGCCTGCTGGCGCTGAGCATTCCGGCCGCGTTCGGCGGCGGTGGCGCCGACTGGCGCGAGACGCTCGACGTGGTGCGGCTGCTGGCGCAGGCCGACAGCTCCATCGCGCACGTGTTCGGTTTTCATCACCTGATGCTGGCCACCGTGCGCCTGTTCGCGCGGCCCGCGCAGTGGGAGCCGTGGTTCGAGCAGACGGCGCGGCGGCGCTGGTTCTGGGGCAACGCGCTCAACCCGCTGGACGACCGCACCGTGTCCAGCGTGCACGCGGGCTGGCGCGAGTTCACCGGGCAGAAGAGCTTCTGCTCGGGCGCGCTCGACTCCGAGATGCTGATCGCCTCGGCGCGCGAGGAAGGCAACGGTGCCTTCATCGTGGCGGCGCTGCCCACCGGGCGCTCGGGCATCTTCGTGGCGCCCGACTGGAACAACATCGGCCAGCGCCAGACCGACAGCGGCAGCGTCACCTTCGAGAAGGTGCGCGTGGAGCAGCACGAGGTGCTGGCCGACCCCGGCCCGCTGTCCACGCCCTTCGCCTGCCTGCGCCCGCTGGTGGCGCAGCTGGTGCTGGCCAACATCTACCTGGGCATTGCCGAGGCGGCGTTCGACGACGCGCGCCACTACACGCTGCACGAGTCGCGCCCCTGGCATGCGGCCAAGGTGGAGCAGATGCACGAAGACCCGTACGTGCTGAGCCAGTACGGCGACTTCTGGGTCGGGCTGGAAAGCGTGCGCGTGCTGGCCGACCGCGCGGCCGACCGGCTCGACGCGGCCTGGCGGCGCGGCGCCGCGCTGAAGGACGAAGAGCGCGGCGAGGTCGCCGTGGCCGTGGCCAGCGCCAAGGTGGCGGCCACCCGCACCGGGCTGGACATCTGTACGCGCATGTTCGACGTGGCCGGCGCGCGCGCCACCCACGGCGGCCTGCGCCTGGACCGCCACTGGCGCAACCTGCGCACCCAAACCCTGCACGACCCCGTGGCCTACAAGGTGCGCGAGCTCGGCGAGTGGGCCCTCAAGCAGCAATACCCCGTACCGACCTTCTACTCATGAACGCCTTCTACCGCCCCCTTGGCGTGCTGCCGCCGGCCGATGCCACCGACAGCGAGGCGGACGCGCCCCCGCTGCTCACGCTGCCCAACCCGCGCAAGCTGACCACATCGATCCGCGCCACCGCGCAGGTGTTCCAGGACCCGCGCTCGGCCGCGCTGCTCGAGCGCGTGCGCATGGTGGCGCCCAGCGACGCCAACGTGCTGATCATCGGAGAGACCGGCACCGGCAAGGAGCTGATCGCGCGCCACGTGCACGACCTGAGCCGGCGCAGCGGCAAGCCCTTCGTGGCGGTGAACTGCGGCGCGTTTTCCGAAAGCCTGGTCGAGAGCGAGCTCTTCGGCCACGAGAAAGGCGCCTTCACCGGCGCCTTCTCGGCCAAGACCGGATGGTTCGAGGCGGCTAACGGCGGCACGCTGTTCCTCGACGAGATCGGCGACCTGCCGCTGTCGATCCAGGTCAAGCTGCTGCGCGTGCTGCAGGAGCGCGAGGTGGTGCGCCTGGGCTCGCGCAGGAGCGTGCCGATCGACGTGCGCGTGGTCGCGGCCACCAACGTGCGGCTGCAGGACGCCGTGTCCGCCGGCCACTTCCGCGAGGACCTGTTCTACCGGCTACACGTGGTGCACCTGGCACTGCCCACGCTGCGCGAGCGGCCCGGCGACATCCTGCCGCTGGCGCGCCACTTCATCGAGGAATACCGCCAGCGGCTGGGTTACGGCGCGGTGCGGCTGAACGCGGCGGCCGAACGCAAGCTCGGCGACCACGGCTGGCCCGGCAACATCCGCGAGCTGGAGAACGTGATCCACCACGCGCTGCTGATTTGCCAGCACGACGTGCTCGGCGAGGAGCACCTGCACCTGTCGTCGCTGCACATCCAGCGCCGCGCGACCGAAGGCGACGCTCCGGCCGAGGCCACGCCACAGCAGGCGCTGGAGACCGTGCTGCGCGCGCTGTTCAACGAGCCCGACTCACAGCTCTTCGAGAGGATCGAGGAGACCGTGATGCGCACAGCCTTCGAATTCTGCCACCGCAACCAGGTGCAGGCCGCCAAGCTGCTGGGCATCAGCCGCAATGTGCTGCGCTCGCGGCTGATCAAGAGTCGGGAGATCTCAGCACTCAAGTAGTCACGATCGGAGCGAGAGGTCGTCTGCAAGATCGCCGTCACATTGGTATATGCATAGCGAATTAAGTCGATAACAGAGCAGGGTGCGCGCTCCGATTCTTCGCGAACAGGCACCGCTTCGACGATTCATGAGACTTGCGTGCCGACTGGCCATCGAACGGGTCGATACCCGAGATGTCCCGCCGTTGGCCGCCTCCCAATTGGCCGTGCCAGATCAGGCCACGCCAGCCTCGCGGACATGGTACGCAAAGTCAAGGCGCTCAAACTGGATGCCGCTGTACTCCTCGATGTGAATCGAACAAACCGTTATCGTCGCCATGCCCTGCCCCTTCTCAGTGGCTATTTGTCTTCAGTACGCCTCGCTACGCTCCTGCGAGTTGCCGCGATAGCCAATGAAAGCCACCATATTGGCGTGCGGTGGCAAGTCAGATAGCCGAACAATCACGGAGTTCGTCATGGAGAATAACCCGGCGGGAAAAATCGGCAGCGACAGCGGCGCCGAGATGCGCTTGCAGCCCGCATCCCTTCCCCTGCCGGGCTCAAACGCCTACAGCGATCTCCCGCAGTTTCCGAAGCACAACGTTCTGCCATTTCGGCGCACCATTCGCCGCCATGAGTTGCGGCAGATCGTTCCCTTGGCCGAGACGACGATCTACGAAATGGAGCGTCGCGGTGAGTTTCCACGGCGCTTCAATCTGACGCCGCGCTGCGTAGTATGGGACTTGGCCGAGGTGGAGGCCTGGATCGACGAACGCAAGCAAGCCCCTCGCGCCGGCGCTACCAAGCCGGATGTCTACTTGCGAAAAACCCGCCCTGTTCGGGCGGGTTCCGCTCAGGGATGAAGCTGGCGCCGGCCTCATCCAACAAGAGCATCCAGTTCCTTGGAAGCCGACCGCGATAGCCTTCGCCCTTCCTTGGCTACATTGACCTGCAAAGCCACGCGCGCCACTTCCAGAACGTCCAAGGCCAGCGAGTAGCTCCCCCTGGCCTGCAGCCAAACCAGCACATCCGCCAAGTGCCAGATCGACGCACTGCCTTCATGCACCGGCGTCGGGAAGCTGCTCGGATGGGCCAGCATCAGCTTGCGCATGTTCTGCCGCGACACGCCCACGATGTCGGCTACATCGGTCAGCCCGACCAAATCCGGCGCGACCTCGATCAGCTTGGCCGACGGTACGGCGCGCCGCACGTCGGCCAGCGCGCTGCGCACTGCTGCGTCCGCACTGCTCTCCTCGCGGGTGAACTCCAGTGCGAGCCGCCCCGGCTGCCCGATGCCGACCAGGGCATCGTCGCAACCGGCCTCGCCCAGACGCTCGACCAGCGCCTCCGCGTCACGGTCATCGTCGGCGAGTTGGTATTTCAGGGTGAAGGTGTATTCCATCGTGCTACTCCTCGGCATCGTCAGCGGCCTCCTGCTGCTTGCGGTGTGTGGTGCAGTTGTCCACGACGCGCCGCAAGGCACGCGCGTGGTTGCCGGGGTTCTTCGGCGTGCTCCACACGCTGGTGATGCAGAACTCGCCACAGCGACACTCCGCGTCTTTGTACGGGCAATAGATCCGCCCCCAAGCATGGCTGCCACCGACTTCTACGCGCCAGCCCTGCCCTTCGGCGTGCCTGAGCGCTTCCTCGACCTCTTTCTTCGGATGAGAGGAACGTGCCATCAACAGTCTCCAGTATGGGAATATACGGCAAGGTTGTCAAGTGACAACCTTGCCACTACATCAAGCCATTGCGCTCAGCACCGGCACGACCACGTTGTCCGGCATCAGCTTCGGCACATAGGTTTGCCCATCAATCCACGCATCGACCATGTTGGCCTACTCCTGCAGCATGTGGCGCCGCTGCTCGGCGTACTCGGCCTTGTTGTAGATCGAGCGCGAGGAGCGCCCTTCCTCGTGCGCAAGGCACTTCTCGATCCAATCGCGGTTAAACCCGATCTCGTTGAGCAGCGTCGAACCCGTGCGGCGCAGGTCGTGGACGGTGAATGGTTCCAGCGGCAGGCCTGCATCCTTCGCCCGCTGCGCCACGATCTGCGTGACCCGGTTGAGGGTCGCGTGGGACATGCTGCGGTCGGAGTCGTAGCGCGACGGCAGCACGAACTTCGATCCGGCCGCACAGGTGTGCAGCGCCACCAGGATGTCCAGCGCCTGGCGCGACAGGTAGACCACATGCGGATTGCGCCCCTTCATCCGCTGCTTCGGAATGGTCCAGGTCGCATTCTCGAAATCGACCTCGTCCCAGGTAGCCTCGATCAGCTCGCTCTTGCGCACCAGCGTCAGCAGAATCATGCGCAGCGCCAGCCGGATGGTGGGGTAGGTGGCCACCGACTCCATCTGCCGCGACATCAGGCGGATCTCCAACGGCGACAAGGCACGGTCCTTGGGCATGAAGGTTGCAATCGACGCCGCGCCCACGTCGGCCGCCGGGTTGTCCACTTTCTCACCATGCATGATCGCGAAGGCATAGACCTGCTTCACGATGTCGCGGACATGCACCGCTGTGGCCGGGGCGCCCCGCCCCTTCACCTTGCCGCACAAGGCACGCAAGTCATCGGCGCTGATTTCGTTGAGCAGGCGGTTCCGGAAGGCCGGCAGGATGTCCCGATCAACGATGCTCTTACGCATCGCTCGCGTGCTGTCGGCCATCCTGGCACCAGCCAGCCATTGGGCAGTCATGTCGCCAAAGTTCTTGGCGGCGGTAAGGCGGCGCTTCTCGCGCTGCTTCTCGTGCGCCGGGGACTTGCCCTGGGCGACGGCCTTCTTGGCATCCAGCAGCTTTTCGCGGGCCATCGCCAGCGAAATACCGGACAGCCCATACCGGCCAATGGTCAGCGTCTCCCGCCGGCCGTTGAGACGGTAATCGAAGCGGAAGGTGACGGTACCGGTGGGCGATACCGTCACGTACATGCCGTCACGGTCGGAAGCCTTGTAAGTCTTGGACTTAGGCTTGAAATTGCGCAGTGCGGTGTCGGTAAGCATCGAGGTTTTTCCTCCTGTTCATGACGGCTTTTACCGTCAGGGGTCAGGAGACCTGCTGATGCCCGGAAAGCCGCATGAAACAAGCTTTCCAGAGGAGTGATTTACCGTCAAAGACCGATTTGGTCTCGATAGTAAACAAGGAGGTCTTAATCCGGCCTCCGGTTCTTACCGTCACCTCTACCGTCAATCCGTTGCGCTGCCCGGCGATAGTCACCGATAGCTGCCGTGACGTATTTCCTTTGAAATCAACACGTTACGACGGATTTTCGATAGGTGGCGATAGTCCCCGAAGGACCTGATTTCACTCCCACTCAATCGTCGCTGGCGGCTTGCTGGAGACGTCGTAGGTCACTCGATTGATCCCGCGCACCTCATTGATGATCCGTCCGGACACTTTCTTGAGCAATGCGTAAGGCAGCTCTGCCCAATCCGCGGTCATGAAGTCACTGGTTTGCACGGCGCGCAGGGCCACCACGTAGTCATACGTGCGCCCATCGCCCATGACACCCACGCTTTTCACGGGCAGAAATACGGTGAAGGCCTGACTGGTCAACTCGTACCAGCTCTTGCCAGTGCCTGGATCGATGAAATTGCGCAGCTCCTGAATGAAGATGTCGTCGGCACGCCGCAGTAGATCGGCGTATTCCTTCTTCACTTCGCCAAGAATGCGCACGCCCAGGCCCGGCCCGGGGAATGGATGGCGATACACCATTTCGGGCGGCAGCCCGAGGGCGACGCCCAGTTCGCGCACCTCATCCTTGAACAGATCGCGCAGCGGCTCCAGCAGCTTCAAGCCGAGTTGCTCAGGCAGACCGCCGACGTTGTGGTGGCTCTTGATGGTGACGGCCTTCTTGCTCTTCGCGCCACCTGACTCGATCACATCGGGATAGATCGTGCCTTGCGCGAGGAATGTGGCGCCCTTGTGGCCCTTGTCGCCCGCCTTGAGCTTGGCGGCCTCTTGCTTGAACACCGTCACGAACTCGCCGCCGATGATCTTGCGCTTGGCTTCCGGGTCGTTCACGCCTGCCAGCTTGCCCAAGAACAGATCGCTCGCATCGACGCGAATGACATTCGCATGCAGCTTGCCCTGGAACATCTCCATGACCAAGTCGCCTTCGTTCAAACGCAGCAGGCCGTGGTCCACGAAAACGCAGGTCAGCTGATCGCCGATGGCGCGGTGAATCAGCGCGGCGGCCACCGACGAATCGACCCCACCGGACAGCCCCAGGATGACTTCTTCGTCGCCCACCTGGTCTCGGATTTTCTGGACCGCTTCGGAGATGTAGTCCCCCATGATCCAGTCGGGACGCACGCCGCAGATGCCGAGCACGAAACGCTCCAGCAGCGCCTTGCCCTGCACGGTGTGCGTGACTTCAGGATGAAACTGCACCGCATAGAACTTGCGCTCTTCATCCGCCATCCCGGCGATGGGGCAGCTCTCGGTGCTGGCCATGAGCTTGAAGCCTGGAGGCAGTTCCGTGACCTTGTCGCCATGGCTCATCCACACATTGAGCATGCCGTGGCCTTCTTCCGTGGTGAAGTCGGCAATGTCGCGCAGCAGCTCGGTGTGGCCCCGTGCTCGCACCGCCGCGAAACCGAACTCGCGCTTGTGCCCGCCCTCGACCTTGCCGCCCAGTTGGTGGGCCATGGCCTGCATGCCGTAGCAGATGCCCAGGACGGGAACGCCCAGTTCGAACACGGCTTGCGGGGCCTTGTCGGTGGTGTCCTCGTACACGCTGGCATGGCTGCCGGAGAGGATCACCCCTTTGAGCGAGCCGTCCTTGGCATATTCGCGGATCCATTCATCCGTGACATCGCAGGGGTGCACTTCGCTGAGCACATGCGCCTCGCGCACTCGGCGCGCGATGAGTTGGGTGACCTGGGAGCCAAAATCGAGGATGAGGATTTTCTGGTGTTGCATGGCAGGCGACGGGGGGAGGAAAAAACAAAGGCCCGAACACCGCAAGGAGGGTTCGGGCCTGTGGTGGCGACAAGATCAGTCGGCGCGGTAGTTGGGCGCTTCCTTCGTGATCTGCACATCGTGGACATGGCTTTCGCGGATGCCTGCGGTGGTGATCTCGACGAACTCGGCCTTGTTGTTCATTTCTTCGATCGTGGCGCAACCACAGTAACCCATGGCGGCGCGCACACCGCCCGCCATCTGGAACACGATGGAGACCATCGACCCCTTGTAGGGCACACGGCCTTCAATGCCTTCCGGCACCAGTTTGTCCGCATTGGGGTTGCCCGTGCTGGATTCCTGGAAGTAACGGTCCGCACTGCCCTGCTGCATGGCGCCGATGCTGCCCATCCCGCGGTAGCTTTTATAGCTGCGGCCCTGGAACAGGATGACCTCGCCCGGCGCCTCTTCGGTGCCGGCGAACATGCCGCCCATCATCACGGCGCTGGCGCCGGCCGCCAAGGCCTTGGCGATATCGCCGGAGTAACGGATGCCGCCATCGGCGATGAGAGGAACGCCCGTGCCCCGGAGCGCCGTGGCCACGTTGTCGATGGCCATGATCTGCGGCACACCCACGCCCGCCACGATGCGGGTCGTACAGATGGAGCCCGGGCCGATACCCACCTTGACGCCATCGGCACCGGCTTCCACCAGCGCCAACGCGGCAGCACCCGTGGCGATGTTGCCGCCGATCACGTCGATCTGGGGGTAGTTCTGCTTGACCCAGCGCACCCGGTCGATCACGCCCTTGCTGTGGCCGTGGGCCGTGTCCACCACGATGGCATCGACACCGGCCTTCACCAGCGCTTCCACGCGCTCTTCCGTGCCCTCGCCCACACCGACGGCCGCGCCGACGCGCAGGCGGCCAGCGGCATCTCGCGCGGCATTGGGAAAACTGGTCTGCTTTGTGATGTCCTTGACCGTGATCAGGCCCTTGAGCTCAAACGCGTCATTGACCACCAGAAGCCGCTCGAGCTTGTGCTTGTTGAGCAAGGCCTTGGCCGCGGCGGGAGAAGTGCCTTCCTTCTCGTTGACCGTGATGAGCTTGTCGCGCGGCGTCATGATTTCATGCACCTTGACGTCGTAGCGCGTTTCAAAGCGCAGGTCGCGCCCCGTCACGATGCCGACGACCTTGCCACCGTCGCACACCGGAAAACCCGAGATGCCCAGTTGCTCCGACAGTTGCGACACCTGCAGCACGGTGTGCTCGGGCGTGATGACGACGGGGTCGCGAACGACCCCGGACTCGTACCGCTTGACCTTGGCCACGTGGGCGGCCTGCTCCTGCGGCGTGAGGTTTTTGTGCACGATCCCCATCCCGCCCTCTTGCGCGATGGCAATCGCCAGACGCGCTTCGGTGACCGTGTCCATGGCGGCGGACACCAGCGGCAGGTTCAGGGAAATATTGCGGGAGAGTCGCGTCGCGAGGGACGTGTCCTTGGGGAGGACCTGGGAGTACGCTGGCACCAGCAACACATCGTCGAAGGTGAGCGCTTTTCCAAGTAGGCGCATGAGAAAGCTCCAAAAGAAGGATTGTACCTGCGGGCCGTGCGTGCGCTCGCGTTGTGGCTTGGCAACCATGGCGCCAAGGGACTTCGGCCGCTAAACTTGCGTCGCATGAAAACCTCCCAGCTTCTTTTGGCCGCCCTCGCCTGCACATGGGCCATGGGCGCTGCGGCGCAATGGCAGTGGATCGACAAGGACGGCCGCAAGGTCTACAGCGACCGGCCGCCGCCAGCGGAGATTCCGCAAAAGAGCATTCTCAAGCAGCCCGGCGGCAATGCGATCTCGGCCCGCCCGGTTGCGGTGCCGCCTGCGGCGGATGGAGCGTCTGCCGCCATGGCGGCAGCCAGTGCGCCACGCCCCACCGGGAAAGACAAGGAACTGGAAGAGCGCAAGGCCCAGGCCGACGCGGCGGAGGCCGCGAAGAAGAAGGCCGACGAGGAGCGCCAAGCCAAGCTGCGGGCCGAAAACTGCGAGCGGGCACGGCAATCCAAGGCAGCGATGACCTCCGGCCAATTGTTCAGCCAGACCAATGCACAGGGAGAGCGCGTGTTCATGGACGAGTCCGCCAAGGCCGCGGAGGCCCGCCGCGCCGACAGCGTGATCGCGTCCGAGTGCGCGCCGCGCTGAGCCGGGCAAAACCCGGCACGGTCACTGGATGACCACCCGCAAGGGCATCTCGCCCCGCGTGCCCGCCAGCCCTCAATAGCCGGCCTTCGCACCCGGCCGGCGCTGCGCGAACAGGCCGGTGGACCGGGCCCCCTGGCGGGCGAAACGCTCGCGCCGCGCCACCTTGGGGTCCACCACCAAAGGCCGGTACAGCTCCACCCGGTCCCCGTCCTGCAAAACCTGGTCGGGCGCCGCCGCCCTGCCCCATACGCCGAAGGCGCTGTCGCCCGCAGCCAGCCCGCAGGCCTTCAATGCATCGGCCAGGGTGGAGCCCCTGGGCAACGACAAGACCCGCTCCACGGTCGATCGGGGTGCCGAGGAGTGCACCACGGTGACCGTCAGCCACTCCACCGCCGCCCCAGCAGCGGACGTGTCCGGCCTGTCAGCCATACACCTGCTCGGCGCGCTGGATGAACGCATCCACCATCGTGCCGGCAATGCGATCGAAAACCGGCCCCACCAAGGCCGCCAGCGCCACGCTGTCGAAACCGTAGTTCAACGTGAGCTCGACCTTGCAGGCGCGCTGCGAGCCGTCTCCCACCGGGTGAAATATCCAGTCGCCGTCCAGCTGGGAGAACGGCCCTTTGACCAGGCGCATCTGAACGCGGCGCCCGGCCTCATGCGTGTTGCGCGTGACGAATGTCTTGCGCAGCCCGCCCAGCGCGATGCCGACCTCGGCCGTCATGCCTTGCGCGTCCTGGTCCAGCACGGCCGCATGGTCACACCAGGGCAGGAACTCCGGGTACTTGGCCACATCGGTGACGAGGGCGAACATTTCCTCGGGGCTGTACCAGATCAGGACGGACTTGTTGACGTTTTTCATGGATGAAGCAAGGCGCCATGGGCAAAGGGCCGGATGCCCTACGGAGGGCCTGGAGCGCGTGGGCCTAAAATCTTGGAAGCGAGACGACAACGATTGTAGGGAGGGCTTTCATCTCCCGGTTTGCGCCGCACCTATAACCCATGGCCAAAAAACCCGAAACACAGTCCCGCATCGCCGACAACAAAAAGGCAGCCTACAACTACTTCTTCGAGGAACGCTACGAAGCCGGCATGGTGCTGCACGGCTGGGAGGTCAAGGCCTTGCGCGAAGGCAAGGTGCAACTGACCGACGGCTACGTCGTGATCCGCGAAGGCGAGTTGTTCCTGATCGGCTGCCAGATCAACGCCCTGAAGACCGCCTCGACCCACGTCAGCCCCGAGGCGGCGCGCACCAAAAAACTGCTGCTGCACCGGCAGGAGATCGACCGCCTGATCAACAAGGTCGAGCAAAAGGGGTACACGCTGGTGCCGCTCAACCTGCACTGGAAGGATGGCCTGGTGAAGTGCGATTTCGCGCTGGCCAAGGGCAAGGCGGAGCACGACAAGCGCGACACCATCAAGGACCGTGAAGGCAAGCGCGAGGTCGAGCGCGCCATGAAAAGCCGCCACCGGTAATTTTTTCGGCGGCGCCGGGAATAAAAGCGCATCCTTCGGTGTTCATCCAGGTGCAGGGCCGCATTTCGCATCGCCCGCACCCGATCGACTGGAGACACCCATGATCCGCATCGCTTCCTCCGTGGCCACCGCCGCCTTTGCACTGGCGCTGGCCGGCTGCTCTTCCATGATGACGGCGCCGGCTGGCGTCCAGGCCAAGGACGGCGCACTGACCGGCCCCAACGGCATGACTCTGTACACCTTCGACCGCGATGCGACGGGCAGCGGCAAATCGGTCTGCAACGGCCCCTGCGCCACCAACTGGCCGCCGCTGATGGCCGGCAACGCCACCCCGACCGGCGACTACAGCGTGGTGCGCCGCGATGACGGCAGCAGCCAGCTGGCCTACAAGGGCAAGCCGCTGTACTACTGGGCCAAGGACGCCAAGCCAGGCGATCGCACCGGCGACGGCGTCAACCAGGTCTGGCACACCGCCAAGCCCTGATCCGGGACCGGCCCAGCGCCCGCTCCCATGGACCGGATCGTCGAGCACCTGCCCAGCCTGCGCCGCTATGCGCGGGCCCTGACCGGCAATGCCTGGGCCGCGGACGATCTGGTGCAGGACACCCTGGAGCGTGCGTGCCGCAAGTGGCTGCTCTGGCGGTCGGGCAGCGATCTGCGGGCCTGGCTCTTCACCCTGATGCACCACCTGTACCTGAACCAGCAGCGCTCGGCTTCGGCCCTGCCGCTGCTGGACATCGAGGCCGTGCAGGACAGCCTCCAGGCCCCGGCACCCGCATCGGACGACGCCATCGACCTCGATCGCTGCCTGCAGCGCCTGCCCCCCGACCAGCGCGCGGTGCTGCTGCTGGTCACGCTCGAAGACATGGACTACGCGCAGACAGCCCGCGTGCTGCAGATCCCCGTCGGCACGGTGATGTCGCGCCTGTCCCGCGCCCGGGCACGGCTGCGCGAGCTGATGCACGCGCCCGCCACAGCGCGCCCGGCGCCCGGTGACGCCCCGCCCGCGCTGCGCCGCATGAAGTGAGGACCCCATGGCCTCCCACGACGACACCCCCATTTCCGAGGACGCATTGCACGCCCTGACCGACGGACGGCTTTCGGCCGCGCAAGCCGAGGCCTTGCGCGCCCGCCTCGCCCGCGATGCCGAGACCCAGGCCACCGCAGCGGCCTGGCAGGCCCAGCGCGCGCAATTGCAGGCCCTGCACGCCGCCTGGGACGCGGCCCCGGTGCCAGACAGCCTGCGGCGCGCGGCCGGCCGCCTGGAGGCCGTGCGCGAGCGCGCTGCCCGCTGGTGGCGCCTGGGCGGCATGGCCGCCTCGCTGCTCCTCGCCTTCGGCCTGGGCTGGACCGTGCACGGGCAATGGCCCACCGACCACCGCGGCCAGGCCGCCGGCCGCATGGCCGATGCCGCACCCGCCGTCGCCCGCCGCTTCGCACAACAGGCCGCCGTGGCGCACGCGGTGTACCAGCCGGAGCAGCGGCACCCCGTGGAGGTGGCCGCCGCCCAGCAGGAGCATCTGGTGCAGTGGCTGTCCAAGCGGCTCGGGCGGCCGCTCAGGATTCCCGTGCTGGCGGGCCAGGGGTACGAGCTGGTGGGCGGGCGGCTGCTGCCGGGTGACACGGGCGCACGGGCCCAGTTCATGTACCAGAACGCCGCCGGAGAGCGCGTCACCCTGTACCTCGGCGCCTTGGCGGCGGGCCAGCCCGGCGCCGCCGACACGGCTTTCCGCTTCGATGCGGACGGCCCGGTACCCTGCTTTTACTGGACGGATGGCGGCTTCGGCTATGCGCTCAGCGGCGCCCTGCCGCGCGCCGCCCTGCTGGGGCTGGCGACGGCGGTGCATCCGCAGTTGTGATGGCCGCGCTCAGCGCAGCGCGGCCAGCGGGTGGGCATGGGCCGGCCAAGGGCTCTCGAAGAACGGTGCCACCGTCTCCGGCGTCACGTCCTCGATGCGTGCCGGGCTCCAGCGCGGCGTGTGGTCCTTGTCCACCGCCAGGGCCCGGATGCCTTCGACCGTTTCGCTCTGGCCGGGGCGCAGGAAAAAGCAGTGGCGCACCATGTCGCGCTCCATGCGCAGGTCGGCGGCCAGGTCCATGCCGCGGGCGCGGCGGATCTGCTCCAGCACCACGTGCAGCATGAGCGGCGAGCGCTTGCGCAAGGTGGCTGCCGTGGTGCGGGCCCAGTCGGTGCCGGCGGCCTCCAGCGCGGCCACGATGGCCTGGACGCTGTCCAACGCGAAATATTGATCGATTTCGGCCAATGCCCTAGTATTCATTGCCTCTTGTGCTACAAATTTAGTAGCAATCGACGCCTGCACCGCCGCTGCGTCAGCGAAGGACTCTGTGCCAAGCGCATCCCAGACCGCCGCCTGCCGATCGGACGGCAGGCAGCCGTCGGCCAAGCCCAGCGCCACCGCATCGCCCGCGCCGATGGTGTCCCCCGTCAGGCCCAGCCATTCCCCGGCGTGTCCCGGGCAACGCGACAGGAAGTAGCCGCCCCCCACGTCCGGAAACAGGCCGATGGCCGTCTCGGGCATGGCCATCTTCGTGCGCTCGGTCACGATGCGCAGGCTGGCCCCCTGGCTGATGCCCATGCCGCCGCCCATCACGATGCCGTCCATGAACGCGATGTAGGGCTTGCTGTAGTGGTGGATCAGGTGGTTGAGCGCGTATTCCTCGGTGAAGAAATCCTCCAGCCTCGGATCGCCCTGGCTGCCCGCCTGGTGCAGAAAGCGGATGTCGCCGCCCGCGCAGAAGGCCCCGAACGGGCCTTCCTTGTTGCTGCCGCGAATGGCCACCGCCAGGATGCGCTCGTCGTCCTGCCATGCCAGCAGGGTCTCCATGAGCGCGCGCACCATGCCCAGCGACAGCGCATTCAGTGCCCGGGGGCGGTTGAGGGTGATGAACCCCACCTGCCCGCGCACCTGGGCCAAAACCTCTGCGGCCGCTGCCGTCGTCGTCTCCGTCATCGCTGTTCCTTTTTCAATCGGTTCACTGCCTGAAAGACCCGCTCGCACGCTGGCGGCCGGCCCGGGCGGAATCTTAGGGCCTGTGGCCCGCAGCGAATGTCAGGCGGTGGACAGGTGCCGGCCCACGCACGCAACAGCGCACGCAGCGACGCACGGGAGCGCGTTTAAGGCCCGGCTAAGCCAGCCGCCCGGCGCGCGCGGCACACTGGCCATCCCCCCACGACGATCGCGCCCTCGATGCCCCATCCCCCACTTGCCAAGACGTCCGCCTGGTCGCTGATCCGCCCCTACTGGTTCTCGCAGGATCGCTGGCCCGCGCGGGGCCTGCTGGCACTGATCGTGGCGATGAACCTGGGCATCGTGTACATCAACGTGCGCATCAACGCCTGGAGCGCGGATTTCTTCAACGCCCTGGAGGCACGGGACACCGCCCGGTTCGGGCCCCTGCTGCTGCTGTTCACCGGGCTGGCGCTGGCCTACATCGTCCTGGCCGTGTATGCGCTGTACTTCAAGCAGATGCTGGGCTTTCGCTGGCGCCGGTGGCTCACGACCGACTACCTGCAGCGGTGGCTGCACGGCAACGCGTTCTACCGCATCGAGCGCGACCGGCTGGCCGACAACCCGGACCAGCGCATCGCCGATGACCTCAGCAGCCTGGCGACCACCACCCTCGCGCTGACGCTGGACCTGCTGTCCACGGTGGTCACCCTCGGTTCGTTCGTTGTGATCCTCTGGTCGGTGGGCGGGCCGCTGCTGGTGCATGTGGCGGGCTACAGCGCCACCATTCCGGGCTACATGGTCTGGGCCGCTGCGGCCTATGCCCTGGTGGGCTCGGTCGCCATGCAGGCCTTCGGCCACCGCCTCGTGGCCGTGAACTACCGCCAGCAGCAGGTGGAGGCGCACTTCCGCTTCGGCCTGGTGCGGGTGCGCGAAAACGCGGAGCCCATTGCGCTGTACGACGGCGCACGGGCCGAAGCCGCCCACTCCGCCACCCTGTTCGGCCGCATCCAGGACAACTGGCGGATGGTGATGCGCTACACCAAGCGCCTCACGCTGGTGAACTCGCTGTACGCGCAGGTGGCCGTGGTGCTGCCGCTCGCGCTGGCGGCGCCGCGGTACTTCGCGGGCGCCTACAGCTTCGGGGTGCTGATGCAGATCAGCCGGGCCTTCGACACGGTGAGCGGGGCGATGTCCTGGTTCATCAACAGCTACGGCACGCTGGCGGAATGGCGCGCCACGGTGAACCGGCTGGCCGAGCTGCGCGGCGTGCTTGCCACCGTGCCTGCCACGCCGTCCGAAGGAATCCAGTGGCGAGCCGGGGACGGCTCAGTGCTCGCGACGCACGGCCTGCAACTGGCCCTGCCCGGCGGCGCGGCACTGCTCAGCGTGCCCGACCTGCGCATCGCACCCGGCGAGCGCTGGCTGCTGCGGGGCCCCTCCGGGGCGGGCAAGAGTACCTTGCTGCGCGCGCTCGCCGGCTTGTGGGATTTTGGTCGTGGCACCATTGAGCGGCCGCGCGCGCGGATGCTCTTCGTGCCGCAGCGCAGCTACCTGCCGATGGGAAGCCTGGCCGATGCGCTCGCCTACCCGGACACGGCCGGCGAACACCCCGAAGCGCAGGTGCGCGAGGCACTGCAGGCGGTGGGGCTTGCGCCGTTCAGCGGCCTGCTCGGCGAGGTCGCGCCCTGGGCCCAGCGCCTGTCGCCCGGCGAGCAACAGCGCCTGGCCTTCGCGCGCGTGCTGCTGCAGCAACCCGAATGGGTGCTGCTGGACGAGGCCACCAGCGCGCTGGACCCGGCGGCTGAGCGCATGCTCTACACGCTGCTGGCCGAGCGCCTGCCTGCCGCCACGGTCATCAGCGTGGGCCACCGGGACGCGCTGGCCGACTTCCATGCGCGCGAATGCGTGCTGGCGCCGAGCCACGCACCGCAGGCGATCGCCACCTCCACCCTGCCCGGGCAGGGCGCCCCCGCCGGGGACATCGCCCTGCACGCCTGAGCGCTGGGGCACCGAAGGAAGGACAACGAGAAAAAGAAAAAGGCACCTCGCGGTGCCTTTCTCGAAGCCAGCGAAGGGGATCGAAACCCCCTCCCACTTACCGATCAGCGGCCGGCGCGCTTGCGCTCGTTTTCCGTCAGGAAGCGCTTGCGCAGGCGCACGCTCTTGGGCGTGATCTCGACCAGTTCGTCGTCCTCGATGAACTCCACGCCGTATTCCAGCGTGAGGTCGATCGGGGGCGTGATCTTGATCGCGTCTTCCTTGCCGGAGACGCGGAAGTTGGTCAGCTGCTTGGTGCGCGTGGCGTTCACGATCAGGTCGTTGTCGCGGCTGTGGATGCCGACGATCATGCCTTCGTACACCGGGTCGTTCGCCTTCACGAACATGCGGCCGCGGTCGTCCAGCTTGCCCAGGGCGTAGGTGAAAATTTCACCGTCGTCCATGGAGATCAGCACGCCGTTCTTGCGGCCGCCGATGGCGCCCTTGTGCGGTTCGTAGCTGTCGAAGATGTTGGAGATCAGGCCCGAGCCGCGCGTCAGGTTCAGGAATTCGTTGGTGAAACCGATCAGGCCACGGGCCGGAATGCGGTACTCCAGGCGCACGCGGCCACGGCCGTCCGACTCCATGTTCACCAGTTCGCCCTTGCGCTCGCCCAGGGCCTGCATCACGCCGCCCTGGTGGGTTTCTTCGATGTCGGCCGTCACCAGCTCGATCGGCTCGTGCTTTTCGCCGTTGATGTCGCGGAACACCACGCGCGGCTTGGACACGGCCAGTTCATAGCCTTCGCGGCGCATGTTTTCCAGCAGGATGGTCAAGTGCAGTTCGCCACGGCCCATCACCTCGAAGATGCCTTCTTCGTCGGTTTCCTTCACGCGCAGGGCCACGTTGTGCTGCAGTTCCTTTTGCAGGCGGTCCCAGATCTGGCGGCTGGTCACGAACTTGCCTTCGCGGCCGGCCAGGGGCGAGGTGTTCACGCAGAAGTTCATGGTCAGCGTGGGCTCGTCCACCTTGAGCATGGGCAGCGGTGCGGGGTTGGAGGGGTCGGTCACGGTCACGCCGATGCCGATGTCCTCGATGCCGTTGATCAGCACGATGTCGCCCGGGCCGGCCAGGGGCGTCTGCATGCGGTCCAGGCCCTGGAAGGTCAGCACTTGGTTGATGCGGCCCTTGACGCTCTTGCCCTCGGGGCCTTCCATCACCAGCACGTCCTGGCCGGGCTTCACGGTGCCCTGGCTGATGCGGCCCACGCCGATGCGGCCCACGAAGGTGGAGAAATCGAGCGCCGAGATCTGCAGCTGCAGCGGAGCGGTCGGGTCACCCGAGTTCGGGGGCACGTGCTTGAGGATGGTGTTGAACAGGGCCGACATGTCGGGGCCCCACTGCTCGCCGGGAGCGCCTTCTTCCAGCGAGGACCAGCCGTTGATGCCCGAGGCATACACCACGGGGAAGTCGAGCTGCTCGTCGGTCGCGCCCAGCTTGTCGAACAGGTCGAACGCGGCGTTCACCACCTTGTCGGGGTTGGCACCGGGCTTGTCCACCTTGTTCACGACCAGGATCGGGCGCAGGCCCAGGGCCAGGGCCTTCTTGGTCACGAAACGCGTCTGGGGCATGGGGCCCTCTTGCGCGTCGATCAGCAGCACCACGCTGTCCACCATGGACAGGGCACGTTCCACTTCGCCGCCGAAGTCCGCGTGGCCCGGGGTGTCGACGATGTTGATGTGCGTGCCTTCCCAGCTCACGGCGCAGTTCTTGGCCAGGATGGTGATGCCACGCTCTTTTTCGATGGCGTTGTTGTCCATCACGGTATCGACGACCTTTTCGTGGTCGGCAAAGGTGCCGGACTGGCGCAGCAGCTGGTCGACCATGGTGGTTTTGCCGTGGTCAACGTGCGCGATGATGGCGATATTGCGGATTTGTTTGCTCATAGTGCTTCCAATATGCCGCGCTCTACCTGCGGCGTGCTTTCTAGAATCTGTTGAATTTCCATGGGGCTCAGGAGCCGGTCGGGCACCAGTTCACCCGCAGTGGTGTGGCCCACGCCCAGCAGGGCATGGGGATCGTCTCCGAAGACCGCGACCGCGGGCGCATCGGGCCAGGGGCCGCGGCGGCGCACGCCGGACAGGAACCGCCCGGCATTCTCGCTGTCCAGCGTGACACGCACATGCTGTGCCAGCAGGATCTCGGCGGGGTGCACGCAGGCCATGCGCTCCCCCTCGTCCATCGCCTCCAGCGCGGCCAGCGTGACGCAGCGCTCCACGCCCAGCCCGCCGGTGTCGATGCGCCGCAGGAACGTGAGGTGCGCGCCGCAACCGAGCGCGGCACCGATGTCCTCGCCCAGCGTGCGGATGTAGGTGCCCTTGCTGCAGGTCACTATTATTTTGATAGCAGAACGCCCTAGTGTTTCTTGCACTGGAGCCAGTTTCAATGCATGGATGACCACGTCGCGCGCCTCGCGCTCCACGGCAATGCCGGCGCGTGCGTACTCGTACAGCGCCTTGCCGTCTTTCTTGAGCGCGCTGTGCATGGGCGGCACCTGGCGGATCGGTCCCGTGAACTGGCGTTGCACCTCGGCCAGGCGCTCGGGCGTGAGCTGCGCCGGATCGACCGCGCGCTGCGCCAGCACCTCGCCCTCGGCGTCGCCGGTGGTGGTGGTCGTCCCCAGCAGGGCGATGGCCTCGTAGGTCTTGGGGGCATCCAGCTGCAACTGGCTGAACTTGGTCGCCGCGCCGAAGCACAGCGGCAGCACGCCCGTCGCGAGGGGATCGAGCGTGCCGGTGTGGCCCGCCTTCTCCGCCCGCAGCAGCCACTTGGCCTTCTGCAGGGCATCGTTGCTCGACAGGCCCAGTGGTTTGTCGAGCAGCAGCACGCCATGCACCGGACGCCGCTGGATGCGGGTGCGCGGCGCGCGCACCGCACCGCCACGCGGCCCGTTCGCTGCGTGCAAATCGCTGCCCCCCAAGGGGGCACTCGCTCCCTGGGGCGGCCCGTCGGTATGCATGCTCAGTCTTCTTGGGCGCGCGAAGAAACCGCCTTGGCGATCAAGGCGTTCATGTCGGCCGCACGCTCGGTGGTGCGGTCGAACACGAAGTGCAGCGTGGGCACGGTGTGGATGTGCAGGCGCTTGAACAGGCCGTTGCGCAGGAAGCCCGCGGCCTGGTTCAGAGCCACCTGCGTGGCTTCGGGGTCACCGATCAGCACGCTGAAGAAGACCTTGGCATGCGCGTAGTCGGGAGTCACCTCCACGGCCTGCAGCGTCACCATGCCCACGCGCGGATCTTTCAATTCGCGCGCGATCAGCTCCGTCAGATCGCGCTGGATCTGATCGGCGACCTTGAAGCCGCGGTTGGGGGTGGAGGATTTCTTCGCAGCCATGTCGAGCCCCGGGCCTTACAGCGTCCGCGCGATTTCCTTGATGTCGAAGAACTCCAGCTGATCACCTTCTTTGATGTCGTTGTAGTTCTTGAGCTTGATACCGCACTCGAAGCCTTCCTTGACTTCCTTGACATCGTCCTTGAGGCGCTTGACCGAGTCGACTTCGCCCGTGTAGACCACCACGTTGTCGCGCAGCAGGCGGAAGCGTGCGTTGCGATGGACCATGCCCGAGGTGATGTACGAACCGGCAATCGTGCCGATCTTCGTGGCCACGAACACCGTGCGGATCTCGGCCGTGCCGATGACTTCCTCGCGCTGCTCGGGGGCCAGCATGCCGGACATGGCGACCTTCAACTCGTCCACGGCGTCATAGATGATGCTGTAGTAGTGCAGATCGACGCCGTTGCTCTCGGCCGTCTTGCGCGCGCCGGCATCGGCACGCACGTTGAAGCCGATCACGATGGCCTTGGAGGCGATCGCCAGGTTGATGTCGGACTCGCTGATACCGCCCACGCCCGCATACACGAGCTGGACCTTGATCTCGTCCGTGGACAGCTTGAGCAGCGACTGCGACAGCGCTTCCTGCGAACCCTGCACGTCGGCCTTGACGATGATGGGCAGGTACTTGACCTCGCCCGCCGTCATGTCGGCGAACATGTTCTCCAGCTTGGCGGCTTGCTGCTTGGCCAGCTTGGTGTTGCGGAACTTGCCGGCGCGGTAGGTGGCGATTTCGCGGGCCCGGCGTTCGTCGCCCAGCACCATGAATTCGTCGCCGGCCTGCGGCACTTCCGTCAGGCCCTGGATTTCCACCGGGATCGACGGACCGGCCGATTTGGCGACCTTGCCGTTTTCGTCCAGCATGGCGCGCACGCGGCCGTAGGTCTGGCCTGCCAGCACCACGTCGCCGACCTTCAGCGTACCGGACTGCACCAGCACCGTGGCCACGGGGCCGCGGCCCTTGTCCAGTTCGGCTTCGATCACGAGGCCCTTGGCCATCGCATCGACCGGGGCGCGCAGCTCCAGCACTTCGGCCTGCAGCAGCACCTGCTCCAGCAGGTCGTCGATGCCCATGCCGGTCTTGGAGGACACGGGCACGAAAGGCGAATCGCCGCCGTACTCTTCGGGCACGACCTGCTCGGCCACCAGTTCCTGCTTGACGCGGTCGGGGTTGGCATCGGGCTTGTCGGACTTGGTGATCGCGACCACCATGGGCACACCGGCCGCCTTCGCGTGCTTGATGGCTTCCTTGGTCTGCGGCATGACGCCGTCGTCGGCCGCCACCACCAGGATGACGATATCGGTGGCCTGCGCACCGCGGGCCCGCATGGCGGTGAATGCCTCGTGGCCCGGGGTGTCCAGGAACGAGATCATGCCGCGCGGCGTTTCCACGTGGTAGGCGCCGATGTGCTGCGTGATGCCGCCGGCTTCGCCCGCGGCCACCTTGGCACGGCGGATGTAGTCCAGCAGCGAGGTCTTGCCGTGGTCCACGTGGCCCATGACGGTGACCACCGGAGCGCGCCAGACCGATTCGGCCTGGGCACCCGCCACGTCGTCGTTGGTGAAGGCTTCCGGATCGTCCAGCGCCGCCACCACGGCCTTGTGGCCCATTTCTTCCACCACGATCATGGCGGTGTCCTGGTCCAGCGGCTGGTTGATGGTGACCATCTGGCCCATCTTCATCAGCGCCTTGATGACTTCGGACGCCTTGATCGACATCTTGTGCGCGAGCTCGGACACCGTGATGGTTTCGGGCACGTGCACTTCGATGATGCGGGCTTCCACCGGAGCGGATTGCTGGTGATGGTGGTCGTCGCGCTCGTTGCGGCGGCCACGGGGACCCCCGCGCCAGTTGTTGCGACCCACGCCGCCACTGCTGTCGCCGCGCGTCTTGATTTCCTTCTTCTTGGCAGGATCGCCGGCCCAGCTGGACGACAGCTTGGCGGACTTGACCTCCTTGTTGCCGCCGGCGGGCGCGGCTGGTGCACGGGCACCCGGCGCAGCGGCCGGCTTGTGCAGCGTGCCCTTCTTGGCATCGGCACCGGCGGGCTTGGCGGCCGCGGGAGCCGGCTTGGGCTCTTCGGGCTTCTTGGCCACGAGCACCTTCTTGGGCGCAGCCATCATGGCGCGGATCGCCTCGGCTTCGGCCAGGGCCTTGCGGCGGCGTTCGTCCAGATCGACGGCGCGCGCGGTTTCCTCGGCCGCACGGGCCTTGGATTCCTCTTCGGCCTTGGCGCGGGCTTCAGCCTGGGCGGCCTGGCGTGCACTGGCTTCCGCCGCCTGCTCGCGTGAGGCCTCCTGCTTTTCCGCCTGCATCTGGGCCTTGCGGCTTTGCTCCTGCGCGGCGTAGGCAGCGGCACGCTCTTCGGCTTCGCGCTCGCGCTGTTCGCGGGCTTCCCGCTCGCGGCGCTTTTCGTTCAGCTCGGCTTCCTGGTGGCCGATCAGCTCGGCCTGGCGGCGCGCTTCTTCTTCGCGGCGCACGAGGTCCTGCGATTCCGGAGACATCACGGTTTCCGCGGCTTCGGCAGCCTCGTCGGAGCCGGCGTCGGAGGCGCCCTCGCCCCCTTCGTCGCGCTTGATGAAAGTGCGCTTCTTGCGCACTTCCACCTGGATCGTGCGCGCCTTGCCGGTGGCATCGGCCTGCTTGATCTCGCTGGTGGATTTTTTCGTCAAGGTGATCTTCTTGCGATCGGCCGAGGCGGTGCCGTGGCTGGCCTGCAGGAAGGCCAGCAGCTTTTGCTTGTCCGTTTCGGTCAAGGCATCGGTCGGGGCGGCCTTGGCCACCCCGGCAGACTTGAGCTGGTCGAGCAGGGTTTCTGGCGATTTCTTGAGTTCAGTGGCGAACTCGGCGACTGTGTTACTGGACATATTTGGTTCGTACCTCCCCTGACCTACTCTTGCCCCGCGAACCAATGTTCGCGCGCCTTCATGATCAAGGCTTTGGCATCTTCTTCAGACTGGCCGGTCAGGGCGGTCAGTTCGTCAAGGCCTAAGTCGGCCAGATCATCCCGGGTGTTCACGCCGCCTTCGGCGAGCTTGCCGATCAACTCGGGCGTGAGGCCCTCGAGATCGCGCAGGTTCTGCGAAACGCCGTCCACGCTTTCCTCTCGGGCAATTTCCATGGTGAGCAGCGCATCCTTGGCACGGGCACGCAGCTCGTTCACGGTTTCTTCGTCGAAGCTTTCGATCTCCAGCATTTCCTGCAGCGGCACGTAGGCCACCTCTTCGAGGCTGGCGAAGCCTTCCTCGATCAGGATGTTGGCGATTTCCTCGTCCACATCGAGCTTTTCCATGAACAGCTTGCGGGCCGTGTCGGTCTCGTTGGCCTGCTTTTGCGCGCTTTCAGCCGCGTCCATGATGTTGATCTTCCAGCCCGTCAGGTCGGAAGCCAGGCGCACATTCTGGCCACCGCGGCCGATGGCGATGGCGAGGTTTTCCTCGTCCACCACCACGTCCATGGCGTGTTTCTCTTCGTCCACCACGATGGACGACACGTTGGCCGGCGCCAGCGCGCCGATCACGAACTGGGCGGGGTCTTCCGACCACAGCACGATGTCCACCCGCTCGCCGGCCAGCTCGTTGGTGACGGCGTTGACGCGCGTGCCACGCACGCCCACGCAGGTGCCGATGGGATCGACGCGCTTGTCGTGCGACAGCACCGCGATCTTGGCGCGGCTGCCGGCATCGCGAGCGCAGCTCTTGATCTCGAGCAGGCCCTGCTCGATCTCGGGCACTTCGTTGCGAAACAGCTCGATCATGAACTCGGGCGCCGAGCGCGAGAGGATGATGGGCGCACCGCGCAGCGTGAGGTCGACTTCCATGATCATGGCGCGCACCCGGTCGCCATTGCGAAGGTTTTCCTTGGGGATCATCTCGGAGCGGCGCAGGCGGCCTTCCACCCGGCCCGACTCGACGATGATGTCGCCCTTGTCCATGCGCTTGACGGTGCCGGTGAAGATCTTTTCGCCGCGCGACATGAAGTCGTTGAGCAGCATCTCGCGCTCGGCGTCGCGGATCTTCTGCAAGATGACCTGCTTGGCGGCCATCGCGCCGATGCGGCCGATCGGCACGGAATCGACGCCTTCTTCGATGAATTCACCCACTTCGATGTCGGCGATGCGCTCGCGGGCGTCCATCAGCAGCTCTTCGGCTTCGGGGTTCTGCAGACCGGCGTCGTCGGGCACGACGAGCCAGCGACGGAAAGTCTCGTAGTTGCCGCTGTCACGGTCGATGGCGACACGGATGTCCACTTCGCCTTGGTACAGCTTCTTCGTGGCCTGGGCAAGGGCCAATTCGACGGCGCCAAAGACCACATCGCGTTCCACGTTCTTCTCACGCGAAATGGCTTCGACCAACATCAACAGTTCGCGATTCATGCGACGACTCTCCTATTTTTCAATCTCTTGAAGGCCGCCGCGCCGCGCGCGCCAACCTTTGTATTCGTTCGGTGTGTCAGGCCTGGACCGGCCCGTCTTTGGATCCCCGCCCCTTGAAATCGACGATGGACGCCAGGCGCGCATCGCGCAGCTCGTCCAGCGTGAAACCCAGCGCTTGCAGCGGCGCCGGTACGCGTTTCTTGCTGACCCGCTGGCCAGGCTTCACGGGCGGCTCTTCGCTCCAGACGACCTGCCATCCACCGGCTTCGGTACGCTCCAGCGTGCCGCGGAATTTCTTGCGGTTGGCATTGACCTGACCGCCGCCAGCCTCGCCGATGGGCGCCTTGAGCGTGAGGTCCACCATGTGCCCGGTGAAACGGATGAAATCCTGCTCGTGGCGCAGAGGGCGATCGATGCCGGGCGAGGAGATCTCCAGCCTCTTGTACTCGACGCCATCCACTTCCAGCGCGAACTGCAGTTGCCGCGTGACCTTTTCGCAGTCTTCCACGGTGACGAACTGCTCGGACAGCACGGGCTCACCCTCCACGGGCGCCTGCCAGGGCAAATCGATGGTGATGCGCAGCAGGCCGCCGGCGGAGCGCTCGATCTCCACCAGGTCATAGCCCAGCCCGGTCACGGTTTGTTCAACGATCTGCTGCAATGCCACGTGTTGTTCTGTTCAGTATCCAGAAGTACAAAAAACCCGATAACCACCTAGGACCTTCCAGGGCAGCTTCGAGCTCCAAAAGCGAACGGCCAAAAAAAACGGGCGGTAGGTACCCGCCCGTTTGGTCGTGAAGACGCAATTGTAGCCTGTCGCGCGCCGCTTTGCAAAGGCGGCGGCATGCAATTTGCATTGGCGCCACAGGCGTCCCGGCCGGCCCTGCGGCGAGCGGGCAAAAAGCCCGGCGGTTCTCCGCTATCCACGGGCTGCGCGCACCCGTTCGATCAGCGCCTGGGCCTGTGGATCCCGCCCTGCCGGAGGCTGGGATGCCAGGCTGTCGAGCAACCGAGCCAGCACTCCGGACTGGGGCAGTAGCGGGCCGAGAAAGCGCGCGCCGGCCGGATCGGCGATGAGCAGGGTCGGGAAGGTTTCCACGTCCAGATCGCCGGCCAGGTCTTCCTCGTCTTCGATGTCCACCCACACGAAGCGGGCCTGCGGATGGGCTTGCGCCACGGTGTCGAACACCGCCCGGTATTCGCGGCACGCTCCGCACCAGCCGGCACACAGGCAGACGACCCACCAGCCGGCGGTCGCGCTTGAAAGGGAGGTGTCGGGAGAGGCGGCCGGTGCGTGCATGGAAGAAAGGATGGGGCTCAGGGATGGCGCCCCTCGCGGGCGCGGTAGATGTCCATCGTACCCACACTGGCCGCCCGGTTGCCCCAGGCGTTGCGAACATAGGTCGACACCGCTGCCACGTCTTCGTCACCCAGCACGTGCCGGAACGGCGGCATGCCGTAGGGACGCGGGTTGCCGGCCGTGGTGGGCGGGTAACCGCCCAGGAGCACCATGCGCACCAGATTGGTCGGATTTTCCATGGTCGCGGCGCGGTTGCCCGCCAGTGCGGGAAAGGCCCCTGGCCGACCCTCGCCGCGGTCTCCGTGGCATTGCGCGCATTGCTGCGCATACACGGTGGCACCCCGCTCCATGGCCGAAGCGGACGGGGGTGCCACCGCTGGTGCCGGGCGTTCGTGTGCGGGCAGCGCGCGCAGGTAGACCGCCATGGCGCCCAGGTCGGCATCGTTCAGGTACTGGGTGCTGCGGAACACCACCTCGGCCATGGGCCCTGTGACCGACCCGCGCGGCGCCACGCCGGTGCGCAGCAGCGCCACCACTTCTTCCTGCGGCCAGCCGGCCACGCCCGCCTCGGCGGCGGCGTTGAGGGCCGGGGCATACCAGTTCTGCACCGGGATGAGACCACCGCGGAACGCCTGCGATTCGCTCGTCGCGCCGAAGGCGTTGCGCGGGCTGTGGCAGGCCGCACAGTGGCCCAGCCCCTGCACGAGGTAGGCCCCCCGGTTCCATTCGGCCGACTGCTGCGGATCGGGCACCAGCGTGCCGGGCCGGAAGAACAGCGCGCGCCAGCCGGCCAGCGCCGCCTGCGTGCTGAACGGGAACGCCAGCGCATGGGGCGTGTTGGGCCGCTGCACGGCCGGCAGGCTGCGCAGGTAGGCGTAGATCGCGTCGGAATCCTCGCGCGTGACGTGGGTGTAGTTGGGGTAGGGAAACGCGGGGTACAGCAGCCGGCCGTCCCGAGAGCGGCCGTGGTGCATCGCGCGCCAGAACTCCGCCGCTGTCCAGCGCCCCAGGCCGGTTTCGGCGTCGGGCGTGAGGTTGCTGGCGAACACCACGCCGAACGGCGTCTCCACGCCCCGGCCTCCGGCGAACGGCGCCCCGCCCTGCGCGGTGTGGCACGACATGCAATTACCCGCACGCGCCAGGTATTCGCCGCGCTGCACGGCCTGCGGCGCGGGCTGGGCCAGGGGCAGGTCCTGCGGCGGCAAGGGCGCTTCGCCGCGCAGGTTCAGGAACGCGACCACGGCGCACGCCAAGGCGCCCAGCAGCACCAGGCCGGCCAGCCCTTTCAGCGCGCGCTTCATTGCAAGCCCCCCGATGCGCCTGTGCCGGCGGCGGCCACGCCGCCGCAGGGCATCGGCAGCCGGCCGGGCAAGGCAGCGGCAGGCCGTGCATCGGCGGGCACGGCCTGTGCGGACAGCCAGGCAGTGACCGCGCTCACGTCTTCGGGTGCCAGTTGCCGGGCCACGTGGGCCATGCAGTCGGGCGCCTGGGCGCGCCGCTGGCCGGTCTGCCAGGCGCCGATCTGGCTGTTGAGGTAGTCACGCGGCAATCCCAGCAGGCCGGGAATGGCCGGGGCCACGCCGGTCATGGCGGCGCCATGGCACTGCACGCAGGCCGGAATGCCCAGCGCCGCATCCCCCTGGCGCACCAGCGTGCGCCCGCGTTCCAGGGCCGCAGGCGTGGCCCGGGTCGGGGGCGGCGGAGCGTAGGGCAGGTCCAGCGCGGCGAAATGCGCGGCGATCTCGCGCAGGTAGTCGTCGGTCATGTGCTCCAGCAGGTAGGCCATTTGCGGATAGCTGCGGCGGCCGTCCCGAAAATTGAGCAGTTGGTGGTAGAGGTAGCCCGCCGGCTTGCCGGCGATGCGCGGAAAGTAGCCCTCCTGGGTGGCGCGCCCTTCCCCGCCGTGGCAGGCGGTGCAGGCCAGCACGCGGTCGCCCAGGGCAGGAGCGGCCGGCCCGTCGGCAGGGGCCGCCGCGGCGGCCGGCCCCGCCGCCGTCAGCAGCGCCAGCAGCGACACAAGGGCAGGCCAGGCCAGGCGCCCGGCCCGGCGTGCGGTTTCATTCATGGGGGATCCGTTCGGACGTGGGAATGCGGCAGGTCTGCCATGGTGCGACTCTACGCACCCCGTGCAAAACAGTACAGATTCAGTTTGCCGCTAAAAATACGGATCAGTTGCATGCCGTCCACGCGCCGCCACGGTCCATCCACCTCCTCCCCGGTCCGCTCCCGTCCATGAAACGCTACGAACGCCACGCCGACGCCCTCGCCCAGTTGATCCACAGCGGCGCCCTGCGCGCGGGCGACCGCATGCCCTCGGTGCGGGAAACCAGCCGGGCCCGGGGCATCAGCCCATCGACCGTGTTCGCGGCCTACGACCTGCTGGAAGCGCAGGGCCTGGTGCATGCGCGGCCGCGCTCGGGCTACTACGTGAGCCACCGGCAGCCGTCCGCCACGGACCGCGTCCCGGCCGAGCCTCAGCCTTCCGCGCCGCACGACGGCTCGCGCGGCGTGGAGATCAGCGACTTGGTGTTCGATGTGCTGGGATCGGCGCGCGACCCGCACCTGGTGCCGCTCGGGTCGGCGTTTCCGGGCCCTGAACTCTTTCCGCTGGCGCGGCTGGCGCGCTGCCTGTCCAGCGGCATGCGCCGGCTGGACCCGGCCGCCATCGTGCAGCACCTGGCGCCAGGCGACGAGCGGCTGCGCCAGCAGATCGCGCTGCGCTACGGCCTGCACGGCATGGCGGTGGATGCGGCCGAGATCGTGACCACCAACGGCGCGATGGAGGCGCTCAACCTGTGCCTGGAGGCCATCACGCAGCCGGGCGACATCGTGGTGCTGGAGTCGCCCACCTTCTACGCGGCGCTGCAGGCGCTGGAGCGGCTGCGGCTGCGCGCGGTGGAGATCACCACCCACCCGCGCGAAGGCATCGACCTGGGCGCCCTGGAACGCGCGCTGCGCGCGCACCCCGTCAAGGCCTGCTGGCTGATGCCCACGTTCCAGAACCCGCTGGGCAGCACCCTGCCCGAGGAGCGCAAGGAGGCGCTGGTGGCGCTGCTGGCCCGCCACGGCGTGCCGCTGATCGAGGACGACGTGTATGGCGAGCTGCACTTCGCCCCGCGCCGCCCGCCGCCGGCCAAGGCCTTCGACACCGGGGGCCAGGTGCTGCACTGCAGCTCGTTCAGCAAATGCCTGGCGCCCGGCTATCGCGTGGGCTGGGTGGCCGCGGGCCGCTTTGCCGGCGCGGTGCAGCGGTTGAAGCTGATGACCACGCTCTCGACCGCCACGCCGTCGCAGCAGGCGCTGTCGGAATACCTGGACCAGGGCGGCTACGACCGGCACCTGCGCCAGTTGCGCGGCACGCTGGCGCGCCAGCAGGCGCGCGCACGGGCGCTGATCGCCGAGCACTTTCCGCCGGGCACGCGCGTGTCGCGGCCGGACGGCGGGTATTTCCTGTGGGTGGAGCTGCCCCAGTCCGTGGATGCACTGGCCCTGCACCGCGCGGCGCTGGGCCGGGGCATCAGCCTGGCACCGGGGCACCTCTTTTCCACCGACCGGCGCTTCTCGCACTGCGTGCGCATCAACTGCGGCCACCCGGCCGCGGCGCGCTTCGACGAGGCCCTGCGCACCGTGGGCGCGCTGGCCGGCGGGCTGTGCCGAGATGGACCCACCGGCGCAGCCACCGATTGCTATTAAATCAATAGCAATGGAGGCAATGATGACTAGGGCATCGGCACTTTTTCTTTCAAACCGCCGCCCCGCCATCCTTCCGCGTCAGGGAAGCACGGAAGACGCCCTGGCCTTGGCCACCAGCGCATCGGCATCGCGCCGCAGCAGCAGGCGCCCCGCCACCAGTGCATCGGCCGCCTGGGTGACCGCGGCCACGTACCCGGCCTGCGTGCCGTACAACTCCTCCAGCGAAGGCCGCGCATCGCCCGCCGCCAGCCGCGCGGCGCGCGTCTTGTGGAAGGGAATGAAGCTGCCGGTGAGGTTGGACAGATCGGTGATGCCCGGCGTGGCCACGTAGTTGAACTCGATGCTCGTGCCCAGCGGCGCACGCGCTTCCACGCTCTGGATGCCGGCGCGGGCCAGTCCGGTGGACGGGTCCACCTGCGGCACCAGGATGGCGTAGTCGCGGCCCACGGCGCGCGGCGGCTGCAGCGTGGCGATGCCGGACTCGTCCTGCGGCACGTACTGCGGCCCGAAGTCCAGCAGCGAGAAGCCGTTGTAGCGCGCTAGGTAGTCGAACGCCGGGATGGCGGTCGGCGTGCCGCCCACGCTCCAGGTCAATCCCCGCATGGCCGGATACACGAGCTTCGCGGGCGGCACCAGCGTGCCGTCGGCCACCTTGGGCACCTGGCTGGCCGGCGGCTCGGTGCCGCGCACCACCCAGTCTTCCAGCGCGATGAACAGCGCGCGGAAGGTGTCGGTGAAGTGCACCACCGTGCCGGCCGGATAGACATTGCGCGTGGGCGCGTAGCTGATGCTTTCGGTGCCGCCCGTGCCGCCGTGCTGCGTGCTGGCGTAGTAGTAGATGCGCGCATTGGCGGGCTGGGCGAGGTCGCGCAGGCCGTTGGCATCCGTCAGCACCGGCGAGCCCTGCAGCTGCCAGAACTCGGTGCCCGACAGGCCCAGGAAGAACTTCGGGCAGGTGTCGGTGGCCGCGCAGCGCTTCATCACGCCGCCTTGCCGGCCGCTCACCTCGTCGCTGTAGTCCTTGTCCAGCCCGCGCGGCGCCGTCTGGCCGAAGGCCGTGTGGTCGGTGCGCAGCCCGCCGCCGCCGCCCGGCACGGCGAAGCGCGTGTTGATGTTGGTCTGGCGCGCGGCCACGTGGGCGAACATGCCGTCGAACACCTTGCCGCCGCGCAGCGACTGGTTGAAGCCCAGGTGCAGGAAGGTCTTCATCGCGTTGCCCGACTGCGAGGTGCCCTGCCCCAGCGTGGACTGGATGCGGCCGGCGACCGGGTTGGCCCGGCCGTCGGCATCGGCCGCCGCGCTGCGGAAAAAGCTCACCGTGTCGCGCAGCGCCGCCAGGCCCACGCCCATGACCTTGGGGTCTTTCGCCACATAGACCAGCTCGTACAGGTACTGCGGATCGAAGCCGCCCTGCAGGCACACGCTGGCCGGGTTGGGCGTGCCTGGGAACGGATTGGCGGCCGCATCGCAGGTGGCGAACTTCCACTGGCCGGCGGGCACGGGCTCGCGCGCATCGGTCTCGTTGCGCCGGCGGGTGAGCGAATAGCCGGGCTGGGTGTTGTCCAGGTTGGCGGGCTCGTACGGGACCATGGTGCCGTTGAACACGCCGCCCGGCAGCGCCATGGCGGGCACGGCGGCCGTGGGCACGAGTTCGGTGCGATACGGGCCGGTGATGGTGCTGCCGTCCTTGTTCCGGGCCACGGGCACCGTCACGGTCAGGCGTGCGGGCGTGCTCTTGGGCACATCGCCCTGCCAGGCCGAATACAGCATCACGTAGCCCCGCTCGAAGTACACCGCATCGCCCGGCGTCGCGGCCGGGTTGGGCTGCGTGAGGATGTTGCCGCGGTTGGGCGCGTCGTAGCGCAGCACGCCGCTGGCGCGGGCCATGTCCTTGGGCTTGAGCATCACGAAATCGGCGCTGTACTCCACCATGCCGCGCGCATTGACGGGGGCCAGTTGCAGGTCCTGGATCACCGCATTGCGCGGGTCGGCGGGATCGACCTCGCCGCGCAGGGTGCCGGTCAGTTTCTCGTAGGCGCCCACGCTGCCGTAGGTGCCCGCGACGTCCTCGGTGGCCGTGATGGACAGGCGCATCTGCGGGGCGGTGGCCGCGGGCGGGGAATCGCTGCCGCCGCAGGCGGCCAGCAGCGCCGCGGCCAGCACGGGCGCCATGGCGCGCAGCCGGGGGCGACCCAGCGGGGAAATCGTGAAGGACGGGAATGTCATGGTCTTGTCTCCGGAAGGTTCTTGGGTGTTGTCGTCGGTACAGGGCAAGGCTGCGCCCACCCCGCCGTGCGCTGCGGCGGGGACGTGCGCGCCTTCAGGGCGCGGCCCGATGGGCCGTGAGGGGGCGAGAACCTATTCGGGCTGAATGCCCGCGGCCTTGATGACCTGGCCCCATTTCTGGGTCTCGGCGGCCTGGAACTTCGCGAGTTCGTCGGAGGTGGTGGTCCAGGCCTCGGAGCCCGCCATGTCGTAGAACGACTGGGCCGCCGCGCTCTTGGTGGCCTGCCCGAGCAGTTCGTTGAGCCGCACCACCACGGGGGCCGGCGTGCCCGCCGGCACGTAGGCGGCGAACCAGTAGCCCATGTCGTAGCCCTTCACGCCGGCCTCTTCGATGGTGGGCACGTCGGGCAGCTGCGCGCCGCGCTTTTTCGTCGAATAACCCAGCGCGCGCAGCTTGCCGGCCTTGATCTGCGGCACGCCCGTGGAGGTGTCGGTGATCATCAAATCGATCTGCCCGCCCAGCAGGTCGGTGATGGCCAGGGGATTGCTCTTGTAGGGCACATGCAGGATGTCCACGCCGGCCAGTTGCTTGAGCATCTCCCCCGCGACGCGGCTGGACGAACTGCCGCTGCCGAAGCTGAGCTTGCCCGGGCTCTTCTTGGCCGCCGCGATCAGCTCGCCCACGTTCTTGTAGGGTGCCGCGGCGTTCACCACCAGCACCTGGCCGCCCTTGCCCAGGCCGGTGACCGGCACGAAATCCTTCACCGGGTCATAGGACAGCTTTTTGTACAGGTGCTCGTTGGCGGCGTGCGTGGTGTTGGTGGTGATGAGCACCGTGTAGCCGTCCGGCGCGGCCTTGGCCACGGCCTGTGCGGCGATCATGCCGCTGGCGCCGGCCTTGTTGTCCACCACCACCGCCTGCTTGGTGTCGGTGGTGACGGACTGGCCGATGGCGCGCGCGAGCTGGTCGGTGGCGCTGCCCGCCGCGAACGGCACGACGAAGGTGATGGGCTTGGACGGATAGGCCGGGGCCTGGGCAGCGGCCGGCCCGGCCACTGCCAGGCCCAGAACCGCCGCCACGGTGGCGGCGAGCGCATGGCGGCGCGAGGCATGCGGGTGCGGTTCGGGGCGAGGCTGGGGGTGGAAAAAAGGGTTCATGTCGTCTCCTGTGTGGTTATGGAAAAAGCGATGCAGGACCGCGGGCCCGGCGCATGGCCGGGTGCGGCATTCGAAAGGCGTTACCCGGGCGGCCCCGCCAGGTGCGCGGCCAGCGCGGCAGGCACCTCGACGGGCAGGTCGAGCAGCAGGAACGACAGCGCCTTGCCGTGGCTGTCGAGGTTGAGCGCATCGTTCACGCCGCCGTCCAGCACGTCGTCGATGACGAAGTTCATGGCGTGCAGGTTCGGCAGCAGGTAGCGCGCAACGCGGCTGGGCCGGCGCAGCGCGAACTGGCGCGCCACGGCGGCCTCGGTGACCTGCGCGGTCAGCACCTCCCACAGCGCGGGATGCCAGGCGATCACGCTGATGTTGGAGCGATTGCCTTTGTCGCCCGTGCGGCTGTGAGCGAGGCGGTACAGGGGCACGGTCAAGGGCGCGGTAGTGGCGGCAGTGGCGGCAGCGGAGGTCGAAGCGGAAGATGGCGCGGCAGCCGATGCGGGGATCGAAGGGGTGGCGGTGGTCATAGCAGGTTCCTCGGGGCTCGGCGTCAATCCAGCATCACGTGACCCACGGCCACGGACTCGCGCGGCACCAGGCACGACACCGTGCCCAGGCGTGGTCGCATCGCGGTGCGCACGCCGCCGCCGCCCGCCGGGCCGCAGCAGTACAGGGCCGTCACCTCGCGCACCAGGCGCTGGGCGCTGGCGTGCTCCCGGTGCTGCAGCGCCACGCGCAGGCGCACATCGCGGGCATCGCCGGCCGCAGCCGCGTCCCGCCAGTGCCCGGCGTCATCGCCGAACACGCTGGTCACCCCGATCAGGTCGATGCGCAACGGCGCGACGCCGGCCAGGCGCTCGCGCAGGACCTCGCCCGCCAGCCGCGCGCGCGCTTCGGCACGGGCCCCGGCATAGGAAATCTCGCCCTCGGCGAACCAGCCGGATTCAAAGCAAACATTCACCTTGAGCGACGGTGGCCGCGCATGGCCGCTCACCCCTTCCAGCCGCACACGGTCGGTGCCGGCCGGCAGCACGCGCGCGGTGGTGATGTCGGCCACCACATCGGGCGTGAGGTAGGCGGCCGGGTCGTGCAGCTCGTACAGCAGCTGCTCCTTCACCGTGCGCTCGTCGATGCGCCCGCCCGTGCCCGCGGGCTTGGCGATGGTGCAGTGGCCATCGGCGTCGATCTCGGCGATGGGGTAGCCCAGTTGCGCCATGCCCGGCACGTCCTTGTAGCCCGGGTCGGCGAAATACCCGCCGGTGACCTGCGCGCCGCATTCCAGCAAATGCCCGGCCATGGTGGCGCGCGCCAGCCGGTCCCAGTCGTCCTGAGCCCAGCCGAAATGCGCGAGGGCCGGCCCCAGCACCAGCGAGGGGTCCGCCACGCGGCCGCACACCACGATATCGGCGCCTGCGCGCAGCGCGTCGGCAATCGGCTGCGCGCCGATGTACGCATTGGCGCTCACGATGGGGTCGGTGGGCAGGGCTGCGCCCAGCGCCTGGGCCAGCACGGCACGGTGCCCGTCCCCGCTCAGGTCGTCGCCCTGCACCACGGCGATGCGGGGGCGGCGCGCGCCCAGCGCTTGGGCCAATTGCTGGATGCGGTGCGCGGCACCCAGCGGATTGGCCGCACCGAAATTGCTCACGATGCGAATGCCGTGCTGCAGGCACTGCGCCAGCACAGGGCGCAGCAGGTCGTCGAGCAGCGGCTCGTAGCCGGCGTCCGGATCGGCACGGCGCGCCAACTGGGCCAGGGCCAGGGTGCGCTCGGCCAGGGTTTCGAAAATCAGTACCGCGGGCTGGCCGCTGTCGATGAGTGCCTGCACCACGGGTGCGGCGGCATCGGTGCGGTCGCCCGAGAAGCCGGCGGCGCAGCCGACCAGCAGGTTTTTTGGGGGGGCCATGGTTGTCTCCTGCCGGCCAATGTAGGCCCCGCGCGTTATTCTGTGAAATAGATAATCAGGATCAATTCATCCAAATCTTCAATGAATATCTCCACACGGCAGATCGATGCCTTTCTCGCCCTGGCCGGCCAGCGCAGCTTCACGCGGGCGGCTGCGCACTGCCACCTGTCGCAGCCCGCCTTCAGCGCCCTCATCCGCACGCTGGAAGATGCGATGGGACTGCGGTTGTTCGACCGCAGCACGCGCCATGTGGCGCTGACGGCGGAAGGCGAGGATTTTCTGGAGTCCGCGCGCCGCATCCGGGCCGAGGTCGACAACGCCTTCGCCGCCGTGCACGACACCGCTACGCTGCGCCGGGGGCGCGTGGCGATCGCCCTGCTGCCCTCGCTCGCGGCGGGCTGGTTGCCCGGCGTGCTGGCGGCGTATCGCGCGGCCCATCCCGGCATCGAACTGGACATCGCCGATGTGCTGTCGGAACCCTGCATCGAGCGGGTGGCCACGGGCAAGGCCGATTTCGCGCTGGCCGCCATCCGGGCCGATACGCCGGAACTGCAGGCCGAGCCGTTCAGCAGCGACGGCTTTCATTTGGTGTGCCGCGCCGACCATCCGCTCGCGCGTCGCCGGCGCCATGGCGGCAAGGTCGTTGCGCTGCAACCCGCCGACCTGGCAGCATTCCCTTTCGTGCATCTGGCGCGAACCAGCAGCGTGCGCCAGTACCTGGAGGCAGCGCTGCACCCGCAGGCGATGAACACGCTCATGGAAGTGGAACAGCTCGCCACCGTGATGGGCATGGTGCGCGCGGGCCTGGGCATCAGCGTGGTGCCCACCCTCACGCTGTTCCACTTCGACCAACCCGGGCTGGTGACGCGGCCGCTGGCATTGCCGGGGCTGACCCGCCAGATCTACCTGGTGCGGCGCCGGGACCGCAGCCTGTCGGTCGCAGCCCAGGCGATGTATTCCCTGGTCATGGAACACCGGCCTTGAGCGCCACCAGGCGCTACTTTTTTCATAGCGAACAAAGGCGTGGATAAAGCGGTAAAAGCCAATCGGGCTCAAGACCTGCAATCGGCTGCGGCCCACGCCGTACCGGCTCAGTGGTGAGGCGGCGGCTCCTGCACGGGCGGCCCATCGCCTCCGGGCGGGTCTTCGACGGGGGGCACAGGCGTCCAGGCGGGCTGGGGAGGCGTATCCAGCGGAGGCTGCGGGGTGGTCGGGGTCGGAATGGGGATGGAGGACGCGTGCATCGATGGCCTTTCAAGGGAGGGTGAAAACGTGGGGGTCGGCGGTGCCGCTGCAGCGGGCGAAACAGGCGCCTGGCAGCATGAAGCCAGCCCTATTCCGTCTTCTTTCGGTCATCGAGCTCGCCGATCAGCGCCGCGCCCTGGCGTGAGGACAAACGGGGTTCCTTGTGTGCATCGCCTCCGTAGTCCAGGCCCAGGCCGCGTGCCGAGCCGGAGGCATCGACGGCGGCGATCGGGCCGGTGGGATGCTCGTGCACCGCATCTTCCGGCGCGCGGTTGGCGTATGTGGATTCGTCACCGCTGGCTCCGAAGCGCCGGGGACCTTCGCCATCGCCGGGGTTCTCGCCGTCCACTTCGCCACGGCCGCGCGCGTCGTCGCGCATTCCATAGAGGTTGAAATGGCCCTGATCGCGCTGGCGATCCTGCTCGGGCGTCAATTTGTCGTGTGCCATTTTTTTCGCTCCTGAAAAGGAAGCTGCCAGCGTATGCCGCACATGGCCGGGCAGGTGTAGGACCAGCGCTTCCAAGGGTCGGGCACTAAAAACCCGGATGAAAGTTGGGCCAAAATACTGTAAATTCATACAGCATCAACCCAAGGAGCACGCCATGGAAACGGAAGAACTCACCTACACGGTCACCCTGCGCGACTATCCGGAAAACCTGCCCGAACGCGAGCGCAACAACGCGGAACGCCGCTATGCCAAAGCGATGGAAAAGGCCTTCGGCTCCGCCGCCCAGGTCGCCGCGGCACTGGACACGCTGCGCAGCCTGGAAGAGTCGCCGCCCGAAGTGGTGCCACCCGCCGATCTCGCCTTGCTGCGGCAATGGGGCAAAGCCAGTACCGCGGCGCGCCAAGCCGCGTTCCAGGGTTTGGGCGAGGCGGAAAGCGCGTACTTCGACGTCCATCTGGCGGGATGAACCGCCGTTGTTGCCCATACTTTCCCCACCCATTCCCACACCCATGGGCTTCGACCAAATCGCCATCGCCTTGCTGGGCGCCGCCGCGGCGTGGCTCTCTCAATCGCGCCACGAGGAACGCCGGCGCTGGGCCTGCATCTTCGGCATGCTGGGCCAGCCCTTCTGGTTCTATGCCAGCTGGACGGCGGGCCAATGGGGCATCTTCGCCGTCAGCGTCCTCTACATGGGGGCGTGGCTTCGCGGCCTGTGGATCCACTGGCTGACCGCGCGCGAAGCGCCGCAGGGCATCGGCACCATTCAACTGGCCCCGCAACGCAGGCCTTGACCGCCGCCCATGGCCATCGCGGTCGATGGCCTTGTCCTGCCGCAATCGTCCTACGCGAAGTCCGCGAGCGGCAGACCTAGCATGGCGCTCTCATTCCATCAGGAGCCACGCATGTCGGACGACGCCACGAAAACTGCGCAAGACCGCAAGCTCATCAGCCTGGCCGAGGACTATGAGGTGCGCGACTGGGCCCGGTCTCTGAATTGCACCGAGGACGAGTTGCGCATCGCGGTGAAAGCCGTGGGCAATTCTGCGCAGGCGGTGCGTTCCTATTTGGCGAATCGGTAGGTAACCACCATGTGGGAAGAACCGGTTGGAAAATTGGCGGATCTCCGGCAAGTGTGCATGCCGGATGCACCGGATGGTGTGCAGGGTGCCAATCCCGCGCTGCTGCCGCAGCAGGTACATCAGGCACACGAGGCCCGCGTGCAAATGAGCCATTCGGACGCGCCTTCGCGCCAGTTTTCTTGAGGGTGGGCGTTTGCAGCAACGGGGCTGGCAAGGGTGGATCGACATTCGGCAAGCACTTGGCTTTTGCGCACCGCCCCCATGCGCCGTCGAGGTCAACCCGCCATTTTGCACCAATCCACCACTTTCCATGCAGTGGGACAACATGGGGGCCAACAGCGCCTAATATTGACCTGTCGACACTCCCTGTCGACACCTCCCTTTCTTGCTCTTGAGCAAGTTTCAGCCCGCCTTGTGCGGGCTGCCTTTTTTGTGCCGCCGCTTTCATTCGCACCGTGGCGATTCGATGCGCGAACGATTCACTTCAAGGCCAAAGGAAAGCGCTGAATGCGATCGCACCCGCACTCATGCAGGGCATCGCAAACGCCGTGCAATGAATGGTCAACCGGCGTGGCGCCCCCCCCTCCGTCAAACCGGACGACGCATCTTCATTGGCATGTCCAGGCCATGCCGGCCCCGGTACACGTCTGTCCATCCGGCGCAGTCAGCACACCGTTCCCGCTTCGGCCATAAGCGGCACCCCGATCGTCGTAGCAGAACTTGGTGTCGCAGTGCGTCATGACGATCTGCCGGATCACAGGGGGTGGTGGTTCCTGAATGAGCGGTGTCTGCGTACCGCATGAGGCATTCACTCCGCTGATCGCGGCGTTCATGCGTGAACGCTTTTCTGCACCAGACAGGGTGCGGATACTGGAGACGAACTCCAACTCCTTTTGCGCGGCACGGCACTCGACGGAGGGCTGCGTTTGCGCCATGACAGTCGGCGCTGGTGAAGTCGTTGGAGTGGGACGGCGCTGCGCGTCCTGTTCGGCGCGCTGCTGTTGCGCCTTCAACTGATGGGCCCGAGCCGCCTCCGCGCGTTCCTGCTGCAACACTTCCGCCGTTTTACGCTGTTCGATCTGTGCGCCCGCCTGGCCTGCCTGGCAGGGTTGATCCGAATAGGTGAGCTTGCCTGTGGCATCTGCGCACCGATGAACCTGCGCTGTGGCCGATAGCGTGCAGCTGCATAGCACCATGGCCACCATGGCGAGTCCCTTGGTATTCATATATGACCTCCGTGCCGAGACTCTAGCAGGCCGAAAACAAGAAAACCTCTGAACTAAAGGCTGAGTTCAGCACGACATTGCAACAGCAGGTTCGTGCGCGAAACGCTGGGTTTCAGTGGCCACCATTCAGGCCCTGGCAATCAGGTTATGGGCAAAAGAAATCACGCCACGGCGCACAAAGCAAAGAGCCGCATCTAGAAAATGCAGCGCTTTGCATGGCCAATGGTATGTAAAGTGGTTAAACCTGACGAATCACCACCTCCAACTTTCAGTCGCCAATCAATAAGTTGAATACACCCACCATCCATAGGTGCTGTAGCCCATCGCCCCTCCTGAGCCCGGACTGGATCTCGCAACTTCCCCGTCTAGATGAACAAGGCCCAATCTATAGTCGGCTGGATTTATGGACCAGGGAGTGCACTTCCTTATCAATGCCGGTGTTGTGGCTGGAGTAGCGCATGACGGATCCGCAGAAATTGCGCTATTCAGAGACTGCAGCGCAGCCTGAGCCTGAGAGTATGAGACGGAGAGGGAGAACCACCTCCATCCCGTCCAAGGCTGGCTTGTGGAAAATGCTGACCCTGGCTCGGTTGTCGAGTACGTGGTTCCAGGGTTGAACGACGTGCCGATGATCGGACTCTCCGTTGCTTCATCCCTTGCGATGCTCTGAACAGGAGCCGGCGGCTCGCCACCGGAGGGGAAATCGAAGGCCCACACACCAAACCAGATATACCTCGGTTGACTGCCGGTTTTCTCTTCAAGCGTAAATGAAGGTCCGACATGCGCTCTTGCTTTGCCCGCAGTATGGGCAGTCGGCACTTGAAGCATCAGAGAGAAATTAAATTTGCTGGTTGGCCCTCGCCCGAAAGGTCGATAGTCGACGTCTTGAGAAAACGCATAGTCAAGATTGCCGCCCATGATGTTCCGATGGTGGCCGACGGGCGTTCCGTCTGCATTGAACACCGGCACACCATTTTCGGTTCTCTGGTTCCAAGGAAGATTGTAGGCATTCAGCATTGCGCCATAACGTGGCGAAACCACCCCACCATCAAGCACATCGTGCGCTGACACAGCTGTTCCGCCATAACTCGCCCCGGGCTTACTACGCTGGTAGTTTTCCAGAGGGCTCGGCACCGCAAGACCCGTAAAGTCACCAAGATTCCAGCCGCTAAATGCGACGCCATCCTGATTGAATGCTGGATTCATTGCCGCAGTTGCATTGTCTACCGACCAAATTGGTCGGTTGTAAAGGTCAGGGCTAAATACTGTTAAATCGAACTTGACGTTGCCGGCAATCCCTCCCACTGGGGGAGACATGACGTAGAAATAATCAGTCCCAGCCATGGCGACGCCGGCCGCCAAGCCAAAGACGGTTGTGATGAGAGATTTATTGATCGATTTCATTGATTTCCTCCTATTCCTGCCCGATGGCCAGCACAAACACTGCGGAGGCCCGGAGGAACGCACCTTAGAATCGAAGGCTTACTTGTAGCTTGCTTCTACGAGAAAAATCAGTTTGTAGCGAGCCCCAATATTTTGGTCGGGTCGACCCCGAATTTTGACCGCCATTGTTTTTGGGGGGCTGGTCGTTGGCAGCATAGCCAGCGAAAATCAGACTTGGGCATGATGCCTCGAAGGGTAAAGTCCTAGGTGAAATGGGAGGCAACGCTAATGGTCGCGTTTCTTCTTTTGAAGGTCTCGCATGATCTGCTTCCCATACGGCGTATCAGTTGAAGGTTCGTAGAGTCCGCTTTCACAGGAAAAATGGACATGAAGAGGAGCAGATTCACCGACGAACCTAACGGAGGCAGGTCAAGCTGAACAAGGTGTGGCGTGACGACCACCTCCATATGCGTGCTCTCTGTGAATGGCTCGTTGGAAGACAAACCTCAACGCCCCCAGCGCCTACCAACTCGTCTGTATGAAATAGAAGTCACATGTGGCAAGAATGCGCTACACATCAAGCACTCGACTCTCTTGATGGCAGAGTGTTCTGCAGAAATCTGCCAGAGACGGACAAGAAAAAAGCACCTACAGCGTGATCGCCGTAAGTGCTTGATTCAATTCATATCTTGGTGGGACGTGCGGGGGTCGAACCCACGACAAACGGATTAAAAGTCCGCTGCTCTACCAACTGAGCTAACGTCCCAACCTTTGCCACATCGGCATGGAACCCATGCAGCAAAGCCTTGAATTATAGCGTCTTTTCCATGCGGATCTACCGCTTTGGCACGGTTGCCAGCATGTCCAAGACCCATCCGGCAGCGCATTGGCCAAACGTGGCGGTCACCGCCACCACCGAGCCATAGCCATGGCAATTGAGTGAACCGTCACCATCGCCGGCGATATCACAGGACGCATGGGGAGGTGCCACCGCTTCCCGGCTGAACACGCACTGGACACCGATGCGGCGCCCCTCTTTCGCAGCACCATAGTGCTTGCGTAGCCGGTAACGCATCTGGGCCAACAGCGGATCGTGCGTGGTGTTCGACAGATCGTCGATGTCCACCTTGTGCGCCAGCCGTTTACCGCCTGCAGCACCCACCGCCACCAGCCGATGCTTACCGCGAATCGCCCAGTCAGCGATCAGCGCCTTGGTCTTGACCTGGTCGCAGGCATCCACGACCGCATCGACTCCATGCGGCAACAAGGCCGGCCAGTTGTCGGCATCCGCAAACTCCTCAAAGCAAGTCACCTTGCACTCAGGATTGATCTGTCCAATGCGGTCTCGCATGGCTTCGACCTTGGCCTGGCCCACCGTGCTGGACAGGGCATGGATTTGGCGGTTGATATTGGACTCCGCCACCTGATCCAGGTCGATCAACGTGAGGTGCCCGACACCGCTGCGCGCCAGCGCTTCCGCAGTCCAAGAGCCCACGCCGCCAATGCCCACCACGGCCACATGCGCGTTGCGAATGCGCGCGGCGCCGTCCACGCCATAGAGCCGCTCCAGGCCGCCGAAGCGGCGCTGGAGATCGGCGGTGCCGGCATCCTGCATCGCATGGACGTGCGAATGGATGTCTGCCGAAGGCTCTACCGTGCCGCTCACTTCAGGCGCGACAAGCGTTCTTTGGCCGCTCCAGCCGCTTCGGACTGGGGGTAGACGCGGATCAGGTCTTCCAGCGTCTTGCGGGCGGCGCGCGTGTCCTTCAACTCGATCTGGCAGTTGGCGATCGACAACGCAGCTTCCGGGGCACGCGCATGGTCAGGCGCAGCAGCCAGCAAGGCCTTGAAGTTGTTGATGGCTTCCTTGTAATCGCGAGTAGCGTATTGGGCATTGCCCAGCCAGAACCTGGCGGAAGGCGCATAGCCGCTGCGGGGGTACTGCTTCAGGAAATTTCCGAATGCACTCACGGCATCCGGAAATTTGCCAGTACGAAAGACAGCCAATGCCGCATCGAAATCCCGCTTTTCGGCGGGATCGGCCTGAAACTCCTGACCATCCATCGTGACCTTGGCAGGTTCGAACTGGCGCAGCCGTTCGTCAACGCCTTGGGCGATGTCTTTCTGACGGCGCTGCAACTCCGAGACATCCCGCAGCAACTGCTCGTTCTGCCCACGCAGATTGGCCTGCTCGGTCCGCAGGGTTTCGATCTGCGTTTGCAGATCTAGCAGGCTTCGGCGCATCTGGGAAGTCTCGTCGCCAGAGCGGCGAAGATCGTCACCCGAACGCTGGTTGGCCTGTTGCAGCGTGTCCACACGCTGGCGCAATTCCAGAATGGCGCGGCGTGCTTCTTCATCCTCGAACAGCGCGGCGTGGCTTGCCGGAGCGAAAGCCGCCGACAGGGCCAAGGCCAGCAGGGCAAGTGCCTTGCGGGGAACCACCATCTGCGCGCTCATCAACGGTAAGACAGCTCAACGCGGCGATTCTGGGCGTACACGTCTTCCGTGCTGCCCTGTGCCGCAGGCTTTTCCTTGCCGAAGCTCACGGCTTCCATTTGCGCTTCCGACACGCCCAGCAAGGCGAGCGAACGGCGCACCGCTTCTGCGCGCTTTTGGCCAAGGGCCAAGTTGTATTCGCGGCCGCCACGTTCGTCGGTGTGGCCTTCGATCATGACCTTGCGGTTCTGGCCGGCCTTGATGAAACGGGCGTGCTGCTCGATCAGCGACTGGAACTCCGGCTTGACCGCATAGCTGTCGTAGTCGAAGTACACGATGCGGCTCACGCCGACAGGGCCTGCGCCATCGCGCGCCGACTGGCTCAGGTCCACAGGAGCGACACCGCTTTGCGAAGCGCCGTTGGGGTTGGCGCCGGCATTGCCTGGCATCGTCGACGTGGCGCCCTTGTCTTCGACAGGCACGTCTTCCAGCTTCACGCCGGAGCTGCAGCCGGCCACGATGGCTGCTGCGATGAAGATGGCGGAAATGCGTTTGAAGGGAAAGCGGTTCATTGAAATACTCCTCAAGTCCAAATGATCAAAAAATCGAAAGATGACGGTCACTGTTTTTGGAACGGGCCCCAGTCGGGCTCGCGGATATCACCGCCCTGCCCGGCCAAGCGTGCCTTGATCTTGCCGTCCAGCGTGGTCGTCATGAGCGCTTCACGGCCTTGTTGCTGCGTCGCGTAGACGATCAGGCGGCTGTTGGGCGCAAAGCTGGGGTTTTCATCCGCAGTGGTGTCGGTCACGGCCGTGGCCGTACCCGTGCCCAGATCCATGACGTGCAACTTGAACGCACCGCCTATGCGCGAGACGTAAGCCAACCACTTGCCGTCGGGGCTGATGCTGGGGGAAATATTGTAGGAACCGGTGAACGTCACACGCTCGGCATTGCCGCCCGAGGTGCCGACCTTGTAGATCTGCGGCGCACCGCCCCGGTCGCTGACGAAGTAGATACTCCGGCCATCGCTCGAGAACATGGGCTCGGTATCGATGCCAGTGCTCTGCATGAGCCGACGCGGCTCGCCGCCATTGGCATCGATGGTGTAGAGCTGCGAGCCACCATCGCGGCTCAGAGTCACGGCGAGCGTGCGGCCGTCGGGAGACCATGCAGGCGCGCTGTTGGAACCCCTGAAGTTGGCGATCAGGCGGCGCCGGCCTGAGGCCACATCGTGCACATAGACGACCGGCTTGCGCGACTCGAAAGACACATAGGCCAATTGCCCACCGCTGGGAGACCAAGCCGGTGAAATGATGGGTTCCGGGCTGGACAACGCCGATTGCGCGTTCTCTCCGTCCGCATCGGCCACCCAGAGGCTGTAGCGCGGGCCGGACTTGGTCACATACGCGATGCGGGTCGAGAACACCCCCCGCTGGCCCGTGAGCTTTTCGTAGATGAAATCAGCGATGCGGTGGGCCACCAGACGCAGGTCGCCCTGCGTGACCACGAAGCTCTGGCCACCGAGGTCCTGGCCGCGCACCACGTCCCACAAACGAAAGCGGATGTCGAAGCGACCATCGGGCAAGCGCGTGATGCTGCCGGTCGTGAGCGATTCCGCCCCCTTTTGCTTCCACAGGGCGACGTCGGGTCGCGACGTTTCGTCGAGCGCTGGTCCGGAAGAATCGACCGCCCGGAACTGGCCACTGCGCTCCAGGTCGGCCTGGATGATGGCCGAGATCTTTTGCGGGGACTGCGCCTCGCCACGGAACGGCGAGATCGCAAAGGGAAGCTGGGTCAAACCCACGCCGGTGATCTCGACCCTGAATTGGGCCAGTGCGGGCAGTGCGGAGGAAGAAACCAGCGCGGTGATAGCGTGCCGGCGAGAGAGGTGCGGCAGGGCCGCAGCAAGAATGGAGGATGGATTTCGGTCAATAGTCATTGGCAGCCATCGGATACCGAGCAAATGCCGGTGGACAGACCGTGGATGTTACACACTGGTGGGATACCCCTGTGACAAACTGTGCGAGGTTTGGATGCGGTCCTACGTAGAATCCGCGCCTCATGCACGCCCCAGACCCCCGCCCCCTTCCGGCTTCCGAACAAACCGCCCGCCTCACCCTGGCTGCCAGGCTCCGGCGGCTTTCCGTTTATTTCGGCAACCAGCGCTCCGCATGGACCCTCGCCGTGCTGGCCACGCTGGTCGGAGCGGTCACCGAGCCCCTCATTCCCGCCCTGCTCAAGCCCTTGCTCGACCAGGGATTCACCGAAGGCTCCTTGAAACTCTGGATGGTCCCGCTAGCCATCATGGGTGTGTTTCTGGTGCGGGGATTGGCGCAGTTCGCGGGTCAATACGCCCTCGCCCGCATTGCCAACGAAGGCATGATGAAGCTGCGCGAGGCGCTCTTCGACCGCCTGCTCGCAGCCGAAATGGCGCTGTTCACGCGGCAGTCGGCCAGCACTCTGTCCAACACAGTGGTGTACGAAGTGCAGACCGGTGCCACGCTGCTCGTGCAGGCGCTGATGGGGCTGTCTCGCGACGGATTCACCCTGATTGCGCTGCTGGGTTACCTGCTCTACCTCAATTGGCAGCTCACGCTCATCGTCGCCATCGTGGTGCCGGGCGTGGCCTGGATCATGAAGACGCTGTCCCGGCGGCTCTACCGCATCACCAAAAGCAGCCAGGAAGCGACCGACCAGTTGGCCTATGTGGTGGAAGAAAACGTGCTGGCCCATCGCATGGTTCGGCTGCACGGGGCACAACCCAGCCAGTCGCGGCGCTTCGGTGTTCTGAGCCAGAGCCTGCGGCGACTGGCCATCAAGGCCACCATCGCCTCGGCGGCGATGACCCCCCTCACCCAGTTGCTCGCCGCCGCGGCCCTGTCGGGCGTTATTTGCGTGGCGCTCTGGCAAAGCCATGCCAGCGGCGAACGCGATGTGACCGTGGGTGGCTTTGCGGCATTCATCACAGCGATGCTCATGCTGATCGCACCGATCCGCCGCCTGGCGGACGTGGCCAATCCCGTGACCCGGGGAGTCGCGGCCCTCGAACGCGGATTGGCCCTGCTGGGGGACACCCGGGCAGAGGGCGGAGGCAGCCACGCGCCCACGCGCACCTCGGGAGCCATTACCCTGGAAGACGTCACCGTGGCGTTCGGCGAAGAGCAGGCCACGGCCCTGGACCGTGTGAACCTGACCGTGCACCCCGGAGAAACCGTGGCGCTCGTAGGCCCGTCCGGCGCCGGCAAAACCACTTTGGTAAACCTGTTGCCCCGCTTCATCGCGCCGAGCGCCGGCCAGGTCCTCCTGGATGGCCAGCCCGTGTCGCACTGGAACCTGCAAGCCCTGCGGTCGCAATTTGCCATGGTCAGCCAGGACGTGGTGATGTTCAACGACACGGTGGCAGCCAACGTGGCGTTGGGCGGCGAAATCGATGAGCAGCGCGTGCAGGACTGTCTGGCCGCCGCGAACCTGGCCGAGCATGTGGCGGCGCTGCCTTCCGGCATGCACACCGTGGTGGGCCACAACGCGACGCAGCTGTCGGGCGGGCAGCGCCAGCGCCTGGCCATCGCCCGAGCGCTTTACAAGGATGCGCCGATCCTCATCCTGGACGAAGCCACATCGGCACTGGATACCGAATCAGAGCGTCTGGTGCAAGACGCGCTGCAGCGCCTCATGCAGGGGCGCACCACGCTCGTGATCGCTCACCGCCTGTCCACCATCGAGCATGCCGACCGGGTGGTGGTGATGGAGCGGGGACGCATTGCCGAACAAGGCACGCACGCCGAATTGATCGCCCAAGGCGGCCTCTACGCCCGGCTCCAGGCCCGCCCTGGGGGGCACTGAACCTCCGCTGCGCTCCGGGTCCGACCGAAGGCGAAACGCTCCGCCGCCCTACCACTGTCCGCGGCGGGGTTGCCGCCGGCGCACGGCCTCTGCCACGAGTTCCTCCATGTCCTTGCGGTCGGCACGCCGCGCGAAGTCAGCGGCACCCAGACCGATCTGATTGCGCAGCGTGGGGTCCGCTCCTTCGTCCAGCAGCAGCTTGGCCACGTCGGCCGTGCCGTAGCTCACTGCCATCATCAAGGGCGTGGTGCCATTGGGCGACGCGGCGTCGATGTAGGCATGGTTTTCCAACAGCAGCGTGGTGATGGCCGCCTGCTGCGGCGTGGTGCCGGAGGCTGCATAGTGCAGAGGCGTCCACCCCGTCTTGTTGACATCGGCATCCTTGGCAATGAGCGCGCGCGCCGCCTCGACATTGCCCTTGATCGCTGCCAGCATCAGCGGGCTTTCATCCTTGACGTTCCGCTCTTCCACCTTGATGCCCTTGGCCGCCATCAGCGCCGCAAAGGCGCGCATGGAGCCTTCTTTCAACGCAAGCGTGAGCGCGACCTCACCCTTCGGATTGCGCGTATTCGGATCGAATCCCCGGCGCACCAGCGAGTTGATGCCGGAGTCGTCGTCGCGCAATACGGCGGTAAAGAAATCCTCATACGCACCGGCGTGGGCGCATGCGCCGCACAGCGCCGCGGCGGCCAAAGCGAGGGAAGCGAGCACTCGGCGACGGACCATCATGATGGGGTGGCTCCAGAAAAAAACAGTGTGTCGAAATTGCGGCTCGTGGTCAGCGCCACCTCCTGCACGGGCATCCCTCTGACGTCGGCCAGCTGCTGCGCCACGAAGGGAACGTAGGACGGGTTGTTGGTCTTGCCACGGTAGGGCACCGGCGCAAGGTAGGGGCTATCCGTTTCGATCAGCATCCGGTCCAAGGGCACGAAAGCCGCCACATCCCGCAAATGCTGAGCGCTCTTGAACGTCACGATGCCGGAAAACGAAATGTAGTAGCCCAGATCAAGGGCTGCGCGAGCCACTTCGGCGGTCTCGGTAAAACAGTGGAACACCCCGCCCGCACGGTTACCGACTCCGTTCTCGCCCTCTTCGCGCAGGATGGCCAGGGTATCGTCCGAGGCGCTTCTCGTGTGGATGACCAAGGGCTTGCCGCACGCGCGGGCAGCACGGATGTGCGTGCGGAAACGATCACGCTGCCATTCCAGATCGGCGATGCTGCGCCCCCCCTTGCGGTCTTCCATGCCGTAGTAATCGAGGCCGGTCTCGCCGATGGCAATCACCCTCGGCAAGGCAGCACGATCGAGCAGATCCTGCTCGGAAGGTTCGGCAACGCCCTCGTTGTCGGGATGCACGCCCACGCTGCTCCAGAAGTTGTCGTAGGTCATGGCCAGCCCATGCACATCGGAGAACTCCTCCAGGGTGGTGCAGATGCAGAGCGCACGATCCACGCTGGCATCGGCCATGGCCTGGCGAATGGCTGGCAGTTGGGAGACCAAATCCGGAAAGGTGAGATGGCAGTGGGAATCTGTGAACATGCGCAATCCAAACAAAAATGCCGACCGGCATTCGGTCGGCATGGCAACGGCGCCGGGCGCTCAGAGGGTCTGCGTCGGCCGATCCGATCCCAGGCTGGTCCCCAGCAACTCTTCGATCTTGAGCTTGAGAATGCGGGATTTTTCGTCCCTCGGAAACTGAATGCCGACCCCCTGTGTCCGATTCCCGGCCGCCCGAGCGGGGGTCACCCAGGCCACTCGCCCCGCGACAGGATAACGCTGCGTGTCTTCCGGCAACGTCAACAGCACGTAGACATCATCGCCCAGCTTGTATTCGCGCTGCGTCGGTACAAAGATGCCGCCTTCGGCAAACAAGGGGATGTAGGCCGCATACAGAGCCGCCTTCTCCTTGATGGCCAGCTGCATGACGCTGGGACGGGGCGCGGTAGAGGGGCTGCTCATGGTCTTGGGGCGTCTTCTTCAATGGCGCGAGTGTAGGGTGTTTCGCGCCTGGGCAACAAGCGCTTCCAGCATGAGCCCCGCATTGAAGGGGTGATCGGCGGTACGTGCCTCTTTTGCCAAAGCCTTCGCCCAGCGGCTCAACGGCCCGAGGCCCGGCGGCGTCGGCAGGTCCGCCACTGCAAAGTAGCGTGGCGCCGCGCCGACCCGGCACGCCATCAGGTCATGGCAAAGTTTCTGCAACGCGTCCACCGCCTGGGCAGGAGACGCATCGGCCAACACCGTGACATCACCCCTGGCGACCGCCTTGGGCAGTTGCGACCACGATTGCGGGCTGCGCCCGGCACGGGCCAAACTCAATGCGTCATCGGGACGACCACCACACGCCCGCAAAAATGCGCTGGCGGCTTCGGATTCCAACCCTTGCTGAACCAGCCAATTCACCATGTCGGATTCGGTGGGCCATTGCATCGTGTGCCCCAGGCAGCGGCTTCGGATCGTGGGCAACAATTGGTGCGCCGCCTCGGTGGCCAGTACAAATCGAACGTCGCCTGCCGGCTCCTCCAGCGTCTTGAGCAACGCATTGGCCGTGACGTTGTTCATCTGCTCTGCGGGGTACACGAGCACAGCCTTGCCACGCCCGCGGGCAGAAGTACGCTGCGCGAACTGCACGGCGTCCCGCATGGCATCCACTCGGATCTCACGGCTGGCCTTGCGCTTCTTGTCGTCGATTTCGGACTGCGCCTTCTCCGGCAATGGCCAGCCGCGCTCCATCATCTGCGTTTCGGGCATGAGTACGCAAAGATCTGCATGCGTTCTCACCTCGACCGCATGGCAACTGCCGCAGTGACCACATGCGCCATCATTTGTGGGCGTATCGCACAACCAGGCCCGTACCAATTCCATGGCCAACGCGTACTGGCCCAGCCCGGACGGGCCACTCAGCAGCCACGCATGACCCCGCTGTGCCAGCAGCGTCTGGCGTTGCGCGGCGATCCACGGGGCGATCAATGAAGGATGGCTCATGATGCACCCGCGCCAACGTCTGAAGGGCCCGCCTGCAGCCAGCCTCGCTGAACAAGCGAGCCGGTCAATTGCGACCACACCGCATCCCGGGGCTGTCCTGCGTCCAGGCGCACGAAGCGCTGCGGCGCCGCCGAGGCGCGCTCGGCATAACCCTGCCGCACCCGGCCAAAAAAATCGGCAGGCTGCGATTCGAAGCGATCGGGAGCACGTGCATCGGCCAGGCGTGCAGCGGCCATCTCCGGAGGAAGATCGAACCAGATCGTCAGATCAGGATCGCGCATTTTTTCAGGCTCCAGCGCAATACCTGATTGGGTGATGCGCTCCAAAATAGATAGCACCTTCGCATCGAAGCCGCGTCCGCCGCCCTGATACGCGAAAGTGGCATCCGTGAAGCGGTCGCACAGCACCACCTCGCCCCTTGCCAATGCAGGCTCGATCACGCAGCGCAGGTGGTCGCGGCGACCCGCGAACACCAGCAGCGACTCCGTGAGAGCGTCCATGGCGTCATTCAGCAAAAGCGCGCGAATCTTTTCCGCCAGCGGCGTGCCACCGGGTTCCCGGGTGACCGTGACGGTCTCGCCCTGGCGCCGAAAGGCCGCAGCCAAGGTGTCGATGTGCGATGACTTGCCCGCACCGTCGATGCCTTCGAATGTGATGAACCGGCCCGCGGGCTCCATGGTGGACTTTCTGCCGTGTTGGGGCATGGTCAAGGCTGCCCCCGCTGGTAGCGGTTGACGGCACGGTTGTGCTCATCGAGGGTCGGGCTGAACTGGCTGGTCCCGTCGCCTCGGGCAACGAAATACAAGGCGTTGGTCTTCTCGGGCTGGACTGCAGCGATGAGCGAGGCTTTGCCTGGCATCGCGATGGGCGTCGGGGGAAGGCCGGGACGGGTGTAGGTGTTCCAGGGCGTGTCCGCAAGCAGGTCACGCCGGCGCAGGTTGCCGTCGAATTTTTCACCCAGACCATAAATCACGGTGGGATCGGTTTGAAGCAGCATGCCCGCCTTCAATCGGTTGCTGAAGACGCCCGCGATCTGTGCACGGTCCGAAGAACGGCCCGTTTCCTTTTCCACGATGCTCGCCAGGGTGAGGGCTTCGTCGGCGCTTCGCAAAGGCGTGTCCGTCACACGTTGCGCCCACGCCGCCTCCAGGCGCCGGTCCATGGCATGCATCGCCCGGCGAAGCACGGACAAATCGCTGCTGCCTTTGGCATAGGTGTAGGTATCGGGGAAAAAACGGCCCTCCGCCGGCACGCCGGGACGCTCAAGGCGCGCCATGATGGCGTCGTCAGCGAGGCCTTTGGTATCGGGCTTCAACTGGTCTTCCCGCGCCAGCGCCTGGCGGACCTGCCGAAAGGTCCATCCCTCTACCAAGGTGACGGCGCGCAGAGCCTCTTCCCCACGCACGAGTTTTTGCAGCAGCTCGCGTGGGGTGGTGCCTGTCGGAATTTCGTAGTTCCCGGCTTTGATCAGACGGTCCTGGCCGGACAGGCGAAACCAGGCGTAGAGCAGACGGGGATCGGCGTCGACACCGGCGGCGACCACATCACGCGCGACACCGCGGGGCGTGGTGCCCGGCTCGATCGCCAACTCCAGCGGTTGCGCGGAGGACACGCCGCTGCGAACGGGCATGGGCTGGTGCAACCACCACACCGCTGCCGCAGTCGCGGAGCACACAATGACTAGCAACAACGCGAAAAAACGACGCACAACCTTGGCAGCCTGTAGGGAAGGAACCGGGCATCATAATTCAGCCATGACTTATCCCTTGAATGGCATAGCCCCCCTGCCCCACCTCGGCGTGATTCGCGTGGAAGGGGAAGATGCAGCGAAATTCCTGCATGGCCAGCTCACCCAGGATTTCGCGCTGCTGGGCATGGATCAGGCCCGATTGGCCGCATTCCTTTCCGCCAAGGGACGGGTGCAGGCCAGCTTCATCGGCTTCAAGCGCAGCGCCACGGAAGTGCTGTTGATTTGCAGTGGCGACCTGCTCGCTCCTACGCTCAAACGGCTGTCCATGTTCGTGCTGCGTGCCAAGGCCCGGTTGAGCGATGCCACGGCAGATTTCGCCCTGTATGGCTTGGCAGGGGATGCGGTGACTGCGCTGACAGCGGGTGAGCCACCCTTACCGTGGTCCAAAGCCGAGCGGGACGTCGCCACTGTGGTGCATCTGTATCCGGCAGTGGGTCAGCCGCGTGCACTGTGGGTGGCACCGTCCACCGCACCTGCGCCGGTCGGGAATTTTCTCGCGCCCGGATTGTGGGAGTGGGGCGAAGTCCAGAGTGGAGTGGCAACACTGACAGCGCCCCTCGTGGACTTGTTCGTGCCTCAAATGTTGAACTACGAATCCATCGGAGGCGTGAATTTCAAGAAGGGCTGCTATCCCGGCCAGGAGATCGTGGCTCGCAGTCAATTCCGTGGCACATTGAAACGACGCACCTATCTCGCCCACGCAGCCCAACCCATTGCGGTCGGATTGGAGGTCTTCGCCGCCAGCGACAGCGAACAACCTTGCGGTGTGGTGGTGCAAACAGCAGCGTCTCCAGATGGAGGCGTGGATGCCCTGGTGTCCCTCCAAATCACCTCCACAGGCGAATCGCTGCGCGCAGGCGGCGCTGAGGGAGTGACGCTTGCGTTAGGAACGCTTCCTTATGCTTTGCTGGAAGACATCTGAACTGAAGACCTGCATGAAGATTCGTGCAGGCGTCTTGCATGCTTGATTTCGCCCCTTCGGCGAGTTAAATCACCTTCTCGTAGTACTTTCCACCTGCGGTTCATCCGGCTTGCGCGCACCGGAAGCAAAATCGGAGAGTGCGACCATGGCTTCGTCGCGATTAGGCCAATGGCCATCAGGTAGAGGCAAGTTATGGCCGTCTACCTGGATCTGTGCGAAGTAGTAACGCCCTGCCTTGCTCAGGCACAACTCGGCCGTGTAAGTGGCTCCGTCGGCCACCCCAAAAACTGTCTCTTGCGCGTGCTTCTCATGCATTTCCAGCCCTTTCAAAATTTTCCCTATTCTGAGCAGGTGGCCTCACTGTTTTTGTAGGCGGCTTGGCCTTGTGCGATGCGGGCCGTGAACAATTTCATGATCCACCTGAAATTGGCAAACACCACGCACATAAGAAAAAAGCGCTGCAATCTTTCGATTGCAGCGCTTTTGATGACTTGGGGTGGCTGATGGGGCTCGAACCCACGACAACAGGAATCACAATCCTGGACTCTACCAACTGAGCTACAGCCACCGCAGACTTAAATTATACCCATAAATCAATCGCTATCCGACGAAACGCCCATCAATTTTCCAGAACAGGCGCAACCACCGGGCGAGGCACCTTGAACTGCACCTTGAAACGGTCTTTCAGCACTTCGTAATAGGCCAAGGCTTCTGCAGAACCGGCCGCCTGCGCATACTGCTGGTGCTGTTGACGGCTTGCTGCCTCATCAGGCGCAGGACGTGGCATCAAGCGGTTGACCTTCACCACGGCATAGCCCTGGGCACCCAGGCTAACGCCAGTCCATGAAGGCAAAGCATCCACATTGGACTGCAGCGCGGCATCGATCACAGGCCGAGGCAGATTCTGCGGTTGGTCTCGAGAGATGGTGAGCGCAGGCGCGAGGCCCGTGGCCGATGCAGGCGCAGCCTTCCAGGCCGCAAGCTTGGCTTCGCCTTCCTTGCGAGCCATTTCCGCGGACTTCTCAGCCACATACAAATCCTTCACGCGGGCACGAACATCTTGCAGCGGCAATGCACGCGCAGGCGTATACGACGTGATTCGCCCTGCCACCAGGGCGCTGGGCCTGGTTTCGATGGCTTCCGTGTTCCGCTTGTGCTCCAGCGAATCCGGGGAGAACAGCGCTTCCAGGAAGCGCTGATTGGCCAAAGGCCCCTGCACCCCGGGAGCGGGCGTGCGCGTCACGCCGTTGGCGGTCTGCACCTTGAGCTTGAGCTTGTCTGCGACGGATTGCAAACCGTCTGCCTGTTCGTACACCCCGTTGGTGAAGGCTTCAGCCACTTCCGCAAACTTGCGTTGAGCCTGCTGCTGCTTCAGCTCTGTCTCAAGCGTGGGGCGCAATTGCTCGAAGCTGGGTTGCTTGGGTGCCTTGATGTCGGTCAGCAAAATGATGTGATAGCCGAAGTCAGACTCCACCACGTTGCTGATCTCGCCCTTCTTCATGGAGAAGGCGGCATCCTCGAAAGGTTTGACCATCGCACCGCGGGCGAAGAAATCCAGATCTCCACCAGAGGCTGCGGAGCCGGTATCTTGCGAGTATTTCTTGGCCAATTCGGCGAATGTGCCAGGGGCCTTGCGAACCTGCTCCAGCAATTCGGTCGCACGTGCCTTGGCTTTTTCGCGATCGGCAGCAGGGGCATCCTTGCTCGCATTGATCAGGATGTGGCTGGCGCGGCGCTCTTCCTTGCCAGCCAAGCGTTCCAGATTTTGCTTGTAGTAGGTGCGCAGGTCTTCTTCGTTCACGACGATGCTGGACTGCACTGCATTCGTGTCCAGCACCACATACTCGATGTTGGCCTGCTCGGACTGCTGGAACGATGCTGCGTGCGACGTGTAATAAGCCTCCAGATCGGCATCCGAAGGCGTGACCTTGGTGGCGAAGTCAGCGGCATTGAAGCGCGCGATCTGGATTTCGCGCCGCTGATACAACGCATCCAGCGCCAACTGAGATTGCGCGTTGCTGCTGAAAGCCGAACCCAGCACACCCGACATCACCTGATTCACGGAGATGTCGCGGCGCACATTGGCTTCAAAACCTTCCGGCGTCAGTCCCTGCGCTCCCACGATGGCGCGATAGGCCTCCGCATCCAGCGTGCCATCCGGGCGCCTGAGATTCGCGATGGCGGGAATGCCTTGCAAAGTGCGAGCCAACTGCGCATCACTGGCGATCAGGTGCATCTTCTGCGCGGCGGTCTGCAAAACACGATCACGCACCATCCGCTCCAAGGTCGCATAGCGCGCCTGAGGCGTGTCGAGCAGCTTGGCATCCACCGTGGGAGATTGCGCGCGAATACGGTCCGTTTCAGCGCGGTGGGCGTTGTCCCATTCGTCCTGCGTGATGTCGTGGCCATCGACGCGTGCGACCACTGGGCTCTTGCTGGAGAAGTAGCTGCGGTCGATGCCGACAAGGACAAAAGACGGAATGATCAGCAAGAACAGCAAGAACATCACGATCTTGGAGTGCTTGCGGATGGATTCGAACATGTGCGATCTTTCAGTGGCGACAAAAGAAAAGGCGAACTCGCGTTCGCCTTTTTGTTCGGTGGTGGGTGCTGACGGGGTCGAACCGCCGACCTACGCCTTGTAAGGGCGCCGCTCTACCAACTGAGCTAAGCACCCCACCTTAAACAGAAACCATCAGTTCAGAGCATCCTTCAATGCCTTGCCTGGACGGAACTTCGGGACTTTAGCAGCCTTGATCTTAATCGTATCGCCCGTACGGGGATTACGGCCGGTGCGCGCAGCGCGCTTGCCCACAGCAAAAGTACCAAAACCGACGAGAGACACCGTACCGCCCTTCTTCAGGGTCTTCTTGACCGCCTCGATCGTGGACTCCAGCGCTCGCGCTGCTGCAGCCTTGGAGATGTCGGCGTTGTTAGCAATGTGCTCAATCAGTTCGGTTTTATTCACAAGAAGCCTCTCGGGAAAAGAGTGGATGGAATGTCTTTTGCAAATCTGGCCCTCCGACACGCGCCGTGCCCGACCGCAACGAAACGGCACATCAAGCAGGCGGGGAAGGGCTGACACTGGGGCAGATTCTGCTGTGTCAGATTAAAGCCATCGACTTTCCGGGTGTCAATACAGTGCGCCGTTTTACGGCAGCGTAGCAGCGAATTCTAGACGCATTTGTGAAGCGGGCCGGGGCTTCCAAAGGCTTTTTCTCAGGGCGTTGCGCCCATAGGCACATCCCGTATTGACAATCTGCTGGGCGGAATTTCCATGCTCGCACCACTCGTCAATGCGCGGTGCGATGTCCCATCATTTCTTGACCCGAGCGCGAATTTCCGGAAGCGCCTTTTGAAGGTAATACACCATCGACCACACGGTGAGCACCGCGGCAATCCAGATCAGCCATGTGCCCCAGACGCCCGTGTCGACAACGCCGAACAGCCGCCCGTCGTACAACAGAAAAGGGATCGCGATCATCTGCACCGTGGTCTTGACCTTGCCGAGCATGTGCACGGCCACGCTGCGCGACGCGCCGATTTGCGCCATCCACTCGCGCAGTGCCGAGATCGCGATTTCCCGCCCGATGATGATCATGGCAACGAAGACATCGGCCCGCTGCAGATGCACGAGCACGAGCAAGGAAGCACAGACCAGGAACTTGTCTGCCACCGGGTCGAGGAAGGCGCCGAACGACGAGGTCTGGTTGAGCTTGCGCGCCAGATAGCCATCCAGCCAGTCCGTCGCGGCGAAGATGACGAACATCACCGTCGCGATGAGGTTGCGCGTGGTCGGCTCCAGTGGCGCGTAGAACACCCCCACGATCAAAGGTATCGCGACGATGCGCGTCCAGGTCATGATGGTGGGGATGGTCAGGAACATGCGGCGATTGTGTCATGTCCGTTCGGCCACCATCGCCGAACGAGGCCAATCCAGTCAACGCAGCGCGCGATAGATCTCCTCGGCCAGATCGCGCGAAATGCCCTCCACCGTGATCAGGTCCTCCACGCTGGCCGCTGCGACCCCGCGCACGCCGCCGAACCGCTGAAGCAGCCGCGCCCGCTTCTTCGGCCCCACGCCCGGAATCTCTTCCAGTTGCCCCCCGCCCACACGCACCTTGGCCCGCGCCGCCCGCATGCCGGTAATGGCGAAGCGGTGCGCCTCGTCGCGGATCTGAGCGACCAGCATCAAGGCAGCAGAGTCCCGGCCCAGGTAGACCTTTTCACGCCCATCGGCAAACACCAGTTCTTCCAGCCCCACCTTTCGGCCCTCGCCTTTTTCAACGCCGACGATGCGGCTGAGGTCCAGGCCGAGTTCGGTGAACACCTCGCGCGCCATGCTCACCTGCCCCTTGCCGCCGTCCACCAGCACCAGATCGGGCAGCCGGGCTTGGCCTGGCGCGGGCTCCGCACCCCCGGCCTCGCGCTGTGCTTCCGCGACCTTGCTGTAGCGGCGCATGAGCACCTGCCGCATGGCTGCATAGTCGTCTCCGCCCGTGATGCCTTCGATCTTGAAGCGCCGGTACTCGCTGCTCTGCATTTTGTGGTGGTGGAACACCACGCAAGACGCCTGGGTGGACTCGCCCGCCGTGTGCGAAATGTCGAAGCACTCGATCGTGAGGGTATCGAGGTCCTCTTCGCTCAGGTCCAGCGCCTCGGCAAGGGCCCGGGTGCGTGCCTGTTGCGAGCCCTCTTCGGCAAGCAGGCGGGCCAGCTGGATGTCTGCATTTTTCTGGGCCATGTCCAGCCAGGCACGGCGCTGCTCCCGCGGCTGGTGCACCGCCGTCACACGCACACCGGTCTGTTGGGACAGCGCATCGATCAGTGCGCGATCGACCGGCTGGCTCACGACGAGCGCAGGGGGCACCGGCACGCCGATGTAATGCTGCGCGATGAAGGCCTCCAGCACCTGCGCCTCGACGGAACGCGCCGGCGCAGGGCGCGCGGCCTGAGCCGACTTTCCTTGATCCACCGTGGCGCCAGCCAATTCACCGCCCTGCCCGCCTTCAATGGAGGCGGCCTCACCTGGGGGCTCGGCGTCGTCCGCGCCCTCCTCTGCCTGGAACACGGCCGCAGCGTCTTCCACGTGCACGGGAAAGTACGCGCGGTCGCCCAGGTGCCGACCTCCCCGCACCATGGCGAGATTCACGCAGGCGCGCCCGCCCAGCACCTTCACGGCCAGAATGTCCACATCCTTGTCGGACACGGTTTCGATGGCCTGCTGGTGCAGCACGCGCGACAGCGCGGTGATCTGGTTGCGTACATCGGCTGCCTGCTCGAACTCAAGGCGGCCGGAATGCTCCATCATGCGGGCCTCCATCGATCGCAGCAGCTCTTGCGTCTCGCCCCGCAGCATGGCTTCCGCATGCGCGACATCGCTCGCATAGGCCTGGGGCGAGATCAAATCCACGCAGGGGCCTGTACAGCGCTTGATCTGGTACAGCAGGCAGGGCCGGGTGCGGTTGGCAAACACCGTGTCCTCGCAGGTGCGCAGGCGAAACACCTTCTGCAGCAGCAAGATGGTTTCCTTGACCGCCCAGGCCCCCGGGTAGGGACCGAAGTAGCGGTGCCGCTTGTCGATGGCGCCGCGGTAGTAGGCCATGCGCGGGAACAGCTGGCTTGGCGCCTCGCCGGTTCCGTCCTTGGCGGCCACGCCGGTGATCTTGAGATACGGATAGCTCTTGTCGTCCCGAAACAGAATGTTGTATTTCGGATTCAGCGACTTGATGAGGTTGTTTTCCAGCAGCAGTGCCTCGGCCTCGGAGCGCACCACCGTGGTCTCCAGCCGGACGATCCGGCCCACCATGTGGCCGATCCGCGTACCGCCATGGGTCTTGGTGAAGTAGCTGGAAACGCGCTTCTTGAGGTTGCGTGCCTTGCCCACGTAGAGCAAGGCGCCTTGCGCATCAAAATAACGGTAGACACCCGGCAAGGGCGGCAGCGCGGCCACCTGCGCGAGGAGTTCGGGGGAATGCACATCGGACATGGCGCTATTGTGGCCAGTCTCTGCGCCCCGTCGCATGCCGCAACGGCCAAGCCCTGCCGGATCAGTGCCCGGCGTGCCCTTCGTAGGCCTTGCGGGCCAGCGCCATGGCCAGGATTTCGGAAGGATCGATCAACGTCCAACCTTGCGCTTGCGGGGCCTGGGGCAAGGCCAGCGGAATTTCGGTGCAGGCCATGATCAGGGCGATGCCATCGCCATGGCGCCCACGCAATTGCCTGCCCACGCGCGTGAAACATGCCTGCGCCAACGCCAGGTTGCCGGCCTTGACCCCTTGGTAGATGCCCTGCATGAGTTCTTCACGCTCGGAGGAATCGGGAATCACGCATTCGATGCCATGGGCTGCCATGACGGTGTCGTACAGGCCCATGCCGTAGGTGCCTTGCGTGGCCAGCAGCGCCACTTGGCGGATGCGCCGCCGCTGCAATTCGGCGGCAGTCTCCCGCGCGATGTGCAGCAGGTCCACGGACGGCACCCGCTCCTGCAGCGCAGCGTGCCAGGCGTGCGCGGTATTGCACGAGATGGCCACGGCGCGGGCGCCCACGGCCGAGAGTTGCTGCAGCACCCGCGCCATTTCGTCCAATGGCTGCGGTGCGTTTGCATCGCTGAGCGCGCGGGACCGGTCCGCCACCGGGACCTGTGCCATCCAGTGCTCGGGGAATGCCTGGTCCTGAACCGCCAGGCCATGGTCCTGCAGCCAGCGCTCGGACGCCTTGAGAAACAGGCGGGCGAAATCCACGCCTGCCGCCGGTCCCATGCCGGCCAGGATGCCAACCTTCGCGGGCGTGCCAAAGGAATGCGGTTCGTCGTTCATCGCAGCATGCTCGACATGGCCGACAGGCAATTGACCATTCGCACGGCCGACTCGGTGTCGGGGGCCTGAAAGCGCACGGCGTCGGAGGCCACGCGCTCCAGCGTGGGCCACTGGCAGAACAGATCGGCCAGGGCAGGCGTCTGGGCCTGCACGTCCACCAGAATCTCGCCCTCGATGCGAAAAGGCGGCACGGCAGCGCAATCCTGCACCGCTGCCGCCACGCCCGCACGGATGGCCACGCAGGACTGCGCGGGCGACAGGCTGATGCCGCTCGTCTGGCCCGTCGCCCGCTTGGTCTGCACGAAACGGGCCCGGGGAAACAGCGGCTGGGTTTCCGCGATGAACACGTCGTCACCCGATCCCATGATCACCGGCGCCCCATAGGCGCCTGCCAGGGCGCCATAGATCCCCGCCTCGCCCAGTTCCTGGCCGTTGAAGGCAATGCGCGCAAAGGCGAAACTGTTGATGGTGTGGGCCAGAATACCGCGCCCCTGGGCTCGGGAGTGATAGCCGATGAGGCACACGCCGTCCATGCCCAGTTCCACGCCCGCCACCATGCTCAGGTAGCGGGGCTTGCCCTGGATGGCCTGCGCCCGCTCGTCCAGCAGGTCCGGCGGCATGTTCCGGAAACCGCCGTGCGAATCGTTCACGTAGACCTCGGAGGCCCCGGCATCGAAGGCGCCTGCGATCGCCGCGTTGGCCTCGGCCGCCATCAGGCGCCGCGCGCGCTCGTATTCGGGATTGCCGGGCCGCACCTGCTCGGGGTGGTAGACGCCCGCGACGCCTTCGATATCGACGGAAATGAGAATTTTCATGGAGGGGTCTTCAAGAAATCGATGCGGGCAGGCAGGGCAGCAACCCGCGCAATGCGGGGCGGTGGTGCCCATTCCGGCCGGTGACGGGCGTGGCATGCCACAGGGCATGGACGATGGCCTGCTCCACGCTGTCGGCCGCTGCCTGGAACAGGCCGTCCAGCAAGGTTTCGTGCAGCATCGGCGTGGCCGGCATGGGCTGGTCCGCCAGATGCGGCACGGTGTAGCCCGTGGAGAACGCCAGGGCGATGTCGCCGCTGCCATGGCCGTAGACCGAGCCGGTGCGGGCCAGTCCTGCGCCCGCGCGCAGTGCCAGGCGGTTCAGTTGGCGGGCATCCAGCGGCGCATCGGTGGCGAGCACCATGATGATGGAGCCGCGTTCGGTCTCCGCAGACTGTGCGCGCGCTCTGTCGTCCAGCAGGGTGGCCACTTCGGCACCGATGGCCTTGCCGCCCCACACCAGGTTCGGAAGCAGCCCATAGTTGGCCAGCACCAGTGCGCCGACCGTGCAGATGCCCCCCTGGCGCAGCGGCACCCGCCGCGACGCCGTGCCGATGCCGCCTTTCAGCTGGAAACTCGACATGCCCCGCCCCGCACCCACCGAACCCTGTGCCGCGCGCGCGCCGGCATTGCTGCACGCCGCCAGGTAGTCGCCGCCATCCAGGGCCATGCGCTGGATGTCGTTCAAAAAACCGTCATTGCACTCCAGCACCAGCGGATTGACCGTGGGCAGCGCCCTGCCCGTCTCCGGATTGGCCTCGATGCATTGGCGGATCTGCGCCTGGGCCATGGCACTGACGGAGAAAGTGTTGGTCAACGCGATGGGCGTCTCCAGCTGCCCCAATTCCGCAAGTTGCACCAAGCCCACGCTCTTGCCGAAGCCATTGATCACCGCCGCACCGGCCGGCACCTTGTGGCGATAGGGGTCCAGCCCATGCGGATGGATCACGGTGACGCCGGTCTGCACCGGACCGTCGTCGCGCGTCGCATGCCCCACGGTCACGCCCGCCACGTCGGTGATGGCATCGAGCGGCCCGGCCAGCAGGCTGCCGATGCGTGGCGGCACCAGCGCCGCCGTGGCGCCTGTCGAAGGCGATCTCATGACTGCCGGTCGATCTTCGGGTCGAGGGCATCGCGCAGGCCGTCCCCCAGCAGATTGAAGGCGAGCACGGTCAGGAAGATGGCCAGGCTGGGGAACAGCGCCACGTGCGGTGCGTTCACCATGTCCGCACGGGCCTCGTTGAGCATGGCGCCCCACTCCGGCGTGGGCGGCTGCGCGCCCATGCCCAGGAACGACAGGCTGGCCGCCGTGATGATCGAGGTGCCCACGCGCATCGTGAAGTACACGACGATCGAAGAGATCGTGCCCGGCAGGATGTGCCGCACGATGATGGTCCAGTCCGACGCACCGATGCTGCGCGCCGATTCGATGTAGGTCATCTGCTTGAGCACCAGCGTGTTGCCGCGCACCAGCCGCGCGAAGGCCGGCACGCTGAACACCGCCACGGCCACGATGACGTTCGTCATGTTGCTGCCCAGGATGGCCACCACGCCGAGCGCCAGCAAGATGCCGGGGAAGGCGAACAGCACGTCCGAGATGCGCATCACCACGCGGTCCCACCATCCCTCGTAGTACCCGGCCAGCAGGCCGAGGGTCGTGCCGATCAGGCAGCCGATGAGCACCGACAGGAATCCCGCCGCCAGCGAGATTCGCGCGCCCATCAGGATACGGCTGAAGATGTCGCGCCCCAGCGGGTCCACGCCGAACCAGTGGACGGCCGACGGCAGTTCGTTCAGCCTTTCGTAATCGAAAAAGCCTTCGGGGTCGTAAGGCACCAGGACCGGTGCCAGCACAGCCACCAGCACCAGCAGCAGCACGAAAGCCAGCGCCACCATGGCCACGCGCTGCTTCTTGAACTTGCGCCAGAACTCTCGCCAGGGCGTGCGGACCGCGCCGGAACTGGCGGCGGCAGGCGCCACCGAGGCGGCCGCCAGTTGCGCGGCATCGGGGGGCGTGGGGATGGAAGGCGTGGTCATACCGTCTCTTCGTGTTCGTGGAATGGGATGCAGGCCGCCGTGGTCACTTGTAGCGGATGGTGGGATTGATGAAGCCGTAGAGCATGTCCACCACGAGATTGATGAGGATGAACTCCAGCGAGAACAGCAGCACCAGCGTCTGGATCACGGGGTAGTCCCGCATGGTCACGGCATCCACCAGCAGGCGACCCAGGCCCGGCCAGTTGAAGACGGCCTCCACCACGATGGAGCCGCCCAGCAGGAAGCCGAACTGCAGCCCCATCATGGTGATGACGGGAATGAGCGCATTGCGCAGGCAATGCTTCAAGATCACGAGACGCTCGTTGAGCCCCTTGGCGCGCGCCGTGCGCACGAAGTCTTCCTGCACCACCTCGACGAACGACGCGCGGGTGAAGCGCGCCATCACCGCGGCGACGGCCGCCCCCAACGTGATGGAGGGCAGGATGTAGTGCTGCCAGCTTGCCGCACCCACCGTGGGCAACCAGCCCAGGTTGACCGAGAACACCTGCATCAGCACCATGCCCAGCGCGAACGCGGGAAACGAGATGCCCGACACCGCCAGCGTCATGCCCAGTCGGTCGGGCCATTGATTGCGATACACGGCCGAGATGATGCCGATGCCCATGCCGAAGATCACCGCCCAGACCATGCTGGTGACCGTGAGCGCCAGCGTGGGCATGAAGCGCTCGCCGATCTCGGCCGCCACCGTGCGGCCGGTGCGGATGGACTTGCCGAAGTCGCCCTGAACCATGCGCGTGAAGAAGTGCACGAACTGCTCGGGCAGCGGCCTGTCCAGGCCCAGGTCGTGGCGCACGACCGCGACGGCGGCCTCGTCGGCGTCCTGGCCCGCCGCCAGGCGCGCGGGGTCGCCGGGCAGCATGTGGACGAACAGGAACACCAGCACAGCCACGATCAGCAGCGTGGGCAAGAGTCCCAGCAGTCGTTTGAGAAAGTAGTTCAGCATGGGTGCGGCGCTGCGGTCGCAGCGATGTGTTTTTTGATGAAAACAGGAGCAGCCCGCGCGCGCCAGATCAGCGCGCGGAGCGGTCTTGTCCTGTTATTTCAGATCGATCTCGTCGCTGTTGATGTTGCCGTCGGGCATCACATGCACACCGGACAGGCGCTTGGCGTGGGCGTACAGCACGTCCTCCGTCACCAGCGGGATGCGCGGCAGGTCCTTGGCGAGCTGCTCCTGCGCGGTCTTGTAGAGCGCTTCGCGCTCGGCGCCGTTGGTGGTCAGCAGCGCCTTGGCGATGGACTCGTCCACCACGGGGTTGCTATAGAAGGCGTAGTTCGCCAGCTTCGGCGCCCACGACTCCGTGGAGAACAGGGGGCGCAACGCCCAGTCGGCCTCGCCAGTGGAGGAAGACCAGCCGATGTAGTACAGGCGCACCTTGGCGGTCTTGGGGTCGGGCCATGAATCCACCTGCTCGGCGCGCTGGCCGGGCTCCAGCGCCTGCACCGACACCTTGATGCCGACCTGCTGCAACTGCTGCTGGATGAACTGGATCACCTTCTGACTGGTGGTGTTGTTGTAGCCGCTCCACAGCACGGATTCGAAACCGTTGGGGTAGCCCGCTTCCTTAAGCAGTTCCTTGGCCTTGGCCACGTTGTAGGGAATGGGCTGCATCTTCACCGCGTATTCCACGCCCTGCGGCACGAAGCCCTGGGCCGGGAAGGCATGGCCGTTAAAGGCCACCTTGGCCAGCGCTTCCTTGTTGATGGCGTAGCCGATGGCTTCGCGCACCTTGGGGTTGTCATACGGCTTTTGCAGCATGTTGAAGGTGAGGAAGCGCTGGATGATCGACGGCGCGGACACCACCGTGACCTTGTCGCTCTTCTTGAGCGTGGCGATCTGCTCATAGGGCAGCGTGAAGGCGAAGTCGGCCTCGCCCGTCTGCAGCATGGCGGCGCGGGTGTTGTTCTCGATCACAGGCTTCCAGGTGACCTGATCGACCTTGGGATAGCCCTTCTTCCAGTAGCCCGCGAACTTCTTGCCCACGATGGCCTCGGTCTGCTTCCATTCGACGAACTCGAACGGGCCGGTGCCCACGGGGTGGAAGGCGATGTCCTTGCTGCCCCACTTGGCCAGCGCGGCGGGCGAGATCATCGCGGCCGAGGCATGGGCCAGCGCATTGATGAAGGGGCCGAAGGGCTCCTTGAGCGTGATGCGCAGCGTGGTCGGGTTCACGGCCTCGACCTTGGCGACGCGGTTGAACTGGTTGGCGCGCAGCAGGCGATTCTCGGGGTTCATCACGCGGTCGAGGGTGGCCTTGGCCGCGGCGGCGTTGAAGTCGGTGCCGTCGTGGAACTTGACGCCCGAGCGCAGCTTGAAGGTATAGATGAGGCCGTCGTTCGACACTTCGTAGCTCTCGGCCAGCACGTTCTTGACCTTCATGTCCTTGTCGAACGCGAACAGGCCCTCGTAGAAACTCTTGGTCACGGCCGTGGTGATGGTCGTGTTGGTGTTGTAGGGGTCGAGCGTCTCGGGCTGCTGGTAGATGGCCAGCACGGCGTTGCCGGCGGCCAGTGCGGAGCCGGACATGGCCAGGGCCAGCAGGCTGAAGGCGATGCGGCGGGTATAAGCTTTCTTCATGGGTGAACTCCGGTGTGGAAAAGATCAGGGGTTTTCAAAATGGATAGCTGCTTTCGCTTGTCAGGCAAGCGCTGAAGGTCGATCTGAGTTGGAAACGTCACCCCCCTTGCGGCGCCACGAAATGGCCGGGTCCCACCTGCACCATCGGCAGCACCACGGGCTCGTCGCCCACCGCGCGGATGGGGCTGGGAATGTCCCCCTCCAGCAGCGTGCGCCTGAGGTGCCGGCGCGCCGGGTCGGCGACGGGCACGGCGGACATGAGCTTTTTGGTATAGGCGTGCTGCGGGTTCTCGAAGATCGCGCGGCGCGGTCCGATCTCCACGATCTGGCCGAGGAACATCACCGCCACGCGGTGGCTGATGCGCTCGACGACGGCCATGTCGTGCGAGATGAAAAGAAACGCCACCCCCAGTTCGCGCTGCAGGTCCAGCATCAGGTTGACGATCTGCGCCTGGATGGACACATCCAGTGCCGACACGGATTCGTCCGCCACCACCACCTTGGGGTTGAGGGCCAGCGCCCGTGCGATGGCGATGCGCTGGCGCTGGCCGCCCGAGAACTCGTGCGGGTAGCGCTGCGCGTAGTCGCGCGGCAGCCCCACCTTTTCCAGCAGCCAGTCCACGCGCTCCTGCGCCTGCCGGCCGCTGGCCACCTTGTGCACCAGCAGCGGCTCCATAATCGAAAAGCCCACGGTCAGGCGCGGGTCGAGGGAGGCGAACGGGTCCTGGAAAATGAACTGGATGTCGCGGCGCAGCGCCTGGACCTCGCTCGTGGGCAGGTCCAGGATGTTGCGCCCACCGAACTCGATGGCGCCGCTCTGGCTGTCCACCAGACGCAGCAGCGAGCGGCCCGTGGTGGACTTGCCGCAGCCGGATTCGCCCACCAGCGCCAGCGTCTCGCCCGGATAGAGATCGAAGCTCACCTTCTCCACTGCGTGCACCCGGCGCTTGACGCGGTTGAACAGCCCCGAGCGCAGGTCGAAACGCGTCACCAGGTCTTTCACGCGCAGGATGGGCTGGGCCCCTGCGGGGCGCGTATCCACCGGGGTGGATTGCAGGACCGGCGCCGTCGCGGCATCGCCGGAAGGTCGCAGCAGTTCGAAATGCCGCGGCAGGTCGGTGCCCTGCATGGCGCCCAGTTTGGGCACGGCCGACAGCAGCGCCTGCGTGTAGGCATGCTGCGGGGCGGCGAAGATCTGGGCGGAAGGGCCCTCTTCCACCTTGTCGCCGCGGTACATGACCAGCACGCGGTCGGCCACCTCGGCCACCACGCCCATGTCGTGGGTGATGAAGATCACGCCCATGCGCATCTCCTCCTGCAGCTGGCGGATCAGCTGCAGGATCTGCGCCTGGATGGTCACGTCCAGCGCGGTGGTGGGCTCGTCGGCGATCAGCAGCTGCGGCTTGCACGACAGCGCCATGGCGATCATCACGCGCTGGCGCATGCCGCCGGACAGCTGGTGCGGAAACCGATCAAGCACGTTGCGCGCCTCGGGAATGCGCACCAGCTCCAGCATGCGCAGGGCCTCGGCGCGCGCCGCCGCCCGGTCCTTGCCCTGGTGGTAGCGAATGGACTCCGCGATCTGCTCGCCCGCCGTGAAGACGGGGTTCAGCGAGGTCATGGGCTCCTGGAAGATCATGGCCACGTCGGCGCCACGCACCGACTGCAGCGTGGCGTTGCTGGCGCGGCGCATGTCCAGCACCTGCCCGCTGCTGCGGCGCAGCGCGATGGAGCCGCCCACGATCTTTCCGCCGCCATGCTCGACCAGCCGCATCAGCGCCAGCGAAGTGACGGACTTGCCCGAGCCCGACTCGCCCACGATGGCCAGCGTTTCGCCCCGGTCCACGTGGAAGGACAGGTTGCGCACGGCGTCCACCGTGCGCTCGGAATTGGCAAAGCGGACCGTCATATCGTCCACGGCCAGCACGCGCTGCTCTGCAAGGGCCAGGGAGGTCGTCGCGCTCGAAGGGGTTGGGGTCATGGCAGGACAGGGATAGGAAATTCGGTCAGGCGATCAGGCAGCCAGTCGGTCGGTCGGTCGATGCATCGGCCCGTGGGCTTCATGCATCCGGCGTGCGGAAGATGAAGGACTCGGCCGCGTGGCCGACGCGGGCCAGCCCGCGGTACATGCCCTCGGTGTTGAACGGCAGGCACACGTTGCCGTGGCGGTCCACCGCAATCAGGCCCCCGGTGCCGCCCACGGCAGGCAGCGCGCCATGCACCACGGCATCGACAGCCGCCTCCAGCGAGGCGCCGCCGTAGGCCATGCGCGCACAGATGTCGTGCGCCGCGCTCACGCGGATGAAGGCTTCGCCATGGCCCGTGCACGACACGGCGGCCGTGCGGTCGTCCGCATAGGTGCCCGCGCCGATGAGCGGGCTGTCGCCCACGCGGCCGGGGCGCTTGTTGGTCATGCCGCCCGTGGAGGTGGCCGCTGCGAGGTGGCCCTGGGCATCCAGCGCCACCGCGCCCACGGTGCCCATCTTGCGGTCTTCGTCCAGCGCGCGGCCCGACAGGCCGGCCATTGCAGCGGCCCCGTCGTGGTCCAGCACCGCGCCCGACTGGCGGGCCTGCGCGGCCAGCAACTGGGCGCGCCGGGCTTCGGTCGAAAAGTAGTGGGGCTCGACCATGGCCAGCCCCGCATCGCGCGCCAGGCGCTCGGCGCCCTCGCCCGCCATGAGGACATGCTGGCCCTGGCGCAGCACCGCGCGGGCCGCCAGGATGGGGTTGCGCACGTGGCGCACGCCGGCCACCGCGCCGGCCGCCAGCGTGGCGCCCTCCATCAGCGCGGCATCCAGTTCATGGGTCGCATCGGCGGTGAACACCGCGCCATGCCCGGCGTTGAAGAGCGGGCAATCTTCCAACAACTGCACGGCCGTGCACACCGCATCGGCGGCGGACCCGCCCTGCTCCAGCACCGCCTGCCCGGCGCGCAGCACGTCCTGCAGCACACCGTGGTAGGCCCGCTCCTGCCGGGCGTCAATCTGCGCGCGGCTCAGCGTGCCGGCACCGCCGTGGATGGCGATCACCGGAACGGGACGGCCGGAAGGAGACGGAAAAACGGTCATGGAAGAAGCGGCGAAACCGGTCAGCGAAGTGGATGGGAACGAATCAATCGGCCAGGCGAAAGGCGATCGGGAGCGATGGATGCGGCCGCCGTTCAGGCGCGGCCATTGCCCTTGGCAGCGGGCTTCCTGGCGGCGGCGTCGGCCGAGCGTGGCGCCAGCCGCGTGCGCGAGCTGTCGTGCAGCCAGGGCAGCACCGCCTCGGTCATGCGCGCCGCAGTCTTCACCGACTCCTTCGCCTGGTGCGCCACGGCACTGGTCAGCGCCTCGATCATGGCCAGCGCCGACGATTCGGAATTGGCCGCGTACTGGTTTTCGGTCTGCGCGAACAGGCAGCCGTGGGCGAAGGGCACCAGGGGCGACTGCAGCCCGTCGGTCAATGCCAGCACGCGCACGCCGCGCTCGAAGGCGCCCTGCGCCAGCACGACGGTGTCGGTCAGGTAGCGGGGGTAGCTGATGGCAATGAAAAGGTCTTCCTCGCCCATGCGAGGCAGCAGCCGCGCGCCGTAGGAAGCACCCGCCACCCCGGCCAGCAGGTGCACTCCGTCGCAATGCGCATCCAGCCCGCGCTGCAGCAGCCCCGCGAGCCAGCCGCTGGCGCCGAAGCCGGCGAGATAGATGCGCCGCGCCCCCACGATGGCCTGCACTGCGGCCTCGCACGCGGCCGGGTCCAGGGCCTCACGCGTGGCGGCGATGTTGCGCTGGCTTTCCTCCAGCGCGGCGGCGAACACGTCGCCAATGCTGCTGGGCTTTTCCAGCTTGATGCGCATCTTCTCGATGGGCGCCAGCATGGCTTCGAAACCGCGCACCAGCTCGGCCCGCAGCATGGGGTAGCCATCCAGGCCGATGGCCCGGGCGAAGCGGTTGGCCGTTGCGATGGAAACGCCCACCGCCGCCGCGAGTTCGTCGATGGGCATGGTGGCCGCCTGCAGCGGGTGGGCCAGCACGTAGTCCGCCATCTGCTGGTGCGACCGGGTGAGCGTGGGACGCACCCGGCCGATGCGGATGGCGATCGTCGGGGCTTCGGTGCTCGGGTCGGGAACAGCGGACATGGGACAGGTGTCGGGTGGGAAAGCGTTCAACCGCTTTTGATAAAAAATTTACAACACCGTCATATTAAAGAAAAAATTCAATCATTCAAAGAATTTTTACAAGCGCATGACGCGCCCGTGTACGGCAACCCTCCCGTTGTCTCGGCGCACCACGAAGCGCAAAAGCAAAAAGCCCTGCGCGCTGCGCAGGGCTTCGATGGCTGGGGGGACCTCAGAGGGTGGCCCGAGGGGCGAGGAACGATCAGTCCGCCTCGATCTTGGAAGCCCTGACCACCTGTGCCCAGTTGGCCAGATCGGCCTTCACCCGCTCGGCGAGCGGTTGCGGTCCCTGGTAGTCGGCGGTGGCGCCCTGCTCCAGGGCCTTTTGCTGGAATGCGGGGTTTTGCACCACGGTGCGCACATCGGCCACCAGCTTGTCCACCACCGCCTTCGGCACATGGGCCGGGGCGAACAGCGCGAACCACGACGTGGCATCCACCTTGGGGTAGCCCGCCTCGGCGGTGGTGGGCACGTCCGGCAGGCTGGCCAGGCGCTGCTTTCCGGTGACCGCCAGCACGCGCAGCTTGCCGGCCTGGATGTGGGGCATGAACGGTGGCGCGGTGCCGAAGGTCAGGTCCACCTGCCCGCCCAGCAGGTCCTGCAGCGCCGGGCCGGTGCCTTTGTACGGCACGTGCACCATCTTCACGCCGCCCTGCTGCTCCAGCATGGCACCGGTAACGTGCTGCAGCGAGCCGTTGCCGGACGAGGCGTAGTTGAGCTTGCCGGGATGCGCCTTGGCGTAGGCGATCAGATCGGCCAGCGTCTTCACGGGCAGGCCGTCGCGCACGACGATGATCTGCGGCGCCGACAGCACGTTCGCGATGGGTTGGAAATCGCCCGGCTCCCATTGCTTTTGCCGGGTGAGCAGCGGTGAGATCACGTGATAGCCCGAGTACTGCATGAGCAGCGTGTATCCATCGGGCTCGGCCCGCTTGACGGCACCGGCGGCGATGTTGCCGTTGCCGCCGCCCTTGTTGTCCACCACCACCGACTGGCCCAGCACCGGGCCCAGGGCCTGCGCGAGCATGCGCGCGGACAGGTCCGTGGTGCCACCCGCGGCGGTGGGCACCACCAGGGTGACCGGCTTGTTCGGATAGCCGCCCTGCGCCCAGGCGGGGCCGGCGAAGGCCGCAGCCAGTGCGACGGCCACCGTTGCCAGGCGGCGGGATGCGCAAGGGGTGGTCGGGGTGGTCGGGGTGATCGTTGTCGCTGTCGCTGTCGTTCTCATGCCATGTCTCCTTGGTTTTTTGAAATTCAAAAGAAAAAAAGCCCTGCGGCGGCGGGTCGCGCCCCGCCCTCGGTCCGCACGGGCCGGTCGGCCTGCCGTCAATCCAGCTTGGCCCCGGTGTCCTTCACCGCCCGGCCCCAGCGCGCGAGGTCGTCCCGCACCAACGCCGCCAGCTGGGCCGAGTTGCCCTTGTAGGGCTCGCACCCCACGGCGGCGAGCCGCTCGGCCACGTCTTTCTGCTCCAGCGCCTTGGCCACCTCGGCCTGCAGCCGCGCGACCACGGCGGGCGGGGTGCCAGCCGGCGCGAAAAGCCCGTACCACGGTGTCTGGCCGAAACCCGCCAGCGTCTCGCCGATGGTGGGCACGTCCGGCAAGGCCGCCACGCGCCGCGTGTTCACCACGCCCAGCACCTTGAGCTTGCCGGCCTTGATGAAGGCGATGGAGGACGGCAGGCTCTGCACCGACAGCGGCACCTGCCCACCCACCACGTCCGTGGCCGCTGCGGCGGAGCCCTTGTAGGGCACGTGCTGCAGCGTGATGCCCGCGGTCTTTTGCAGCATCTCGCCGATCAGGTGGTTGAGCGTGCCGTTGCCCGCCGAGGCGATGGCGTACTGGCCCGGGTGGGCCTTGGCCAGCGCCACCAGCTCGGCCACGTTGGACGCTGGAAACGCCGGGTTCGCCACCAGAACATAGCCCGCCGTGGCCAGCGGCGCCACCGGCTCGAAATCCTTCACCGGATCGAACCCGGTGTGCTGGTAGAGCCAGGGGTTGATGACCTGCGCGCTGTCCGCCGTGAGCAGCAGGGTGTAGCCATCCGGCCGGGCCTTGGCCGCCGCAGCCGTGCCCACGTTGCCGCCTGCGCCGGGGCGGTTGTCCACCACCACCGGCTGGCCCAGTTGTTCCGACAGCTTTTGCGCCACCACGCGGGCGATCGCGTCGTTGGCGCCACCGGCCTGCTGCGGCACCACGAGGGTGATCGCGCGCTGGGGGTAGCCCGCCTGCGCCAGGGCCGTGCCCGCCATGCCGCACAGCAGCGTGCCCAGCGCCGCGCGGCGCGAGAGTGAATGCGTGTCCATCCTTTTTGTCTCCTTGGGTTTTTGTCGATGCATCGCGCCGCGCCGGCCCGCGGGCCTTCCCGCAGGAAAGCCGCTGCCGCCCGGCGTTCAGGCGGCTTCGCGCGCCCGTGCCCGTTCGCGGATCGCCTCGAAGCCGTCCGGCACCGGGTGCAGGTCCAGCCGCCGCCCCGCCTTCACGATCTGGCTGGGAATGTCGTGGCCGATCAGCCCGGGCAACCGGGCCGCCGCGGCGATCAGCTGCGAAAGATCCACGCCCGTGTCGTAGCCCATCCATTGCAGCGCGTGCGCGATCTCCTCGCTGCACACGTTGCCCGACGCACCCGGCGCATAGGGGCAGCCACCCAGGCCGCCGAGCGACGCGTCGAAACGGTCCGCCCCCGCATCGATGGCGGCGAGCACATTTGCCAACCCCATTCCGCGCGTGTTGTGAAAGTGCAGCGTGAAATCCACCTCCGGCCAGCGCGCCCGGGCGGCAGCGGTGAGATGCGCCACCTGGGTCGGATACGCCATGCCGGTCGTGTCGCACAGGGTGATGCCGCGCACGCCCAGGTCGGCGAAGCGCTGCACCCAGCCGAACACCTGCGCCTGCGCCACATCGCCTTCCATGGGGCAGCCGAACACGCACGACAGCGACACGTTCACCGCCACGCCCGCGGCCTGGGCGGTGGCCACCACCTGCGACAGCGCCGCGAACGATTGCGCGCGCGCCATGCGCAGGTTGGCCAGGTTGTGCGTCTCGCTGGCCGACATGACCAGATTCAGCTCGTCGGTGTGCGCCTCGATGGCGCGCTCGGCGCCGCGCACGTTGGGCACCAGCGCGCTGTACACCGTGCCGGGGCGCCGCACGATCTCGCGCATCACGATCTCGGCATCGCGCAGCGCCGGTATCGCCGTGGGCGAAACGAATGCCGTCACCTCGATCTTCGACAGGCCCGCCGCCGACAGCGCATCGACCAGCGCGATCTTGTCTGCCGTGGGCACGAAGGCCTGCTCCATCTGCAGGCCGTCGCGCGTTCCCACTTCCTGAAGGTGGATGCGGCGGCCATTGCCGTTCCACACGCCGGCCCGGGCTTCGCGCGTCTCATCCGCTCCGTTCGACGGGTTGCGAGTCGCGGTCATTGGATCACCCCCTTGCTGCGCAGCAGCGCGATCTGTTGGGCGGTCAGGCCCGCCTCGGCCAGCACCGCATCGGTGTCGTCGCCCAGGTGCGGCGCACTGGAGCGGATCGTGCCCGGCGTGCCCGACAGCTTGGGCACGATGCCCGGCACCTCGACCACATAGCCGTCGCGCGTGGTCTGCGGCAGCAGCATGTCTCGGGCGCGGTAGTGCGGGTCTTCGGCGATGTCCTGCGCCGTGTACACCTTGCCAGCGGGCACGCGGGCGGCGCCCAGGCCCTCCAGCACTGCCTGCACGGTGCGCCCGGCCGTCCATTCGCCGATGGCCGCGTCGATCTCCGCCACCCGGGCCACCCGCCCGGCATTGCTGCCCAGGTCGGGCGCCGCCGCCAGATCAAGCCGGCCGATGGCGTCCATCAGCCGCTTGAAGATGCTGTCGCCATTGCCTGCCACCAAGACCCAGCCATCGGTGCACGGATACGCGTTGGACGGCGCGATGCCGGGCAGCGCGCTGCCCGCCGCGTCGCGCACGGCACCGAAGGCGCTGTACTCGGGAATGAGGCTCTCCATCACGTTGAATACGGCTTCGTGCAGCGCCACGTCGATCACCTGGCCTTTGCCGCCATTCACCTTGCGGTGGTAGAGCGCCGTCAGCACGCCCACGGCGCCGTGCAACGCCGCCAGCGTGTCGCCGATGGAGACGCCCACGCGCACCGGCACGCGGCCGGGCTCGCCCGTCAGGTGGCGCAGGCCGCCCATGGCCTCGCCGATCATTCCGAAGCCCGGCAGGTCGCGGTAGGGGCCGGTCTGCCCATAGCCCGAGATGCGCAGGATCACCAGCCCGGGGTTGAGCGCATGCAGCGCCTCGGGCGACATGCCCCAGTCCTCCAGCGTGCCGGGGCGAAAGTTCTCGATCAGCACATCGGCCTCGGCGATGAGCCGGCGTGCGATGTCCTGCCCTTCCGGCTGGCGCAGGTCCAGCGCCAGCGAACGCTTGTTGCGCGACTGCACCTGCCACCACACCGAGGTGCCTTCCTTGATCAGCCGCCAGTTGCGCAGCGGATCGCCCGCGCCAGGCGCCTCGATCTTCACCACATCGGCCCCGAACTCGCCCAGCGTCTTGCCGCAAAACGGCCCGGCGATCAACTGGCCCATCTCGATCACCCGCACCCCGGCCAGGGCGGCGGGGGCTGCTGTCGTATCCGTCGTCGTCGTCATTCCTGTCGCGTCCCTTCGTTCGAATGGCGCGGATCATGCCGTGGCCCCCGCCCACCGCAAAACCCCGATGCGCGACGCCGCCATCGCAAACCGGCATGGCCGGCTGCCCGGCGGCAGTACCATCGGCGCCCATGAAGCTCGACCCGGTTTCCCTGCGCCTGTTCGTGGCGGTGATGGAAGAAAACGCCATCGCCCGCGCCGCGGCGCGCGAGCACATCGCCCCGTCGGCCGCCAGTCGGCGCCTGGCCGAGCTGGAGGGCACCCTGCAGGTGGAGCTTTTCAGCCGCAGCAACCGGGGTACCGAGCCCACCGACGCGGCGTATGCGCTGCTGAACATGGCGCGCGGCGTGCTCAACGAACTCGATGGCATCGCCCTGCAGATGCGCGACTTTCGCGCCGGGGTGCGGGGCCACGTGCGCGTGGTGGCCAACATCTCGGCCATCACCCAGTTCCTGCCGGCCGAGCTGCCGGCCTTCATGGCCGCGCACCCGCAGGTCCAGGTGCGGCTGCAGGAGCAGATCAGCAGCGCCATCGCCCATTCGGTGGCCGAGAACGCCGCGGACGTGGGCATCCTCAACCACGGCAGCTACGGCGAGCGCGTCGCCCTTCTGCCCTACCGCACCGACGAACTGGTGCTGATCGCCCCCGCCGGCCATCCGCTGGCCCGGCGGCGCTCGGTGCGGCTGGCCGACGCCCTGCCGTTCGACTTCGTGGGCGTGCACCCGGGCAGCGCCATCAACAACCAGCTCACCCGCGCGGCGGCCGAAGCCGGCCTGCCGCTCAAGCTGCGCATCCAGGTGACCAGCTACGACGCGCTGTGCCTCATGGTGTCCGCGGGCCTGGGCGTGGGCGTGCTGCCCCGCGGCAGCGCCCAGCTGTACCGCGCGACCCTGGCCCTGCGGCCCATCACCCTGGCCGAGCCGTGGGCGCACCGGCAGCTGTCGCTGTGCGTGCGGTCCGGGGAGCCGCTGTCGCGCGTGGCGCAACTGCTGGTGGAGCATCTGCGGGCGCCGGCCGGGGGCGGCGCATGAGCCCTGCGCACCCCGTGGCCGCCCCCCTGCGCTGGGACCTGTTTTGCCAGGTCATCGACAACTACGGCGACATCGGCGTGTGCTGGCGCCTCGCCGCCGACCTGGCTGGGCGGGGCCACGCCGTCCGCCTGTGGACGGACGACGCCACCGCGCTGGGCTGGATGGCCCCTGCCGGCGCACCGGGCGTGCAGGTCCTGCCCTGGCCTGCGCAGGCCCCGCCCGACGGCGCGGGCGACGTGGTCATCGAGGCGTTCGGTTGCGAGATTGCTCCTGATTTCATAGCATCCATGGCATATTCCACTAGGGCATCAGGCCAAAACCGCCTTTGGATCAACCTGGAGTACCTCAGCGCCGAAAGCTATGTGGAGCGCAGCCACCGCCTGCCCTCCCTGCTGATGTCCGGCCCCGGCGCGGGCTGCACGCGCTGGTTCTTCTACCCCGGATTTACCCGCCGCACGGGCGGGCTGTTGCGCGAACCGGGGTTGATGGACCGCCAGGCCGCCTTCGACCGCGCCGGCTGGCGTGCCCGCCATGGCGTGGCGACCGGGGCCTTCGCCGTTTCGCTGTTTTGCTACGAGCCACCCGCCTTGCCTTCGCTGCTCGACCGGTTGCGGCAGCATGCCGGCGCCCATTTGCTCGTCACCCCCGGCCGCGCAACGGCAGCCGTCCAGGCGCTGGAAAATCAGGACCCAAATGGCTTACAGCGCAATCAAGACGCCGGCAGTCTGCTATCGATTTCATACCTCGCTCCCTGCCCCCAGCCGGCGTTCGACGAGATGCTGTGGGCCTGCGATTTCAACTGCGTGCGCGGCGAGGACTCGCTGGTGCGCGCCCTGTGGGCCGGCCAGCCCTTCGTGTGGCACATCTATCCCCAGGACGACCAGGCCCACCATGCCAAGCTGCACGCGTTCCTCGACTGGCTCCAGGCGCCGACTTCGCTGCGGCGTTTCCACGCGCTGTGGAATGGACTCGAACAGGACGGCCCCCTGCCCGCCCTGGACGCCGCCACGCTGCAGGAATGGCGCGCGACCGTGCAGGCAGCCCGCGCACGGCTGCTCGCGCAGGACGATCTGTTGACCCAACTGCTGGGGTTCGTTGCCGAAAAAAGCTAAAATCCACGGTTTTGCGCCAACCCAAGGCGGCACTTTCTGACGAAGTGACCGGCCGGCGCATCCCGCCGCGGAACATGCGCTGGCGCTCGGACCTTGCGCTGCACCTCTCAGGCAGCGCCCGCAGCGCCCCGGCGCGTAGAGCGGCTTCAACCCCAGCCCAGCAATCTGCTATGAAAATCGCTCAAGAAATCCGCGCCGGCAATGTGATCATGCACGGCAAGGACCCGATGGTCGTCCTGAAGACCGAATACGCACGCGGCGGCCGCGGCGCCGCCACGGTCCGCATGAAGCTCAAGAGCCTGATCGGCAACTTCGGCACCGAAAACGTGTTCAAGGCCGACGACAAGATCGACAACGTCATCCTGGACAAGAAGGAGTGCACCTACTCCTACTTCGCCGACCCGATGTACGTCTGCATGGACACCGAGTTCAACCAGTACGAAGTCGAAGCCGAGAACATGGGCGACGCACTGAACTACCTGGAAGACGGCATGACCGTCGAAGTGGTGTTCTACGACGGCAAGGCCATCTCGGTCGAACTGCCCACCAGCGTGGAACGCGAAGTCACCTGGACGGAACCCGCCGTCAAGGGCGACACGTCCGGCAAGGTGCTCAAGCCCGCCAAGATCGCCACCGGCTTCGAAGTGCCCGTGCCCCTGTTCGTGAGCCAGGGCGACAAGATCGAAATCGACACCCGCACGGGCGAATACCGCAAGCGCGTCTGATCGATCCGGATCGAACTTCGATCCCCAAAGGGCACCCGCTTCGGCCGGTGCCCTTTTTCATTTCCGGTGGGCCAGGCCATGTCATGTGTGCTCGATCAGCATGACCGCCGTCGTCTGGGGTTCGAGCGCTTCGAACACATGCGTTTCATCCGCCGAGTAGCTGGCATAGTCCCCCGGGCCGAGTTCCACCAGATGGCCGACCGGCCCTAGACGGGCGCGTCCACTGCACAGGACGACGTGCTCCAACGTGCCCGGCAAATGGCGCTCGGAAGTCCTGGGTGCGCCGGGCTGGACCGTCAGGCGATAGAGATCGCGCTGCACGCCGGCAGGGCACACCGCCAGCAGGGTCGCCGCGTAGTTCGCCTGCTCCGAAGCCAGCGCCACCCCCTCATGGGCCCGGATGACCTGCACATGGGTTCTGGGCTGAGCGATCAATTGCGTCACTTGCACATTCAGCGCCGTGGCGAGCGCCCAGAGCGTTTCCAGGCTCGGATTGCCGACGCCCGCCTCCAGTTGGGAGAGCGTCGATTTGGCGATGGCCGCCCGTTTGGCGAGTTCGGATACGGACAGGCCGAGGCGCTCGCGCTCGCGGCGTACGGCCGCAGCCAACAGGCGGATGGGCGAGGGAATGGTGGTCACGGGATGGTCATCCTATATCGTCAAAAAGAACAATCGTTCGTCTTGACGAACGATTCCAGCCAGTTCATCATACCGCTCATTCGTTCTTTTTAAAGAACAGCCCGCATCATTCCGACCCCTTGCCCAGGCGACTGGGCAATCCACACAGGCAACGATCCATGCATCCGAAAACGGCAGGGACGCTGGAGATGACCACCGCCATGGTCATCGCCGGCACGGTGGGCTGGCTGGTGCTGCAGACCGGAATGCTTGCCGGCGCAGTGGTCTTCTGGCGCTGCGCTTTCGGTGCCGCGGCGCTGCTGATGCTCTGTCTCCTTCCGGGCCAGCCGGCGCGATGGGACATCGGCCGCAGGCAAGCCGGCATGGCCGCACTCGGCGGCATCGCCCTGGCGGCCAGCTGGGGCCTGCTGTTTGCCGCCTACTCGCACGCATCCATCGCGATTGCCACGGTGACCTACCATACCCAGCCCTTCATGCTGGTGGTCCTGGGGGCGCTGTTCTTCGGAGAAAAGCGGACCGCGTCGCAAGCGGGTTGGCTGGGCATCGCGTTTGGCGGCCTCGTGCTCATCGTCGTCGGTGGTGGACAGTGGGGCGCGCCGCCCTCCGGCTACCTGGAAGGCGTCGGACTGGCACTGGCCGCCGCGTTCTTCTACGCCATGGCGGCCGCGATCACCAAAAGGCTGAGCGGCGTGCCGCCCCGCCTGATCGTCCTGATCCAGCTGATCGTCGGCACCCTGCTTTTGCTGCCGTTCGCCCAGGCCCCGACGGGCGGATCGACGCTACCCACCTGGGGTTTGCTGCTGGCGATCGGATTCATTCACACGGGCCTGATGTCCACGCTCCTGTACAGCGCCATCCAGAAGCTATCGACGTCGATGGTGGGCGTTCTGTCGTTCATCTATCCCATCGTGGCCATCGGGGTGGACGCGTGGGCCTTCGGCCATCGGCTGAGCCCGATGCAGGTCGGTGGCGCCGTCGCAATCCTCATGGCCGTGGCAGGGATGAACTTTGGATCGCGCATGGCCGCACGCCACCCAGCGCCGCGATAGCCTCGCGCACGAAGCGTGCGCTGCCGCGCTTCAGCCCATTTCAGGAGGATTCACGCAATCTTCAGAGCGCTGCAAGGGGAGTCTTTCCAGAATGGAGCCACCGGAAGACCGACAGGCGCACACCCCTTGCCAGCATCCAGGCCCGCCATGGCACAGGGGCTTGGGGTGGGCAATTGCAAGGCCTTCCGGTGACGATTGCCTTACATAACACCCAGGGAGCCCGCATGCATTCGATCCGCTTTTTTTCGTCCACCACCCCCTTGGCGCTGTCCGCCATGGCCGCGCTGCTCATGGCCCCGGGCCTCAGCCGCACCGCCCACGCCGTGGAATGCCGCGCCATCGCGACCGTGCAGCACAGCGCCGTCTCGGCCAACAACAACGCCGATGGCGGCCACCTCAACCAGCACGTCTTCGGCGCGACACCGCCCAAGGGTTCCAGCCAGCAGGACAAGACGCTGTTCTCCAGCGTGGGAGACTACAGCGCCTTCTGGAACAGCTACCAGGACCCGAAGAAATACAAAGGAAATGCCGTCAAGTGCTCCGGCACGCATGCACGACAAAAGGTGACGGTCTACAGCGTGCTGAAGCAAGACCTGATCGGCGGCTTCAACTGCACCGCGGCCAACGCCAACGGCGAATGCACCACCAAGACCAAATCGCAGTTCTCCAACGTTCAGCTCGACTTCGAAAGGGTCGGCAGCAAATGGATTCTGCTGACGGCCTATCCGACCAATTGAGCTGAACGCGGCGGTGGCCTGCGGTAGCCGCCTCTCTCAACCGAACACCGCTGCCACCAGCCAGAGATTCGCCAGCGAGATCACGGCAAACAGCCCCCAGGCCGCCAGCCGGAGGGTCCGTCCGGTGGCAAAGCGGCCCATCACCTCGGGGCTGCTGCTGAACCGGATCAGCGGCCACATCGCGAAGGGCAGCTGAAAGCTCAGCACCACCTGGCTGAGCACCAGCATCTTGCCCACACCCGCATCGCCCAGCCACCACACGCCCACGAAAGCCGGCACCAGCGCCAGGCCCCGCGTGATGAGGCGCCGCTGCCAGCAGGGAATCTTGAGATCCAGGAATCCTTCCATCACGATCTGCCCGGCGATGGTGCCCGTGAAGGTCGAACTCTGGCCCGAGGCCAGCAGCGCGATGCCGAAGAGCGCGGCCGCGAGGGCGCTGCCCACCAGGGGTTCGATGAGGTGGTACGCGTCGGCGATGTCGGCCACGTCGCGGTGGCCGCTATGGTGGAAGGCACTGGCGGCCAGCACCATGATGGCCGCGTTCACCAGCAGCGCGAGCGACAGCGACACCACGGCATCCCAGGTGCAGAAACGAATGGCCTCGCGCCGCGCCGCATCGGTGTCGGCCACCAGCCGGGTCTGCACGATGGACGAGTGCAGGTACAGGTTGTGCGGCATGACCGTGGCGCCCACGATGCCGATGGCCAGGTACAGCGCCCCGGGCTGCTGCAGCCGCTCCAGGCTGGGCACGAAGCCCATCGCCACCTGCGACCAGATCGGCTGCGAGAACGCCAGTTCCACCGCAAAGCATGCGGCGATGGTGGCCACCAGCGCCAGCACGATGGCCTCCACCCGCCGGAACCCCGCGCCCTGCAAGCCCAGCACCAGCACGGTGTCGAAGGCCGTGATGGCGATGCCCACCGGAATCGACACGCCGAACAGCAGGTGCAGCGCCAGCGCGCTGCCCAGCACCTCGGCCAGGTCGCAGGCCACGATCGCCAGTTCCGCCCCCAGCCAGAGGCACCGGTTCACGGCGGGGGAATAGCGCTCGCGGCACAACTGGGCCAGGTCCCGGCGCGCCACCAGCCCCAGACGCACGCACAGGGTCTGCAGCAGCATGGCGGCGAGGCTCGCCAGCAGCACGACGAAGAGCAGCCCGTAGCCGAAGCGCGAGCCGGCCTCGATGTCCGTCGCCCAATTGCCGGGGTCCATGTAGCCCACCGAGACCAGCAGGCCCGGCCCTGCGTAGCGCAGCAGCTTTTTGGAAAACGGGAGGCCGGGGTCCACCTGGACGCTGCCCTTGACTTCGGACGGGCAAAAAGGCGCGGTGGCGGTGCGCGGCAAGGGGAACATGGGCATGGGAGGTCGATGATACGTAGCCCGGGCCCGCAGCAGGCCCGCGACGGCAGGGCGCCGCGCCTATTGCGCAGATAGACGGCGTGGGGTTGCCATGGCGGCGTGCTCGGGCTATGCGGCGAGCGATCAATCGCCGCCATGGCACGGCGCGGTGGGCGGTATCTGCCGTCAGCCCTGCGCCGCCGCGGCGACCCGCCTGCGCGGGCCTCACGGCCCCTTCTTCCGGTCAGATCGGCAGTGCGACCAGATCGTGTCCCTGCGTGCCGACGATGCGGGCTCGGGTGAACTCGCCCACCTTCATCGTCTTGCTGATCTTCTCGGGCGGCAGCAGGTGCACCACGCCGTCGATCTCGGGCGCATCGGCATAGGTGCGGCCGGTGCCGCCCTTTCTGCCCAGCGCGGGGGCGGAGTCGACCAGCACCTGCATGGTGGCGCCCACGCGGCTGCGCAGCTTGGCGGCGGACACTTCCTCGGCCACGGCCATGAAGCGTGCGCGGCGCTCTTCGCGCAATTCCATCGGCAGCATGCCGGGCAGTTCATTGGCCACCGCGCCGTTCACGTCGCTGTAGGCGAAGCAACCTGCACGGTCGATCTGAGCCTCACGCACGAAGTCCAGGAGGTGCTGGAACTCTTCTTCGGTCTCGCCCGGAAAGCCGGCGATGAAGGTGCTGCGGATGACGATTTCGGGACAGGTCTCGCGCCAGCGCTGGATGCGCTCCAGATTGCGCTCGCCGCTGGCGGGGCGCTTCATGCGCTTGAGCACGTCCGGGTGGCTGTGCTGGAACGGCACGTCCAGGTACGGCAGCACCTTGCCCGTGGCCATGAGGGGGATGACCTCATCGACGCTCGGGTAGGGGTACACGTAGTGCAGGCGCACCCAGGCGCCGTAGGGTTCGGCGATCTCGCCCAGGGTTTGCACCAACTCCAGCATGCGGGTCTTGACGGGCTTGCCGTCCCAGAAACCCGTGCGGTACTTCACATCGACGCCGAACGCCGAGGTGTCCTGGCTGATGACCAGCAGTTCCTTGACGCCGCCTTCGAACAAAGCCTTGGCCTCGCTCAGCACATCGCCGATGGGACGCGAGACGAGGTCGCCGCGCATGGAGGGGATGATGCAGAAGGTGCAGCGGTGGTTGCAGCCCTCGCTGATCTTGAGGTATGCGTAGTGCTTGGGCGTGAGCTTGATGCCCGCCACGCCGAAGCTGCCCGGCACCAGGTCGATGAACGGGTCGTGCGGCTTGGGCAGGTTGAGGTGGACGGCATCCATCACCTCCTGCGTCGCATGGGGGCCGGTGACGGCCAGCACGCTGGGGTGCATCTGCCGCACCAGGTTCCCGCCACCGTCGCCGGACCGCGCACCCAGGCAGCCGGTGACGATGACCTTGCCGTTCTCGGCCAGCGCCTCGCCGATGGTGTCCAGGCTTTCCTTGACCGCATCGTCGATGAAGCCGCAGGTGTTGACGATGACGAGATCGGCACCTTCGAAAGTCTTGGAGGTCTGGTAGCCCTCGGCGCTCAGCTGCGTGAGGATCAGTTCGGAGTCGGTCAGGGCTTTGGGGCAGCCAAGACTGACGAAGCCTACCTTGGGGACCTTCATCGTCTCTGGCGTCGCGATTTCATCGTAAGTATCTGATTTCATTTAGGTTTCGCAGGACGGCCCAGCGGGCAAGATAACCGGACATTGTAAATGAGGCCAGGAATTGACCTCAGCCGCGCTGCATCTCCACCCTTGAAATCATGGGTTCCGAGGCTCTGTCTGGCACCGGGCATGCTGTGTTCCAAAGCTCTCGCTTCTCACCACGGGCGCCGTGATCACGCGCTGGCGCCACTCTTCACGGCAGGCGCAGGGAGTGTGTCGAGTGGCATGCCAGTGTGACCGGGGCTCAAAGTGCCTGGGGCAGGTAGACCGGGCGCGGCGCTGTCAGGCCCTGCCTCACCTGCTGGGTGAGCACATCGGCCAATACCTCATCGGCGCCGGCCTCCAGTCCGTCGAGCGCACGCTGCACGATCTCCTCGGCGCTGCTTTTAGGAACCTCGAAACCCTTGGTGAGGTCGGTGTCCACATACGCCATGTGCAGGCCCAGCACCTGGGTCTTCTGCCCGGCCAGCTCATGGCGCAGTGCGTTGGTCAACGACCACGCCGCCGACTTGCTGGCCGAATAAGCGGCCAGCTCGCCACCATTGACCCACGACGCCACCGACAGAACGTTGAGCAGTGCGCCACCGCCATTCGCCTGAAGCACGGGCGCAAAGGCCTTGCTCACGTTCAGCACACCAAAGAAGTTCGTCTCGAACAAGCGGCGCGCCACCGCGTCGCTGTCCTGATCCAGAAAACCACCCGGCTGGGCAATGCCCGCGTTGTTGATCACCAGGTTCACGTCGGCGGCCTGCTGGGCCGCAGCAGCGACCTCCTCGGGCTTGGTGACGTCAAGCCGCAGGGCCTGCACGCCGGGCAAGGTGACGGTAGCAGCGTCGCGCGCGGCGGCGTAAACCTTGCGAGCACCTCGCGCAAGCAGTTCGCGCGCGAAGGCAAGGCCGATGCCGCGGTTGGCGCCCGTGACGAGGACGACGGAGTTTTCAATGTGCATGGGGAGCTCCAAAGGGTTGGATTGAGATTTCAAATGACGACCGTCATATTTACGGACGTGCGATGTGGTTCGATGGAACGGTTCATCGGACCTTGATGACCACCTTGCCTTTGGCTCGGCCGCTTTCGACGTACGCCAGGGCATCGTTGGTGGATTCGAAGGGGAAGACCTGGTCGATCACCGGACGGATGGCGCCCGACTCGATCAGCGGCGTGATCTGCCGCAACTGGCTTCCGCTGGCCTTCATGAACAGGAATGCGTAGGCGACATCGAGGCGCCGGGCTTGCTTGCGGGCGCCAGAGCTGAGGACGCCCATCACCTGCTTCACCCACCATGGGGCTTGGATGTCTTCGGCGAAACGCGGGTCCGGTGGCCCCGAGATGGAAACGAGGGTTCCACCCGGCTTGAGCACGCCCAGGGACTTCGCGAGGGTCTTGCCATCCTGGCTGTTCAGCACCACGTCGTAGCCGCTCAGGTGGTCTTCAAAGGCTTCGTTCTTGTAGTCGATGACGACATCCGCGCCCAGGCGCTTCACGAGAGCGACGTTGCGGGAGCTGGTGGTGGTGGCAACCGTCGCGCCCAGGTGCTTGGCCAATTGGATGGCAAACGTGCCCACGCCCCCGGAGCCTGCCTGGATGAAAACCTTCTGCCCCTTCTTGAGCTTTGCCTTTTCGACCAGCGCCTGCCAAGCCGTCAAGCCCACCAGGGGGATGGACGCAGCCTCCTCCATGGTGAGGTTCCTGGGCTTCATCGCCACCGAGTCTTCCTTCACGGCCACGAATTCGGCGAACGTGCCGATGCGCAAGTCATCGGGCCTGGCGTACACCTCGTCGCCCACCTTGAACTGGTGGACACGCGGTCCGACACGCGCCACCACGCCGGCCACATCGTGGCCCAGGACGAAGGGGGTGCGATACGGCAGGATGAGCTTGAACTCGCCATTGCGGATCTTGGCATCCAGCAGGTTCACGGCGGTCGCATGAACCTGGATCAGCACCTCGTCGTCACGCAAGTCCGGCTCAGGCACATCGGCAGCACGCAAGCGCTCTTTTTTTCCGTAGCGGTCCAGGACGAAAGCTTTCATGGTGTTTCCTTTTTCCAGGCAGTGCAAATGACGAACCCGGCAGCATTGGCTGACAGGCCTTTTGAAATGATGATCATCATATTTATGAGCAAAAAAAGTCCGGTGGGCTCACGCACCGGACGGGGCCAGGCTCTTCAACGCGGCGCTGCACAGCGAGTCCGACAACGCCGCATCATCGACGGCACGGGCCAGCACCAACGTGCCCACCATGGTGGCCACGGTCACCAACGCGCGCTCGTGGGCCCCAGGCTGTCCCCAATCGGGCGACTGACGGGCCACCAGATCGATCATCTCCTTGATGCGGAGCGTGGCCGCGCGACGCACTTCGGGCGATTGGCGCGGCATCTCGGAGCCCAGGGCGGAAACCGGGCAGCCTGTCTCGATAGCCACCAGATGCTCTTTGGACAGATAGATCTGCATCAGCGCTTGCAAGGACTGCTCTGGCGGCACGGCTGCGACGATGCGCGCAGCGGCGGCGTTGGCTTCGGCTCCGGCACGGTCTGCCGCTTCGGCCAGCATGGCTTCGCGGGACTCGAAATGGGCATAGAACGCACCGTGCGTCAAACCCGCCTCTTTCATGATGTCGGCCACGCCGGTGCCGTCATAGCCGCTGCGCCGGATGGCGCGCGCAGCGGCCTGCACGATGCGCTCGTGCGAGGCCTCTTTGGCAGCGGTCCGGGCATTGGTCTTTTCTTTTCGCATGACGGCCATCATACTTTGATTTGCCGATTGTGCATTGGCAGGTGAAAAGCGGCTGGATGCACGTGTTCAGCAGCCCGTGCCGACAGGAGCGGAAGTTTCCTGCTGTTCATAGAACTGAAGCAGGACTTCCACGGGATGCCGCAAACGCCGGTCGTCCATCCGCTTGGCCTGGCTGCGGCAGGAATAGCCGGTGGCCAGGAACTCCGTCTGCAGCGCCGGCTCGGCGTTCAATATCGGACCCCACGATTGAGAGTAGATGAGGCGCGAGGTCTGCACATTCAGGCTTTCGTGTCCGTAGGTTCCCGACATGCCGCAGCAGCCACTGGCCCGCGGACTGAGCTTCAAACCGGCACGGGCGAAGACCTGGGGCCACAGCGCTGCGGCGGCAGGGGCGGTCGTTTTTTCGGTGCAGTGGTTCAGTAGCTGAAAGTCCCCCGAAAGAGATTCCGACGCCCGCGCGGGCAGCGCCTCCAGCAGCCATTCCTGCGCAAGCAGGACGCCCGGCGGCTTTTTCAAAGACGGCAGCTTCGCGTATTCCTGGCGGTACACGAGCGTCATGGCAGGATCGAGACCGACCAGCGGCACGCCATGCGATGCCAGAGCGCCAAGCATCTCCGCGTTTTTGAACGCCGTTCGATCGAAGGCCTGCAGAAAGCCCAGTACATGAAGCGGCTTGCCGTTGGGCATGAAAGGGGCCAGCCAGACCGTGTACCCCAGCCGGGACGCCAACTCGATGAACGCGGAAAACACGGGCGTCTCGAAATAGCGCGTGAAAGCGTCCTGCACCAGGATCACGGACCGGGCGCGTTGCGCGTCCGTCAGCGCGGCCAGCAACGATGGCGTGGCCCGGCGCACGCCCCAGCGGTTCAATGTGGCCTGGAAGTCGAAGCGGCTCAACAGCGGGCTGTCCACCATGCCTGCATGGCGCTCCAGCATCCGGCCCACCACCGCATTGGACATGGCACCGTTGTAGAGCCATGGAATGCGTGCCAGATAGGGAACGCTGAATTCGAGCGAGCCGATGAGGTAGTCCTTCAACGGCCTTCCATACCGCGTGTGATACAGCGCCAGAAAGCGCGCACGGAAGTCCGGAACGTTGACCTTGACAGGGCATTGCCCCGCGCACGACTTGCACGCCAGGCAACCGGACATCGCCTCGTACACCTCGTGGGAAAAGTCGCTGGAGCGGTCCGCTCCGTTGACAGCGCGCTCGCGGCTGCTGCGCCAGCGCCTGGCCAATCCGGACAGGAACGGGGGTTGTCGCGCAGCCACCGCCAGAACATCCACCCCCGCCCGGCCCTGCAGGCGCAGCCACTCGCGCAGCAGCGAGGCACGTCCTTTCGGAGAGTGCCTGCGTTCGCGCGTGGCCTTCCATGACGGGCACATCGCGTCGTCCGGATCGAAGTTGTAGCAAGCGCCATTGCCGTTGCAATGGACGGCGCTGGCATAGCTCTGCCACACCCGTTCGTCGATCTGTCGATCGGCGTCGGCACGCAACGGCACCTCATCGATGCGCAGCAGCCGGGCACTCTGGCCTGCGGGCGTGGCGATCTTTCCCGGGTTGAACTGGTTGTGCGGATCGAATGCCGCCTTGAGCGCCTGCAGTGCGGCATACAGGGGACCGAAATACTTCGGCGCGTATTCGGAACGGACTCCCTTGCCATGCTCGCCCCAGAGCACGCCACCGTATTTCAGGGTCAGCCCGGCGACCTCGTCGGAAATGGTGCGGATCAACGCCGCATGGGCGGGGTCCTTCAGATCCAGGGCGGGCCGGACGTGCAGCACACCCGCATCCACGTGGCCGAACATGCCATAGCTCAGCCCGTGGCGGTCCAGCAATGCCCTGAACTCTTCGATGTAATCGGCGAGCTTCTCTGGCGGCACGGCCGTGTCTTCAACGAAGGGCTGGGGCCGGGCCTCGCCCTGCACGTTGCCCAGCAGGCCGACGGCGCGCTTGCGCATCGCATAGACCTTCTCGACGGCCACTTGGCCCGATGCGATGGTGTGGCCGATACGGCTCACGGTGGGGTTGCAGGCAAGGTGCCCGGTGAAGGCCGCCACGCGAGTGCGCACCTCGTCCTCCGAGTCCCCGCAGAATTCGACGAGGTTGATGCCACGCGTCGGCGCCGGGTCGGCCTGGGCAGGGAAGTACTCCGCCACGTCCTGCCAGACGATGTCCTCCATTGCCAGCATCAAGACCCGCGAATCGACCGTCTCGATCGACAACGGGCGGTGCTCCATCAACACCCTCGCATCGCGCAGCGCGTCCATGAAGCTGGCGTAACGCACATTGACCAGCATGGAATGGCGGGGGATGGGCAGCAGGCCGATTTCCGCCTCGACGACGAAGCCCAGCGAGCCTTCCGCCCCACACAAAACGCTGTTGAGGTTGAAGCGACCGCCGGGCTCTTTCAGGTGCGCCAGGTCATAGCCGGTCAGGCAGCGATTGAGCTTGGGAAAGCGCGCCTCGATCAGCTCGGCATGCTCCGTGGCGATCTGGTGCGCGCAGCGCCAGACGTCGCCCACCAGGCCGCTTTCCTTCAATCGCAACGGCAGTTCCTCGGCATCGACCGACCGGCTGGCAAACCGCACGCCCCCCAGCAGGACCATGTCCAGCACCTGCACGTGGTCGCGGGTCTTGCCGTAAGTGCAACTGCCCTGGCCGCTGGCGTCCGTGTTGATCATGCCGCCGATCGTGGCGCGGTTGGACGTGGACAGCTCGGGGGCAAAGAACAATCCATGCGCTTTCAGCGCTGCATTCAACTGGTCCTTGACGACGCCGGCCTGCACCCGGGCCACCCTGCGCACAGGATCGATCCACAGGATCTGGTTCAGATGCCGGGAAAGATCCACCGCGATGCCATCGGTCAGGGATTGCCCGTTGGTGCCCGTGCCGCCGCCCCGCGGAGAAACCACCACCCACCGGTGCTCCGGCCTGGCGAGCAGCTTCGCGAGTGTTTCGACGTCCGAGGCATCTCGCGGGAAGACCACGGCCTGGGGCAGCCGCTGATAGATCGAGTTGTCTGTCGCCAGCACGGTGCGGTCCGCGTATTGCGATGTGATTTCGCCCCGGAAACCCTCGGCGGCCAATGCCTGAAGAAAGCGCGGGTAGTCGCCGTCCAGCGGCGCCGGGGCTGGAATGATTGCAATCAATTTCAGGGTCCTGCGATGACGAAAAGAAGCGCCCTGCGCCGCGTGGCCCCGTCAAGGGTCGAACGCGGCGCATCGAAAGGGCGGCGGGGCGATGGCCTCGGCAGGCTGGGTGCGGCCGGGCCTCACGCCAAAGCCCACGTGACGGCTCAGTCGGCTTTGAGCCGTCCTTGCTTGACCATTCGCGTGGCCAGGGCGACTTCGCCACTCACCAGCCGTTGCAGCGCGGCCCCGCCCTCCCCCACCGGCTCGCTGCCCAGATCCCGGATCACGTTGGTGAACTCTGGCTGGGCCACCGATTTGGTGATCCATTCATGCAGGCTGGCAACGTTGGCGGCAGGCGTCGCCTTGGGCGCGAAGACCCCGACGAAGGTGGTCGCATCGAACACCGGCAAGCCCAGTTGGACCTGCGTCGGCACGCTCGCGAGCAGCCCGCCCGCCTGCGGTCCCAGCACCATCAGTGCGCGGAGCGCGCCACCCTTGATGTGCGGGGTGGAGCTGGTGATCTGATCGATCACCGCGTCGATCTGGCCCCCCATCAGGTCCACCAACGCCGGCCCCGATCCTTTGTAGGGCACTGCATTGACCTGGGCCTGGGCGGAATCCTCGAACTGGAGCAACGCCAGGTGGTTGGGAGAGCCCGGCCCCGCGTGGCCGACGGTCACGCCCTGGCTCGTGGACTTCACCGCCTTGATGAAATCCGCCGCGGTCTTGAACCGCGGGTCGTTGGCACGCACGACCACGACGACCGGTGTGCGGCTGAGCACCGCCACCGGCACCAGGCTGTCGGCCTTGTACGGCGTTTTGATGATTTCCGGAAGGGTGCCCAACTGCCCGGGCGTTGCCACCAGCAAGGTGTGCCCGTCGGCCTCGGCCCGCGCCACCGTGCTCGTTCCGACGGCGCCCCCGCCGCCCGCACGGTTGTCCACGATCACGGACTGCCCGACCCACTTGGTCAACGGCACGCCCAGCGAGCGCGCGACGATGTCCACATTCCCTCCCGGAGCGAAGGGCACCACCAGCGTGATCGGCTTCCAGGGAAAGCGGTTCTGGGCCCCGGCCGGGAAGGCCATGGAACATGCCGCGAGCGATGCGGCGCCTTGCAAAAAGCCTCTGCGGCTGGATGGTGCATTGAACATGCCATGTCTCCTTTTTAGAAAAATCAGTCTTCCCAATAAAGCCGGGTCGGGTTGTCGACCAGCGCCTTGCGCCTGATTTCCTCGGGAAACCAGTGGGTGATGAGGCTCGCCAGTTCCGCGCTGGCGATGGACGTGGCGTCGATGCCGGGGTGGGGCCAGTCCGATCCCCAGACGATGCGGTGGGGATTGGCCTGCACCAGGCTGTGCGCCAGCGGCAGCACGGCAGGGTCCACGCCGGATGCCGCCGCAGAGATCCGGTAGGCGCCCGAGAACTTGACCCAGGCGCACCCTTCCCGCATCAGGCTCCGCAGGCTCCGGATGCCCCGGCTGTCGATGTCGCTGCAGTCCGAGGGGTGGCCGAAGTGGTCCACCACCACGGTCGTGCCACTCTCGGCGAGGCCCTGGACGAGGCGGATGTCTTCATCGATGTCGACGAGCAGCTGGATGTGCCAACCCAGCCCTTTCACCCGATCGGCAATCGACTGCACGCTGGCGATCGAAACGCCCCCGCTGAACAGCGCATTGCATCGAGCCCCCCGCACGCCCAGCCGGTGAAGTTCCTCCATCTCGGTGTCTGGCGTGTCCTCGAAGATCACGGCCACGCCGCGCATGCTGCCCGCGGCCGCGTCGCCCAATGTCCGCTTCAAGAGCGAGTGGTCGCGCCCATACACGCTGGGCTGCACCAGAACGCACCGGTCCATTCCCAAAGGGCGGTAGGCAGACCAGTACTGCTCGATCGTGGCAGGTGGCGGGGTGTAGGCGCGCTCGGCGATGTACGGAAATTCGCCGGGGGATCCGAAGACGTGGAGGTGCGTGTCGCACGCCCCTTGCGGAAAGACTCTTTCTGTTTCACCAGGCGGCGCCTGATGGGTTGCGCCGTGGCGGTCTGTGATGGGCATGGATTCCAAACGGTCGGGTTGAACTGCTGACCGGATTGTTTTTGCCGCAGGGGTGGTTAGTCAAATTCATTACCATCATCATCAAGATGAACAACATTCACCCCCCTGCCCAGCAGGACCGCGCGGTCGTCAACCTTCGCAAAATCGATCTGAACCTGCTGGTGATGTTCGAGGCGCTGGTGGAGGAGCGCAGCGTGGCCAAGGCGGCGGCCCGGCTCAACCTGACCTCCTCCGCCGTCAGCCACGCACTGCGACGCCTGCGCGAGCAGTTCAATGATCCGCTGATGCTGCGCACGGCAGAGGGCATGGTTCCGACCCCGGAAGCCGTTCGCCTGGCGACGCGTTTCCGCAAGGCTTTCAGCGAAATCGAGAACGCCATCGGCGTGGCCGGCGCGTTCGATCCCGGCACGGCGCGCAGAACGTTTCTTCTGCGCGTCTCCGACTACGTGGGGGTCCTCTTGCTACCACGCCTGTGCACCGAGCTGTGTTCCGTGGCGCCCGGCATCAGCCTGTCAGTGCAGTCATTCGAGATGCGCCAGCCGTCGGACCGCGTCGAGTACGAAGGGGTGGAAATCAGGCTCTCGGTGTCGCGGGGGCACTCCGTTCTCTCGGCCTCGCGGCGCATCCTTGATGACCGCTGGATGGTGCTGATGCGAAAGGGCCACCCGGCAGCCTCCACCCCGCTCACGCTGGAAAAGTACCTCGAACTGGGGCACCTTAAGGTGTCAGGGGTGGGCAGCAACATCCTGGACGAACTGCTGGCCGAACGCGGCCTGGCACGCCGGGTCATGGTGCAGGTGCCTACGTGGCAGGGCATGGTGCCGGTGATCGAATCCACCGACCTGATCGCGGCCATGCCGGCGCACTGGATGGACAGCGTGCTTTCCGGATCGAACTGCGTCGCCTTTCCCATGCCGTTGCCGGAGTTGGCGCTGTCCATCGACGCCGTCTGGCATCCGCGCAACGACCACGATCCGGGGCACAAGTGGTTCAGGGAACTGATCCACCGGATCTTTCAGGACGCCCACCGTAAATCCCACGTGCAGGACTGACGGCGCTCCGCTGCGCTGGGCGAAGCCCGTCCATGGCCGACGCGGCCGCACGGGCCCAGGGCTACCGCTCCAAGGCCCTCGCCCGGGCTCTGGGGCCTGCCTTCAGCGCTTGATGCCGAAGGCGCCGAGCATCTGCTCGGTCTGCTTTTGCATCTGCTCCTGCATCTGCGTGAAGATGGCCTGCGACTGGTCCACGTAGCTGCCCATGATGCCCTTGAACATGGGCGACTGCAGGTTCATGAACTGCGACCACATCTCGGGTGTGATGCCCTTGGACTGCTCGGCCATCTTGGCCTGGATGTCGGTGAACACCTGCACGTTCTTTTCCAGGTAGGCGCCCATGAAGCCCTGCATGGCGTGGCCGTAGAAACGGATGATGTTGGCCAGTACGGCCTCGGTGAACATGGGCGCGCCGCCGGCTTCCTCTTCCAGAATGATCTGCAGCAGGATGCTGCGCGTGAGGTCTTCGCTGGTCTTGGCATCGCGCACCACCACCTGCTCGCCCGCCATCACGAGCTGCTTGACCTCGGCCAGGGTGATGTAGGTGGAGGTGGAGGTGTCGTACAGCCGGCGGTTGGGGTACTTCTTGATGATCCTCTGCTGTGCGGTCGAGGGGGTTGGGGGGGACGTGGTTTCTGGCACAGCGGGCTCCTGGGGTGCGAGGCACCCATGATTTGATGGTTTGCAGCGCAACCGATTTTAGGGAGCGCAGCAGCGCGCCCCTTCGCAGGATTACCCTGATGCGGCTTTGTCCCCTTGATCCACGTCAATGCGGCGCGGCGCAGATCGCATAAGATTCGCCGCTGCACCGTTTGCACCCCATCCTTGGAGGCCCCGTGTCCCCCCTTCGCCCTGCCCTGTTAGCGGTCCTGCTCCTGGCGGCGCAGGCACATGCGCAAACCGACGAAGAATGGCTCACGATCCAGGGCTTTCCGGAAGACAAGACCGGCGACCTGGTGCAGATCAACCCCACGCAGATTCCCTGGCAGAACCAGTTCACCATGGAGGTGCGCGTGTCGCGCAGCACCCAGCGCTCCAGCTACCGCAAGCACCCCTACCGCTCGTTCAAGGGCGTGGCCGTGATCGACTGCGGCACGCAAAAGGGGTGGTACCTGGCCCTGAACTACTACGCCGAGCCCGTGTGGCAAGGCCCCGTGACCGCGCGCGAGGAATTCAAGGAAGACGAGGCGCCGGTGTCCTTCGCCGGCATCCCCGGCGAGCCGGCGCGCAAGCTGATCACCGCCTCCTGCAAGAAGCGCTGAGCCGGCACGGCCAGCCCCGCTCAGGCCAGCCCGAACGCCGTGCGCAGCGCCCGCGCCGCATCCGCATGCGCCTGGCGGGCTTCCGGGATCGCGCGGCCCATCTTGATGAACTCGTGCGTCACGCCTCGGTAGATCTCCAGATCGACCGCCACGCCGGCGGCACGCAGCTTGTCGGCATACGCCACGCCTTCGTCCACCAGCGGATCGCATTCGGCCAGCCCGATCCAGGCCGGCGCCACGCCGTCGACGTCGGGCGCGTTCAGCGGGGCGAAGCGCCAGTCGTCGCGGTCCGCGGGCCCGCGCACGTAGTGGCCGAAGAACCAAGTGATCGCGGGCTCCTCCAGCACCAGGCCGTGGGCGAACGCAGCATGCGAGGGCGTGTCCTGGTGGGCAGTGCAGCCGGGGTAGAACAGCAACTGCAGCGCAAGCGGCAGGCCGGCATCGCGCGCCAGGATGGCATTGACGGCCGACAGCGTGCCGCCCGCGCTGTCGCCCCCGACGGCGATGCGCGCCGGGTCGGCGCCCAGTGCATGGGCCTGCGCCGCGAGCCAGGCCAGCGCATCCCACGCATCGTTGGAGGCCGTGGGAAACCGGTGCTCCGGCGCCAGCCGGTAGTCCAGCGACACCACCATGCAGCCCGCCAGGCGCGAAAGTTCCCGGCACAGCACGTCGTGCGTGGCCACGCTGCCGATGGTGAAACCGCCACCGTGCAGGTACAGCAGCACCGGCAGCGGCGCGCCGCGCGTGGGGGCGTACAGGCGGGCCGGCAAGGCATGGCCGTCACGGGCGGGGATGTGCAGGTCTTCCACGCGCTCGAGGGCGGCCTTGGGCACTTCGAGCACGCCGGCACCGGCCTCGTAGGCGGCGCGGGCCTCGGCGGGGGGCAGCGTGTGCAGGGGCGGCCGGCCGGCGCGCTCCATGCGGTCGATGACGCTGCGCATCTGCGGGGTGAGCCGGGCGGTAGATGGGGCGGAAGGTGTCACGGTCGCGGGCCACCCCGTGGGATGGCGGAAAAAGGGCCAAAAGGATAAGGGCCCGATCATCCCGCAACTCGGCCGTGGGCAGGCGGGGCCGGGTTATTCGCCCCCGGCCGGCGTTCCCGGCCCTCGCTCAACGGCAACGCATCACCGGAACGTCACGCGCACTGGCACCGCGCCCGGCAACCCGTCGAACGTGGCCGTGACCTCCAGTCCCGGCCGCGGCGGCAGCAGTGCGGAGAACGACCCCAGGCTCACCAGATCGCCCGGCTGCAGGATGATGTCCTCCTTGGCCAGCGCCTCGGCCAGCCAGACGACGGCGTTGAGCGGGTGGCCCAGGATGTCGCTGCCCCTGCCGCCGCCCAGCCGAGCGCCCTGGCCATCGGTGAGCGTCACCGCCATGTTCTGGAGAGCGTCCACCATCGCATAGCGCTCCGCGCGCAGGCGCGGCACGGCGATGGGGGCGCCAGCCACGCCCAGCCGCGCCCCCACGTTGATGGCTGCCACGCCGGCCCCGTTGAGTTGGGGCGGAGCCTGCACCAGCAGGTCGGGCAGCTCGATGAAAGGGATGACCTGATCGATGTGCTCCAGCACCTCCATCGGCGTGCGCGCATGGTTGATGGCGGCGCTCTTCACGCGCACCAGCATGTCGGCCTCGAACAGCGGGCGGGCGCCGAACGCCGCATCAACCACAGCGCCGTCACGCAGCACCATGCCTTCGTACAGCTTGCCCCACACCGGCTTGTCGGTGCCGAAGCGCTTTTGCACCGCAGGGTTGGTCAGCCCCGCCTTGTAGCCCACCACCCGGCCCAGGCGGTGCGCCAGCAAGGCATTGAACTTGGCGCGCGTGCAGGCGGCATCGGCATCGCTCAGGGGCGGCAGGTTGGCGGCGGGCGTCCTGCCCGAGTAATGGGCGGCCAGTTCGGCCACCTGGACGTCGCTCAGGCATTCGGCCTGGGCGGTTGTCGCACAGGCGACCGCCAGCACGGCGGCGATGAGGGTTTGCTGCATGGCCATGGAAGGCTCCCGGTTGTAGATTGGCTGGCCGGCATGCTAACCACAACCGCGCCCTGGGCGCATCCTCGCAATCCACCATGGCCTTCATCTACTACGTCACCCAGATCCAGTTCGAATTCGGCGCCATCCAGCTCCTGAAACAGGAGTGCGACCGCGTGGGCATCACGCGTCCGCTCGTGGTGACCGACCCCGGCGTGAAAGCCGCCGGCGTGCTGCAGCACGCGCTGGATGCACTGGCCGGCGTGCCCGTGGCCGTGTTCGACCAGACGCCCTCCAACCCCACCGAAGCGGCCGTGCGCGCCGCCGTGCAGGTGTACCGCGACCACGGTTGCGACGGCCTCGTCGCGGTGGGCGGCGGCTCGGCCATCGACTGCGCCAAGGGCATCGCCATCGCGGCCACGCACGAAGGGCCGCTCACGCACTACGCCACCATCGAAGGCGGCTCGCCCCGCATCACCGAGCGCGCCGTGCCGCTGATCGCCGTGCCCACCACTGCCGGCACCGGCAGCGAGGTGGCGCGCGGCGCGATCATCATCGTGGACGACCACCGCAAGCTGGGCTTTCACTCTTGGCACCTGGTGCCCAAGACAGCCATCTGCGACCCGGGCCTGACCCTGGGCCTGCCGCCCGCGCTGACGGCCGCCACCGGCATGGACGCGATCGCGCACTGCATGGAGACCTTCATGTCCTCTGCCTTCAACCCACCGGCCGACGGCATCGCGCTGGAGGGGCTTACGCGCGGCTGGGCCCACATCGAACGCGCCACGCGCGACGGCAGCGACCGCGAGGCCCGCCTGAACATGATGAGCGCGAGCATGCAGGGCGCGATGGCGTTCCAGAAAGGGCTGGGCTGCGTGCATTCGCTGAGCCACAGCCTGGGCGGCGTGAACCCGCGGCTGCACCACGGCACGCTGAACGCGGTGTTCCTGCCCGCCGTGGTGCGCTTCAACGCGCAGGACCCCGCCGTGCAGAAAGACCGGCGCCTGGAACGCATGGCCCACGCCATGGGGCTGGCGTCCGCGGGCGACATCCCCGAAGCCATCCGTGACATGAGCGCGCGGCTGGGGCTGCCCACGGGTCTGGCCGCGATGGGTGTGACCGAGGCGCTGTTCGGCGACGTGATCGAAGGCGCCATGGCCGACCACTGCCACAAGACCAACCCGCGCGAGGCCAGCGTGGACGACTACCGGGCGATGCTCGCCGAATCGATGTGAGCGTTGCGGCCGCGGCGGCCCGCCCTCAAAGCGGCAGAACCGCCGCCGGGTCGGGCCGGCGCAGCCATTCGGCGAACTCATCGGCCAACTGGCGGCTGGCCGACGTGGCCGCGCTCCAGGCGCGCACGCGGGCGGCCAGGTCGCTGCCGTAGTGCAGAAAATCGTTGCGGTCGGGCAGCTTCGCGTTCGGCAGCGTGTGCACCCAGTCGGGGTGCGGCGACAGCACCACCATGCGGTCCAGCGCGGGCGTGGCGCGGTGGCGCCAGCGCAGGCCCTTGTCCAGCCAGCCGGGCACCACGCTCTGCTGGAAGTGCGGGTACAGCACCAGGGCGCCAAGGGGATCTGAACGTTTTTGGCCTCCAGCACAATCAACACTAGGGCATGTCGCTATATTTTTTATAGCATCCATCCGCTCGATGTCCGCCAGCGGCCGGTAGCGCAGATGCAGGTGGTAGTCGGTCAGGCCACCGTCCCAGTAGGCACCGGCCGGCGCGCCCGGAACGTCGTGCACCGCCTGCAGCACGAAGGGGATGGAGCAGCTGGCCTGCAGCGCCGGCAGGAAGTTGGCCCCGGTCAGCGCCACCTGCCGCGTGGGGTAGTCGGTGGTGGCGAACGGCAGCGGCGCCATGGCGGCCCCGGGGGCATCGCCGGCCGGGCCGGAGAACACCACCCGCTCCAGCCACCACCCCAGCGCGCGGCGGTGCACCGCGTTGGCGGCGAACGCGCCCAGGTAGCCGAGCGGTGTGGCCAGCCGGCGTTCACGCGAAAGCAGGTGACGCCCCCGCGACGTCACGATGTGCAGCCGCCAGCGCGGGTGCGCGAGCAACGGCCCCACCGGCGCACCGTAGAAGTCGCGCAGCCCCTGCCCGAATTGCGCGCTCACCTGCGCGGCCGAAGGGCGCTGGCGGCCGGGCGGCGGCGCGTAGTGCTGGTGGATGTAGGCATGCTCCAGCCGCTCCAGCGCGGCCACGGGCGAATCCAGGCAGGCGGTGGCCATGCGCCACGCCCCGATCGACGCGCCCACCAGATGCACCGGCTGGGCGGAGCCCTGCAGCCAGTGCCCGAACACGAAGCGGTCCAGCGGCCCGAGCACCAGCCCCTTGGGGCCGCCGGCCGCGGCGGGGATCACGCCGATGTCGGCAGGCTGCAGGCCGTGCCGGGCGATGTGCGCCCGCGCCAGCGGCCCGGCATGGATGCGCAGCGCCTTCATCGGCCGGTGCACCGGCGCGCCACGGCGCTCACACGTAGTCGCCCGGATCGGGGCGCACCGTCCAGTCGATCGGGTCCTGCTGCAGCACCATGTCGATATCGAGCCCCAGCGCCAGCCCGACCTCGCCAGGAAAAGAGACCGCCAGCTCCTTCTCGCCCAGCGCCGCCTCGCGGGCCCGCACGCGCCAGGCGGCCAGGTGCAGCACGCCGGCCAGCGGCTCGTACACGCTGTTCTCGAACGGCGCGCTCTGGTACTGCAAGGCATCCACCACCACCTGCGGCAACTGCCAGCGGCGCGCCATGCCGGCGCTCACCTGCGAATAGCAGTAGCCCAGCAGCCGCTGCTCCAGCTTGGAGCGGCGCGGATCGAAGGGGCCGACCAGCCGGTTGATGGCCTGCACGCGGTCCGGATTGCCCAGGTGCAGCAGCAACTCGCCCACGCCGTGGAGCAGGCCCGCGGTGTATGCCGCGATCTGGTTGTGGTGCACGCTGCCGGCCAGCGACCGCGCCAGCTTGGCGGTGTGCAGGCTGTAGCGCCAGAACTGCTGCAGGTTGACGCCCGGCACCGACCGCGAAGTCGTGCCCAGCGGCGCGGACGCCACCAGCGTGCGCAGCTGCTGCACACCCAGCAGCGACAGCGCCTCGGGAATGCCGCTGATCTGCTGCTGGGCCTGGAACGTGGGGGAGTTGGCCTCTTCCAGCAGCCGCGCGGCCATGGCCGGGTCGGTGCCGAAGAGCTGGGTGACGCGGCGCAGGTTGGGCTCGGGCGCCGCCAGCTCGTTCATCAGCAGCGCCACCGCGCGCGGCACGCTCGGCAGCGCGACGGGAATCCCCAGCAGGGCGATGAGCTCCATGGAACGGCCGGAAGTAAGGGTCCGGCGATTATCCACGCAACTTTTACCGCTTATTACCTTGCAGCTTGGCGAAGGCCGAGGCCATGGCCGACGGGGGCGCGGGCTCGTTGCTGCGGCGCGGTGCCGCATGCTGGCCCCGCCCCGCCCCTTCGAACCGGTTGTCGCGGGGCGCACCTCGGTCGCCGCCGCTGCGCGGGGGCGCTGCATCGAGCTTCATGGACAGGCCGATGCGCTTGCGCTCCACGTCCACCTCCATGACCTTCACCTTCACGATGTCGCCGGTCTTGACCACCTCGCGCGCATCGTTCACGAACTTGTGGCTCAGCTGGCTCACGTGGACCAGGCCGTCCTGGTGCACGCCCAGGTCGATGAACGCGCCGAACTGCGCCACGTTGCTCACCGTGCCCTCCAGCACCATGCCTTCCTTCAGGTCCTTGATGTCTTCCACGCCGTCGTTGAAGCGCGCCACCTTGAAGTCCGGGCGTGGGTCGCGGCCGGGCTTCTCCAGCTCGCCCAGGATGTCCTTGACCGTGATGACGCCGAACTTCTCGTTGGCGAACAACTCGGGCTTGAGCGTCTTGAGCATGTCGGCGCGGCCCATGATCTCGGCCACGGGCTTGCCGGTCTTTTGCATGATCTGCTCGACCACGGGGTACGTCTCAGGGTGCACGCCCGTCATGTCCAGCGGGTTCTCGCCGCCGCGGATGCGCAGGAAGCCCGCGCTCTGCTCAAAGGTCTTGGCGCCCAGGCCCGACACCTCCATGAGCTGGCGGCGGCTCTTGAACGCGCCGTTGGCCTCGCGCCAGCGCACCACGGCCTTCGCCACGCTGCCCGACAGGCCCGACACGCGGCTGAGCAGGGGCACGCTGGCCGTGTTCAGGTCCACGCCCACCGAGTTCACGCAGTCCTCCACCACCGTGCCCAGCGTGCGGGCCAGCTCGCTCTGGTTCACGTCGTGCTGGTACTGGCCCACGCCGATGCTCTTGGGGTCGATCTTGACCAGCTCGGCCAGCGGGTCCTGCAGGCGCCGCGCGATGGAGGCGGCGCCGCGCAGGCTCACGTCCACATCGGGCATCTCCTGCGAGGCGTACTCGCTGGCGGAATAGACGGACGCGCCGGCCTCGCTCACCACCACCTTCTCGATGGCGCGCTCGGCCTTGGCGGCCAGCTTGATCAGGTCGGCGGCCAGCTTGTCGGTTTCGCGGCTGGCGGTGCCGTTGCCGATGGCGATCAGGTTCACGCCGTGCTTTTCGACCAGCTTGGCCAGCGTGTGCAGCGAGCCGTCCCAGTCGCGGCGCGGCTCGTGCGGGAACACGGTGGCGGTCTCCACCAGCTTGCCGGTCGCATCCACCACCGCCACCTTCACGCCGGTGCGGATGCCGGGGTCCAGCCCCATCACCACGCGCGGGCCGGCGGGCGCGGCCAGCAGCAGGTCGCGCAGGTTGTCGGCGAAGACCTTGATGGCGACCTTCTCGGCCTCGTCGCGCAGGCGGGCGAACAGGTCGCGCTCGGTGGAAAGGCTCAGCTTCACGCGCCAGGCCCAGCCCACGCATTTGCGCAGCAGGTCGTCGGCCGCGCGGCCGGCATGGCTCCAGCCCAGGTGCAGGGCGATCTTGCCCTCGGCGATGCTGGGCTTTCCGGGCTCTGGCTCGACGGGCAGGACCAGCTTGGCCTCCAGGATTTCGAGCGCCCGGCCGCGGAACACGGCCAGCGCGCGGTGCGAGGGCACGCGGCCGATGGGCTCGTCGTACTCGAAGTAGTCGCGGAACTTGGAGACCTCGGGATCGGCCTCGTTCTTGCCCTCGACCTTCTTGCTGCGCAGCAGGCCCTCGGTCCACAGCCATTCGCGCAGCGACTGCACCAGCACCGCGTCTTCGGCCCAGCGCTCGGAGAGGATGTCGCGCACGCCGTCGAGCACGGCCGGCACGGTGGAAAAGTCGGCACCCGGCTTGCCATCGTCCAGCACCTCGGGAGGTCGGGTGAACGCGGCGGCCTCGGCGGCCGGGTCCAGCGTGGGGTCGGCGAAGAGCTTGTCGGCCAGCGGCTCGATGCCGAACTCGCGGGCGATCTGGCCCTTGGTGCGGCGCTTTTGCTTGAAGGGCAGGTAGAGGTCTTCCAGCTCCTGCTTGGTCGGTGCACCCGCGATGGCGGCGCGCAGCGCGTCGGTCAGCTTGCCCTGCTCGTCGATGGCCTTGAGCACCGCGGCGCGGCGGTCTTCCAGCTCGCGCAGGTACGACAGGCGGGCCTCCAGCTCGCGTAGCTGGATGTCGTCCAGCCCACCGGTCACTTCCTTGCGGTAGCGCGCGATGAAGGGCACCGTGGCGCCCCCATCGAGCAACTCGACGGCGGAGGCCACCTGCTGCTCGGTGACCCGGATTTCTGCGGCAATCTGCCGGATGATCTTCTGCATGCTGAAAACGCGCCCGAGGGCTCGGCTTTGGAAAAGCGGGCGAGTGTGCCACAGGCCTTCCCGGCCCTTGTTTCAGGCCGCACCGCCCCCCTGCCCCGTGCCTTGCGTGGCGGCCCGGCCGGCACCGGGCGACATTCCATCCCAGGGAAGACCTGTAGGCGCGGCAGCCCGGCGCGCTTGTACGATCCCCAGGCACTCCCATCGCCCGCCCAGGACCGGGTGGCGATGGCGACCACCGCTGCATGGAATGCCCCTTGCATCAGGACAGCCCGGGCATCCGCTTTCCGTGCCTGCAAGGCGCCTTTGCACCTAGCGATGCGCACGTTCCCGGTGCATGGCACGGCAACGCGGGCCGAAGTGGGGCTGCAGGGCCCCGCGACGGCCAGGCGATGCACGGCACGGCCTGCAGCGGCCCCGGCTGGTTTTCCCCTTGGTTGATCGACGATTGAAGGACTGACGATGGCACGAATTTCCCGCACTTCCCTTCGCACCCGGCTCGGCGCCGCCGCCCTGGCGGTCCTGGGCGCCTGCGCCGGCCTGCCGGCAGCGGCCCAGCAGCCGGCCACCCCCATCAAGGTGGGCATCGCGCTGGACATCTCCGGCCCGTTCGCCGCCCTGGGGGCCGAGGCGCGGGACGGCTTCGCGCTGGGCATCAAGCAGCTGGGCGGCAAGCTGGGCGGCCAGCCCGTGCAGTTCGTGCAGACCGACATGGCCGGCAGCCCCGACCAGGCCAAGCAGTTGGTGGACCGCTTCGTGCAGCGCGAGAAGATCGACCTGTTCACCGGCCCCATCGCCTCCAACGTGGCGCTGGCCGTGGCACCCACGCTGTTCGCCGCCAAGGTGCCCTACCTGTCGAACAACGCGGGCCCCAGCCAGCTGGCGGGCGCGCAGTGCAACCCCTACTTCTTCGGCACGGCCTACCAGAACGACCAGTACCACGAGGCCGCCGGCCAGTTCGCGGCCGACCGGGGCTTCAAACGCATGGTGCTGATCGCCCCCAACTACCCCGCCGGCAAGGACGGGATCAACGGCTTCAAGCGCAAGTTCAAGGGCACGGTGGTGGACGAGATGTACACCAAGCTCGGCCAGATCGACTACGCGACCGAGCTGGCGCAATTGCGCGCCGCCAAGCCCGAGGCCGTGTACTTCTTCCTGCCCGGCGCCATGGGCATCAACTTCATCAAGCAGTTCGTGGGCGCGGGCCTGTCCAAGGACATCACGCTGGTGACCAGCGGCTTCTCGGCCGACGAAGACGTCATCAGCGCCGTGGGCGAACCCATGCTGGGGCTGTTCAACACCTCGCACTGGGCGCACGACCTGGACAACCCGGCCAACAAGGCCTTCGTGGCCGCGTTCCGCAAGGAATACGGCGGGCGCTACCCGTCCATCTACGCTGCGCAGGCCTTCGACGTGATCACCGCCATGGACGCGGCCGTCAAGGCCGTGGGCGGCAAGGTGGCCGACCGCGATGCATTGATCAAGGCGCTGGCCAAGGCGCAGTTTCCTTCGGTGCGCGGCAACTTCCGCTACGCCAACAACCACTACCCGGTGCAGAACTTCTACCTGCGCACCATCGGCAAGGACGCCGAAGGCCGCGTGACCAACAAGACCATCAAGACGGTGCTGGAAAACTATGGGGATGCGTTCTCTGCCCAGTGCGGTATGAAATAGCCCCCCTGAGTCGCTTCGCGCCTTCCCCCCGGAGGGGGGACGCCGCCAGCGCGGCGGGGCGGCCCTTGCGCGGCGGCTGCTGGCTTGGGGCCGCGCCCGTTTTGAAAGGCAGCGCGCGTCGCTTGCGGACATGGAACCCTGAAATGACATCGAACCCCTCCTCATCCACTGGGGCTGCGCCATGAATCCGATCCTCGTCTTCGAACAACTGCTCAACGGCGCGGGCTACGGGCTCATGCTTTTCCTGATCGCGGCGGGGCTCACCCTGGTCTTCGGGATCATGGACGTGATGAACCTCTCGCACGGCTCGCTGTTCATGGTGGGCGCCTATGTGGCGGCCACGGTGCATGTGCAGAGCGGCTCGTTCGCCGTCGCGGTGCTGGTGGCCGTGGCCGTGACCGTGGCGGTGGCGGCGCTGCTGGAGGTGACGCTGATGCGCCGCCTCTACGGACGCGACCACCTGGCCCAGGTGCTGGCCACCTTCGGCGTGATCCTCGTGGCGGACGATGCCGTGAAGATGGTGTGGGGCCCCTCCCCCGTCATGGCGCCCACGCCGGCCTGGCTCTCGGGGCCGGTGGAACTGTTCGCCGGCCTGCCCTACCCGTCGTACCGCCTGGTGGTGCTGGGCGCGGGCGTGCTGGTGGCGGGTCTGCTGTACCTGCTGGTCAACCACAGCCGCGTGGGCATGCTGGTGCGCGCGGGTGCGTCGGACCGCTGGATGGCCGAGCTGATGGGCGTGCGCGTCCGGCGCGTGTTCTGCGGCATCTTCGTGCTGGGTGCCGCCCTGGCGGCCCTCGCGGGCGCCCTCATGGGGCCGCTGATGGCGGTGCAGGTCGGCATGGGCGAATCCATCCTGATCCCCGCGCTGGTGGTGATCGTCATCGGCGGCATCGGCTCGGTGCGCGGCGCCTTCGTGGCGGCCCTGCTGGTGGGCCTGGTGGACACCATCGGCCGCGCCTTCCTACCGCTGCTGCTGCGCGCCACCCTGCCGCCTGCCGTGGCCGCCGACTTAGGGCCGCTGTGCGCCGAGGTGGCCATGTACGCCCTGATGGCGGCGGTTCTGAGCTTTCGCCCCGCGGGGCTGTTTTCTGCCAAGGCCTGAGCGACATGTCTGCTGCATCCCTGACTTCCTCTTCCCCGCCTCAGCGCCCTGCCGCCCCGCGCTGGCGCGGCGCGCTGCTGCCGCTGGCCCTGCTGGCGGCGCTGGCGGTGTTTCCGCTGGTGGCATCGGCCCTGGGGCTGGATTTTTACATCGGCTTCGTGCGCCGGGTGCTGGTCGTGGCCCTGGCCGCCGCCAGCCTGAACTTCATCATGGGCTTCGGCGGCATGGTGGCGCTGGGGCATGCGGGCTTCATGGGCGTGGGCGCCTACGCAGTGGTGGTTCTCAGCGACGCGGGCGCCACCTCGGCCTGGGTGGTGTGGGGCGCCGCCATGGTGCTGGCCGCGCTGGCGGCTGCGCTGGTGGGCGCCATCTCGCTGCGCACCCAGGGCGTGTACTTCATCATGATCACACTGGCCTTCGCGCAGATGCTGTACTTCGTGTTCGTCTCGCTGCGCAGCTACGGCGGGGACGACGGCTACACCCTGCCCATGCGGCCCGTGCTCGGCCTGGGCCTGGACGCCATGCACGAGCCCACCCTGTACTGGGTGGTGCTGGCGCTGGTGGCGCTGGTGCTTTGGTGGCTGGACCGGGCCACGGCCTCGCGCTTCGGCGCGGCGCTGGCGGGCATCCGCGACAACGCGACGCGCATGCGCGCGCTGGGCTATCCGGTGTACCTGCTGCAGCTGGCCGCCTTCACCCTGGCCGGCGCAGTGGCGGGCCTGGCGGGCGCGCTGCTGGCCACGGGCAACAGCTTCGTGAGCCCGGCGATGATGCACTGGACGCAGTCGGCCACGCTCATCGTGATGGTCGTCATCGGCGGCCTGGGCCGGCGCTGGGGCGGGCCGCTGGGCGCGGCCGTGTGGCTGGCGCTGGAAGAGGCGCTCAAGCTCCACACCGACTACTGGCACATGCCGCTGGGCCTGCTGCTGATCGCCACCGCGCTGTACGCGCCCAGGGGCTTGGCCGCGCTGGCGGACCTGCGCGCAAGGAGCGCGCGATGAGCCTGTTCCAAGTGCAGGGCCTGGTCAAACGCTTCGGCGGCCTGCTGGCCACCGACCACGTGGACCTGACCGTGGCGCACGGCGAGGTCCACGCCCTCATCGGCCCCAACGGCGCGGGCAAGACCACGCTGGTCCACCAGATCTCGGGCCTGCTGGCGCCCGACGCAGGCCGCGTGCTGCTCGACGGTGACGACATCACCGCCCTGCCCATGCACCGCCGCGTGGCCAAAGGGTTGTCGCGCTGCTTTCAGGTGACGCGCATCTTCCCGGCCCAGACCGTGCGCGACAACCTGCTGCTGGCCGTGCAGGCGCACAGCGGATCGAGCTTTCGCTTCCTGCAGCCGCGCTCACAGGCGCGCGGGCTGTACGAGGCCGCCGACCGGCTGGCCGAGCGCGTGGGGCTGCAAGACCGCATGGACGGCATCGCCGGCGCCCTGCCCCATGGCGCCCAGCGCACGCTGGACGTGGCCCTCGCCCTGGCCTGCGCGCCGAAGCTGCTGCTGCTGGACGAACCCATGGCCGGCATGGGGCCGGAGGAATCGCAGCAGATGGTGCAGCTGATCGACAGCCTGCGCCAGGACATGGCCGTGCTGCTGATCGAGCACGACATGGAGGCCGTCTTCCGCCTGGCCGACCGCATCTCGGTGCTGGTGTACGGCCGGGTGCTCACGACCGGCACGCCCCATGAGATCCGCAGCAACGCCGAAGTGCAGGCCGTGTACCTGGGCACCGAAACCCTGGAGGCCACCCCATGAGCACGCCCACGCCTTCGATGCACCATGGGTCCGCGCCCGTGGCCGAGCCCCTGCTGAGCTGCCAGGGCCTGGAGGCCGGCTACGGCGTGAGCCAGGTGCTGTTCGGCATCCATCTCGACATCGCCGCGGGCGAAGTGGTGTCCCTGCTGGGACGCAACGGCATGGGCAAGAGCACCACCATCAAGACCCTGATGGGCGCACTGCGCCCCACGGCCGGCGCCATCCGCTTCGCGGGCCAGGCCATCGGGGCGATGAAGAGCGACGCCATTGCCCGCATGGGCCTGGCCATCGTGCCCGAGGGCCGCCACGTGTTCCCCAACCTCAGCGTGCGCGAACACCTGCTGGCCTTCGCCGGCAACCGCAGCGGCCTGGGCGAGCCCTGGGACCTGCAGCGCATCTACGGCGTGTTCCCGCGCCTGCAGGAACGCGAGCACCACCTGGGCCACCAGCTGTCGGGCGGCGAGCAGCAGATGCTGGCCATCGGCCGCGCGCTGTCCACCAACCCGCGCCTGCTGATCCTGGACGAGGCCACCGAGGGCTTGGCCCCAGTGATCCGCGAGGAAATCTGGCGGTGCCTCGCCACGCTCAAGGCCGCGGGGCAGACCATCCTGGTGGTGGACAAGTACGTGCACCGCCTTATGGGCCTGGCCGATCGGCACGTGATCCTGGAGCGCGGGCGCGTGGTGTGGCAAGGGGATTCCGAGGCGCTCAATGCGGATCGGGGGCTGTGGGCGCGGTACCTCTCGGTGTAGCGAGAAGAGGTTTTTTGCTTTGAGGAGCGGAACAACAATTCATCACGATTTTCATCACGGAGCAGCACCAGCGAGGGAGCCCAAGACGGGAGAATCTGCGGCTTTATAAAAACTAGGCCAGACCATGCCTCTTGTACTGACCTGCCGACCCGCAGGCCCGCGCTTCTTCATCTCTGCAGATGCAACGATGCCAGAGATCGTGATGACGGCCACGCTGTCTGGCGTACCGCTGAATCCGGCTGGGCCTGTACCCACCTATGAATGGTCGGCAACCCTTGTGTTCGATGGAGGTGTCCCGCCTACCAACACTGCCTATGGAGGAAACCGCAGAACCCAGCATGCACCGATTCGTTCGCAGGCAGGGCATGGCAACACTTGGTGCATTCCATTCACGGAATTGCGCGGAGGCTTGCTGACCGTCAATGTGATCGCCCGCGTTGGTGGCACCGTGCTGAATGCAAGCAGCACGAACCTGACCATTGCAGGCACCAATCCGCTGCCCACGGCCATCCGAGCCTTCGCCAACAGCATTGGGGCCACCAAGGTGCGGTTTAGAAAACAGTTGCGCCAAGAGAGCTCGCTTCAGCAGTTCCGGCCACCTGGAAACTGGCCAAAGTACAGCAGCGATGGGCTCGGGGGCGTGGGGCTGGCGCAGATCACCCGACCTGCTCCCACAGCAGACCAAACCTGGAACTGGAAGGAAAACATTCGCGCTGGATGGGCGCTTTATCAGGAAAAGGAGCGCATCGCTCGTGCCTATCCTGCTAACGCCCAACGCAGTGAGTCCTTTAGAAATCTCGTCGGTGCATGGAATCGCGCGCGGTCTGCCCAAAATTTGCCGCAAGCACAAGTCACACTGCCGGCCTTCACGGATGAACAGCTCGAACTCGATACGATTCGCGGATTCAACGGCTACGCCAACGGCTTGCATGAGTTTCGGCCACGAACGCAGAGCGGTCAACTGGTTGTCACCCTGGATTCGAGCGGCCAGCGCGGAAGTGCGGAATGGGAAAGAGTGCCCGTGGATGAACGGGGCAGCGCTGGAGACCCTCGCTATGTTGAACATGTTGATGCGGCTGCGGATTTCTGATTGCCATGACTCAGCAAAAAAACCCCTTACCAACCTTTAACTACAACGCACGGACAGTACGCCGCTCCACCTTGATGTGCGCTGCCATGCTGCTTGCCGCCTGTTCACCCAACAAGGACGGCGGTCAGGCCGATGCCCCGTCACAGACACCGTCAAACAACCCAGCGTCTTTAAGCGCCCCGGATGCCAGCCACCGGTTTCTCTACGTCATCTACTGCAACGGCACCGTGGACCGACTCGATCTGGCACGGCCCGCCAAAGTCTCGTCGTTCGCGCTCAGCGAGCGCAGCGGCACGCCGCCGGCCGTCGCTGCGGCGCCGTCTCCGGGCGTCAAGCCCGACAGTTGCCTGGCCCGCCCCGCTGCCACGGATGGTGCGGGTGGCACAGCAGAGCGCCAGGTGCAGTTGGTCGCGACGCCCCAGTTCTACCGCAGCGATGCCGATGGGCAGAAAGCCTATCGACTGCTGACGTTCTCGCTGCCCGACTGGACGCTGCGCCAGCAAGCGGACCTGGGAACGTTCGACGTGCTCAACGGCACGCCGCCGCGCATGGTGCGTGGCCCGCAGGCCGGCCAGTGGGTGCCCCGCCCATCCGAGGGGGCGCCTGATGCCACGGCCGAGTTGGCCGGGTATGCGGGCGGCCAGGGCCTGGCCTTTGCACGCTTCACCCAATGGTCGGGCGATGTGTCCTTGGTGGAGTTCGCGGGTCCCGACCCGTCCCAAGGCACGCCGCAGGCCCAGGCGGGCTTTGCCGATCGCGCCGCGCATCGCTTCGTGCGGCTGGCCGATCCCACCGATGCGGACAGCGGCCCCGTGCGGCTGGCGCCGGGAGGGCGGTTTGCCGTGCGCGAGGTCCAGCGGCCGCAGGCCCCCGCCCCCTCCGCCCAAGGCGCTGCCGACACCGCCCCTTTGCGAAACACCGGCGAACTGCGCGTGTACCGCACCGCCGATGGGCAGCAGGTGGCCAGCGTGGCGGACGCGCGCATCGCCGGCCCCTGGCATGGGATTGCCATCACGCCCGGCGGCTGGGCCATTTACACCGACCGCCAGGGCGCGTACCGCTTCGTGGCATTGGGGCGCACCTTCGGCACGGAGCCGGTGCAGGACGGCGAGACCGACGACCTTGATGGAACGCGCCCCGGGCTGGTGTACAGCGCGCAGTGAGCGCGGGGGGCGTCCCTAAAATGCGCAGACCACCGCCACGCCACCACAACCAACGCCTGCGCCTTTAAGACCATGACGCCCTTCCCCTATCCGGTCCGCACTGAATGCCCGCCAGGCGCGTGCGTGTGCGACCGCGATGCGCTGTTGCATGCGCCGAGCGGCGACTTGCGCGTGCTGCGCCTCACGCGGGAGGAGGAAAAACGGCTCATCGACCGGCTGGAAAACCTGGGCAGCCTGGGTGAACTGCGCCGCATGCAGGACCGGCTGGAAGCGCAACTGGGCATCCGCCTGAGCATCACCACCAGCCCCAACGAGGTCCGCAGCCTGCGCGGCATTGCCATCCTGGTACTAGAGCAGCGGGGGCTGTGCCGCAAGACCCGGCAGGCCATTCCTGCCGCGATCAAGAAGAGCATGGACCGGCACCCCGACATCGCCTATGAACTGCTCAACGAAGGGGGGCTGTTTTCGGGCGAATGACTGGTCGCGGCGTCCGGGGTGCCGCCGTTGCGGCGCCGAAACCAAAGGAAACAGCACGAGTCTGGAAGAACACGCCATCGCGCCCCACCTCGATACCGTGCAGGGCCCGCACTTCCTGCCTTTCATCCGCTTTCTGCGCGCCCGCTCATCGACTCCCTCCATGCAAGACGATCTTTTCGGCGACCTGCCCGTTCCCCCCGAGCCACCCGCTGAGGCGCCCGCCAAACGCCCTGCCCCATCGGCCGAGCCCACCGAGGCCAAGGCCCCTGCCGTGCGCCGCAGCGGCACGGTGCAACCGGCGGCCTGGGACGACGACCTGCGCGCACTGGCCGACCGGCTGCCGTCCCGCTTGCGCATGGGCACGTCGTCGTGGACCTACCCTGGCTGGAAGGGCTTGCTGTGGGAAGGCGAGCATTCGGAGCAGACGCTCTCCAAGAACGGCCTGCCGGTGTATGCCCAGCACCCGCTGATGCGCACGGTGAGCATCGACCGCAGCTTCTACCGGCCGCTCACGGTGAGCCAGTACGAGCGCTACGCCTCGCAGGTGCCGCATGACTTCCGCTTCGTGGTGAAGGCGCCCAGCCTGGTGACCGATGCGCTGGTGCGCGGCGAGGACGGACGCGGGCGCCAGGCCAACCCGGCGTTCCTGGATGCCGCGCTGGCCACGCAGGAGTTCGTGGCGCCCGCGCTCGAAGGCCTGGGCGCCAAGGTGGGTGCGCTGGTGTTCCAGTTGAGCCCCCTGCCGCTGGCGCAGCTCGACCGGTTGCCGCAGGTGCTCGAGCGCCTGCGCACGATGCTGCTCGCGCAACCGCTGCTGGCGCCCACCGCGCCGGACGGCGTGCTGGCCGTGGAGGTGCGCGACCCCGAGTGGCTGTCGCCCGAGTTCATGCCGCACTTTGCCGCCGTGCTGCGCGAAGCCGGCGCCACCTACTGCGTGGGGCTGCACGCCAAGATGCCGCCGCTGGCGGAGCAACTGCACCTGCTGCGCCGGCTGTGGCCCGGACCGCTGGTGTGCCGCTGGAACCTGAACCCGGTGCACGGCGCCTATGGGTACGAAGACGCCGAAAAGCTCTACGCCCCCTATGACCGCATCCTCCACCCGGCCCCCGAGGTGCACGACGTGCTGGCGCGCACGATCGCGGGGGTGACCGGGGCGGGCCAGAATGCCTTCGTCACGGTCAGCAACCATGCCGAAGGGTGCGCGCCCCTCACCCTGCGCACGCTGGCGGAGCGGGTGGCGCCCCTGCAATAGAGCGACGGCTCAAGCGACCGACCATGCCCCAAAGGGAATGCTATTAATTTAATAGCACAACGCCCTAGTATCAATTGCGCTGGCGGCCTAAAAGGCCAAAACCCGATTCAGGCATGCACCGTGGCGCCGTGCCGCAGCCGCATCACGCTGCACACGCCCGCCAACGCTGCGCAGCCAGCCGCCGCCATCAGCGCCACCGATTCGCCCTGCCCGTCGTGCTGGCCCCAGACCGCGAAGATGCCCGCCAGCAGCACGGCGCCCAGGGTCTGCCCGGTCAGGCGCGCGGTGCCCAGCATGCCGCTGGCCGCGCCCGAACGGTGCAACGGCGCCGAGGCGACGATGGTGTGGTTGTTGGGCGACTGGAACAGCCCAAAGCCCGCCCCGCACAAAAGCATGCGCCACGCCACGTCGAACACGCCCGGTTGAGGCGGCAGCACAGCCAGCGCGACCAGCCCGCAGGCGAACACCGCCATGCCGACACCGCCCAGCAGGCCGTCCGCGAAGCGGCCGATGAGCCGTCCCGCGAACGGCGCCACCACCACGATGGCCAGCGGCCAGGCGGTGATGAGCAGGCCCGCCTCGAAATGCGACCGGCCCTGCGCCTCCAGCAGCAGGAACGGAAGCGACAGAAAGGCCAGCATCTGCGCGCAGAAGGCCCCGACCGACGCGCCCATCGACAGCGCGAACACGGGGATGCGCAGCAGGTCCACCGGAAACAGCGGCACAGCCACGCGCCGCTGCCGCCGCAGGTACACCCAGCCCACCGCGACGCCGGCCAGCAGCAGCGCCCAGCCCAGCGGGGCCGCCGCACGCGAGGCCTCGCCCCGCACGCCGAGCTGCTCGCCACCGATGAAGATCAGCGCGAACATCAGGATGTTGAGCGTGACGTCCAGCACCGTCAGCCGCGCGCCGGTGTGCGTACTGGGCGGATTGAACGGCAGCGCGCGCCGCCCTAGCCACAGCGTGAACAGGCCCAGCGGCAGGTTCAGCGCGAACAGCCAGGGCCACGATGCGAACGACAAGATGGCCGCCGCCACCGAGGGCCCGGCCATCGACGAGGTGGCCACGACCAGCGAGTTGATGGCCATGCCCCGGCCCAAATGCGCGCGCGGATAGGTCAGGCGCACCAGCGCGGCATTCACGCTCATGATGCCTGCCGCACCCAGCCCCTGCACCGCGCGCGCCACCACCAGCGCGGGGAGTGATGTGGCCAGCATGGCCCCGAGCGACGACACGGCGAACAGCGCCATGCCCAGCAGGTACACGCGCCGGTAGCCGATGCGCTCGCCCAGCGAGGCGAGCGGCAGCAGCATGACCAGCGTGGCGATCTGGTAGGCGTTGACGACCCAGATGGCCTGCGCCGCGCCCGCGTTCAGTTCGCGAGCGATGCCGGGCAGCGCGAGGTTGACGATGCTGCCGTCCAGCACCGCCACGGTCAGCCCGAGGATGATGACCAGCATGGCCCGCGCGCGGTCGCGCGGAGGCAGCCCGTCGGAGGCGGTGGGCGCGCCCTGCCCCATGGCGGCGGCGCCCGGACCGGGGCTCAAACCCGCGCCTCCACCGGCCCGGCAGCATGCGGGCCCGCCAGCGTGATCCAGGTCAGCGCCACGCCCACCAGCGCGCCTGCGGCCATGCCGATCACCATGGGCAAGGGCTGTCCGTTGGCGAACAGGCCCACGATGCCCATGGCCGCCGCACCCGTCAGCATCTGCAGCGTGCCCAGCAAGGCCGAGGCGGTGCCGGCGATGGCGCCATGCTGCTCCAGCGCCAGCACCGAGGTGGTGGGAATCACCAGCCCCATGAAGGCGCTGGACACGAAATACAGCGCGATCAGCACCGCCAGCTGATCACCGCCCAGCAGGTAGTAGGCCAGCAACAGCACCATGACCATGCCGGCCGCGCTGGCCGCCACCTTGACGAGCGGCACCAGGCCGAACCGTTGGCCGAGCAGGCCGGTGAACTGGGACGAGCCGATGAAGGCCGCCGCGTTCAGCGAGAACGCCAGGCTGTACTGCGTGGGCGTGAGCCCGTAGTGGTTGATGAGCACGAACGGCGAGCCCGCCAGGTACACGAAGAAGCCCGACATGGCACAGCCGCCGATGAAGACCAGGCCCAGGTAATGGCGATCGCGCAGCAGCATGCCGTAGGCCCGCAGGGCGCCGCCCAGGCTGCTTTCCACCCGGTCGGCGGCAGGACGCGTCTCGCGCAGCGCGCCATAGACGAGCGCCAGCCCCGCGATGGCGGCCACCGCCACCACCCAGAACACGCCGCGCCAGCCGGTGAGTGCGATGACCCCGCTGCCCGCGAGCGGCGCGAGGATGGGCGAAACACTGAACACCAGCATCAGCAGCGCCATCAGGCGCGCGGCATCGGTGCCGGTGTGCAGATCGCGCACCACGGCGCGCGGAATGGCCATCCCCGCGGCGGCGCCCAGGCCCTGCAGGAAGCGCAGCGCCACCAGCGTCTCGATCTCGGTCGCCAGGGCGCAGCCCACGCTCGCCGCGGTGAACAGCAGCAGCCCGAAATACAGCGGCGGCTTGCGCCCCACCATGTCGGACACCGGGCCGTAGAACAGCTGCCCCGCCCCCAGCGCCAGGAAGAACGCGGTCAGGCTCCACTGCACGGCGCCGACCTGCGCGCCCAGGCTGCGCCCGATGTCGGGAAGCGCCGGCAGGTACATGTCGATGGCAAAGGGGCCGATGGCCGAAAGAAGGCCCAGAACGAGGGCGGCGCGAAGGAAGGGCGAAGGAAACATGGGCCCGATTGTCGCCAACGGCGGCATCCGCCGCTGGGGCGCCCGATTGGCCGGCGGCCGGGCGCGGTCTTGCCCCGGAGCACCCGGCCTATTTGAGGTAGGAGCGCAGCGCCGAGGCCACCGCCGCCACGTCCTGCGCGCGCTGCTGCGCGGGAGCTGCGGGGTCACCCAGGTGCTGAACGATGTGGCCTTCCAGCACCTGCGCCATCAGGCCGTTCACCGCGCCGCGGATGGCCGCGATTTGCTGCAGCACCGCCATGCAGTCGGCCTCCTGTTCCAGCGCCCGCTCGAGGGCCGCGGCCTGGCCTTGGATGCGCCGCACGCGGGCCAGCAGCTTCTTTTTTCCGTGGATGGTATGGGCCATGACCGGATTGTACGAAGGGCTGAAAATATACTGGGGTACAGTATCTTTCACCATGACTTTCATGACCCAAAACCCTTCCGCCAACGCCCCCCTCGCAGCCGGCTGGCAGCACCCCCATGTCTTCAGCCACGGCAATCCCTTGGCCGAGCGCAACACCCGCTGGGCGGTGGCACTGACGGTCGCCATGATGGTGGCGGAAATCGTCGGCGGCTGGGCCTTCGGCTCGATCGCATTGCTGGCGGACGGCTGGCACATGGGCTCGCATGCCCTGGCGCTCGGGCTATCCGCCGTGGCGTATGCCGCGGCCCGGCGCCACGCGAGCGACGGCCGCTTCGCCTTCGGCACCTGGAAGATCGAGGTGCTGGGCGGCTACACCAGCGCCATCCTGCTGCTGCTCGTGGCCGGGCTCATGGTCTACCAGTCGGTGCAGCGGCTCCTCGCCCCGGCGCCCATCCAGTATGAGCAGGCCGTCTTCACGGCCACGCTGGGACTGGCGGTCAACCTGGCGTGCGCCTGGCTGCTGCGGGGCGGGCATGTGCATCAGGCACACCACTCGCACCACGAACACCCTGCGCATGAAGGCCACGGCCACAGCCATGGGATGACGCCAGCCGATCTGAACCTGCGGTCGGCCTACCTGCACGTGGTGGCCGACGCTGCCACGTCGGTGCTGGCCATCGCCGCACTGTGCGGGGGGCTGCTGTGGGGCGCCGACTGGCTCGACCCGGCCGTGGGCCTGCTGGGCGCGGCCCTGGTCGCGGGCTGGGCCTGGGGGTTGTTGCGCGATACCGGGCGGGTGCTGCTGGACGCGGAAATGGACGCGCCCGTGGTGCAGGAAATCCGCGATGCGATCGCCGCCAGCCCCATTCCCGCCAGCGTGTGCGACCTTCACGTGTGGCGTGTGGGCACGGACCTGTACGCCTGCATCCTGTCGCTGTCCACGGCCCATCCGTCCGTGGCGCCCGACTTCTTCAAGCGCCTGCTGAGCGTGCACGAGGAACTGGTGCACGTCTCCGTCGAGGTGAACCGGGCAGACACCTCCGGCCGGCCCCACTGACCAGGCTGCGCACCAACGCGGGCATTCGCGACGGCACCGCCCACGCTCAAAGGTACTTGAGCCAGGCGATGTCGCGCCGCCGCGCCTTGAAGGCCCCAAAGGCCTTCACCGCTGGGTACAGCGCCACGGCCAGGACGGCCGTGCACAGCCAGACGGCCCACATGGCGTCGAACCCGAAATACGTGCCCTGGGTCTTGCCCCACACGGCCACCGCCGCGAGGTAAAGCAGCTTGAGCACGTACAGGTGCAGCAGGTAAAAGAACATGGGCGCGGCACCGAACCCCGCCAACACCCGCAGCCCGGCCCCGGGCCGCGCCCGCTCGAACGCCCGCAGCACCAGCAGGCCGACGCCGAGCGTGAGCGCGACGAACAGCAGCGAAGGCGGGTATTTGGTCACGTTGAAAAACGACATCGCGGTGGCCAGGGCCGTGTCGCCCGCCACCCAGGGCTTGTCGCCGTACACGTTCCACCAGCGCAACACGGCAAACCCGGCCAGCAGGCCCGTGCCCCAGGCCAGCAGGCGGCGCTGCCGCGCGCCCGCATCCGTGGACGCCAGGAACCAGGGTCCGGCCGCATAGCCCAGCGCGATCACACCGATCCAGGGCAGCAGCGGATAGGAAGTGCGCAGGCGCAGCGATTCGCCCACTTCGATCCAGCCGCGGTCGTGCAGCACCGCCCAGGGAATGTGCAGCGCATGGCCGACCGAAAAATGCAGCCCGTCGAGCAGGTTGTGCCCGGCCACGATCACCACGCCCAGGGCGATCAACACGGTGCGCGGCAGCCACAGCAGCGCCGCCAGGGCCAGCATGCTCAGGCCGATCACCCAGATCACCTGCAGGTACACCACCTGGGGCGGCCACTGGAAGGTCCAGGCAAAGTTCACCAGCGTGAGTTCCAGCGCGACCAGGAAGAACCCACGCTGGAGCAGGAATACCGAGGCCGCCCCCCGGCCTCCGCCCTGCCGCGAACCATACAGGCAGGCGGACAGCCCCGTGAGAAACACGAACACCGGCGCGCACACGTGGGCCAGCAGCCGGCTTGCGAACAGGTCGGGCGAGCTGGCCGCGACGGCCATGGGGTCGCTGACCTGGTGGTGCAGGAAAAAGGTTTCGCGCACGTGGTCCAGCAGCATGAACAGGATGACGAGCCCGCGCAGCGCGTCGATGGACTGCAGCCGGGCAGACGCGGGGCCAGCGTTGGGGGAAGGCAGGGAGCGGTCGATGGGCATGGAAGGGGTGGTGCGATGCCGGCATGGCCCTGGACTGCCGAGCGGTGGCGCTGTGGCGGCAGGAGCGATCCTTTGACGGCAAGTGGGCGAAAAGGCGCGATTGTGCCCGTTCGGAACAGGCCCGATGCGATGCGCCTTCCTTCGGGTCCAAAACAAAGGTGCGTTCTGTGGGCTCATCTAAGGGGTCCATCCGGCGGCAGTGCGATGCGCACCCGGATCGACAACATGTAAAGCCCTTTTTCAGACCAGGCCATCCACTGGCATTGCAGCATTCTTATGAAGAGCCACTATTGATTGGTCCGGGACGGGTGGACAGATCCCACGCAGCGAAGCCGCCTCTCGCCACCAAAAACCAAAGAAAAAGCCCTCGCAAGCATTGCTTGCGAGGGCTTCCATTTGGCGGAGTGGACGGGACTCGAACCCGCGACCCCCGGCGTGACAGGCCGGTATTCTAACCAACTGAACTACCACTCCTGGTAGGCAGCGTTTGCTTGTGAAAAGACACAAGCCAAGTGCTACAAACTTGGCGACCCTACGGGGATTCGAACCCCGGTACTCACCGTGAAAGGGTGATGTCCTAGGCCTCTAGACGATAGGGTCAAAACCTGGGAACTAACCGTTCTCTAATTCTCAGTGGTGGAGGTAAACGGGATCGAACCGATGACCTCTTGCATGCCATGCAAGCGCTCTCCCAGCTGAGCTATACCCCCCACTTTCTTCGGCATTCACCAAAGAAAAACCCTTGCACATCCAAGACCTGCAAGGGCTTTGACTGGCGGAGTGGACGGGACTCGAACCCGCGACCCCCGGCGTGACAGGCCGGTATTCTAACCAACTGAACTACCACTCCTGGCAGGCAGCGTTTGCTTGTGAAAAGACACAAGCCAAGTGCTACAAACTTGGCGACCCTACGGGGATTCGAACCCCGGTACTCACCGTGAAAGGGTGATGTCCTAGGCCTCTAGACGATAGGGTCAAAACCTGGGAACTAACCGTTCTCTAATTCTCAGTGGTGGAGGTAAACGGGATCGAACCGATGACCTCTTGCATGCCATGCAAGCGCTCTCCCAGCTGAGCTATACCCCCACTGAATGACCACATTCACACTGTGACTGTCATCATTTCCTGAGCCTTGAATTATAGACAGGTTTTTAAGGCTTCAGCAATCTCGCTGCGATTTTTTCGCGGCCTACGAGTTCGAGCACCGCATCGACCGATGGCGTGTGGGCCGTTCCCACGGTCAGCACGCGCACCGGCATGGCCAGTTGCGGCATCTTGAGCGAATGGGCGGCCAGCACTTCCTTGAAGGCGGCAGCGATCGCCGCCTTGTCCCACGTGCAGGTGGCCAGGGCCTGCGCCAACGCGCCGATGGCAGGCCACACGGCTTCGGTCACGTGCTTGGCGTACTCCTCGGGGTTGGGCTTCACATCGCCGTAGAAGACGAAAGCCCAGTCCGCCAATGCCACGGTCGTGTCGCAACGGTCCTTGAAAAGCGCGCAGATGCGCGGAAGGCGACCATCAGCCAACTCTGCCGCAGAAACGCCCCGCTGTTCCAGCCGCGGCGCCACGAGGGCGGCCAGGGTTTCGTCCGGCATGGCTTTGAGATGCTGCGCGTTCACCCACCGCAGCTTGGCTTCGTCAAACTGGGCGGCGCTGCGCCCCAGATGGTCGAGATTGAACCACTGCAAGAATTGCTCGCGGCTGAAGATCTCGTCGTCGCCGTGGCTCCAGCCCAGGCGGGCCAGGTAGTTCACCATGGCTTCGGGCAGATAGCCTTCGTCCCGGTACTGGGTCACGGGCTTGGCGCCGTTGCGCTTGCTCATCTTCTCGCCCTGCTCGTTGAGCACGGTGGGCAGGTGGGCATACACCGGCGGCTGCTTTCCGAGGGCCTCGAAAATGTTGATCTGGCGCGGTGTGTTGTTGACGTGGTCGTCCCCACGGATCACATGCGTGATCGCCATGTCGATGTCATCGACCACCACGCAGAAGTTGTACGTGGGCGTGCCATCGGGCCGCGCGATCACCAGATCGTCGAGCTCGTCGTTGCGGATCTCGATGCGGCCCTTGACCTTGTCGTCCCATACGACGGAGCCGCCCAGCGGATTGCGAAAACGCAGCACCGGCTGCACGCCCTGCGGCACGTCCGGCAGGGTCTTGCCAGGCTCGGGACGCCACGTGCCGTCGTAGCGCGGCTTTTCCTTGGCCTGCATCTGCCGTTCGCGCAGCGCGTCGAGTTCCGGCACGCTCATGTAGCAGGGATAGACATGGCCGGCCTCCTGCAGCTGGGCCAGCACTTCCTTGTACCGGTCCATGCGCTGCATCTGGTAGAACGGGCCTTCGTCGGGTTGCATGCCGAGCCATTCCATGCCTTCCAGAATCACGTCCACGGCGGCCTGGCTGGACCGCTCCAGGTCGGTGTCCTCGATGCGCAGAATGAAGTCGCCACCCGTCGCGCGGGCGAACGCCCAAGGGTACAGGGCGGAGCGGATGTTCCCCAGATGGATGAACCCCGTGGGCGAGGGAGCGAAACGCGTGCGAACGCGCTGGGTCAGGTTGGCTTCGGTCATTGCAGGGTATCCAGGCCGCGCGCGAGGTCGGCCTTCAAATCTTCGATGTGCTCCAGCCCGACCGCCACGCGGATCAGGCCTTGCCCCAGGCCGGCGGCCTGGCGCTGCTCTTCGGTCAGGCGGCCATGCGAGGTGCTGGCGGGATGGGTGATGGTGGTCTTGGTGTCGCCGAGATTGGCCGTGATGCTGCACACCCGCGTGCTGTCGATCACATGGAATGCCTGCGCACGGGCCGAGGCCGGATCGCCCTCTTTCACCTTGACGTCGAACGACACCACAGCGCCGCCGAGGCCGGATTGCTGGCGCATGGCCAGCGCATGCTGGGGATGGGACGCCAGCCCCGGGTAGTACACGCGCGCCACGCGCGGATGCGATTCGAGCCAGGTGGCCAGTTGCAGCGCGTTGGCGCTTTGCGCCTTCATGCGGATGGACAAGGTTTCCATGCCCTTCAGAACCACCCATGCATTGAAGGGCGACAGGTTCATGCCCGCGCTGCGGATCATGGGCGCGAGCTTGTCGTCGATGAGCGCGCGGGGTCCGCACACGGCCCCCGCCATCACCCGGCCTTGTCCGTCGAGGAACTTGGTGCCGGAGTGCAGGACCAGATCCGCCCCCCATTTGGCGGGCTGCTGCAAGGCGGGAGAGGCGAAGCAGTTGTCCACGGCAAGCAGCACGCCGGCTTCATGGGCGATGTCGGCCAGCGCCTGGATGTCGCACAGATCGGTCAGCGGATTGGTGGGGGTTTCCGCAAACATGAGCCGCGTTTCCGGGCGCAGCGCAGCCTTCCATGCGGCCGCATCGGTCTGCGGCACGAACGTGGTCTGCACGCCGAAACGCGACAGCTCTCCGCCGATGAGTTTGATGGTCGAGCCGAACATCGACCGGGAGCAGATCACATGGTCGCCGGTCTTGAGCAGTGCCAGGCACATGAGCAGGATGGCAGACATGCCGGTGGCGGTGCCGATCGCGGATTCGGTGCCTTCCAGGGCGGCCAGGCGCCGCTCGAAGCTCGTGACCGTGGGATTGCCGGTCCGGGTGTAGGTGTAGCCCTCTTCCTCGCCGGCAAACCGGCGCGCCGCCGTCGCCGCGTCGGGCTGCACGAAGCTGCTGCTCAGGTACAGCGCCTCGGAATGCTCGCCGTACACGCTGCGGGGAATGGCTTCGCGCACCGCCAGCGTGTCGGGGTGCAGGCCTTCGGGAAGGGTTCGGGCATTCAAGGGGGAGTTCATGGCGTGAAGATCCAAGCGAATAGCGGTCAGGCGTCCTGCGCGTTGGGCAGGGCCAGGCGGGAAGTGTCTTCCTCCTGCGGCTCCTCCACGCCCACACGCCCTTCGTTCAGCCGCGCGATGTCCTGCGCGGTGATGTCGCCCGTGACGTACACGCCGTCGAAGCACGAGGCGTCGAAGCCTTCGATGCGCCCGTTCAGGGCGCCGACCGCCTTCTTCATGCCGTTGACGTCCTGATAGATCAAGGCATCGCAGCCGATGGACTGCCGCACTTCTTCGACCGTGCGGCCATGGGCCACCAGTTCATTGCTTGTGGGCATGTCGATGCCGTACACGTTGGGATAGCGCACCGGCGGCGCGGCGCTGGCCAGGTAGACCTTGCGGGCGCCCGCGTCGCGCGCCATCTGCACGATCTCGCGCGAGGTGGTGCCACGCACGATGGAGTCGTCCACCAGCAGCACGTTGCGGCCCTTGAACTCGCTGGCGATGACGTTCAACTTTTGCCGCACGGACTTCTTGCGAACGCCCTGCCCCGGCATGATGAAGGTGCGCCCCACGTAGCGGTTCTTCACGAAGCCCTCGCGGTACGGAATTCCCAGCAGATGCGCCAGTTGCGTGGCGCTCGGGCGGCTCGATTCCGGGATGGGAATGATCACGTCGATCTCGTTGGGCGGCACCGTGGAGACCACGCGCTTGGCCAACGCCTCGCCCAGGTTCAGGCGGGCCTGGTACACCGAGATGCCGTCCAGCACCGAATCCGGACGCGCCAGATAGACGAACTCGAAAATGCAGGGGTTGAGCTGCGGCGCATCGGCGCACTGCTGCGCATGCACCGTGCCGTCGTCCGTGATGAACACAGCCTCGCCCGGCTGGATATCGCGCTCGAACACGTGGTTGGTGCCTTCCAGGGCCACCGACTCGCTGCCGACCATCACGGTGCCTTCCGGGCTGCGGCCCATGCACAGCGGGCGGATGCCGTGGGGATCACGGAAGGCGACCAGCCCGTGGCCGGCGATCAGCGCGATCACGGCGTAGGAGCCCTTGACGCGGCGGTGCACGGCACGCACGGCCGCAAACACGTCTTCGGTCTGCAGCGGCACACCGCGGGTGGCGCGCTCCAGCTCATGCGCGAACACGTTGAGCAGCACTTCGGAGTCGCTCTCGGTGTTGGTGTGGCGGTGGTCGGTCGAAAACAATTCGGCGCGCAGCGATTGCGCATTGGTCAGGTTGCCGTTGTGCACCAGCACCAGGCCGAAGGGGGCGTTCACGTAGAACGGCTGGGCCTCTTCCTCACTGTAGGCATTGCCCGCCGTGGGGTAGCGCACCTGACCCAGGCCGACCGTGCCCGGCAACGCACGCATGTTGCGCGTGCGAAACACGTCGCGCACCATGCCCTTGGCCTTGTGCATGAAGAACTTGCGCCCCTGCTGGGTGACGATGCCCGCCGCATCCTGGCCCCGGTGCTGCAGAAGCAGCAGAGCGTCATAGACCAGTTGGTTGACAGGAGCCGTGCTGACCACGCCGACGATTCCACACATATTCGCGTTCCATCCAAAGGCGGGCGATCCCGCAATAAAAAATCAGTGCAGCGCCACCCGGGTGGCGCTGCGTCCCTGTCATGAAGGCAGATGCCTTCCCAGCGCTGGCGGCAAAGCCGGCTTCAAAACTTCCAGCACACCCGTCAATATGGGGGCGGCCTGCGACTCTTTCCACCACAGCCCCTCCTGCAAGGGGGTCCACAGCACCACGAGCGATGCCGCCAGCAGCAGCACCATGCCCCGCAGGGCCCCGAACGCGGCCCCGAGCGTGCGGTCCACAGGGCGCAGCCCCACCGCCTCGATCAATTTTTTGGCCAGCCAGGCCAGGAATCCACAGGCAAACAGCGTGCCGATGAACGCCAGGGCAAAGCCCGCCGCATGCCGGACGGACTCGGCCGAATCGGAAATCGGCAACCACCGCCCCACGTCCTCGGCCCACCACTGGGCCATGAAAAAGGCCATGACCCAGCCTGCCAGCGACAACACTTCATAAATCAGCCCGCGCCAGGCCCCCAGCACCAGGGACCCCAGCAGCACCGCCAAGAAAATCCAGTCCAGCGATGCCATGCACGCACGCGAGCCGTCGGCCGGCTACAGCGCCAGGACCGAAGCCGACAGGCCCAGGCCCTTCACGCGCGCAGCCGCCTTGTCCGCTTCGGCGCGGGAGGCATAGGGGCCGACCCTGACGCGGGTGCGTTTACCGTCCTTGGTGTCCACCACCTGGGTGTAGGTCTTGAGGCCGGCGCGCTCCAGCGACTGGCGCACTTCGCGGGCCTTGTCGGCATCGGCGAAGGCACCCACCTGCACGATCAGCCGGCCCTCTTCGCTTTTGGAGGCGGCCGCAACCGGAGCCGGGCTATCGCGCCCTTCGAGCAAGGCCCGCGCACGCGCCGCGTCTTCCGAGCGCTGCGGTTTGGCCTCGGGCTTGGGTTCGGGTTTGGGTTCCGGTTTCGCTTCGTGGACCTGTAGCTTGGGCTCCGGCCGGGGCACCGGCTTGGGCTCGGCCCGCACCTCGGGCTTGGACGCCGCTGAAGGCGCGGGCGCAGGGGCGTGCACCGGAGCAGACGCCACCGGCTTGGGCGCGTTGCGGCTGGACGGCACGACCTCTTCGCCTTCGGCCAGGCCCCCGGCGGACGCCATGGCCGGGGCCGACGCTGCCGGACGGGCCGGCGCAGCCTCGGGCACCACCAGGGGAGCCACCTTGTTGCGATCGGGAATGTCGATGGGAATATCGACCGGAATGGGGCGCGGCTGGGTGTCGAACAGGATGGGGAAACCCACCACCCCCAGCAACACCAGCACCGCTGCGCCGATCAGCCGGTGCCGTGCGCGCCGACGCATGGCCTCGATGCTCTCGGCCTGGGCATTGCGCGAACGCTTGCCCGCGGGTTTATCGGGTTGCTCCTTGCTGCCGGGCCACCGAAACTTGAAAAATGCCATGGAGTGCAGAATCGTGCGGACCTTATGCGCCCAGATGCTTGGCCTGCAGGCGAGGCGTCCCGTTGGTCAGAACGCCGCCCACCGTGTAGAACGAGCCAAAGACCACGATTCTATCAGCCGGCTCCGCGGCATCGACGGCCGCCTGCAGTGCCTGCTGAGGGTCCGCGTGCAGGCTGGTGGGCACGGTGCGGCGCCCCCCGGCCACGATCTGCAGGGCATTCCATTTCTGCTGCAGGCCCGCGGCGCTCTCGGCGCGGGGCGTGGGCAGATCGGTGAAATACCAGCGGTCCACCAGCGGGCCGATCTTGGCCAGCATGGGGCCGAGGTCCTTGTCGGCCATGGCGCCCAGCACGGCATGCGTGGTGGGGAAGAACCCCATCGCGTCCAGGTTGGCGGTCAGCGCCGCCACCGAATGGGGGTTGTGCGCCACATCCAGCACCAGGGTCGGCTGGCCGGGAACGATCTGGAAGCGCCCCGGCAGCTCCACCATGGCCAGCCCGTTGCGCACCGCCTGGGCGGTGACCGGAAGCCGATCGCGCAGGGCCTCGAGCGCTGCCAGGGCGCCAGAGGCATTGACGAGCTGGTTGGCGCCCCGCAAGGAGGGGTAGGCCATGCCGGCGTAGCGGCGGCCCCGCCCAGCCCAGCTCCACTGCTGCTTGTCGCCCGAAAAGTTGAAGTCATGGCCGAAGCGCCACAGGTCGGCGCCGATTTCCAGCGCATGGTCGAGCACGCTCTGCGGCGCCATGGGATCGCTCACCACCACGGGGCGGCCCGTGCGCATGATGCCCGCCTTCTCGCGCCCGATGGTTTCGCGGTCGGGCCCCAGGAATTCGGTGTGGTCGATGTCGATGCTGGTGATGACGGCGCAGTCCGTGTCGATCACGTTGGTGGCATCGAGCCGCCCACCCAGGCCGACCTCGAGGATGGCCACATCCAGCCGCGACAGGCTCATGAGCCGCAGAATCGCAAGGGTGGTGAACTCGAAGTACGACAGCGAGATGTCCTCGCCGTCCAGGGTCCTGGCGCTTTCCACGGCGGCGAAGTGTGCGATCAGATCCGATGCGGCGACGATCTCGCCGTGGATGCGACACCGTTCCTCGAAGTGCACCAGGTGCGGCGACGTGTACACCCCGGTGCGGTAGCCCGACTGCAGCGCCACCGCTTCGAGCATGGCGCAGGTGGAGCCCTTGCCGTTGGTGCCGGCCACGGTGATGACCGGGCAGTCGAACCGCAGATCCATGCGCCGGGCCACGGCACGCACGCGGTCCAGGCCCATGTCGATGTTCTTCGGGTGCAGGCGCTCGCAATGGCCGAGCCAGCCTTCCAGGGTGTCGAAATTGGTGTGCATACGGGGCCGGATTGTCGCCGAGCGCGGCTTGCACGATGATCTGCGCCATGAGTACCCCCACCCGTCCCCCCGCCCACCCCGCCGCCCGCCCGGACACCACCGTGCTCTACGGCATTCCCAACTGCGACACGGTCAAGAAGGCCCGCGCCTGGCTTGCCGCCCAGGGCATTGCGCACCAGTTCCACGACTTCAAGAAGCAGGGCGTGCCGGCCGATCGCCTGCCGCACTGGGCCGATGCGGTGGGCTGGGAAAAGCTGCTCAACCGCCAGGGAACGACCTGGCGCAAGCTGGATGCGGCCACCCAGGCCACCGTGCACGACGAGGGCAGCGCCGCCGAGGTGATGCAGGCGCAGCCCAGCGTCATCAAGCGCCCGGTCGTGGAATGGGCGGACGGCCGCATCACCGTGGGTTTCAACGAAGCCGATTGGAACGAAGCCGCCACCGCGCGCTCCAAGCCCTGAAACGGCACAAATCTTTACCCAGATTTACGGCCCCCGGCTGCAGGCTTGACACGGCGACCCTAAACTTTTTCTCAGCCTGATGCGTTGTACACCGACCGAAAGGAGCTTCTCCATGAAGAAAATCATCTTGTTGACCGCGCTGGCTGCCGTTGCAGCCGGTGCCAGCGCCCAGGAGCAGGGCCGCGTCCTCTCCGCCACCCCCATTACCGAGCAGGTGGCCATTCCCCAGCAGGTGTGCGGTAACGAAACCATCTACGGCGAATCCCGGCCGACCGGCGCCGGGGCGGTGCTGGGCGCCATCGCCGGCGGGGCCACCGGCAACGCGATCGGCAAGGGCAGCGGACGCGCCGCCGCCACCGCCATCGGGCTGATCGGCGGGGCCGTGCTGGGCAACAACATCGAGGGCACCCGGCCCGAGTACCAGAACGTGCAGCGCTGCTCCACCCAGACGTACTACGAGAACCGCACCATGGGCTACAACGTGCTGTACGAGTACGCGGGCCGCCAGTACACCACCCGCACGCAGCACGACCCGGGCGCCTGGATTCCCGTGAGCGTGCAGCCCATCGCCAGCGCACCGCCGGCCCCCGCCTACTCCGGCGGCTACGCCCAGCCGGGCGTGGTGGTCTCCACCTACCCTGGCCCGCCCGCCTACGTGACGCCCCCGTCCACCACGGTCATCGAATACCACGACAGCTACGGCCGCCCCTACTACCCGCCCCGCCCGCGCGATCCCTACTGGCGCTGAAGGCACCACCGGCCGGACGGCCAACCCATCCAGCAGGGAGCCTTCGGGCTCCCTTTTTCGTGGGGCGCGCCTTCGGCCCGGCGTTTTGGGGCGCCGCCTCGCACGGGGAACGGGGGCCGGCCGCAGCGTTCAACCTAGAATCTTCGGTTTTCCCCCTTCCTCTTCCTTTCAAGCGCATCCATGACCACCGAAACCATCGACGGCGTGTCCGTCACCACCCAAGCCAACGTGTATTTCGACGGCAAATGCGTGAGCCACAACATCACGTTTCCGGACGGCACGAAGAAATCGGTGGGCGTGATCCTGCCCGCCACGCTGACCTTCAACACCGGCGCGCCCGAGATCATGGAATGCGTGGGCGGCGCGTGCGAGTACAAGCTCGACGGCACCGACGCCTGGGTGAAGTCCGGCGCGGGCGAGAAATTCAGCGTGCCCGGCCAGTCGAAGTTCGAGATCCGCGTCGCCAGCGCCTACCACTACATCTGCCACTTCGGCTGAACCGCAAGGCACCGCACATGGCCACCATCCTCCAGAACCTGCCCCTGAACCAGAAGGTCGGCATCGCCTTCTCCGGCGGTCTCGACACCAGCGCCGCGCTGCGCTGGATGAAGAACAAGGGCGCCCTGCCCTACGCCTACACGGCCAACCTGGGCCAGCCCGACGAGCCGGACTACGACGCCATCCCCGCCAAGGCGATGGAATACGGCGCCGAAAAAGCCCGCCTGGTGGACTGCCGCACGCAGCTCGCCCATGAAGGCATCGCCGCGCTGCAGGCCGGCGCCTTCCACATCAGCACGGCCGGCATCACCTACTTCAACACCACGCCGCTGGGCCGCGCCGTCACCGGCACCATGCTGGTGGCGGCCATGAAGGAAGACGACGTCCACATCTGGGGCGACGGCTCGACCTTCAAGGGCAACGACATCGAGCGCTTTTACCGCTACGGCCTGCTCACCAACCCCTCGCTCAAGATCTACAAGCCCTGGCTGGACCAGCTGTTCATCGACGAGTTGGGCGGCCGCGCCGAAATGTCGGCCTTCATGACGAAGGAAGGCTTCGGCTACAAGATGAGCGCCGAAAAGGCCTACAGCACCGACAGCAACATGCTGGGCGCGACGCACGAGGCCAAGGACCTGGAGTTCCTGAACAGCGGCATCCGCATCGTGAACCCCATCATGGGGGTGGCGTTCTGGAAGGACGATGTCCAGGTCAAGTCCGAGGAAGTGTCCGTGCGCTTCGAGGAAGGCCAGCCCGTCGCCCTGAACGGCGTCGAGTACAACGACCCCGTGGCGCTGATCCTGGAAGCCAACCGCATCGGCGGCCGCCACGGCCTGGGGATGAGCGACCAGATCGAGAACCGCATCATCGAAGCCAAGAGCCGCGGCATCTACGAAGCCCCGGGCCTGGCGCTGCTGCACATCGCCTACGAGCGTCTGGTGACCGGCATCCACAACGAAGACACCATCGAGCAGTACCGCATGAACGGCCTGAAACTGGGCCGCCTGCTGTACCAGGGCCGCTGGTTCGACCCGCAGGCCATCATGCTGCGCGAGACCGCCCAGCGCTGGGTGGCGCGCGCCGTGACCGGCACGGTGACGCTGGAGCTGCGCCGCGGCAACGACTACTCGCTGCTCAACACCGAGTCGCCCAACCTGACCTATGCGCCCGAGCGCCTGTCGATGGAAAAGGTGGAAGACGCGCCGTTCAGCCCCGCCGACCGCATCGGCCAGCTGACCATGCGCAACCTGGACATCATCGACACGCGCCACAAGCTGGGCGTCTACGCCCAGTCCGGCCTGCTGTCGCTGGGCGGCAATGCCGCGCTGGCGCAGCTGGGCGACGGCAGCGAGAAAAAGTAACGCCAGGCATCGAAAAGGCCTCCAGCGCTACCGCGACATGCGCTGGCAGCTATGAAAACAAGAGCAACCGCCCCGCCACCCGGCCGGGCGGTTTTCTTTTTTTGGCAGGCGGCGCGGATTCCTGTCACAAACCGGCCCGGCCACCCGTCTTGAAGGCATGAACGCCGACATTCCCCTCGCCCCGGACCCGCACACCGCCACGTTCCTTCAGCACCGCCCGCGCCTCCTGGGCGTGGCCTACCGCATGCTGGGCAGCCGCGCCGATGCGCAGGACGTGCTGCAGGACGCCTGGCTGCGCTGGCAGTCCACGCCGGCCGAGCGCGTGCAGACGGCCGAGGCCTGGCTGGTGACCACCGTCACGCGCCTGTGCGTGGACCGGCTGCGCGCCACCCGCACCGAGCGAGAGGCCTACAGCGGCCCGTGGCTGCCCGAACCCTGGCTGGACCGCGACGCCACCGCGCCGGCGGCCGATGCGCGCGCCGAGCTGGCGTCCGATCTGTCCATCGCGCTGCTGGTGGTGCTGGAACGCCTGTCGCCCGACGAGCGCGCCGCCTTCCTGCTGCACGACGTGTTCGACAGCGACTACGGCGAGATCGCCACCGTGCTGGACCGCAGCGAGGCGGCCTGCCGCCAGCTGGTGCACCGCGCCCGCACCCAGGTGCGCCGGGAGAAGGTGCGCTTTTCGGCCACGCCGGACGCCGCGCAGGCCCTGCTGCACCGCCTCGTGGACGCGATGCGCGCCCAGGACCACGGCGCCCTGCTCGCCCTCTTCGCGCCGGACGCCACCTGGACGCCCGATGCGGGCGGCAAGGTCCAGGCGGCCACCAAGGTGGTGCGCGGTCCCCGGGCCCTGGCCCGGCTGGCGGCGGGTCTGTGGCGCGTGTACCTGCGCCACCTCGCCGTGCAGGAAGTGCAGATCAACGGCACGCCGGGTCTGGTGCTGCGCGAAGGCGGCACGCCGCGCGTGGCGCTGGCCTTGCAGACCGACGGCACGCACATCCACGGCATCTACGCCGTGCTGAACCCGGACAAGCTGCGCGGGTTGTAGGCCCCGCCGCCGGGTCCCGCTTTCCCGATCCGTTCCCATGGCATGGCACCCGCGCCGGGTGCGGGCCGCGCCATGGGCCACGGGTTTCCCACCCGCTCCTTCCTTCAACCACCCACCGCCACGAAAGGCTCCCCAATGTCCCAAGCCCGCATCGACCTCATGAAAAACCACCCCGCCACCGCGAACGCCATGATGGCGCTGGAGAACCAGTTGCGCGCTGGCGCCCTGCCCCTTGCCCTCAAGGAGCTGGTGAAGATGCGCGTGTCGCAGATCAACGGCTGCGCGTTCTGCATCGACCTGCACGTGGGCGTGGCCCGCCGGCATGGCGAGACCGACCGGCGCCTGCACCTGCTGGCCGCCTGGCGCGAGGCCGGCCTGTTCGATGCCCGCGAACGCGCCGCGCTGGCCTGGGCCGAATCGCTGACCCGCCTGGCCGCCACGCAGGACGTGCCGGACGCGGTCTATGACATGGTGGCGGCGCAGTTCTCGGAGGCGGAGATCGTCGAGCTGTCGCTGGCCGTCGTCGCCATCAACGGCTGGAACCGGTTCCAGGTCGCCTTCCGCGCGCCACCGGCGGGCGGCGCCGGCGCCTGAGCGCCCCGTTCGGGCCGTCGCACCAAAAATAAGAGCCCGATCGGCCTCATGCCCTAGTCAAACATGCCATTGATGCTATTAATAGCATAGCAATTTCTCCGCAACGGCTTTGCAGCCGCTTCGCGGCAGAACCGGCCGCATGCGCCGGGCCTAGACCACCACCGGCTCCGGCTCCAGCCGGATGCCGAAGCGCTCGTACACGCTGGTCTGGATGGCCTTGGCCAGCGTCATCACTTCGCCGCCGGTCACGCTATCGGCGCCCCGGCCGCGGTTGACCAGCACCAGCGCCTGCTTTTCGTACACGCCGGCCTTGCCCACGCTCTTGCCCTTCCAGCCGCAGGCATCGATCAGCCAGCCCGCCGCCAGCTTGATGGTGCCGTCGGGCATGGGGTAGTGCACGATGCGCGGCTCGCGGGCGATGATGTCCGAGCACTGGTCGGGCGTGACCGTGGGGTTCTTGAAGAAGCTGCCGGCATTGCCCACCACCGCCGGGTCGGGCAGCTTGGCGCGGCGCACCTCGCACACCCATTCGAAGATCTGCTGCGCCGTGGGCTCGGCCACGCCGGCCTCGGCCCGCTTGCGCTCCAGGTCGAGGTAGCCCAGCTCGGGCTTCCAGGGCTTGGGCAGGCGAAAGCGCACGTGCGTGATGGCCGCGCGCCCCGCCAGGCCCATGCCGCGCGGCCCGCTGCCCTCGGCGGCGCCCGCGGGGGCGACGGGGGCCTGGTGCTTGAAGACGGAATCGCGGTAGCCGAACGCGCATTGGGCGGCATCGAGCGTGAACGGCTGGCCCGTCGCCAGGTCGATGGCGTCCAGGGAATCGAAGCGGTCCTGCAGCTCGACGCCGTAGGCGCCGATGTTCTGCACGGGCGCCGCGCCCACGGTGCCGGGGATGAGCGCCAGGTTTTCCAGCCCGGGAAAGCCGTGCGCCAGGGTCCAGGCGACGGCGTCGTGCCAGGACTCGCCGGCACCGGCCTCCACGATGAAGGCCTGGGGGGTTTCCTGCACCAGCCGCAGGCCCTTGATCTCCATCTTGAGGACCACGGGCTTGACGTCGCCCGTGAGGACGATGTTGCTGCCGCCGCCCAGCACGAAGACGGGCGAGCCCGCCAGCTGCGGGTCGGACACCAGGGCGCGCACGTCATCGACCGAGCGGGCACGCACCAGCGTGTGGGCGCGGGCCACGATGCCGAAGGTATTGCAGTGCTGCAGGGGAGCGTTTTTCTCGACTAACATCGACCGGATTGTCGCACCCGGCCCCTTTTCGCGGCCGGGTTCTCCCCCAGTTTCCGAGAGTGATGCCATGCCTTCTTTTGACACCGTTTGTGAAGCCAACCTCGTAGAAGTGAAGAACGCGGTCGAAAACACCGCCAAGGAAATCGGCACGCGCTTCGACTTCAAGGGCACGTCCGCCGCCATCGAGATCAAGGACAAGGAGATCACGCTGTTCGGCGATGCCGACTTCCAGCTCACCCAGGTGGAAGACATCCTGCGCAACAAGCTCACCAAGCGCAACGTGGACGTGCGCTTTCTCGACATGGAAAAGCCGCAGAAGGTCGGCGGCGACAAGGTCAAGCAGGTCGTGAAGGTGCGCAACGGCATCGAGAGCGAGCTGGCCAAGAAGATCCAGAAGCTCCTCAAGGAAAGCAAGCTCAAGGTGCAGGCCGCCATCCAGGAAGAGAAAGTGCGCGTGACCGGCGCCAAGCGCGACGACCTGCAGGCCGCCATGGCGTTGCTGCGCAAGGAAGTGGTGGACATTCCACTGTCGTTCGACAACTTCCGCGACTGACACCGACTTCCCCGCCGCCTGCCGCATCACCGCCCTCACTCCCAGGCTGCCCCTCCATGCTCCTGCGCGCCCTCCCCCTCGCTGCCGCCCTGGCGCTTGCGCCATGGCAGGCGCACGCCCAGGCGGTGGCGCTGTCCGGCATCCTGGGCGGCAAGGCGCTGCTGGTCGTCAACGGTGGCGCGCCGCGCGGCGTGGGCCCGGGTGAAAGCCACCAGGGCGTGAAGGTGGTCTCGGTCGGCCGCGAGGAGGCGGTGGTCGAGCTGGCCGGCGCGCGGCGCACGTTGATCCTGGGCGAGGCCCCGGTCAGCGTGGGCAGCCGCGGCGCCGCCGGCACGGGCCGGCGCGTGGTGCTCACCGCCGACAGCCGCGGGCATTTCGTGAACAGCGGCACCATCAACGGCCGGCCGATGCAGTACCTGGTGGACACCGGCGCCAGTACCGTGGCCATCGGCCAGCCCGAGGCGGAACGCATGGGCCTGGCCTACCGCAGCGGGCAGCCCGTGGTGCTGGGCACGGCCAACGGCACGGCCCAGGGCTGGCGGATCAAGCTCGATTCGGTGCGCATCGGCGACGTCGAGGTGCTCGGCGTGGACGCCGTCGTCACGCCCCAGGCCATGCCCTTCGTGCTGCTGGGCAACAGTTTCCTGAACGAGTTCCAGATGAGCCGCATCAACGACCAGATGGTGCTGGAAAAGCGCCAGTAGCCCGCGCCCCATGCCCCACAGCCCCCCCAGCGCCGGCGAGCCGTCCGACAGCGAATACGAAGACCTGCTCGGACTGTGGTCGGACCTGGAATCCGCCCTGGCGGTGATCCTGTCGCGGCCCCTGCAGGTGCACGACTTTCCCGCCAAGGTGCGCCAGTGCGACCGGTGGCTTCAGGAACTGGTGGCGCACGACATCGACGCGGCGCTGTACCTGATGTTCCAGCTGGCGTCCACCTCCACGGTGGGCTACAGCACCTCGCACGCCCTGGTGTGCGGCACGCTGTGCCACATCCTCGCGCACGAACTGCAGCTGCCCACGCTGGAGCGCGACAGCCTGGTGCGGGCCGCGATCACCATGAACATCGGCATGACCGCGCTGCAGGACGAGCTGGCCAGCCAGCGCGAGCGGCCCAGCCCCGCGCAGCAGGAGGCCATCGAGGCGCACCCTCTGCGCAGCATGACCCTGCTGGAGCAGCTGGACGTGAAGGACCCGCTGTGGCTGGACGTCGTGGGCCAGCACCATGCGCCACTGGCCGAGACGCAGCCGCTGGCGGGCATGCCCGCCGAGGACCGGCTCAGCCGCATCCTGGGCACGATCGACCGCTACGCCGCGATGATCAGCCCGCGCAAGTCGCGTGCGGGCCGCAGCGCCACGGACTCGGTGCGCGCCATCGTGGGCCAGGACGTGGACCGGCGCGACGAAGTCACCTATGCGCTGGTGCGCGCCGTCGGGCTGTGCCCGCCCGGCACCTTCGTGCGGCTGGACAACGGCGAGACCGCCCTGGTGCTGCGCCGCAGCGAGAAGGTCAACTCCCCACTGGTGGCCAGCCTGCTCGATCGCGACGGCGAGCAACTGGCCCAGCCCCGGCTGCACCAGACGGCCAGCGGCCGGCCGCGCATCCAGTCAGCACTGGCCCGGCCCGCGGTGAAGGTGGAGATCAACCACCGCACGCTGGTGCGCCTGGGCCACTACGCGGCCCAGCACAGCAGCGGGCTGATGGGGTTGGTGAGCACGGCGGGCCGGCCCTGACCGGGCGGCTACCCCCCGCCCGGCTCCGTTCCCTTCGATTCAGGGCTTTTTCTTCTTCTGGCCCAGCCGGGATTCGGTGCCGGCCATGAGGCGGCGGATGTTTTCGCGGTGCCGCCACACCAGCAGCGCCGACATGGCGGCGATGGCCACGCCGATGGTCGCGTCGGTGTACCACAGCACGCCGCCGAACATCACGTAGTACAGCGGCGCGAACACCGCCGCCGCGAGCGACGCGCCCGACGAGTAGCGAAAGAAGAACGCGATGATGACCCAGGTCAGCAGCGTGGCCAGCCCCAGCCATGGGCTGATGCCGACCAGCACGCCCAGCGCCGTGGCCACGCCCTTGCCGCCCTCGAAGCGGAAGAACACGGGCCACAGATGCCCGAGGAATGCCGCCAGGCCCACCAGCGCCACGGTGCCGTCCTCCAGGCCATAGGGCTTGCCGAAGGCCTGCACCAGCACCACGGGCAGCCAGCCCTTGACCGCATCGAGCAGCAGCGTGATCACGGCCGCGGCCTTGGAGCCGGAGCGCAGCACGTTGGTGGCGCCGGGGTTCTTGCTGCCATAGGTGCGGGGATCGTTCAGGCCCATGGTGCGGCTCACGATGACGGCGAACGACAGCGAGCCCAGCAGGTAGGCGGCCACGGTGGCCAGGAGGCAATAGACGGTGGTCAAGGTAGAAATTCCTTCAGGATGCAGGCGCCACGAGGTGCCGGTGGCCGGCGCCCCGAAGGCGCGGCCCCGGTTCGGCGGGGCGGCCTATTCTGCCAGCGCGCACTGCACCGGCTTGGCACCGAGCTGCTGCACGCACACCTGCGGATCGATCTGCACCAGAAAGCCCCGGCGGCCGCCGTTGATGGCGATGCGCGGCAGCGCGAGGATGCTTTCCTCGATGTACACCGGCATGTCGCGCCGCGTGCCGAACGGCGAGGTGCCGCCCACCAGATACCCGCTGTGGCGGTTGGCCACCTCGGGCTGGCAGGGCTCGACCGACTTGGCGCCGATCTGCCGCGCCAGGTTCTTGGTGGACACCTTGCGGTCGCCGTGCATGAGCACGATGAGGGGTTTCGCATCCTGGTCCTGCATCACCAGCGTCTTGACGACGACGTGCTCGTCCAGCCCCAGGCTGGCCGCGCTGTGCGCGGTGCCGCCGTGCTCCACGTAGTCGTAGGGGTGCTCGGTGAAGGCCACGCCCTGGCGCCGCAGCCACTGGGTGGCCGGGGTTTCGCTCACATGGGCGGCCTTGGCGGCCTTCTTGCTCACAGTGCCGGGTCTCGCAGTTCCCAGCGGACCGCGTCGATGGCCGCGAGCAGCTCGGGCGAGAGTACCGTGCCCCAGGCATCGAGGTCTTCGTCCAGCTGCGCCAGCGAGGTCACGCCGATGATGGTGCTGGCCACCTGCCACTTGGTGTAGCAGAACGCCAGCGCCATCTGTGTGGGCGTGAGGCCGTGCTCGCGCGCCAGCGCGTTGTAGCGGCGCGAGGCCTCCAGCGCCTCGGGCCGGCCCCAGCGCTGCTTGCGCACCGATTCGTAGCTGGCGATGCGCGCACCCTTCGGCGCACCGGCGCCCGTCGTGCCGCTGGCGTCGTACTTGCCCGTCAGCAGCCCGAAGCCCAGGGGCGAATACGCCAGCAGCGACACGCCCAGGCGGTGGCAGGACTCGTCCATGCCGTTTTCCCAGGTGCGGTTGATGAGGCAGTACGGGTTCTGCACCGTGGCCACGCGCGGCAGGCCGTGCTGCTCGGCCAGCCGCACGAACTCGTGCACGCCGTAAGGCGTTTCGTTGGACAGGCCGATGGCGCGCACCTTGCCGGCCTGCACCAGCCCGGCCAGCGCCTGCAGCTGGTCGTGGATAGGGGTGGCCGAGGTTTCCTTGGCGGGGTCGTAGTACACCGTGCCGAACGCGGGCACGTGGCGCTCGGGCCAGTGGATCTGGTAGAGGTCGATCACGTCGGTCTGCAGGCGGCGCAGGCTGGCGTCGCACGAGGCCACGATGTCGGCCGGGGTCATTCCCTTGCCTTCGCGCACCCAGGGCATGCCGCGCGAGGGGCCCGCCACCTTGGTGGCCAGCACCGTCTTTTCGCGGGCGCCGGGGCGGCTGGCGAACCAGCGGCCGATGATGGTCTCGGTGGCGCCGTAGGTCTCGGCGCGCGCCGGCACGGCGTACATCTCGGCGGTGTCGATGAAGTTCACGCCCCGCTCCAGCGAGCGGTCGAGAATGGCATGGGCCGTGGCTTCGTCCACCTGTTCGCCGAACGTCATGGTGCCCAGGCAGATGGGCGTGACCTGGAGCGCGCTGGCGCCCAATGGGATTTTTTGCATGGAGAGAAGACCTACAAGCTGCGGATGGGCTGGGCAGAATAATGGATTTTCCCTGTTCCCGCAGCGAGCGCACCGCATGCCCGAAGGCCCCCGCAGTCAGGGCCCCGAACGAGTGGCCGCCCGCTTGTCCCAGCCTTGACTGACGCCGCCGCGCCCTGCACGAATAATCGCCCGATGTACCAGCCCGCCCGCGCCTCCCAGAGCGAATTCGTCCCCGTCCGCACCCTGCAATACCACGTTCGCCGCTGGAACGGCGAGGCGTCGCCCGCCTCCGCTTCCCCGTCTTCCCCTTCTCGGCCCCCGCTGGTGCTGATGCACGGCTGGATGGACGTGGGCGCGTCGTACCAGTTCGTGGTGGACGCGCTGTCGCAGGCGTTCTTCGCCGGCCGCACGGTCATCGCGCCCGACTGGCGGGGCTTCGGCCTGAGCCGCCTGCCGGGGCCCTGCGACCACTACGTTTTCGCCGACTACCTGGCTGATCTGGACCACCTGCTGGACCACTACGCGCCCGGCCAGCCGGTCGATCTGGTGGGCCACAGCATGGGCGGCAACGTGTGCATGGCCTATGCCGGCGTGCGGCCCGCGCGCATCCGCCGGCTGGTGAACCTGGAAGGCTTCGGCCTGCCGGCCACCACGCCCGACCAGGCCCCCCGGCGCTACGCGCAGTGGATGGACGAGATCCGGGCGCTGGAGCGCGGCGAGAAATCGCTCAAGGCCTACGACAGCGCCGACGGCGTGGCCCAGCGCCTCATCAAGACCAACCCGCGCCTGTCCGCCGACAAGGCCGCCTGGCTGGCCCGCCAGTGGGCCGCGCCCGACGCGCAGGGCCGCTGGCGCATCCTGGGCGATGCGGCGCACAAGATCACCAGTTCGCAGATCTACCGCGTGGAGGAAGCGCTGGCCCTGTACGACGGCATCACCGCACCCACCCTCGCGGTGGAGGCCAGCGACGACAGCATGGGCCTGTGGTGGAAGGACCGCTACGACCTGCCCGAATACCACGCCCGCCTGCGCCACGTGCGCGATTGCCGCACCGCCGTGGTCCAGGACGCCGGGCACATGCTGCACCATGACCAGCCCAGCGCGGTGGCGGCGCTGATCGAGTCGTTCCTGAGCACCCCTGAATGAAACAGGCCGCCAGCGCATATTCCACTAGGGCATCTTGCTATCATTTTTGAAATAACGGCCGGTTTTGCGCCCCGGCGAAGGGGCCGGCCGGCAGCGCCCTGCGCCCCGTGGAAGGGCATTGGGGGCGTGCGGCGCATCGCGTGAGAAAATCGCCGGTTATTCCACCGAACACTCAGGACACGCACCATGGACGCAGAACGCATCAACCTCATCGGCAACACCCTCTCCGACCTGACCGTGCGCACGCAAGAGTTACGGAGGTATCTTTGACTTCGATGCCAAATTCGAACGCCTGCGCACGGTAAACGCCTCGCTGGAAGACCCCACGGTCTGGAACGACCCCAAGAAGGCCCAGGAGTTGGGCAAGGAAAAGAAGAGCCTGGACGGCGTGGTGCTCACGCTGGAGCGGCTCACGCGCGAGCTGGCCGACAACACCGAGCTCTTCGACATGAGCAAGGAAGAAGGCGACGACGACGGCCTGATGACCATCGAGGCCGAGACCGCCAAGCTCAAGCCCGAGATCGAGATGCTCGAGTTCCGCCGCATGTTCAGCAACGAGGCCGATCCGCTCAACTGCTTCGTGGACATCCAGGCCGGCGCCGGTGGCACCGAGGCCTGCGACTGGGCGGGCATGCTGCTGCGCCAGTACCTCAAGTACGCCGAACGCAAGGGCTTCAAGACCACGGTGGAAGACGAAACCCCGGGCGACGTGGCCGGCATCAAGAGCGCCACGATCAAGATCGAGGGCGAATACGCCTACGGCCTGCTGCGCACCGAGACCGGCGTGCACCGGCTGGTGCGCAAGAGCCCGTTCGACTCGTCCGGCGGGCGCCACACCAGCTTCGCCAGCCTGTTCGTCTATCCGGAGATCGACGACTCAATCCAGATCGACATCAACCCGGCCGACGTGCGCACCGACACCTTCCGCGCCAGCGGCGCCGGCGGCCAGCACATCAACAAGACCGATTCGGCCGTGCGTTTGACGCACATTCCAACCGGCATCGTCGTTCAGTGCCAGGATGGCCGCAGCCAGCACAGCAACCGCGACGTGGCATGGCAGCGCCTGCGCTCGCGCCTGTACGACTTCGAGATGCGCAAGCGCCAGGAAGAGCAGCAGAAGCTGGAAGACACCAAGACCGATGTCGGCTGGGGCCACCAGATCCGCAGCTACGTGCTGGACAACAGCCGCATCAAGGACCTGCGCACCAACGTCGAAATCTCCGCCACCCAGAAGGTGCTGGACGGTGATCTCGACGCCTTCATCGAAGCCTCCCTCAAGCAGGGCGTGTAACGCGCCCGGAAAGCCCCAAGCCATGATGAGAGAAGGACACGCCACGGCCATCCACCGTGCCGACTACACCGCCCCCGCGTTCTGGATCGACACGGTGGACCTCACGTTCGACCTGGACCCGGCCAAGACCCGGGTGCTCAACAAGATGCGGCTGCGCCGCAACGCGGACGTGCCCGCGGGCGCGCTGCGGCTCGATGGCGACGAGCTGAACCTGGCGCGCGTGCTGGTCAACGGCGCGGGCACCTCGTTCAAGATGGAAGGCGGCCAGCTGGTGCTGGAGAACCTGCCGGAGGGCCACGAGCCCTTCGACCTGGAGATCTTCACCACCTGCTCTCCGACCAAGAACACGCAGCTGTCGGGCCTGTACGTGAGCCAGGGCACCTTCTTCACCCAGTGCGAGGCCGAGGGCTTTCGGCGCATCACCTACTTCCTGGACCGGCCGGACGTGATGGCCAGCTTCACCGTGCTGCTGCGCGCCGACAAGGCCGCCTACCCGGTGCTGCTGTCCAACGGCAACCTGATCGACCACGGCCCGCTGGACGATGGCCCCAACGGCGCGCGCCATTTCGCCAGGTGGCAGGACCCGCACAAGAAGCCCTGCTACCTGTTCGCGCTGGTGGCCGGCAAGCTCGTGGCGCGCGAGCAGCGCATCCGCTCGCGCTCCGGCGCCGACCACCTGCTGCAGGTGTACGTGCGCCCGGGCGACCTGGAGAAGACCGAGCACGCCATGAACTCCCTCATGGCCAGCGTGGCCTGGGACGAGGCGCGCTTCGGCCTGCCGCTGGATCTGGAGCGCTTCATGATCGTCGCCACCAGCGACTTCAACATGGGCGCGATGGAGAACAAGGGCCTGAACATCTTCAACACGAAGTACGTGCTGGCCAGCCAGGCCACGGCGACCGATGTGGATTTCGGCAACATCGAAAGCGTGGTGGGCCACGAGTACTTCCACAACTGGACCGGCAACCGCGTCACCTGCCGCGACTGGTTCCAGCTGTCGCTCAAGGAAGGCCTCACGGTCTTTCGGGACCAGGAATTCAGCCAGGACCTGTCGGGCAGCCCCTCGGCCCGCGCCGTCAAGCGCATCGAAGACGTGCGCGTGCTGCGCACCGCGCAGTTCCCCGAAGACGCCGGCCCCATGGCGCACCCGGTGCGCCCCGACAGCTACGTCGAGATCAACAACTTCTACACCGTCACCATCTACGAAAAGGGTGCCGAGGTCGTGCGCATGATGCACACGCTGGTGGGCCGCGAAGGCTTCGCGCGCGGCATGAAGCTGTACTTCGATCGCCACGACGGGCAAGCGGTCACTTGCGACGATTTCGCGCAGGCCATCGCCGATGCCAACCCAGACAGCGACCTGGCCCGCCTGCTGCCGCAGTTCAAGCGCTGGTATTCGCAGGCAGGCACGCCGCGCGTGCAGGCCACGGGCGTGTACGACGCCGCCGCGCGCACCTACACGCTCACGCTGTCGCAAAGCCTCGCGCCCACGCCCGGCCAGCCGCTCAAGGAGCCCGCCGTGATCCCGGTGGCCCTGGGCCTGCTGGGTGCGGACGGCAAGGCGCTGCCGCTGCAACTGGAGGGCGAGGCCGCCGCGGGCGGCGCGGACCGCACCGTGGTGCTGACCGAGGCCACCCATGCGTTCATCTTCGTGAACGTGGGCTCCCAGCCCGTGCCGTCGCTGCTGCGCGGGTTCAGCGCCCCGGTGGTGCTGGACATCGACTACAGCGATGCCGAGTTGCTCGCCCTGCTGGCGCACGACACCGACGCCTTCAACCGCTGGGAGGCAGGCCAGCGCCTGGCCCTGCGAATCGCTATCAAAACGATAGCAGACGAGGCAATCAATCCGCCGGCAGGCGCGCCCATCGAGCAAGCGATCGTGCCCGACAGCTTCGTGGAGGCCATGCGCGGCGTGCTGCGCCACCCCGCGCTGGACGCGGCTTTCAAGGAACTGGTGCTCAGCCTGCCCTCCGAGGGCTACATCGCCGAACACCTGGACGTGGTGGACCCGCAGCGCGTGCACGCCGTGCGCGAAGCGATGCGCGCGCAACTCGCCGTCGCGCTGCAGCCGGAGTGGGAAGCCATCTGGGCGCAGCACCACGACACGGGCGCCTACCGCCCCGACGCGATCTCGGCCGGGCGCCGCGCGCTGTCGGGCCTGGCGCTGTCCATGCTGTGCCTGGCGGCCCGCACCACGGGCGACAGCGTGTGGCCGGGCAAGGCGTACCAGCGCTTCAAGGACGCGGGCAACATGACCGACCGCTTCAACGCCCTCACGGCGCTGGTGTACAGCGGCCATGCCCTGGCCGAGCCGGCACTCGCGCGCTTTCACGCCCTGTTCAAGGACGAGGCCCTGGTGCTGGACAAATGGTTCTCGCTGCAGGCGGGCGCGCCCGACCGCGGCGGGCAGGTGCTGGCGGCCGTGCAGCAGCTCATGAAGCACGCGGACTTCAGCCTCAAGAACCCGAACCGCGCGCGCAGCGTGATCTTCAGCTACTGCAGCGCCAACCCCGGGGGCTTTCACCGCCTGGACGGCGCGGGCTACCAGTTCTGGGCCGAACGCGTGCTGGAGCTGGACACGCTCAACCCGCAGGTGGCGGCGCGCCTGGCCCGGGCGCTCGACCGCTGGAAGAAGCTGGCCGACCCCTACCGCGGCGCGGCGCGCGACGCCATCGCCCGCGTGGCGGCCAAGCCCGACCTGTCCAACGACGTGCGCGAGGTGGTCACCCGCGCGCTGGCCGACTGATCACGTCCAAAAAATTAGGAAACCCCCTCCATGGCAAAAACCATCAGCCTCACCCGCTACCTCGTCGAACAGCAGCGGGTGGACGGCCTCATCCCCTCGCAGTTGCGCCTGTTGCTCGAAGTGGTCGCCCGTGCCTGCAAGAGCATCAGCCACGCCGTGAACAAGGGCGCGCTGGGCGGCGTGCTGGGCACGGCCGCCAGCGAGAACGTGCAGGGCGAGATCCAGAAGAAGCTGGACATCATCGCCAACGAAGTGCTCATCGAAGCCAACGAATGGGGCGGCCACCTCGCAGCCATGGCATCCGAAGAGATGGACAGCATCTACGTGGTGCCCAACCGCTATCCGCAGGGCGAGTACCTGCTGCTGTTCGATCCGCTCGACGGCTCCTCCAACATCGACGTGAACGTGAGCATCGGCACCATCTTCAGCGTGCTGAAAAAGCCCGAAGGCCACCCTGGTGTCATGACCGAGGACTTCCTGCAGGCCGGCACCCAGCAGGTGGCCGCGGGCTACTGCATCTACGGCCCCCAGACCACGCTGGTGCTGACCGTGGGCGACGGCGTCGCCATGTTCACGCTGGACCGCGAGCAGGGCTCGTTCGTGCTGGTGGAAGAGAACGTGCGCATTCCCGAGGACACCAAGGAATTCGCCATCAACATGAGCAACATGCGCCACTGGGACACCCCGGTCAAGCGCTACATCGACGAATGCCTGGCCGGCACCGAAGGCCCGCGCGGCAAGGACTTCAACATGCGCTGGATCGCCAGCATGGTGGCCGATGTGCACCGCATCCTCACCCGCGGCGGCGTGTTCCTGTACCCCTGGGACAAGCGCGAACCCAACAAGCCCGGCAAGCTGCGCCTGATGTACGAGGCCAATCCCATGAGCTGGCTCGTCGAGCAGGCCGGCGGCGCCGCCACCAACGGCAAGCAGCGCATCCTGGACATCCAGCCCACGCAGTTGCACGAGCGCGTCAGCGTGGTGCTGGGCTCAAAAAATGAAGTGGAACGCGTGACACGCTACCATTCCGATATATAATTCGAGTCTTCGCCGGTGTAGCTCAGTCGGTAGAGCAGCTCATTCGTAATGAGAAGGTCGGGTGTTCGATTCATCTCTCCGGCACCAAATGGAAACCCCTGATTCGCAAGAGTCAGGGGTTTTTCTTTTGAGCCCTGCCTTGCGTGTGCCGGCGCTGCACAGCATCCCGGCATCGAGCGGCTGAACGGCGGCGACCAACGCGCGTTGCCAGCACCATCCGCAGCCAATCCCATGATCGATGGGCTCCGTGGCCCTGCCCCAGCGGCGTGTCGGCCGAAGGCCAACCCGCGCACGGCCGTGGCTTGGCGTCCTACGGCAGGGGGTAGACCACCCGTGCAGCATGGCCTTCCCCACACACACACCATCTACAAGGAAATCCCATGACCACCCGTGCACCCCGAGACGCCTGCTCCCTGCTCGATGCGGACCATCGCGCCGTCAAGAAAATGTTCAAGGAATACGAATCGCTGATGGAGTCCCGCTCCAAGGCGGCAGCCACCCAGCGGTTCGAACTGGCGCGCCAGATCTGCCGCGAGTTGGCCGTGCATGCGCAGATCGAAGAAGAGATCTTCTACCCTGCCCTGCGCGATGCCATCAAGGACACCGACCTCCTCGCCGAAGCCGAAGTGGAGCACGCGAGCGCCAAGGACCTGATCGCGCAGATCGAGGCCGCCAGCGCCGCCGATGAAATGTTCGATGCCAAGGTGACCGTGTTGGGCGAGTACATCGACCACCATGTGAAGGAAGAGCGCAACGAGATCTTTCCGAAGGCACGTGCCGCCCGCAAGCTCGACCTCGTGGCCATGCGCGAAGCGCTCGAAGCCCGCAAGGAAGAGCTGATGGCGGGTGAAGAAGCGATGGCCTGACGCCCCGGCGGGCCTCCCTCCCTCAGGGCGGCCGTGCCGCGACCCGCGGGGTCGGCGCTGCGAGGCGCTCACCGCCCTCTCTGACCGCTCTGACCAACGTCTGCCCGCATCGCTGAAAGCCTGCGGGCCAAGCCGTCAGGTGCGGCCCGTCTCCGCAGCCGCAGCGCTCGCATGCAGGCAGATCGCGGCGGCCGCCCCCACATTCAACGATTCTTCCCCGCCCGGCTGGGCAATTCGGATCAGGCGGCTCGCGCGCTCCTGCAGCGCCGGTGACACGCCCTGCCCTTCATGCCCCATGACCCAGCCGCAAGGCCAGGGCAGTTGCGCCCGGTGCAGGAATTCGCCGCCGTGCGAACTGGTCGCCAGCAGGGGCAGGCCGAGCGCATCGATGTCCGTCGCATCGAGCCCCTCCACCAGCCGCAGGCCGAAGTGGGCCCCCATGCCGGCCCTCAGCACCTTGGCGCTCCACAGCGCCGCCGTGCCCTTGATGGCCGCGATCTGTCCGAAACCGAATGCCGATGCACTGCGCAGGATGGACCCCACGTTGCCGGCGTCCTGCAGGCGGTCGAGCACCACGGTGGACACGCCCGGCACCAACGCGGCGGCTGCCGGCATCTCCAGCACGAAGCCCATGCGCGCCGGCGATTCGAGGCCGCTGACGTCCGCCCAGAGGGGATCGGCAATCACTATGTTTTTGATAGCAGCATGCCGGTATTTTTCTTGCGCTGCAGGCCAAAAAGACTCCGCATACACGGCCACCGCCGGCTGCAGTCCCCGGGCCAGCGCCGCACGGCACAGGTGGTCGCCTTCCAGCCATACCCGGCCCTGCTTGCGGTAAGCGCTGCTGTCCTGCGCCAGGCGCCGCAGGTCCTTGACGAACGCGTTGTCGCGCGACTGAACGAAGGTGACGTTGTCCGAGGTCATGCCGGCTGCCATTCCGCCCGCACCAGGCCCTGCGGCGCCTGCAACGCGTGCGACCCATTCACGGTAGGCACCGCAGGCAGTGGGAGTACCGCCGCGTTGCCCCGGACGAGGGTCGCGGCCACGGGTGAAAACGAGCGGCGGTGGTGCGGGCAAGCGCCATGCTGCTGCAGCGCCGCCATGTGTTCGGCCGTCCCATATCCCTTGTGGCCGGCAAAGCCGTATTGGGGATATTCCAGGTGCAATTGCGCGCACCAGCGGTCGCGTGTGACCTTGGCCAGGATCGACGCTGCAGAAATGGCCTGCACCAGTGCATCGCCCTTGACGATGGCGTCCGCGGGCACTTCCAGCACGGGCAGCCGGTTGCCATCCACCAGCACACGCACGGGCTTCAGGCGCAGCCCCTGCACCGCGCGCTGCATGGCCAGCATGGTCGCCTGCAGAATGTTGATGGTGTCGATCTCTTGCACGCTGGCCTCGGCCACCGCGCAGCACAGGGCCTTGGCGCGGATCTCGTCGTACAGCGCTTCGCGGCGCGCAGCGGTCAAGGTCTTGGAATCGGCCAGACCGGCGATCGGATTCAGATCGTCAAGGATCACGGCGGCGGCCACCACCGGGCCGGCCAGCGGCCCGCGCCCAGCTTCGTCCACCCCGGCCACCAGGCCCGGGGGATGCCACGGCAGGGCCGCCTGCTCAGGCGGCAAGGATTTTCTGGATCGCATCGGCGGCCAATCGGGGGGTGTCGCGGCGCAGGGTTTCGTGCAGCGCGGTGAAGCGCTGCTCCAGCGCCGCCAGCGTGTCGGGGGATTGCGTGGGCGCGTCGAGCCACTGCGTCACAGCTGCGGCCAGCGCCTCGGGGGTGGCGGCGTCCTGGATCAGCTCGGGCACGACGAATTCGCCGCAAAGGATGTTGGGCAGCCCCACCCAAGGCTGCAGCTGCTTGCGCCGCATGAGGCGCCAGCTGATGGGGTGCATGTGGTAGCCAATCACCATGGGCCGCTTGAACAGGGCCGCCTCGAGGGTGGCCGTGCCGCTGGCGATCAGCGTGCAGTCGCAGGCCGCCAGCACGGTGTGCGACTGGCCTTCGACGACCTGCACCGCCTCGGCCATGCCGCATTCGCGCACCACCTGCTCGATGCGTGCGCGCAGCGCCGGTACGGCCGGAATGACCATGCGCAACGCGGGGCGCGCCTGGCGCAGCAAGGCCGCCGCCCGCAGGAACGGCGCGGCGATGTAGTCCACCTCGGCCGAACGGCTGCCCGGCAGGATGGCCAGCACCTCGTCGCCGGGGGCCAGGCCCAGCCGGGCCCGTGCCGCCTCGCGGTCCGGCTGCATGGGAATCACATTGGCCAGCGGATGGCCGACGTAAGTGGCGGCAATGCCATGGCGGGCCAGGAGCACGGGCTCGAACGGGAAGATGCACAGCACGTGGTCAGCGCTGCGCTTGATTTTCTCGATGCGTTCGGCACGCCAGGCCCAGATCGAAGGGCACACGAAGTGCACCGTCTTGATGCCGGCCGCGCGCAGGTCGGATTCGAGCCCCAGGTTGAAATCGGGCGCATCCACGCCGATGAAGACCTGCGGCGGGTCCGCGAGCAGCCGCCGCCGCAATTGCTTGCGGATCTGCACGATGCCCCAGAGCCGGCGCAGCAGCTCGACGCTGTAGCCGTGCACGGCCAGGCGCTCGCTCGGCCACCAGGCGGTAAAGCCCCGCCGCTGCATCTGTGGCCCGCCGATGCCCTGCCCGGTCACGCCCGGCCACTGCGCCTGCAGGCCGTCGAGCAGCAGGCCCGCCAGGAGATCGCCGGAGGTTTCGCCTGCCACCATCGCGATGTGCGGTGCCGGTTGGAGGGAGGGCGCCATCGCGGTCAGCGCGCGATGCCGCGCGAAGAGTTGGCGATGAAATCCAGCAGCAGCGCGATGTCGGGCGCGGCCTCGCCGTGGACCGACGGCAACTCGGCGATCGCCTGCCGCGCCGCGTCCAGCGTGAGGCCCTGGCGATACAGCAGGCGGTGCGCCTGCTTGATCGCGGCGAGCCGGTCAGCCGAGAACCCGCGCCGGCGCAGGCCTTCAAGGTTCAACCCGCGCACGGACAGCGGATTGCCATCCACCATCATGAAGGGGGGCACGTCCTGCGAGATGTGGCTCGCGAACCCAGCCATGACGTGCGCGCCCACCTTGGTGAACTGGTGCACGCCCGTGAGGCCGCCGATGATGGCGTGGTCGCCCACGTGCACATGGCCGGCCAGCGTGGCGTTGTTGGCCAGAACGGTGTGGTGACCGACCACGCAGTCGTGGGCGATGTGCACATAGGCCATGACCCAGTTGTCGTTGCCGATCGTGGTCACGCCCCGGTCCTGCGCCGTGCCGGTGTTGAACGTGCAGAACTCGCGGATCGTGTTGCGGTCGCCGATGCGCAGCTCGGTGGGCTCGCCGGCGTACTTCTTGTCCTGCGGCGCGGCGCCCAGGGAGGCGAACTGGAAGATCCGGTTGTCTTCGCCGATCGTGGTGCGCCCTTCGATGACGCAGTGCGCGCCCACCGAGGTGCGCGCACCGATCGTCACGTGCGGGCCGATCACGGCATAGGGGCCAATGGCCGCGGAGGCGTCGATCCGCGCTGCGGGGTCGACGATGGCTGTGGAGTGGATGCTGCTGGTCACGTGCCGCCCTGCCCTCGCAGCGTCAGCCCACAGTGCGCATGGTGCACATGATCTCGGCCTCGCAGGCCACGCTGTCGCCCACGCGCGCCAGGCCCTTGAACTTGTAGATGCCGCCCTTGATGCGGTCCAGATCCACTTCCAGGATGAGCTGGTCGCCCGGCTCCACGGGGCGCTTGAAGCGCGCGCCGTCGATGCCGACGAAATAGAACACCTTGTCGTCGCCGGGCGCCTCGCCCATCATGTCGAACGACAGCAGGCCCGCGGCCTGCGCCAGGGCCTCGAGCATGAGCACGCCGGGCATCACGGGCCGGCTCGGGAAATGTCCCGTGAAGAAAGGCTCGTTGATCGTGACGTTCTTGAGCGCCTGGATGCGCTTGCCCCTTTCGAGTTCGACCACGCGGTCCACCAGCAGAAACGGATAGCGGTGCGGCAAGAGCTTGAGAATTTGGTGGATATCCATCATTGGAAGATGCGGTCTAACCGTCTTTTCGAGTTTGTTCGAGGGCCTTGATCCGTTCGCGCAGGCTGTGAAGCTGCTTGAGCGTGGCCGCGTTTTTTTCCCACTTCGCATTTTCGTCGATGGGGAACATGCCGGTGTATTGACCCGGCCGGGTCAGCGATCGCGTGACCACCGTGGCCGCCGACACGTGCACGTGGTCGGCCAGTTCGAGATGCCCCAGCACGATGCCTCCGCCCCCCACCGTGCAATGCGCGCCGATGGTCGCGCTGCCCGCCACCCCCACGCACCCCGCCATGGCGGAATGCCGGCCGATGCGCACGTTGTGGCCGATCTGGATGAGGTTGTCGAGCTTCACGCCATCTTCGATGATCGTGTTTTCCAGTGCGCCGCGGTCGATGCAGGTGTTGGCGCCGATCTCGACGTCGTTGCCGATGTGCACGGCCCCCAACTGCTCGATCTTGACCCATTCGCCGCCCTGCGGCGCGAAGCCGAAGCCGTCGGCCCCGATCACCACGCCGGCATGCACGATGCAGCGCTCGCCGATGTGGCAGTCCTCGCCCAGCGTCACCCGCGATTTGAGCACCGTGCCCGCGCCCACGTGCGCGCCGCGCTCCACCACGCACAGCGGGCCGATGAAGGCCGTGGGATGCACCGTGGCGTCCGGGTCCACCACCGCGCTGGGATGGATGCCCTGCGGCACCGCCACGGCGTGCGCGCGCTTCCACAGCTGCGTGGCACGCGCGAAATACACATACGGCTCGTCCGCAACGATGCACGCCCCCCGGGCCAGCCCGGCCTCGCGCATCGATGGCGCCACAATGACACAGGCCGCCCGGGAGGCGGCCAGTTGCTGCTGGTAGCGCGGATGGCTTAAAAAAGCCAGGTCACCGGGACCTGCAGACTCCAGGGGAGAGATACGGCGGATTTCTCCGTCCCTCTCGCCCCCCTCCAGCGTGCCGCCCAGCGCATCGACGATCTGCCCCAGAGAGAGGCTCACGCCGCGCGCCCCGTCAGCCGACGGCCATCACTTGGCGGGCGTGGCAGCAGCGGCATTCAGTGCCTTGATCACTTTGTCGGTGATGTCGTGCTTGGGGTTGATGTAGACGGCTTCCTGAAGGATCACGTCGTACTTCTCGGCCTCGGCGACCTGCTTGACGACCTTGTTGGCGCGCTCGAGCACCTGGCCCAGCTCTTCGTTCTTGCGGGCGCCCAGGTCTTCCTGGAACTCGCGGCGCTTGCGCTGGAAGTCGCGGTCCTGGTCGACCAGCTGGCGCTGGCGGGCCGTGCGCTGGCTCTCGGCCATCGTGGGCGCTTCGCGCTCGAACTTCTCGGTAGCGGACTTCAGGCTGTTGCCCTGCTCCACGAGGTCCTTCTCACGACGGGAGAACTCCTGCTCCAGCTTGGCCTGGGCCGCCTTGGCGGTGCTGGCCTCGCGGAAGATGCGGTCGGTGTTGACGAAGCCGGCCTTGAACTCCTGCGCCTGTGCAGGCACGGCTGCACCGAGCGTGCCCAGCAAGAGAACGAGGGGAATATGGCGGGAGAGAGATTTCATTAGAAAGACGTTCCGATCTGGAATTGCAGTTTCTGGATTCTATCGCCGGCGAACTTGCGCACCGGTTGCGCAAAAGCGAGGCGAAGCGGACCGAGCGGAGAAATCCAGCTCAGGCCCAGGCCGGCAGAGACACGCATGTCGCTGAGGGTGACCTTTTCATCTTCGCCGTACACGTTGCCCGCATCCACGAAAGTGAACACGCGCAGCGTGCGGTCGTTGCCCGCACCTGGGAACGGTGCGATCAACTCGGCATTGAGCGTGACCTTCTTCGGTCCGCCCAGCGACGCCCCCGTCACGTCGCGAGGACCCAGCGTGCCCTGGTCGAAACCGCGCACGGAGCCCAGGCCGCCCGAGTAGTAGTTCTTGAACACCGGGAACGGCCGACCGTTCATGCCCTTGCCCCAGCCGAACTCGCTGTTGAAGGCCATGGTGAACTTCTTGTTCAGCGGCACATACTGCTGGAACTGGTAATTGCCGCGGACATAGCGCGCATCGCCAGCCACCGACCATTCGGTGTTCAGGCGCTGGTAGCGGCCCGAATTGGGCGCCAAGGCGCTGTCGCGGTCATCGCGCGACCAGCCGATCGTGAGCGGAATCGCGGTGCTGCTGGAGCCGTAGGTCGTGGCATACGACAGGTACGCAGCGGGAATGTTGGTGCCCAGCTTGATCCGCGTCTGTTCGAGGCCGCCCCCGAAGAACACGGTATCGGTTTCGCTGAAGGGGATGCCGAAACGCACGCTCGTACCGGCGGTGATCAGCTCGTAGTTACCGCCCTGGTCCTCGTACGGCTTGTCGGTGCGGTAGTACAGATCGAGCGTGCGCGAGATGCCGTCCCGCGTGAAATACGGGTTGGTGGTGCTGAACACCAGCGTGCGGCGGTACTTGCTGGTGTTGACGTCCACCCCGAGGTAGTTGCCCGAACCGAACACGTTCTCCTGCTTGATGCTGAACGACAGCGAGACCTTTTCCGCGCTCGAGAAGCCCGCGCCCAGCTGCAGCGAACCGGTGGGCTTTTCGGCCACGTTCACCACCAGGTCCACCTGATCGGCCGAGCCTGGCACTTCCTGCGTTTCCACATTGACTTCGGTGAAGAAGCCCAGGCGGTCCACGCGGTCACGGGACAGCTTGATCTTGTCGCCGTCGTACCAGGAGGCTTCGTACTGGCGGAACTCGCGGCGGATCACTTCGTCGCGCGTGCGGTTGTTGCCGCTCACGTTGATGCGGCGCACGTAGGCACGGCGGGCCGGCTCGGCGCGCAGGACCAGGGCCACGCGGTTGTTCTCGCGGTCCACTTCGGGCACCGCTTCGACGCGCGCGAACGCGAAGCCGAAATTGCCGAAGTAGTCGGTGAATGCCTTGGTGGTTTCGGCCACCTTGTCGGCGTTGTAAGGCTCGCCGGGCTGGATGGTGATCAGCGACTTGAACTCGTCGTCGCGGTCCAGGTAATTGCCTTCGATCTTCACGCCGGAGACCACGTAGCGCTGGCCCTCGGTCACGTTGACGGTGATCGTGATGTCCTGCTTGTCCGGGGAGATCGCCACCTGCGTGGAGTCGATGCGGAACTCAAGGTAGCCGCGCGCCAGATAGTAGGAACGCAGGGTTTCCAGGTCGGCGTTCAGCTTGGTGCGGGAATAGCGGTCCGACTTGGTGTACCAGCTGAGCCAGCCGCCCGTGTCCTGGTCGAACAGCCCTTTGAGCGTCGATTCGCTGAAGGCCTTGTTGCCCACCAGGTGGATTTCCTTGATGCGCGCGGGCTCGCCTTCGGTCACGGTGAAGGTGAGGTTGACGCGGTTGCGCTCGATGGGGGTGACCGTGGTCACGACCTCGGCGCCGTACAGGCTCTTGTTGATGTACTGGCGCTTGAGCTCCTGCTCCGCGCGGTCGGCCAGGGCCTTGTCGAAAGGCCGGCCTTCGGTCAGGCCCACATCGCGCATGGCTTTCTTGAGCGTGTCCTTGTCGAATTCGCGGGCACCGGCGAAGTCCACGTCGGCGATGGTCGGACGCTCTTCCACGACCACCACGAGCACGTTGCCGCTGGCCTCCAGGCGCACATCCTTGAACAGGCCCAGCGCGAACAGCGCACGGATCGCCGCAGCGCCCTTCTCGTCGTTGTAGTCGTCACCCACCCGCAGCGGCATCGACGCGAAGATCGTGCCCGGCTCGACGCGCTGCAAACCCTCCACCCGGATATCCTGCACCTTGAACGGCTCCAGGGCCCATGCCGCATTGGCAGCAAAAACCATGGCGGCCACGGCACATGCCTTGCGCACGCCCAAGCGATTGAATTGTTTTTTCATGAGTGAACTGGTACCGCACGGTGAACGCGCGCGGCAAAAAGGTTAGCCAAAAAGCCGGGTGATATCGTTGAACAGGGCGATGGACATCATCAGGAGGAGCACCGCCACGCCGCCGCGCTGCAATCGCTCCATCCAGGCGTCGGACACGCCCTTGCCGGTCACGCCTTCCCAAAGATAATACATCAGGTGTCCACCGTCCAAAACCGGTAGCGGAAGCAGGTTCAGCACGCCCAGGCTCACGCTGATGAGGGCCAGAAACACCAGGTACTGGGTCAGCCCCATGCTGGCCGAACGACCCGCGTAATCGGCGATGGTGAGCGGGCCGCTGAGGTTCTTGAGCGAGGCCTCGCCGATCACCATGCGCCCCATCATGCGCAGGGTCAGTGCCGACACCTCCCAGGTACGGACCACCCCATTCCAGAGTCCTTCGAGCGGCCCGTGCCGTACGGTCACGAACTCCGGCTGGGCGCCCACGAAGGCCCCCACCCGGCCGACCGGGCCCGAAGGCTCACTGTGCAAATCCGGCAGTACATCCAGCGTCAAGGTCTGGCCGCCGCGTTCGATGCGCCACGGCTGGGATACGGCCACCCCGCCACTGACCGATGCACGGATGAGCTCCCGCAGCTGCTGGCCATCCACCACATTGGTCGCACCGAGCCTGACGACCAGGTCCCCTTGCCGCAATCCCGCGCGTTGCGCCGCCCCCCCCTGCACCACCTCGCCGAGCACGGGCCGCGTCCACGGACCCACGATGCCGATCTTGCGAAAGAGCTGCGCATCCGCCTCCCGCGCATCGAATTGCGCGAGTTCCAGCACCATCTGGCGTTGCGGCGCCCCAGGCGACGGCTGCACCTGCAGGCGGACGTCGGTGCCGTCGAGCGCGCCGCGGGTCAGGAGCCAGCGCAGGTCTTCGAAGGATCGCACTGGCTCGGATTCTTCGTTGCCGAGGGCCGCTTCCAGCACGAGCTCGCCGCCTTGCAGGCCGGCTTTCTGGGCCACGGACCCTGGCACGGGGCTGGCGAGAACCGCCTTCGGCTCCTCCACGCCCATCCAGTTCACTGCGGCGTACAGCAGCACGGCGAGCAGCAGATTGGCCGCCGGGCCCGCTGCCACGATCGCAGCGCGGGATCGCAACGGCTTGGCATTGAACGACAGGTGGCGCTCATGGGCATCGACGGGGGCCTCGCGCTCGTCCAGCATGCGCACATACCCGCCCAGGGGAAACGCGCCGATGACGAACTCCGTGGGCGATCCCTTGGGCTGCCAGCGCAGCAGGGGTTTGCCGAAACCCACCGAAAAACGAAGGACCTTCACGCCGCAGGCGACCGCTACGCGGTAGTGGCCGTATTCATGGACGGCGATGAGCACGCCCAGCGCGACGATGAAGGCAATGACGGTCAGCAACATGGTGTCTTTCTGCCCGGAGGCGATCGCTCAGGCGGCCAGCCGCTGCGCACTGCGCAGAGCGACGGACCGTGCTTCGGCATCCAGCGCGAGCAGGGCCCCGAGCGATTCGGGGTTGGAGGGCGTCACCGCCTCCAGAGTTGCAAGGTTCAGCCGATGAATCTGATCGAAACGGATGCGGCGCTCCAGGAACGAGGCCACGGCCACTTCGTTGGCGGCATTGAGCACCGCCGTGGTGCCGCTTTGCGCACGCAGCGCCTGCCAGGACAGGTGCAGCCCCGGGAAGCGGGTGGCGTCGGCTTCCTCGAAGGTGAGCGCAGACAGCGTGGAAAAATCCAGCCGCGGCGTTCCGCTCTCGATGCGCTCCGGCCAGGCCAGCCCGCAGGCGATCGGAACGCGCATGTCCGGTGTTCCCAGTTGCGCCAGCACCGACGCATCCACAAACTGGACCATGGAATGGATGATCTGCTGCGGATGGATCACCACCTTGATCTGCTCCGGCGCCAGATCGAAGAGCCAGCGCGCCTCGATGACCTCCAGGGCCTTGTTCATCATGGTGGCCGAATCGACCGAGATCTTTCGCCCCATCGAGAAATTGGGATGGGCGCAGGCCTGCTCCGGCGTGACATCGCGCAGCGTGGCCGGCGCCCGGGTGCGAAACGGCCCACCGGATGCGGTCAGCAAAATGTGGTCCACGCGGCGCGCCCAGGTCTGCGGGTCTTCCGGCAGGCACTGAAAGATGGCCGAATGCTCGCTGTCGATCGGCAGCAGCGTGGCCCCGCCCTCCCGGACGGCGGACATGAAGACCTCGCCACCCACCACCAACGCTTCCTTGTTGGCGAGCAGCAGGCGCTTGCCAGCGCGGGCCGCCGCAAGGCAGGGGCCCAGGCCCGCAGCGCCGACAATGGCGGCCATCACCACGTCCACCTCTTCGTGGGAGGCAATGGTGTCCAGCGCGTCCGGGCCCTGCAAGACCCGCGTTGCCAGACCATGCGCCGCGAGCCGCTCCTCCAGCAGGCGCGCATGCGGCGCGCTAGCCATCACGGCGAAGCGGGGCTGGAAACGGACACACTGCGCCAGCAGGGCGTCGACCTGCGTGGCAGCGCTCAGGGCAAACACCTCGTAGCGCTCGGGATGGCGTGCCACCACATCCAGGGTGTTGGTACCGATGGACCCCGTGGATCCCAGGACCGTGATGCGTTGTTTCATGCGGAAGCGAAGTGAGTCAACATCATGGCCAGCGGCAAGGTGGGCAACAGCGCATCCACGCGATCGAGCACGCCGCCGTGGCCCGGCAACAAACCGCTGCTGTCCTTGGCGCCGATGCTGCGCTTGACGAGGGACTCGGTCAGGTCGCCCACCACGCTCATGGCCGCCATGAACACGGCACCCAGCAACAACAGCCACCAGCCGCGCGCGAACAGGTGGGTATAGAAACTCGCGACCGATGCACTGGTGGACGCGTCGGCGACCACCCAGCCCACCGCCAGAACCACCACACCGGCCATGCCGCCCCACACGCCTTCCCAGCTCTTGCCGGGGCTGATCGAGGGGGCCAGTTTGTTCTTGGTGAAGCGCAGGCCAAAGGCCCGGCCTGCGAAGTACGCAAAGATGTCTGCCACCCAGACAAGAACCAGGATCGACATCAGAAAATTGATGCCCGCCATGCGCGCCTGCACCGCCGCCAGCCACGCCAGCCACAGCACGAACACGCCGCCGACCAGCCGCACGGCCTTGGGAACCTGGGGCCAGCCCTGGACACCCGCGCGCAGCATCCACGCACCGACAAGCACCCACGCGGCGCCACCCAGGGTCCACAGCCAGGCCAGCGGTTGCTGCAACCAGCCCAGTGACCAGCTCACCGCGCAAAGCGCGACGCAAGCGGCCCCCACCCCCACGGCCGCGCCAGAGCCCAGTCCTTGAAGCCGACCCCACTCCCAGGCACCCGCGGCCATCAAGACCAGGATGACCGTGGCAAAGGGCCACGGAGACGGGTAAAAAAGCGCCGGCAGCAAAATGGCCAGCAGGACGATGGCAGTGATGACGCGCTGTCGAAGCATGGGAAAGCCCTTTCAGACCTGCAGCGAGGCAGGTGACGACGCCAGTATTTGCTCGGATGTCTTGCCGAAACGGCGCTCTCGGGCATTGAAGGCGGCAATGGCCTCATCCAGGGCCTTGCCGTCGAAGTCCGGCCAGAGCCGGTCACTGAAGTAGAACTCGGAATAGGCCGACTGCCACAGCAGGAAATTGCTGATGCGCATTTCGCCACCCGTGCGGATCACCAAGTCCGGATCCGGCACGTGCGCCAGGCCCATGGCCGCATGCAGGCTGGCCTCGGTGATGGGCTCGCCCCGCGCCGCAACGGCCGCAGCGGCCTGCGCGATGTCCCAACGGCCGCCGTAGTTGAAGCAGACGTTCAGGACCAGGCGGGTATTGTGCGCGGTGTCCAGTTCGGCCTGACGCAGGCCCGCCCGCACCTTCTCGGACAACCCAGCCTTCTCACCGACGAAATGCAGGCGTACCCCGTCCTTTTGCAACTGGGGGACTTCCCGGGACAGCGCCTTGGCCAACAAATCCATGAGGCCCGACACTTCATCGGCAGGCCGGTTCCAGTTCTCCGAAGAAAAAGCGAACACCGTCAGGACGGCCACGCCCCGCTCCACGCAGGCCTGCGCGCAGCGTTTGAGAGATTCCACGCCCTGCTTGTGCCCTGCCAGCCGCGGCAGGAAACGGCGCGTGGCCCAGCGGCCATTGCCATCCATGACGATGGCAACGTGGTGCGGAATGGCCGAAGAGGCGGACATGCAGGGCAACGATCGATTCCCGGAACCGGGGATCAGACCGCCATGATTTCCTGTTCCTTGCCGGACACCAGCGCATCAACTTCGGCGATGTGCTTGTCGGTGACTTTCTGAATCTCGGTTTCCGAACGTTTCTGGTCGTCTTCGGAGGCCAGCTTGTCCTTGACCAGCTTCTTGACAGCTTCGTTGGCGTCACGGCGCAGATTGCGCACGGCGATCTTGGCGCTCTCGCCTTCATTGCGTGCGAGCTTGGTCATTTCCTTGCGGCGCTCTTCGCTCATGGGAGGCATGGGCACGCGGATCAGGTCGCCCATGGAGGCCGGGTTCAAGCCCAGATCGCTTTCGCGGATGGCTTTCTCGATCTTGGCGCCCATGCCCTTTTCCCAGGGCTGGACGCTGATGGTGCGCGAGTCGATCAGGGCCACGTTCGCCACTTGCGACAACGGCACAAACGAGCCGTAGTACTCGACCTGCACGGAATCGAGCAGCGCTGGATTGGCGCGGCCGGTGCGGATCTTGGACAGATTGTTCTTGAACGCCACGATGGACTGGTCCATCTTGGTTTCTGCATTCTTCTTGATATCGGCAATGGTCATGTTTTTCTCCTCAGCATGAAGCCGGGCGCGCCGGGGCGCGCCCAACGCTCAAGCGTACACCAGCGTGCCTTCGTCCTCACCCATAACCACGCGCTTGAGCGCGCCGTGCTTGATGATGGAAAACACGCGGATCGGCAACTTCTGGTCACGGCACAGGGCAAACGCCGTCGCATCCAGAATCCCCAGATTGCGCGACATGGCCTCGTCGAACGTGAGCTTGGTGTAGCGGGTCGCCGTCGGGTCCTTCTTGGGATCGGCGGTGTACACACCGTCCACCTTGGTCGCCTTCAAAACCACCTCGGCGCCGATTTCGGCACCCCGCAGCGCTGCCGCGGTGTCGGTGGTGAAGAAGGGATTGCCGGTACCGGCGGCGAACACCACCACCTTACCCTCTTCCAGATATTGCAGGGCCTTGGGGCGCACGTAGGGCTCGACGACCTGCTCGATGGCGATCGCCGACATCACGCGGGCCGTCAGTCCCTGCTTGTCCATGGCGTCGGCCAATGCCAGCGCGTTCATGACCGTGGCCAGCATGCCCATGTAATCGGCGGTGGCGCGGTCCATGCCGACCGAGCCGCCGGCCACGCCGCGAAAGATGTTTCCACCACCGATCACCACGGCCACCTGCACACCCATGCGGGTGACCTCAGCGATCTCCTCCACCATCCGGACGATGGTGGCACGGTTGATGCCGAAGGCATCGTCCCCCATGAGCGCCTCGCCAGACAACTTGAGCAAAATGCGCTTGTGGGCTGGTGCAGCGATGGACATGGGGACTTCTCCGTGGGGCAATGGAATGGCGGGTGAGGTGGCGATGGGGTCTGCGATCAAGCGGCAGACTTGGCGGCGGCCACCTGGGCGGCCACTTCGGCAGCGAAGTCGTCCACCTTCTTCTCGATGCCTTCGCCGACCACGTACAGCGTGAACGCCTTGACCGTGGTGTTGGCGCCCTTGAGCATCTGGCCCACGGACTGCTTGCCGTCGGCGGCCTTCACGAAGACCTGGTCGAACAAAGACACTTCCTTGAGGTACTTCTGCACGCCGCCTTCGATGCGCTTGCTGACGATTTCGTCGGACTGGACGGCCTTGCCCTCGGCTTCCGCCTTGGCCTTGTCTTCCGCGGCCTTGGCAGCGGCGACCGAGCGTTCCTTCTCGATCAGGTCGGCAGGCACGTCGGCGCTGGTCAGCGCGACGGGCTTCATGGCAGCGATGTGCATGGCCACGTCCTTGGCAGCGGTTTCGTCGCCTTCGAACTCGACCACCACGCCGATGCGGGTGCCGTGCAGGTAAGAGGCCAGCTTGTTGCCGGAGAAGTGCTTGAAGCGGCGGAACGACATGTTCTCGCCGATCTTGCCGATCAGGCCCTTGCGCACTTCTTCCAGGGTGGGGCCGAAGCCGTCCTGGCTGTAAGGCAGGGCACCCAGGGCTTCCACGTTGGCGGGATTGTGCTTGGCCACCAGTTCGGCAGCGGCCTTGGCCAGCGCGAGGAAGCTGTCGTTCTTGCTCACGAAGTCGGTTTCGCTGTTCACTTCGATCAGCCCGCCGGTCGTGCCGTCGATGTAGCTGGCGACCACGCCTTCCGCGGTGATGCGGGCGGCGGCCTTGCCGGCCTTGGTTCCCAGCTTCACGCGCAGCAACTCTTCCGCCTTGGCCAGGTCGCCTTCGGCTTCCGTCAGGGCCTTCTTGCATTCCATCATGGGGGCATCGGTCTTTGCACGCAGTTCGGCGACCATGCTTGCGGTAATTGCAGCCATCTTTTTCTCCAGTCTCAGTTCAGTTCGTTACAGCATTCGGGCTAAAAAAAAGGGGGCTAACCAGGAGCCCCGCTTTCATTCGCGACAGGTCGCGCGGCCGGGAATCAGGCAGCGGTTTCTTCCACTTCCACGAATTCGTCAGAGCCTTCGGCAGCCACGGCCTTGACCACGTCGTTCACGGCATTGGCACGGCCTTCGATGATCGCGTCGGCGATACCGCGGGCATACAGGGCCACGGCCTTGGCCGAGTCGTCGTTGCCGGGGATCACGTAGTCGATGCCTTCGGGGGAGTGGTTGGAGTCCACCACGCCGATCAGCGGAATGCCCAGCTTCTTGGCTTCAGCCACGGCGATCTTGTGGAAGCCCACGTCGATGATGAAGATGGCATCGGGCAGTGCATTCATTTCCTGGATGCCGCCGATGTCCTTTTCCAGCTTTTCCATTTCGCGGGTGAAGGTGAGCTGTTCCTTCTTGCTCATGGCGTCGAGGCCGCCTTCTTGCTGGGCCTTCATGTCCTTCAGGCGCTTGATGGAGGTCTTGACCGTCTTGAAGTTGGTCAGCATGCCGCCCAGCCAGCGCTGGTCAACATAGGGCACACCGGCGCGCTGCGCTTCGGTGGCGAGGATTTCGCGGGCCTGGCGCTTCGTGCCGACCATCAGGATGGTGCCGCGGTTGGCGGTGAGCTGCTTGGCGAACTTTTGGGCGTCCTGGAAGAGCGGGAGCGACTTTTCCAGGTTGATGATGTGGATCTTGTTGCGATGGCCGAAGATGTACGGGGCCATCTTGGGGTTCCAGAAACGGGTTTGGTGACCGAAGTGGACACCGGCTTCCAGCATTTCGCGCATGGTGACGGACATGAGAATTTCTCCGAAGGTTGGGTCTAAAATCCAGCCCCAATAACTGCCGGCTTGCAAGAAGAAGGCAGCACCTTGAAAGGGCTGGTTTGCGATTTGTCTTGCCAGGTCGTCGGCCACGCACTGCGCAGCCACCAGCAAAACCCAAAGATTCTAGCATGGCAGATTGACCGAGCCCAAACGGACCCTTGCGCCACCGGCGCCGGCAGGGCCCGCCTGGAAACAGGCCCTTGGAAAACACAAAAACAGTAGCAGCCAGCGCAGTGTCCATTAGCGCTGGTGCCTGAAAGAGCTCAGAAACCAAATGCACATCGCCATCGTGGGCGCCGGGATCGTCGGCGTCACCACTGCTTACGAACTGACGTGCGACGGCCACGAGGTTTCGGTTTTCGAACAACGCAGCGCCGCGGCCGAGGAATCGAGCTTCGCCAATGCCGGCCTGTCCTCGCCCGCCCTCCTCATTCCCCTAGCGGCCCCGGGCATCGGCGGCCCGCAAAGCACCCGGCTCTGGGGACGCCATGCAGCGGTGCGGCTCGCCAAGGGGGTGACGGCATCCGAGCTGCGATGGCTCTGGCGGTGGCGCAAGGCCGGTCGTTCGCCGGCGCTTCCGATGGCCCTTTCCGCACTGGAGCAACTGGGCCGCTACAGCCAGGCGCGCATGCGGTGGGTGTCGGAGCAGTTGCAGGTGGACGCGGAAACCGGCCGCGGCGCGCTGGTCCTGCTGCGCACGGTCGAAGACCTGGCGCACGTGCAGCCGGCCCTGCAACTGCTGCGGGACGCGGGCATGGCCATCCACGACGTGGATGCCGAGACCGCCCGCCAGATCGAGCCGGGCCTGTCGCCCGACAGCCCCCTGATCGGCGCTCTGCACATTCCCGACGGCGAGTCCGGCAACTGCCGCCTCTTCGCGCAGATGCTGCGCTATGCCGCGCAGGAGCGCGGGGCGCAATTTCATTTCAATGCCCAGGTCACCGGGCTGGATGCGGCGCCCGCGGGCCTGCGGATCGCCGGCGAGACGCTGCCGCGCCGGTTCGATGCCGTCGTCGTCTGCGCCGGCGTGGCAGCGGCGGCGCTGTTGCGCCCTTTGGGTGCCGAGCTACCGATGGCCGCGCTCCACGGCTACTCGATCAGCGCCCCGGTGCGCGAAGACTCCCATGCCCCGCAAGGATCGGTCGTGGACCCGCTCCACCGGGTGACGATCACGCGCCAGGGCCAACGCGTGCGCATCGCGGGTGGCGCCGAACTCGGCCGGGGCGATGGCGCGCACCATGCGCCCACGCTGCAAACGCTGTACCAGGCCATCTCCAGCTGGTTTCCCGGCGGGGTGCAGGTTTCGTCGGGCCAGGTGCAGGTGTGGCGCGGTGCCCGACCCACCCTGCCGGACGGTGCCCCGGTCGTGGGTCCGAGCGGCCTGCCGGGGGTGTGGGTCAACGCCGGCCATGGCGGCTGCGGCTATGCGCTCGCCAATGGCAGCGCTCGGGCCCTGGCCGACCTGATGGCCCAACGCGCGCCCGAGGTGGATCTGCAGCATTTCGCGCTGCGCCGCTTCTGAGCCGGACCCGACGCCATGCGCTCCGAGCCGCCTGCAGCAACAGCGCCGAAGCCCGCCCTTCGCCGGATCACGGCCGATCGGCCCCATCCTCTGTTCGACACGCTGGCCACGCGCCGGATCGAACAGGCCCTGGCAGCGCAGTACCCCCCGCACACCCTGATGCAGCGGGCCGGTTGGGCGGTGGCCCGGCTGGCCCAGGCCATCGCCCCGCACGCACGCAACGCATGGGTGGTCTGCGGTGCGGGCAACAACGGCGGCGATGGCCTGGAGGCGGCGTTCCACCTGCACCGGGCGGGGCGCATCGCCACGGTGATCTGGCTGGGCCAGCCGGACACGGCGCCGCCCGATGCGCTCGCGTCCTATCGGCGCGCTGCGGCCGCGGGTGTCGTTTTTTCCGATGGCCCGCCGCCCGACATGGGGCCCGATGACGTCTGCGTGGACGCTCTGCTGGGCATCGGCCTGGCGGGCGGCGGCAAGCCCCGTGCGGCCGACCCGCGCATGCAGCACCTGCTGGCCCAATTGCATGCCACGCCCGCCCCGGTGCTGTGCGTGGACACGCCCTCCGGCCTGTCGGGCGACACCGGCCAGTTCGCGGCCGGACTGGCGCCGCCGCCAGGCGCCTCGGCGTCACCACGGCACACCCTGGCCCTGCTCACCCTGAAGCCCGGGCTGTTCACCGGGAACGGGCGCGACGCGGCCGGACAGGTCTGGTTCGACGACCTGGGCTGTGGCGCAACGGACGTGGCGCCCTGCGCCTGGCTGGCGGCAGCGCCCCTGCCCGCCCACCGCGCCCATGCCAGCCACAAAGGCAGCTACGGCGATGTGGCGGTGGTGGGCGGAGAAGGGCTGCGGGCCCGGGGCATGGGCATGGCGGGCGCAGCGCTGTTGGCGGCATCGGCGGCGCTGCAGGCGGGCGCCGGGCGGGTGATGGTGGCCCTGCTGGACGGAGGCGACCTGTCCCTCGACCCCATGCAGCCGGAATGCATGTTCCGACGCTTCGACGCGCTGCACCTGGAGCAAGGCACCGTGGTCTGCGGATGCGGCGGGGGCGAGGCCATCCGGGCGGTGCTGCCGAAGGTCCTGGCCGAGGCGCACCGCCTGGTGCTGGATGCGGATGCGCTCAATGCCGTGGCCGGCGACCCGTCCTTGGCGAAGGCGCTGCGCGATCGCGCGGCGCAGCCGGGCCGGCACACCGTGCTGACACCCCACCCGCTGGAAGCGGCCCGGCTCCTGGCGCTGGACACGCCAGGCGTGCAGGCCGACCGGCTGGCTGCGGCCTCCCGGCTGGCGGAGCAATTCGGCTGCGCCGTGGTGCTCAAGGGCTCGGGCAGCGTGATCGCGGCCCCGGGGCAAACGCCCCGCATCAATCCGACCGGCAACGCACGCTTGGCAACGGGCGGCACGGGGGATGTGCTGGCGGGACTGGTGGGTGCGCGGCTGGCCGCGGCGCCCGACGTGCCGAACGCCGCCTTCGATGCGGCCATGGCAGCCTGCTGGATGCACGGCGATGCGGCAGACCAATGGCCTGACGGCACCGCCTTGACGGCGTCGGCACTCGCCCGGCGGCTGACGCCTGGGTGAATTCAGCCCGAAACGGTTGATTTGCGTCAACGGATCGCAACCAACCGTAACTGTCGTCGCAACAGCCTTCCAAAAGGCCTTGTCTGACAGACCGGGCCAGAACGCAAGCGGTTTAATGCGTTCACTCCACCCGCCGTGCAGGCCCCTACCCCTCTTGAAGGACATCTGTCATGAAACGCAAAATCCACTCCGGAACCCGCGCTTTCGCAGCCTTTACGGTGACAGTGCTTCTCGCGGTGGCCGCCACCGCCATGACGCTGGTGCCGGACGAGGCGGTGCAGGCCGCCGACTCGCTGGTGAATCTGCCGGGCAACCTCGAACAGATTCTTCCCGCGGAATCGTTCCTCAACTGAGTCCGGCATCCCGGCACGGCGCGGGCCGGGGCCGTCCCCTGAACCTCCGCGCCACCCCCTCCCCCCTTGAGTTTCTGCATCAGCGCTTTTCAGCGCTGAGCCCCTCTTCCAGCACCGCCAACCGCCTGCGGGCGGCGGCAGCGGCGGGCCCATCGCCCCTCTGATCGGCACGCTGCGCCGCCAGGGTCAGCCAGGCCAGCAGCGGCCGGCGCCACCCCTGCGCAGAGGCGGCCTCCACGGCGGAGTCGACCACCTGCGGCGTCTCCCGGCCGGTTTTCACCCACACCCCCGCGGCCACCAGGCGCGACAGCGGATCGGCCAGGCCGGCTTGCGCAGCCGGGCCGCCCGCCCAGGCGCTGCGCTGCGGCTCGGGCAGGTGGGCGGCGGCGGTGCTGTCGATGGTGCCGGCCAGGTAATCGGCATAGGCCTGGTCCTGCGGCGCGGCGTCGGCGCGCAGGGCCTCGAAGGCCGTGCACGGCTCCACCACCAGGCTGGCGACCTGGGCGGCGCAGCGCATGAGTTCCACACGTGCCAGCAGGTCGGGCCGCCCCGTGCGGGCGACTTCCGCCCGGGCCCGGTCCCACTCCAGCTGCGCGATGCGCGGCTCGCCCGACAGGTATGCCTCGGTGGCCTTGCGGGCCGCGCCGTGGGCATTCATCTGCCATTCCGGCGTGGGCGGCTTGGCCGAGCACGCCCACAGGGCCAGGCAGGGGAGCAGCGCAGCGGCACGCAGCACCGATGTGCGCAGCGGGGAAGACAGCAGGGGTTTCATGGCAGCTTGAGTTCCGTGTCGCGCGCAAACGGCCACTTGCGCTGGATGTCGTTGACCAGGCTCTCCACCTTGCGCAGGTTGCTCTCCACTTCGGCTCGCAAGCTGCCCAGATCGGTGGTGGCTTCGCGCGCGTTGGCACCGATGGCCTGGGCTTCGGCCAGCACGGCATCGACCTTTTTCAGGCTCTGGCGGGTGTCGGCCAGCAGGCCGTTGAGCTGCACCACCGTGGCCCGCACCTCGGGCACGAGCCCCGGATCGCCCGCCGCTCCGAACACCTGCCGGTCGGCCTTGGCGGCCATGCCGTCGATGCGCGCCAGCAGCTGGTTGGTGCGGTCCAGCGTGGCAGTGATCTTTTTGGCATCCGCCTCGCTGCCCATGAGCACGTTGAGCGCGCCGCCCGGCGCGTTCAGCCGCTCGGTCAGCGCACGCACGTTGGACAGCGTGCCGCCCAGCGCGGCGTCCTGGGCTGTCATGGCCTGCAGGTTGGACAGCAGTTCGCGCGCCGATGCCATGAGCTGCGGGATCTCGGCCGTGGCATCGCCGCGCAGCACCGGGCGTTCGGCGCCGTCGGCCAGCAGCGGATCGGTGAGGATGCCGCTGTAGGCCTTGATGGTGGTGCCGCCCACGATGCCGCGCACCAGCGTGAAGACGCTGGACTCGCGCAGCCAGTGCGCGTCCTTGCGCGGCACGTCGATCAGGATGCGCACGTTGCCGTCGGGCGAGAGCTCGATGCCGCGCACCCGCCCGATGGGGAAGCCCGAAAACGTCATGTCCATGCCGACCACCACGCCCTCGGAGTCGTCGGCCGTGAGCACCAGGCGCTGCGTGGGCTCGAAGACGCCGCGTGCATACAGCAGATAGAACGCCGAGCCCACGATGAGCGCCAGCGTGAACAGGAGCAGCGCCGCGGCCTTGCGCTCCAGGTTCGCCACCGGGCGCTGGGCTTCGAGCAGCGCCTCGCTGGCGGCATCGTCCGCTTCGTGGGAAGGGGGCCGCTCAGCCATGGCGCGCACCGCCGTGGGCCCGCGGGCCGAAAGCGCCGGCAGGGAAGGTGTCTGGGTCGGACATGAAAGCGTTTCCTCGGTGAGGCCACGGCGCGCAGCGCGTGCCTTGGCCGGTGTCGGTCGTGGTAGGGGTCACGGAACCAGTTAGTAGTAATTGCCCAGCAGGGACGCGACTTCGATCAGCAGGAGCACGGCGAACATGCGCGCGAGCCCGCCCAGTTCGGAGCCGTGGCGTCCCCGGCTGTCGCCGTTTTCGTAGAGCCCCGCTGCCATGGGAATGAGGGCCACGGCCAGGCTGAAGAACAGGGTTTTCAGCACGAACACCAGCGTGACAGCCGGCGTGAACACCTGGCCGAACATGCGCGTGTAGCTCGGCAGCCCCGCGGTGTTGAGCCCATACACCCCGAAATAGGCCATGGCGAGCGCGACCACGCACGACAGCGCCGCGAGCGTGATGCTGGCGTAGATGCCGGCCACCACCCGTGGCAGCAGCTCCACGCGGATTGGGTCGGCGCCGTGCCGGCGCAGGCTGTCCAGGCGGCCGGCCTGGCGCATGAGGGCGAGCTGGGTGCCGTTGGGGATGGTGGTGCGCATGGCGACGAAGAGCGCGGCGGTGAGCGGGATCAGCTCCAGCACCAGCACGCGGATGACCATCTCCAGCGCGTAACGCGACAGGCCGTAGCTCAGCGCCGTGACGACGACGATGCGGGTGATGACCAGGCTGACCAGCGCCGCCAGCACCGTGAACCCCAGCAGGATGGGCGCCGTGTCCTGGTACATGTGCCGCGCGAGCCGCCAGCGCGTGGCGCGCCCGTAGCTGGACGGCGAGAGCATGAGCACCAGCGCCACCGACCCGAGGTGCACGATGCGCCACCAGGCCACCGCCCAGCCCCGCGCGGCGCGCCAGATGCGGTCGATCAGCGAGGGGGATGGCAGGCCGGCGATCATGCGGGCATCATAGTGGACGGGCCGGCGACGATGCGTAACAAAATTGGCCTCCAGCGCATATTCCACTAGGGCGTTCCGCTATCAATTTCATTGCAATGCGACTGGTGACCGGGGGTGGCGCGGCCTGGCGTCACACGTGCCGCTTGGCCATCGGCGCGGGCGGTGGCACGGTTTCGGCATCGGCGCGGGCGTGCAGCGCCTCGATCACGCGGCAGCGGCCGGCATCGGTGCCGTCGCAGCGGCCGCGCAGCGACAGCAGCTCTTCCTCCAGCGTGCGCAGCTCCTGCAGCCGGGTGCGCACGTGCTGCAGGTGCTCGTCCAGGGTGTCGCAGGCCGCGTGGTCGGCCGCTGCGCCGCTGTGGTCCAGCGCCAGCAGGGTGCGCACTTCGTCCAGCGACATGTCCATGGCCCGGCACAGCCGGATGAAGCGCAGGCGGTGCACCTCGTCCGCGCTGTACAGGCGGTAGCGGTTGTCGGCGCGGGCCTGCTGGGGCAGCAGGCCTTCCTTCTCGTAATAGCGGATGTTGGCGGCCGGCACGCCCGACAGGCGGGCGGCATCTCCGATACGGTGGCAGGGGCTTTGGGCAGACATGGCTTGACCTTCGAGCGGCTTCAAGGTTTTCAATCATGGCACGGCGGCATCGCGCGCGCCCCGACACACCAGGAAAACCATGACAAAACACAGCCACGACCTTTCCCATGCCGGACACGACGGCCATGTCCACGCGGGCCACGGCCCCGCGCCGGCCCCGGCCCCGGCCTCCGCCGCCGCCCGACCGGCCACCGCACCCCGCATCGATGTGTCCTGCTGCGGTGGCGGGTGCTCTAGCACCGCGCCCCAGGCCGGCACGAAGGCGGCAGCCGCCCCGGCGGGCGAAGCGCACGGCGACCACGGCCATGCCTCCGAAGGCGACCACGACGGGCACGACCACGGCGCCCTGCCCGGCTGGGGCCGCCTCGCCGCCGCCCTGGTGGCGGCCACCGGCGCCGAGCTGCTGCACCTGCTGGGGCCGGACACCACGCCGTGGCGCGTGGCGGGCATGGGCGTCGCCGCGGCGGCCATCCTGCTGGCGGGGCTGGGCATCTACCGCAGCGGCCTGCGCTCGCTGATGCGGGGCCAGTTGGGCATCAGCGCGCTGATGGCGGTGGCCGTGACCGGCGCGTTCCTGATCGGCCAGTGGCCCGAAGCCGCCATGGTGATGGCGCTGTACGCCCTGGCCGAGCGCATCGAGGACCGCGCCGTGGGCCGTGCGCGGGACGCCATCGGCGCCCTGCTGGCGCTCAGCCCCGACCAGGCCGACGTGCGCGGCCCGGACGGCCAGTGGCGCACGGTGCCCGCCGCCGATGTGGCCGTGGACAGCACCGTGCGCATCCGCCCCGGGGGCCGCGTGCCGCTGGACGGCGTGGTCACCACCGGCCGCAGCGCGGTCGACGAATCCAGCGTGACGGGCGAGAGCCTGGCCGTGGACAAGGCGCCGGGCGATCCGGTGTACGCCGGCACGCTCAACGCGCAGTCGGAACTGGAATTCCGCGTGACGGCCGCGGCCGGCCAGACCACGCTGGACCGCATCATCCGCGCCGTGGAGCAGGCCCAGAGCGCCCGGGCGCCCACCCAGCGCTTCGTGGACCGCTTCGCCGCCGTGTACACGCCCGCCGTATTCGCCATGGCCGTCGCCGTGGCCATCGGCGCCCCGCTGCTGTTCGGCTGGACCTGGCTGGATGCGATCTACCGCGCGCTGGTGCTGCTGGTGATCGCCTGCCCCTGCGCGCTGGTGCTGGCCACGCCTGTCACCGTGGTGAGCGGCCTGGCCGCCGGGGCCCGGCGCGGCATTCTCATCAAGGGCGGCAACTGGCTGGAGCTGGCCCGCGGCGTGCGCGCCGTGGCCTTCGACAAGACCGGCACCGTGACCGCCGGGCGCCCGGTGCTGGTGGGCCGCGAGTCCTTCGGCAGCGATGGCGCCCAGGATGTGGCGGCGGCACTCGCCGGGCGCTCGGACCACCCCGTATCGAAGGCCATCGCGGCCGGGCTGGGCACCCCCGCCGGCCTTCCCGAGGTGGAGGACTTCACCGCCCTGCCCGGGCGCGGCGTGCAGGCGCGCATCGCCGGCGCCACCTGGCTGCTGGGCAACCGCCGGCTGGCCCAGGAAAAAGGCCTGTGGACCGACGCCGTGGAGGCCGCCGCCGCCGCGCACGAGGCCCAGGGGCGCAGCGTCACGCTGCTGGCCGACGGCCAGGCCGTGCGGGCGCTCTTCGCCGTGGCCGACACGCTGCGCCCGCAGTCGGCACAGGCCGTGGCGGACCTGCGCGCGCTGGGCATCGTGCCCGTGATGCTCACCGGCGACCACGCCGCAGCGGCCCAGGCGGCCGCGCGCGAAGCCGGCATCGACGAGGTGCAGGCGGGCCTGCTGCCCGAGCAGAAGCTGTCGGCCATCGCCGCGCTGCAGCAAAAGCACGGCATGACCGCCATGGCGGGCGACGGCATCAACGACGCGCCCGCCCTGGCCAAGGCCGACATCGGCTTCGCCATGGGCGGCGCCGGCACCGACGTGGCGATGGAGACGGCCGACGTGGTCATCATGAACGACGACCTGCGCCGCGTGGCCGAGACCGTGCGCCTGTCGCGCCGCACGCATGCCGTGCTGATGCAGAACATCGTGCTGGCACTGGGCATCAAGGCGGTGTTCTTCGGCCTGGCGCTGGCCGGGCACGCCACCATGTGGATGGCCGTGTTCGCGGACATGGGCGCCAGCCTGCTGGTGGTGGCGAACGGCCTGCGCATGCTGAGCAGCGAATCGCTATCAAAACAATAGCATCCGGCACAATCGAAACCCCGGCACAGGCCCGTTTTCGCTGGATTTCCTTGGCGCCCCCCGCCGGCCCGGGGAGGGGCCGGTCCACGGCCTTCCCGGGCGGACGGCGCGCTGGGGGCACGGCCGGCCCGGATTTCGCTCTTTGAAGGTCGCGCTTCGCACATTCGCGTGCGGGCGCAGGCGCAGCGTGGGGTAATCATGGGTTCGACACCTCCTAGAATCCGCCCACCTTCTTCACCGGCGCCAGACCGCGAGCCCTTCAAGAGGCCCCGTTCCCCGGCCACGCCGCCCCTCTTCCCGCATGAGCACCCCCGCCCCGCCCACCCCGACATCCCCGCCCACCATGGTTCCCCACACCGCCACCGAAGACACCGCCGCCCTGTTCACGGGCGTGCTGCTCATTTCGGTGGGTGTGGGCTTTTTCGGCAGCGCCGGCCTGCTCACGGGCGGCACGGCGGGGCTGGCCTTTCTGTTGCACTATGCGACCGACATGGGCTTCGGCAAGCTCTTCTTCCTGCTCAACCTGCCGTTCTACTGGCTGGCCTGGCGCAAGATGGGGCGCAGCTTCACCCTGAAGACCTTCGTGGCCGTCTTGCTGCTGTCGGCGCTGACCGAGGCCCAGCCGGGTCTGATGGAATTCGTCGCGCTGCAGCCGCTCTATGCCGCGGTGGCGGGCGGGCTCATCACGGGCACAGGCTTTCTCGTGCTGTTCCGCCACCGGTGCAGCCTGGGCGGCATGGGCATCCTGGCGCTGTACCTGCAGGACCGCTACGGCTGGCGCGCGGGCAAGGTCCAGATGGCGGTGGACTGCTGCATTGTGCTGCTGGCGCTGTTCACGGTGGACCCCATGCGCGTGCTCTGGTCCATCGCGGGCGCCGTGGCGCTCAACCTGGTCGTGGCGATGAACCACCGCCCGGGCCGCTACATGGCCATGTAGCCGGCGCAGGCTCCGCCCGGAACTCCCGCAGCGCGGGGCTATCATTCCCGCCTATGCGCCGCGGCATGTTCCTCTTTCTCATTGTGCTCATGGCCCTTCGGGGCCTGGCGGGCAATGCCATGGCGGCCGGCATGCTGCCGGCGGTGGGCACGGCGGCGCACGCGGCCCATGCAGCGGCCGAACCGCGATCCGGCACGCCCCCGGCGCACACCCTCCACACCGCGGCACCCTCCGATGCCGCGGCGCTGGCGCCCTGCCATGGCGAGGCCACCGCCCCTTCGGCCGAGGCCGCGCAGGCGCCCCACGGCGGCGCCGGCGATGCGTCCCCCCACACCAGCCACCACGCCCATGACGGCGGTTGCTCGGCCTGCGGCATCTGCCACTCGGCCATGCTGACGCCCCCGCTGGCGGACCCCGCGCGCACCGCGCTGCCCCGCGCGCCCCTGCCCCTGGCAGAGCGCCGCTTTGCCAGCGCCCTGACCGCGCAGGCCATCAAGCCACCCATTTCCTGAGCCCCGACGCCCGAAGTGCGTCCGCGATCCGCACCCGCCACCGGCGGCGCGCGGATCGGCGGCCGCTGGTTTCGCCCTTGCTCAGGAGATCGCCGTGCGCGCCCCCTCATCCCTTTCCGTTCGTTCTTCGCTCCTGCGCGGTGCCCTGGCCGCCGCCGCGCTCTTGCCGCCATGGCCGGCCCTGGCCCAGGCCCCCGGGCCGGTAGCCGACCCGCTGGCACCGGCCGGTGCGCTGGTCCACCGCAGCGTATTCACCGACGCCGCGCCGCCCGTCGAAACCGGCACGGTGGCCTGGCGCGATGCGCAGGCCGCCGTGGCGGCCACGCCGCGCGGCCATGCCGACATCGTGGCGTGGGAAGCCCGCCAGGCCGCGCCCTCGGGAGCATCGGCAGCAGGCCACGGTGCGCACCACCACCCGCCGTCCGACCCCACGCCCGCGCGGGGGACGCCATGACCGCGCCCCGCACCACCGCCTGGGGCGCGCTGGCGGCCGCCCTGCTGCTGGCCGGCTGCGCCAGCGTGTCGCCCGACGGCCTGCGCAGCCAAGTGCAGGCGCTGGCCGATGGCCGCAGCGCCGGCGTGGCCGCGCCCGCGCTGCCCTCTGCCGACCCAGCGGCGCGCGCGCAGGCCGACGCGGCCATCGCGCAGTGGCTGGCCGGGCCGCTCGCCGCCGACGACGCCGTGCGCATCGCCCTGCTGCGCAACCCGGGCCTGCAGGCGCGGCTGGCAGCCCTGGGCGTGGCCGATGCGCAGCGCGTGCAGGCCCTGACCCTGCCCAACCCCACGCTCACGCTGGGGCGCTTTCGCAGCGGGCACGAGCGCGAGATCGAGCGCACGCTGGGCCTGGGCCTGATCGATCTCGTCACCCTGCCCTGGCGCACGCGCTGGCAGGGCCAGCAGATGGAGCAGGCCACGCTGGACGCCGCGCAGGATGTGGTGCGCCTGGCCTTCGACACGCGGCGCGCCTGGCTGCGCGCCGTGGCGGCCGAGCAGGTGGCGGCCACGCAGGAGCGCATGCACGAGGCGGCCGACGCCGGTGCCGAACTGGCGCGCCGCATGGCCCGCGTCGGCAACTGGAGCCGGCTGCAGCAGGCCCGCGAACAGGCGCTGTGGGCCGACAGCGCCGCCCAGCTGGCCCGCGCGCGGCTGGACGCCGCCACCGAGCGCGAGCAGCTGTCGCGGCTGATGGGCTTGTGGGGACCGGATGCGCACTACACGCTGCCCGACCGGCTGCCCGACCTGCCGGCACAGCCCGAGGCCAGCGAAGGCATCGAGGCCCGGGCCCTGCGCGAACGGCTGGACGTGCGCGCCGCGCGGCTGGAGCTGGACCGCGTGGCCGACACCGAAGGCTTTGCCGGCGTGGCCCCCTGGGCCGGTGGGATCGGACTGGCCTACACCCGCAACACCACGACCGAGCAGGGCACCGGCCACGCCGACGTCAAACGCGGCTGGGAGGTGGAACTGGCCGTGCCCCTGTTCGACTGGGGCGGCGCCGCACGCTCCCAGGCCCGGGGCCGCACGCTGCAGAGCGCGGCGCAGCTGCAGGACGTGGCCCTGCGCGCCCGCAGCGATGCGCGCACCGCCTGGCTGGGCTACCGCACCGCCTACGACCTGGCGCGCCAGCAGCGCGACGCGGTCGTGCCGCTGCGCCGCTTCATCAGCGAGGAAACCACCCTGCGCTACAACGGCATGCTCGCCAGCGTCTGGCAGATGCTCGCCGAGGCGCGGGCCAGCAGCCAGGCCGTGGCCGATGCGCTGCAGGCGCAGCGCGACTTCTGGCTCGCCGAGGCCGACCTGCAACGGGCCCTGGCCGGCACCTCGGGCGGTGCGTCCAGCGCCGTCGCATCCGCCGCCCTGCCCGGTGCCGCCGCCGGCCGCGCCGCCAACCCCGAATCCCAAGGCCACTGACATGAAACGCCGCCACTTCTTCTCCGGCGCCGCCACTGCCGTGGCCGCCGCCTCCGTGGGCCGCGCCGCCCTGGCCGCGCTGCCCGAAATCCCCCAGCACGGATCGGCCGACACCGCCGTGCCGCCGGCGCCGCCCACCGGGCGCCCGTTCCGCCCCGTGGTCACCCTGAACGGCTGGAGCCTGCCCTGGCGCATGAACGCCGGCGTGAAGGAATTCCACCTGGTCGCCGAGCCCGTGGTGCGCGAGTTCGCACCCGGCTTCGTGGCCCACCTGTGGGGCTACAACGGCCAGAGCCCGGGGCCGACCATCGAGGTGGTCGAGGGCGACCGCGTGCGCATCTTCGTCACCAACCGCCTGCCCGAGCACACCAGCGTGCACTGGCACGGCCAGCGCCTGCCCAACGGGATGGACGGCGTCTCGGGCCTGAACCAGCCGGCGATTCCCGCGGGCAAGACCTTCGTGTACGAGTTCACCGCGCGGCGCCCGGGCACCTTCATGTACCACCCGCATGCCGACGAAATGACGCAGATGGCCATGGGCCTGATGGGCCTGTGGATCACCCACCCGCGGCTGGATGCGCGCGGGCGCCACCCGCTCATCGCCACGGCCGACCGCGACTACGCCTTCCTGCTCAACGCCTTCGCCGTGGAGGCAGGCACGCGCACGCCGCGCGTGAACGAGATGACCGACTTCAACATCTGGGCCTGGAACAGCCGCGTGTTCCCGGGCATCAGCCCGCTGGTGGCGCGGCGCGGCGAGCGGGTGCGGGTGCGCGTGGGCAACCTCACCATGACCAACCACCCCATCCACATCCACGGCCACGAGTTCGAGGTGACCGGCACCGACGGCGGCGCAGTGCCCACCGGCGCCCGCTGGCCCGAGGTGACCACCGACATCGCCGTGGGCCAGATGCGGCAGATCGAGTTCGTCGCCGACGAGCCCGGCGACTGGGCCGTGCACTGCCACAAGAGCCACCACACCATGGGCGCCATGGGCCACGACGTGCCCACCATGATCGGCGTGGACCACCGGGGGCTGGTGGCGAAGATCCAGAAGATCGTGCCCGACTACATGGTGATGGGCGAGCGCGGCATGGCCGACATGGGCGCCATGGAAATGCCGCTGCCCGAGAACACCCTGCCCATGATGACCGGCACCGGCCCCTACGGGCCGCTGGAGATGGGCGGCATGTTCAGCGTGCTCAAGGTGCGCGAGCACCTGGCCGCCGGCGACTGGCGCGACCCGGGCGACTACGTGCAGCCGCCCGGCACCCAGGCCTGGGAATGGCAGGGCGCCGCGGCGGACCTGCCCCCCGCGCCGGCGGCCCCGGCCGCCTCCACCGCGCCGCAGGCCGGGGCCGCCACCGTGCGCAAACCGGGCCCAGGCGGCACCGGCCACGCCCATTGACCGGCCATGCAGGCACTCTTTTTGCTATTAATTTAATAGCAATACGCCCTAGAAGAATATGCACTGGAGCCGTTTTTTACTTGAAACCCGGGTGGACACCCCCACCCACCGAAAGGACCCTGCCATGCCCCTGCCCCCTCCCGCCGCTGACGGCACCCCGACCCCGCTGGCCGGGCGCCGCCGCGCCCTGCACGGCATCGCCGCCTGGGGCGCTGCCGCCGCCCTGCCCTGGCCGGCCTTCGCGGCCGGCCCGCAACCCACCGCCATCGAGGTCTGGAAGGACCCCAGCTGCGGCTGCTGCCAGGACTGGGTGGACCACATGCAGGCCAACGGCTTTCGCGCCACGGTGCATGAGACCGGCAACGCCGCCGTGCGCAGCCGCCTGGGCCTGCCGCAAAAGCTGGGCTCGTGCCACACCGCACTCGTCGGCGGCTACCTCATCGAGGGCCATGTGCCGGCCGCGGACGTGCAGCGCCTGCTGCGCGAAAAGCCCAAGGCCCTGGGCCTGGCCGTGCCCGGCATGCCGGTGGGCTCGCCGGGAATGGACGGCGCGATCTACGGCGGGCGCAAGGACGCCTACGACGTGCTGCTGGTGGCGCACGGCGGCGCCAGCACCCGCGTTTTCAGCCACTACCCGCCATCCAAGGATCCCGCATGACCCGCCACCCCTCCACCCCGGGCCGGGCCGCCCTTTCCCCTTTCATCGCCTTCATCGCCGCCATCGCCGTCTTTGCCCTGGCGGGCACGCTCCCCGCGCAGGCGTCATCGCACGGCCAGGCCGGGCACGGCGGGCACGATGGACATGCCGGCCACACCGCCGAGGCAGCCACCCCGTCCGATGCGGCGTCCACCACGGACACCGCCACCGCGGTGGACGCCGAACTGTCCCAGGGCGAGGTCGTGCGCTGGGATCCGTCGGCCGCCCGGCTCACGCTGCGCCACGGCGAACTGAAGAACCTCGCCATGCCGCCCATGACCATGGTGTTCCGCCTGCAGGACCCGGCGCCGGACCTGCCGCTCGCGCCCGGCACGCCGGTGCGCTTCCATGCCGAGAGCCAGCGCGGAGCGCTCGTCATCACCCGCATCGAGGCGGCCCGCTGAAGGCCGCCGGCGCGGCGCCATAATCGCCGCCCATATGACCGCAGCAACCCGTTCGGCCAGCGACGCTGGCAGCATCACCCGCGTGGCGGGCATCGAGGTCGGCCACTACACCGACGCCCGCCGCCCCACGGGCTGCACTGCCATCCTCGCGCGCGAGGGCGCCGTAGGCGGCGTCGACGTGCGCGGCGCCGCGCCGGGCACGCGCGAGACCGACCTGCTCGCGCCCTCCAACCTGGTCGAGAAGGTGCATGCCATCGTGCTCGCGGGCGGCAGCGCCTGGGGCCTGGAGGCCGCCACCGGCGCCGTGCGCTGGCTGGAGGAGCGCGGCGTGGGCCTGGACGTGGCCGTGGGCCGCCTGCCCATCGTGCCGGCGGCCGTGCTGTTCGACCTGCTGGTGGGCGACATGCGCATCCGCCCCGACGCCGCGGCCGGCTATGCCGCCTGCGCCGCCGCGTCGCGCGACGATCCGGCCGAGGGCAACGTGGGCGCGGGCACCGGGGCCGCGGTGGGCAAGCTCTTCGGCATCGGGCGCGCGATGAAGGGCGGCATCGGCACGGCATCGGTGTCGCTGGACGGCATCACCGTGGGCGCGCTCATCGCCTGCAACGCCGTGGGCGACGTGATCGACCCGCACACCGCCCGGCCCGTGGCCGGCGCACGCTCGGAAGACGGCCAGCGGCTGATGGACACGCGGCGCGCGCTGCTGGGCGGCGTGCCGCCCGAGCCCGTGCTGCCCGGCACCAACACCACCATCGGCGTGATCGCCACCGACGCGGTGCTGACCAAGGCCCAGGCCCATCGCCTGGCGGTGTCGGGCCACGACGGGCTGGCGCGCAGCATCAACCCCGTGCACACCCAGCTGGACGGCGACACGCTGTTCACCCTGGCCACCGGCGCCACGGGCCGCCACGCGGGCATGCTGGTGCTGGCCACCATGGCGGCCGAGGCCGTGGCCCGCGCCACGCTGCGCGCCGTGCAGGCCGCGCAGTCCCTCACCACGCACGAAGGCCTGTACCTGCCGAGCGCGGCGGACCTCGGCCGATGAACGCACTCGCCGCCCGCTCCCGCACCGTCACGCGACGGGTGCACACGGCGCTGCTGAACCTGCGCGACCTGATCCTGTCGGCCGGTCCGCTCGTCTTCCTGGCGGTGGGGCTGCTGGTGCTGGCCTACTGGTGGCTGCAGCCCGCGCCCCCGAAGCGCGTCACCCTGGCCACCGGGCCCGCGCAGAGCGCCTATGCGGACTTCGGCCAGCGCTACCAGAAGGCGCTGGCGGCCGACGGCATCGAGGTCGTCCTGCGCGAGACGGAAGGCTCGTCCGCCAACCTGCAGCTGCTGCGCAGCGGCGAGGCCGACCTGGCCTTCGTGCAGGGCGGCACCGGCGAACTGCGGCCGGAAGACGCCGACGCCCTGGAATCGCTGGGCAGCCTGTTCGTGGAACCGGTGTGGATCTTCTACCGCACCGAGGCCGCGCGCCGCGTGGTCAAAAGCGGCCGGCTCGACAGCCTGGCGCAGCTGCGCGGCCTGCGCGTGAACGTGGGCACCGCGGGCAGCGGCGTGCCCACGCTGATGGAAAAGCTGCTGGAGGCCAACCGCATGGAGCCCCGGGCGCTGCGGCTGTCCGAGCTGGGCCAGACGCCGGCGACGGTGGAGTTCCTCGCGGGCCGGCTCGACGCGCTGGTGTTCGCCTCGGCGCCGCAGTCGCTCATGGTGCAGATGCTGCTGCAGACGCCGGGCGTGCGGCTCATGGACTTTCCGCAGCACGAGGCCTACGGGCGGCGCTTTCCGTTCCTCACGCCCGTCACGCTGCCGCGCGGCGTGGTGGACCTGGCCGGCAACGTGCCGCCCGCCGATGTGCGGCTGGTGGCCTCCACCACGTCGCTGCTGGCGCGCGAGGGCACGCACCCGGCGCTGCTGCAGCTGTTCGCGCAGAACGCGCAGTCCCTGCACGGCAGTGCCGGCTGGTTCAACCGGGCACGGGAATTTCCGAGCACCCGCCACAGCGAGCTGCCCATCGCCGCCGAGGGCGAGCGCGCCATCAACGAGCCCGCGCCGCTGCTGCAGCGCTACCTGCCCTTCTGGATGGCCAACCTGATCGAGCGCATGTGGCTGGTGCTGGGCATCCTGCTGGCCGCCATGCTGCCGCTGTCGCGCGTGGTGCCGCCGCTCTACCAGTTCCGCGTGCGCTCGCGCGTGTTCCGCTGGTATGGCCGCCTGCGCGAGATCGAGGACGAAATGGACGCCGGGCAATCCGCGCCCCAGGCGCTGCACGAGGCCCTGGACCGGCTGGAGGCGCAGGTGGAAAAGGTGAGCGTGCCGCTGTCGTATGCCGACGAGCTGTACGCGCTGCGCAACCACATCCAACTGGTGCGCAAGAAGCTGCGCGCGGCGCCGGGCGTCGCGCCGGCTAGCGCGGCCTGACGGGCTTGCCGGCGCCCTTGCCGCGCTGCGCGCGGCCGTGGGCAGCCGCCACCGCGGGCGGCGGGCCGGGCAGCACCCGCAACGCCCCTTCGGCCATCAGTTTGTCGCGCATGCGGCGCGTCATCGACTGCGTGCTGCCGTCGGCCGCGGTGAAAAGGAACAGCGTGTGGTGCGGACTCGACCAGGTCAGTTGCGTGTGCACGGCGCGCTGGTTGGAGATCAGCTCGACCCAACTGCCCAGCGGAAAGTCGTTGGTGGCCTCGGCGCCGCTGGCGGCGGCATCGCCCCCCTCGTCGGCCACGCCGGGTTCGTGCAGCGAGCCGTAGAGCGATTCCGGCGGCACGATCGTTTCCATGCCGTCCGGCTCTTCGGCGGACGCACCGGCCGGCTGCAAGGCCAGGCTGGCGGCGCGCTCCATCGCGGCCTGGTGCAGGCCGGCGATGCGTTCGAGCACGGCGCCCGCCATGGCCTCGGCATGGCCCACGCTGTCCAGCCCCTGGCGCACGGTGCCGAGCATGCGCGTGACGGTGCCGCCCAGCCGCTCGGGCTCGGCCGCGGCCACCTCGGGCTGGGCGATCCAGAACAGCTCGGGCACCAGGGCGAGGTAGCCGCCAGGGTCGCCATCGGCACTGCCGGGGTCGTCCATCTGCGCGAGCGCCACCACGTCGGCCCAGGGGCCGGCGGCGAAATCGAGAATGTCCCGGGGCACCTGGTCCGCCCCCGCCAGCGCGCGGATGTCGGCCGCGATGCGCTTGGACAGGGCCTCGCGCTGCTGCACGCGCAGGGCGGCCTGCCGCTCGGCCTCCTGGGCCTCGCGCAACTGGCGCTCCTGCGATGCCCAGGCCGATTCGAGCGCGGTCAGCACCGTGGCGAAGGTGTCGGCGTCCTGGCTTTCGCTGGTGGCCAGGTGGCTCACCGCCTCGTCCACGAGCCGCATGAAGCGGTCGAAACGGGGGTCGGCATCGGATTCGAAATCCAGCGCGCGCTGCGTCAACTCGTCCAGCAGGCGGCGCGCGGGGTGCTTTTCGTCGGTGAAGAACCGCCGGTCGTGCCGCACCAGCTGCTTGATGGCGGGCCGCAGGTTCTGCACGGCCCGCTGGATGGGCGGGGGCAGCCGCTGGTCCTGCGCGATGTTGTCCATCATGCGGCTCACCACCTCGGTGGCCGTGCGCGATGGCGATGGCGGCGCGGGGGCTGCGACCGTCGCCGGGGCCGCGACGGCCGCAGCGCCGCTCCAGGCCCCCAGCGCCGCGGGCTGGCTGCCGGCCAGCCGGCCGACGAGGCGCTCCAGCTGGGCGATGTCTTCCATCGCCTCGGCGGCCGCCGCGGAGCTGGGCGCGAAGTAGTCCGAACCCCCGGCGCCCATCTGCGAGCTGGCCGGGCCGCCGCCGCGGGCCTCGGTCCAGGCGGCCGGCTGCGAGGGCACGCCGCCGAACGCGGCGACGGGCGCCATGCCGTAGGCAAAGGCATCGCCGGAACTGGCGAGCATCTGGCGCAGCATGCCCACGGTCAGCAGGGCTTCCTCGGCCTCGGCGGCGAGCGGCATGCCCAGCGAGGCCGGGCCGCCACCGCCGCCCATGCCGCCGGGCATGCCGTACTGGCTGGGATATGCGCCAGGATGGGGCGCGCCGTAGCTGCTCGCCGGGCCGCCGTAGCCGCCGCCGTGGCTGCTGGGGTAGGCGCCGCCGTAGCCGGTGGCACGCCCCGTTGACTGGCCGGCCTGCCCCGCCACCGCGTAGCCCACCGGGGTGATGCCGTTGTCGCGAAGGCTCTGGGCGGCGGTTTTGTAGACGGAGACGAGCTCGTCGCCCAGCACCTTGCGCATGTGGGCCATCCACACCTGGCGGACCTCGGCGGACACGCCCGTGTCGCCCACCACCTGCTGCAGGGCGCGGATGTAGTTCTCGGGCCGCAGGGGATTGCGCTCGGGCTGCACGCGCTGCAGGCCCTGCGCGGAGCTGACCAGGGTGTTGAGCTCGGCCAGCGTGGCCTCGGTGGCGTGCACCGCGATCTGCTGGGCCCGCGACAGCTCGACCTGGGCCAGCACCTCGGACTCGTCCATGAGCGACAGCTCGCCGAAGTCCATGCCCGTTTCGTCGCCCGGACGCGCGCGCGCGGTGGAGGGGCCTTCGGCGAACACCTCCAGCAAGGCCATGGGGTAGGCCTTGGCCAGGGCGTCCTCGTGCTGCTTGATCAGCCGCAGCGCATCGGCCAGCAGCGTGCGCTGCTGGATGTTGCGCTCGGTGGACTCATCGCTGGCCAGCGCCCCCTGGGTCACGCTGGTCAGCCGTCCCATCAACGCCTCGCCCTGCCGCACCGCGTTGACGACGCAGGCACGAAAGACCGTTCTGGACCGGGACGCGGGCAGGGACATGGTGGCGGGCGAGGAAAAGCGGCAGCAGCGACGATCCTAACGGGTTGTTGCTTACTTGAGTGCCTTGTAACGCATGCGCTTGGGCTTTGCGCCCTCTTCGCCCAGGCGTTTTTTCTTGTCGGCTTCGTATTCCTGATAGTTTCCGTCAAAGAACACCCACTGGCTGTCACCTTCCGCGGCCAGGATGTGCGTGGCGATCCGGTCCAGGAACCAGCGGTCATGGCTGATCACCAGCACGGTGCCGGCGTATTCCAGCAGCGCGTCTTCCAGGGCGCGGAGGGTTTCCACGTCCAGGTCGTTGGAGGGCTCGTCCAGCAGCAGGACGTTGCCGCCCGCGATCAGCGTCTTGGCCAGGTGCAGGCGCCCGCGTTCGCCCCCCGACAGGCTGCCGACCTTCTTTTGCTGGTCCGAGCCGTTGAAGTTGAAGCGGCCCGCGTAGGCGCGGCTGGCCATCTGGAACTTGCCGACGTTCAGGATGTCCAGGCCGCCGGAGATGTCTTCCCACACAGTCTTGTCGTTGCCCAGCTCGTCGCGGTGCTGGTCCACGAACGCCATCTTGACGGTGGAACCCACCACCACCTGGCCGCTGTCCGGCTGCTCGCGGCCGGCCAGCAGCTTGAAGAGCGTGGACTTGCCGGCGCCGTTGGGGCCGATGATGCCGACGATGGCGCCCGGGGGAACGCTGAAGCTCAGGTCGTCGATCAGCACGCGGTCGCCGAAGGACTTGCTGACGTTATGGAACTCGAACACCTGCTGGCCCAGGCGTTCGGCCACGGGGATGAAGATTTCCTGCGTTTCGTTGCGACGCTGGTATTCGAAATCGCTCAGCTCCTCGAAGCGGGCCAGGCGCGACTTGCTCTTGGCCTGGCGGGCCTTGGGGTTCTGGCGCGACCATTCCAACTCCTTCTTCAGGGCCTTGGCGTGGGCCTCTTCGCTCTTTTGCTCCTGCGCCAGGCGGTCGCCCTTTTGCTCCAGCCAGGTGCTGTAGTTGCCCTTCCATGGAATGCCGCGGCCGCGGTCCAGCTCCAGGATCCATTCGGCGGCGTTGTCGAGGAAGTAGCGATCGTGGGTGATGGCCACGACGGTGCCGGAAAAGCGCTTGAGGAACACTTCCAGCCACTCGACCGACTCGGCATCCAAGTGGTTGGTGGGCTCGTCGAGCAGCAGCATGTCGGGCTTGGACAGCAGCAGGCGGCACAGGGCCACGCGGCGCTTTTCGCCGCCGGACAGCAGGCCGATCTTGGCGTCCCAGGCGGGCAGGCGCAGGGCGTCGGCGGCGATCTCCAGCTGGTGCTCGGAGTCGGTGCCGGCCGTGGCGATGATCGCCTCCAGCTGGGCCTGCTCGGCCGCCAGGGCGTCGAAGTCGGCGTCTTCGGCACCGTAGGCCACATAGACCTCTTCCAGGCGCGCCTTGGCCGCGAACACCGCGCCCATCGACTCTTCCACGCTCTCGCGCACGGTGTGCTCGGGGTTGAGCTTGGGTTCCTGCTCCAGGTAGCCGATGGTCAGGCCCGGCATCGGAATGGCTTCGCCTTCGATTTCCTTGTCCACGCCGGCCATGATCTTGAGCAGCGTGGATTTGCCCGAGCCGTTCAGGCCGAGCACGCCGATCTTGGCGCCGGGGAAGAAAGAAAGGGAAATGTCTTTCAAGATCTGCCGCTTCGGCGGCACGGTCTTGCTGACGCGGTTCATCGAATACACGTATTGGGCCATTGGCTTTCTTTCCTTAGATGGGGGCGGCGCTGCCGGGGTGCACGAGCGGCCGGGGAGGCCTGCCGGAAAAGCGCGTTCAGGCGGATTATCGGATGCTTTGGCGCCGGCGCTTTCGGCAACCCCGCAACGCGGTGCCCGCGCGCGACAGTTTGCCCCAGGGGCGGCCCGCCCGCGCCGCCTGCGTAAAGCCCCGACCGCCGGCGGGCATCTCGTGCCACAATAGCGCCCAGCCACCGGCTCCAGTGATCGGTGGCCTCAGCAACCTGCTGGGGACGACGAAGCCGCCATGCGGCGTTCTGGCTCCCATTCGTGAATCCCATCTGCCTTGACTGGCCGCAGCCCCGACATGGGTCCTGCGACAGGCCGATGCCCCCAGCGCCCGGACAGGGCGTTTCCTTGAATGAACTTTGACGAACTGAATCTGGCCCCAGCCATTCTGAAGGCCGTGCACGAACAGGGTTACGAAACCCCGACCCCCATCCAGGCACAGGCCATCCCCGCCGTGCTCGAGGGCCACGATCTGCTCGCCGGCGCACAGACCGGCACCGGCAAGACCGCCGCCTTCACCCTGCCCATGCTGCACCGCCTCTCGCAAGGCACGGCCCCCAAGAGCAAGTTCGGCGGCAAGGGCGTGCGCGCCCTGGTGCTCACGCCCACGCGCGAACTCGCCGCCCAGGTCGAGGAATCCGTGCGCGACTACGGCAAGTACGTCGACATCTCGTCCACCGTCGTCTTCGGCGGAGTGGGCATGAACCCGCAGATCGACCGCATCAAGCGCGGCGTGGACGTGCTGGTCGCCACCCCCGGCCGCCTGCTGGACCTGCAGCAGCAGGGCTTCCTGGACCTGTCCACGGTCGAGATCCTAGTGCTGGACGAAGCCGACCGCATGCTGGACATGGGCTTCATCCACGACGTGAAGAAGATCCTCGCCCTGGTGCCCAAGGACAAGCAGAGCCTGCTGTTCTCCGCCACGTTCAGCGACGAGATCCGCGAGCTGGCCAACACGCTGCTCAAGAACCCGCAGAGCATCCAGGTCACGCCGCGCAACACCACGGTGCAGCGCATCACGCAGGTGATCCACCCCGTGGGCCGCGGCAAGAAAAAGCAGGTGCTGCTGCACATCATCCAGGAGCACGACTGGAGCCAGGTGCTGGTGTTCACCCGCACCAAGTTCGGCGCCAACAACGTGGCCGAGTTCCTCACCAAGAACGGCGTCAACGCCATGGCGCTGCACGGCAACAAGAGCCAGAGCGCCCGCACGCAGGCCCTGGCCGGCTTCAAGAGCGGCGACATCCGTGCGCTGGTGGCCACCGACATCGCGGCCCGCGGCATCGACATCGACGAGCTGCCGCACGTCGTCAACTACGAAATCCCCAACGTGTCGGAAGACTACGTGCACCGCATCGGCCGCACCGGCCGCGCGGGCGCCAGCGGCCAGGCCGTGAGCCTGGTCTGCATGGACGAAGAGGGTTTCATGATGGAGATCGAGCGCTTCACCAAGCAGGAGATCCCGGTCCAGATCCTCGAAGGCTTCGGTCCCGAGCCCGGCGAGAAGGCCGAGCCCATCGCCATGGGCCGCCAGACCATCTGGGGCGGCGCGGGCAAGCCCCCGAGCCGCGAAGTCATGCAGGCCGCCGCCAAGGCCGCCCGCAGTGAAATGATGGACCGCATCCGCACCAACAAGGCCACGCAGGGCGGTGGCGGCGGCGACCGGAGCGGCAAGCCCGCAGGCGGCGGCGCACGCTCCGGCGGCGGCCCCCGCGCCGCGGCCGGCGAAGGCGGCGGCAACGGCGCTCCCCGCGGACGCGGCGGCAACGGCCCGCGTGCCGGCGGCCCTGGCGGCAATCCCCGCGGTCCCGGCGCGCAGGCAGCCGGACGTGGCGGCCGCGGCCCCGGCGGCGGCAATGCCGGTGCTGGCGGCTACGGCGGTGGCAACGGTGGCGGTGGTGGCGGTGGCAACCGCTTCGACGACGGCCAGCCGCGCCGTGAGAACGCGCACCTGGGTACCCAGACGGGCGGCCACCTCGGCGCCCCCCGCCATGCCGGTGCCGGCGGCGGCCAGCCCGACCCCATGCGCACGAGCGTGGACAGCATGGCCGGCTCCGGCCGCCGCGGTGGCGGTGGCTACCGCAGCGGTGGCGGTGGTGGTGGCGGCTACGGCGGTGGCGGCAACCGCGGCAATTCCGGTGGCGGCTCGCGTGGCGGCCCCCGGGGTGGTGGCGGTGGCGGCTACGGCCGCTGAAGCGCCGGCCCCGCCCGTGCACGGCCGCAGCCGGCCCGCGCCCCGATCCTGAGGAACGCATGCGCCCTGCCGATCCCGCGCGGCCCATGGACACCTTGCTGGTGTCCACCTGCAACACCCTGAACCTCGCCCTGCCCGGGCGGGTGTTCTATCCCAACCAGGACGCCTATACCCAGGCCGAATTCGAACGCAAGGTCGATTGGCTCGGCGGGCGCCTGCGCGCGCTGAATGCCGATGTGCTGGCCGTGCAGGAGGTGTGGGACGAACAGGCGCTGCAGACGGCCATCGGCCGCAGCGGCCTGCGCTACGACTTCGTGAGCGTGCCCGGCGCCGAGAACACCGGCGCCTCGCACGGCGCCCAGGGCACGCCGCGCGTGGGCATCGCCACGCGGCTGCGCGTCGAATCGCTGCGCTCGATAGCGGAGTTTCCGCCCGCGCTGGCGGTCGATGTGCCGGGCCTGGGAACGCACCACCGCTTCGAACGCCCGCCCCTGCTTGCCACCCTGCGCATGAAGCACGGCCAGACGGTGAACGTGGTCACGGCGCACCTCAAATCCAAACGCCCCAAGTTCCTGCTCGACGCCCTCGGGCAACCGCTGGAGGACCGCGACGACCGCAAGGTCGCGGCCCTGGCTTCGCTGCGCTCGCTCATCATGCGCGGCGTGGAAGCAGCGGCGCTGCGCTGCCTGGTTGTGGACCTGCTACAGCGCACCGACGTGCCGCTGGTGCTGCTGGGCGACTTCAACGACACGCCCGACAGCGTGACCACGCAACTCATCTGCGCGACCACCGAGGTCGCCTACGACCGCAGCGCGCGCGACGTGGCCCTGTACAACGCCTACGACGTGCAGGGCGATGCCGCCCTGAAAAAAGACGTGGCCTACTCGCACATCCACCAGGGCATGCCCGCAGTGCTGGACCAGATCCTGGTCAGCGAGGAGTTCGTGCCCAACGCCCGGTCGGGCGCGAACACCGGCGACGTGCGGCGGGTCGATTACTTCAACGACCACCTGCACGAGGGGCGCGACCGCACGCGCTCCGACCACGGCTTCGTCCGCGCCTTGCTGCGCCTGCAGATGCCCGCCCCCACGCCCACGAGGCCCACGGCGTCCGCCGTGCCACCTGCGGCCTGACCGGCGCCCGCCGCGCGCAGCCCGGCCGCGCCGCCGCGGCCCTGCGCGAAAACCCGGCAGAGCCGCGTGTTTGGCCGACAGGTCCCGTCTGCAACGCCGGGTAACATCGGCGCAGCCCCATAGCAACCCCCTTGGCCGGATCCACAGACCATGAAACAGCCCATTCCCCACCGACGTGCCCTTTCATCGCCTCCCCTGGCCGGCCCTGCCGGCACGGAGCCCTGGAAAGCGCGCACCTTGTGGACTTGCAGCACGGTCCTCGCCTCGGCCCTGCTCGCGGCATGCAGCAGCACCCCACTGCCGCCCTGGCCCTCCTCAGCACCGCCCCAGGCCACGGTGCCTGCGGCGCCCCGCCCCCAGACCGCGCGCGTGGTGCCGCCGCCGCTGGGCACCCAGCGCGCCGAGGTCGTCACCTCGCCGGTGCTGTCCACCCCCATCATTCCCAGCGCGGAGCCCGCGCCCGGCGCCACGCCGCCCGCCGCGGCCGCGCCCCCGTCCGACCTGCCCTACAGCGCGGCGGTCGCCGCCCGCTTCCCCGCGCCGGCCGTGCACTACGACACCCCCGGCCTGGCCGACGGGCGCCGCGCGTTCACCACCAATGCCGAGGCCGCCCAGTGGCTGCGGCAGCTCGCCGCCACGCCGCAGGGCGCCACCAAGGCCACGGTGCTGGACCTGGGCATGTCCCAGCGCGGCACGCCCCTGCAGGCCCTGGTGCTCACGCACGCGCCCAACACCGACGTGGCCAGCCTGGATGCGAGCGGCAAGCCAACGGTGCTGCTGATCGGGCAGCAGCACGGCGACGAGCCCGCCGGCGGCGAAGCCCTGCTGGTGATGGCGCGCGAACTATCGCAGGGCCTGCTGGAGCCGCTGCTGGACCGCATCAACGTGGTCGTGGTGCCGCGCGCCAACCCGGACGGCGCCGAGGCCGGCACCCGCGCCACGGCCAACGGCACGGACATGAACCGCGACCACCTGCTGCTGAACACGCCCGAGGCCCAGGCCCTGGCGCGGCTCACGCGGGACTACCGCCCCATCGCCGTGCTCGATGCGCACGAATACACCGTCGCCGGCCGCTTCCTGGAGAAGTTCGGCGCCATCCAGAAGTACGACGCGCTGCTGCAGTACGCCACCACGGCCAACGTGCCCGAGTTCCTCACCAAGGCGGCGCGCGAGTGGTACCACCAGCCCATGGCGGCCGCGCTGCAGGGCCAGGGCCTGACCAGCGAGTGGTACTACACCACCTCCACCGATCCGCAGGACCGCCGCGTCTCGATGGGCGGTACGCAGCCCGACACCGGCCGCAACGTGAACGGCCTCAAGAACGCGGTCAGCCTGCTGGTGGAGACGCGCGGCGTGGGCATCGGGCGGCTGGACATCCAGCGCCGCGTGCATGCCCAGGTGACCGCGCTGTCCAGCGCGCTGCGCAGCACGGCCGAGCGGGCCGGCAACCTGGAGCAGGTGCGCTCGTTCGTGGTGCGCGACACCGCGGCGCAGGCCTGCCGCGGCCAGGTCGCCATCGAGGCGGGGCCGACCTCCACGCAGCGCGACCTCGTGATGCTCGACCCCGCGACGGGTGCGGACCGCACCGTGCGCGTGGACTGGAACTCGTCGCTCGAATTGCGCACAGTCGCCTCGCGCCCCCGGCCCTGCGGCTACTGGCTCTCGCCCACGGCGGGCCAGGCGGCCGAGCGGCTCAAGCTGCTCGGGCTGCAGGTCATGCGAGTGGCCGAGCCGGGTTCGCTCCTGAGCGACAGCTACCAGGAAACCAGCCGCGAGGAAGGCGTGCGCCAGGACGTTCGCGGCACCATCGCCGGCCAGCAGGACATCACCCGCGTGCGCGTGACCACCGTGCGCACTGCCATCGACGTGCCCGAAGGCAGCTACTACGTGCCGCTGAACCAGCCCCTGGCCAACCTGGCCGTCGCCGCGCTGGAGCCCGACACGCAGAACAGCTACTTCGCCAACCACCTGATTCCGGCGCTGGGCGACACGGCGCGGGTCATGGCCACGCCGTCGCTGGTGTTCGAAGAGGCCGACTGAAGCCGGGGAAAGACAGGCGCGGGGCCAGCCCCACGGCGCCGGCCAGCCTGCAGACGACCTGACGGACAGACGGACAGACGGACAGACGGGATGAGGCGCGCCAAAGCCCCTGTAGATTGCTACAAAAATAGTAGCAATATGCCCTAGTCAATCATGCCGTGGAGCCCGATTCGGCTCAAACCGAAGCGTGCCGCTCCTCCAGCGCGCCCGGCGCCGTCGCCTCGGCCTGGCGCTCGCCGGCGCGGCCCAGCACATGCGTGGTCATCGCCGCGGCCAGCGCCTCCTCGCCGAGGAACACCTTGGCCACGCCCTCTTCCTGCTCCAGCAGCCGGGCCTCGGCCTCGTTGTGGCTGCGGACCACGGTTTCGATCTCCGGGTTGAGCGTGCGAGCCGTCGCGATGATCTGGCGCACGTCCAGCGTGTTCGGCGTGGCGATCACCAGCATGTGCGCCCGGGCGATGTGCGCCTGGATCAGCACGGCCGGCTCCACCGCGTCGCCGTAGACCGCCGCCATGCCGCCGTTGCGCAGCGTCTCCACCAGATCGCGGTTCTGCTCGGCCACGACGAAGGGAATGTCGCTCTCCGACAGCGCCGCCGCGATGCGCCGCCCCACGCGGCCGTAGCCGACCAGCACCACCTGGCGCGCGAGGTACCGGCGGTGCGTGCTCAGGGGCAGTTCCGCCAACGGGTCGTCGCGCTGCTCCAGCCGGCGCGCCAGGGCCGAGCGGGCGCGCAGCCACTCCTGCAGCGGGGCGATGGCATGGAACAGCAGCGGGTTGACCGCGATCGAGATGAGCGCACCGGCCAGCACCAGGCTGGCCCCTTCCGGAGGCAGCAGCCCCAGCGAGGCGCCCAGGCCCACCAGGATGAAAGAGAACTCGCCGATCTGCGCCAGGCTGGCCGACACCGTGAGCGCCGTGTTCAGCGGGTAGCGGAAGGCCAGCACCAGGGCGGCCGCCGCGAGCGTCTTGCCCAGGATGATGATGGCCACCACGGCCAGCACCTGGAAGGGGCGCTCCACCAGCACCCAGGGGTTGAACAGCATGCCCACGGAGACGAAGAACAGCACCGCGAACGCATCGCGCAGCGGCAGCGACTCCTGGGCAGCGCGGTGGCTGAACTCCGACTCGCGCATCACCATGCCGGCGAAGAACGCCCCCAGCGCGAACGACACGCCGAAAAGCGCAGCGGAGCCGAAGGCGATGCCCACCGCCGCCGCCACCACGCACAGCGTGAACAGCTCGCGCGAGCCGGTGCGCGCCACCTGCCAGAGGATCCACGGGAACACCCGCCGCCCCACCACCAGCATCAGCGCGACGAAGCCGCCCACCTGCGCGATGGTCCAGCCCAGCGTCTTCCACAGCTCGCCGGTGCTGCCCGCCCCGGCTGTGCCGTTCAGCCACTGCGCCAGCGGCGGCAGCAGCACCAGGACCAGCACCATGGCCAGGTCCTCCACCACCAGCCAGCCGACGGCAATGCGGCCGGTGTACGAATCCAGGATGCCCAGCGTCTCCAGCGCCCGCAAGAGCACCACGGTGCTGGCCACCGACAGGGCCAGGCCGAACACCAGCGCCCCGCCCAGGCCCCAGCCCCACCACAGCGCCAGGCCCATGCCCAGCAGCGTGGCCACCGCCATCTGCACCAGCGCCCCGGGCACGGCGATCTTACGCACCGCCAGCAGGTCGCCCAGCGAAAAATGCAGCCCCACGCCGAACATCAGCAGCATCACCCCGATCTCCGCCAGCTGGCTGGCCATTTCGCCATCGGCCACGAAACCCGGGGTGAAGGGTCCGATCACCACGCCCGCGAGCAGATAGCCCACCAGGGCCGGCAGGCGGATTCGGGTCGCGATGAAGCCCAGCACGAGCGCCAGGCCCAGCGCCGCGGCGATGGTGTTGATGAGTGAGAGGCTGTGCGGCATGGGGTGATGGGGGAGCGGGCGCACCCGATGGGCGCCTGCCCTTGCGTTATACCCGCAAGCCCCCGGTTGCCGCAAAACGCCAGGGGCCAAAAAGACCGGGGAGGCCCCGGCAGGCAGGTATCATTCACGCCTCGCACGGACCCGCCCGCCATCGTCCCGATGTGCCACACGGCGTCTGGCCCGTGCTGCAGGGCCTGGAGGCCCCGCGTCTTTTTTCTTTTTCCGTCTGCCCGTAGCTCAACCGGATAGAGCAATTGCCTTCTAAGCAATAGGTCGGGGGTTCGAGTCCCTCCGGGCAGGCCAATCCATTTTTTACAACCACCGGGGGCGTACTCCCCGGCATCGATTCAGCGCCTGCCCACGCCTTGCATCCAGCAGCGGCGCGGAAAACGGGCTGTCTAAAACCCGGGCTTCAGCCTTGGGCCTGGGTCTCGAAACGGCAGCTGTCGCCGTATTGGTATTCGGATGCGGCAGAGCGGAAGGCCTGCTGGCCGTCTCCGTCGATGGCGCCATCGCCCTGTTGCCACTGGAGGCCGAAGCCGCCGAATTCCCCCATCTGGGCGGAGGGGGCGCTTTCGCCGAAACGCAGCGGCGAGGGAACAGCCGGGTTGGAAAACATGGGGAAACCCTCCAAAAACAGACCCGTCGTCTGGGGCTGTCATTGGGCGCCCGCACCGCAGCGCAGCACGTCGGAAGGCCGGGCCGGCCGGCGTAGGCGCAATCCGACACCACCCGCGCGCGCCCCCTTCCCCCCGCCGGCTGGCGGATCAAAGGGGGATAACGGTCCGGTGGCCGGGCGGAATGCGGTGGACGGGCTACTGCGACGGGGACGGCCGTGCCGGGGCATCCGGCAGCGCCGCGCGGCGCGACTCCAGCCGCTCGACCAACTGGGCGGCCAGGAACTGCAGCATCTCCACCTGCCGGGCCTCCAGTTCCCGCGGCACCCGGTCGATCACGCACAGCGTTCCGAGCGCCTGCCCGGTCGAGGTGATGAGCGGCGCGCCGGCATAGAACTTGATGTTGGGCTCGCCCGTCACCAGCGGGTTGTCGGCAAAGCGTTCGTCCCGCGAGGTATCGCTCACGATCATCACGCTTTCCGGCACCTGGATCGCGTGGGCGCAGAAGGAATGCGCGCGGGGCGTCTGCCGCGCTGCCAGCCCCACCTTGGCCTTGAACCACTGCCGGTCGGCATCCACCAGCGAAACGAGCGCGATGGGCGTCTGGCACAGGGCCGCCGCCAGCCGGGCGAACTCGTCGAAGGCCGCTTCCTCGTCGGTGTCCAGGATGCGCATGGATTCCAGTTCGGCCTGGCGCAGCAGTTCCGACTGCGCCGCATCCGCCGCGGCCGATGGGGGCAGTGCCGCGCGCACCTTGCGGCGGCGCGGCCGCGCGGCGTCCGCGCCGCGGTGGATGCTGTCGTGCAGCACCTGGGCCAGTTCGTCCAGCGAATAAGGCTTGGGCAGCAGCGTGAAGCCGTGGTCGGGGCTTTGCGCCAGCACGTAGCTGTAGCCGCTGGACAGCACGATGGGCAGGGTCGCGCCGTAGCGCTGGCGGATCTCACGGCCCAGCTCGATGCCGCTCATGCCGGTCATGACCACGTCGGAGAACACTGCCACGAAGCGGCCCGGGCCGGCCTTCAAGGCCTCCAGCGCCTTCTCGCCGCTGGCCGTGACCACGGTGGTGTAGCCCAGTTCGTGCAGGGTCTGCTCGACGGACGCGGACACTTCCGCGTTGTCCTCCACCACCAGCACGCAGCCGCCGTTGCCCAGGGCCAGCCGGTCGTCGCCCTCGGCGGCCTGCGCGTCGTAGCCGGGGCGCGCGGCACGCGGCAGGTACAGGGTGAAACGGCTGCCCTCACCCAGCGTGCTTTCCACACGGATGTCGCCGCCGGACTGCTTGGCGAAGCCGAACACCTGCGACAGGCCCAGTCCCGTGCCGTGGCCCACGCCCTTGGTGGTGAAAAAGGGCTCGAAGATCTGCGTGAGGTGCTCCGGCGCGATGCCCGTGCCGCTGTCGATGATGGACACGGCCACGAATTTGCCCGGCACCGCGGGCTGCGACTGCAGCGCGGGAATCTCGGAGACGGCCCGCACCTCGATGGTGAGCTTGCCGCTGCCCTGCATGGCGTCGCGGGCATTGACGGCGAGGTTCACCAGGGCGGTGTCGAACTGGCTCGGGTCGGCGTGCACGAAGCAGGCCGTCTCCGCCAGGTTCAGCTCGATCTCGATGCGCGCGCCCGCCAGGCTGGCGATCATGTCGCTGACCGCCCGGGTGTTGTGCCCGGCATCGAACACCGTGGGCTGCAGGGCCTGGCGCCGCGCGAAGGCCAGCAGCTGGCCCGTGAGCTTGGTCGCCCGCGTCACCGCGTTGGAGATGGACTCCATGAAACGGTGGCGCCGCTCGTCGGTGAGCTGCACGCGCCGCAGCAGGTCGATCGACGTTCGGATGACCGCCAGCACGTTGTTGAAATCGTGCGCGACCCCGCCGGTGAGCTGGCCGATGGCTTCGAGCTTTTGCGACTGGCGCAGCGCCTCTTCGGCCGTGCGCTCGCGCGTCACATCGCGCGCCACCGCATGGACCAGGCCCTCCTCGGGCACGGCGGTCCAGCTCAGCAGGCGGTAGCTGCCGTCTTCCTTGCGCCAGCGGTTCTCGAACACCAGCGTGGGCGCGCCGGCCTCCAGCTTGGCCAGTTCGGCGGCCATGCCCTCGGCATCTTCGGGGTGGATGAATTCGGCCACGGCGTGGCCGGCCATCTGGGGCTTTTCCCATCCCAGAAGGCGCGTGGCGGCGGGATTGACCGCGGCGATCACGCCCTGGAAGTCGCACACCAGCATGAGTTCGCGCGAAAGCGCCCAAAGGCGGTTGCGGTCGCGCACGCTTTCGGCCTGCACGAGCTTTTGCTCGTGGATGTCGGTGCTGGTGCCGATCCACCGGCTGATGGCCCCGCCCCCCGTGCGCAGGGGCAGCGCCCGCGCCAGGTGCCAGCGCATCTCGCCGTCCGCGCGGCGGATGCGGAATTCGGTTTCATACTGCTCGCCGGAGGCAACGCTCGCCTGCCAGAGTTGGGACACCGCCGGAAGATCTTCAGGGTGCACGAGGCCCGTCCATCCGTCGCCATCCAGCGTGCCCGGTTCGGCCTGGCTGTATTCGTACACCCGGTCGTTGAACCAGTCCAGTTGGCCATCGCTCCGGGAGGTCCACACGTGGCTGGGCAGCGACTGGGCGAAGGTGCGGAACTCCGCCGCGCTGTCGGCCACCGCCTGCAGCGCCGCCTTGCGGTCGGTGATGTCCTGCACTACGCCCACCATGCGAACGATCGCGCCGTCCGGGCTGCGCACGAATTCGGCCTTGCGGGCGATCCAGCGCAGGGCGCCATCGGTGGCGCGTCGGATGCGGTACTCCACATCCAGCGGGGCCGATTCGGCGTTGCGGGTTTCGCGGGCGGAACGCACCTGGGCGTCCTCGGGGATCACCAGCGCTTCCAGCGCCTTGGCGGGAATGGTCTCGGCTTCGGGCACACCGAAGATGCGATAGAACTCGCGCGTGCCGTACAGCAGGTCGGTGGCCAGTTCGAGGGAGAACGTGCCCACGCCGCCCGCCTTCTGCGCGCGGTGCAGGCGTTCTTCGGACTGGCGCAGCGCCTCAGCGGCGCGGTGCTGCTCGGTGCGGTCGCGCAGCACTTTCACGAAGCCGATCGGCGTGCCGTCACCATCGCGGATCGGCGTCATCTCGCCATTGGCCCAGAAGCGCTCGCCGGATTTGCGCACATGCCAGCGCTCGTCGGTGCCCACGCCCCGCGCGAGCGCGGCCTGCATCTCCATCTCCATGCGTTGCGCGGCGCGGTCTTCGGGGGTGAAGATCCGGGCGGCGTTATGGCCCAGCATTTCGGATTCCGTCCAGCCGAGCACGCGGCGGGCACCTTCGTTCCACCGCGTGACCTGGCCCTGCAGGTCGAAAGCGATGATGGCGTAGTCGATGGCGCTGTCCAGGATCTGGCGGTTGCGGATGTCGGTATCCGGCAAGGGTGCCGATGGCGCGGCGGCCTCGCTCCACTGCGCGATCGCGGCCTGCACGGACTGCGGCCAGTGCGCTACAGGCCCCAGGGGGGTCAGGGACCAATCGAACTCGGCGATCGCTCGCGCGTCGGGGCGGCTACCCAGGGGATCGGCAGGGCCGGCGGCCGCTGGGCCGGGGACGGTGTGCATTGAGAAAAAACCTTTGAATCGCTCGCTCGTTGGGTGTCAATGTGCAGTCGGGCCCGGCCGTTGCCGGCGGTCTCCCGACGCTGCTCAGCCTGGCATCATGCCTTTTTTCCAAAAGGCCCGAGTGCCAGCCGGGCCGCAGTGCCGGGGCTCAGCCCGGCCCGCCGAACCGCTCGCGGTAGGCCTGCGGAGTGATCCCCAGGCGGCGCAGGAACAGCCGGCGCAGCGGCTCGTCCGACCGAAAGCCCACCCGCGCCGCCACGGTTTTGAGCGGCAGGCCGTTCTGTTCCTCCAGCAGCCGGCGGGCGCCTTCGAGCCGGGCGGTCTCGATGAAATCCGACGGGCTTTGCCCGCATTCCTGCAGGAACACACGGCGGAAGTTGCGCTCGCTCATGGCCGCCCGCGAAGCGAGCTGCTGCAGGGGCAGGGACTCGGCCAGGTGCGACAGCACCCACGCCTGTACCTCGCGGATGCCCGGGTGGCGCGTGCCCTGGCTGGCCAGGTGCATGCTGAACTGCGATTGCCCGCCGGGGCGCTTCAAATACATCACCAGGTCGCGCGCCACCTCCAGCGCCAGCGTGCGGCCGAAGTCCTCCTCCACCAGGGCCAGCGCTAGGTCGATGCCGGCGGTGACCCCGGCCGAGGTCCACAGGTTGCCGCTGCGCACGTAGATCGCGTCGGCATCCACGCGCACGGAGGGGAAACGGCGCTGCAGCAGATCGGCCACGCTCCAGTGCGTGGCCGCCTGCGCGCCGTCCAGCAGGCCGGCCGCCCCGAGGAAGAAGCTGCCCGAGCACAGCGCCACCATGTGCCGCACCCGCGGCGCGGTGGCCGCCGCCCAGGCCACCACGCCGGGGGAGGCAGCCAGCGCCGTCTCGATGTCGCGGGACCCCACCACCAGCGCGATGTGCGGGTCCGGCCCCTGCCCCAGCTGGCGCGTGGCCCGCAGCGACATGGCCGTGTCGGAAGGCACGTCGCCCAGCCCTTCAGCCGCCACCGACACCGCATAGCCCGGCGGCTGGCCGCGCCGCGCCAGGTGCACGTTGGCATAGTCGAACACCGACATGGGGCCGATCGCCTCCAGGGCCTTGAAGCCGGGGTAGACGACGATATCGACGGTGTAGGGAGCGGACATGGACGGGGTGGAAACCAAGGGATGGACAGACCGCGGACGGCACGACCCGCTTCAGCGGCCAAGATGCCCGGCACGGCGGCCAAACACGGCCGGGCGCAGCGCGCCGGGTGGCCGAGCCGGCCAAACGCTTTTACGCTCGCGGCACCGGCATGCAGGACCGTCCGGGCGCCGCCCGGGCCGGGCCGGCGCAGCGATTGTCGCCGGACGATCCGGCCATGGAACGCGGCGGCCCCGCCGCATCTGCTAGAAAGACTGCTGCAGCCGCCCGACGTGCCGCCTCGCCCGCCGACCCACGACGGCGCCGCGCCGCCCCCTTGCGAGCCACCGAACCACCACTGACAGGAGCCCCATCCCATGAAAACCCAAGCCGCCGTCGCCTGGAAGGCCGGAGAACCCCTCACCATCGAAACCGTGGACCTGCAGGGCCCGAAATTCGGCGAGGTGCTGGTCGAAATCAAGGCCACCGGCATTTGCCACACCGACTACTACACCCTTTCGGGCGCCGACCCGGAAGGGATCTTCCCCGCCATCCTGGGCCATGAAGGCGCGGGCATCGTGGTGGACGTGGGGCCGGGCGTGACCACCCTCAAGAAGGGCGACCACGTGATCCCGCTGTACACGCCCGAATGCCGCCAGTGCAAGTTCTGCCTGTCGCGCAAGACCAACCTGTGCCAGTTGATCCGCGGCACGCAGGGCAAGGGGCTGATGCCGGACGCCACCAGCCGCTTCAGCATCGACGGCCAGCCCATCTTCCACTACATGGGCACGAGCACGTTCAGCAACTACACCGTGGCCCCCGAGATCTCGCTGGCCAAGATCCGCGAGGACGCCCCGTTCGACAAGGTCTGCTACATCGGCTGCGGCGTGACCACCGGCATCGGTGCGGTGCTGTTCACCGCCAAGGTGGAGGCCGGCGCGAACGTGGTGGTGTTCGGCCTGGGCGGCATCGGCCTGAACGTGATCCAGGGCGCCAAGATGGTGGGCGCGGACAAGATCATCGGCGTGGACATCAACCCCGCCCGCCAGGAGATGGCGCGCCAGTTCGGCATGACGCACTTCATCAACCCGAATGAGGTCGAGAACGTGGTGGACGCCATCGTGCAGCTGACCGACGGCGGCGCGGACTATTCCTTCGAATGCATCGGCAACACCAAGGTGATGCGCCAGGCGCTGGAGTGCACGCACAAGGGCTGGGGCCGCAGCATCATCATCGGCGTGGCCGAGGCCGGCGCCGAGATCAGCACGCGCCCCTTCCAGCTCGTGACGGGCCGCAAGTGGGAAGGCTCGGCCTTCGGCGGCGCCCGGGGCCGCACCGACGTGCCCAAGATCGTGGACTGGTACATGGAGGGCAAGATCGACATCGACAGCCTGATCACCCACACCATGCCCCTGGCCGACATCAACCACGGGTTCGACCTGATGAAGCGCGGCGAGTCGATCCGCGGCGTGGTCATCTACTGACCGGCCCGCGGCAGACCCCGATGGTGCCCGCCATGGACCGCCTGGAACCCCTGCGCCGGATCGAGGCCGGCGTGCTCGACGTCGCGTATTTCGAGGCGGGCCCCGCCGAAGGGCCGCCCGTCGTGCTGCTGCACGGCTTTCCCTACGACATCCATGCCTATGCCGAGGTCGCGCCCCGGCTGGCTGCGCAAGGGTGCCGGGTGGTGGTGCCGTTCCTGCGGGGCTACGGCCCCACGCGGTTCCGCAGCGCGGCCACGCCCCGCTCGGGCGAGCAGGCGGCATTGGGCGCGGACCTGCTGGCGCTGCTCGATGCGTTGGCGATCGAGCGCGCAGTGCTGGCGGGCTACGACTGGGGCGGGCGCGCGGCCTGCGTGGTCGCGGCGCTGTGGCCCGAGCGGTGCGCCGGGCTGGTCTCGCTCAACAGCTACAACATCCAGGACATCGGCCGGGCCATGGCGCCCGACACGCCGGCCAACGAACAGCGCCTGTGGTACCAGTACTACTTTCACAACGCACGGGGCGCGGCCGGCCTGGCAAACGACCGGCGGGCCCTCACCCGCCTGCTGTGGCAGTCGTGGTCGCCGACCTGGGCGTTCGACGAGGCCACCTTCGAGCGCAGCGCCGCCGCGTTCGACAACCCCGACTTCGTGGACGTGGTGATCCACTCGTACCGCCACCGCTTCGGCCTGGTCACGGGCGATCCGGCGTACGCCGGGATCGAATCGCGCCTGGCGGCGCAGCCGGCCATCCGCGTGCCGGCCATCACCTTCGACGGCGTGGACGACGGGGTTCGCCCGCCGGCCGACGCCTCGGCCCATGCCGCGAAGTTCAGCGGCCTGCGCACGCACCGCTGGGTGCCCGGCGCCGGCCACAACCTGCCGCAGGAGGCCCCCGAAGCCTTCGCCGATGCGGTGCTCGAACTGGTCCGTGCCACGCCTTCTTCTTCACTTCCCACGCCATGACCCATCCCTTCCAGACCCTGTCGGAACACCGCAGCTTCGGCGGCACGCAGCGCTTTTACCAACACGACTCCACCGAGATCGGCCTGCCGATGAAGTTTTCGGTGTACCTGCCGCCGCAGGCCGCCCACGGCCCGGTGCCCGCGGTGCTGTACCTGGCGGGGCTGACGTGCAACGAAGAGACCTTCATGGTCAAGGCTGGCGCGCAGCGCCGGGCCTCGGAGCTGGGCCTGGCACTGATCGCGCCCGACACCAGCCCCCGCGGTGCCGCGGTGGAGGCCCTGCCGGACGCCACCGCCCGCTGGGATTTCGGCGTCGGCGCGGGCTTTTACCTCGATGCGACCCAAGCGCCCTGGCGCACGCACTGGCGCATGGAAAGCTACCTGGTGCAGGAACTGCTGCCCCTGCTGGGCCGGTACCTGCCGATCGACCTGGATCGCCTGGGCGTCTTCGGCCACTCGATGGGCGGCCATGGCGCGCTGACGCTGGCGCTGCGCCACCCCGGCCGCTTCCGGTCGCTCTCGGCCCTGGCACCGATCTGCGCGCCCACGCAGTGCCCCTGGGGCGAGCGGGCGTTCACGGGCTATCTGGGCGCGGACCGCACGGCGTGGGGCGAGCATGACGCCACGGTGCTCATGGAAAACCAGCCGCTGGCCCCCTACCCGTCCGGCATCCTGATCGACCAGGGGCTGGGCGACAAATTCCTCGCCGAGCAGCTTTACCCGGAGCGCTTCGAAGCTGCATGCCAGGCCATCGGCCAGCCCCTCACCCTGCGCCGCCACGAGGGGTACGACCACGGTTACTACTTCATCCAGACCTTCATCGAAGACCATCTGGCACACCACGCAGCGCTGTTGGAATAGGCCGGCGGGCCCACCTACCCGTTTTGTAACGCCACGGGTAAGCCCTTAATTTGCTCTTAAGGCTGGCGCTCAAGAATGCGCCATGGCTCACATTCTGCAGCCGCAGTTGCGGCTTATTACAAAGACGAGCAAGGGAGCGTTGGGACATGCGGGGCTGGACCCCCGCAACGCCCTGCATCCGGCTTGGATCATCACCATCATCAGCCTCTGGCTGGCCACGGCCTGCAACGTGCCGTTGTGGCGGGCCCTGCTGCAATTGCCCAATGCCCACAGCCTGCGCGGCTGGGCTTTCCTTATGGCATTCGTCTTGGCAGTGGCCGCCGCCAATGCCGCGGTCATCGGCTTTCTCGCGTGGGGTCGCCTTCTCAAGCCCATGCTGGCCATGGGTATCTTGCTGGCCGCTCTTGGTTCTTACTTCATGACGGCCTACGGCATCGTGATCGACACCGGCATGATCACCAACGTGCTGCAGACCGATCCGCGCGAGGCGGCCGACCTGCTCGACTGGCGCCTGCCGCTCACGATCGTGGCGCTGGCAGGGCCGCCCCTGTGGTGGCTGGCGCGCACCCGCGTGAAACCGCTCGGCTTTGCCCGGCAGATCGTGTTCCATGGCCTGCTGCTGCTGGGCTCGCTGGCCCTGGCCGCGGGCTTGGTCTTCGCCGTGTTCCAGGATTTTTCCTCCGCCATGCGCAACCACACGCAGCTGCGCTATCTGGTCAACCCCCTGAACAGCATCTATGCCGTGGGCAATGCCGCTGCGCGCCCCCTGCGCCGGGATGCCGGCCCGCTGATGCCGCTGGGGCGCGATGCCAGGCTGGGGGCGTCCTATGCCGGCCAAGGCAAACCACCGCTGCTGGTGCTGGTGCTGGGCGAGACCGGGCGCAGCGGCAATTTCGGCCTCAACGGCTACGGCCGCCCGACGACGCCCGAGCTGTCCGCCCGCAACGACCTCGTCAGCGCCCGCAACGCCTGGTCCTGCGGCACCAGCACGGCGGCATCCGTGCCCTGCATGTTCTCCAACCTGGGGCGCACCGCCTACGAGGCCAGCCACATCCGCTCCGAGGGGCTGCTGGACGTGCTGCAGCATGCCGGTCTGGCCGTGCTGTGGGTGGACAACCAGTCGGGCTGCAAGGGCGTGTGCGACCGCGTGGCCGAGGCCAGCACCTCGGCCAAGTCCGACGACCCACAGTGGTGCGCTGACGGCAAGGAATGCCTGGACGACGTGATGCTCAAGGGCCTGGACGCCCGCATCGCGGCGCTGCCGTCCGATCAGCGGGCGCGCGGGACCGTGGTGGTGCTGCACCAGATGGGCAGCCACGGCCCGGCGTATTTCAAGCGGTCGCTGCCTTCGCAGAAGACCTTCCAACCCGAATGCCGGACCTCGGCGCTGCAGGAATGCCAGCGCCAGGAAGTGGTGAACGCGTACGACAACAGCATCGTGTCCACCGACCATTTCCTCAACGCCACCATCCAGTGGCTGGCCGCGCAGTCGGGCACCGCGCAGACCGCGATGATGTACGTGGCCGACCACGGCGAGTCGCTGGGCGAGAACAACATCTACCTGCACGGCATGCCCTACGCCATCGCGCCCGATGTGCAAAAGCACGTGCCGTGGATCACCTGGCTGTCGCCCGCCATGCAGTCGCGCACCCGCACGGCCACCGCCTGCCTGCAAAAGGACCTGGGCGAGCGGCGCCTGTCGCACGACCACTACTTTCACTCCATCCTCGGGCTGATGGACGTGCAGACCAGCGTTTACGAGGCGTCGAAGGACATGTTCGCCACCTGCCGGGGCGTGGCCGCCGCAGGCTGATCCCCCGCCGCGCGGCGACAATCGCGCCCATGAACCTGCGGTTTGTCGAAGCCTTCCACTGGGCCGCCTCGCTCAAGAGCATCACGCGGGCGGCCGAAAAGCTGCACATCACGCAATCCGCCCTGTCCAGCCGCATCGCCGCGCTGGAGGAGGAACTGGGCGTGATCCTGCTAGACCGGCGCGAGCGCCTGTTCCGCCTCACCGCCGCCGGGCAGCGCTTTCAGCTGCTGGCCGTGCGCCTGCTGGAGCTGCAGCGGCAGGTGAAGGAAGAACTGGGCACCAGCCCGCACGCGCCGGTGGCGCTGCGCATCGGGGCCATCGAATCGGTCGTGCACAGCTGGCTCACCGGCTGGTTGCAGGAGATGCGCAAGACCCGCCCCGACTTCGAGCTGGAGCTGACCGTGGAAACCTCGCCCGTGCTGGTGGACCAGGTGCGGCGCGGGGCGCAGGACCTGGTGTTCACCTCCCTGCCCGCCACCGACACCGGGGTCCGCACGCGGACCATGCCGCCGCTGGAGCTGGTGTTCGTCGGTCACCGCACCCTGCACTCCGCGGGGCGGTACGACCTGCAGCGGCTGGCGCAGCACGACCTCATCACCTTCCAAAAGGGCTCGCACCCGCACCAGAGCCTGCTGCAGCTGTTCCAGGAATCGGGCGTGGCCGTGCCACGCATGCACGCCATTTCGTCGATTTCGGCCATGCTGCAGCTCGTGGAAGCGGGATTCGGCATCGCGGTGCTGCCGCGCGCCGTGACGCAGCGGCTGTCGCACCGCATGCCGCTGCACATCTTGCGGGCCTCGTGCGCGCTCACCGCCCTGCCCATCCACGCCAGCTACCGCGAAGACCCCGGCTCGGGAATCACCGAATCGGTGCTGGAATCGGCCCAGGCGTACGTGGCCCAGACCCAGACTGCCCGAAAAAAGCGCACGCCGCGCTGACCGCACCGTCGCAGTGCACGCGCCCCCCGGGAAAGCCCGGATGGCATTGGCATGCTTTTCGCAATATTGAAAATTCAGTGGTCGCCATCGATTTTTTCGATGACGTGAACGCAAAATTTTGCGTTGGATTCGCCGCCGTGCGGCTTTCAGAATCCGCGGCATTGCCACCACCGCAAGCCCCGCATTCCAGGGCTTTCACGACGATGCCATCCCCTGTTCTTTCCCCCGGCCCAGGCGCCGCCGCCGGGCTGACCGCCCGGTCCACCGCCCGCGACGTGCGTGCGGCCGCCCGCGCCGGGCACCTGTCCGACCACACGAGCGGCCTGGCCAGCGACTACGTTCAGGTCAATCTGGCCATCCTGCCCCAGGCGCTGGCCACCGAGTTCCAACGCTATTGCGAGCGCAACCCGCGCGCCTGCCCGGTGCTGGCGGTCAGCGAGCCCGGCTCGCCCGCCCTGCCCGCACTGGGCGCGGACATCGACATCCGCACCGACCTGCCCCGCTATGCCGTGTGGCGCGACGGCGAGCAGGTGGACGCGCCCACCGACCTCTTCGCCCACTGGCGCGACGACCTTGTGACCTTCGCCATCGGCTGCTCGTTCTCGTTCGAGCACGCGCTGCTGGCGGACGGCATTCCCCTGCGGCACGTGGACCAGGGCCGCAACGTGTCCATGTACCGCACCGACCGCGCCACCGAGCCCAGCGGCGCGTTCCGCGGGCCTCTGGTCGTTTCCATGCGCCCCATGGCGGCTGCGGACGCGATCCGCGCCATCCAAATCACCTCGCGCATGCCGCAGGTGCACGGCGCCCCCGTGCACCTGGGCGACCCGGCGCTCATCGGCATCCACGACCTGTCCCGGCCCGACTACGGCGACGCCGTGAGCGTGCAGCCGCACGAGCTGCCTGTGTTCTGGGCCTGCGGCGTGACGCCCCAGGCCGCCATCGCGGCAGCCCGCCCCGCCTTCTGCATCACCCACGCGCCGGGGCACATGCTGGTCACCGATCTGCTCAACCGCGATCTGGTGACCGCCTGACGCCGCCCTTCCTGTCCCACCCCTTCCAAGAAAGACTTCGCACCATGTGGCTCCGGCACACCTCCCCCACCGAGCGGCGCACCCTGGCCGCCACCTTCGCAGGCTATGGCGTCGACGGCTTCGACTACATGATCTACACCTTCCTCATCCCCACGCTGCTGGCCGCGTGGAACATGTCCAAGGCGGAGGCCGGCTACATCGCCACCGGCGCGCTGCTCACCTCCGCCATCGGGGGATGGGCGGCCGGGGTGCTGGCCGACCGCTACGGCCGCGTGCGGGTGCTGCAGTGGACGGTGCTGTGGTTCACGCTGTTCACCTTCCTGAGCGGTTTCACCGAATCGTTCGGCCAGCTGTTCTTCACCCGGGCCATGCAGGGCTTCGGCTTCGGCGGGGAGTGGGCCGTGGGCTCGGTGCTGATCGCGGAAACCATCTCGGCCAGGCACCGCGGCAAGGCGGCCGGGCTGGTGCAAAGCAGCTGGGCCGTGGGCTGGGCCGCTTCGGCGCTGGCGTTCTGGGGCGTGTATTCGGTGCTGCCGCCGGAGATCGCCTGGAAGGTGCTCTTTTGGATCGGCATCGTGCCCGCCGTGCTCATCATCTACATCCGCCGCAACATCCAGGAGCCGCCGGTCTACCTGGCGGCCCAGGCCCGTGCCCGCGCCGCCGGCACGCAGGGCAGCTTCCTGCGCATCTTCCACCCCTCGCTGCTGCGCACCACGGTGCTGGCCAGCCTGCTGGCCACCGGCATGCAGGGCGCCTACTACTCGGTCACCACCTGGCTGCCGACCTTCCTCAAGACCGAGCGGCACCTGTCCGTGCTGGGCACCAGCACCTACCTGCTGGTGCTCATTGCCGGCTCGTTCTTGGGCTACCTCGCCAGCGCCTGGCTGTCGGACGTGATCGGCCGGCGCCGCTGCTTCATCCTGTTCGCGGCGATGGGCATGGCGCTGGTGCTGGCCTACACGCAGATCCCGATCACGGACGCCTGGATGCTGGTGCTGGGCTTTCCGCTGGGGTTCTTTTTGTCAGGCATCTTCTCGGGGATGGGCGCATTTTTGTCAGAACTGTTCCCCAGCGACGTGCGGGGCTCGGGCCAGGGGTTCTGCTACAACTTCGGCCGCGCCATCGGCGCCATCTGCCCGGCGCTGGTGGGCACGCTGAGCAACACGCTGCCGCTGGGCCAGACCATCGGCTGGATCACCGCGATCTGCTACGGGCTGGTGATCGTGGCGGCGCTCGCCCTGCCCGAAACGCTGGGCCGGGAACTGGGCGCCGAGGCCGCGCCCATCCACTGAGCCGGCATTGCGCGGTGCGGAAACGCGCAAAAGGAAGCCCCGTTTTCGCCGGGTGGCAGGCCGCGGGGTGCGGATCGAGCACGTAACTTGCATATGTATCAAACCGTTGCGAACACCCGACAGAAAGGGGTAGCCCGACTGCCAGACGAGGGGTGTTCACGGCCATACTGCGACCCATCCCAATGCCTTCCGTACGCCCTCCTGAAAGGACCCCTTCCATGAAAAAACTGACCTTGCGGCAAAAGCTCTGGCTCCCGCTGGTCCTCGCGTTGCTGGGGCTGCTGGCACTGACCTTCGTGAACGCGTGGCAGACCCGGCAGATCCAGTACCAGGCCCGGCAATCGGCCCTCTCCGACATCACCGACATGGCGCTGACCGTGGCCAGCGATTACGAAAAGCAGGCCCAGGCCGGCAAGATGAGCCAGGAGGAAGCCCGCAGCGCCGCCCTGGCGCGCATCGCCTCGCAGCGCTACGGCAAGGACGGCTACGTCACCGTCATCGGCTCCGACTCGATCATGGCGATGCACCCGATCAAGCCCGAGCTGAACGGCAAGAACATGATCGCCTTCAAGGATGCCAAGGGCAACCTGCTCTACGTGAACATCGCCGCCGCCGGCGCGCAGGGCCGCGGGTTCCTCGAATACTGGTGGCCGCGCCCGGGCAGCGACGCCCCCAGCCCCAAGATCGGCTACGTGGTGCGCTTCAAGCCCTGGAACTGGGACCTAGTGGCCGGCGACTACGTCGACGACATCGAACAGGCCTACCGCGCCTCGCTGTACCGCGCGATCGGCTTGCTGGCCCTGCTGGGGCTGGTGATCTCGGCCCTCACCGGGCTGGTGGTGCGCGACATCGAACGCTCCGTGGGCGGCGAGCCGCGCGCCGCCGCCGGCGCAGCGATGCGCATGGCCGACGGCGACCTGCAGGCGGAGATCCCGCTGCGCGCCCGCGACGAGCAAAGCCTGATGTACGCCATCGGCTTCATGCGCGACCGGCTCGCCAGCATCCTGCACCGCATCCAGCAGGCCACCAGCACCATCGACCATGCGGCCAGCGAGATCGCCCAGGGCAATGGCGACCTGTCGCGCCGCACCGAGCAGCAGGCCTCTTCGCTGCAGCAGACCGCCTCCAGCATGGAAGAGCTGACCGCCACCGTGCGCCAGAACGCCGACAACGCCCGCCAGGCCGCGCAGTACGTCTCCAGCACCGCCCAGACCGCCGTGCAGGGAGGCCAGGTGGTCAACCAGGTGGTCGAGACCATGCGCTCCATCAGCGCCAGCTCGCGCAAGATCAACGAGATCATCGGCGTGATCGACGGCATCGCCTTCCAGACCAACATCCTGGCGCTGAACGCGGCGGTGGAAGCCGCCCGCGCCGGCGAGCAGGGCCGGGGCTTCGCCGTGGTGGCCTCCGAAGTGCGCGGGCTGGCCCAGCGCAGCGCGGCCGCCGCCAAGGAAATCAAGACCCTCATCAGCGAATCGGTCAACGAGGTCCACACCGGCTCCGAGCTGGTCGAAAAAGCCGGCAAGACCATGGGCGAAGTGGTCGAGTCCGTGCACCGCATCTCGGGCCTGATGGAAGGCATCGCCTCGGCCAACGTGGAGCAGACGGCCGGCATCGAAGAGGTGAACCGCGCCGTCTCGCAGATGGACGAGATGACACAGCAGAACGCCGCCATGGTGGAAGAAGCCAGTGCCGCCACCTCGGCCATGGCCTCGCAGGTGGCCGTGCTGCGCGAGGCGCTGGCCGTGTTCCAACTGGGCGAGGCCGCAGCCCTTGCGGCTGAGCACCACCCCACGCCGGCCCCGGCGCCCAAGGTCTCGCCACGGCCTTCCACCCGCCTGCTGCGCGCCTGACCAGGCCCGCAGCGCGGGCCGGCCGGCACGGCGCCGGCGGCCCGCGGGGGGCAGATGGTTCTGGGTGGTGTGCGCCGCGGCACCCTCGCGTGAAACGGGCACCGCAGGCGCTCTAGCTCTGAGCCGGCACCACAGGCGCCGGACGGCGAAGCAGCAGCCAGCCGAACAGCGGCGCCGTGATGTACATCAGCACCGAGTAGATGGCCGCGGGCAGCGCCAGCGTGTAGCTGCCCAGCACGCTCAGTGCGATGAAGATGGCCAGCGTCGAGTTGTGGATGCCGATCTCGTAGCTCACCGCGGTGGCCAGCGGCTTGTCCAGCCCGGCCGCGCGGCTCAGGTAGTAGCCGGACAGCAGGCTCGCCAGATTGAACACCAGCACCGCCGGCCCGATCTCGGCGAAGGTGCTGGCGATCGAACTCCACTCCTTGGCGATCGACAGGATGGACACCACCGCCAGCACCAGCGCGCTGAAGACCTTCACCGGCTTTTCCATGCGCGCCGCGAAGGCCGGCCAGCGCGCCGCCGCGGCCATGCCCAGCCCCACCGGCACCAGCACGATGGCGATCACCTCCAGGAGCTTGCCGGTCTGGATCGGCACCACCTGCCCGCTCTGGGCAAAGTGGGCGATGGCCGCGTTGGCGATGATCGGCAGCGTGACGATGGACAGCAGCGTGTTCACCGCCGTCAGCGAGATGTTCATCGCCACGTTGCCGCCGAACAGATGAGAAAACAGGTTGGCCGAGATGCCGCCCGGCGACGCGGCCAGCAGCATGAGGCCGATGGCGAACATCGGCGACAACCCAAAGGCGCGGATGATCGCGTAGCACAGGATCGGCAGGCCGATCACCTGCAGGCCGAGCGCGATGCCCACGGCCTTGGGGCTGTGCAGCAGCCGCCGGAAGTCGGCCACCCGCAGGGTGAGCCCGAGCCCGAACATGACGAGCGCCAGCGCGCCGAACAGAAAGCGCGTGACGATGAGGGTGCTGTCCATCGGGGCCGCCGCGCTCAGTCGCGGTAACCCGGGTCGGTGCGGTCGAGCTTGCGGATCAGCGCGGGCCAGACGAACTGCCCGCCCAGGCCGCCCGTCTGCACCTTCATCGCATGGCCCACCCCCTGCACGATCTGCGGGTGCACCCGCGTCAACTCCCCGCCGCCGGACTGCGCGGCGATCTGGATCTGGCAGGTGGATTCGAACGTGTACATGGCCAGGAACGCATCCGCCACCGTCTTGCCGCAGGTGAGCAGGCCGTGGTTGCGCAGCATGAGGAAGTTCGCGTGGCCCAGGTCGGCCTGCAGGCGGGTCTTCTCGTCGTCGCGGATCGCCACGCCTTCGTAGTCGTGGTAAGCGAGCGAGGCCAGCACGAAGGTCGACTGCTGGCTGATGGGCAGCACGCCGTCCTTTTGCGCGCTCACGGCGATGCCGGCCCGCGTGTGGGTGTGCAGCACGCACTGGATGTCGTCGCGCGCCGCATGCACCGCGCTGTGGATCACGAAGCCCGCCGGGTTCACCGGGTGGGGCGAGTCGATCACCTTGTTGCATTGCGAATCCACCTTGACCAGGCTGGACGCCGTGATCTCGTCGAACATCAGGCCGTAGGGGTTGATGAGAAAGTGGTGCTCCGGCCCCGGCACCCGAGCACTGATGTGGGTGAACACCAGGTCGCTCCAGCCGTGCAGGGCCACCAGGCGGTAGCAGGCGGCCAGATCGACGCGCAACTGCCACTCTTCGGCAGACACGAGTTGCCGGACTTCGGACGGGGTGATCGCATTCATGAACATTCCTTGGGTTGGGTGCATGGGACAGAGGGCGCCGGCAGCCGTCAGGCGGCGGCCGGCTGCGGCGGCTGCAGCGCCGCCTTGTAGAGGCTCTGGCGCGGCTGGGCCAACACGCGCCGCAGCATCGGCATGAACGTGTCGAGCGGCAGCGTCTCGGCGTGCGGGTCGAACGCCGGGTTGTCGTAGCGCTCGCAAAAATCGGCCGTCTGCTGGTAGTGCGGGTGTCCCGCGAACTGGTCGCGCAGGTGGCGGTCCAGCCCGATGTGGTGAAAGAAATAATGGCCCTGGAAGATGCCGTGGTGCTTGACCATCCAGTGGTTGGCCTCGCTCACGAACGGCTGCAGGATGGCGGCCGCGATGTCGGGGTGGTTGAACGAGCCCAGCGTGTCGCCGATGTCGTGCAGCAGCGCGCACACCACGTACTCCTCGTCCCGGCCATCGCGCAGCGCGCGGGTGGCGGTCTGCAGCGAGTGCGTGTAGCGGTCCACCGGAAAGCCGCCGTAGTCGCCTTCCAAGATGCGCAGGTGCGCCGCCACCCGGTCTGCCAGGCCGCGCGAGAACTGCATGAACTCGCCGCCAATCGTCTGCCAGTCCTCGCGCGTGCTGTCCTGCATGCGCACGAAAGTCGCCTTTTGATGGGTCTGCATCGTTTTGTCTCCGTGGGGGAACCGGGCCACTGTAGGCGCGCCCTGGCCTGCCAACTGTCCAATAATTGACAGTTCGACCCCTTGGTTTACCCGCCCGCGCCGCACCGTACACCGCATTGCATGCCCCACACGCCCCCGCTGTCGCCCGCCCACCGCCGCACCATGGAAGGCAATCCCTGGTTCGCGGCCCTGCCCGCCGCGCAGCGCAATGGCCTGCTGGGCACGGCGGAACTGGTGCACCTGCAGCGTGGCGCCATGCCCTTTCGCCAGGGCGACCCGGTGGGCGCGGCCGGCAGCGGGTTCTACGGCCTGCTGGCCGGCACCCTCAAGATCTCCACGCTGCGCGACGACGGGCGCGAAGCCATCCTGGTGCTGCTGGAGCCGGGCAACTGGTTCGGCGAGATCACCCTCATCGACGGCTCGCCGCGCACGCACGACGCCACCGCGCTCACCGGGGTCGATCTGCTCGTGGTGCCGCCCGCCGCCTTCGCCGCGCAGATGGCCGACCCCGTGTTCGCCAACGCCATGGCCACCCTGCTCGCCTCACGGGTGCGGGGGCTGTACAGCATGATGGAGGACGCCACCCTGCGCGGGCTGCGCGTGCGCGTGGTGCATCGCCTGCTGGCCCTGGCGCGCGGCGACGCCACCCAGTCCGCCACCTTGCGGCCCAGCGTGGCCGTGCCGCAGGAGGCCCTGGCCATGATGCTCGGCGTGACGCGGCAGACCCTGTCGAAAGAACTCAACGCCCTGGCGCAGGAAGGCCTGATCGGCCTGCGCTACCGCCGCATCGAACTGCTGCACCTGGAAGCACTGCAGCGCGTGGGCGGCGCGAACTGAACGGGCCCGTGCCCACCGTGCTCGCCCGGCGGCGCGATGCCGTCAGCCGCTGAACACCGCCGTGCGCCGCTGCGGCCCCGCAGGGCGCAGTGCCATGCGCTCGGCCAGCGCCTGAATGCCTGCCTCCCCCTTCGCCAGGGCCGCCCGGCTGGTATGCACCGAATACGTGCCCGTTACCAGATCGTGCGGATGCGGCTCGGCGGACCCGATCACGAACACCGCGCTACGCTCCTGCGAGGCCTGCAGCTCGATCGTGCCGGATGCGCCAAACACCGCCATCTCGCCCGTGGCCACCGCGTTGGGACCGACCAGTTGGCCGTGGCTGACCGCCAGCCAGGCGGCATCGTGCCCCTGGGGCGGCGCATACGTCCATGCCTGGCCGGGCTGCAGCGTGACGAGCAGGTAGTGAACGCCCTCCGGTGCCCGCACCGGGCTGCGAAGGCCGGCATATTCGCCAAGGATCACCGTGACCGGGCCGCTGGCGGGCATGGCCCTGGCCTCGATGTACTGGCTGTCCACCGGGCCGTTTTCCAGTTCGGGCGGCAGGGCGAGCCACAGCTGGAAACCCGCGATGCGCGGCGACTGCCCTGGTGAAAGCTCCTTGCCATGCCACACGCCGCCCCCGGCGCGCATCCACTCCACGCCGCCGTAGGCCAATTCCCCCTCGCCCGAGACCGCATCGTCGAAGCGAAAGTCGCCTTCGGTCACCACCGTGACGGTGGCCAGCCCCGAGTGCGGGTGAATGGGCATGCCACCGGCAAACGACGATTCGCCCTGGAACAGATCCAGAAACACGAAAGGCTTGAGCACCTGGCCCAGGTCGCCAGGGCTCATCAGCCGGGTGATGGGACCGTGTCCACGGCCACGAGTGCGCCGCACGATGGTTCGTTGGGCGGTGGGGGAAAGCAAGGCGGACATGGTGGGGTGCTCCTGAAAAGACGGGCCGGACAAATCTGCGCCGGCGCCACATCCGGTTTGCCGTGGCGCCGCTACCCACCCAGTGTAGAGACGCACTCTCCATCTGCGAAGCCTATTTGATTGAATATGATCCATCTGCTTTAACGATGGATTGAGGACATCACCATGCTCGATGGCGTCTCGCTGGATCACCTGCGCATCTTCGTCGCCGCGGTGGAAACCGGCAGCTTCTCGGCCGCCGGCCGCCGCGTCGGTCGGGCGCAATCGGTCGTCAGCCAGGCCATCGCCGGGCTGGAGGCGCAACTCGGCGTCACACTGTTCACCAGGGCGGCGCGCCTACCCGCCCTCACTCCGGAAGGCCAGGCACTGGCCGGCCGCGCCCGCGACATCGTTCGCGCGGCCGACACACTCAAGGCAGAGGCACGCTCGATGGCCGCCGGCCTGGAGCCCGAACTGTCGGTCGTGGTCGATGTCATGTTCCCCATGGCGGCCCTGACCGACGCCATCGGCGCCTTTGCCGTCGCCTTTCCCGGCACCACGCTGCAACTGCAGGTGGAGGCACTCGGCGCCGCGGCCCAATGGGTGCTGGACGGGCGCTGCCGCGTGGGCGTGATGGGTTCGCTGCCCGTCATTCCGCCGGAGTTCGAACAGGTGCCGCTCATGGGCGTGCCCATGGTCACCGTGGCGGCCCCGGGATCGCCGCTGGCAAAGCAGCCGGGCCGGCTGACGCGCCAGCAGCTGAAAGGCCATGTCCAGCTCGTCCTCACCGACCGCTCGCCCCTCACCGCCGGCCGCGACTTCGGCGTGCTGGGCGACACCGTGTGGCGCCTGGCGGACATCGGCGCCAAGCACGCCTTCCTGCGCGCCGGTCTCGGCTGGGGGCACATGCCCCGGCCCATGGTGGAAGACGACCTGCGCGACGGGCGGCTGGTGCGCATCCAGGTGGAGACCGGCGTGCAGGGCGATCCCATGCTGGAGATGAAAGCGGTCTATCGGCGCGACGCGCTGCCCGGGCCTGCGGGCCGATGGCTGATCGAGCGGCTGCGGCGATACCCGGATTGCGGCGAGGCGCGCGCGACCCCGGCGGCTTGAGGACGGCGCGGTGCGGTGCGCCCTCTCACCAGCACCGAACGGTCCGCCGCCTAACCGTCGACCGGATCGAGCGGCGTCTCCAGCGTGAGCTGGTAGAACGCCGCATCCAGCCACCGGCCGAACTTGAACCCCACCTGCGGCATCGTGCCCGTGTGGACGAACCCCATTTGCCGGTGCAGCCGGATGCTCCCCTCGTTGGCCGCGTCGATGCAGCCCACCATCGCGTGCAGGCCCGCGGCCCGGGCCCGCTCCACCAGGGTTCGCATCAGCAGCGCGCCCAGCCCGCGCCCACGGCAGTCCTTGTGCACGTAGACGCTCTGCTCCACCGTGTACTTGTAGGCCGGAAACGCCCTGAACGTGCCCCACGATGCAAAACCCATCAACGCGCCTTGCGCGTCGACCGCTCCCACCACGGGAAAGCCGTTCGCGCGCTTCGTGGCGAACCAGGCAGACATCGCCGATGGCGGGCGTGCCGCATAGTCGTAGAGGGCCGTCGAATGAGCGATGGCCTCGTTCAGAATGTCGAGAATTGCCCCCGCATGGGCGGCCTCGTCGCAGTCGATCAGTCGAACCTCGGGGATGGGGGTGTGATTCATGGGGAACATGCCGAACGGCGGGCGGACTTCAGCGCTTTGGAACAATCCGGCGGCATCGGCAGAACGCCCTGCGAAAGCGGCCCGCCGGCCCTGTTGCCTTTCATGCCACCATCGCCTCGTCCAGTAAAGTGGAATATGTTTCCATCTTAATGGAATCTGCGCACCATCCTGCACCAGAACCGAAACCGCGGACCCGGCTTCTTCGCCGGTGCAGCCGCCTGAAGGAGCCCGCACATGCCCATCGCCCCTGCTTCCGACCCCACTCCCACACCCGCTTGCGCCACACCCGGCACATCCGTTTTGTTCTGGCGCGGAACGGCCAATGCCAGCCTGGAGCGGCTGGCGCTGCACGTCGCGCACGACGGCATCACCGCATCGTCCACGGTGATCGGCCTGGAGGGCGGCGGCTTCCAGCTCACCCATCGCTGGCGGATCACACCCGACTGGCACACGCAGTCGGTCGAGGTCGAGCGCTGGAACGCCAACGGCCACCGGCGGTTGGCGCTCGAACGCAACGGCAGCGGCTGGACCGTCGACGGCAAGCCGCGCACCGATCTGGACGGCGCCGAAGAACCCGACCTGTCCGCGACCCCTTTCTGCAACACCTTCCCGATCCTGCGCACGCCGCTATCCACCGGCAAAAGCCTCCGCCTGGAAACCGCCTTCATCGACGCACTGGAGTGGACCGTCACGCGGTCGCGGCAGCGGTACGACCGGCTCGGACCGAGGCAGCTGCACTATGTGGACCTGGGCCTTTTCAGGGGATTCGAAGCCCTCCTGACGGTGGACGCCAACGGTTTCGTCGAGCGCTATGAAGGCCTCTTCGAACGCATCCGACCGGCCTCCTGACCCTGGTGCAGCGCGGGCTGCCGCGCCGGGCGGCGGCGGCTTCAGGCACCCGTGCGGGCCAGGGGGAGCACCACCGTGAACTCACTTCCCAGGCCCAGTCCCTGGCTCTCGGCCACCACCTCGCCCCCGTGGGCCAGCACGATCTTGCGCACGATCGCCAGTCCCAGGCCCAGCCCGCCTTCCGCATTCGAGGCGGCGCCCGGCGCCTGGACGAACGGCTCGAACAAGTCGGCCACGGAGCCTGGAGGCAGGCCCACGCCGTTGTCCCGGATCGCCACCGCCACCTGGCGCTCGCCGCGCCATTGCACCTGCAGGGCGATCTCGCCACCGGGATCGGTGTACTTGGCGGCGTTGGTCAACAGATTGGCGAACACCTGGACCAGCCGCAGCGCATCGCCAGTGACCACCACGGGCGCATCGCCCAGATCGGCGTCGAGCCGGTGGCCCTTCTTGGCCACCAGCGGCGCGCTCTGCTCGAGCGCCTGTCGCAGCACCTGCTGCAGATCCACCGGCACCTTCGGCGGCGGGCTTGCGCGCATCAGCCCGGACAGGTCGAGCAGGTCGTCCGCCATGCGCGTGAGTTGCGCCACCTGGCGGCCAATCATCTCGCTGGCCCGCAGCACCCGTTTCTCATCGCCGGGCGATCGCTGCAACACCGCCTGCGCGGAATGGATGGCGGACAGCGGGTTGCGGATCTCATGGCCGAGGATGGCCATGGCGTTATCCTTGGCACGGTTGCTGGCTTTGAGCTGCTGCATCTTTTCCGCCAGCGCCACGCGCGAGCGCCGCAGTTGCCCGCCCATCAGACCGATGCCCAGGCCGATCGCCAGGAAAAGCAGGAGCCGGGCCACGTTCTCTGGCTGCAGCACCTCGCGCAAACCAGCGCCGCGCTCGATGAACAGGTACGTGCCCACCGACGTGCCCAGCACCGTGGCCAGCAGTGCCGGGCCGAACCCTCCATAGATCGCGGCCACCACGATCGGCACCGTCAAAATGAGGTACGGCCCCTGCTGCCCCAGCACCGGATTGAGCAGGTAGCGCAACAGCAGCGCTGCCGCCACGGCGGCGACGGCGGTCAGATAGTGACGATTCATGCGCGCGATGATGCCAGGGCCTTGGCCCCTCTTTGCCGTGCCGCGGGCGCTCTGCGGGTTCTGCCACAAAATCGGTCTGCCAACCCCTGCCCGCACCATGTCCGTCCACAAAACCCTGAAGGCCTGGGCCTGGCGCATCAAGCGAGACGGCGTCACGCTCTGGTTCGCCTGCAAAAGCCCCGCCACCCCGTGGTATGCGAAAGCGCTGAGCGTGGTCGTCGTGGCCTATGCGCTCAGCCCCATCGACTTGGTCCCGGACTTCATTCCGGTCCTGGGCTACCTGGACGACGTCATCGTGCTGCCGGCGCTGATCTGGCTCACCGTGAAACTGCTGCCCGCGCCCGTGCTGATGTCGTGCCGAAGCCAGGCAGACGAATGGATGCGAACGGAGGGCCGCAAGCCCCGCAGCCGAGCGGGTGTGGTCTTGGTTCTCGTGGTTTGGCTGGGGGCTGGAGCCTTGGGCTACCTGCTGCTTCGGGACAGGTGGTAGCGCCCCGGCCGTTTGCCTGCACTGCGCAGACCCTGCGCGTGGGCCTTCGCATGCAGCGCATTGAAAGAATTTTTCCGCAGAGACCGCACCGGCCGACGCTACAGGTCTCGCGCCATCACTTCACGGGCAACCTTCTGATGTGGGGGAAGCTCAGCCCATAGTTGCCCGCGACGCCCGGCGCAACGCCAGGATTGGTCAGCTTGATGAACGATGCACCAATGACCGGAATGCCATTGCTGTCCGAAGTCGTCATGCCCGCCCAGCCTTCCCGAAACACACCGTTCAGCCGCCTGCGGTTGACTGCGGAGGACAGTACATACGAGTCGCTGAAAGCGAATACGGAAACCGCGCCGCAGCTTTCATACTTCTCGTTGGGGAAGTTTGGGTTGGGGCGGACAGTGACGGTCGCCTCGCGATCGGCCATCCACAGGTCCCACGTGCCGTGCATGCTGCAGATGCTCTGGCCGACTTCCGTATTGCCCGAATGGAAATACTGCAAAGTCGTGCGCAAGGGAGGCACCACGGAATACACCCGCTGGTCCGCGGGGTCCGGTTGGCTGTAGTCCTTGCCCACGCTGTAACGCTTGGTGGGGGTTGCCACGACCCAGTCCGTGCGGGCCGAAATCGAAGCGTCGAGAACCACTTGGTTCCTGAATCCGGCCACCGTCAGCAGCCGGGAAAGGTCGGCCGCCGTCGTGGCCGCGTTGGTCGCCGTGGGCGGCAGGTAGACGGGGGTGGACAGATCGGGAAAGTCGTTGGAACGGGCGGTCAGCACAGGCGCGGTCGTCGGCCGAGAGGTGTTGCCGGGCATGTCCTTGTCGCGAAACGCCAGGCCTGCGGAAACCAGCAACGGGTCGGAGGTATAGCGCTCCGGCTGGGCCACCTCCGAATCCGTGGGCGGAAAGAGCATGTAGTTGCCGCGCGCGGGATCCCCTGCACCGTCGACGGCCTGAATCGCAGTGGCAGGGCCGGAGAACGTGGTGGAGCCCAGCACATCCATGATGTACCACGTGGCCGCCAGCCGGCCCGTCGGGCCGGCAAGGCCGCGGCCCGCGGCAACGGCTTCGCTGTTGGCCTCGGACATCAGGGCCGCATTGACGGCGGAGTCTTCAAAGGTGCAAGGCGCAATGCCGTTCACCTGCTTGATGGCTTTGAACAGCGCCGAATTGCTCGCGGTGTCGGCGCCGTAGACGCGCAATTGCGGAATGTCGGCCATCACGATGGCTTCGATGGCACCTTCTCGCGTGTGGGCCGCGGTGATGTCGGGGGTCCATCCAGGATCCAGACGGTCCGTGGAAAAGCGTTGTGGCACACCGGTGGCCAGCCGTGGCAGCGTGCAGGACCGGTCGCCCGTGGTCAGTTGCGCGGTGCCATCGGCATTGGCCGTCACCGCGGCCGTCCACATGTCGCCGGGCGACATCAACACATGCACGCTCAGCAGGCTGTCGCCGTTGTTGGCCCCTCGAAACCGCACCTTGACCACCTTGCCGTTGTCGATGTCCGTGTTCATCAGGTGCAGCACGGTCATCTGGCCGTTCTGCGCCGTGAAGTAAGGCACGAGCAGTGCATGGCCGGGCTGGCCCTCTTCCTTCTTGAAACCGACCGCGGTGGTCGCGCCCAACTGGGTGCTGGAAGGGCGGGCACCGGTGCCCACGATCACGGCGGCAGGCGATGCACCGGCCAGCGCGAATGTGCCGAGCACGGCTGCCAACGCCTGAGAAAGGGTTTTGATTTTCATGGTTTCTCCGGTAGCGGGTTGAGTGAGGCGGCACACGTGTACCTGCCCACGCGACATGCCAAAGGCTGGCGCACGACAGGACGAATGCCGATGCATGCAGACACCCGCAGAACGCAGGCTGCAGGCGTGGGGAAGCAGAATTCGATTCAAGGCCGGGCAATGGGGGACCCGGGAAGACCCGCCAGAACCTGCAGGATCGTGCCCGCTCAGGCGTCGGCGCCTTGCAGCGTGCTTTTTACATGGGCAGCCGGGTTTCCCTCTCCCCACCAATGCAGGGTTGACGTAACCGATTGTTCACACGGCGTGGAGGTTTTTAACAGAAGAACCGGCAGCGAACATGCGCCCGGCACGGGGACACCACAGGCCGGCGCTGCGCAGCCAGGAATGGGGTTTGAATGAAATCACCCCCCAGCACAATCAACACTAGGGCATGCCGCTACATATTTAATAGCAACAGGATGCAGGGCCCGCGGGCTATCGCGTGGCGGCGCCCACGGCACCCACACCGCTCACGGCGCCGACCAAGCCGACCCGGCCGGATGCCTGCCGCTTGTCCCTCATCGGCGGCCGACCATGCATGCGGGCGTATTCGCGGCTGAACTGCGAGGCACTCTCGTACCCCACCTCGAAAGCGACCTGGCTCATGCTCTTGCCCTGCGACAGGATCAGGCGGCGCGCCTCCATCAACCGCAGCGCTTTCTGGAACTGCAGCGGCGACAGCGACGTGATGGCCCGAAAGTGCCGATGGAACGCCGAGCGGCCCATGCCGGCCGCCGCTGCCAGTTGCTCGATACGCACCGGCCGCGCGGGCTCGGCCCGCAGGATCGCCACCGCGCGCGCGATGCGGCGCGCGTGGCTGTCGGGCAAGCCCAGGTGGCGGACCGCGGCGCCCTGGCGGCCGCGCAGCAACCAATGGTGGATCTCCCGGACCAAGCCCTCCTTGAGCACCGCGAGCGATTCGGGCCGGTCCAGCAGCCGCACCAGCCGGCGCACGGCATCGCGCAGATCATCCTCATCGCCCGTGTCGGGCGCGGCGGCAGGCGCATGGCACTCCGGCGAGCCCAGGACCAGATCGGTGATCACCGCCGGGTCCAGTTCCAGTGCAACGGCCAGATAGGGCTGGGCGATGCTGGCCTGGCTGATGCGACTCGCCGTGGGCACGTTGGCGGTGACGATCATCGTGTCGCCCGCCGCATAGGACGCCGTGCGGCTGCCCATGGCGACCCGCTTGCGGCCCTGCAGCACCAGGCACACCAGGGGCTGCTCCACCGCATGCTCCAACGCGCTCGGCGCCGTGCGCCGAACCAGGTACAGGCCGTGCACCGGCGTGGCGGTGATGCCGCCCGTCCGTTGGTGCGTGGTGCCTGTGTAGCGCAAGACCGCTTGCGTCAATTCGTCGTCCGCCATGGCGCATTCTGGCCAGGAAGGCCGGCCCGGCACAACCGGCCTGGACGATCAGGCAAGGAATGCCGATCTTCGGGCACGCAACGGAGTGGGCGCGACCCTACAGTCGTTGCGTTGCACCGAACCCCGAAAGGCACCCATGACTTCGCTGTCGCCCCCGCAAGAGAACCCGCCCGCCGCCGAACCTGCCCGCGCACCGCACCGGGGTGTGCAGGTGCTGGGAGAACAAGGCGCTGAGGGCCGCAAGGCCTTCTTCATCGAGATCGAGGCCCGCCCCGGTCAGGAGGAGGCGGTGGTGCAGATGCTGCGGGACATCCGGGCCTGCGTCGAAGCCGAACCCGCCACGGGTCCGTGGTTCACCGTTCGGTTTTCGGAAAGACGTTTTGCGATTTTTGAAGCGTTTCCCGATCTGGCGGGGCGGCAGGCGCATGTCGATGGCGGAGGGGGCGATATCTTTCGCGACGTGGCGCGGATGAATGCGATCCTTGCCGAGGCGGCTCAGGTCCATCGCGTGGATGTGTTGATGAGCAAGGATTACTTTTCTTATTGGGGGGTGATTAACTGTCCGTGAGGCTGACTGGCGACTACGTCAGCAAAAGGACGTAGAGTACCCGCATGCGAATGAGTACTATCGGCCAAAAGACGCCCTTCATTTCGCGACAAGTTCGCATCCGACCGTGGCAACGCTTGACCATGATCAGCGGTGGCAGAATCCACCTGAAAAAGCGTTGGCCGATGAAGCGCAAAAAATGATGAAGATGATTTGGCAGTGAATATTGACTGCAACATTGGGTATCACTTCGAGCGCTCATGCTCAGCAGCAGCCTCTCACTAACAGGCCGTTGAAATACCTATCGACCTCAGCCCAGTCGTCGCCGACCATCGGTGCGTCGTCGAACAAGAATTGATCACAGCATGCGAGGAGCAGACGGATACAACAAGTCGCTGTCCACCACTGTGAGGCTGGAGAACTTTGTGCCGGCCGACCACCCGCTGCGACCGATTCGCCAGTGGGTCGATGACGCCTTGGCCAAGGGATGCTAGGTTCTCCGCGATGTACGAGGCCGACGTTAAGGGTGGGCGACCCAGCATCGCACCGGAGAAGCTGATGCGCGCTATGGTGCTGCAGATCCTGTACAGCGTGCGCAGCGAGCGGCAACTGGTTGAAAATTTTTTGGTACCGCTTTGCTTTGGCGGTGCGACCACTAACACACGAAAAGCGCCATTGAATATGGGAAGTACTGCCGTATTAGTCGATTTTGACAATTGCCGGAACGACCGCTTGGAGCGTGCAATGGGACGTGGCAACCCCAGTTTGGCTGATTATTCAGCTGTTTTTGATGAAATAATTGGTGGGGTTGTTGCGGCACTCCGCACACCCGGAGCGCGATCCGAATTCAGCTTCCGTTTTTATGGCGGCTGGTTTGAGTCGATTTCGGGTGATCCGACGGATCTGCATAACATGGTAGTCCAGTGCATAGCGCGGCATCCTCGCCATCTAAGTGGGCAGCGTTTGAATTTCGAGGTGGCATACGCTCCGCTGTTTCGCGGGGAAATGCGCTTCGAGGCGACGCTTCGCACAGAGGCTTGGAAACAGCCAGAGGGCAAGATAAACGATCTTGCAACATGCGTGAGAGCTGCAGGGATGCCTAGATGCCAAGCAGTGCAAACTCTTAATTGCTGGATTCGCGGGAAGTGTCCAGAGTACGGCTGTCCCGGGCGCCTGCGCGATGTAGCAAGCCGGCGTGGCCAAAAGGTTGTCGATACGTTAGTGGTCGCCGATGCGGTGATCGCTGGTGTCTCCGGTCTTTATGACAAGATCGTCATCTTATCTGCAGATGAAGACTTGCTCCCCGGCCTGCTGTTTCAGAATAATAGGAAGTGCACTATGGCACTCGCGCGACTGAACCATTCCTCAAGCGTGGGTAGATACGACATGATGCTGAAATCGGACGGAGTCGAAATCTATGACATTTAGCTTGCCCCAAGGCGTTGAAGACCGGGTCCGCAGAGATCTCGCTGCATTCGCAGATTCCCGGACACAGATCGAGTTCAGCGGAAATGAATTCAGGTGGACTTTGAAGCGGACGGCACGTGTGCTAAAGATGCTCGAACTCGGCGATAGCGACGTGCCGACTCGTGTCGAATTTGAGGGTCAAGAGTTCACGTACCCTGATTTTTTTGCGTCCGAACAGATAGGAGCCTTGGCATGGTTGGCTGAGGAAATAGAGCGGAGTCTCGCGATTCTTAAAAGTAGTTATCCGACTGAAATCATTCCGGCGAAGGTGAGAGTAGAGGATAAACCTGATGTAACCACGTTCGGACACGCGCTCAGCGACATAGCGGCTGCAGATACCGATCGCACCTCCCTCGTTTTCTTGCAAGGCCGTGCAGGAGATGGGAAGAGCACCAGCTTGGTCGACCTTGCTCAAAAGCAAGCTGCCGACTACGCGGCCCGCAAAATCGATTTCCTTTACCTGTATATTGATGCACAGGGGCGCGCGTTATCCAGACTAGACGAGGCCGTAGCGTTGATTCTTGACGACCTGAACTCTAATTTTCGTTATCAATCGCTGGCAGTCTTAACTCGCCTTGGGCTAGTGGTGCCTGTCGTAGACGGTTTCGACGAATTGCTCGGTTCAGGCGGATACGCGGAGGCGTTCGCTTCTCTTGAAGCATTCCTATTCCGCTTAGAGGGCCACGGCACAGTGGTCACCTCTGCGCGCTCCACCTTCTACCAACAATCGGCGTTGAGCCGGGCCGCAGCGCGTCTATCCGGCGCTTCGACTTCAGTGAACATCGTTATCCACAATATCCACCTTTTGCCTTGGGACCGTGAAGCCACTCAGCAACTGCTGAAACAGCTCGGGGCAGCTAAGTATTTGTTGGGCGATTCCTTGGATCCACGAGATACAGATCTTTATGAGGCGGCGGCGCAGCACATCGGGGTGGGCGCGGACGAGATCCTCTCTAGCCCACTTCTCACGGGTGCTTATGCGAGTCTGTTGGCGGAGCAAGGAATCTCGCACCCAAGTGGTTCCGTGGTCGAGGCGGCCATCCGGGCACTCGTGCAACGCGAGATTAAAGATAAGCTGCTAGGGGCGCACGGAGATCAAATACTGAATGAACGTCAGTTTGAACAGCTTTTCGCGGCGGTAGCGGAGGAAATGTGGTGGCAGGAGACCCGGACACTTGATGACGATACACTCCTTGTTGTCGCGGATATTACTCTGGAACAGTTGGGTATTGACAAGAGCAAAGCCGGGGCATTACTTGGAAAACTCTCCAGCAATGCTGTTATCGAGCTCGGCGAGGGCGCGAGGAAGCTCTCGTTCCGGCATGAGATCTACTTCAGTTTTTTCCTTGGAAACTACTTCAAAAATGCGGTTCTCACGGCATCTCGCAAAGAGTTGGCTCGCCTGATAAGTAGGTCCGTTTTACCTGCAACATTAGCTCGCCAGTGTGCGTGGCTCCTCCAAGGCGGCGTAGAACTAAATCGTTACTTGGGCGGCTTGGCTGCGTCGTTAGGTGAGTCTGCAGCTTCTGACCTAATCAATACAAACCGTGGCGCGCTGATCGGGGGGGTGTTAAGGCACTCGCAAGAGATCATCGCGCCATTGACGGTATCCCAAGCGATATTCTCAGCAACCGATCTTTCGGGTGTGCAGGCCAATGGCCTAGTGTTTCAGGACTGCAGATTCGACGAGGTTGATATGACTGGCATGGAGGCTCCTACAGCGACCTTTAGAGGCTGTAGCTTTCATATGCCGTTGGTCGATGAGGCTACCAACCTCAACTTTAAAGGGCTCCGGCTTGGTGAAGAGATCATCGGTCTGCGAGTTCGTCGCGGAGGTCAAGAGTCCACGCTCTACAGGACGGCACAAGATAAAGAGTTCCTGGAGAGGCTTGGACTGCGCGATGCCGGAAGTCAGCCTGTGCGCCCATTGGGTGATCGGGAGCTTCGAGTACTTGATACGGTACAACGAGTCGTTAGGCTCGCGTCCCGATCCATGTACTTCTCAGAAGAAGATCTTGAGAATCGCAAACTCCCACGAGACATTCTCCCTATAGGAGCGAAGCATCGCATCTGGGCTGTAACAGACAAGCAGCGGAGCGGCATGAGAGCACTATATCGACTCAACAAGGCGCCGGAGTCACTGATTGCGGGTGCTACTGGAGGGAGTTTTGACGCTGATGTCGTGGCTTTCTGGGAGGATATGTTCAAGCTTTACTGAGTCTTTCCCGCTATCGACGGGTGTGGCGCTGAGGCCCAGCATGGCGATTGACGCGGACGTACCATCTCCAACGTTAAGCATCATGCAGCTTTGAGGCACCGTTGAGTTCCTCGCGGCATATCTTTGCGACGTTGGGTGCGGTGAGCGGTCGATTGCCTCTGTATCAGCCGAGAGTGCAGTGAATGTCTATTCCTCGGCGATTCAAGGCAAAAAGCGAATTTTCAGTTGCATTCCGAACCACATCGTAAGCCCGAATCGTGGGTTGAAGAGAACAGAGATCGCTGGGGAGCCATATCCTGCAACGCCGGCAGCCAACGGCATAGTTGTTCGAGGCGACGGCTTGGGCCTCCAGGCCGACAGTAACCTAGTCCTACACATTCCGAGCGCGGCCTGCTGTCCAAGGCGGTAAGTCCTAAGAGGTATGAATTCTCTCTATCTTATTTAGCACATGTCAATTGATCGGACCGCCTGCGGCGGCCGCTTATTTCAACGTTGAGCGTCTGCTTTCACCTAGCGCGACCGACTGCTTCTGGCCGATAGCGGCCTACTGCGAGAATAGCCCGAAGGACGCTAATCGCTGCTTAGGAGACATTCGACACGCGTCTAATATTCAATTGCAACGTCGGAATGAACATGGCCCTTCGCGTTTAGACCATGCTTCTCTCTACCAAATAAGCCACCCCAGCGCCCTCCCCCGTCAGCCCAGCCCGCCCTGGCACACATACTTCGTGTGCAGGTAATCCTCCAGCCCGTGCGTCGATCCCTCGCGCCCGTAGCCCGACTCCTTCACGCCCCCGAACGGCGCCGCCTCCGCCGCCAGCGCCCCTTCGTTGATCCCCACGATCCCCGACTCCAGGGCCTCCGCCACGCGCCAGATGCGGCGCACGTCCTGGCTGTAGAAGTACGCGGCCAGGCCGAACGGCGTGTCGTTGGCGGCGGCGATCACGTCCTGTTCATTCTCGAAGCGCGTGAGCGGCGCCACCGGGCCGAACGTCTCCTCGCACGCGCAGGCCATGGTCGCATCGGCGTTCTCCAGCACCGTGGGGGCGTAGTAGGTCGCGCCCAGGTCGGTCAGGCGCTTGCCGCCCGTGAGCACCCTGGCGCCCTTGGACACCGCATCCTGCACGTGCCGCTCGATCTTCTCCACCGCCCGGGCGTTGATCATCGGCCCGATCTGCGAGGCGGGGTCGCTCGCCGGCCCCACCTTCAAGGCCGCCACGCGGGCGGTGAGCTTTTGCGCGAACTCGGCATGCACCTTGGTGTGCACGAACACCCGGTTGGGGCACACGCAGGTCTGGCCGCCGTTTCGGAACTTGGCGGCCATGAAGCCTTCCACGGCGGCGTCCACGTCGGCATCCTCGAAGACGATGAAGGGGGCGTTGCCGCCCAGCTCCAGCGAGAGCTTCTTGAGCGTGTCGGCGCTGCGGCGCGCCAGGTGCTTGCCCACCGGCGTGGAGCCGGTGAAGGTGATCTTGCGCACGCGCGGGTCATCGAGCCACACATCCACCACCTCGGGCGTCTTCTCGCGCGAGGCGGTGACGATGTTCAGCACGCCCGCAGGCACCCCGGCCTCGTGGGCCAGCAGCACCAGAGCAAGCGACGTGAGGGGCGTGTCCTCGGCGGGCTTGCAGACCACCGTGCAGCCGGCGGCCAGGGCCGGGGCGATCTTGCGGGCGATCATCGCGGCGGGAAAGTTCCACGGGGTGATGGCGGCCACCACGCCCACGGGCTCCTTCAGGGCGAACATGCGACGGCCGGGCACGGGGGCGGGGATGACCTCGCCGTTCATGCGCGTGGCCTGTTCGCCGAACCATTCGATGTAGCTGGCGGCGTAGGCCACCTCGCCCTTGCCCTCGGCCAGGGGCTTGCCCTGCTCCAGCGAGATCAAGGCGCCCAGGTCGTCCTGGTGGGCCAGCACCAGATCGTTCCAGCGCTTGATGATGGCCGCGCGCTGCTTGGCGGGCACCTGGCGCCAGGAAGGAAACGCGGCATGGGCGGCCTCCAGCGCGGCCCGGGCCTCGGGGGCGCCGGAGTCGGGCACTTCGGTGATCACGGTGCCGGTGGCGGGGTCGGTCACGGGCAGCAGCGCGCCGGGGCCGGGGTGCCAGTGCCCCGCGATGAAGTTGGCGCTGCGGATCAGGTCGGGGCGGGTGAGGGTCAGGGGCATGGCAGGGACAGAATGGGGTTTGAATGAAATCGGGCTCCAGTGCAAATAACACTAGGGCATCGCGCTACAGATTCAATAGCAAAAGGAATGACGGGGCCGATGGGCTAGCGCTTGGCGATGCACGCCGCGATGGCCTCGCCCACCTGCGTGGTGTTGGCCGTGCCCCCTAAGTCAGGCGTCTTCGGCCCGGTCTTGATGACCTCTTCGATCGCCGCCACGATGGCATCGTGCGCCTGCCTTCCCGCGCCCTGGCCTTGCGTCAAGAAGTCCAGCATCAGCGCGCCCGACCAGATCATGGCGATGGGGTTGGCGATGTTTTGGCCGTAGATGTCCGGCGCCGAGCCGTGCACGGGCTCGAACAGGCTGGGGAAGGTGCGCTCGGGGTTCAGGTTGGCCGAAGGCGCCAGACCGATGGTGCCGGTGGTGGCGGGCCCCAGGTCGGAGAGGATGTCGCCGAACAGGTTGGTGGCCGCCACCACGTCGAAGCGCCCGGGCTGCAGCACGAAGCGCGCGGTGAGGATGTCGATGTGCTGCTTGTCCAGGGTGACCTCGGGGTAGGCCTTGGCAACGTCGTCGGCGCGGGCATCCCACCAGGGCATGCTGATGGCGATGCCGTTGCTTTTGGTGGCGAGGGTCACGTGCTTCTTGGCGCGGCTTTGCGCCAGGTCGAAGGCGAACTTCAAAAGGCGGTTGGCACCGTGGCGCGAGTAGACCGACTCTTGGATGACGATCTCGCGGTCGGTGCCCTCGTACATGACGCCGCCCAGCGAGGTGTATTCGCCCTCGGTGTTCTCGCGCACGACGAAGTAGTCGATGTCGCCAGGCTTCCTGCCGGCCAGGGGGCACGGCACGCCTTCGAAGAGGCGCACGGGGCGCAGGTTGATGTACTGGTCGAACTCGCGGCGGAACTTGAGCAGCGAGCCCCACAGGGACACGTGGTCGGGCACGGTGGCGGGCCAGCCGACGGCGCCGAAGAAGATGGCGTCCACGCCGGCGAGCTGGGCCTTCCAGTCGTCGGGCATCATTTTTCCGTGGGCGGCGTAGTAGTCGCAGCTGGCCCAGTCGATGGTGCGGCATTCCAGCTCGAAGCCGAAGCGCTCGGCGGCGGTCTGGATGGCCCGCAGGCCTTCGGGCATGACTTCCTTGCCGATGCCGTCGCCGGGGATCACGGCGATGCGGAAGATGGGGTGCATGGGGTGTCTCCGGTAGGGGTCGCCTGTTTGTCAGGCCGCTGCGGCCAGCACGGCCGGTGCGCCGGCCCTCTCCTCCAGCCAGCCCTGGCGCAGCTCGGGCACCGAGCGCGCCAGCAGTTCGTAATACGGGTGGTGCGGCCCGCGGTCGTAGTCGGCGCGCGCCACCTGCGCGAGTTTGCGGCCGTGCTGCATGACGACGATCTCGTCGCACACGGAGCGCACGGTGTGCAGGTCGTGGCTGATGAAGAGGTACGACACGCCCAGCTCGCGCCGCAGCTCGGCCATCAGGTCGAGCACGGCGGCGCCCACCACGGTGTCGAGGGCGGAGGTCACTTCATCGCACAGGATCAGGTCGGGATCGGCCGCGAGCGCGCGGGCCAGGTTGACCCGCTGCTTCTGGCCGCCCGACAGGCCGCCGGGCAGGCGATCCGCCACGCTGTGCGGCAGCTTGACCAGGTCGAGCAGTTCGCGGATGCGCCGCTGCAGCGCCTCGCCCTTGAGCCCCTTGTAGAACTGCAGCGGCCGGGCCAGGATGCGCTCGATGGTGTGCGATGGGTTGAGCGCCGTGTCGGCCATCTGGAACACGATCTGGATGCGGCGCAGCTCTTCCTTGGTGCGGGCGCCCAGCGTGGTCTTGAGCTCCGAATTGCCGAACAGCATGGTGCCGTGCCAGGGCTGGATGAGCCCGGCGATGGCGCGCGCCAGCGTGGTCTTGCCCGAGCCCGATTCGCCGATGACGCCGATGGCCTGGCCGCGGTAGAGCTTGAAGTTGATGTCTTCCAGGATGAGCGCGGCGGGGCGGCCGGTGGCATCCACCGGGCCGTAGCCGGCGGACAGGTCGCGCACATCGAGCAGCAGCTCGCCCTCGCCCCGGCAGTGCTCGGCCACGCGCGGCGTGGGGCGCGCGGCGGCCAGCAGGCACCGGGTGTATTGGTTGGCCGGGGCGGCGAGGATGTGCGCGGTGGTGTCCACCTCCTGCATCCGGCCGTTGCGCAGCACGAGGATGTGGTCGGCCATTTGCGCCACCACGGCGAGGTCGTGGCTCACGTAGACGGCGGTGGCGCGGCGTTCGCGCACCACGCGGCGAAAGGCGAGCAGCACTTCGATCTGCGTGGTCACGTCCAGCGCGGTGGTGGGCTCGTCGAGGATGACGAGGTCGGGATCGGTGATGAGCGCCATGGCCGCCATCAGCCGCTGCAGTTGCCCGCCCGAGACCTGGTGCGGGTAGCGGTCGCCGATGGTGTCCGGGTCGGGTAGCGCGAGTTCACGGAACAGCTGCACCGCCTTGGCCTCGGCCTCGGCGCGCTTCATGGTGCCGTGGATGCGGGTGGGCTCGACCACCTGGTCCATGATGGTGCGCGACGGGTTGAACGACGCGGCGGCGCTCTGCGCGATGTAGGCCACGGTGCGCCCGCGCAGCGCGCGCTGGGCGGCGGGCGCCAGGTGCAGCACGTCGACGTCGCCGATGCGCACGCTGCCGCCGGAGATGGTGCAGCCGTGCCGTGCGTAGCCCATCAGCGCGAGCGCCGTGGTGGTCTTGCCCGAGCCGGATTCGCCGATGAGCGCCAGCACCTCGCCGGGCGCGATGGTGAAGCTCAGCGCATCGACCAGCGTCTGGTCGCCCGCGGTGATACTCAGGTCTTTGACGACAACGGATGCCCCCATGTTCAACGCCCTCCGCGTTCGCGGGCCGCGCGGCCCGGCAGGTTGTCGATGACGAGATTGACCGCGATGGTCAGGCTGGCGATGGCCAGCGCCGGTGCGATGACCGAGGCGCCGGCGTCGGGCAGCGCGCCGATGTTCTCGCGCACCAGTGATCCCCAGTCGGCCGCGGGCGGCTGGATGCCCAGGCCCAGGAAGCTCAGGCCGGCGAGCAGCAGCACCACGTAGACGAAGCGCAGCCCCAGGTCGGCCAGCATGGGGCCGACGATGTTGGGCAGGATCTCGCGCAGCATGATGTAGAGCGTGCCCTCGCCCCGGGTGCGCGCCACGGTGACGTAATCGAGCGCATTGATGTTGACGGCCAGCGACCGCGCGATGCGGTAGGCGCCCGGGATGTAGATGACCGCCGCCGTGGCCACCAGCATGGCGACGGACGAGCCGAAGCCGGCCACCAGGATCAGCGCGAACATCTTGCTGGGAATGGCGGTGAGGGTGTCCAGCACGCGGCTCAGAATGGTGTCCACCTTGCCGCCCATGGCGGCGGCGAACAGCGCCAGGGCCGTGCCCGTGCCGCTGGCCAGCAGGGTGGCCAGCAGGGCCACGCCCACGGTGTAGCGCGCACCGTCGATCACGCGCGCCAGCATGTCGCGGCCCAGGTAGTCGGTGCCCAGCCAGTGTTGGGCGCTGATGGGCGCGAACACGTCGGAGCCGCCGCCCGCCTGCAACGAGCCCGGCAGCAGCACGGGACCGGCCAGGGCGGCCAGCATCCAGCACAGCAGCACCGCCAGGCCGATCAGGCCGGAGATGCCGAAGCCAGAGAGCCAGCGGCGCACCGCGTGGCGCGGCGTGGCGGGCGGGCCGGAAGGGTGGGTCAGGGAATCCATGGGTCGGCCCTTCGGTGTGGTCAGCGGTGGCGCAGGCGCGGGTTGGCGAGGATGCCGCACACGTCGGCCGCCGTCACCAGGATCAGGTAGCCCGCGCAGAAGATCATGGCGCAGGTCTGCACCAGCGGCATGTCGCGCTGGGTCACGCCATCGACCATGAGCTTGGCGATGCCGGGGTAGTTGAAGATGGTCTCGATGATGATGACGCCGCCCAGCAGGTACGACAGCGACAGCGCCACCGCGTTGGCGATCGGCCCGATGGCATTGGGCAGCGCGTGGGCCATGACCATGCGCAGGGGCGAGGCGCCCTTCAGGCGCACCATCTCGATGTAGGGCGCCTCCAGCTGGTCGATGACGGCGGCGCGGCTCATGCGCATCATCTGCGCGACGATCACGCAGCACAGGCTGAGCACGGGCATGGCGAAGGCCCGCAGCATCTGCCCCACCGATTCGATGTCGCTCACGTAGGACAGCGCAGGCAGCCATTTGAGTTTGACGGCGAACACCAGCACCGCCAGCGTGGCCACCAGGAACTCGGGCACGGACACCACGGCCACCGCCGCCGACGAGGCCAGGCGGTCGAACCACGAGCCGCGCCACACGGCCGAGGCGATGCCCAGGGTGAGCGCGATGGGCACCGAGAACAGCGCGGTCACGGCCGCCAGCAGCAGCGAATTGGGCAGGCGGCTGGCCACCAGCTCGCCCACCGGCATCTGCGTGGTGACCGACTGGCCCAGGTCGCCGCGCACGATGCCGCCCAGCCAACGCAGGTAGCGCAGCGGGGCCGGCACGTCCAGCCCCATCTGGGCGCGCAGCGCGGCGAGGGCCTCGACCGTGGCGTCCTGGCCCAGCTGCTCCTGCGCGGCATCGCCCGGCAGCACGGCGGTGATCGAGAAAACGATCACCGAGACCGCCAACAGGGACAGCAGCGCCAGCAGGATCCGCTGGACCAGGAGCTTGAGAATCACACGGTTCATGGCGCGGCGGCTTCCAGTGCTCGGGGCGTGCGGGGCGTCAGGCTTCGAGCCAGACGTGCTCGGCGAAAGAGTAGCCCATCAGGCCGCCCAGCGGAATCGGGGACAAGCCCTTGAGCTTGGTGGAATGTCCGTCGATGCTGGCCAGGAACAGCGGAATGCCGATGCCGGCGTCCTGGTGGATCATGGTCTGCATGTCGGCGTACATCTGGCGGCGTTTGGCCAGATCGGTCTCGGCGCGCGAGGCCAGCAGCAGCTGGTCGAACTGCGGGCTCTTCCAGCGCGACTCGTTCCAGGCCGCATCGGACTTGAAGAACTGCGTCAGGATGGTGTCGGCGCTGGGGCGCGGGTTCACGTTGCCGAAGCCCACCGGGCTGTTGAGCCAGTGGTTGGACCAGTAGCCGTCGGCCGGCATGCGCTTGATGTCCAGGTCCAGGCCGATGCGCTGTCCCGACTGCTGCAGCAGCAGCGCGGTTTCGGTCGAGTACATGGCGGCCGGCGAGGTGACCACGGGCACCTTGCCCGTCACGCCCGACTTCTGCAGGTGGAACTTGGCCTTGTCCAGATCGAACGCGCGCTGCGGCAGATCCTTGAAGTAGAACCGGTTGGTCGGGTCGATGGGCTGGTCGTTGGCGATGACGGCATAGTCGAGCGCGATGCTCTTTTTCATCTGCTCGCGGTCGAACAGGTACTTCATCGCCAGGATGAAGTCGGGGTTGGCGCCCGGGCCCATGTCCTTGCGCAGGATGAGGTCGGAGTACTGGCCCGACTGCGTGGTGAAGATGGCATAGCCGGGCGTGCCCTTGACCCGTGCCACGGCGCGCGGGTTGACCGAGGCCACGAGGTCCATGCCGCCGGACAGCAGCGCGTTCACGCGGGCGCTCTCGTCGCCGATGCCCACGAACTCGATCTCGTCCAGGTAGGGCTTGCCGGGCTTCCAGTAGGCGTCGTTGCGCACCATCAGCGACCGCACGCCGGGCTTGAACTCCTTGAGCTTGTAGGGGCCGGTGCCGATGCCGGCGTTGAAGTCGGTGGTGCCTTCCTTGACGATGTGGAAGTGGAAGGTGCCCAGGATGACCGGCAGGTCGGCGTTGGGCGCGGTCAGCTCGATGGTCACCTCGTTCGGACCCGAGGCCTTGACGGTCTCGATCTGGTCGGCCAGCACCTTGGCCTTGGAGGCCGTGGCCGGGTCCTTGTGGCGCAGGATGGAGAACACCACGTCGGCCGGCGACAGGGCCTTGCCGTCATGGAAGGTGACGCCCTTGCGCAGGGTGAACACCCAGGTCTTGGCGTCCTGCGTGGCGGACGATTCGGCCAGCGCGGGCTGCGGCGTGAGCGAGCCGTCCAGCACGAACAGGCCGTTGTAGAGCATGGTGCCGCGCGAGTAGTCGGTCTGGTTGGACTGCTTGGCCGGGTCCAGCGTGTCGGTGGCCGCGGCCGTGGCGCCGGCCACGCGGATGCGGCCGCCGCGGCGGGGCGTCTGCGCGTGCGCGGTGACCGCCATGCCCGCCAGGCCGCCGGCCAGCGTGGCCTGCATGCCGCCCGCCATCAGCATGGCGAGCACGTCGCGGCGCGTGGCGCCCCGCCGCAGCGAGTCCATCACGCGAAGGCTTTCTTGGGGACCGACGAGGGTGTCGAACGGGGTGCGGCTGTCGCTCATGGTGATGCTCCTGTGACGGGTGGCAGTGGGGGGGAACGGGGATCTTGGAATGGTGCGAATCAAGGGAAGGTGGCAGGCGCCCGCTGGGACGTCAGGCCAGCCGGTCCTTCAGGCGGTAGTACAGCCCCACCGCCGGCAGGAACCACGGCGGGCCGAAGTGGCCGGGCACGGCGGGCCAGTCGCGGCCGCGCCAGGGATTGGCCTCGGCATCGCCGGCCATCACGGCGGCCATGCGCTCGCCCATGTGCACCGACATCTGCGTGCCGTGGCCGCTGTAGCCCATGGAATAGAACAGGCCGTCGCGCTCGCCGGCGTGCGGCAGGCGGTCCTGCGTCATGTCCACCAGACCGCCCCAGCAGTGGTCGATGCGCACGCGGCCCAGTTGCGGGAAGGTCTCCGCCAGGCCGGCGCGCAGGATCTCGCCGCTGGCGGCGTCCTGCTGCGGGCTGGAGATGGCGAAGCGCGCCCGGCCGCCGAACACCAGCCGGTGGTCGGCCGTGAGGCGGAAGTAGTGGTGGATGTTGGCGATGGTGACGTAGGTGCGCCGCTCGGCCAGCAGGGCCTGCGCGCGCGCCGCGCCCAGCGGCTCGGTCACCACGATGAAGCTGCCGATGGGCACGATGCGCCGGCGCAGCCAGCCGAACGTGCCGTAGCCGCCGTGGCGCGAGGTGCCGGTGGCCAGCAGCACCTGGCTGGCCTGCACCGCGCCGCGCGCGGTGTGCAGCCGGTGCACCTGGCCCTGCACGCGCTCGATGCGGTCCACGCAGGTGCCGGTGTGGATCTGTGCACCCTGACGCTGGGCGGCCAGGGCCAGCCCCTGGGCGAACCGCCCCATGTGCATCTGCGCGCTGCGCCGGTACAGCAGCCCGCCTTCGAACCGGTCGCTCTGCACCTCGGCGCGCACCCGGGCGGCGTCGAGGATCTCCACGTCGGTATCCACCCCGTCGGCGATGAGCCGCTCGGCACTGCGCCGCAGCGCCTCCAGGTGGTGGGGCCGGGTGGCGAGCTTGAGCTTGCCGTAGCGCAGGAAATCGCAGTCGATGGCCTCGTCGCGCACGATGCGGGCGACGGTGTCCACCGCGGCGTCGTAGGCGTGGTACCAGGCCCGGGCCTGCGCCACGCCGACCTTGGCGGCCACCTCGGCGTAGTCCACCGCCAGGCCGTTGTTGACGTGGCCGCCGTTGCGGCCCGATGCCTCGGGCGCCACGCTGGCGCCCGCCTCCAACACCGCCACGCTCGCGCCGCGCCGGGCCAGGGCCAGGGCGGCCGACAGGCCGGTGAAGCCCGCGCCGACGATGGCGACATCGACCTGCCGCGGCAGATCGTGCGGTGCCAGCGCCAGCGGCGGGACCGAATCGTTCCAGTAGGACTCGAGCTTCATGGCAAGGGGCGTGCGGGCTGTGGGAAGGAAGGTAAAAACCGCTCAGAGGCCGACGACGCCCGGCAGGCCGCCGATGTCTTCGATCTGCACGTAGTGGTAGGCCGGGTTGCCCGGGCCGTGGCCGCGGTTCACGAACACCTTGTTCTTGATGCCGATGTCGTCGGCCGACATCAGGTCGTAGCGCAGGCTGGAGGACACGTGCAGCACGTCCTGCGGGCCGCAGCCCAGCGAGTCGAGCATGTATTCGAACGCCTTCAGGCGCGGCTTGTAGGCCTGGGCCTGCTGCGCGGTGTACACGCGGTGGAACGGCGCGCCGAGCATGGCGACGTTCTTCTGGATCTGGTCGTCGGAGGCGTTGGACAGGATCACCAGCGGGATCTCCTTGGCGACCTTGGCCAGGCCCGCGGGCACGTCGGCATGCGGGTCCCAGGTGGGCACGGCGTCGTAGAACTTCTGGCCGTCGGCGTCCAGGTACTGGATCTTCCACTGCTTGCACAGGCGGCGCACGGCGTTCTTGAGCACCACTTCGTAGGGCTTCCAGTCGCCCAGCACTTCGTCGAAGCGGTAGGCGCTGAAGTCGGCGATGAACTGCTCCATGCGCTCGGCCGGAATGCGGTCGGCAAAGAGTTCACGCGTCATCTCGCCCATGCGAAAGCGGGTGAGCGTGCCGTAGCAGTCGAAGGTCACGTACTTGGGACGGAAGGTCATGGTCTCGGAATCCTCGGGTTGGGCCGGTCACCGACCGGGGCGGTTCGCAGCGCCTTATCTGGCATTTGCGACAGTGTCATTACGAAGTGATTGAAGCACGCGGTTTCGCGGGTGTCATAGGGAAATGCAGGGGTGCGGCGCGCGAAAGCTGCGGTTTGCCGGGGGCCTTGCGGCATGCCGTGCGGTCTGCACCGCCGGCGTGCAACCGTGCACCGTTAGTGCGCCGCAGCAAAGTCGATGAGCACGCTTTTGAAGCGCAGGTTGGCCTCCACGGCCTGGCGGCCCAGGTCCTTGCCGATGCCCGACTGGTGGTAGCCGCCGGTGGGGATGACGAAGTCCGCGCTGCGCCCGTAGCGGTTGATCCAGACGGTGCCCGCGCTGATGCCGCGCATGGCGCGCAGCGCGCGGCCGATGTCGGCGGTGTGCACGCCGGCCGCCAGGCCGTAGTGCGCGTGCGCGGCCAGGGCCAGGCCCTCTTCCTCGGTGTCGAAGGTCTGCACCGTGAGCACGGGGCCGAAGATCTCTTCCTGCACGGCGGGGCTGTCGGCCGCCACGCCTTCGAGCAGCGTGGGCTGGAAGTACGCTCCGCCCGCCGCACCGGCCGCCACGCCGCCGGCCACGTCGTCGAACAGCCCCCCGCCGCAGCGCAGCTGCGCGCCCGCGTCGCGCGCGCGCTCCACGATGTCCAGGATGCGCGCGGCCTGCGGCGCCGAGATGATGGGCGGCAGCGTGGCGGTGCCGTCCCAGGTGGCGCCGGGCCGCAGCGCGGCGAACCGCGCGCCGATGCGCTCCACCAGTTCCGGCGCGATGCCGCGCTGCACGATGAGCCGCGACCCCGCCACGCACACCTGGCCCGCGTTGCCGGTGATGGCACCGGCGATGAGGCCGGCCAGCCGGTCGATATCGGGCGCGTCGTCGAAGACGAGCTGCGGGCTCTTTCCGCCCAGCTCCAGCGTGACGGGCTTGGGGCCCTGCAGCGCACAGGTGGCCATGATGGCGGCGCCCGTGCGCGTGGATCCGGTGAAGGTCATCTTGGCGATCCGGGGGTGCCGCGTGAGGGCATCGCCGGTGGTGCGGCCATCGCCCTGCACCACGTTGAAGAGCCCGGGCGGCACGCCCGCCTCCACCGCCAGCTGGGCCAGCCGCACGGCGGAAAACGGCGTCATCTCGGACGGCTTGAGCACCACCGCGTTGCCTGCGGCCAATGCGGCGCCCACCTTCCACGACATCATCACCAGCGGGAAATTCCACGGCGTGATGGCGCCCACCACGCCGTAGGGCTCGGCCACCACCATGCCCAGGTGGTCGTGCCGCGTAGCGGCCACCTCGCCGCCGAGCTTGTCGGCGTACTCGGCGAAAAAGCGCAACCCTTCGGCGGTGAAGGGCACGTCCCACGCAGCGGCATCGCGCGCCGGGCGCGTGGAGCACACGGCCTCCAGCGGCGCCAGCTGCGGGCCGTCGGCCTCGATCATGTCGGCCCAGCGGCGCAGCACGCGGGCGCGCTCCCGCGGGGCGCGCCGCGCCCAGTCGGTGGTGCACCAGGCCTGCCACGCATCCTGCACTGCGGCGTCCACGGTGGCGGCATCGGCCAGCGGCAGGTCGGCATGCCATTGGCCGTCGGAGGGGCGCAGCACGGCGATGCGGCCGGCATCGGGCACGAAGCGCCCGCCGATGAAATGGCCGGCGGGAACGGCGATGGACCGGGGATCGAAAAGCAGCATGGAACGGGGACGCGCAAGGGGCTGCGCGCAGTTGGAAAAAGGTGCTTCGATGCTAGGCAGGAAGGTCCAGCATTTGTGCCCGTAACGCCCCGTGGCACCGCAGCGAATTGCAAAACGCACGCGCCCGGCAGACGAAGCTTGCAAGTTGCGGGCAAACCCGAATTCGGGGTGGTGCGGCCTGCCGATGTCGTCCAAGATAGACGCCCAATCCCTTCGCAACGAGGACGCCGCCCATGCTCTCCACCGCCCTGCCCGCCACCCCTGCCACCGCCGAGGACGGCGTGCTGCTGCGCCCCATGACGCCCGACGACCTGCCGCAGGCGCAGGCGCTGTCGGCCGAACTGCGCTGGCCGCACCGGCTGGCCGACTGGGAGCAGGTGTTCGCGCATTCCGAGGGCCTCGTGGCCGAGCGCGACGGGCAGACCATCGCCACCGCCCAGCGCTGGAAATGGGGCGATCGGCACGCCACCATCGGGCTGGTGCTCGTCACCCCGGCCTGCCAGGGCCGGCGCATCGGCCACCGCCTGATGACCACGCTGCTCGACGGGCTGGACGGCCACACGGTGCTGCTGCACGCCACCGCCGAGGGGCGCGGCCTGTACGAGCGCCTGGGCTTCGTGCGCACGGGCGAGGTGCGCCAGCACCAGGGCGTGGCCCGGCCGACGCCGCTGATCGCCCTGCCCCCCGGCTGGCGCCTGCGCCCCTCCGGCCTGAACGAGGCGGCCGCATTGCACCGGCTCGACGCCCAGGCGCGCGGCATGCCGCGCGATGCGCTCATCGACGACCTGCTGGCCCGCAGCGATGCCTGCGTGGTGCTGGACCACGACGGCGAGCAGCGCGGCTTCGCGCTGCTGCGGCGCTTCGGCCGCGGGCATGCCATCGGCCCCGTGGTGGCCCCGGATGCGGAAAGCGCCAAGGCGCTGATCGCCCACCTGGCCGGCATGAACGCCGGCCACTTCACGCGCATCGACATCGATTTCGACAGCGGCTTGGCCGAGTGGCTGGAAAGCATCGGCCTGCTGCGCGTGGACGCGCCCACCACCATGGTGCGCGGCGGCACCCTGCCCTCGGCATCGGACGCCCCGCACGGCGCCCCGCGGCTGTTCGCCCTGGCCACCCAGGCGCTGGGCTGAGCCCACCCCTTCGACGATCCACCCTGCCGGGCCTTGCCGTGACCTCCACCACCTTCCTCTACAAATCCGACCCCGTGCGCGGTCGCCAGTGGGCCGGCGTATTCCGCGACCGCGCGCCCGAGATCGACTTTCGCATCTGGCCCGACATCGGCGACCCGGCCCAGGTGCGCTTTCTCGCGGCCTGGGAGCCGCCGCAGGACCTGGCCACGCGCTTTCCGCAGCTGCAGGTGCTGTTTTCATCGGGCGCGGGCGTGGACCAGTTCGACTTTGCGGCGCTGCCGCCGGAGTTGCCCGTGGTGCGCATGGTGGAGCCGGGCATCGTGCAGGGCATGGTGGAGTACGTGACGCACGCCGTGCTGGGCCTGCACCGCGACATGCCCCAGTACCGCCGCCAGCAGCAGCAGGGCGAATGGCGCGTGCTGCCGGTGCGCCCGGCCAGCGAACGCCGGGTGGGCGTGCTGGGCCTGGGCTCGCTCGGGCAGGCGGTGCTGGCCCAGTTGCGGGGCCTGGGCTTCGACTGCGCGGGCTGGAGCCGCTCGCGCCACCAGTTCGCCGGCGTGCACTGCTACGCGGACCGACACGAACTGCCGGCCTTCCTGGCGCGCACCGACATCCTGGTGTGCCTGCTGCCGCTGACCGATGCCACGCGGGGCTTTCTGAACAAGGACCTGTTCGCGCAACTGCCAGCCGGTGCCGGGCTGGTGCACGTGGGGCGCGGGCCGCAATTGATCGACACCGACCTGCTGGCCGCGCTGGCCGTGGGGCAGATCGGCGAGGCGGTGCTCGACGTGACCGACCCCGAGCCCCTGCCGCCGTCGCACGCCTTCTGGCGGCACCCGCGCGTGCAGCTCACCCCGCACATCGCGAGCATGACCCAGCCCCTGAGCGCCGCCAACGTGGTGGTCGACAATCTGCGCCGGTTCGAGGCCGGCGAGCCCATGGTGGGGCTGGTGGACCGCTCGCGCGGCTACTGACGCATGGCGGTCGGCAGCCAGCGCCCCGGGGGCACCGCACGATCTGCTGCCACCGCGCCAACAACCGCAGCGTGCTGCGCCAAACCCCGCCAAAGCAGCACCACGCGCAGCGGCCCCTGGCCTAACCTTGGGGCCATCGACAGACGCCTCACCACCGCCACCGAACCCCTGGCCCGCGACCGGACCCCGCCATGACCCAACTCACCGACCTGCCCCAGCTCGCCTCGCTCGATGCCATCGACCGGGCGCATTTGATCCACCCCGTCTCGCCCTGGCGAGCGCACGAGCGCCGCGGCCCGACCGTGCTGTCCTCGGGCCGGGGGGCATGGCTTACCGATGCCAAGGGCAACGAGCTGCTGGACGCTTTCGCCGGCCTGTGGTGCGTGAACGTGGGCTACGGCCAGGAGAGCGTGGTCCAGGCCGCCGCCGAGCAGATGCGCCGCCTGCCCTACGCCACGGGCTACTTCCACTTCAGCAGCGAGCCGGCCATTCTTCTGGCCGAAAAGCTGGTGCAGATCACGCCGAAATCGCTGAACCACGTGTACTTCACGCTGGGCGGCTCCGAAGCGGTGGACGCCGCCGTGCGCTTCATCGTGCAGTACCACAATGCCATCGGCCAACCGGCCAAGAAGCACTTCATCGCGCTGGAGCGCGGCTACCACGGCTCGTCGTCCACGGGCGCCGGGCTCACCGCCCTGCCCGCCTTCCACCGCGGGTTCGACCTGCCGCTGCCGACGCAGCACTACATTCCCTCGCCCAACCCCTACCGCGCCGCGGACCCGTCGGACGGCCCGGCCATCATCGCGGCCTCGGTGGCGGCGCTGCGGGCCAAGGTGGCCGAGCTGGGTGCGGACAACGTGGCGGCCTTCTTCTGCGAGCCCATCCAGGGATCGGGCGGGGTGATCGTGCCGCCCCAGGGCTGGCTCAAGGCCATGCGGGAGGCCACGCGCGAGCTGGGCATCCTGATGGTGGTGGACGAGGTCATCACCGGCTTCGGCCGCACCGGCCCGATGTTCGCGTGCGAAGCCGAAGGCGTGTCCCCCGACATCCTCACGCTGGCCAAGGGACTGACGGCCGGCTACGTGCCCATGGGGGCGACGGTGATCTCGGATGCGCTGTACGCCGGCATCGCCGACGGTGCACCCGAGGGCGCGCCCATCGGCCACGGCGCCACCTACTCCGCCCACCCGGTGAGCGCGGCGGTGGCGCTGGAAGTGCTGCGGCTGTACGAGGAAGGCGGCATCCTCGCCAACGGCCAGCGCGGCGCCGCGCCTTTCGCGGCTGGGCTGGATGCCTTGCTGGCGCATCCGCTGGTGGGCGACTCGCGCCACCGCGGCCTGCTGGGCGCGCTGGAGCTGGTGAGCGACAAGGCGACCCGGCGCGGGTTCGATCCGGCGCTGGGTCTGTCCGAGCGCATCGCGGCCACGGCGTACCGCAACGGCATCGTGTTCCGCGCCTTCGGCGACAACATCCTGGGCTTTGCGCCCGCGCTCACCTACACCGAGGACGAGTTCGCCGAAATGTTCAAGCGCCTGCGAAAGACGCTGGACGACGTGCTGGACGCGCCCGACGTGCGCGCCGCGCTCAAGGGCTGAAACCGGCGGCAACACCCCAGCAACGCCAACACAGCGATCGCGCGCCGCCGCAGAATCGAAGCCTCCTTCACGTCCCGATGCCGCCATGATGAACGAAGCCTTCAAGATCGACCGCCTGGACCTGCGCATCCTCGCGCAGCTGCAGAAGAACGGGCGCATGACCAACGTGGACCTGGCGGACGCGGTGGGCCTGTCGCCCAGCCCCTGCCTGATCCGCGTCAAGCGCCTGGAGCAGGCGGGCTACATCGCCGGCTACGGCGCGCACCTGCGCCTGGAAAAGCTGGGCGACACGCTCACCGTGTTCACCGAGGTCACGCTCACCGACCACCGCCGCGAGGACTTCACGCGCTTCGAGGCTGCGATCCGCGAGGTGGACGAGGTGCTCGAATGCCACCTGGTGAGCGGCGGCTACGACTACCTGCTGCGCTTTCTGACGCGCGGCGTGAACCATTACCAGGAGGTGATCGAGGACCTGCTCGAACGCAACCTCGGCATCTCCAAGTACTTCAGCTACATCGTCATCAAGACGCCGTTCATTAAGACGCACTGTCCCATCGAGCGGCTTTTCCCCCACCAGCGCTGACCGCCCTCCAGACGCCCATGCCCGATACCGCCCACCGCCCGCCGGCCCGCTTCGTGCGGCTGGCCGAGACCGATCGCCCCCCGATCGCCCTGACGATCGATGGCCTGCCTGCCGCCGCGCTCGCTGGCGACACCCTGCTGGTGGCACTGCTGCAGCACGGCCGGCGGGTGCGCGACAGCGAGTTCGGCGACGGCCCGCGCGCGGGTTTTTGCCTCATGGGTGCCTGCCAGGACTGCTGGGTGTGGACACCTTCGGGCGGGCGGCTGCGCGCCTGCTCCACCCCAGCCGAAGCCGGCATGGAGGTGCTCACCCACCCGCCCGCAGCGCACTGGCCGGTGACGCCGGACCTGCGCGAATCGCTGGCGCGCCATGCGCAAGGGGACGCGGCATGAGCGCCCCCACCGCCACCCCAATCTCTCCCCCCACCGGCTCGCCCCGCATCGTGGTGGTCGGCACTGGCCCGGCCGGCGTGCGCGCCGCCCAGGCGCTGGTGCAGGCCGGCCTGCGCCCCACCGTGGTGGATGAAAGCCGGCGCGACGGCGGGCAGATCTACCGCCGCCAGCCCGAAGGCTTCAAGCGGCCCTACGCCAAGCTCTACGGCAGCGAGGCCGGCAAGGCCCAGGCGCTGCACCGCGACTTCGACGCCCTGCGCCCATCGGTCGATTACCGGCCCGACACCCTGGCCTGGAACGTGACCGCCGGCGAACTGCACGTGGTGCATGCCGGTGAGCCGCAGACGCTGCCGTTCGACGCGCTGCTGGTGTGCTCCGGCGCCACCGACCGCCTCATGCCCGTGCCCGGCTGGCACCGCGCCGGCTGCTACAGCCTGGGCGCCTCGCAGATCGCGCTGAAGGCGCAGGCCTGCGCCATCGGTTCGCAGGTCGTCTTTCTGGGCAGCGGGCCGCTGCTGTACCTGGTGGCCTCGCAGTACGTGCAGGCCGGCGCGCGCGTGGCGGCGGTGCTCGACACCGCGCCCGCATCCAAGCCCTGGGCCGCCATCGCGGGCCTGCTGGCGCGGCCCACGCTCGCGCTGCGCGGCCTGGGGCTGATCCGCGGCCTGCGGGCGGCGGGCGTGCCGGTGCTGCAGGGCGTGGCGCCGCTGTCCATCGACGGCGACGACCGCCTGGGTGTGCAGGCCGTGGCCGTGCGGGATTCGCAGGGCCAGGAACGACGCTTCGAATGCGATGCCGTGGGCCTGGGCTGGCACCTGCGGGCCGAGACGCAACTGGCCGATCTGGCGCGCTGCGCGTTCGCCTTCGAACCCGTGAGCCGCCAGTGGCTGCCCAGCATCGACGCGGACGGCCGCAGCAGCACGCCGGGCGTGTACCTGGCGGGCGACGGCGTGCGTATCCTGGGGGCCGACGGGGCCGAGGCCGCAGGCCGCCTGGCCGCCCTCGCGGCGCTGGCCGACCTGAAGCATGCCGCCGGCAGCGCCCGCTACGGCCAGGAGTCGCCCGCGCTGCGCCGCACGCTGGGCCAGATGGACCGCTTTCGCCAGGGGCTGGCGCGGGCCTTTCCCTGGCCGCATGCGCAGGCCGCGGCGCTGCCCGATGCGGCCGTGGTGTGCCGCTGCGAGGCCGTCACCGCGGGCGAACTGCGCCGCTGCGTGACCGAGATGGACAGCCAGGAAGTGAACCGCGCCAAGGCCTTCAGCCGCGTCGGCATGGGCCGCTGCCAGGGGCGCTTTTGCGGCCATGCCGCGGCGGAGATCGTCGCGAGCGCCTGCCACGTCCCCGTGGAACAGGTGGGCCGCCTGCGGTCGCAGGCACCGGTCAAGCCTTTGATGATGAACACGCGCGAGGTGCAGGCATGAACCACGGCAGCCAGAACGCCACGACGCACGACACCGATGTGCTGGTGCTGGGCGGTGGCCTGATGGGCACCACCACGGCCTTCTTCCTGCGCCAGCACGGCCTGTCCGTCACGCTGCTGGAGCGCGAGCTGGTGGGCCGCCAGGCCAGCGGCACCAATTTCGGCAACGTGCGCCGCCAGGGGCGCGAGCTGCACCAGATGCCGCTGGCCAACCGCGCGCGCGCCGTGTGGGGCCGCATCCGGTCGCTGCTGGGCGAAGACGCCGAGTTCGTGCCCTACGGCCACCTGCGCGTGTGCTACACCGAAAAGCAGGCTGCTGCGCTCGAAAAGCACGCGCAAGACGTCAAGCCCCTGGGGCTGGATCTGCAGCTGTTCACCGCCGAGCAGTTGCGCCAGCGCTGGGGCATCTTCGCGCCCGGCGTGGTGGCGGGTTCCTACTCGCCCCAGGACGGCCACGCCAACCCCCGCCTGGCCGGCCCGGCCTTCGCCCGCGCGGCGCGGCGTGCGGGCGCGAACATCGTCGAGCATGCCGAGGTGATGCAGGTGGAGCGCGACGCCAACGGCTTCGTCGCCCACACGGCCGATGGCCGGCGCTTTCGCGCCCCGCAGATGCTGGTGGCCTGCGGCGCGTGGTCCAACCGCATGGCCGAGCAATTCGGCGAGCCCGTGCCGATGGAGGCCCGCGGCCCGCAGATGGGCGTGACCGAGCCCCTGCCCTACGCGCTCGGGCCGTCCATCGGCCTGTCGTCCCCCATCGAGACCGAGGGCCTGTACTTCCGGCAGATTGCGCGCGGCAACATCGTCTTCGGCGGCGGCCTGAAAGGGCCTGCGCATGCCGACCGCATCCGCGCCTACGTGAAGCCCGACAACGTGCTGCGCCAGCTGCGCGAGCTGCGCCGCTTCGTGCCGGCATTCGAGCACGTGCAGCTGATCCGCGTGTGGAGCGGCATCGAGGGCTACACCCCCGACTGGCAGCCAGTGATGGGGCCGAGCGCCAAGGTGGCGGGACTGCACTACGCCTTCGGCTTCAACGGCGAGGGCTTCGCCATCAGCCCCGGCGTGGGTGAGACCATGGCCGAACTGATCGCCACGGGCCAGACGTCGATTCCGCTGGCGCCCTACTTCATCGGCCGGTTCGCGGCATCGCAGCCGGTGCAGCAGGCGGCCTGACAGGCCCCCGTCATGCCCGTGGCCGGCCGGCCAGGGGCGCATGCCGCTCCATGAGGCCGGCCACCCACTCGATGAACACGCGCAGCCGCGGGCTGACGTGCCGGTGCGGCGCATACGCGATGTACAGCGGCATCGGGTCCAGGCGCCAGTCCTGGAACAGCCGCACCAGTTCGCCCCGCTCCAGGGGCTCGCGCGCCAGGTAGTCCGGCAGCCACAGCACGCCCAGGCCCGCCACGCCGGCCGCCAGGTACGCGTTGCCGTCGTCCACCGAGAACACATGGCGGCCCCGCACGGCCAGGCGTTCGCCCTCGCGGTGCATGGCGTACGGCAAAGCCTTGCCGGTGCGCGCCCACAGAAAGCCCACCGTGCGGTGGTGAGAGTTCTCCAGTTCGTTCGGGTGCAGCGGCGTGCCAGCGTGCTCAAGGTAGCCGGGCGAGGCATACACGCCCAGCTGCAGATCGCCCACACGCCGCGCGACCAGGGACGGATCGGTGGGCTCGCCCCCGCGCACCACGCAGTCCACGTTCTCGCCGATCAGGTCCACGATGCGGTCGCTCACGCCCATGTCGATCTGGATGTCCGGGTACCGGGCGTGGAAGGCCGGCAGCGCCGGCACCAGGATGGCGCGGGCCAGCGGGCTGGGCACGTCCACCCGCAGGCGGCCCCGGGGCAGCGCGGAAGCGCTGGACAGGCTGCCCTCGGCATCGTCCATGTCGGCCAGCAGGCGCACCACGCGGTCGTAATAGGCCGCGCCGTCGGCCGTGACGTTGACCTTGCGGGTCGTGCGGTTCAACAGCTTCACGCGCAGCCGCGCCTCCAGCTGCTGGACGAGCTGGGTCACGGTGGTCTTGCTCATGTGCAGGGTCTCGGCCGCCTTGGTGAAGCTGCCGGCCTCCACCACGCGGGCGAAGGCCTGCATTGCATCGAAACGGTCCATGGGCGCTGTGCTTTCGGTGGCGGTGGCGGAGGGATTGTTTGGAGTCTACAAACAGTGTTGGGTGGACTGGGCCCTTTATCCCCCGCACGCCGCTGCCTACAGTGCCTGCATCGCCAACCACCGGGCGGCTTCGCCCCGATGAACCTTTGATGCATTCCACCAGCACGCCCCAACGCGACGTCGTCTTCCCCGCCGGGCGCCGCGCGCTCTACGACCGCAACCGCTATTCGCCAGCGGTCCGCTCCAACGGCTTTCTGTTCGTGTCGGGCCAGGTCGGCAGCCGCGAGGATGGATCGCCCGAGCCCGACCTGCCGGCGCAGGTGCGGCTGGCGTTCGACCACCTGAACGCCATCCTGCAAGCGGCCGGCTGCACCTTCGACGACGTGGTCGATGTCACGGTCTTCCTCGTCGATCCCGAATCGACGTTCGAGACCGTGTGGGCCATCGTGCCGGAGTACTGGGGCAACGCGCCCCACCCCACGCTGACCGGCGTGGGCGTGACCTGGCTCTACGGCTTCCAGTTCGAGATCAAGGTGATCGCGAAGCTGCCCGCGCCGAGCGGCGACGGACCTGCACGCCCCTGAACGCAGGCCCCGATGGAGGCTTTACGCCGCCAGCACCACGAACACCTTGCGCAGCGTTTGCGTCACATGCCACTCGCCCGTCGTGTTCGATGGGAAGAACAGCGTGTCTCCGGCTCGAATGGATTGCGGCTCGCCGCCCGTGGGCGTGAAGGTGCAGGCCCCGGCCAGGATGTGCATGACCTCGGCATTGGCCAACTGGCGCTCGAAGCGGCCGGGCGTGCATTCCCACAGGCCCGAGCGGTTCTCGCCCGCGCCCTGCAGATCGACGTCGATGCCGCTGAACTCGCACGGCGGCAGGGTCAGCGGACGGGCGGGCGTGCCCTGGTGTTCGAAGCCGCCGAGGGTGGCGGACTGGCGCAGCACGGTGATGCTCATGGGATGGTCCCTTGGGTCGATGAAGTGGATGGAAGGAATCAAAGTGCGGCGCCGGGGCGATGCCAGGCTTCAAGCCCGCATCAGGTGGGCGCCAGGGCGCGCGCCGCCACCTCGCAGAACCAGCGCACGCCCAGCGGCAGCGCGTCGTCGTTGAAGTCGTAGCACGGATGGTGCAGCGCGCGCTCCCCGTCGGGTCCGGGCTCGGCGCGGCCCTGGCCGAGCCACAGGTAGGCGCCCGGGCGGCGCTGCAGCATGAAGGCGAAGTCTTCCGAGGTGAAGGCCGCGCGCGGTGACACGCCGGCCTGCAGGCCGATGGCGCGTGCGGCTTGCAGTGCCAGATCCGCCTCGGCCGGGGTGTTCACCGTCGCAGGGTAGTAGCGCAGGTAGGTCACCTCCACCTGCGTGCCGCTGGCCAGGGCGATGCCCTCGGCCGTGGCGCGCAGCGCGGCCTCGATGCGGTCTTGCGATGCGGCGTCGAAGCTGCGCACCGTGCCGGTGATCTGCACCTCGGCCGGCAGCACGTTGTGGCTGTGCCCGCCCTCGATGCGCGTGACCGACAGCACGGCCGACTCGCCGGGGTCGATGCGGCGCGCCACGATGGTGTTGAGCTGCGCCACCAGCTGGCTCGCGGCCAGGATGGCATCGGGCGTGTGGTGCGGCTGCGCGGCATGGCCGCCGCGCCCGCGCACGGCGATATCGAAGCGGTCGGCCGCGGCCATGATGGGCCCGGGCCGGGTCTGGGCGTGGCCCAGCGGCAGGTCGGGCCAGTTGTGCAGCGCGTAGACGCTGTCGCACGGAAAGCGCTCGAACAGACCGTCCTCGATCATCTTGCGCGCGCCGCCCTTGCCCTCCTCGGCGGGCTGGAAGATGAAGTGCACGGTGCCATCGAACCCGCGCGTGCGCGCCAGTTGGCGCGCCGCGCCGATCAGCATGCTGGTGTGGCCGTCGTGACCGCAGCCGTGGTGCGCGCCCGGGTGGCGGCTGGCATGGGCCGCCGTGCCCAGTTCCACCATGGGCAGCGCATCCATGTCGGCGCGCAGGCCCACGCTTCGGGGCCCGCTGCCGCAGCGCAGCGTGCCGACCACGCCCGTGCCGCCGATGCCTTCGTGCACCTCTAGGCCGAGCAGCCGCAGCGACTGCGCCACGATGCCGGCCGTGCGCCGCTCCTGAAAGGCCAGCTCGGGGTGCGCATGCAGGTCGCGCCGCAGCGTGACGAGCTCGGGCAGCAGGTCGGCCACCGGCCGGGCGATGCGCTCCAGGCCCTCCAGCGCCGGCAAGCGCTCGTGGCCGTCCAGGCTCATTGCCCCGCCTCCACCGCGTCGGCCAGCTGGGCCAGCGTGTGGAAGTGGTAGTCCGGCACGGTGTGCTCGGATTCGATGGTGCCGCCCGAGTCCTTCATGCCGTGCCGCCGTTCGATCCAGCAGGTGGCGATGCCCAGCCGCTTGGAGATGCCGATGTCGTGGTACTGGCTCTGCGCCACGTGCAGGTTGTCGGCCTGCCGGTAGCCCCAGGCGCCCTCGTAGCGGCCGCGGGCATAGGCGAAGTAGCGCGCATCGGGCTTCTCGCACAAGGCGTCGTCGCAGCTCAGCAGCAGGTCGAAGGGCGAGCCCAGCGCTTTCTGTAAGTGCTCCAGCGCCCAGGTCTGGGCGTTCGTCATGGTCACGAGCTTGAAATGCCCGCGCAGGCGCTGCAGCGCCTGCACCGAGTCGGGGAACGCCGGCCAGTCGGCCACCGAGTCGCGCAAGCCGCGCGCCAGCGCCTCGCTGTCGGGCAGGCCCAGCGACGGCGCGATCGCATGCCAGCAGCGCTCCAGGTCGTCGGGATAGGCCCAGGTGTCGCCGCTCTTGCGCGCGGCGCGGTAGGCCGCGAGGAACGCCTCGTCGGTCACCGCGCTGCCGGGCACGGCCCGGCGCAGATAGGCGAGCATGCCGCCCTCGAAATCGATGAGGGTGCCGACCACGTCGAAGGTCAGCACTTTGAAATCACGCAAGGCCATGGGTCGCACTCCAGACAGCAGGAAATGGCGGAAAGCCGGCCACCGCAGGAAACGGCAGCGGCCACAGAACATTCACGGCCGAGCTTAGAACCGTGGCCGCCCCGCGTGGCACTGAAGCGGGGGCCGGCGACAGCAGCAAGTTGCGTTGTCCGGCGCATTGCGAAAGATTGTTTGCAGCCCCCCCGGCCGCGCGATCCTCCGCGGGCCCAGAACAGGCTGCTCAGCCCCCCGCCAGGCCGGGCCGGGTTTGGGAGAGGTCCGGCTCCATGCGCTGGCGGTTCAGGCCCAGGCAGCGGCATTCATCGGCTTGGCTCCAGGGCGGCGCCATCGACCGCCGGCTCAGGAGGGTGGCGTTCGGCGTGCCACTGAACGCATGCCGCTGCACGGCAGCGAATGGCGTTCTGGCTGCGCGGGCGCGCAGTTTTCGGCGAGCGCGCAGCGCTGGTGCACGCACCCGCACTCATCCGCAGGCGGCGCGGGCCGTGGTGGCCGGCATCAGGCTGCGTTGCATCAGGATCGTGTCCACATTGCGCCCGAACTTGCGGCCGACTTGCTCGAACACGCCGACGCGCCGGAATCCGGAACGCTCATGCAGACGGATGGAGCCGGCGGTTTCACCGTCGTCCACGATCACCGCCACCATCTGGCGCAATCCCAAGGATTCGCAGGCTCGCACGAGCGCATCGATCAGGGCCTGCCCCACCCCCTGGCCGTGGCATCCGCTGCGCACGTAGATGGAGGTCTCTACCGTGCGGCTGTATCCAAGGCGCGGGCGATACCGGCTCGCATACGCATAGCCGATCACTTCGCCGCCTCTGAGCGACACCAGCCACGGCAGCCCTTCGCGGCGCAGCGCATCGTGGCGGCGGTGCATCTCGGCCAGCGTGGGAACCTGTTCTTCCATGGTGCAGATGGCGGTCTGCACATAGTGGCCGTAGATGTCGCGCAGCGCTGGGACATGGGACGAAGCGGCCTCGACGATGACGGTGGTGGTGGGTGCGCAAGGCATGACGGGTGGGATGTGGATGGCATTCATGGCATGCATGGTGGAGCCTCTGACACAATAAGAGAAGTTGTTACACGCTCTTCACTGCATAATAAAAATTATGGCCCTACCCTTCACCTTCGATCAGCTGCAGGCGTTCATTCTGGTGCTGGACACCGGCAGCTTCTCGGTCGCGGCCGAGCAGCTCGGCGTGACCCAGCCCGCCGTGAGTGCACAGGTGCGCGAACTCGAGCGCAAGGCCGGCCTGCGCCTGATCGAGCGGGTGGGCAGAACGGTTGCCCCCACTGCCGCCGGCACGACACTGGCCGGGCACGCGCGTGGGCTGCTGGACGCCGGCATGCAGGCCGCCGCCGCGGTGTCCAGCCATGCCGACGGCGTTCAGGGCACGGTGCGGATGGGCACCGGCGCGACGGCCTGCCTGCATCTGCTGCCTGCGCTGCTGCGGCAGATCCGCTCGTCGCACCCGGCCCTGCACGTCGTCGTCACCACGGGAAACACCGACGACATCGTTCGCCGCGTGGAGCTGAATGCGCTCGATCTCGGGCTGGTGACCCTGCCGGTCGCCAGCCGTGCGCTCACGGTATCCACCGCGCTGACAGACGCGTTCGTGGCCGTCAGCGCCGTGCAGGCACCGGCACTGCCCAGAACCGTCACGCCCAAAAACCTGGCAGACAAGCCGCTCATCCTGTTCGAGCCTGGCACCAACACGCGCCAGCGGACCGAAGCTTGGCTCTTGGCCGGCGGCGTACGCGCCCGGCCCACCATGGAATTGGGCAGCATCGAAGCGATCAAGCAGATGGTGGCCGCCGGGTTGGGATGCAGCATCCTGCCCGCCATGGCCCTGCGCGATGCGGACCGCACGGCCCTGCAGGTGCGCCCGCTGCGGCCCGCGCTGTCGCGCGAGCTGGGAATCATCATGCGGCAGGACAAGCCGCTGATGCGCGGCATGCAGGTGCTGGTGGCCGCGCTGCTGGCCAGCGCTGCGCAGGCTTGAGCCGACGGCGTGTGCGGCGCCGCTTCAGGCCCGGGGCCAGTGCCAGATCAGTGAGCGCTGTGTGCGCTCCATGTGCCGTCCTGGGCCACCGAGGCCACAAAGTCGGCGAAATCCCGGGGCGGCTTGCCCAGAACCGCCTCAATGTCGTCAGAGACAAGGTCCAGCTTTTCTTGCGCGATGTCCTGGTACAAGTGGCTGAATGTGTCAGCCCACTGCGCCGGCACGCCCATGGCGATCTGCTCCGCCACGAAGACGTCCGGCTCGACGGCCACGTAGCTGACCGGATGCCCGGCACCCCGGCTGATCTCCCGGGCCACCTCGGCAAAGGACAAGGTGCGCGGGCCGGTCAGGTCGTAGGACTTGCCGTTGTGGCGGTCGTCCGTCAACGCTGCAGCCGCCACCTCGGCAATGTCTTGCGCATCGACGAAGGCCTCCTTGCCGTCGCCTGCAGGCAGGCGCAGTTCACCCGACAGCACGGACGGCAGCAGAAAGTCTTCGCTGAAGTTCTGGAAGAACCAGCGCAGGCGCAGGCTGGTCAAGCCCAAGCCGGCGTCGAGGATATGGCGTTCTGCGGCACGCATGGATTGGGAGAAGGCGCTGCCATCGTCGGGCGTGGAAGCCAGCACGGACTTGGTCACACCGGCGGCAGCGGCCACCTTCGCAAACTCGCCCACCTGGTCCGACGCTTCGGTGGTGCCCAGGCCCGCGTGCACGACATAAACCGCTCTCACACCCTCCACCGCACGGCGCCAGGTGGTGGCATCGTCCCAGTCGAAGGGCACTTCTGATTTTCTCGAGACGGCGCGGACAGCCAGCCCGCGCTGCTGCAGCTGGGCGGTGACACGGCGACCGGTCTTGCCGGTGGCGCCGATGACGAGAAGGGGGCTTGGGGACATATCACCTCGGAGTTGCTGCATTGCGAAGAGAGACTGGGTGGCGCTGAGGCACTGCGCGAATAAACGGAATCCGCGGCACCAAAACATACCAACCGGACGGTATCTTATTTCAGATCCTGCTCCAGTCCGCAATACCCCTTGGCACGCTCGCCGCCTGCGTTGCAATGCGCCTGTATGTGTGTGCAACTCAAAGAAGTTTGTGTAGAACACATCTCGCGCTGTGATCCACTTCACCCCTATGGATATCGAAGTACCAGATACAACCAGCGAGGGCGGCAATCCGTACAAGCGGGCCAAACAACCCCAGGTGGTGCGCAGGGCACTGCTGGACGAGGCTGTCAAACTGATCGTCTCGGGCGGCCTTTCAGCCGTCACCGTGCAGGCGGTTGCCGCAGCGGCAGGGGTTTCCAAGGGCGGATTCCTCCACCACTTCCCGACCAAGCTTGCATTGATCGACGCCGTGTTCAAAGACCTGCTCGACTCCATCGACAGCGAGCTGGACCGCTACATGGCCAACGACACTGAAGCCGCCGGCGTCTTCACTCGCGCCTATGTGAAGGTCGTGCTGGAAACGGACGGGGAGAGCAGCGACAACCCCAAGGCAGCGCTGTCGATCTTCATGCTGACCGAACCCCAGCTCAGGCACGCCTGGGCCAACTGGTTCAACGCACGACTGGACCGGCACGACGCCACGGATCGAGACACCCGATTCGCACTGGTCAGGTTCGCGACGGACGGCATCTGGCTGTCTGCGCTCTCCGACATCGACATGCCCGACAGGCTGGAGCTGCGCGACCGTCTGCTCGAAGCGGCAAAGCCTTGAGGCTCGGGCTCGCCAGGCAACCGCCCGCATCCATTTCCTTCAGCGTGCGGTGAGGCAACTTTAAAAAAGAACGCCCTGCCCCCGTGCCAATGCCGGCCGGTACTGCGACAGGTCCAGCTCCACGCGCTGGCGGTTCAGGCCCAGGCGCCGGCACGCGGTGGCGAACCGCTGGCGCACCAGGTCGGCCCACAGCCCCGTGCCCTTCATGCGCGTGGCGAAGTCGCTCTGGTAGCTCTTGCCCGCCGCGCGGGCCTCGGCGCTCAGGCCGTGCAGGTCCTGGATGCGGGCCATCACGCGCGCCGCGCGCTGCGGGTAGTGCAGCGCCAGCCACTCGCGCATGAGCGGCGCCACCTCCCAGGGCAGGCGCACCACGGTGTAGAAGGCGGTCGTGGCGCCGGCATCGCGCGCGGCTTCCAGCACCTGTTCCATGTCTTCGGTGATGAACGGGATCTGCGGCGCCACGCTCACGCCCACGGGCACGCCGGCCTCGGCCAGCGCGCGGATGGTGCGCAGGCGCCGGTGCGGCGCGGCGGCGCGCGGCTCCAGGCGGCGGGCGAGCGCGGCGTCCAGCGTGGTGATGGTCACGTAGGCGGCGGCCAGGCGGTCGCGGGCCAGGGGGGCGAGCAGGTCGAGGTCGCGCTCCACCCCGCTCGACTTGGTGATGACCGAAAACGGGTAGCGGGCCTCGCCCAGCACTTCGATCAGCCCGCGCGTCAGGCGCAGCTCGCGCTCCACGGGCTGGTAGCAGTCGGTGGCGGATCCGATGTTGAGCAGCTGCGGCACATGCCCGGGCCGGGCCAGTTCGCCGCGCAGCACCTCGGCGATGTTGTGCTTGGCGATGATCTGCGTCTCGAAGTCCAGCCCCGGCGACAGGTTCAGGTAGCTGTGCGTGGGCCGCGCGTAGCAGTAGATGCAGCCGTGCTCGCACCCGCGGTAGGGGTTGACCGAGTGCTCGAAGAAGATGTCCGGCGAGTCGTTGGCGCAGATGGCGCTGTGCGCGGTCTCCAGCACCACGTGCGTGGCCTGGGGGGCGGCGGTGTCCGGCGGTTCGCCGGGCTCGGCCCAACCATCGTCGAAGGCGTCGCGCGCATCGCGCAGGAAACGGTGCGGGATCCGCGTCGCGGCGCCCCGCCCCTTGATGGCGTGCAGTGGGATCTGGAATTCGGACATGGACGGCGCCTCGGCTGCGGGCTGGGCCAGGGGCGGCGCCGGTTCGACGCCTGCCTGCGGCCAGCCAAAGACTGTATATAAACACAGATATTAGCGCCGTTCGCTGGGGATGTCTCCCGCCCCTTCGCCGGGCGCAGTTCGCCCCGATGCCGTGGGCCTGCACTGGCCCGGGCTACCGCCTGCGGTCAGGCGGCCAGGGAGAGGCGGCGCAGGAGGCCGCGCAGGTGCATGCGCTGCAGTTGCACATCCAGCGCCTGCAGCGCGCGGCCTTCCTCGGTGAAGCCCGTGATCCGGGCGCAGACCGGGCCGCCTTCCTCCTCCACGGCGATGGTGCCCGTCAGCAGGCCAGCGGCGCGCAGCAGCTCGAAATGCTGGATTTCCTCGGGGTCGGAGGTGGTGAACGGCAGGGGCTGTTCCGCCACCTTGCCCAGGAACACAACGTTCATATGCGCACTTTCTTCACAGGGCTGGCGCGCGCACCGGCCGGAACTCGGGGATCGAATCCGTGGCGCCAAGGCTGCCGCCCTCAGGGAAGGCACACGGTAGGCCACAACGCGGTGCAGCACAAGCACGGCCGGACAGGAGGTCACGGTGCTGCCCTCGGCAATGGTTTCGGTGTTTTTGGCCTCCAGCACAATCAACACCAGGGCATGTCGCTATTAATTTAATAGCAAAATGAAAAACAGCCGCACCCGGTGGCCTCCCGCTGCGCCCATCCCGTGGCCCCTGCGTTGCGGGCCCGCCACCCCCGGCGTCGTGCCGATGCGCCGTTCGGCGCGCCGTGGCTCAGTCGGCCGCCACGGGTGGGGCGGCCGCCGGCCCCGGGCCGGTGAGCGCCATCAGCACGTCGGCATACCAGGCGCAGTTCAGGCCCAGCGATTCGTCCTGCACCAAGTCGCGGGTGCTCATGTCCATGCGGGTCGAGTGCACGCCCAGCAGCTGCCACGGCAGCGGCACCGGCCCTGCGTCCACGCGCCGGCGCAGCACCGGGGCGCCGCTGCTGCCGCGGTGGGTGCGGGCATCGGTCAGGAAATAACCCTGCTGCTGGAACCGCACGCCGTAGGCCGAGGCCACCGAGGCCGCGCGCACCACGGGCAGGCGGTGCACCGTGTCGTGAAACCCCAGCGGAAACCCGATCACGACCAGCGCATCGCCGACCTGGGGCGGATCGCCCGCGGCCTGCAGGTGACTGGCGTCGAACGCCTCGAAGACGCAGCCCTCGGGCAGGCGGGCGGTGTCGATCTCGATCGCGGACACGTCCACCTCGCCCCCGCTGTCCACCGCCTGGCGCCACAGGCCCAGTCCGTCGCGGTACAGCGGCAGCGAGAACACGGCGACGCGCGTGAGGTCCTGCGGGTGCAGGTGCAGGTCGATTTCGATGCGGTCCGGAAAATGGGCGCTGGGCGCGTCGGCCAGCACGTGCCGGCTCGTCACCAGGAAAAGCCGCCCGTCGCGCCGGAAGAAGAAGCCGCTCGCGCCCGTCAGCGAGCGCGGCCCGTCGAACGTGCTGATGCGCGTGCTGGTGAGCAGCACGGATTCGGTGGCCGGGGCCTGGGACTGCGCCACGGGTCCGGACTCGGACTCGGACTCGGCCAGCGGCGCCGGCGTGCCAGGCAGCGCGGCGATCACGCCGTGCATGCGGGCGGCGTCGCGCTCGAAGGTGGACAGCACATGGTCGGAGATGGGGGCGTGGAGCATCACGGTCCGGGCCGCTTCGACGTGCGCATCGAACGACCGCGCCAGGGTGTCGTGCGCCCCGGACGGCAGGGCATCGAGCAGGGCCGGCAGCAGCGCGTCGATGGCGATGAGGCTGCCCTTGAGTTCGCAGATGCGCTCGGTGACGTCTTGCAGGTTTTTCATGGGGATGCGCCTTCCAAAAAAAGAAAACGCGGCCGGGGCCGCGTTTCGGGAGAGGGTGCGGCCGGGGCGGACACCGCCCGGGCCTGGCGCCTTATTCGACGGCGCGGATGTTGGACGCCTGCGGTCCCTTTTCGCCTTGCGTCACTTCGAACTGCACGCGCTGGCTTTCCGCCAGGGTCTTGAAGCCGCTGCCACCCTGGATTTCACGGAAGTGGGCAAACAGGTCCTTGCTGCCGTCATCGGGGGCGATGAAGCCGAAGCCCTTGCCATCGTTGAACCATTTCACGGTGCCGGTTTGTGTCGTCATATCGATTCCTTTTCAAGTTGCCGCGGCGCGAACGTGCCTGCGGCGCAGAGACGCCAAGAAAATCATCGATGGGATATTCGACAACATCCACCGGCAGGGCGCCGGCGGGCAACTGGGGAGCGACCTAGGGAGTGACGGTCTTGCACATGTCTACGCGACCCATGGTACACCCGTTCCCGCAACCGCCCTGGCGCAGCGACGCGCTCACGGCAAAAGCCGCTCGTACTCGCGCTGCACGAGCCGGTGGCATTCGCAGCTGCGGCGCAGCAGTCCATCGATGTCCAGCACGGTGATGCGGCCACGGCGGTAGCGGATCAATCCCGCCTGCTGCAGATTCCCCGCCGCTTCCGTCACCCCTTCGCGGCGAACGCCCAGCATGTGGGCGATGAGTTCCTGGGTCACCACGACGTCCGGGCCCTCCAGGCGATCGAGGCTGGTCAGCAGCCAGCGGCACAGTTGCTGGTCCAGCGAGTGGTGGCGATTGCACACGGCCGTCTGCGCGATCTGCGCCAGGAGCGCCTGTGCGTAGCGCAGCAGCTGCCGCTGCCACGCGGCGGACCGCTGCAGCACGTCCAGCAGCGCATGGGCCGGCACGCGCCAGCCGCGGCCTGCGCACTGCACCACGGCGCGGTGGGGCATCGATTCGCCACCCAGCACGATGCACGCGCCGACCATGCCCTCGAAGCCGACCACGGCGACCCCCGCGCAACCGCCGTCTTCCAGGCGGTGCAGCAGCGAGACGATGGCGGTGGTGGGAAACACCGCATGGCCCACGCGCTCGCCCGGCTCGCCGAGCACCAGGCCCACGCCGAGGCTCACGGATTCGAGGTCGGGGTGCAGGCGCTGCCATTCGGCGTCGCCCAGTGCGGCGAGCAGGCGGTTGCGCCGGGGTTCTTCACGGTGGGGCATCGCATTCTCCAGAAAGCCGGATGCATCAGCGATGGAACAGCCACCGGCAACGATTCGCCCGGTTCAGTATAGGGCGCGGCCCGGGCGCGGCCTGTGTGTGCCAGCGCACAGACAGGCGGGCGATCCGGCCATAGCCTCGCAGGCCAAGCGGCGCCAAGTCTTTCGCCGGCCTCTTTGGCCGCTCTCGTTGGCTTCTTTGCGCGCTCCACCTCATGCCCGCGCCGGTGCACCCACCGCGGCGGCATGCGATCACCCCCCACCTTTTCGGAGTTCCCCATGTCACAGCCTCCCTTTTTCCACGAAGCCTCGGGAACGGTGCGCTTCTGGGTCGAGGTCCAGTCGCAATGGATCGGTGCCAGTGTCGGCAAGGATGCCCTGCACTACCGCTACAGCCCCGGCACCGCGGACGAGGACCCGATGGACACCTACCGCAGCCACGCCCCCGAGATCGAGGCCGCGGTGCGCCGCCGGGTGGACCAGGGCGCCATCGAGCCCGTGATGCTGCGCGAGTTCGACCTGCGCGCGCCCTAGAGCGGCCGGCCGCGCACCCGCGCCCCCTTCGCCCCGCCTTCCGTTGCCCGATCCGCCGTTCAGTCGCCTGGGCGCACCACCGCCCACTGCCCACCGAAAGGCACCATGCCCCCCTTCCTCCAACGCCTCTTTTTTCGCGGCAACGATGCCTCGCTGTGGTCCGGCTCGGCGCCGGTGCGCGGCGAACTGTTCGGGCTGGAGCGCCTGGAGCAGCACGCCCAGAGCCTGGCCGCCGCGCAAGCCGTCAGCGCCAGGCCCCCGGCCGTCGCCCCGCTGCGCCGGCGCCTGGACGACAACGCCCGGGTGCTGCTGGCCGCCTACCGTGCCAGCGCGGCCGAGCTGGAGGCGGGCCGGCGGGTCGTGCCCGCCGCCGAGTGGCTGCTGGACAACTACCACCTCGTCGAAAAGCAGGTGCGCGACATCCGGGGCGACCTGCCGGCCGACTACTACCGGCAGTTGCCCAAGCTCGCATCGGGCCCCTTCGCTGGCTATCCCCGGGTGCTGGGCCTGACCTGGGCTTTCGTGGCCCACACCGACAGCCATGTGGATGCGGGCACGTTGCGGGCCTTCCTGCAGGCCTACCAGCGTGTGCAGCCGCTGACCATCGGCGAGTTGTGGGCGGTGGCGATCACGCTGCGCATCGTGCTGATCGAAAACCTGCGCCGGCTGGTGGACCAGATGACCGTGGGGCGCGCCGCGCGGGCCGACGCCGACCGGCTCGCAACGCACCTGATGGCCCTGGGCTCCGCCCGCTCGGCGCTGGACGAGGACATCGCCGCGCGGTCACCCCTGGCGCTGTCCGAACTGTTCGCCGCCCAGCTCGCCAAGCGGCTGCGCGACCACGACCCGCGGACCATGCCGGCACTGGGCTGGCTGCAGGAGCGCCTGCAGCAGCAGGGCACCACCATCGACGAAGTGGTGTCGCATGCCCAGCAGCGCCAGGGCGCCTCCAACGTCACCGTGCGCAACGTGATCACCAGCCTGCGGCTCATGTCCGACATCGACTGGGCCGACCTGTTCGAAAGCGTGAGCCTGGTGGACGAGCGGCTGCGCGAAGGCAGCCACTTCGCCGCGATGGACTTTCCCACGCGCAACCTCTACCGCGACGCCATCGAGCAATTGGCGCGCCGCTCCCGCCATTCGGAGCTGGATATCGCCGAACACGCACTGGCCGCCGCGAAGGCCGCTGCCAGCGCCTCAGGTGCAGAGCGCGGCGACGGCGCCGACGACCCCGGCTACCACCTCATTTCCGCAGGCCGCAGGGCGCTCGAGCAGGCCATCGGCTTCCATGCGCCGCTGCACTGGCGCCTGGCGCGCCTGCGGGGCGAGCACAGCCTGCGCGGCTACGTGGGCGCCATCGCGCTGACCACGGGTGCGCTGTGCGCCGCGGGCTGGTTCGTGCTGCCCGTGGGCGCGGGCGCGTGGCTGACCGCACTGTGGCTGCTGGGCCTGCTGCTGCCCGCCTCCGAGGTCGCCACCAGCCTGGTGCACCGGCTGGTGGCCTGGCGCCTGGGCGCGGCGCCCCTGCCCGGGCTGGAGCTGGCCGGGGGCATTCCGGCCTCGATGCGCACCCTGGTGGCCATGCCCACGCTGTTCACCAGCCCGGCGGACCTGCTGGAGCAGATCGAGCGGCTGGAGGTGCACTACCTGGCGGGCGGCGAGGGCGACATCGCCTTCGCGCTGGTGGCCGATGGCGTGGACGCGCCCACGCAGGACCTGCCCTCCGACGCCCCCCTCGTCACACTGGCCGAGCAGGCCATCGCGGCGCTGAACCTGCGCCACGGCGCCGCGCCGCAGGGGCCGCGATTCCTGCTGCTGCACCGCCGCCGCCTGTTCAATGCGGCGGAGAACACCTGGATGGGGTGGGAGCGCAAGCGGGGCAAGCTCCATGAACTGAACCAGCTGCTGCGCGGCGCGGCGGACACCAGCTTCGTGCCCACGCCGGCCGTGCCGCAGGGCGTGCGCTACGTGATCACGCTGGACGCGGACACGCGACTGCCGCGCGACGCGGCGCTGCGCCTGGTGGGCAAAATGGCCCATCCGCTCAACCGCCCCCGGTTCGACCCGGTGTCGCAACGCGTCGTGGGCGGCTACGCGATCTTGCAGCCGCGCATCACGCCGTCGCTGCCCACCGGCAGCCAGGGTTCGTTCTACCAGCGGATCTCCTCCAGCCCGGGCGGCATGGACCCGTATGCAATGGCCATCTCGGACGTCTACCAGGACCTCTTCGGCGAAGGCTCGTACACCGGCAAGGGCATCTACGACGTGGATGCCTTCGAGGCATCGCTGCAGGGCCGGGTGCCGGACAACGCCCTGCTGAGCCACGATCTCTTCGAAGGCACTTTCGCGCGCGCCGGCCTGGCCTCCGACATCGAACTGATCGAGGAAGCCCCGGCCCGCTACGACGTGGCCGCGCGGCGCCAGCACCGCTGGACCCGGGGCGACTGGCAGCTGCTGCCCTGGATCGCCGGCCACTGGACCGGGCCCCAGGCCGTGTCCGCCGTGGGGCGCTGGAAGATGATCGACAACCTGCGCCGCTCGCTGCTGGCGCCATCGGCGCTGCTGGCGCTGGCCATGGCCTGGGCGATGCCCACGGCACCCGCCGCCGTCGCCATGCTGCTGGTGCTGCTGTTGCTGGCCATTCCTTCCTGCCTGCCGTTGCTCTCCAGCGCCTGGTCGCACCGGCCGGGCGTGCGGCTGCGCGGCCAATGGCGGGTGCTGGCCGCCGATGCGCGGATGGCCTGCGCCCAGACCGTCCTGGCCTGGAGCCTGCTGGCGGATCAGGCCTGGCGCATGGGCGATGCCCTGGTGCGCACGCTGGCCAGAATGTTCGCCACCCGCCGCCACCTGCTGGAATGGACGACTGCGGCGCAGTCCGGCCAGCGGCCCCGGCCGGGCGTGCGGGGCTTTTACCGCCAGATGGCCCCGGGCATGGCGCTGGGCCTGGCCGTGGCGGGGGCCGCCATCGCGCTCGCGCCATCGCACTGGGCCGCCACGCTGGCGCTCCTGCTGCCGATGCTGTCGCTGTGGCTGGCGGCGCCCGCCCTCGCCGCCTGGGCCAGCCGACCGCCGGGCACAGCCCCGCTGCTGGCACTGCAACCGGCGCAGGCCCTGGCGCTGCGACGGATCGCGCGACGCACCTGGCGCTACTTCGAGACCTTCGTGACGCCGGCGGACCACATGCTGCCGCCCGACAACTTCCAGGAAACGCCCCGGCCCGTGGTGGCGCGCCGTACCTCGCCGACCAACATCGGCCTGTACCTGCTGGCGACGGCCGCGGCGCGCGATTTCGGCTGGGCCGGCACGCTGGAGACGGTGGCGCGCCTGGAGGCGACGTTCGCCACGCTGCAGCAGCTGCAGCGCTTTCGGGGCCACTTCTTCAACTGGTATGGCACGGCGGACCTGCGCGCGCTCGATCCGCCCTACGTGTCATCGGTGGACAGCGGCAACCTTGCCGGCCACCTGATCGCCCTGGCCAACACCTGCGACGAGTGGCGGGCCCAGGGCGGCCCCTGCGCGGAAGTGCGCACGGGCATCGGCGACGCGCTGCAGCTGGCGCGTGCGGGCCTGCCGGGCCTGGCCAGCGCGCGCGGCGTGCCCCTGGCGCAGCGCATGGGCGAGCTGCTGGACGGCATGGCCGCCCTGATCGATGGCCCCCTGCCGCTGCAGGAACTGGCGCCCGCGCTGGGCCGCCTGGCCGACAAGGCAGCCGGCGCGGCGAAGGAGGCGGGCTCGGTGGACGGCGATCCGGGCGTGGACGAAATGCTGTTCTGGACCCGCGAGATCGCCCGCGTGGCCGCGGCGCACGCCGACGATGCCCTGGCGCCCACCTCGGCGCCGGCACTGGCCCAGCGGCTGCAGGCACTGGCCGGCACGGCGCGTGAGATGGCCCTGGCCATGGATTTCGCGTTCCTGATGGACCCGGAGCGCAAGCTGCTGTCCATCGGCTACGCCCTGGCGGAGCAGCGCCTGGACGAGAACTGCTACGACCTGCTCGGGTCCGAGGCGCGGCTGGCGAGCCTCTTCGCCATCGCCAAGGGCGATGCACCCACCCGCCACTGGTTCCGCCTGGGGCGTGCTGCCACGCCGCTTGCGGGCAGTTCGGCGCTGATCTCCTGGTCCGGCTCGATGTTCGAATACCTGATGCCCTCGCTGGTCATGCGGGCGCCCGCGGGCAGCCTGCTGGAGCAGACGAACCGCCTGGTGGTGCAGCGGCAGATCGCGTACGGGCAGGCGCTCGGCATTCCGTGGGGCATCTCGGAGTCCGCCTACAACGCGCGCGATCGGGAGTTCACCTACCAGTACTCCAACTTCGGCGTACCGGGCCTGGGCCTCAAGCGCGGGCTCGGCGACAACCGCGTCATCGCGCCGTACGCCACCGGCCTGGCCGCCATGGTGGAGCCGCGCGCGGCGCTGCTGAACTACGAGCGCCTGGCCGCCCTGGGGGCGCTGGGCCACCATGGCTTCTACGAAGCGCTGGATTTCACGCCCACCCGCCTGCCCGAGGGGCAGCCGGTGGCCATCGTGCGCAACTACATGGCCCACCACCAGGGCATGACCATCGTGGCCCTGCTCAACGTGCTGAAGGACGGCCGCATGCGCGAGCGCTTTCACCGCGAGCCCATGGTCCAGTCCAGCGAGCTGCTGCTGCAGGAGCGCACGCCGCGCAACGTGGCGGTGGACCGGCCGCGCGCCGAAGAAGTCAAGGCCTCGCTGGACGGCGGCGTGGGCCAGCCACCCACCGTGCGCCGCCTGGCGGCCGGAGCGCCGGGGCCGGTCACGCACCTGCTGTCCAACGGCAGCTACACGGTCATGCTCACGGCCGCCGGTGCGGGCTACAGCCGCTGGCGCGGGGTGGCGGTGACCCGCTGGCGCGAGGACGCCACGCGGGATTCGCACGGCAGCTTCATCTACCTGCGCGATGTGCAAAGCGCCCAGCTCTGGTCCCCCACCACCCAGCCCCTGGGCGCCAGCCACCACCACGGCGACGTGCTGTTCGGAGAGGACCACGCCACGTTCTCGCACCACGACAAGGGCCTGCTCACCACGCTGGACGTGCTGGTGTCCGGCGAGACCGACGGCGAGGTGCGCCGCATCTCGCTGGCCAACAGCGGGCGCCGGGCGCGCGAGGTCGATGTGACCTCCTACGCCGAGGTGGTGCTGGCACCGCAGGCCGCCGACGACGCGCATCCCGCGTTCTCCAAGCTGTTCGTTCTGACCGAGTACCTGCCGGAATTCGGCGCGCTGATCGCCACGCGCCGGCCGCGCACGCCGCACGAGCCGCAGGCATGGGCCGGGCATTTCGCGGTGCTGGAAGGCGAGATCACCGCGGCGCCCCAGTACGGCTCCGACCGCGCGGGCTTCCTGGGCCGGGGGCGCGACCCCGCCACCGCCGCCGCCGTGCTGCAGGACCTGCCGCTGTCGGGCGCCGTGGGCACGGTGCTCGACCCGGTGTTCGCCCTGCGCCAGCGGGTGCGCGTGGCACCGGGCGGGCTGGCGCGCATCGCCTTCTGGACGGTGGTGGCATCGACCCGCGCGGGGCTGCTGGACCTGATCGATCAGCACCACGAGCGCAGTGCCTTCGACCGCGCCGCCACGCTGTCGTGGACGCAGGCCCAGGTGCAGCTGCGCCACCTGGGAGTGGACGGCGAGGAAGCCGCCGACTTCCAGCGCCTGGCCGCCCCGCTGCTGTATGCCGACCGCCGGTTCCGCGCCCATCCCGAGACCCTGCTGCAGGGCGCCGGGCCGCAGTCGGGGCTGTGGCCGCACGCGGTCTCCGGCGACCTGCCCATCGTGGTGCTGCGCATCGACGACATCGAGGACATGCCGCAGGTGCGGCAGTTGCTCACGGCCCACGAATACTGGCGCATGAAGCAGCTGAGCGTGGACCTGGTCATCCTCAACGAACGCGCGTCTTCCTACGTGCAGGACCTGCAGGTGGCCATCGAGACCGCGGTGCGCAGCAGCCAGGCGCGCCCGGCCATGGCGTCGGGCCTGGCGCAGGGCGCGGTCCATGTGCTGCGGGCCGACCTGCTCGGGGTCCAGGGGCGCGCGCTGCTGCAGTCGGCGGCGCGCTTGGAGCTCGTCGCGCGCCAGGGTCCGGTCGCCGACCGGCTCGCCCGCATCGCGCCCCCCGCCCCGGGCGTGGCACAGCCCCCCGCCCGGCCGGCCTGGGCGCCGCCGCCCTCCCCGCTGGCGCCTGGTGCGGCACCCGCCCCAGCGGCATCCGACGACTTGGAGTTCTTCAACGGCCTGGGCGGATTCGCCCTGGACGGGCGGGAGTATGTGGTGCGGCTGGGCCCGGGCCAGGCCACCCCGGCGCCCTGGATCAACGTCATCGCCAACCCGGGGTTCGGGTTCCAGGTGTCCGAGCGCGGCAGCACCTGCACCTGGTGCACCAACAGCCGCGAGAACCAGTTGACCCCGTGGTCCAACGACCCGGTGAGCGATCCGTCCGGAGAAGCAATCTACGTGCACGACGAAGCCACGGGCGAGGTGTGGACCGCCACGGCGCAGCCCCTGGGCGACGATGGCGTGTACGAAGCGCGCCACGGCCACGGCTACAGCCGGTTCGCGCACGCAGCGCGCGGCCTGGGGCTGGAGCTGTTGCAGTACGTGCCCGGCGAGGACCCCGTCAAGATCTCGCGCCTCACGCTGCGCAACACCTCGGGCAAGGCCCGGCGCCTGACGGTCACGGCCTATGCCGAATGGGTGCTGGGCACCTCGCGCGGCGCGTCGGCGCCGTTCATCGTGACCGCGGTGGATTCCGGCAGCGGCGCCCTGCTCGCCCACAAGCCCTGGGACATGGCCTTTCCCGGGCGGGTGGCCTTCGCGGACCTGCGCGGGCAGCAGACGGCGTGGACGGGCGACCGCACGGAGTTCCTGGGCCGCCACGGCGGGCCCGGGGCGCCTGCCGCGCTCACAGGCCATGTGCCGCTGTCGGGCCGCATGGGCGCCGGGCTCGACCCGTGCGCGGCGCTGCAGTGCGTGGTCGAACTGGCCCCGGGGGCCTCGGTGGAGGTCGTGTCCCTGCTGGGGCAAGGCGACTCGCTGCAGGCCACGCAGGCGCTCATCGCCCGCTACCGCACCTGCGATCTCGATGCCGTGCTGGCGCAGGTGACCGCAGGCTGGCGGCAGACGCTGGGTGCGGTGCAGGTGCGCACGCCCGACCGGGCCATGGACATCCTGCTCAACGGTTGGCTGCTCTACCAAACCATCGCCTGCCGGCTCTGGGCCCGGGCGGCCTTCTACCAGGCCAGCGGCGCCTACGGGTTCCGCGACCAGTTGCAGGACGGGATGGCGCTGCGCTTCACCCACCCGGAGCAGACCCGCGCGCACCTGCTGCGCGCCGCCGGCCGCCAGTTCCCGGAAGGCGACGTGCAGCACTGGTGGCTGCCGCACTCCGGCCAGGGCGTGCGCACCCGCATCTCGGACGACCGCGCCTGGCTGGCCTATGCGGCGGCGGAGTACGTCGCCACCTCGGGCGATCGCGCCGTGCTGGACGAAGCCGTGCCCTTCCTCGAAGGCCCGGCGCTGCAGCCTGGCGAACACGATGCGTTCTTCCAGCCCATGCCGTCCGGACAGTCGGCCTCGCTGTTCGAGCACTGCGCCCGCGCGCTGGACCAGTGCATGGCGCTCACGGGCCGGCAGGGGTTGCCGCTCATCGGCACCGGCGACTGGAACGACGGCATGAACCGCGTGGGCGCCGAAGGGCAAGGCGAGAGCGTGTGGCTGGGCTGGCTGCTGATCCGCACCGTCGCCCTCTTCGCGCCGCTGGCCGAGGGCCGGGGCGATGCCCGGGCGGTGCTCTGGCGCGCGCATGCGGAATCGGTGCGCGCCGCCATCGAGGCGGTCGCGTGGGACGGCGCCTGGTACCGCCGCGCCACCTTCGACGACGGCACCTGGCTGGGCTCGCAGGACAGCGGGGAGTGCCGCATCGACGCCATCGCCCAGGCCTGGGCCGTGCTGTCGGGGGCCGCCGACCCGGCGCGGGCCGCCCAGGCCATGGATTCGCTGGAGCGGCACCTGATCCGCCAGGACGACGGGCTCGCGCTGCTGCTGGCCCCCCCGTTCGACCAGATGCCGCGCGACCCGGGGTACATCAAGGGCTACCCGCCCGGCCTGCGCGAGAACGGCGGTCAGTACAGCCACGCCGCCATGTGGTCCATCCTCGCCTTCGCGCAGCAGGGCGATGGCGACCGGGCCGCCGCGCTGTTCCGGCTGGTGAACCCCATCCTGCACGCCAGCACGCCGGAGCAGGTCGCCCGCTACCGGGTCGAGCCCTACGTGGTCGCGGCCGACGTCTATGCCGTGCCCCCGCATGCCGGGCGCGGCGGCTGGACCTGGTACACCGGCTCGGCCGCCTGGATGTACCGCGCGGGCATCGAAGGCATCCTGGGGCTGCGCCGCGAAGGCACGGCGCTGCGCGTGCGGCCCTGCATTCCTGCGGACTGGCCGGGGTTCGAGGCGACGGTCACCATCGGCACCAGCCACTGCGCGATCCGCATCACCCGTGCCCCGGATGCCGGCGGCCCGCCGCAGGCCTGGCTGGACGGTGTCTCCGTGCCCTGCGAAGACAGCGGCGTGCGCGTGCCGCTCGACGGCGGCGGGCACGATTTGCTGCTGACGCTCTGATAGCGGCGCGCCCCGTGCACCGAAGAAAGCCGCCCATACTGTATTTAAATACAGACACTCAGTATACTCTGGCCCACCATGGATTTCGCTCTGTGGCACAGTCGGAGGGCACGCCTGCAGGCAACCCGCCCGGCACTGCGCAGTGAACGCCCCCCAACCCATGAACACCGCTTCTCCCCACGATCCGGAGCCCCCGCTTCCGCCCGACACCGCCCTGACGCAGGCGTCCGATCCCGCCTCCGCCGCGGCCCTGCAGCGCCGCGTCGAGTGCGCACCGGAGTGGTTCTGCGCCTTCCTGGCGGGCAGCAACCGGGAGAAGAACCGCTTTCTCAAGGAGCTGGCCACCATGAAGGGGTCGGTGACATGGCTGGTGCAGCAGCGCCGCCAGGGGCTGTGGACGGCCGAGGAGCGCGACCGGCTGCGCAGCGTGATGCGCTCGGCCTCGTCGGTCAGCCCTTACCTGCTGGTGTGGGTGGTGCCCGGCTCCATGCTCATCCTGCCGTTCATGGCCTGGTTCATCGACTGGCGCCGCCGCGGGCGCGAAGTGGCGAAAGATCCCGCCTGAGCGTCATCCCGGCCTGGCATGGCGAGGCCCCGGGCCTCAGCATCCGGGCCCACCGCCGGGCCTGATCAGCCGAAGCGCCCGGCCGCGAACGCCACCACCACGCCGGTGCCCACGAGCCCGGCCTGCCAGCGCAGCGCCACCGTCCACGACGGCACCTGGCGCTCCACCCGCCAGTACAGCAGGCGCCCCGCGGCCAGCGACAGGCCGAAGGCGGTGGCCATGCCCAGCAGGTTCATCGCGGCGGAGTCCGGCCAGCCCTGCTGGAACGCGGCATTCACCAGCAGGCACACGGGAAAGTGCACGAGGAACACCGAATACGACATGCGCCCCAGCCGCTCCAGGGGATGGGGCACGGCACTGGGCGCACCGGCGGGCCAGCACGCCGACAGCCAGGGCTGCCCCCAGCGCAGCCACAGCACCAGCACCAGCGCGGCCACCCAGGCCACCGCGATGCGTTCGCGGAACTCCACCGCCAGCGCCACCCCCCCCAGCGCGGTGATGGCCAGCAGCCCCGCCCGCGCACGGGGCGCGCGCACGGTCCAGCACGCCAGCATGCCCAGGCCATACGAGCCGAAGAAATAACAGGCCCACATGTCCAGGCCCGGCTCGCGGTTGAGCCACAGCAGGGACAGCGCCGTGCCGGCCAGCACCAGCGCCTTGCCCAGGCGCTCCGCCTGCGGCCGGCTCACGCCCGGCCAGCGGCGCACGGCCGAGAACAGCAGCGCCGCCAGCGCGAAGAGCTGGAAGTCGATGCCCACGTACCAGACCCCGGCGGACAGCGCCTCCTCGCCCACGATGTCCTGGATCATCAGCGCGTTCGCCACCAGCTGGGCGGGGCTGGGCTCGCCCGGCACCGAGGGGTGGTCCAGGAAGGGCCGCACCGCGGCGGATGCCAGCACCGCCAGCACCAGGGCCACGGCGTAGGGCACGGCCAGCCGCACGAACCGCCGGCCGATCTGCTCGGAGGCGCTGTCGAAGCGCGCCGCGCCGGTGGGCGCCAGGCTGGCCGCGGCCAGGTAGCCGCCGAGGACCAGAAACACCTGCACGGCCATCCGCCCATGCTGGGACAGCCACGCCATCACCTGCGGCATCAGCGGCAGGGCCACATCGGACATGGGGCCGTAGAAAACCAGGTGGTGCGCGACGATGGTCGCGCAGGCCAGGCCCTTGACCGTGTCGATCAGGGAACTGCGGGAGGCGGAGGACATGCGGAAACCGGCGAGGGACGAACCATGGAACGGGCCGCGCGGCAAAGTGCCCGCGGGCCCGCAAAAAAGCGCTCCCGGCACTGCCATGCGGCAGCGCCGGGAGCGCGGGGGTCGAAAAGTATAGCGTCCCGGGCCGAGGCAGCCGGCCCGGCGGCGCGGCTCAGATGACGGCCAGGCGGCCCCGCGCGGCCTGGTACTCGCGGCGCAGGCGGGCCACGAGGTCGGCCGCGCCGGTCACCTCGGTGATCGCGCCGATGCCCTGGCCGCAGCCCCAGATGTCCTTCCAGGCCTTCTTGGCGTCGCCGCCGAAATTCATCTTGCTCGGGTCGGACTCGGGCAGGTGGTCGGGGTCGAGCCCGGCCGCGCGCACCGAGGGCGCCAGGTAGTTGCCGTGCACGCCCGTGAACAGGTTGCTGTAGACGATGTCGTCGGAGTTGCCGTCCACGATGGCCTGCTTGTAGGCCTCCTGCGCCCGCGCTTCGTGCGTGGCGATGAAGGCCGAGCCGATGTAGGCGAAGTCGGCCCCCATGGCCTGCGCGGCCAGCACGGCGCCGCCCGAGGCGATCGCGCCGGACAGCGCCACGGGGCCGTCGAACCACTGGCGGATCTCCTGGATCAGCGCGAAGGGGCTCTTGACCCCCGCATGCCCGCCCGCGCCCGCGGCCACGGCGATGAGGCCGTCGGCGCCCTTCTCGATCGCCTTGTGCGCGAACTTGTTGTTGATGATGTCGTGCAGCACGATGCCGCCCCAGCCGTGCACGGCCTGGTTCACGTCCTCGCGCGCGCCCAGGCTGGTGATGACGATCGGCACCTTGTACTTGGCGCAGACCTGCATGTCGTGCTCCAGGCGGTCGTTGCTCTTGTGCACGATCTGGTTGATGGCGAACGGAGCCGACGGCCGGTCGGGGTGCGCCTTGTCATGCGCCGCCAGCGCCTCGGTGATCTCGGCCAGCCAGTCGTCCAGCTGCTCAGCCGGGCGGGCGTTGAGCGCGGGCATCGAGCCCACGATGCCCGCCTTGCACTGCGCGATCACCAGCTGGGGGTTGCTGATGATGAACAGCGGCGAACCGATGACGGGCAGCGAGAGTTTCTGAAGCGCCGGTGGCAACTGGGACATGGACGGTCTCCGGGGTTGGTATTAATGATGAAAAACGGCCCCAGCACATATTTCTCTAGGGCATTCAGCTATCGATTCAATAGCAATCAAAGCAGCCAGAGGGGCGTCAGAACGCCTCGGGCGCCAGCGCGGTCACGCTGTCGGCACCTTCCACGATGGCATCGCGCAGGCCGCCGGCCTTGACCAGGATGTGGTCCGCGTAGAACTGCGCGGTGGCGATCTTGGCGTGCAGGAAGGCTTCGTCCTGTCCCTCCGGCAACAGCCGCTGCGCGGCCAGCAGCGCGCGGCCCATCTGCCAGCCTGCCACGAGGTTGCCGGCCAGCATCAGGTACGGCACGCTGCCTGCATAGGCGGCGTTGGGCTGGGCCTTGGCGCTGGCAGCGATGAAATCCACCACCTCCAGGAACGCCGCGCGGGCCTGGGACAGGCGCCGGGCCACGGCGCGGGCGGCGGGCGTGCCGCTGGCGTCGAGTTCGCCCTCGGTCGCCGCGATCTGCGCGGCGATGGCCTTGGCCGTCTGGCCGCCGTCGCGCGCCGTCTTGCGGCCCACGAGGTCGTTCGCCTGGATGGCGGTGGTGCCTTCGTAGATGGTGAGGATCTTCGCGTCGCGGTAGTGCTGCGCGGCGCCGGTCTCCTCGATGAAGCCCATGCCGCCGTGCACCTGCACGCCCAGGCTGGTGACCTCCAGGCTCATCTCGGTGCTGTAGCCCTTGACCAGCGGCACCATGAATTCGTAGAACGCCGTGTTCTGCCGGCGCGTCTCGGCATCGGGGTGGTGGTGCGAGGCGTCGTAGGCGGCCGCGGCCACGGTGGCCATGGCGCGGCAGCCTTCGGTGTAGGCGCGCATGGTCATGAGCATGCGGCGCACGTCGGGGTGGTGGATGATGGTGGCGCTGGCCTTCACGCTGCCGTCCACGGGCCGGCTCTGCACGCGGTCCTTCGCGTAGCCCACGGCCTGCTGGTAGGCGCGCTCGGCCACCGCGATGCCCTGCACGCCCACGGCGTAGCGGGCCGCGTTCATCATGATGAACATGTATTCGAGGCCGCGGTTTTCCTCGCCCACGAGGTAGCCCACGGCGCCGCCGTGGTCGCCGAACTGCAGCACCGCGGTGGGCGACGCCTTGATGCCCAGCTTGTGCTCGATGGAAACGCAGTGCGCATCGTTGCGCGCGCCCAGGCTGCCATCGGCGTTGACCAGGAACTTCGGCACCACGAACAGGCTGATGCCCTTCACGCCCTCGGGCGCGCCCTGCACGCGCGCCAGCACGAGGTGCACGATGTTGGCGGCCATGTCGTGCTCGCCGTAGGTGATGAAGATCTTGGTGCCGAACACCTGGTAGGTGCCGTCGCCCTGCGGCTCGGCGCGCGTGCGCACCAGCGCCAGGTCCGAGCCGGCCTGCGGCTCGGTGAGGTTCATGGTGCCGGTCCACTCGCCGGTCACCAGCTTTTCGAGGTAGGTGGCTTTGAGGTCATCGCTGCCGGCCGTGAGCAGCGCCTCGATGGCGCCGTCGGTCAGCAGCGGGCACAGCGCGAAGCTCAGGTTGGCGCTGTTGCACATTTCGATGCAGGCCGCGCCGATGGTCTTGGGCAGCCCCTGGCCGCCGAAATCGGCCGGGTGCTGCAGGCCCTGCCAGCCGCCCTCGGCGTACTGGCGAAAGGCTTCCTTGAACCCCGGCGTGGTCGTGACCACCCCGTCCTTCCAAGACGACGGGTTGCGGTCCCCCACGACGTTCAATGGCGCCACCACGCCCTCGTTGAAGCGGGCGCATTCCTGCAGCACCGCCTGGGCGGTGTCGAGGCCAGCATCCTCGAAGCCGGGAAGCTGGGCCACCTGCTCGATGTTCGCCAGGTGTTCGATCGCGAACAGCATGTCCTTGACGGGGGCGGTGTAACTCATGGAAGAAGTCTCCGGGGGCGAAAAATGTCGGAAAAAAAGGCATCGCAAGCGATGCCTTCCGGGGAACGGGGCCGTGCGTTCAGAGCGCCTTGACCAGTTCCGGCACGGCCGTGAACAGGTCGGCCTCCAGGCCGTAGTCGGCCACGCTGAAGATCGGCGCTTCCGGGTCCTTGTTGATCGCCACGATCACCTTGGAGTCCTTCATGCCCGCCAGATGCTGGATCGCGCCCGAGATGCCCGCCGCGATGTACAGCTGCGGCGCCACGATCTTGCCCGTCTGCCCCACCTGCAGGTCGTTGGGCGCGTAGCCCGCATCCACCGCCGCGCGGCTCGCGCCGATCGCCGCACCCAGCTTGTCCGCCAGGGGCGTCATCACTTCGTTGAACTTCTCGCTGCTGCCCAGCGCCCGTCCGCCCGAGACGATGATCTTGGCGGCGGTGAGCTCGGGGCGGTCGCTCTTGGTCACTTCCCGGCCCACGAAGCTGCTCTTGCCCGAATCGGCGGCGGCCTCCTGCTTATCGACAGCGGCCGAGCCCCCCGTGGCGGCCGCGGCATCGAAGCCGGTGGTGCGCACGGTGATGACCTTGGTCGCATCGCTGCTCTGCACGGTGGCGATGGCGTTGCCGGCGTAGATGGGGCGCTCGAAGGTGTCGGGGCTGTCGACCTTGGTGATGTCCGAGATCTGCGCGACATCGAGCTTGGCGGCCACGCGGGGGGCCACGTTCTTGCCGCCCGCGGTGGCGGGGAACAGGATGTGGCTGTAGTTGGCGGCGATGGCCAGCACCTGCGCGGCGACGTTCTCGGCCAGGCCGTCCTTGAGGCTCGCGCCATCGGCCAGGATGACCTTGCTGACGCCGGCGATCTGCGCGGCGGCCTGGGCGGCGGCATCGGCGCCGCTGCCCGCCACCAGCACGTGCACGTCGCCACCGCAGGCCACGGCGGCCGTCACGGTGTTCAGGGTGGAGGGCTTGATGCTGGCGTTGTCGTGTTCGGCAATTACGAGGGCTGTCATGTTCAGATCACCTTTGCTTCGTTCTTGAGCTTGTCCACCAGGGCGGCCACGTCGGGCACCTTGATGCCGGCGCCGCGCTTCGGCGGTTCGGAGACCTTCAGGGTCTTCAGGCGCGGCTTCACGTCCACACCGAGGTCTTCGGGCTTGACGGTGTCGAGCTGCTTTTTCTTGGCCTTCATGATGTTGGGCAAGGTGACGTAGCGCGGCTCGTTCAGGCGCAGGTCGGTGGTGACCACGGCCGGCAGCGTGAGGGAGATGGTCTCCAGACCGCCATCGACTTCGCGCGTGACGTTGACCTTGTCGCCGCTCACTTCCACCTTGGAGGCGAAGGTGGCCTGTGGCAGGTCGGCCAGGGCTGCGAGCATCTGCCCGGTCTGGTTGGCATCGTCGTCGATGGCCTGCTTGCCCAGGATGATGAGCTGGGGCTGCTCCTTGTCCACCAGCGCCTTCAGGATCTTGGCCACGGCCAGGGGCTGCAGCTCTTCGGTGGTCTCCACCAGGATGGCACGGTCGGCACCGATGGCCATCGCGGTGCGCAGCGTTTCCTGGCACTGCGCCACGCCGCAGGAGACGGCGATGACTTCGGTCACCACGCCCTTTTCCTTCAGGCGCACGGCCTCCTCGACGGCGATCTCGTCAAAGGGGTTCATGCTCATCTTCACGTTCGCGATGTCCACACCCGTGTTGTCCGACTTCACTCGGACCTTCACGTTGTAGTCCACCACGCGCTTGACAGGGACCAAAACCTTCATTGCTGCGGCTCCTAGAGTTGTTGATTAATTGACGTTTACGTAAACCGAAACATTCTATTCCGCACCCCTGGCGCATACCCCTGCGCGAGGCAGTGGGATGCCGCCCATCCACAAAAAGAACGATCGTGCTTTTTTGAGAATTATAGGCCAGTGTCTCCGGCCTCCGGGCGCTGCGGTGCGGGTGCTGGCACGTCGGCGACAGCGCCGGCCGGTACCGGGGGCACGGCGTCGCCCCGGATCTGCACCACCCGCTGCGGGTAGGGAATGTCGATGCCCGCCCCGCGCAGGCCCTCCAGAATGGCGATGTTGATGGCCGAGCGCAGGTTGACCGAGCCGGCGGAGGGATCGCTGATCCAGAAGTTCAGGCTGAACTCCAGCCCGTCGGGCGCGAAGTTGACCAGGTAGGCCACGGGCTGCGGTTCCTTGAGCACACGGGCCTGCGCGGCGGCGGCCTCGCACAGGATCTGCTGCACCTGGGCCACGTCGCTGTCGTAGCCCACGACGATGTTGGTGGTGACGTTGAACTTGCGGTCGGCGTCGGAGAGGTTCTCCACGCGCTGGGTGATGAGGGTCTCGTTCGGCACGATGGACTCGCGGCCGTTGCCCGCGCGGATGAGGGTGTAGCGTGTCTTGATGTCGGTGATGCGGCCCTCGAAGCCGTCAACGCGCACGTTGTCGCCGATGCGCAGCGAGCGCTCCAGCAGGATGACGAAGCCGCTCACATAGTTGGAGGCGAGCTTTTGCAGCCCGAATCCCAGGCCCACGCCCACCGCGCCGCCCAGCACCGACAGCGCGGTCAGGTCCACGCCCACGGCCGACAGGGCGAACAGCATGCCGATCATCAGCAGCACCGCGCGCGTGGCGTTCACCGCCACCTTGCGCATGGACAGGTCGTTGACGGCATTGCTCAGCACGCGGCGCTCGAACGTGGACGACACCCACAGCGCCAGCACCATCACCAGCCCCGCCGACAACACGCCCTGCAGCAGCATGAGCAGGCTGACCTGCGACTTGCCGAAGCTGATGGTGATGTCGGCCAGCTCCTGGCGCACCAGCGGCAGCAGCCCCACGCTCCACAGCACGGCCACGCCCCAGGCCACCCACGAGACGATGCGCTCGACCAGCCGCATGGCCGCCGAGCGCGGGAAAGCCGCCGTCAGCACCCGCGCGAAGAAGCGGATCAGCACCAGCGAGGTCAGCACCGGCACCGCCACGCGCAGCAGGAACACCGGCTGGTAATGCTCCACGCCCACGCGTGCCGCATACACCAGCGCCAGCGAGAGCAGCGGGAACATCAGCCCATCGACGGTGCGCCGCCCGAACCACACCGAATCGGCCGGCTGCTGGCGCCCCACCGCGCGGCTGGCCAGGTAAGCCAGGGCGATGCAGGCCGCGAGCACGGCGATCTCCAGCCAGGTGCTGGAATTATTGAAGTCGCGCGACAGGGTGTCGAAGATTTCCATCGGCAGTCAGAAGAAGCAGCAGAAGAAGAAGAAGAAGAAGAAGAAGGCGCCACACCCGGCGGCGCCAGGACCGGAAGGGGTGCAGGGATCGGGAACCGGCGACGGCGGCATGGCCAGCGGGCTCAGCGCGCCGGCTTCCAGGCCGGCGTGCGTTTTTCGGCGAAGGCGCGCGCGCCCTCCTGCGCCGCCGCGTCCATCATGTTGGTGGCCATGGCCTGGCCCGCGAGCTGGTAGGCCGCCTCCACGCCCAGCTCGCGCTGCTGGTAGACCAGGGCCTTGCCCATGGCGACCGCGGCGCGGGGCTTTTCCAGGATGGACTGCACGAGCCGTTCGACCTCGGCATCGAGTTGCGCCTGCGGCACCACGCGGTTCACCAGCCCCTCGGCCTGCGCAGTGCGCGCATCGATGAAGTCGCCCGTCAGCAGCATTTCCATGGCGCGCTTGAACGGCACGTTGCGCACCAGCGGCACGCTGGGCGTGGCGCAGAACAGGCCGTAGTGGATGCCGCTGGTGGCGAACGTGGCGTCGTCCGCCGCCACCGCCAGGTCGCACTGCGCCACCAGCTGGCAGCCGGCCGCCGTGGCCATGCCCTGCACGCGGGCGATCACCGGCACGGGCAGCTGCTGGATGGCGAGCATCATGCGGCTGCACTGGGCGAAGAGCTTCTGGTACCAGGCCTTGTCGAGGTGGGCGGCCATGTCCTTCAGGTTGTGGCCGGCGCAAAAGGCCTTGCCGCTGGCGGCCAGCACCACCACCCGCGCGGTGTCGTCGCGGGCCACGTCGGCCAGCGCCTGCTGCAGCGCGGCGAGCATGCCGTCGCCCAGCGCGTTGAAGCGCGCGGTGTCGTCCAGCGTGAGGGTGACGACGCCCCGCGCATCGCGCGAAACGGCCAGGGGGTTTGGGGGGGCGGAAGGGGTCGTCATGCGATAGGGCGGCTAAGGCAGAAGGTCACAGGTCGGCCAGCACGCGCACGTGGGCTTCCACGCTGCGCGCCAGGGCATCCATCATGTAGCCGCCCTCCAGGCACGAGACGATGCGGCCCTTGGAATGGCGGCGGGCCACGTCCTTCACGCGCTGGGTGATCCAGGTGTAGTCCTGCTCGGTCAGGCCGAGCTGGCCCATGTCGTCCTCGCGGTGGCCGTCGAAGCCGGCGCTCACGAAGATCATCTCGGGCTTGAAGGCCTCCAGCCGCGGAATCCACAGCATCTCGATCAGCTCGCGGATGTCCATGCCGCGCGTGTAGGCGGCCACGGGCACGTTGAGCATGTTGGGCGCCGGGTCGCGGTCGCCGCTGTAGGGATAGAACGGGTGCTGGAAGATGCCCACCATCAGCACGCGGTCGTCGCCGGCCAGGATGTCCTCGGTGCCGTTGCCGTGGTGCACGTCGAAATCCACCACCGCCACGCGGCGCAGGCCGTGGCGCTTCAAGGCATACCGCGCGGCGATGGCCACGTTGTTGAAGAAGCAAAACCCCATGGCCTTGTCGCGCGTGGCGTGGTGGCCCGGCGGGCGCACGCAGCAGAAGGCGTTCTCCAGCTCGCCCGCCATCACCGCATCGGTGGCGGCCAGGGCCGCGCCGGCGGCGCGCAGCGCGGCGTTCCAGGTGTGGGTGTTGATGGAGGTGTCGGGGTCGATCTGCGCATGCGCCGGGCCGCCGGCCAGCAGCTCTTCGGCCAGCCGCTCGGACATGCCGCGCAGGGCGTCCACATGGCGGCGGTCGTGCGCCAGCTCGATGTCGGCCAGAGACGCCTCGGGGGCCTGGATGCGTTCCAGCGCGTCGGCCACGCCGGTGGCGAGCAGTCGGTCCTCGATGGCATCCAGCCGCGCCGGGCATTCGGGATGCCCCGGGCCCATCTCGTGCTTCCAGCATTCGCGATGGGTGAAATAGCCTGTCATGCCCACAGTCATTCCCGTAGCCTCGTTCTTTTTCGGATAACGTCGCACCATGCAAGCACAGCACAAAATCAAGTCGCTTCTGGACCAGCTTAACACGGTGATCGTGGGCAAAAGCGCCCAGGTCCAGGACTGCGTGGCCTGCCTTCTGGCCGGCGGCCACCTGCTGATCGAGGACGTTCCCGGCGTCGGCAAGACCACGCTGGCCCACGCGCTGGCACGCACCTTCGGGCTGCAGTTCTCGCGCGTGCAGTTCACCGCCGACCTGATGCCGAGCGACCTCACCGGCGTCTCGGTGTACGAGCGCGGCAAGGAATCGTTCGTGTTCCACCCCGGCCCCGTGTTCGCGCAGGTGCTGCTGGCCGACGAGATCAACCGCGCCAGTCCCAAGACCCAGAGCGCCCTGCTCGAGGCCATGGAAGAAAAGCAGGTCTCGGTGGAGGGCGAAACCCGCGCCCTGCCCCACCCGTTCTTCGTGATCGCCACGCAGAACCCGCACGACCAGCTGGGCACCTTCGCGCTGCCCGAATCGCAGCTGGACCGTTTCCTGATGCGCATCTCCATCGGCTACCCCGACCGCGCGGCCGAACGCCTGCTGCTGGCCGGGGCCGACCGGCGCGACATGGTGGACAGCATGCTGCCCCTGCTCTCAGGCAACGAATTGGAGCAACTGCAGCAGCAGGTGCTGGCCGTGCACACGGCCGACCCGCTCTTGAACTACGTGCAGGACCTGATGGCCGCCACCCGCTCGGGCCGGTGGTTCCTGCAGGGGCTGTCGCCCCGCGCCGGCATCGCGCTGGTGCGCGCGGCCAAGGCGCAGGCGCTGATCTCGGGGCGCGACTACGTGGCCCCAGACGACGTGCAGGCCGTGCTGCCCCAGACCGTTGCCCACCGCCTGGTACCCGTGGGCGATGCCGGGCGCGGCGCCGTGGAGCAGGTGCGGGCCATGGTGGATGCCGTGCCGCTGCCCTGAGTCCCCCCCTCCGCCGCCGGCCCACCCATCGATCCCCCTTTCGCTGTTCCCCCGACCCACACCACACCACATCGCCCAGCCCCGCCATGCCGGCCGCCGCTCCGCCCCCGCTCACCCCGCCGCTGCCGCAGCCCGCCCCGCGCCCGGCCCCCTGGCCGCTGTCCGCCGTGCAGCGGCGCTGGCAGCGCTGGTGGCAGTCGCGCATCAAGCGCACCGACACCGTCACGCTCACCCAGCGCAATGTGTACATCCTGCCCACGGGCGCGGGCTGGATGCTGGCGCTCACGCTGCTGGTGCTGCTGGTGGCGTCCATCAACTTCCAGCTCAACCTGGGCTACCTGCTCACCTTCCTGCTGGCCGGCAGTGCGGTGGTGGGCATCCACATCTGCCACGGCACGCTGCGCGGCCTCACCCTGCACCTGGTGGCGCCGGAGCCGCAGTTCCTGGGCACCAGCACCGCGCTGGAGGTGCAGCTGAGCCACACGCGGCGCACCGCGCGCCACGGTATCGCGGTGGCAGTGCACGGCGCGGGCACGGACACCAAATGGGTCTGGACCGACGTGCCCGCCGAAGGCTCGGCCAGCGTGCAGGTGGCCTACCAGCCGCTGCGGCGCGGGCTGCACGACGCGCCCACGCTCACGGCCGAGACGCGTTTTCCGCTGGGCACCTTCCGCGTCTGGACCCTCTGGCGGCCCGCGGCGCAGGTGCTGGTGTATCCCCAACCCGAGGTGCCGCCCCCGCCGCTGCCCGCGGGCGAGCCGCGCTCGGGCGGCGCGGGCAACACGCCCACGCAGGGCATCGGCGAGTTCGACGGCGTGCGGGCCTACCGCCGGGGCGACCCGCTCAAGCTGGTGGTCTGGAAAAAGGCCGCCAAGTCGCTGGCCACCGGCACCGACGACCTGGTGAGCCGCGACGCCCAGCAGGCCCAGCGGCAGGAGCTGTGGCTGGACCCCGCCGTCACCGGCCTGAGCGACCCCGAAGCCCGCCTGTCGCGCCTGGCCGCCTGGGTGCTGCAGGCCGACCGGCTGGGCGTGGAATACGGGCTGCGCCTGCCCGGCGGCGAGATCGCCCAGGACAGCGGCGCCGCCCACCGCCGCCGCTGCCTGGAGGCGCTGGCCCTGTGCTGAGCACCCCCACCTTTCATGATCAAAATGCCATCCAGCGCAATCAACACTAGGGCATTATGCTACAAAAATAGTAGCAATGCATTGTCGGAGCCGGCCGCCCGCCTGCCGGTGGCGCGGAGCGTCCGCCCATGAGCCTGCGCCAGACGCTCGCCACCCTGCCGCGCGACACCCGCGACACCCTGTTCCTCATCGTCGTCATCGCCTGGGTGATCGCGCCGCAGGCCGCCAACCTGCCCGTGTGGACCACGGCGCTCGCCGCCCTGGTGCTGGCCTGGCGCGGCTGGCTGGCGCTGGAAGGCCGGCCCCTGCCGGGCCGCTGGGCCACCGGCGGGCTGCTGGTGGTGTCGGTGGCGCTCACGCTGGCGTCGCACCGCACGATCGTGGGGCGCGATGCGGGCGTCACGCTCGTCGTGATGCTGCTGGCGCTCAAGACGCTGGAGCTGCGCGCGCGGCGCGACGCCATGGTCATCTTCTTCCTGGGCTTCTTCACGATGCTCAGCAACTTCTTCTTCTCGCAGTCGCTGCTCACGGCCACCGCCATGCTGGTCGCGCTGCTGGGGCTGCTCACCGCGCTGGTCAACGCCCACATGCCCGTCGGCCGCCCGCCGCTGGCGCAATCCATGCGCACGGCCGGCAAGATGGCGCTGCTGGGCGCGCCCATCATGCTGGCGCTGTTCCTGCTGTTCCCGCGCATGGCGCCCCTTTGGGGCATGCCCAACGACAACCCCTCGGGGCGCAGCGGGCTGTCGGGCGAGATGGAGATCGGCAACGTCGCCTCGCTGGCGCTGGACGACAGCGTGGCGATGCGCGTGCAGTTCGACACGCCGGGCGGCGAGGCGCCGCCGCAGAGCCAGCTTTACTTTCGCGGCCCGGTGCTCACCGCCTTCAACGGCCGGCAGTGGTTCGCCCTCGGGCAGTCCGGCGCGCCGTCCTCGGCCTTTCGGCCGCCCGCGCCCGCGCGGCTGCAGACCGAGGGCGAGCCCCTGCGCTACGCCGTCACGCTGGAGCCGCTGCGGCGCCCCTGGCTGCTTACCCTGGACGTGGCCCGCGACCGGCCCGAGCTGCCCGAGGGCCTGTCGGCCTTCATGACGCAGGAGCTGCAATGGGTGGTCAACCGGCCGGTCAACGAGGTCATGCGCTACCGCGCCGAAAGCTATCCCCGCTTCACCCACGGCCCGGCGCAGCGCACCGGGCAGATGCGCTCCTACGTGGAGCTGCCCGACGGATTCGACCCACGCACCCGCGCCCTGGCGCAGGAGATGCTCGCCGACCCGCGCCTGGCCGCCGGCGGGCCGCCCGCCCTGATCGACGCCGCCCTCGCCCGGCTGCGCACCGGCGGCTACAACTACACGCTGGAGCCCGGCGTGTACGGCCAGCACACCGCCGACGCGTTCTGGTTCGACATCAAGGAAGGCTTTTGCGAACACATCGCCTCGGCGTTCGTCGTGCTGATGCGGGCGATGGACATCCCCGCGCGCATCGTCACCGGCTACCAGGGCGGCGAGCGCAACGGGGTCGATGGCTACTGGACCGTGCGCCAGAGCGATGCACACGCCTGGGCCGAGGTCTGGCTCGAAGGCCGCGGCTGGGTGCGCGTGGACCCGACCGGCGCCGTCTCGCCCGGCCGCATCGGCGCATTCCAGCGCCTGCAGGCCCCGCGCGGCATGTTCGGCAACGCCATGGACACCATGATCAGCCCCGGCATGGTGCAGCAGATGCGCACCGTGTGGGAGGCCGTCAACAACGGCTGGAACCAGTGGGTGCTCAACTACACCCAAGGCCGCCAGCTCGACATGCTGAAAGCCCTGGGCATCGAATCGCCCAGCTGGGAAGACCTGGCCCGGGCCCTGGGCGGGCTGGCCGCGCTGGCCGCGCTCGTGGGCGCCGGCTGGACGCTGTGGGAACGCAGCCAGCACGACCCCTGGCTGCGCCTGCTGGCCCATGCCCGCGACCGGCTCGCCCGCGCCGGCCTGCCCCTGCCCGCCACCCTGCCGCCGCGCGCCATGGCCGAGCGGGCCCGGGCGCGGTTCGGCGACGCCGCCAGCGCGCCCATCGCCGACTGGCTGCTGCGCCTGGAACACACCCGCTACGCCCCCGAACCGGCCACCGCCCTGGCCGACCTACGGCGCGACCTGCGCCGCCTGCCCTGGCCGGCGCGCCAGCCGCCGACCCCTTGACCGCCCCATGCCCTCCTTCGCCCTCCTTCGCCACGCCCTGCTGCTGATCGCCGCCGCCCTCCTGTCCCCGGGCGCCATCGCCCAAAAGCCCGTCAAGAAAAACCCGCCCCGGGCCCCGGCCGCGGCCCCGCAGCCGGCGATCTTCTACGACCAGCGCGCGGACGCCATGCAGTTCGCCGACGACATCGCCGCGCGCCGCGACCTGGACCGCGAATGGGTGCGCCAGGCCATCGGCCAGGCGCGCTTTTTGAGCCAGGTGCCGCGCCTCATGCTGCCGCCGCCGGCCGGCACGCCCAAGAACTGGCGCGTGTACCGCAGCCGCTTCGTCGAGCCCGTGCGCATCCGCGCGGGCGTGCGCTTCTGGCACGACAACGCCGACACCCTGGCCCGCGCCGAGCGCGAATACGGCGTACCGGCGGAAATGATCGTCGGCATCATCGGCGTGGAGACCATCTACGGCCAGCAGATGGGCAACTTCCGCGTCATCGACGCGCTCGCCACCCTGTCGTTCGACTTTCCCATGGCCCACCCGCGCGCGACCGAGCGCGTCGCGTTCTTCCGGGGCGAGCTGGAGCAGTTCCTGAGCCTCATGCAGCGCACCAACGCCGACCCGTTGGAGCCGCGCGGCAGCTACGCCGGCGCCATGGGCCTGGGCCAGTTCATGCCCTCCAGCTGGGCGCGCTATGCGGTGGACTTCGACGGCGACGGCCGCATCGACCTCTTCAACAGCCCCGCCGACGCCATCGGCTCGGTCGCCAACTACTTCAAGGGCCACGGCTGGACCACCGGCATGCCCACGCACTACGCGGTCGAGTTCGATCCCGCGCGGCTGCGCCTCGAAGACCTGCTGGCCCCCGACATCCTGCCCACCTTCACCGTGGCCCGCATGGCCGAACTGGGCGCCCTGGTGCAAGGCGACGGCGCCACCCACCGCGGCCCACTGGCCCTGGTGGAACTGCAGAACGGCGTTGGATCGCCCGTCTTCTACGCGGGCACCGAGAACTTCTATGCCGTCACGCGCTACAACTGGTCGAGCTACTACGCCATGGCCGTGATCGAGCTGGGGCGCGAGGTGAACGCGGCGCGGTAGCAAAACCCGGCGGAGGAAAAAAGCGAGCGCTCCCCGCTTCGGGGGCCACAATGGACCGCATGCAACGCCGTCAACTCCTGCGCCTGGGATCGGCCGCCAGCCTGGCTGGCGCCCTGTTCTCCACCGCCGCTTCCTCCTCCTACGCCGCCACCGAGCCCGGCACCGTGCTGCTGATGCGGCATGCGCAGACCGACCCCGGCACGGGCGATCCACCCGGCTTCGCCCTGGGCCAATGCAGCACGCAACGCAACCTCAGCGCCGAAGGGCGCGCGCAGGCCCAGCGCATCGGGGCACTGCTGAAGCAGCAAGGCCTGGCGCCCCAGCGGGTGCGCTCCAGCGCCTGGTGCCGCTGCCAGGACACCGCCATGCTGGCCTTCGGCCAGATGGAGCCTTGGGAGGCGTTGAATTCGTTCTTCGAAGGGGGCGACACGCAAGGCGCGCAGACCGCGGCGCTGCGAAAAGCGCTGGCGGCAGTGCCTGCGGGTCAGGTCGAGGTGTGGGTGACGCACCAGGTCAACATCACGGCGTTGACGGGGATCTACCCGGCGTCGGGCGAGGTGCTGGTGTTGCGGCGGGGGGATGGGGTGGATGGAGCGCCGATGGTGCTGCGGCGGGTGCGGGGGTAGTTGGGTTGGCGGTCGCGCTGGTTGCTCAGGTGATCGTCATGCCAAATCAAGGCTTCGCGGACATTGCGTAACCGCTCAGGCTGACCGTGACTCGGTGGCCGAGCACTCCGAGGACCTCGGCGCGATCCTCTTCAATGGATGCGTTTTCGGCCAAGACATTGAGCGCATGCGCCTTCACGAGCTTGTAGTCGGCCTCGGGGAGCACGGTGGCAAGCCATGCAAACCGGGATTCCAGTGCACAATCCACCGCTTTTTGGCGTGGCTGCCGCAGGCTCGCGACCTTCACCTCCGATGCGGCCGACCCGCCGTCTTGAAGCCAGCTGAGCAAAGGTGCACCGGCGTCTGCCACCTCCCAATCTGCGCGGATCAGCGAATCGTCCGGCGGCGGCTTCAAAACACTTCCGTCCAGTGCTTTGAGAAGTCCATACACCCGATCCATCGGCATGGATCTGGAAACGGCGGGCGCATCGTCCAACCGGTCGGTGCCGCCTTGGCACTGCCAACCCTCTGAATTGAAAACACTGACGCGCGCTTGATCGGCATCGAGGCGACTGACTGAAATCAACAGTGCGTGGTTTCCATTGGAACCGCACTGCCCCACTGGAATGCACAGATGCTCGCCTTCCGCCATCGGGCGAAGCACATCGAAAAGAGGGTCCTGATCTGCAGAAGCCGAGGATGCGCTCTCATCGCGCCCACCGACCATCGAAGCCTCATCCACATCGACAAGGTTGGTGTAATACGAGCCATTTCTTTCGAGTTCCACTTCAAAGAAAAATCGCCGCCCCTTGGCCATGGCCTCCATGGCGGAACGGGCCGCGAACGGGTCGTCGAGATCCTTCCCCAGTTGGTCAAGCACGGACATCAGCATGTCACCGATGACAACGATCTGCCACCCCGGTTGCCCCAGTTCTGGTGCCGGACGCCACTTGGGCCAAGTGAGGCAGCGTTTGGCCGTCAAAGGGTACGTCGATTTTTTTCAGCCGAGCCTGGACTGCCAACAGTTCGCTCATCGCACTGCCGAGAATCGGCGTCACCTCAAGGGGCCGCACCGAGGCTCCAGAATGCCGCAGGTGGGTCATGGAGGGCTTGCGGCACCGCTCGGCCAACGGACCTGCGGTTGACGAGGCCATAAAGCTCAACCCTGTGTCGAGATTTCCATCCACTCTACCCAGAGACACGTCCCCGTTCGGCCAATGCAGAATGGCCTGACGCGGGGGTATGGCACCAACCGCCCTGCCGAACGCCGGCTCCAACCTAGGTGCCAGCCCTTGCAATGCATGCTCGCCAGTGAGCGGCCTGGCTAACTCGGAAACAGCATCGGGTGCCACGCGAGTGTTCGAATCCAGCAAAACGCTGCGGATCGGCGAGCCAGAAGGTGAAATTCGGTTTGGCATATCAGGCTTGTGGAGCAGGGAGCGACGATCGCGCAACTCCAGTCCGCACGTTATGGCAAGCAGCGTGCACCATGGCGCGCCTTGCGAAGGCGTTGACGGAATAACGCAGAACTGCGCATGCCGCGGCATGGCCGGGACTTTTTTGCGCAACTCTCCCGTCAGAAGCAACCCCCTGAACCCGGACGCGCCCAGGCCACCGCGACGGTGATGAGATAGGCGTGCTCAGTTGAGTGGAACGATTGAGCAGCGCGACCCGCACATGCAAATCCACCAACTGACACGCGAAGCTGCCGTACTACCCCAGCACGGTGCTGCCGATTCCGTCCTCCGCATAGACGTGTGGCCATTATCCAAGGTCAGCAATTAAATGCCTTGCCGAATTCAATGCATTAACAAAATCCTCTAAGGGGAAAACAAAATTTGCATCACCAGGTGAAAACCTAGAAGGAATTTGTATTTCACAATTTTCAGGGCCTTTATCCTTATTAATTTGAGCAACAGGAACCCCCTGATATCTGATCTCAACAGACATGCCCTCATAATCGAGATCGCTGAATGAGAAGGCTTCAAAATCTGGCGAAATTTTTTCAGTCATTGCATACACCTTAATCAATAAATCCAGCAAATCTTCCATTCGAATCGAAGCGAATTTCCCTTCCGTCTGGTGTTCACGCACCAACCCACCTCGGCCCAGTGGATTAAATACTGCGCTGGGATGGGTAAGGATATCCTCAACTTGAAATTGTCCATCTGGCGTTGGCCGAGTCTGCGCTGGTCCTATTCTGGCGATGCGTCCGCACACGCATCCCGCTACTTTCCTCTGATTAATTTAGCAATAGCGCTACACAAAAGATAAGATAAGCCAATGAACAACACGCCCAAGAAAAAAACCATAAAGCCATAAAACAGAGAAGCCTCCTTATAGCCCTTCAATGTCGAAAAAATCAACAAAAACAAAACCTCCAAGCCTGTAAACATTTGAAATTCTCGCGGCTTTTCATTTATCCTCCCCAAGATCCACAATCTATGCATCCATTGCATCATTGAGGGGAAAATAACATTCCACAAAAGCTTTGAAAAAAGCCCACGAGTAGAATATTTTCAAAATTATCTATATTCATGGAATTATTTGCCTTTGACCAAATACTCCTCGCCAAAAGTTGGCAATGCCAACAGGCCAACTGACTGTGGCGGTACCAGTTACAGATTTTGAGATTGGATAAATTGGCCAAGAAAGGCCTTTATCAAATGTGAATCGAGGTCCTCACACCCCAGTTCTGATGTAATTCCAAGTACTGGGTCTACCTTGCATTACCCACCTGCCGGCAGCCAGATCAGGTACAACGCCTGCCTCTGCTCATGAAGTCACCGTAGTTGTAGTTGAACAAAACAATGGCGAAGCAGCAGATCCCGCCAGACCTATTGCCGAAGGACTAAATCCCGCTACCGATGCAGGCATGGTGACCGTCCGGGTCCAAGCTCCGGCTCTCACCGCATCGTCCAAGGTCGTTTCTCGCCTGACTCCAGCAAGAGTGGTCAAGTCTAGAAACTGCAAGCCATCCGGATCAAGCGACGAAATCGGATTTCCTGCCACATACCCAAATCGATCCCCCTCATCCAGTCCAATGGGATCAGCCTGGAAGTACCGCCCCGAGGGCGGGTCATAGGACCGGTTCAGGTTGTAGTTTAGTTGGGTCTCCTCATCGAACACCTGCCCCGGATACCGCAGGTCGACCTTGATGGCTTCCGCATAGGTTGAACTGCCCTGCCCGCTCTGCACATAGCCAGTCGCCCCGGTCGTCGGGCTCGCTTCCCCAAACCCCGTGATCACCATTGCTAGGCTACTTGGTCCTGCATGTTCGTCAGCCTTCTCGGCGTGCTCAGGTAGTTCGCATCGATGGCGTACAGCCTTCCGTTGAGATGATTTTGATTTTCTAAAGATTTATTTTTCAAAGCACGCATCAAAAACCGAGTATTCAGCCGATGCCAGTGACCAGTGGTGGATTTTCTTCACTCTAGTCCATTCATTTGGCTTAGAGACATTTCATCTGCAGACCACTCACAGCAGAACTGTGATCAAAAATTAAATAAAAATCTTCATTGATAAATTATTCTAGTACCATTCCATTCTTCTTTTTTCAGAAAAACATTGTCTCCAAAGCCAGGGGCATTTATTCTTAACACAGGCCCCTCCCATCCAATAGAAATATTATCAACACCTCTCAAAATATAAATTTTCTCTCCAGACTTATTGATTCGACCCGCGTGCTTCAAATAAACACCAACCGCAGAAGAGGCTGTCGCGCCACAATCTCTTTTTAATATCTGAGCAACAATTGCACCATCGGGCGAAATTTTTTCACCCATTTTTTCATCTCTACAATTTTCATCTGAAAAAATTTGAAAGCATCCGCTCAAAAGCACAATAAAAATGAAATAGACGATTTTTTCATCACTGCCCCATGCATCTGCAAAAATCAATCCCACCATCGATAAAGCCCTGATCATCGGGGTCATCACCGTACGGTGGAGTTCCGCCATAAATATCCCACCTATTTTTTGCAGGGTTACCCACTCTGCTCTAGAAGTGCCTGCCGCCTGCTGTGCCCGCCCAGCCTCTTGCAAAAGCACAGAGCGATAAAAACCAAAAGCTGCCCCAGTTGCACCGTAATTGAAATTACCGAAATCCTGATAGATTGCACCCTGCTGCTTATAATCCCATGGCCACTTATTTTTAACCATATCTCTAAACCACATCGGATTTACTCTATCCTTCGCCAAAGACATATTACGAATGATATCTATACTTGGTGGGGCGGGAGGAATCAGTCCGCAGCGCGTTTGAATCATCTGACTTTTCCGATAGCAATCACGAGGAAGAGGACCTACAATTCATCGAGATACATCTTTAATCCTAATGGATCGAAAAATTGCAACTCCGTCCCGCTCATTCACAACTATTTTCTGCATTAAATTGGCTCGCTGCATTCCGACATCACTTTGGCAACTGCCACTTGAATATTTCCAGCGGTAAGAATGAGTTGCTCATCACCAGAAAAAAGCCTTGGCTCCATCTCTGTTACTAGCGCAAATATTTTTGCCATTTGCCACACTCCATTTGATCTTTTAGGAGATTCGAATTTAATGAAAACACTAAATATGTCATCAAGCCCTCTTTTCTCTCTGTAGCAATTTAATCTAGCAGCAGGACCATTTGTCGGCTCATCAATTAACCAATGCAATTCCGCGACGACACAGCAACGGGTGTTTTCAAGATTTTTCATGGCAAGAGATTTTCAGTGAACGCATTAATATTCATCTGAGAATTGATCTGCTGAAATAACTGCCCATCAGTTGATCGGGCAGACCCAATCCTATCGAGTTTTGGCGCGCTCATCTCTGATTCGCAAGAGCATTTGGCATCTCCACACGCAATGTGAAAACTGATTATTTATCAAATACATAGAACGTTTTATCCCAAGCAGCAACATCAGTTGCAGACTCAGTAAACCACTTGTCCCCTATTGCTCTCGTGCCTAAGCTGAATCCTCAGATTTAGCCATGCCTTCTAACTTAGCCGGGAGACTACACTGATAAATATCAGTGGTTTATTTTTAGGCACAGGTGATCATCATCTTACTAGTGTTGCCGTCGCTTCCGCAGTTGCATTAATGCCGGGACTTTGACAATCTCTCATTAGGTCAACCAATTATGGGCCTTCTGCGAGAGCGAATTACAATAAACCAAAAAACCAAACTGGCAATCAAGCCGCCCGCCAACCCTATCACCCCAAATCCCACAGTATTACTTATCAATTCCAAAACGTATTTCGAATCAGCTTTCAAATAAGTGGGAATAAATACTACGACATAGTATGCCACACCGATGACAGCACCCAGTAATAAATAGTACTCCAATCCGACCAAGCCCCTATTTCGAAGAAAGAGGTAAGCTGGAATTCCCAAAATTACAGCAGATGCATAGCCGATTATGAGAAATATAATCACTCCCATTGCAGCATCGCTGTATCCAATAACGAACGCTTGCACTGCAAACATAAGCACCGCAGGTACAGCAGGAGCAATTAAAAAGCCAAACAACAACCGCAAAAGACCAGTTTCCACATCAAACCTCTCATTTATTACATCCGCATGCATTAATAGCATTTCGGGAAAGCCCTCGGCCCCGCCTTGGCGATGCGGCCGTCCACGCCGTAGTGCAGGTAGCTGTCTCCTTTCCTGGTGATCGATCCGGTGGCGTCGTAGTTGTAGCTGACGTTGGTCGTCTGCGCGCTGCCGGCCGCGGGCGTGAAGGTCTGCGTGTAGCCGCCCAGGCGGTTGCTGGTGCTGGCGAGTTGATAGTCGCGCTCTCTGCAGCGTGGCGGTGCCCCCTGCGGTGCTGCTGCTGTAGTAGCTTTGGCTGCGGTTGCCGTTGGCATCCCACGCGTAGCCGCTGGCGTTGTCCCTGCTGGGTTAGTTAGTTCACTTCCGTGCGCCCATCTCGTCAGCGCTTTCACCGCTCTGCATTTGCTGCACTGCTGGGTTTTTGGAGAGGCCCTCAATAGAACCCAAAGTTCGATCATCTCAATGATTATTAATCATTCAGGGGCTGAGAAATCGATTAAACCTCCACTACACGCACATGATTTTTGCAATAGATAATATTACACAATCCATTATTGATAATTTTTTATAAGCATGGATAGGAAATTGGCACCAAAATTCTTAACGATATCTACGTCATGCGAACTTTTACCTTGAAGCCAGTTGGAAATTTTTGAGCAGTCGAAAAAACTGTCACTCAATCCTGAAATGTCACTTAAATTTTTTGAAGAATTAATTGCAAAAACTCCGATGTCTGCAGGATATCTCTGATAAGCAATCCATCTACCATTAGCATCTTTAACAATCAATCCGCCATCATCATTGTTAATATTTATTCTATTAATCCGAAAAATTTCATCCTTAAGTTCATCATCGCATTTGATTCGATCAATAAAACCCAAGGTAGAACTAGAGAAAACATCCATACTATCCACTTCATCGAAGCAAGCAACTACCACTTGCCGAAGTGAATCGATAAAATCCGAAGATCCAATATCCGCATCAAAAAAAAGATATTTTTCAAAATTCGATACAAAAATATTATCAGGAAGCGAAGCACCATTAATCAACAAATTATCTATCGTCGAATTGATATCATCACTCATTTTATTCCCCTAAAAAACGTAGCTTAGTTATCAACTTGTCGCCTATCGACACAGATGCAGAAGGGACTCCACTTGCAGCCCCAAGTATGCCTCCACCAGTGGATTTTGCATAAAACCTATAAATTTTAGCGCCATTTGTCATTATTATTACGGCACCGTCTTTAGAGACGGTTTTAATATAGCCACTTGCGAGCAAATTTTGTATCGCTTGCGCCTGTGTCAGCCCAACATTTAATTGATTAGCACTGTTTCGAGTAGCTCTAGCTCCTATTGAAATTTCTGTCAAAACTGTGGTTTCATTCGCAGCAAGCGCTGAGGCCTCACAAAATTGCCCTATCGGTCTGACGGCTCGGTTTAAGCCAAAGCTAGCTGCGGTGACAACCTGTTCACCCAGCATAGTGCCGAAGCTAATCGCAGCAGCTCCATAACTACCGTTTTCTAGTGCAGTCATTCCTTTGTAAAAAGCCACCTGCCCCGGCACTAGAGCGCGCAGTAAAGAAGAGCTTTCGTACAAACCCAATGGATCAGTATTGTTCAGCGGATCCCCACTAACATACCCAAAGCGATTCCACCCGCCATCCAGCCCGATCGGGTCGGCCTGGAAGTACCGCCCCGAAACCAGGTCATAGGACCGGTTCAGGTTGTAGTTCAGCCCTGTCTCCTCATCGAACACCTGCCCCGGATACCGCAGGTCGAACTTGATGGCTTCCGCATAGGCTGCACTGCCCTGCCCGCTTTGTGAGTAATTGGTCGCCCCGGTCGTCGGGTTCGCCTCCCCAAACCCCGTGATCAGCCACTGCCACGCCACCTGGCCCTGCGTGTTGGTGAGGCGCCGGGGCGTGTTCAGGTGGTCCGCATCGATGGCGTACAACCTGCCGTTGATCTGCGCGGCGATGGGCATCGGCCCGTTCGCGGTGGGCAGGTAGATGACCTCGGTGCTGTCCATCTCGCCCGCAGCTGCCGCGCTGTCGCTGCTCCTTCTGCTGCCGTACTGCCCCAGCACGGTGCTGCCGATGCCGTCTTCGGCATAGACGGTCTGCTGGGTGATCGCCGGGTTGTTGGCCCCGGACAGCCGCGCATCGCTCTTGAACACGCGCTGCCCCAGGGCGTTGTAGGTGTAGCTCACCGCCAATGCGCTGGCCGGGTCGGCGTTCGGCCCCGCCTTGGCGATGCGGCCGTCCACGCCGTAGTGCAGGTAGCTGTCGCCCTTCCTGGTGATCGAGCCGGTGGCGTCGTGCTGGTAGCTGACGTTGGTCGTCTGCGCGCTGCCGCCCGCGGGCGTGAAGGTCTGTGTGTAGCCGCCCAGGCGGTTGCTGTTGCTGGCGATTTGGTAGTCGCGCTGCAGCGTGGCGGTGCCCCCTGCCGTGCTGCTGCTGTAGTAGCTCTGGCTGCGGTTGCCGTTGGCATCCCACGCGTAGCCGCTGGCGTTGGCCCCGATGGTGTCGCTCAAGGCCGTTCCGCTGGGCAGCGTGAGGGTATTGGGCGCGCTGTGCGCGCTGGCGGTGAGCCGGCCCACCGTGTCGTAGCTGTATGCGCTGGTGAGCGCCACCTGCTGCGCCACTGTGCTGCTTTGCGTGGGCAGCATGTGCTGCTGGGTGATCTGTGCGATGCGCCCGGCGCTGTCCCAGGTCAGTTGCAGCAGGGCACTGGCGGCCAGCTGGCCCGCGCTGGTGTAGCTGCGCTGCTCGGCCAGCGGCGCGGGGTTGCCGGGGGTCTGCACGAACCCGGGCCATTGCCAGCCGGTGGCCTGGCCCAGCGGGCTCCAGGTGATGCCGCTGACCAGCGGCTGGCCGTTCCACTGCAGCCCGGTGAGCTGGCCGGTGGCGTCGTACTGGTGCACCAGTTGGCGCCCACTGGGGTAGGTGATGCGGGCGATCTGCCCCGCGCCTGCGCTGCCCGTGCTGCCTGCGCTGCCCGTCCCGCCTGGCACGTACTGGTAGCCCACGGTGCTGCTGCTGCCGTTGGCCAGGACCTGCGTGCGCGCGGTGATGCGCCCTTGCGCGTCGCGCTGGTAGCGCGTGGTGACGCCCGCGTCCTGGATCTCGCTCAACGACCCCACGCTGGCGCTCGGGCTGCCGCTGGCGTTGTACTCGGGCCCGGGCAGGTCGTAGCGCAGCACGGTGGTGCGGCTCGCGCCGCCCAGGCTGCTCACGATCTGCGTGGGCCGGCCCAGCGCATCGCGCGTGATGGCGGTGGCCCGCCCCAGCGCGTCGGTGAGGCTTTGCGGCAGCCCCAGGCTGTCGTAGGTGCGGGTGAGCGTGCCGCTGTCGGCGCTGGCTTCCTGGCTGGCATTGCCCAGGGCATCCCGCGTGTAGCTGGTGGCCACGCTCTTGAAGTCCGTGGCCTGGGTGATGGCGTCCTGGGCGTTGTAGGTGAGGCTCGCCTGCGCGTTCGATGGATTGCTTTGCGTGGACAGGCGCCGCAGGTTGTCGAAGGTGTAGCGGGTCGCCTGGTTCAGGCCATTGGTGTGGCTGACGAGATCGCCAAAGGGGTTGTATCCGTAGGTGGTGCTCTGGTTGCCGCCCACGGTTTCAGAGGCCACGCGGTTGACGGCGTTGATGGTGCGAGAGAGGGTATGGACGATGTTGCCGGCGCTGTCCTGAACCTGCTCATTGATGCGGTTGCCCATGCCGTCCAGCGTGTAGCTGCCGGCATGGCCCCGGTTGTCAGACCAGCCGGTCAGTCGCTGGGCGTCGTCGTATTGATAGGACACCGCGTAGCCCGAGGGCTGGGCGACGCTCTGCAGCAAACCCGTGGGCTGGTAGGTCATGGCAACGGCCAAGCCATCCTGTGTGATGCGGGTCACCCGCTGCCGCACATCGCGCGCATAGACGGTGACACTCCCCGTTGGATCGATCTGTTCAACGACATTGCCATGGCGGTCATAGCGCGTATAGCGGGTCACCTGCCCACTGGGGCCAGTGACGCTCATGAGGTCGCCCTCGGTGGCGTCCCCCGTCGTCGCAGCATGGTAGGCGTAGCGCGTCACGCTGCCGGCAGGGTCGGCTTCGCTGAGGACCTGGCCGGCGTCGTTGTACGTCCAGTTCCAGGTGCGGGACACCCCACCCGCCACCAACTGAGCCGCGAAGCCGCTGCCCCCGTTGGCGTCGGCCGTTTCCTGCTCGACCTTCTTGCAGAGCGCCGCGATGGGCGAACCATCGGGCAACAGCGCCGAGGCGGGCGCGCAGCGCAGCACGGCGCCGCCGGCCAGCGGATCGGGCTGGCCGTGGTACACGTAGGTGGTCAGCTTGCGTGGCTCGGCCACACGCGTGGGCAAGGTCCACACGGGGTGCCACTGGTAGGAAGTCCTGCGGGCCGCTTCCGGAAAGCCGTACTGGCCGGAGGCGAGTGTGGAGCACGCGAGCCCTGGAGGAAGCCCCTGCGTCTTCGATGTCTGCAGGCCACGGGCCTGGTCGTATTCGAAACAGGTGAAGTTGCCCGAATCCGAACGCTGCAGCACCCTGCCCTTGGCATCCCGCCAGAACGCCTGGCTGGACGCGATCGCGGGATCGACGGGGCTCGCGATGGTGACCTGGCTCGGCCAATACTTCTCACCGATTTTTTCGAAGCCGTGACGGCGCTGTGTTCCCAGAGGGTCGGTCACGGTGGTTTCACTCGGCGTGGACGAGTAGTAGCTGAAGCTGTATCGATGCACCCCGCCTGCATGCTCCGAACTGGCCGCCCGACCGTCGCAGAGGTATCGGTAGGTGGCGTAGCGGTGACCGGCCTCGTCGGTGATTCCGGTCAGCAGGTTGTCGCCATAGGGCGCAGCACAGCCATTTTGGGCGGCGAATTCGTAGTGGTAGGTTTTCGAGGCACCGTCGGGAAAGACGACCTTGCTGAGCCTGTGCGGCCCGGAGTATTCGTACCGATACGTCTGGGACGCGGGATCGACCATCGACGCCAACTGGTTCGAGGTGTCGTAGCTGAATTTCAATGCCCGGCCGAACCGGTCCGTCACCTGGGCGAGCAGGCCGGACAGTCCGGAGTACGACGAGGGATCATTGGATTCCAAATAGCTGTACGACAGCTCGACGCGGCCATGGGCAGACATCTTCCGGATCACCCGTCCACGCGAATCCAGCGCGTAGAGAAAGTTGTCCCTGGAGCGAACGTAGCCCCCGCCGGAACCACTCGGCGCGACGAAGGCGTATTCCCCGAGGGACACCTCGCTCAGGTTGCCGGGCTCGCCCCGGTACATACTGAAGCGCCCGGCACCCAGCTGCCAGACATGCGGGTTGTTGGTGACCTGATAGCAATGGGACGCGGTTTCGGTGCGGTTTTTCCACCAGAAGGCCGGGTAACAGGGATTGCCCTGGTTGGAGACGTTTCCGTACCACCCTTGATCGAGCGTTGAGTAGAACCGCCCTTTGGTGCTTCGGTAGACCCGCTCGAAGACCAGGCCCGTTTTGGCCATCGGGTAATCCAGCTCGGACTGGATCTTCTGCCCCGTGCTGGGCAACACCGGATTGCCCTGGGCATCGCAGTCGTCGCAGGAATCGTCATTGGCGACGTACAGCACGCACGTGATCTGCTCGTTCGAGCCGTTTTGCGTCCTTTCGACGTCCTTCGACACGACGCTGGCGTCGAAAACGGTGGGGCACTCATACCCCAACGTGACTTGGACGGCGGCCGCCCTGCCGGAGCCCAGGTCCGGGCTGCCCTCCGAGTAGAAGCTCGCCGGCAATCCATTCACGGTACCGCCCAGGATGACGGGTGCTTTTGCGCTGCGGCAGAAAACGCCACCCTCGTCCGTGGGATGGCAACTGGTGTCGTGGTATCGCTGGGCCGCGATGGAATAGGCCTCGCCCATGGTTTCGGCTTTTTCCACCACGACGCTGGGCCAGCCCCCTCCGCCGCCCAGCCATGCCACCGACTGGTAGGTGAACTTGGGCTCGACTTCGAACCTCACCACCCCTGCCAACGCCGTTGGCAGGAAGGCCAGCAACCATGCCGACAAAAGTATCTTTATTCTCATTCTTTGAATCCCCCCTCGATGCCATTCAGAAATGCGCGGAACAAAGCATGTCTCTTTCCGCCGTGCGCCCGGCCGCCCCGCACCAGGGGCCGCGCCGAAACGCACGATGTTAACCAAAAATCACGTCACTGCGGCCGTACCATCCGGCAGCTCTGCGGCTGCTCTGCCTTCTCCGCCGCGATCTGGCGCACCACGCGGAAGCCGTAGCCTGAGCCTTCCACGTCGAACGGCACGCCGGGCGCGCCCTGCCGGTCCATCACGCCCACGGCCAGGGGCTGCTGGAACTGGTGGTCGGCCGCGCGCATGGTGCCGGCCTGGCCGTTCAGCTGCACCTTCGCGGTTTCCATGGCGCGGGCGACGGCGGTGGCGTCGGTGCTGCCGGCGCGTTCGATGGACTGGGCGAGGGTCTCCACCATGAGCTGCATGCGCATGTGCACATAGTCGTCGGCGGGCTGCGGAAAACGCTGGCGAAAAGAGCGGTAGAAGGCTTCGCTCTGCGCGCCCGGCACGTTGGGCAGCCAGTCGGCCACGGCCACGACCTTGCCCACGCCAGCATCGCCGAGCGCGGCCGGCGCGCCCAAGGCGTTGCCGTAGAAGGTGTAGAACATGCCGTCGTAGCCGACCTCGCGCGCGGCCTTGACGAGCAGGGTGAGGTCGTTGCCCCAGTTGCCGGTGACGACGGCCTGGGCGCCGCTGGCCTTGATCTTGACGGCGTAGGGGGCGAAGTCCTTCACGCGGCCGACGGAGTGCAGCTCGTCGCCCACCACGGCGACGTCGGGGCGCTGGGCGGCCAGTTGCTTCCTGGCCTCGCGCAGCACGGCCTGGCCGAAGCTGTAGTCCTGCCCGATGAGGTAGACGCTTTTCAGGGCCTTGTCCTCGCGAATCACGTCCATGAGCGCGGCCATGCGCATGTCGGCGTGGGCGTCGAAGCGAAAGTGCCAGAAACTGCACTTTTCATTGGTGAGGATGGGATCGACGGCCGAGTAGTTGAGGAACAGCACGCGCTTGCCCGGCTCGCGCTCGTTGTGCTTGTTGATGGCCTCGATCAGCACGGCGGCGGTGGCCGACGAGTTGCCCTGCAGGATGACGCGCGCGCCGTCGTCGATGGCCGCGCGCAGGGCGGACAGGGCCTCTTCGTTCTGGCCCTTGCTGTCGTAGCGCTCGATCACCAGGGGCCGCGCACCGCCGGCCGCGTTGGGCAGGCGCACGCCACCGCGCGCGTTCACCCGCTCGGTGGCCCACAGCACGTTGCGGAACACCGCCTCGCCGGTGTTGGCGAAGGGGCCGGACATGCTTTCGATGAGTGCAACCTGGATGGGCGCGCCGGTGGCTGCGGCCGCCTTGCGCGGCGCGCTGGCGGGCGTGGCCTGGGCCGTCGCAGCGGCCGATGGCGACACCACCGGACCGGGGCCCGAGGCCGCAGCGGCGGCGGCCGGGGCGGCCTGCGCGGCGCTGGCCGCGATGAAAGCCAGGGGAGCGAGCGTGGCGGCGGCCACGGCCAGGGTGCGCGCGCGGCGCGCGGCGGGCGAGGAGGAATGGGTCATGCGAGCGGTCCTGTGGGCCGCGCTGCCGGCAGGGCAGCCGCCCGGGATGGGAAAGGCGCGCAGTGTATCGGAGCGGCCAAGCGCAGATGGCGCCCCAGCGCTGCGCCATCACCGCCGCCCGCCCTCAGGCGGCCCGCCCGGCCCGGCCGCGGAACAGCATCGCACGGGGCCCTGTGGACATCGCGCGGCAGGCACCGCGCTCCCGGCGCCGTGCGCCGTTCAGTTCGCCGGCGTGGAGGCCGGTGCCGAAGCAGGCGCCGCAGCTGGTTCGGCCGCTGGCGTTTCCACCCCGGCGTTCGCGGCGGGCGGCATCGGAAAGCCGGTGACGGCCGGCGGGCGAGGCACCGGGGCGGGGATGGTGACGGGCATGGGCAGGATCTCGTGCACCTCGCCGGATTCGCGGGCCTCTTTCTTCGCGGTTTCGTTGGCGACCGTGGGCGGAACCGCGGGCGATGCCTGCCCCACCTGCTCGCGCGCGGCGGGCACGAAGCGGTCGAACAGCTGGAAGAAGCGGTCGTAGAAGCGCGGGTCGGTCACCGTCTCGCTGCCCACCTTGACGAGCGTGTCGTCGCTCGCGGAAAACGGCAGCGACACCGAGCCCAGCGCGCCCACGCCGAGCGAGGCGGAGTTGTTGATCTTCTTGATGACGTAGCGGTCCTGCAGGGCGCTGGCGAAGGCGGCGGTGCGGGTCTTGTCGCCGCCCTCGGTGGCGCAGACGACGCGCATCTCGACCTCGTAGTGGATGTCGCTGGACGGCTGGAAGTACTTGCGCCCGGCCACCACTTCGGCGCTGGCGGTGCTCACCAGGTAGCCCTGGCTCAGGAGGGCGCGGCGGGCGCCTTCGCACACGCGCGCCTGCGGTGCATTGATGTGGCGGGTGTGCATGCTGGCGCTGTCGAAGTCGTCCGGGTCGAAGCGCGGCGTGCGGTCCAGGCCGGGGACCGAGCTGGAAGCGCAACCGGCCAGGGTGGCGACGAGCGCGGCGGACAGCGCGAGCACCCAGACGGTGCGGGGATGGCGCGAAGGCATGGAGCTTGAAGGTGATGGACGAAAAGTAGGCATGGCGATTCCCTGATCAGCGTGCATTGTGAAGGCTGCGAAAGACGCGTCCGGACAAAGGGATGTAACCCCGCGCAACCGGCGCGGGGGCGGCTGCACATGGGATGCGGCAGCGCCGCGCGGGTTCCGGCCGCGCAACCCCGTGCGCGGGGGCACCTTGTAAAAACGGCAGGCATCCCCAGGCCGATCCAATGCGCGTGAAGCGCCGATTCGCGTGCTCAAAAGCCCTTGAAATGCAGCGCGCCACACACATTTGTGGACCATGCGGCGAACGACCCGGGAGCCGCGAAGACACTGTTTTTCCAGGAGTTTTTCCATGATTTTCGCCCCCGTGATCCGCCGCGCCGCTTTCAACGCCCCCCGCTCCGCCGACGTGGCCCTGCAGCGCTTTTTGAACCATACCCTGGCCACCCCGGCCGCCGCCGGCTACACCGTGCAGCAGGACGAAAAGACCGTCACCCTGCAGATGGATCTGCCCGGCCTGAGCCGTGACCAATTGCAGCTGACCATCGAAGGCAATCAGGTGCGCCTGACCAGCGTGGAGGGTGCGCCGCGCCAGGTGCAGCGCGCCTGGGAGCTGCCGGCGGACATCGACGTGTCCACCAGCTCCGCCAAGCTGGAAAACGGCGTGCTGACGCTGGTGCTGGGCAAGGTGGTGCCGGTGAGCCGCGCCACGCAATTGACCATCGCCTGAGGCCGTCCCGCCGAGGCAGGCAGAACGCAAAGCGCCCTGGCCGAAACGCCAGGGCGCTTTTTTGTGTCCCCGGCGTCTCCATGGACGGGCGCCGTTTCACGGCTGAACGGGCTGCGAACGGGCTAATCGCCCGTACCGAGGCGCCGGCCGAAACTCTTGCGGTAGTGGCTTGGACTCACGCCGACGATCCGCTGGAACTGCAGCCTGAAGTTCGCGGCAGAACCCAGGCCCACCTGGCTGACAATTTGCTCCACCGAGAGACGGCTGCGTTCCAGCAGTTCTTGCGCCCTCTGCACGCGCATCCGGGACAGCCACTGCGCGGGCGACTCTCCGAACTGCTCACTGAACCGCCTGTGCAGCGTCCGGGTGCTGCTGCACGCCTGCCGGGCCAGGGACGTGAGGGTCATTGGCCGATGAAGGTTTGCCAGGGCCCAACTGACCAGGGGCTGCAGGCTTTTGTCGGTGGCCTGTGCCGGCGGTGGAATGAACTGCGCTTGTCCCCCTTCGCGCTGCAACGGCACCACGGACAGCCGGGCCACGTGCGCAGCGACGGCGGCTCCAAAGTCTGCGCGGATCATGTGCAGACAGAGGTCCAGGCCCGCAGCGGCCCCTGCAGAGGTCAGTATCTGTCCGTTGTCGACGAACAGCACCGACGGATCGACATCGATCGCGGGATACCGGTGGGCCAGTGCCGGCGCGGCCACCCAATGGGTGGTCGCCCGCAGCCCATCCAGCAAACCCGCTTCCGCGAGAACGAAGGCGCCGGAGCAGATGGAAGCGATGCGAGCGCCTCTCTTGGCCGCCCGGCGCAGAGCTTGCGAGGCGGCAAGAGACAGGGGTGGCGAAGGCAGCAGGATGCCCGGCACGACGATCGTGTCAGCCGTCTCGAGCGGTTCCAGGCCGTGCCTGATGCGTATGGCGAAGGGGCCTGCGTCGAGTTCCTGCTGCTCCGCGCATACCGCGATCTGGTAGCAGGGCGCGCCAGAAGCATTCGTCGCAAATCGAAAGGACTCGCAGGCGGTCGCCAGATCGAACGACAAGACGCCCGGGAGCGCCAGACATGCAATGCGATGGGGTCTTTGAAGCGGAGGTCTCGTTGAGGTCATGCGGGAGGGGGCACCAGAGCCGTGCAGCGCAATCTGCGGCGCTGTCTCAAAACCATCGAATACTGGCATTCTTGCCACTGTCCCAGTGTAGGGGTTCCAGCAAGAATGGGGAATGACGCATCACGATCCAGCCCCTGACTCTTGTGCCCGCCCGGATGGGCCCGCTCACGGTGTCGCAGCGCTACGCACCTGGTGCGTCCTGGAAGCGACCACGCTGTTGGCACTGCTTCTTGTCGCGGTGCCGTTGAAGCACCTGGGGGGCTTTCCCATGGCCGTCTCAGTGATGGGGCCGATACACGGGTTTGCATTCCTCGCGTTGGGATGGGCCGCAGTGCGAGCAGTGGCAAGCGGAGGCCTTTCAAAGCAGGCCGCGGGAAAGCTGATGCTCGCTGCCTGCTTACCCTTCGGAGGGCTTTACAGCAGGTGGGTTCTTCGATGACGTACCTGTGGATCAAGGGCCTGCACGTCGGCGCGGCCCTCATCTTCGTGGGAGGCCTGCTGCTGCTGTCTGTGGTGGCATCGCGATGGCCCGCGGCCGGCGGCGTGCTCCTGCCGCATGAAAAGCGCCTGGGTACGGCGGTGCTTCAGTGGGACCGGCGCGTGACCGCACCGTCCATGGCGCTGGTGTGGGTGCTTGGCCTCGGGCTCGCGGCAGGGGGTGGCTGGATCGGACAAGGCTGGCTCTTCGGCAAGATGGCGCTGGTCATCGCCCTTTCAGCGATTCACGGGGTGATGTCGGCGACGCTTCGCCGGCGCCTGCAAAGCGAGACCGGGCCCCAGCCGTCGCTGTTTCGACACGGCCCCACGGCAGTCGCCGCGCTTTCGGCGGCCATCGCCGTGTTGGTGACAGTGAAGCCGTAGTCGCCGAAGTTCGCCCATCCGGTGGCAGAGCGTCCCCACGCCTGGTCGCGGGCTGCGGCCAGCGGCGAATCCGCTTCGAGCGACAACGGTTCACCCGGCTGGCAAGGCGTCCGCTCGACGGCGCCATCGCCTGCCAGCGGTTGCTCAGCGGTCTGGCCGCCACTTCCGGCCGCCGCTCCTTACTGCAGCGTATCGAGGGGCCAGCGCGGCTCGACGTCGAAGGCGTAGTCGCGGTTGGCCTGCTGGCGGCCGGCCTGCAGGCGCATGGCGGCGGCCATGGCGATCATGGCGCCGTTGTCGGTGCACAGGTGCAGCTCGGGGTAGTGCACGCGCACCTGGGCGCGGGCGCAGGCGGCATTGAGCTGCTCGCGCAGGTGCCGGTTGGCCCCCACGCCGCCCGCCACCACCACACGGCGCAGCCCGGTCTGCTGCAGCGCGGCGGCCGTCTTGCGCACCAGCACGTCCACGATGGCGGCCTGCGTGCTGGCGGCCAGGTCGGCCTTGCGCGCGTCGAGGTCGTCGCCCAGCTTGCGCGCCTGGGTGAGCACGGCGGTCTTGAGGCCGGCGAACGAGAAATCGAGGTTGCCGCTGTGCAGCAGCGGTCGCGGCAGCTTGAAGGCGGCCGGGTCGCCCTGCTCGGCCAGCCGCGACAGCGCGGGCCCGCCGGGATAGCCCAAGCCCATCAGCTTGGCGGATTTGTCGAAGGCCTCGCCCGCGGCGTCGTCGATGGTCTCGCCCAGCATTTCGTAGCGGCCCACGCCGTCCACGCGCATCAGTTGCGTGTGGCCGCCCGAGACCAGCAGCGCGATGAAGGGAAATTCCGGAGGGTCCGCGCTGAGGAAGGGCGAAAGCAGGTGCCCTTCGAGGTGGTGCACGCCCAGCACGGGCTTGTCGAGCGCCGCGCCCAGGGCACAGGCCACGCCGGCGCCCACGAGCAGCGCGCCGGCCAGCCCCGGGCCGCGCGTGTAGGCCACCACATCCACGTCGGCCAGGCGCCGGCCGGATTCGGCCAGCACGGTTTCGGTCAGGGGCAGCACGCGGCGGATGTGGTCGCGGCTGGCCAGCTCGGGCACCACGCCGCCGTAGGCCTGGTGCATTTCGATCTGGCTGTGCAGGGCATGGGCGAGCAGCGTGGGCACCCCGTCGCCGGTGGGCGACTGCACCAGCGCCACGCCGGTTTCGTCGCAGGAGGATTCGATTCCGAGGATCAGCTGGCTCATGGGCCTGCAGTGTAGTGCGGCCGCCAAGGCCATGAGGCAGTACCCCAGGTGCGTAAAATCATTTTTATCATTTTTAATGAAACAAATGTTTTATTTGAAATATTTGATCGCCCCAGAAGAAACAAACACTTACATTGGGCCGGTCCATCCACCCCTGCCGGGGCCCGCGTTCGAAAACCGTCCCGCTCCGGCACCGCCCCAGGGAAACCTCCATGCCCCGTCCCGCCCCCTCCCTGCCCGCCCGCTGCCACCCCGGCAGCCCCCTTTGGCCCCTGGCCGCTCTGGCGGCGGCCTTTCTCGCCTCCTGTGGCGGCGGCTCCACCACCGATGGCGCGGCCACGCGCGACGGCGAGGCCGCCGCGAGCGTGACCACGCTGTCGTCGTCGTCCGCCGACCTGCCCACGGCGGTGCCGGCCGAGCTGACGGCGCGGCCAGCCTTCCACATCGCGCCCGTGCTGCTGCCCGACCCCGGCCCCGAGGATGCGGCCGACCCCACCGCCAGCGCTTCGATGGCGCCACGATCGACTGCGATCGACGCCGGCCTGGCCACGCTGTCGACGCGGCACCTGACACCGGACCGTATCAAGGCGGCCATCGCACAGGAGCAGCAGGCCCCCTCGGCAGACGGCACGGGAGAGGCCCGCGCCGCCAGCGTGGTCACCACCTACACGCCGGCGCAGGTGCGCGCGGCCTACGGCCTGCCGGCGCTGCCCGCCTCGGGCGCAACCCCCAACGCGCAGCAGGCAGCGCAGATGGGCGCGGGGCAGACGATCTACATCGTGGCGGCCCGCCACAACCCGAATGCGGCCGCGGAACTGGCCACGTTCAACCAGAAATTTGGACTGCCGGCCTGCACCGCGAAGGTCCTTCCCGCCAGCACCGCCCTGCCCCTGCCCGCGCCAGCGGCCACCGCGGGCTGCGAGCTGTGGCAGGCCTACGCCACGTCCGCGGGCGGGCCGACAGGGACCGCCCCGGCCTACGACGCGGGCTGGGCCACGGAGATCGCGCTGGACCTGCAGTGGTCCCACGCCATCGCTCCGGCCGCGCGCATCGTGCTCATCGAGGCGCCCGACGCGTCGGTCGGCGCGCTCACCGCCGCCGTGCGGCTGGCCAACGCCATGGGGCCGGGACAGGTGTCCATGAGCTTCGGTGCGCCCGAGGGCAGTTGGGGCGGCGGACTCGAATCCGCCTTCGCCGGAACGCGCATGGGCTACCTGGCGGCCACCGGGGATTCGGGCGCAGGCGTGATGTGGCCCGCCGCATCGCCGGGCGTGCTCGGTGTGGGCGGAACCTCGCTGACCTACACCGGAGCGGGCGTGCGCTCGGAAGTGGCGTGGTCGGGCACGGGCGGAGGCACCAGCGCGTACTTCGCGACGCCGGCCTACCAGCAGTCCGGCCTGCCCGGGGTGGGATCGGTGGCGCGCCGCACGGTGGCCGACGTCGCGATGAATGCCGACCCGTCCACCGGCCAGTACGTGGCCGTGATGCCCCAGGGCGGGGGCGCAGCGCAATGGCTGAGCGCGGGCGGCACCAGCCTGTCCACGCCGATGTGGTCGGGCCTCATGGCGGTGGCCGGCGCCCTGCGCGCCCAGGCAGGCGGGGACGCGCTGGGCCGGCCGCATGCCGCTTTGTACGGCACGGTGGGCGCCCAGCCCGCCAGCTACGCCGCGGGCTTCCTCGACGTGGCGGCGGGCAGCCACGGCACCTGCGCTACCTGCACGGCCCGCTCGGGCTACGACCAGCTCACCGGACTGGGCACGCCACGCGCTGCGGATCTGCTCGGCCGGCTGGCAGGATCCACCGTGGCGGCTCCGCCGCCGGTGGTGGGCAGCGCGGCGGTGAGCGGGCTGGCCGGCCAGCCGCTGTCCTTCACCGTCTCGGTGGCCTCGGCCAACGCGGTCAGCCTCAGCCTGGCGGGCGCCCCTGCGGGCATGGCGGTGTCCGGCACGGGCGTGGTCACTTGGGCTGCACCCGTGGCGGGCAGCTACGCGGTGACCGTGACGGCGCGCGACACCAAGACGGGCCTGAGCGGCCAGGGCACCTACACGGTGACCATCACCGCGCCCCTGCCTCCTTCGGTGCCGGGCGGCAGCATCTCCGGCACCGAAGGCGTGCCCCTGGCATTCAGCGGCGCCGCCACCTCGGTGAACCCCCTGCGCTACGCGCTGAGCGGCGCGCCGTCCGGCATGGCGATCGGCGCGGACGGCTCCGTGACCTGGGCGCGCCCCGTCCAGGGCACCTACGCGGTGACCGTGGCAGCCACGGACACCAAGACCGGCCTGACCGGCCGCGGCACCTATTCCGTGCGCATCGCGGCGGCCGGCAGCAGTACGCCCCCGGGCGGCCTCTCGGTGGCCGCCGCGCCCTGGACCGGCACGGCCGGCAAGGCACTCACCGGCACGATCACGGTCTCCGCGCCGGGCGCCTCCTGGCTGTCCGTGACGATCACCGGCGCCCCGCTGGGCATGGGCTTTTCGATACAGGGCACCACGGTGACCGCCCGCTGGCCTTCGCCGGTGGCTGGCAGCTACGCGCTGACCATCGTGGCGCGCGACTCCCTGGGCCGCACCGCCCAGGCCACGGTGCCGGTGTCCATCCGCTGAGCGCCGCCGGGGGCCGCCGGCACGCCGCGGCTCCCGGCCCTCACCAGCGGTCGGAGCGCATGCGCAGTTCCCAGTTGCCCGCGCGCAGGCTGTACACACCCACGGCGCCGTAGCGCTGCTCGCCCTTTTCGTCCCAGGTCATGGTGCCGGTGACGGGCGCGTAGCCGTTGATGGCCCGCAGGGCCTTGGTGATCTCCTTCGGATCGGCGGACTTGGCCTGCTTGATGGCGGCCGACAGCACGTAGGTGGCGTCGTAGCTGTAGTGGCCGCCGTAGGCAGGCGGCTTCTTGAATGCGGTGTTGTAGCGGTCCAGGAACTGGCGGCCGGTGATGAACTCGCGCGCCTCCAGCACGGGCGAGGTGGCATAGATGGCCGTGACCATCCCCATGCCCTTGACCATGTCGGTGGTCTTGATGGTGTCGCCGCCCAGCACGGACAGCTGGGTGTAGTTGATCTTCTGCAGCGCCTGCAGCAGCGCCAGCACCTGGAAGTCGTTGAGCGTGGTGACGATCACGCCCACCTTCGCCGTCTGGATGCGGCGGGCCACCTCGTCGAAATCCGTGGTCTTGTCGTCGAACGACTGGCGCACGGTGACTTCCTTCTTCTCTGTCGCCAGCTGCTTGGCCGCGCCATCGGCCAGGCCCTTGCCGTAGGGCGTGCCGTCGTCCAGCACCGCGTAGCTGGCGGTGCTGAGCTGCGTGGCCGCGAACGAGCCCATGGCGCGGGCCTGCAGGTTGTCGTTGGCCACCAGGCGCAAGGTGGTCTGCAGGCCCAGTTCGGTGAAGCGCGGGTTGGTGGAGATGGCCAGCTGCGCGATGCCCTTTTCGGCATAGATGGGCGCCGCCGCGATGCTGACGCCCGAATTGAGGTTGCCGATGACCGCCACCACGCCGGACTCCACCAGCTGCTGCGCGGCTTTCTTGCCGGAGTCGGCATCGGCCCGGTCGTCCTGCGCGACCACTTCCAGGGTGACGGTCTTGCCATCGACCGTGAAGCCGGACTTGTTGAGCTCCTGCACCGCCAGCGTCACGCCGTTGAGCATGTCCTGCCCCAGCGCGCCGAGCGGACCCGACAGCGGCTGGGCCACGCCGATCTTGATGGTGTCGGGCACCTTGCTGCACCCTGCCCCCAACGTGGCGGCCAGCGCCGCGATCGCCAGCAGCGCGGCACGCCTGCTTCCTTGTGTGCTCATAGACCCAGCTCCAATCCATTCAGTGGTTTACATGTATCCGGATGTATATAAGACCGAAGAGTCTTACGCTATCGGGTAACCCCTGCTCCATAGCAAGTTACATCCATTAGCAATTTCCGTCCCAGGCCGAAAGCGGTGCTAATGCACCCGCACAGTGCGCTTTCGGGTATCCGCGGCGATCCATCGGGGTTTGCACCCCGCCGGCGCACCAGCATGGGCGTATTTATTGCTTAAGCTTGGGGCATGACCGACTCCCTGCGCATCGTGGTGGTGGCCCCCGACCTGGCGGTGGGCGCCGAGGACGACGAGCACGCCCAGCTGCAGGCCGAGCGCTCGCGGGCGCTGCGCATCGGCCTGCTGGAAAACAACTTCAACCTGGTGGCCACGCTGCCGGCCGACGTGTTCCTGAGCGAGCGGCTCGCGCAGCTGCAGCCCGACCTGGTGATCGTGGACGCCGAGAGCGACGCCCGCGACGCGCTGGAGCACGTGGTGATGGCCACCCGCGATGCGCCCCGCGCCATCGTGATGTTCACCAACGACGACGATCCCTCCCACGTGCGGCAGGCGGTGGCCGCGGGCGTGTCGGCCTACATCGTGGCCGGGCTGTCGCCCCAGCGCATCCGCCCCATCCTGGACGTGGCGATGGCGCGCTTCCAGCACGAGCAGGCCCTGCGCGCCGAACTGGCCGATGCGCGCAGCGAGCTGAAGGACCGCAAGACCATCGACCGCGCCAAGGGCCTGCTGATGCAGCGCCAGGGCCTGACCGAACAGGCCGCCTACGACAAGCTGCGCAAGAGCGCGATGGACAAGGGCATGAAGCTGGTCGAGGTGGCCCAGCGCATGCTGGACGTGGCGGACCTGCTGGGCTGACCGGCGCGGCCGGCGGCGCTGCACAAGGGCAGTGCGGCACTGCACCATCGCGCGGCTTCCGTGCCCGGCCCTGCACGCGCCGCGGCCCGCTTTGGCCCGCTTCGGCCCAGGGCCACGCGGCGCCCGGCGCCGGACGGTTCGAGGCAAAAAGGCCCCCAGCGCAATCAACACGAGGGCATATCGCTACAAAAACAATAGCATACACCCCGCATGGCCCGCTCTGGCACAAGGCTTGCAATGACGGAGGCAAGACCAACGTTGGTCGATTGCCAGGCCCCACCCAATGGCGGGTGCGACCTGGCAGAACCCGGACAAAGGCGTCCCCACCGCTCGCGGCGCTGCCCCCAAGGCAGCCTGCGGGCGTGTGAGGACGCCTTTTTTGTTTTTCACGTTGCCAGCCAAGCCAAGGGATGCCTTCCATGACCGACCTGTCCAAAACCAGTCTCCACCGCCGCACCGTGCTGCAGGCCGCCGCCGTGGGGGCCGTGGGCGTGAGCCCCGCGCTGCGCTCCATGGTTCATGCAGCCGGCTCCGACGCGCCGGAAAAGAAGGAAGTCAAGATCGGCTTCATCCCCCTCACCGACTGCGCCAGCGTGGTGATGGCCTCGGTGCTGGGCATCGACCAGAAGTACGGTGTGAAGATCGTGCCCTCCAAGGAAGCGAGCTGGGCGGGCGTGCGCGACAAGCTGGCCAACGGCGAGCTGGACTTCGCCCACGTGCTGTACGGCCTGGTGTACGGCGTGCACTTGGGTGTCGGCGGCCCCAAGAAGGACATGGCCGTGCTCATGACCCTGAACAACAACGGCCAGGCCATCACGCTGAGCAAGAAGCTCGCCGATGCCGGCGCGGTGGACGGCGCGGGCCTGGCCCAGCTCATGGCCAAGGAAAAGCGCGAATACACCTTCGCGCAGACCTTCCCCACCGGCACGCACGCCATGTGGCTGTACTACTGGCTGGCCGCCAACGGCATCGACCCGCTCAAGGGGGCCAAGGTCATCACCGTGCCGCCGCCGCAGATGGTGGCCAACATGCGCGTGGGCAACATGGACGGCTTCTGCGTGGGCGAGCCCTGGAACCACCGCGCCATCATGGACGGCATCGGCATCACCGCCACCACCACGCAGGACATCTGGAAGGACCACCCCGAGAAGGTGCTGGGCACCACGTCGGAGTTCGTGCAGAAGTACCCCAACACCGCGCGCGCCGTGACGGCCGCCATCCTGGAGGCCGGCCGCTGGATCGACGAGGGCCTCGCCAACAAGAACAAGATGGCCGAAACCATCGCCGGCAAGGCCTACGTGAACACCAGCGTGGACGCCATCAACCAGCGCATCCTGGGCCGCTACCAGAACGGACTGGGCAAGACCTGGGACGACCCCAACTACATGAAGTTCTACAACGACGGCGCGGTGAACTTCCCCTACCTGTCCGACGGCATGTGGTTCCTCACGCAGCACAAGCGCTGGGGCCTGCTCAAGGACCACCCGGACTACCTGGCCGTCGCCAAGTCGATCAACCGCACCGAGCTGTACAAGCAGGCCGCCACTGCCGCCAAGGTGCCCCTGCCCAAGAGCGACATGCGCTCCAGCAAGTTGATGGACGGCGTCGTCTGGGACGGCAAGGACCCGGCCAAGTACGCCGACAGCTTCAAGATCAAGGCCTGACCCCGGGCCCCGCCCGAGCCGCCCGCCCCCAGCCCCCGCCAGGAGAATCCCACCATGGTCAGCGCCGTCTTCCACGCCCCGCCGGAGCCCACCCCAGCCGCGGCCCCTTCTGCTATGCAAACAATAGCAACACCGGCAATCAAAACGCCGGCATCGGGGCAAAAACCACTGCAGTCCGCCCCGCCCAGCCCGCCGCGGGCGCCCCGCGACTGGGCGGCCGCCTCGCGCGCCTTCTGGCTCGCGGTGCTGCCGCCGGCCTGCGGCCTGGGCCTCTTGATCGGGCTGTGGGCCGTGGTGTCCTCCACCACTGGCCAGAGCATTCCCGGCCCGCTGGAGACCTGGAAGCAGGCGCTGGAAGTCTTCAGCAACCCCTTCTACCGCAACGGCCCCAACGACCAGGGCGTGGGCTGGAACGTGCTCGCCTCGCTGGAGCGCGTGGCGGTCGGCTTCGGGCTGGCGGCGCTGGTGGGCATTCCCGCGGGCTTCGTGATCGGGCGGTTCCACTTCCTCTCGCGCATGTTCAACCCGCTCATCAGCCTGCTGCGGCCCGTGTCGCCGCTGGCGTGGCTGCCCATCGGCCTGCTGGTGTTCAAGGGCGCCAACCCGGCCGCCATCTGGACCATCTTCATCTGCTCGATCTGGCCCATGGTCATCAACACCGCGGTGGGCGTGCAGCGCGTGCCGCAGGACTACATGAACGTGGCCCGCGTGCTCAACCTCTCGGAATGGAAGATCGCCACCACCATCCTGTTCCCCGCCGTGCTGCCCTACATGCTGACTGGCGTGCGCCTGGCCGTGGGCACCGCCTGGCTCGTGATCGTGGCGGCCGAGATGCTGACCGGCGGCGTGGGCATCGGCTTCTGGGTGTGGGACGAGTGGAACAACCTGAACGTCAAGAACATCATCATCGCGATCTTTGTGATCGGCATCGTCGGGCTGCTGCTCGAATACGCCCTGGTCAAGCTGGCCACGGCATTCACGTTCGAAGAGGTGAAGGCATGAACAACCCCGCGAAATTCATCGAGGTCCAGGGTGTCGCCCAGACCTTCAAGACCGCCAAGGGGCTGTTTCCGGCGCTCAAGGGCATCGACCTGTCCATCGCCAAGGGCGAGTTCGTCGCCCTCATCGGGCACTCGGGCTGCGGCAAATCCACCTTGCTCAACCTGATCGCCGGACTCACCGTGCCCACCGCCGGCGCGCTGCTGTGCGCCAACAAGGAGATCAAGGGCCCCGGCCCCGAGCGCGCGGTGGTGTTCCAGAACCATTCCCTGCTGCCCTGGCTGACCTGCGAAGGCAACGTGCACCTGGCGGTCGAGCGCGTGTTCGGCAAGCGGGAACCGAAGGCCCAGCTCAAGGCCCGCACCGAGGCCGCGCTGGCCATGGTGGGCCTCACGCACGCGGCGCAAAAGCGCCCCGGCGAGATCTCGGGCGGCATGAAGCAGCGCGTGGGCATCGCCCGGGCGCTGTCGATGGAGCCCCAGGTGCTGCTGATGGACGAGCCCTTCGGCGCGCTGGACGCCCTCACCCGCGCCAAGCTGCAGGACGAGCTGCTGGAGATCGTGGCGCGCACGCAGAGCACGGTGGTCATGGTCACCCACGACGTGGACGAGGCCGTGCTGCTGTCCGACAAGATCGTGATGATGACCAACGGCCCGGCCGCCACCATCGGCGAGGTGCTGGCGGTGGACATCCCGCGCCCCCGCAACCGCGTGGCCCTGGCCGAAGACCCGCGCTACCTGCGCAGCCGCAAGGCGGTGATCGATTTCCTGTACACGCGCCAGGCGCATGTGGAAAAGGCAGCCTGAGGCAGCGGCGGCCCCGGAGGCACGGCACCGCGCAGGCCGTGCGCTCCGATTGTTTTTCATGTTTTATCAGATCGTTTAAGCAATTTTCAGGGATTTTTCAATCTATTAGAAAGCCGTCCCCATAATATCGCGCAGTGGCCCGTGCGCCACCGTGAAAATCCTGGTTCCAGTTCAGCACCCCGATCAGGGGAATGGAATATCACGATATTTGCGCATTATTCACCAAAACGGGGATTGGCGACGCCATGGCAGACCAGAAAATCACCACCATCGACAATGGTGCCGGCGTCAACGCCACGCTCAGCAGCGTTCATTACCCCGGGGACCATTGCAACCTGCCGAACAGGCGGGTAATCCACACCGGAAGCAGCGATGGCGACTGCATCCGGGTGCTTGCCATCACGAAAGATCCCGCAGGGGCTTTGACGGTGGCCTGGTCCCCATCCTGAGGCTGCGCCCGCGCCCATCGCCGCGCACGCCACCGCCGCCCAGGAAGCGCTGAGCCCCTGGGCGGGCCCCTCCGCCCTGCCGGCCTCGGCAGATCGCAACCCTTGAAACGCCCTCCACCATGACCCCGACCCCCATTCCGTCCGTGCCGCGCTCGATTTCCATCGAGGACACGCAAGCCCATCACCTGCAGCTGTTGAACCCCGCCCAACCAGCGCTCGGGGCTTCGCCTTCCGCCCGGCCCGACGCACCGGCGCTGCAGACATTCAACGGCTACTACACCCTTGGAAACGCCCAGGGCGCCTTTTTCGCGGTCGACACCAACATGGTGTTTCAAGCAGGCACCATCGCCCCCGCGTACCACGTGTCGCTGATCATCTCGCTGGACGGAACCTCCGCCACCCGCTACCCCTTCACGGGAAGCTTCGACGGCAAGACCCTGCACCAGACGTCCGACCAGGGGCTCACGGTCGAGCTGGAGTTCACCCGCGCGGGCGACACGTACGGGCCGGTGGCCTTCTGTTCGGGAAGCATCACCTTGCCGAAGCAAACGAAGGTCGATGTCTCCGGCGCCACCTACAACAACCCCATTGCCGCCGCCCTCTTCGCCGGCGATTACGTCGATACGGCGACCGGAAAAAAGGTGATGCGGATCGGGTCGGACAACCAGCTGCAGTACGACCCTGGCACCACCGGGAATCTCCAGCCGGTGCACACCTATGCGTACAACCTGAACATGTACTTCTTCACGGTCGCCCAGGGCAGCGAGACCGTGTCGCTCATCATGGGCACCGCTGCCGAGCAGGGTTTCGCCTGCAACAACATGGTGACCGATGGGCAAAAGCCCGCGCAGATCCGGTCGCTCGTCACCATTCCCCAGGCCGCGAAACCCGACTTCGCGCTATACGACCTCAGCGGGTGCGAACTGGCGGATTTCAGCGGCTACTACCCCTTCCAATTCGACATCGAGACCCTGCAAAGCCGGTCTTTCGTCTCCATCCAGGCGCAATACGCAACGCTGCTGCCGGGCACCGACTGGGATCTGAATTTCGTGGCCATCAGCATTTCGACGGATGGCATCAATTCCCAGGCCTATTATTTCAATCCATTCACAATGAGTTTCAAGGATGGCATTCTAGACATGCCCGAGCAGAATATCCACCTGCAACTCACCCGAAAATACGATCCCGCCAATGGATCGCTGGTTCAAATGAGCGGCACGATCAACGGACAGAAAATAACGGGATCGACCCCCTTCAACCCCGTTCCTTTATCTGCCTTCACTGGCCAGCCCCTCACCAACCGCCTGGGCGACCGGCTCGCGGTGAATGGCGAAAACAGCGTGACCTACAACGGCGATAATGTCAAAAGCATTATCTACGTTCCTTTGATGTACATCTTGGCCTACCCCGTCGGCAATCCCGACGTGGTGATGTCTTTCGGCACCGATGGCGCCCATGGCACCGCGTGCATCGTGACCACGAAGGCCAATACCCCGACGCGGGCCACCACGACGGTCTGGGCCATTCCCTCATAAGGGACGTGGTCCGACGGGTGGCGCGGCCGCCGGGCCGTCAGGCGGGGTCGTCCAGCCAGCCCCGCACCACCCCGTTCGTCCAGCCGAACCCGTCCTGCAGCGGGTATTCGCCGCCATCGCCTCCGGTGGAGGGGCTGTCGCCGGATTCGCACAGCGAGTATTTTTCGACCAGCTTGCCCTCGTGGTCGTACACGTCCTGCACGGTTTTGACCCAGCGCGTGCGGATGTCGTCCGACAGCTGGCGGCAGCTTTCGTCGGCCGCGCCGTAGGCGGCGAAACCTTCCACCGCCATCCACTGCAGCGGTGCCCAGCCGTTGGGGCGGTCCCACTGCTCGCCGCTGGCGGTCTCCGAGGTGGACAGGCCGCCCCGCACCAGCAGGCGCCGGCGCACGGTGGCGGCCAGCGCATGGGCCTGCTCGGGCGTGGCCGTGCCGGTGAAGAGCGGCACCACGGTGGCGGCATTGAGCGAGGGGCGTGGCGTGCCGGCCTGCCAGTCGTGGTCGAGAAAGGCGCCGGCCTCGGCGTTCCACAGCACGCGGGACATGGCCTCGGCGCGCTGGCGGGCCCGGTGGTCGAACGCGTCGGCCGTGGCCGTGTCGCCCACGCTGCGGCTCAGGCGGGCGATGGTGGTCTCGGCCTTGTGCAGCAGCGCGTTCAGGTCCACCGGCAGGATGCGCGTGGTGCCGATGGTGGACAGGGTCTGCGTGCGGCAGGTGCCGCAGGCGCCATCGTCCAGCCAGCGCGCGCTGAAGTCCCAGCCCGACTCGGCGGCGGCGCGCAGGTCGCGGTACACCTCGTTCGCGGGGCGCTGGCATTGGGCGGCGGTCTCCACATCCTCGCGCCACGATTCCTCGCGCGGCGTGTCGCGGTCGTCCCAGTAGCGGTTGAGCACGGCGCCGTCCGGCAGCGCCACCACGCGGCGGTGGGCGCTGCCCGGGGCCAGGGTGTCGGCACCCTCCATCCAGAAGTCGTATTCGCGCCGCATCTGCGGCAGGTACTGCGCGGCGCCGTGCCCCGCGCACGATTCGCACAGCTCGGCCATCAACGAGAACACCGGCGGCTGCGAGCGGCTCAGGTAGTAGGTGCGGGTGCCGTTGGGCACGTGGCCGTAGGTGTCGATGAGGTAGGCGAAGTTGTCCGTCATCGTGTGCAGCAGGTGCCGCCGGCCGCTGCGCACCAGGCCCAGCATGGTGAAGTACGAATCCCAGTAATACATCTCCACGAACCGGCCGCCCGGCACCACGTAGGCGTGCGGCAGTGCCAGCAGCGAGCCGCGCGGGGGGTGGTGGGCCGGGTGGCGGGTGAGCTCGTCCCACAGCGCATCGATGTGCGCCGCCATGGTCAGCCCGGGTTCGACCGTGGGGCTGTCGCAGGCGCGGGTCTGGGGCTTGAAATGCCGGTGCACGAAGGCATGCAGGTCGAAGCCCGGCGCCTGGCACTGCGCGCGGTAGGCCGCGAGGATGGTCTCGGGCGGCTGGCGCGGGGCGCAGTCCACGAAGGTCTTGGAGTCTTCGAAGATGCGCTGGCGTTGCACTTCGATGAAAAGCTCTTCGTAGCGGTCCGCGGGCGTGTGGGTGTCGGCCGGCGGCGCCAGCGCGGCCGCGGCGCGCCGCGAGGCGCTGTGCGCGCGGTGAGTGGGCGAATCGCCGCCCGGCAAGGACAGCGGCGGTGCGGCGGGAGACTCGGTGCGGGACGGCAAGGCGGACATTCGGGTTCCAGGCGAAGGGGCCAAAGAGAAGGGTCGGCGGGGGATGGCCCTATTGAACGACGGCTGAGCCGACCGCACTGGCCCGCGACCCCGGCAAATGCGCAGGACAAGACGCCGAACCGGCGTCGGCGCCGCAGGGCATGCCGGCGCGCTTCGGGTCGCACCTAGCGCCCGGGGGCCGCGCCCCGCAGGAAGAAGTCCACGGCCCGCACCACCCGCGCGTGGATGTCGGCGACGGAGACGGCCGGTGGGTCCTGCTGGTACAGGCGCGGCCCGGTTTCCGCGGTGAGCAACGCCATGAACTGCATCGCCATGACCTGGGGATCGCCCTCGCACACCTCGCCGTGCGCCATGGCGGCGCCCATGAAGCGGGTGAGCGCGTCGATGCACTGGCGCGGGCCGGCGCCGTCGAACAGCTCGCCGATGTTGGAGCGGCCCGCGTCCGCCAGCACCATGCGGTACACCGAGAGCGCGCGGCGGTCGTTCAGCATCACCTGCAGCGCCTCGTCCCCGAACCGGGTCAGCGTGGGCCGCATCGGCGGGCGCGTTTCCAGCGCCGCCAGCAGGTGGGAGGTGGCGTCGGCCAGGTGGGAGGTCGCCAGCGACTGCACCACGGCGACGAACAGCGGCTCCTTGGACGGGAAATAGCCGTAGAGGGTGGCCTTGGAGCCCCCGAGCCGCTTGGCCAGCTCGTTCATCGACGCCGCCTCGTACCCCACCTCTTCGAACAATTTGGCCGCCGCTTCCACGATGGCATCCCGCCGCGCCTGGGTCCTGACCCGCATTCGCATCTCCAAAAGTGAACTAACTTGTACTCTTTACTTGACAGGGCTCCCTCGGGCAAATCATACTATGCCGTACATTCATGTTCAGTTATAGCTCCATCCCCTGGCCCCTCGGCCCGGGGCTGGCCCCCCTTCGTCCCTTTCTTTTGGAGAAGCTCCATGCATGCCACCCCTTTTCTGCGCCCCGCGACGCTCCTGCCCCTGCTGTGCCTGGCCGGCTGCGCCAGCACCCAGCCCATCGCCTACACCGGGCTGCAGTCCGCGCCCCAGCTGCGGCCCAACCTGGACGACGACACCGGCCGCATTCCCTACCGCGTGGCATCGCACCGGGACTGGAGCCAGTACACCAAGGTGATCCTCGACCCCATCGTGATCTACTCCGGGCCCGACCACCAGTTCGAGGACGTGCCCGAGGCCCAGCGGCGCCAGCTGGCTGGCGACATGCGCCGGCAGTTCACGGCGCGGCTGGCCACGCGCTTTCAGATCGTGGCCCAGCCCGCCCCCGCCACGCTGCGCCTGCGCGTGACCCTCACCGGCGCCAGGCTCACCACGCGGGGCCTGAGCACCTTCACGCGCTTCGACATCGGCGGCGGGCCCTACAACCTGGTGCAGGGCATTCGCGGCAAGGAAGGCACCTTCACCGGCTCGGTCAGCTACGCCGTGGAGATCTTCGACGCGGTGTCGAACCAGCTGCTCGACGCCTTCGTCACCAAGCAATACCCGAACGCGCTGAACATCGGCGCGACCTTCGGCACCCTGGATGCGGCGCAGGCCGGCATCGAAAAGGGCGCGCAGGAACTCACCGCCCAGTTCCAGTGACCGCCGCCATGATCCCCACCCACCCCGCCCCCCTGCCCGCCGCGGCCCCGAGGATTGCCATGCCCCTGATTGCCTTCGTTCGCGCCGCGTGCGTGTCTTCGCTGCTCGCCACCGCCGCCCTGCCCGGCCATGCGGAACTGTTCACCTCCATGGCCTCCAGCGCGGGGTCGGCGGCCTCGAGCGCCTCGGACTCGATCGGCCATTCGAGCGGCGGCGGGGGCCGCGACCGGCGCCTGGCCGAGGGCGAGTACCGCGTGATCGGCGTGGAGCAGGTGCCCGGCCGGCCCGACGCCACGGGCCTCAGGCTGCGCGCGACCGAGACCGGCGCCGCGCGCGAGTTCGTGCTGAACCTGCCGCGCCAGGCGCAGGGCGCGCGGCCGCTCGCCGCCGGCGACCTGGTGCAGGCGCGCGAGCGGCCTTACGGCTTCGAGTTCGCGCGCGGCGACACCCGCGAAGCCTTCTTCCTGGTGCTCAACGACGACTGGTACGAGGAGATGGACTCCCGGCCGCTCGCCCTGTGATGCGGCGTGCCGCCTTGCCATCCCGCATGCGGCACCGGCGCGCGCTGGCGCGCTGGACCGGGATCGCCGCCATCGGCCTCGCCGCGCTGGGGGCGGAGGTTCCGGCCCATGCCGGCACCTGGGGCCTGTGCGATGCCGCCGCGCCGCTGAGCGCCACCGATCAGGACCGCGTCCTGCGCTTTGCCGCGGTGGTCAAGCAGGTGCTCGACGCCTCGGGCCAGCGCGTGGCACTGATCTCGCGCTCGGGCCTGGACCTGGGCCGCTTCGGGGTGCGCTACTCGCACGCCGGCCTGGCCCTGCGGCCGCAGCCGGACCGCCCGTGGGCGGTGCGCCAGCTGTACTACACCTGCGAGGAGTCGCGGCCCCGGCTGTTCGACCAGGGCATTCCGGGGTTCCTGATGGGCCGGGACGATCCGTCCCGGGGCTACGTTGCCATCGTGCTGCTGCCCGCGCTGCCCGCCGACGCGCTAGAGCGCACGGCCCAGGATAAGCGCGCCGCGCTGGCCCTCCTGGCGGCCGACTACAGCGCCAATGCCTACCCGTTCAGCACGCGCTACCAGAACTGCAACCAGTGGGTGGCGGAGATGATGGCCAGCGCCTGGGCGCCGGCCGGCGACGCGCCCCCAACGCGCGAGCGCGCGCAGGCGTGGCTGCACTCGGAGGGCTACCGGCCCGAGCCGATCGGGCTGGGATCGCACGGCATGGTGTTCGCCGCGCATTTCGCGCCGCTGGTGCATGTGGACGACCACCCGAGGGACGACCTCTACGCGCTGCGCATGCGGGTGAGCCTTCCGGCCTCGCTGGAGGCCTTCGTGCACGATCGCATGCCGGGCGCGGAGCGCATCGAGCTGTGCCACGACCGCCGCCAGATCGTGGTGCGCCGCGGCTGGCAGGCGCTGGGCCCGGGGTGCGAGGCCGGGCCGCAGGACGAGGTGATCGCCCTCGATCCCTAGCCTGATGGGGCCGGGCGGTTGCGCGGCGGCGTCAGTTGCGCTGGCCGCCAGTGATGTACTGCTCCATCTGCTCGATGATGAACTGCTGCTCGGACATGATGTTCTTCACCAGGTCACCGATGGAGATCAGGCCCACCAGCCGATTGGCGTCGTCCACCACCGGCAGGTGGCGCAGCCGGTTGTCGGTCATGAGCTGCATGCACTGCTCACTGCTCTGGTGCGGCCGCACGAAGCGCACGGCCCGGGTCATCACGTCGCTCACCTGGGTGGCGCCGGAGGTGCGGCCCAGCAGGGCCACCTTGCGGGCGTAGTCGCGCTCGGTCACGATGCCGGCGATCTGCTCGCCCTCCATCACCAGCAGCGCGCCGATGCCCTTGTCGGCCATGAGCCGCAGCGCATCGAGCATCGAATCGGAGGGCCCGATGGTGTGGACCTGGGCATGGGGCTTGGACTTGAGGATGTCGGCGACTGCGGTCATGGGGCCTCCCTGAGTGAAGTGGCGTGGATGGCTGCAGTTTCCGCCCAACGGCGGGGTGCGCGCAACAGGGGTTTGCGAAGCCGCCCGGGGCGGCGATGCAGTTGGTTGCAAACCCGCGCGCCGCCGGTCGCCGGTCGCCGGTCGCCGGTCGCCGGGCCCTCGGACCGCGCTTGCGCTCTCAGCTCAGCGTCGCCCGCCGAACAGGCCGCCGCCGAGCTTGACCAGGTCCGACAGGCCGACCTGGCCGTCGCCGTCCTGATCGAGCAGGCTGCCCAGCACGCCTCCACCCAGGCCACCCAGGCCACCCAGGCCGCCCGGCTGCCGGGCGCGGTCGCGCTCGTGGCCGAGGGTGCGCCCCAGGCTGCCGGCATCCAGCCCGCCGGCCTGCACCCGCTGCGCAAGGAGCGACATCACGATGGGCGCGAGCAGCTGGAGCAGTTGCCCCGCGTTGGCGCCCAGGCCCGTCGCCTGGGCCAGCCCGGCCTCGGCCTGCGGGCGCTGGCTGCCGAACACGTGGCCCAGGATGTCGGCGCCCTGCCCGCCGCCGGCGGCACTGCCGCCGCCCAGCAGCGACCCCAGGAGCCCACCCAGGTCCAGCCCGCCCGCGCCGCCAACGGCGGCCGGCTGGTGGTCGCGCTGCAGGGCACCCAGCAGGGCCTCGGCGCCCTGTGGCTGCGCGGCGTTGCGGCCCAGCGCGCCCAGCAGCAGGGGCAGTGCGGTTGCCACCGCGGAGCGGGTCTGCGTGGCGTCCGTGCCCAGCTGGCTGGACAGCTGCTGGAGCGGGGCCCCTTGCAACTGGGCCATCAGTTCATCGGCCAGGGAGGGGGTGGACGGGTTCATGGGCGGCTCCTTCATCAACGTTCGGTGCGGTTGGCAGCGCGTGGCGTTGCCGTGGGCGTGGCGGCCGGACATCGGCCCCGGGCCCCATGCTATCCGGCCGGGCGCCCCCCCCCCCCCCCCCCGCTGCCACCGCATTTGCCTTCAGGCCCCCCGCGCGGCGATGAGCGATGGGCCGGGGCGCGCCGCCCTGCGCAGGGCCACGGCATCGGACGCCGCGGCGCCGCGCGGGCCGCCGTGCACGCGGAACACCTGCACCGCGTCCGACACCGTCTGCGCCTGGGACTGCAGCTCCAGCGCCAGGGCCGCGTTCTCCTCCACCAGCGCCGCGTTCTGCTGGGTGATGCCGTCCAGGTGGGAGACCGCGCTGTTCACCTGCGAGATGCCGGCCTGCTGCTCGTCGGCCGCGCTGTGGATCTGGCCGATGAGGGCGCCCACGCGGCGCACCAGGTCCAGCGACTCCTGCATGGTCTTTTGCGCGCTCTCAGTGCGCTGGCGGCCCTCGCCCACCTTCTCGGCCGACTGGTCGATGAGCTGGCGGATCTCGCGCGCGGCGGTCAGCGTGCGCTGCGAGAGGCTGCGCACCTCGCCGGCCACCACCGCGAAGCCCCGGCCCTGCTCGCCCGCCCGCGCCGCCTCCACCGCCGCGTTCAGCGCGAGGATGTTGGTCTGGAAGGCGATGGAGTCGATGAGCTGCGTGATCTCGCCGATGCGGCCCGAGGCGGCCTGGATCTGCTGCATGGTGGCGGCCACGCCGTCCACCGCGCCGCTGGTGCGCTCGGCCACGCCCGTGGCCTGCCGCGCCAGGTCGGCCGCCTGGCGGGCCGATTCGGCCGTCTGCTGCACGGTGCCGGTGATCTCCTCCATCGAGGCGGCCGTCTCCTGCAGGTTGCTGGCCTGCGTCTCGGTGCGGCCGGACAGCTCCTGGTTGCCTTGCGCGATGGCGCGGCTGGACACGCGCATCTTCTCGGTCTCCTGCAACGCATCGCGCACGATGGACTGCAGGTTCACGTTGAGCTGGCTCAGCGCCTTCTGCAGGTCGCCCACGCCGTCGGAGCGGGTCACGCGCAGGCGCTCGGTCAGGTCGCCGGCCGCCATGCGGTTGGCGGCGCGCACCATGTCCGACAGCGGCAGCACGGCCACGCGGCGCACCTGGGCGAAGGCGGCCATCGCCACGCCGGCCACGGCAGCCCAGGCCGCGGCCGAGAACAGGCCCTGCTCTTCATCCACGAGCCCCGCCAGGAAGGCGGCCACCAGCACGGCCAGGAACGCCATGGCCACCTGGCCGCCCACGCCGATGCGGGTCCACTCCGCGACGCGGCCCAGGGCGGTCAGGCGTGCCAGCCGGCCCGCGCGCAGCACGTGCACTGGGCGGCCGGCCTCGGCCTCGGCGCGCATGCGGGCGTAGAGCGCGTCGGCCGCCTGCACCTGCTCGCGGGTGGCCTCGGTGCGCACCGACAGGTAGCCCACGGGGCGGTCGCCCTCCATCAGCGGGGTGACGTTGGCCATCACCCAGTAGAAGTCGCCGTTCTTGCGCCGGTTCTTCACCGCGGCCGACCAGGGCCTGCCCTGGCCGATGGTGTCCCACATGTCGCGGAACGCCTCCTCGGGCATGTCGGGGTGGCGGATCAGGTTGTGGGGCTGGCCCAGCAGGGCCTCGCGCTCGTAGCCGCTCACCTCGATGAACATCGGGTTGCAGTACAGGATGCGCCCTTTCAGGTCGGTGGTGGACACCAGGGTTTCGCCGGAAGGAAACGGGTATTCCTGCGTGCTGACCGGAAGATTTCTTCGCATGGGAAGCCTTTCTGGGGAAGAAGCTTTTGTCTCGTACGGACGGTGCGGCACGGCGCCGCGGGCCCCTGCGGGATGCAGTGCGGCCGATGGTAGGTGGCACATCCCGGCTTGTGGAAACCTTTCGGCCGGGGCTTGATCTGGGTCAAGAGCCCGGGGGCGCTACGAACGCGGACCGTCGTTTCCCGACCACCCATTTGCTATCAATTAAATAGCTAACAAGACAATGAAAACGCCGGCATGCGGGCGATTTGGCTCTCAAAACCCCGTTCCGCCCCGCAGAAACCCTTCGGATCGACGGCCCGGCCGGCCGGCGGCCCGCCAGCGCGGCCACACACTCCCGGGGCCAGCGCCCGAGGGGCCCGCCACCGCCTGCGAGGGGCACGCGCGGCCCGCACGCGGCATGAAGGTTGCAAGGTCCGGACACGAGGCCCGCCGGAGGGCTTTCCAGCCTGCTACAGCTTCACACGATCTTTTCAATTGACCGTCAGAATGCTCGCCACAACGAAAGCCGTGCCTTGTCCATGAATTGCCCACGCCCTGCCACACGCTCGCTGCCCTCCGCCCCCGCTGCCATGGCCCCACGGCCCTCTTCCTTGACCCCTTCCCGTACGACCGCTGCCCCCGGTGCCCTGCGCCGGGCCGGAGCTGCCGTGCTGGCGGCCGCCTTCGTGGTGGCCGGGTGTTCGGACAAGGCCGCCAAGCAGCCCGCGCCGCGCGCCCCGGTGGAAGCCGGCGTGGTCACGATCCAACCCGAGCGGCAGTCGATCACCACCGAGCTGCACGGGCGCACCAGCGCGTTCCTGGTCGCCGAGATCCGGCCGCAGGTGGGCGGCATCGTGCAAAAGCGGCTCTTCACCGAAGGGGCGGACGTGAAGGCCGGGCAGGTGCTGTACCAGTTGGATGCCTCGCCCTTCGAGGTGGCGCTGGCGAGCGCCGAAGCCTCGCTGGGCAAGGCCCAGGCCACCGTGGGCACGGCGGAGACCAACGCGCGTCGCAATGCCGAGCTGGTCAAGATCGATGCGATCAGCCGCCAGGTGTATGACGACAGCCAGGCGGTGCTGGTGCAGGCCCGCTCGGACCTGGCCGTGAACCGCGCGGCGGTCGAGAACGCCCGCATCAACCTGGGCTACACCCGCATCAAGGCGCCCATCTCGGGCCGCACCACCACCTCGGCGGTGACGCCGGGCGCGCTGGTCACCGCCAACCAGACCACGGCGCTCACCACCATCTCGCAGATCGACCCGCTCTACGTGGACGTGACCCAGTCCAGCACCGACGTGCTGCGCCTGAAGACCGACCTGGCCAAGGGGCGCTTTCAGCGCGCGGGCGAAGGCCAGGCGCGCGTGGCGCTCAAGCTGGAGGACGGCAGCACCTATGCCCAGGCCGGTCGGCTGCAGTTCAGCGGCGTGACGGTGAACCCCGCCACCGGCGCGGTCACCCTGCGCGCGGTGTTCCCCAACCCGGACGGCCTGCTGATGCCGGGCATGTACGTGCGCGCGGTGCTGGAGACGGGCGTGAACGAGCAGGCCCTGCTCGTGCCCCAGCAGGGCGTGACGCGCGACACCGCCGGCAACGCCAGCGTGCTGCTGGTCAATGCCGAGAACAAGGTCGAGCGCCGCAAGATCCAGGTCGAGGCCGCCGTGGGCAACCGCTGGCAGGCCGTGGGCGGCCTGGCCGCCGGCGACCGCGTGGTGGTGGACGGGCTGCAGCGCGTGAAGGTGGGCGACACGGTCAAGCCGGTGGAGGTGGCGGCCAAGGCGGCGGCAGCCCCGGCAGGCGGCGCGTCCTCTGCGGCACCGGCCGCATCGGCGGCGGCACCCGCGGCGTCCGGCGCTGCGGCCCCGGCCGCCCGCTGAAGGACCGCCCGCCATGGCACAGTTCTTCATCAACCGGCCCATCTTCGCGTGGGTCATCGCCATCGTCATCATGCTGGCGGGGGCCATGTCCATCAAGACATTGCCGCTGGAGCAGTACCCCAACATCGCACCGCCGCGCGTGTCCATCAGCGCCACCTACACCGGCGCCTCGGCCAAGACGGTGGAGGAATCGGTCACGCAGGTGATCGAGCAGCAGTTGAAGGGCCTCGACAACCTGATCTACATGGGCTCGACCAGCGATGCCTCGGGCGGCTCGCGCACCACGCTCACCTTCAATGCCGGCACCAACATCGACGTGGCGCAGGTGCAGGTGCAAAACAAGCTGCAGCAGGCCATGTCGCGCCTGCCGCCCGCCGTGCAGAGCCGGGGCGTCACCGTCACCAAGGGCGGCAACGACTACCTGATGATCGTCACCTTCACCTCGCCCGACCCGAGCGTGACGCAGGTGGACATCGGCGACTACATCTCCAGCAACCTGGTGGACGTCATCAGCCGCATCGACGGCGTGGGCGACGTGGCCACGCTGGGCACGCCCTACGCCATGCGCGTGTGGATGGACCCGGCCAAGCTCGAGAAGTACGCGCTCATGCCGTCCGACATCGGCAACGCCATCAACGCGCAGAACGCCCAGGTCTCCGCCGGCCAGCTGGGCGCCCTGCCCGCCGTGGGCGAGCAGCAGCTCAACGCCACCATCACCGCGCGCAGCAAGCTGCAGTCGCGCGAGGAGTTCGAGAACATCGTTCTCAAGTCCACCGTGGACGGCGCCATCGTGCGCCTGAAAGACGTGGCCCGCATCGAACTGGGCGCCGAGAACCTCACCATCACCTCGCGCCTGAACGGCCAGCCCGGCGCCGGCATGGGCGTGGTGCTGGCCGACAGCGCCAACGCCATGGCGGTGGCCAACGCGGTGAACGCCAAGATCGCCGAGCTGCAGCCGTTCTTTCCGTACCAGCTCAAGCCCTTCACCAGCTACGACACCACGCCCTTCGTGAGCGCCTCCATCGAAGAGGTGGTCAAGGCGCTGGTCGAGGCCATGCTGCTCGTGGTGCTGGTGATGTACATCTTCCTGCAGAACTTCCGCGCCACGCTGATCCCGGCGATCGCGGTGCCCGTGGTGCTGCTGGGCACCTTCGGCGTGCTGTCGGTGGCGGGCTACTCGATCAACACGCTGACCATGTTCGGCATGGTGCTGGCCATCGGCCTGCTGGTGGACGACGCCATCGTGGTGGTGGAGAACGTCGAGCGCGTGATGAGCGAGGAGGGCCTGCCCCCAAAGGAGGCCACGCGCAAGTCCATGGCCGAGATCACGCCCGCGCTGGTGGGCATCGCGCTCGCACTGTCGGCGGTGTTCATCCCCATGGCGTTCTTCGGCGGCTCCACGGGGGTGATCTACCGGCAGTTCTCCATCACCATCGTCTCGGCCATGGTGCTGTCGGTGCTGGTGGCGCTCACGCTCACGCCGGCGCTGTGCGCCACGCTGCTCAAGCCCATCCCCCAGGGCCAGCACAGCCCGCACGGCGCGCCGCGCCGGGGCGTGCTGGGCTGGGTGGACCGCTTCTTCACCGGCTTCAACCGCCGCTTCGACCGCACGGCCGACGGCTACCAGCGCGGCGTGGGCCGCATCGTGCGCCGCGGCGGGCGGATGATGCTGGTCTATGCGCTCATCGTGGGCGGCATGGCCGTGCTGTTCATGCGCCTGCCCACCTCGTTCCTGCCCAACGAGGACCAGGGCGCCGTGCAGGTGCAGATCACCCTGCCCCCGGGCGCCTCCAACACCCGCCTGCAGGTGGTGATGGCCGAGGTGCAGAAGTACTTCGCCGCGCAGCCCGACGTGGTGAGCTTCAACTCCATCACCGGCTCCAACGGCGACCAGAGCTCGGCGCGCGGCTTCGTGCGCCTCAAAGACTGGAGCGAGCGCCCCCTGGCCTCGCAAAGCGCCGACGCCATCGCCCGCAAGGCCACGCGCGATCTGTCCAGGATCCGCGACGCGCGCATCTTCGTCGTGCTGCCGCCGGCCGTGCGCGGCCTGGGCGCCAATGCGGGCTTCAACTTCCAGCTCAAGGACCTGAACGGGCTGGGCCACGACGCGCTCGTGGCCGCGCGCGACAAGGTGCTGCAACTGGCCGGCCAGCGGCCCGAGCTGTCCAACACCCGCAGCAACAACCTGGACGACACGCCGCAGCTGGGCGTGGCCATCGACGACGCCAAGGCCGGCGCCCTGGGCCTGGCCACCACCGACGTCAACAACACGCTGGGCAGCGCCATCGGCGGCACCTACGTGAACGACTTCCTGAACAAGGGCCGGGTCAAGCGCGTGTACATGCAGGGCGATGCGCCCTACCGCATGCTGCCGCAGGACATCGCGCCCTGGACGGTGCGCAACAGCCAGGGCCTGATGGTGCCGTTCTCGGCGTTCTCCAGCACCAGCTGGACCTACGGCTCGCCCCAGCTGCAGCGCTACAACGGCAGCCCCAGCTACGAATTCGTGGGCGACGCGGCCACGGGGGTCAGCTCCGGCGCGGCCATGGACGCGGTGGAAACCATCATGAAGGAGATGCCGCCCGGCATCGGCTACGAATGGACGGGCGCCTCCTACCAGGAACGCCTGTCGGGCTCGCAGGCGCCGCTGCTGTATGCCGTGTCCATCCTGTTCGTGTTCCTGTGCCTGGCGGCGCTGTACGAAAGCTGGTCGGTGCCGTTCTCGGTGATTCTGGTGGTGCCACTCGGCATCGTGGGGGCGCTGCTGGGCATCGGCATCCGCGGGCTGTCCAACGACGTGTATTTCCAGGTCGGGCTGCTGACCACCGTGGGGCTGTCGTCCAAGAACGCCATCCTGATCGTGGAGTTCGCCACCCAGTTGCAGGCCCAGGGCAAGAGCGTGATCGACGCCACGCAGGAGGCCGTGCGCCTGCGGCTGCGCCCGATCCTCATGACCTCGCTGGCCTTCGGCTTCGGCGTGCTGCCGCTGGCCATCGGCACGGGCGCCGGCGCGGGCGGACGGCAGGCCATCGGCACCGCGGTGCTGGGCGGCATGATCTCCGCCACCGTGCTGGGCATCTTCTTCGTGCCCGTGTTCTTCGTTCTCATCCGCGGCTTCTTCGCCAACCGGGCCGCCAAGGCCGGCGGCCAGCCCACCGGAGCCCCCGCATGACGCCGCGCCAAGCCCCCACCCTCCCCGCCCTGCGCCCGCTGGCCTGGGCGGTGGCCGCCACCGTGGCGCTGGCCGCGCTGCCCGGCTGCACCAACCTGGCGCCGCCCTACCAGGCGCCCGCGCTGCCGGTGCCGGCCGCCCTGGGCACGGGCTCCGTGCCGGTGGCCGTGACCGCTCCCGCCGCCCTGGGGGACGGGTCCGCCGCGGCGGTCCCGGCCGATCCGCTGGACCGCCCCCTGGAATGGGCCGAATTCTTGCAGGACCCCCGCCTGCGCGCCCTGGCCGAGATGGCCGTGGCCAACAACCGCGACCTGCGCGTGGCCGTGCTGGCCATCGAGCGGGCGCGGGCGCAGTACGGCGTCTCGCGCGCCGACCTGTTCCCCGGCGTGAACGCCACCGGCGCGGGCAGCCGCAGCCGCACGGCCGACGACCTGACCACCGCGGGCCGCTCCAACGTGGGCGGGCAATACAGCGCGCAACTCGGTTTTGCCAGCTACGAGATCGACTTCTTCGGCCGCGTGCGCAACCTGAACGACGCCGCGCTGCAGGAGTTCTTCCGCGCCGCCGAGAACCGCCGCAGCGTGCAGTTGAGCCTGGTGGCCGAGGCGGTGAACGCCTGGCTCACCCTCGATGCCGACGGCCGCCGCCTGCAACTGGCACGCGACACGCTGCGCACGCGCCAGCAGTCGCTGGACCTCACGCAGCGCAGCCATGCGCTGGGCGCCACCTCGGGCCTGACCCTGGCGCAAACGCAGACCACGGTGGACACCGCGCGCGCCGACGTCGCCACCTACACCGCCCAGGTCGCGCGCGACCGCAACGCGCTCGCGCTGCTGGTGGGCGCCGCCGTCCCCGACGACCTGCTGCCGCCCGTGGCCCTGGCCGCCGCGGCGAATGCAGCGCCCGCCACGGTGCCGCCCGCCACGGCAACGGCAACGGCCGACGGCACCTCGCGCAGCAGCGCCCCCCGCAACACCAGCACCGCCATCGTGCCCACCACGCCGGTCGCCGCTTTGCTCGCCGTGCCCGCCGACCTGCCCTCCGGCGTGCTGCTGCGCCGGCCCGACGTGCGCGCGGCCGAGCGCACGCTGCAGGGCAGCTACGCCAGCATCGGCGCGGCGCGCGCGGCGTTCTTTCCGTCCATCACGCTCACCGGTTCCATCGGCACGGCCAGCAATGCGCTGTCGGGCCTGTTCGACGGCGGCAACGGCATCTGGAGCTTCGCGCCGCAGATCCGCCTGCCGATCTTCGACGCCGGCCGCAACAACGCCAACCTGCGCGTGGCCGAAGTGGCGCGCGACACGGCCCTGGCCCAGTACGAAAAATCCATCCAGACCGCGTTCCGCGAAGTGTCCGACGCGCTGGCCGACCGCGCCACGCTGGACGAGCGCCTGGCCGCCCAGCGCTCGCTGCTGGACGCCACCCAGCGCGCGCTGGACCTGTCGGACGCGCGCTACCGGCTGGGGGCCGACAGCTTCCTCACGGTGCTGGACGCGCAGCGCTCGCTGTACGCGGCGCAGCAGACGCAGATCACCCTGCTGCTGGCCGAGCAGACCAACCGGGTCACGCTGTACAAGGTGCTGGGGGGTGGCTGGGCTGCCAATGGAGCCGGGGTGGCGGACGACCCGATGCGCTGAGGGGCTGCGGCCCAGGGGCTCAGTCCGCCGGCACCAACTCGACGGCGGCGTGCTCTTCCAGCCAGTCCGCGACTGGCAGGCCGGCCTCGTCGGCCACGCCCTGGTTCCAGAACTGCGAGGCGCACAGCACCTCCACGTCCAGGCCCTCCAGCGTGCTGCGCGCCAGCACCGCGCCGATGTAGGCGCTGCGCGCCCGCTCGACGATGCCCCAGACCAGCGTGGTCTCGGCGGCGCATTGCAGGCCGATCAGGAACGCCTCCTTGCGCGCGCCATCGGCGGATTTCTCCACCATCCAGGGCAGTTGACCGGCCAGCCGTTCGTCCTGCAGCAGCACGTTCAGCAGGTCGCGCGCCGGCTCGGCCCCCAGCGGAACGACCACGAACCGCTCGGTCTCGAATTTCGGGGCTTGGGCGGGCAGCAGCTCGACGCCGGCTTTCATCTCTTGGTACGACATTGTTTTGAACCTCCGTGGGCACCGAGCCTAGGCGCGCGCCCGCGCGGGCCGGGCCAGGCGTCCGAAGGAAGGTGGCCGCAGCCGAAGGCCATGGGCCCGGGGCGGCGCTCTCCTCGCCGCCTCGATACGCACCAACGGTGGCTAACCGGCGAGCGCCGGATAGTCCGTATAGCCCTGGGCCCCGGGCGTATAGAACGTGGCCGGATCGGGCGCGTTCAGCGGCGCGCCCTGGCGCATCCGTTCGACCAGGTCCGGATTGGCGATGAATGCACGGCCGAAGGCGGTGAGGTCGGCCAGGCCGCCCTCCAGCGCGCGCTCCGCACCGGCCTTGTCCAGGCCGCCGGCCAGGATGAACGGGCCGTCGAACGCCGCCTTCAGGTCGGCCTTGAGCTGGGCGGGAACCGGTGGCGTTCCCATGGTCGAGTGGTCCAGCACGTGGACGTACAGGAGGCCGAGCGCGGACAGCGCCTTCACCAGGGCCAGGTACTGACCGTCCACGCCGTCGAAGGCGCCCGCGCTGTTGACCACTCCATGCGGCGACAGGCGGATGCCCACGCGTTCGGCGCCGATTTCCTTGGCGGTGGCCCGCGCCACTTCGAGCACCAGCCGGTTGCGCCCCTCGGCGGTTGCGCCGTAGCCATCCGTGCGGCGGTTGATGTTGGCATTCAGGAACTGCTCCAGGAGATACCCGTTGGCCGCGTGCAGCTCGATGCCGTCGAACCCGGCTTCGATGGCCAGGCGCGCGGCCGTGGCGTATTCGCCGATCACGGCCTGGATGTCGGCCTCGGTCATGGCGCGCGGTGGCGTGTGCGGCTGGCTGCCTTGCGAATCGGTGTACATCTCGCCGGGGCATGCCTCGGCCGACGCGCTGAGCACTTCGGCGCCGGCGGGCAGGTTGGCCTGGTGGGCCACGCGGCCCGTGTGCATCAGTTGCACGACGATCTTGCCGCCCTGGGCGTGCACGGCGCTGGTCACCCGCTTCCAGCCTTGCACGTGGGCATCGTTGAACAGGCCGGGAATCCGGGCATAGCCCAGGCCGTTGGGCGACGGCGACGTGCCTTCCGTGACGATGAGGCCGGCCGTCGCGCGCTGCGCGTAGTAGGTCGCCATGAGCGGATTGGGCGTGTTGTGGTCCACCGCGCGGCTGCGGGTGAGCGGCGACATCACCACGCGGTTGGCCAGGGGGATGTTGCGCAAGAAAAAGGGTTCGAAAAGCATCGGGGCTGTCCTTGGAAAAAAGCAGGGCGAAAACGACGGAGGAAAAGGCCATCGGCGTGCGGAGAACCGCGTCCGATGGCGGTGGGGTCCATGGGCGGGCGTCAAACGACGTTGTAGCGAGGGGCCGGCGTTCCCACCTGGCTGCCGGCGAGCAGCGCGGCGCGGGCCGACTCGTAGCGATCCCACAGGCCGGTGTCGGCGACGGACGGCCAGGTGACCGTTTCGCCCTGGTCCAGCCCGGCGAGCGCGGCGTCGACCAGGTGCTCGGTGGTCATCACGGTGTCTTGGTTGAGTGCCGCCAGCGGCACGCCCGACAGGTCCCAGAGTTCGGTGGCGGTCGATGCGGGCAGGACCAGTTGGACCTGCACCCCCGTGTCGGCCAGTTCCTGCTGCAGGCCTCGGGTGTATTGCAGGACGAAAGCCTTGGTGCCGCTGTAGACCGCGCTGACGGGCAGCGCATGGATGCCCAGCACGGAGGCGATGTTGATGATCACGCCCTGCTTCCTGGCGATGAAGGGGGGCAGCACCGCCTGGGTCAGCCGCGTCAGGGCGGTGATGTTGAGGTCGATCTGGGACACCGCGTCATCGGCAGACCGCTGGGCGACGGGCCCCAGGCGGGCGATTCCGGCGTTGTTCACCAGGATGTGCAGGCGTTCGTTGGTGGACAGGAGGGCTTCGATGCGGGCCAGGTCCTCGGCCTTGCCGAGGTCCGCCACCACCGGCTCGGCTTTCACGCCGTGGGCCTCGGCGATCCGGGCGCTGAGGGCTTGCAGGCGGTCGGCACGCCGGGCCACCAGAATAAGATCGTATCCACGCGCAGCGAGGCGATCGGCATAGACCGCACCGATGCCGGAAGAAGCCCCGGTGATCAATGCGACTTTGTTGGAATGGGGACGGGTCATCGGGTGTTCTCCAATAAAATTGAGGGCTCAACCAAATAAGTTGAGGGCTCAAATGTAGAACAGGCCAGCAATGCATTCCGAATAGTGCAGCACTCAACCATTTGGAAAATATGGGAATTACGAACCACCCCGTCGGTGCGGCTGCGGATGCCGACTGCGCCTTGAATCAGGCGATCGCGGAGGTCACCGCCGCGACCGGTGTGCAGGTCTGCACGAACACGTCGGTGCGCCTGGCGGCGCGCAGATTGGGGCAGCTGTACGACGACGCCCTCGCGCCCCTGAACATCAAGGCGACGCAGCTGGCGCTGATCGTCGAGATCGGCAAGTTCCAGAGTGCCGATGGGCAGGGGCCGACCCTGCAGGACCTGGCGAACCGGCTGGCCATTCAACTATCGGCGCTGACCCATGCCCTCAGGCCCCTGGTGCGCGACGGCATTGCCGAGTTGCAGCAGGACGCCCAGGACCGGCGCACCAAGCACGCCGTGCTCACCGCGCGCGGCAAGCAACTGCTGGCGCAAGCGATCGGGCGCTGGGCCGCCGCCAACGAGCGGGTCGAGGCCGTCCTGGGCCCGGCCTCGGCCGCGAGCCTGCGGGCGCTGGCCGATCAGGTGGCGTCGGATGCGTTCATGGTGGCCTATCAGGCAGAGAACCCGGCGCGGGTGCCCCCGCCCTCACGTAGCGCGCCGCCAGCAAAAGAGGACTGACCCACGCACCGGCCTGGGCGCCATGCACCAAGGCGGGTCGCCCCCCGCCCTGCCCTCGCCTCCGTGCAGGCCACGCCACACCACCTGACGCTATTAAATCAATAGCACAATGCCCTAGTGGAATATGCACTGGGGCCCGATTTCCCTTCAACCCCTCCGATCCCACCCAGACCTGGCACGCGCATTGCAACAGCGTCCCCGTGACCAATGCCGGTCACATGGCTGGCCCCTTCCAATGGCGGAAACGGGGCGGTCAGGACGAAGGCGTCCCCACAGGCAGTGCAGGCTTCAACCGCCCGCGCCCTGTGCGGACGCCTTTTTTGTTTTTGGTTTCGGCTTCGTCTGCCGGCAGGCGCTGTTCATTCGTTTTTGCAGCGCCGCGGCGGGCACCCATGGGGGTCACGATGAAAAAATCCAGGCTGGTGATGGTGGGCAATGGCATGGCCGGGGTGCGCACGCTCGAAGAGCTGCTCAAGATCGCTCCGGACCTCTACGACATCACGGTGTTCGGCGCCGAGCCGCACCCCAACTACAACCGCATCCTGCTGTCGCCCGTGCTGGCGGGCGAGCAGACCATCGACGAGATCATCCTCAACGACTGGTCCTGGTACGAGGAGCACGGCATCCACCTGCACACGGGCTTCACGGTGCACGAAGTGGACCGCGTGCGCCGCGTGGTGCACGCCACCAACGCGGCGGGCGAGGCCATCAGCGCCGAGTACGACCGGCTGATTCTTGCCACCGGCTCCAACCCGTTCATCCTGCCGATTCCGGGCAATCAACTTTCAGGCGTGCTGGCCTACCGCGACATCGCCGACACGCAGGCCATGATCGACGCCGCCGCCACGTACCAGCATGCGGTGGTCATCGGCGGCGGGCTGCTGGGCCTGGAGGCCGCCAACGGCCTCATGAAGCGCGGCATGCAGGTGAGCGTGGTGCACGTGGGCGACTGGCTCATGGAGCGCCAGCTGGACGACGTGGCGGGCAAGATGCTGCAAAAGTCCCTGGCCGAGCGTGGCATGCAATTTTTGATGAAGGCGCAGACGCAGGAGCTGGTGGGCGGGCCGGACGGCCGCGTCACCGCCGTGCGGTTCAAGGACGGCACCGAGGTGCCCGCCGACCTGGTGGTGATGGCCGTGGGCATCCGCCCCAACACGCAGCTGGCCGAAAAGATGCGCCTGCACGTCCACCGCGGCATCGTGGTGAGCGACACGCTGCAGACCACCACCGACGCGCGCATCTACGCCGTGGGCGAATGCGCCGCGCACCGGGGCATCGCCTACGGGCTGGTGGCGCCGCTGTTCGAGCAGGGCAAGGTGCTGGCCAACCACCTGGCGGAGTTCGGCATCGGGCGCTACCAGGGCTCGCTCACCTCCACCAAGCTCAAGGTGACGGGCATCGACCTGTTCAGCGCGGGCGACTTCCAGGGCGGCGAAGGCACCGAGGAAATCGTGATGAGCGACCCCTTCGGCGGCGTGTACAAAAAACTCGTCATCAAGGACGACAAGCTCGTGGGCGCGTGCCTCTACGGCGACACGGTGGACGGCAGCTGGTACTTCAAGCTGCTGCGCGACGGCCGCACGGTGGGCGACATCCGCGACAAGCTGATGTTCGGCGAGAGCAACATCGGCGACGCGGGCCACCAGGGCCACAGCAAGGCCGCCGCCATGGCCGACACCGACGAGGTGTGCGGCTGCAACGGCGTGACCAAGGGCGCCATCTGCAAAGCCATCAAGGACAAGGGCCTGTTCACGCTGGACGACGTGAAAAAGCACACCAAGGCCAGCGCCAGCTGCGGCTCGTGCACGGGCCTGGTAGAGCAGATCATCATGTTCACGGCCGGAGGCGACTACTCCGCCACGCCCAAGACCAAGGCCGTGTGCGGCTGCACCGACCACGGCCACCAGGCGGTGCGCGATGCGATCCGCGCCAACAAGCTGCTGTCCATCGGCGACGTGTTCGCCTTCCTGGAATGGAAGACGCCCAACGGCTGCGCCACCTGCCGCCCGGCCGTCAACTACTACCTCATCAGCACCTGGCCGAAAGAGGCCAAGGACGACCCGCAAAGCCGCGCCATCAACGAGCGCAGCCACGCCAACATCCAGAAGGACGGCACGTACAGCGTGATCCCGCGCATGTGGGGCGGCGAGACCACGGCCAGCGAACTGCGCCGCATCGCCGACGTGGTGGACAAATACCAGATCCCCACCGTGAAGGTGACCGGCGGCCAGCGCATCGACCTGCTGGGCGTGAAGAAGGAAGACCTGCAGGCCGTGTGGAAGGACATCGGCATGCCCAGCGGCCACGCCTACGCCAAGGCCCTGCGCACGGTGAAGACCTGCGTGGGCAGCGAATGGTGCCGCATGGGCACGCAGGACAGCACGCAGATGGGCAAGGACCTGGAGCGCGCCATGTGGCGCATGTACGCCCCGCACAAGGTCAAGTTCGCCGTGAGCGGCTGCCCGCGCAACTGCGCCGAGAGCGGCATCAAGGACGTGGGCATCATCGGCGTGGACAGCGGCTGGGAGATGTACATCGCCGGCAACGGCGGCATCAAGACCGAGGTGGCGCACTTCTTCACCAAGCTCAAGACCGCGGCCGAGGTGCTGGAGTACACCGGGGCTTTTTGCGAGCTGTACCGCCAGGAAGGCTGGTACCTGGAGCGCACGGTGCACTACGTGAACCGCGTGGGCCTCGATCACGTGAAAAAACGCATCCTCGAAGACCACGAAGGCCGCAAGGCGCTGTGGGAGCAGCTGCAGTTCGCGCTGGACGGCGAGCCCGACCCGTGGTTCGACTTCCAGGAAGCCAGCGTGGACACGCGGCAGTTCGCCGCCATCGCGCCGTGAGCCCCGGCCCAGCCATTGCCACCACCCCTTTCATTCATTCATCCCCCCGATTCGCAAGGAGCCGCCATGAGCGACTGGAAATACATCTGCCGTGTGGACGACATTCCCGTGCTGGGCTCGCGCCGCGTGGCGCGGCCGCAGGGCCTGGACGTGGCGGTGTTCCGCAACGGTGCGGACGAGGTGTTCGCGCTGCTGGACCGGTGTCCGCACAAGGGGGGGCCCCTGTCGCAGGGGATCGTGTTCGGGACGAGCGTGGCGTGTCCGCTGCACAACTGGACGATCGGGTTGTGCGATGGGCAGGCTTCGGCGCCGGACGAGGGGTGTACGCCGAAGTTTGCGGTGAAGGTGGAGGGGGGGGAGGTGTTTTTGGATGCGGGGGAGTTGGCGGGGCATGCGGTGGAGTTTTTGCGGCCGGTGGCGGGGCCGTTGAGGCGGGGTGTTGTTGGTTCTGGGTTGGATGCTTGAGGCTGGCTGTGTTTTGTTTTTGCGGTGGCTGCGGATTTTTCTCCCGGGGCCGGGTCTCGGCCCGGCGGCCGAGGTACTTTTCTTTGCTTCGCCAAAGAAACGTACCCAAAAGAAAGGCGACCCTACTGGCTGCGTCCCTGCGCTTCGCTCCGGGCAACCTGCGGTGCTCGCGGCTGGCGGGGTCCGCGCAAACTCGCTCCACTGCGTTGCGCTCAGACAGCGCGCGGCCCTTTTTCCGCCAGCCGCTGCGCTCCTCGGCGCATCCAGAAGGGAACCCAACAGCCCACACACGGGCCATCGCTGCGCTCGGCCCCCAACGCGCAGGCGCTGCGCGCCGCGAAGGCCGGGCCGAGCGCAGCGATGGCCCGGCTGGCGGGTTCCCTTCTGGATGCGCCGAGGAGCGCAGGGCGCGGGGCGGGCAGGTGTGCCGCAGGACACACCTGCCTTCGTCATCTGACTCGCTGCGGTTGTCCGAGCGGAGTTCACGCAGTGAACGCAGCGAGTTCCGCAGCGCGACCCGCGACCGAGCACCGCAGGTTTCCCCGTTCGCCGAAAGGCGAACGGGGACGCAGCCAGCAGGGTCGCCTTTTCTTTGCTTACTTTCTTTTGGCGAAGCAAAAGAAAGTGAGTGCGCCGCCGGGCGCAACTCCCGGCCCCGGAACGTAACCATCCAGCAACTACAAAAACAATAGCACCCCACCCAACAAAAAACCCGGCAACCAGCCCAACAAAAGACCCACGCCATGACCCAAACCCAATCCACCTGCCCCTACTGCGGCGTAGGCTGCGGCGTGATCATCGAATCCACCGGCCCCCAGATCACCGGCGTGAGAGGCGACCCCACCCACCCCGCCAACTTCGGCCGCCTGTGCACCAAGGGCTCCACCCTCCACCTCACCGCCGCCAGCCCCGTCACCCTCCAGACAAGACTGCTCACCCCCCAGCACCGCCCCCAGCGCGGCGACAAACCCCAGCCCATCGCCTGGGAAGCAGCCCTCGACACCGCCGCACAAAAATTCGCCGACACCATCGCCCGGCACGGCCCCGACGCCGTCGGCTTCTACGTCTCCGGCCAGCTCCTCACCGAGGACTACTACGTCTTCAACAAGCTCGCCAAGGGCCTGGTTGGCACCAACAACATCGACACCAACTCGCGCCTGTGCATGAGCAGCGCCGTGGCCGGCTACAAAACCACGCTCGGCGCCGACGCGCCGCCCACCTGCTACGACGACGTGCAGCACGCGCAGTGCCTCTTCATCGTGGGCAGCAACACCGCGTGGGCGCACCCCATCCTGTTTCGCCGCATCGAGGACGCCAAGGCCGCCAACCCGGGCATGAAGATCATCGTGGCCGACCCGCGCCGCACCGAGACCGCCGGGCTGGCCGATCTGTTCCTGCCCATCCAGCCGGGCAGCGACGTCATGCTGTTCCACGGCATGCTGCACCTCATGCTGTGGGAAGGCTGGGTGGACAGCGCCTACATCGCCGCGCACACCACCGGCTTCGACGCGCTCAAGGCCGTGGTGCGCGACTGCACGCCCGCCCGCGTGGCCGAGGTGTGCGGCATCAGCGAGGCGGATCTGGCCACCGCCGCGCGCTGGTTCGCCGGTGTCGGCAATCACCCGGGCGCGGGGGCCGCCACGGCCGCGCGCCAGCCCACGCTCAGCCTTTACTGCCAGGGCCTGAACCAGAGCACCAGCGGCACGGCCAAGAACGCCGCCCTCATCAACCTGCACCTGGCCACGGGCCAGATCGGCCGACCGGGCGCGGGGCCGTTCTCGCTCACCGGGCAGCCCAACGCCATGGGCGGGCGCGAGGTGGGGGGCCTGGCCAACCTGCTGTCGGCCCACCGCGACCTGGCCAACCCGCAGCACCGCGCCGAAGTGGCCGCCCTGTGGGGCGTGCCCGAGGTGCCGGGCACGCCCGGCAAGACCGCCGTGGAGATGTTCCAGGCCGCGGCCGACGGCGAGATCCGGGCGCTGTGGATCGCCTGCACCAACCCGGCGCAGAGCCTGCCCGACCAGGCCACCGTGCGCCGCGCGCTGGAGCGCGCCGAGTTCGTGGTGGTGCAGGAGGCCTTCGCCACCACCGCCACCGCGCAGTACGCCGACCTGCTGCTGCCCGCCACCACCTGGGGCGAGAAGACCGGCACGGTGACCAACAGCGAGCGCCGCATCTCCCGCGTGCGCCCCGCGGTGCCTGCGCCCGGCGACACGCGCCACGACTGGGCCATCGCCGTGCAGTTCGCCCACCGGCTGGAGGCGCGGCTGCGCCCGGGGCGGCCCACGCTCTTTCCGTATGCCACTGGCGACGGCGAGGCCGAGCGCGGCGCCGAGGCCGTGTGGAACGAGCACCGCGAGACCACGCGCGGGCGCGACCTGGACATCACCGGCCTGTCGTGGGCGCTGCTCGATGCGCAGGGCCCGCAGCAGTGGCCCTTCCCGGCCGGCACCGCCGACAAAACCGATGCCGATGCCGATCCTTCGGCCCCGCCCCGCCCGCTGGGCAAAGCGCGCCTGTACGAAGACGGCGTGTTCCCCACCCCCGACGGCCGCGCGCGCTTCGCTGCCAACGCCTGGCAGCCGGTGGCCGAGCCGCGCCAGGCGCGCTACCCGTTCAGCCTGACCACCGGCCGCCTGCGCGACCAGTGGCACGGCATGAGCCGCACCGGCACGCTGGGCCGCCTGTTCGGCCACGTGGCCGAGCCCAGCGTGCAGATGCACCCGCAGGACATGGCGCGCCGCCAGTTGGCCGAGGGCGATCTGGTGCACGTCACCAGCGCGCGCGGCGCCATCGTGGTGCCGGTGCAGGGCAGCACCGACGTGGGCCTGTCGCAGGCCTTCATCGCCATGCACTGGGGCAGCGAATACCTGAGCGGGCAGTCGTCCACCGGCACGCCGCTGGCGGGCGTGAACGCGCTCACCACGCCCGCCTTCTGCCCCACCTCCAAGCAGCCCGAACTCAAGCACACCGCTGTCAAGATCCTGAAGGCCGAGCTGCCCTGGCGGCTGCTCGCCATGGCCTGGCTGCCGGCCGACAGCGCCCTGGCCGCGCGCGAGGCGCTGGCCGCGCTGATGCCCGCCCTGCCCTTCGCCAGCTGCGTGCCCTTCAGCAACAACGCCCCTCTGGCGGGCCCGCAGCGCGAGCGCCACGGCGTGCTGCTGCGCGCCGCCGGCCACGAGCCCGCGCCCGATGCGCTGATCGAACGCATCGAGGCCCTGCTGGGCCTGGACACCCGCGACACCCTGCGCTACGCCGACCGCCGCCGGGGCCAGCGCCGCGCGCTGCGGCTGGAGCGCCAGGGCGGCGACAGCCTGCTGGCCGGCATGCTGCTGGCCGGCGACACCCGGGCGGAGGTCTGGCTCAAGACCCTGCTGCAGGAAGAACTGCCCGCGCAAGGCTACGGCCGCCTGCTGCTCGTGCCCGGCGCCCAGGCGCCCTCCGGCGCGCAGGCCGTGCAGTCGCGCGGCAAGCCCGTGTGCTCCTGCCTGAACGTGACCGACGCCGCCATCACCGCCCACCTGGCGCAGTGCCACGGCACCGACGCCGACCGGCTCGCGCAGCTGCAGGGCGCGCTGCGCTGCGGCACCCAGTGCGGCTCGTGCGTGCCCGAGCTGAAACGCATGGTGCGCGCCACCGGGCCGCTGGCCCCCGCCACCCCGCAGGCCCCCGCCGCCGCCCTCTCCATATAACCAAAAGTTGGCAGAAGTGGGGGAGAATCCGGTCCCCTTCGATCCGCCAGAAAAACCCCACGCCATGGCCATCAGCCACTATCTCAAGGACCTCGGCCGCGGCGCGCGCGGCGCCCGCGCCATCGGCCGCGAGCAGGCCAACGACCTGTTCGGCCAGGTGCTGGACGGCCAGGTCACCGACCTGGAGATCGGCGCCTTCTGCATCGCCATGCGCATCAAGGGCGAGACCGCCGAGGAGATGTGCGGTTTTCTCGATGCCACCCACGCGCGGCTGGCCCGCCTGCCCGCCAGCGACCGGCCCGTGGTCGTGCTGCCCAGCTACAACGGCGCGCGCAAGCTGCCCGTGCTCACCCCGCTGCTGGCGCTGCTGCTGGCGCGCGAGGGCCTGCCCGTGCTGCTGCACGGCATGCGCACCGAGGCGCGGCGGGTTTTGGCATCGGATGTGCTCGACGCCCTAGGAATATCTGCCCTGGATGCTCCTGAAAAGATAGCAAACGGCACCGTGACCCACATTCACACCGAAGCCCTGCACCCGGGCCTGGCCCGCCTGCTGGCCGCGCGCGAAGCCATCGGCCTGCGCAACCCGGGCCACAGCGTGGTCAAGCTGATGAACCCCTGCGCCGGGCCGTCGCTGGTCGTCACCGCCTACACCCACCCCGAATACCAGGAGATGCTGCACGCCACCTTCGGCACGCTGGGCATGAACGCCCTGCTCTCGCGCGGGCTGGAGGGCGAAGTGGCCGCCGATCCGCGCCGAACGCCCCGTTACGACGCCTTCGTCGCCGGCGCGCACCATCTGTGGGAAGAGCAGCAGCCCGGCACCGCCAGCGAGGTGCCCGGCCTGCCCCAGGACATCGACGTGGACACCACCGCCCGCTACACGCGCCAGGTGCTCGACGGCGCGCTGCCGGTGCCTGCGCCGCTGTCCCGTCAGGTGGAACACATCTTGCGTCTGGCCGGGCAAATCCCTTTGGAGACAAACCCATGAATCGCCCATCCACTCCCGCCTTCGAAGGCGTCGCCCCCGGCCGCTGCACGCTGGTCGGCGCCGGCCCGGGCGATCCGGAACTGCTCACCATCAAGGCCCTCAAGGCCATCCAGGCCGCCACCGTGCTGCTGGTGGACGACCTGGTCAGCGACGAGATCGTGGCCATGGCCCCGCCCGGCGCGCGCATCGTCCACGTGGGCAAGCGCGGCGGCTGCAAGAGCACGCCGCAGGCCTTCATCGAAAAGCTCATGGTCATGGCCGTGAACGAGGGTGAGAACGTCGTGCGCCTGAAGGGCGGCGACCCGTTCATCTTCGGGCGCGGCGGCGAAGAGGTCGAGCACCTGCGCGCGGCCGGCATCGACGTGCAGGTGGTCAACGGCATCACCGCGGGCCTGGCCGGCATGACGCTGCTGGGCACGCCCCTCACCCACCGCGAGCACGCGCATGGCGTGGTGTTCGTCACCGGCCACGCCAAGCCCGGCGACGCCGGCACCGACTGGCGCCAGCTGGCCGCCACCGCGCGCGATGCACGCCTCACCCTGGTCATCTACATGGGCGTGAGCAGCGCCGCGCACATCCAGCAGGAGCTGCTCACCGGCCTGCCCGCCAGCACCCCCGTGGTCGTCATCCAGCACGTGAGCCTGCCCCAGCAGCGCCACGCGCTCACCACCCTGGGCGAGTTGCACGCCACCATCGAGCGCGAGCAGCTCGCCAGCCCCTCGGTCATCGTCGTGGGCGACGTGGTGAGCGGCGTGGCGGCGGCCAGGGGCAGCACCCGCAGCGCGGCCCCCCTGCCCTCCGCGAAGCGCAACGCAGCGGGCGGCTGAGGCGCGCGGCGGGCTGCGGGCAAGCGACCGCGATGCGCCGATGCATCGTCGACGCGCCCGCGTTCACGGCGCCCCGATGAGCCGCACCTCCACCGCCATCCCGCCCTCCTCGAAATGCCGCGCCACCTGGGCCATCTGCGGGGCGCCGCGGTCGGGGTGCCTGGAGTAGCGGCCCGACTGGTTGGTGATGAAGAACGTCTCGCGCTGGGCATCCCACAGCAGCTCGCCCGAGATGCGGGTCTGCTTGCCCCACCAGCCTCCGGTCGCCTCGTCCCGGGTTCCCGCGACCAGTGAAGGGTGGCCCATCCGGCGCTCCTTGCCGGCGGGCTCGCCGGCCGGCGTCTCGACCCGCGCGTGCGGCCCCAGGTGCAGCGTGGCGCCCATGCCGATCGACCACAGGACCGGCGTTCCCTCCCGGATGGCCTGCAGGTCCAGCACCTCGGGCAGCCGCACGCCACCGGGGTTGCCCAGCGGGATGGAGACGCGCTGCGGGTGCAAGGCCTCTTCCCAGGGGTGGATCTGCGGGTGGCCGTTCTTGACCCGGGCCGATTGCAAGGTGCCCCAGTCGCGGTCCAGCCCCCGGGCCGCTGCCTCGCCGACCAGCTGCGCGAACGGCATGGCGTCCGCGGAATGCGCCGGCCGGCTGTCGGGCGAGGCCGAACGCGCCCGCCGCGGTGCCGCCTCCGTCTCCGCAGCCCGCCCCTGGGGCCGCCCCGGCTGCGGCAACGCCGTGGGGTCGATCCTGCGCCGCTTCGCGCCCGAGGCGCTGGTCCCGGCGCCCGCCGCCCGCGCCCGGGTGTCGACCGGAAACCCGGCGGGCGGCTCCGCGCTGCGCGCACGGCGCCGTGGCGGCAAGGCAGCAGCGGGTGACACGGGTGCGTGGGATGCAGTGGATGGGGTGGTCAAGGCCGGGGCCGCAGCGCTGGCGCTGGACCCGGCCCGGTCGGTGGTTTTCATGGCTCGCTCCCTTAGGCGCCCCGCCCTCGGGCGGGCGGTGGGGGAGCATGGTGGGCGGCAGGCCCGACCGGGGCATGCCACCATGCGAAGCCGTGCGCGCACCGGCGCACGGCCACCGCGTCTCTGACGTCTCCTACAGGCCGGCCGGCCCCGCCGCCGCCAGCCGCACCTGCTCGAAGCGCTCGGCCTGCTCCTTGCGCAGGGCCTTGCGCAGCAGCGCGGCCTCCCAGCGGCGGCGCTCGTCGGCGGTGGAGGGCGACAGGGGCGGCACGGCGACGGGCTTGCGGTCCTCGTCCACGGCCACCATGGTGAAAAAGCAGCTGTTCACGTGGCGCACCACCTGGGTGCGGATGTTTTCGGCCACCACCTTGATGCCCACTTCCATCGACGAGTTGCCGGTGTAGTTCACGCAGGCCAGGAAGGTGACGAGCTCGCCCACGTGGATCGGCTGCAGGAAGGTGACCTGGTCCACGCTGAGCGTGACGGCGTAGCAGCCCGAGTAGCGCGTGGCGCAGGCGTAGGCCACCTGGTCCAGCAGCCGCAGCACCGCGCCGCCGTGCACGTTGCCCGAGAAGTTGGCCATGTCGGGGGACATCAGCACGGTCATGCTGAGCTGGTTGGCCGGAAGGTTGATCGTCATGGCGCGCGATTTTAGAAGCGCGAGGGCCCGCGGCACGGGCCTTGCGTGGCGCGGATCGGGCCGGTGATGCGGCTTCGCTACACTCGCGCCCGGCGTTCCCGCCCGGAGAAAAAATGCTCGACAAACTCAACGAACTCACCGCCAGCCATGGCGAACTGCGCACCGGCCGCGGCCTGGTCTCGGGCGTCATCGCCCTGTCGCTGGCCATCCTGTGCATGCTGGGGGTGCTGGCCTTCCACTTCCCGCAATACCTCACCACGCCGGAGCTGCGCAAGAGCTACAACGTGGACGTGATCCGCATGATCATGCTGGCCGCGCTGGTGGCGGCGGGCGGCATCTCGCTCGTCAACATGCTGTTCAACCGCTCGCGCTGGCTGTCGGCGGCGGCCTTCCTGCTGGTGGTGTCCACCGCGCTGCTGGGCGGGCACAAGGTGCCGGTGAACGACTTCGCGGACAACACGCCCTACATCGGCCTGGACTGGTTCATCCTCGACCTGCTGGGCAGCGCGCTGATCTTCATCTTCATCGAAAAGCTGTTCGCCCTGCGGCGCGACCAGCCGGTGTTCCGCGCCGAGTGGCAGACCGACTTCCACCACTTCATCGTGAACCACATGGTGGTGGGCTTCGTGCTGCTGGCCACCAACCTGCTGGTGCACAAGTTCTTCGGCTGGGCCGCGAGCGACGGCGTCCGCGGCTGGGTGCAGGGGCTGAACTTCTGGGTGGCGCTGTTCCTCATCATCCTGGTGGCCGACCTGGTGCAGTACTGGACGCACCGGGCCTACCACGAGGTGCCGGTGCTGTGGCGCCTGCACGCGGTGCACCACAGCGTGAAAAGCATGGACTGGATGGCCGGCTCTCGCCAGCACATCCTGGAGCTGCTGATCACGCGCACGCTGGTGCTGGCACCGATCTATGTGCTGGGCTTTTCCAAGGAGGTGATCGACGCGTACATCGTGATCGTGGGCTTCCAGGCGGTGTTCAACCACGCCAACGTGAGCGTGCGCCTGGGGCCGCTGCGCTACCTGATCGTCACGCCCAACTTCCACCACTGGCACCACAGCCAGGACCAGGAGGCGCTGGACAAGAACTACGCGGCGCACTTCGCCTTCATCGACTACGCGTTCGGCACGGCGGTCAAGAGCACCAAGCTCTGGCCCGAGCACTACGGCGTGCTGGGCGACTACGTGCCCAACGGGTTCATGAAACAGCTCAAGTTCCCGTTCACGTGGAAGGGCTAGTGGCTTCCATGGACACGGCGCAGCAGTTCGACGCCGTCGTCATCGGCGCCGGCGCGGCGGGCCTGTTCTGCGCCGCGCAGGCGGGGCAGCGCGGCCTCTCGGTGCTGCTGATCGACCACGCCGAAAAAGTGGCCGAGAAGATCCGCATCTCGGGTGGCGGGCGCTGCAACTTCACCAACCGCGACCTGGACCCGGCCGCGCCGCACAAGCACTTCGTGGGGCAGAACCCGCAGTTCTGCCGCTCGGCGCTGTCGCGCTACACGCCGGCCGACTTCATCGCGCTGATGGACCGGCACGGCATCGCCCACCACGAAAAGCACAAGGGCCAGCTCTTCGCCGACCGCTCGGCGGAGGACATCATCCAGATGCTGCTGGCCGAATGCGCCGCGGGCGGCGTGCAGCGCTGGCAGCCGTGCCGGGTGAAAAATGTGGCCTTTTCGGCCTCCAGCACAGATTCCACTAGGGCGTTCTGCTATCAAATTGATACCGATCGCGGTCCCGTGCTGGCCCGCAGCGTGGTCGTGGCGACCGGGGGGCTGTCGATCCCCAAGATCGGCGCCACCGACTTCGGCCACCGGATCGCGCAGCAGTTCGCCATCCCGCTGGTGGAGCGCCGCCCAGGGCTGGTGCCGCTGACGTTCGACGGCGATGCCTGGGCGCCCTACGCCCAGCTGGCCGGGCTGGCGTTGCCGGTGGAGATTTCCACGGGCGCCAGAAAGGCGCGCATGGCCTTCCACGAAGACCTGCTGTTCACCCACCGGGGGCTGTCGGGCCCGGCGGTGCTGCAGATCTCCAGCTACTGGCAGGAGGGCCTGCCCCTGTCCATCCACCTCGCGCCGGGCACCGACCTGCCCGCTCTCCTCGCGCAGGCCAAGGCGCGGTCGAGAAAGCGCATCGCCAACGAACTGGCCGGCCTGGTGCCCAGCCGCCTGGCCGACACCTGGGTGCAGCAGGACGCGGACTGGCAGCGGCCCATCAACGAGGCCTCGGACAAGGCGCTGGCGCGGCTGGCCGAGCGGCTGTCGCGCTGGGAGCTGGTGCCCACGGGCACCGAGGGCTACAAGAAGGCCGAGGTGACGCTGGGCGGCGTGGACACGCGGGCGCTGTCGCAGCAGACCATGGAAGCCAAGGCCCAGCCGGGGCTGTACTTCATCGGCGAGGTGGTCGATGTGACAGGCTGGCTGGGGGGCTACAACTTCCAGTGGGCCTGGGCCAGCGCGCACGCCTGTGCGCAGGCGCTGCCGGGCGGCTGAGCCCCGCCGGCACGGGCACCGGCGCCAGCCCGGGCCCCGGCACGAGGCCAGGGCCTGCGGTCATGCACGCCCGATGGACGGCGGAATCTCGCTCGGTTCGCGCACGGGCGTCTGGTTGCGGTCCGCGCGGAACTGCGCGGAGCGTTCGTACGCCAGCTTGCGGGCGCGCATCACGTTGCCCAGGGGCTGGTGGTCCGCCAGACCGCGCCAGGGGCTGAAGAAGAGCCCGTCTTCCGACACGGCGGCCACGGCCTCGCTCCACGCGGTCTGCGGCTGCGCCACCAGCCGGGCCACGGTGATGTAGGGGCTCTGTTCCTGCGGCCACTCCACGGACGCGTCTTCGACCGGCATCGACTCCAGGTCGGTGCACAGCTGCACCCGCAGGTCCCACTGCGCGGGGTTCACCGCCATAAAGCGGACCACCTCCTCGCGCAGGCCATCGGGCCGGCCGTCGAAATCGACCTTCTGATCCACCAGCGCCTTCAAAGCGTCCGATGCCGGCGCCAGCGACAGCTTGGCGATGTATTGGCCGTGGCGCAATGCCGCACCCGAGAAGAAGGTGGCGCCCAGCACGTGCGTCGGGGCATGCCCGCCCAGCGAGATCAGCTTGCCGCTCTTGCCGCCGAAGGCCTCAACGACCCTCTCGGCCACCTGCAGGGTGGCCGACAGCGCTTTCTTGGCCCCCTGTGCCACATCGGTCGTGGCCGCCAGGGGCTTGAGGTTGCTCAGGAATTTCCGGGCCGTGGGCGCGGCGAAGACCGGGCTGTCCGCAAAGACGAAGTTCTGGGTGGTGTCGGACTCCGAACCCGGGAGCCGCGCGCCCTCGACGCCGAGGACCTTCAAGCCCAGGCCCCGGGGCAGGGACACCTTGTCGTCCAGCACGTCGCCCGGATTGGTGGAGAACCGCAGAATGGCGTCGTACGTGCCGGGCCGGGCGAACAGTCCCTGGGCGAGCGGCTCGGGCAAGTCCGGCAGCACCGTCAATTGCGCCCGCAGCACGCCGTGCGCCTTGGCATGGACGCTGCGGCGCGCGTGGCCGCTGTGCTCGAACGTCGTCTCGCGGATCTTGGCGAGCGTCTGGTCCAGATCGGCGAACACCTGCGCCTCGTCGGGATCGGCCTGCTCGACGGCAGGGTGGTAGCGAACGGGCGACTGGCTGGCGGGGTCTTGGCGCATGGCGGGTCCTTGGCAGTGAGAGGATTGGGGCGGGCGCATCAGCCTGGGAACAGGCGGACGGGAATGGACTTGGCGGCGGGAACGTGGCTTTCCCTGGCGTGGTGGTCCAGGGGCATCAACGGATTGAGTTCGGGGTAGTAGCCCGCCACGGCACCGCGCGGCAGGTCGTAGGCCACGACGGTCAGTCCGGACACCTCGCGGCGCACGTCGTCCTGCCGCCACTGCGTGCGCGCCGTCACGCGGGCGCCGGCCTGCAAGCCGAGCCGCTCGATGTCGTGGGCATTCATCAACAGCACCTGGCGCGTGCCCTCGATCCGGCGAAAGCGGTCGTTCAGGCTGTAGATGGTGGTGTTGAACTGGTCGTCGCTGCGGATCGTGAAAAGGCGCAGCACCTCGCCGTCCACGGGCGTGGGCACCTGGTCCGGATCGGCCTGCAGGCCGCCGGGCGCGACGAAAGCGGCCCTGCCGCTGTCGGTCTCCCACACCCGATGGCGGGCCGCGATGGGCCGCGCGAAGCCGCCCGGGACGGCCAACCGGCGGTTGAAGTCGTGGAAGATCCTGGGGAAGGTCAGCGCGATGGCGTCCCGCACGCGGGCATAGTCGTCGGTCCACCCGGCCCACGGAACGCAGGCGTTCGGCGCGAGGGTGGCCTGCGCGATGCCCGCCACGATCGACAGCTCGGAGCGCAGCGTCGCGGCCGCCGGCTCGGCCACGCCACGGGAGGGGTGCATGAAACCTGTCGAATCCTCGGTCGAAACCGTTTGCTCGCCGCTGGCCTGCCGGTCGATCTCCACCCGGCCCAGGCACGGCAGCAGGTAGGCCACCTCGCCATGCATCACGTGGCTGCGGTTGAGCTTGGTCGCGATCTGAACGGTCAGCCGCATCCGGCGCCACGCGGCCTCGATGAGCCCCGTCTCGGGCACCGCGCGCACGAAATTGCCGCCGAGGCCGAGGAACGCCCGCACCGACCCGTCCAGGATGCCCCGGCAGGCGGCGACGGTATCCAGGCCCTTCTTGCGCGGGGGCTCGAACTGGAACTGCGAGGCCAGCTGGTCCAGCGGGGCGAGTTCCGGCTTCTCGGTGATGCCCACCGTGCGCTGCCCCTGCACGTTGGAATGCCCGCGCACCGGGCACAGCCCGGCACCGGGCTTGCCCACGTTGCCGCGCAGCAGCAGCAGGTTGGCGAGCATCTGCACGTTCAGCACGCCCTCGCGGTGCTGCGTGAGCCCCATGCCGTAGATGCCGATGACGCGTTCGGCCGCAAGGTAGGTGCGTGCGGCCTCCTCCAGCGCCGAGCGGGGCAGGCCGGAGTCGCTTTCGATGTCGGCCCACGAGGCGGCGCGCATCGCCTGCGCGAGTTCGTCGTAGCCCTGCGTGTGCTCGGCGACGAACCGGGCATCGATGGCGCGGGGGCCGCCCGATGCCAGCGCGGCGTCGTCCGCCTCGATCACGAACTTGCACAGGCCGGTCAGCGCGGCGATGTCGCCCCCGGGCCGGACCTGCAGGTACTGCGTGCTGATGGCGGTGCTGCCCGGCGTGAGCATGTCCACCGGCGACTGGGGGTTGTTGAACGCCACCAGGCCGCTCTCGCGCAGCGGATTGAAGGTCACGATGGGCACGCCCCGGCGCCGCGCGTCCTGCAGGGGATGCAGCATGCGCGGGCTGGACACGCCGACGTTCTGGCCGAAGAAGAAGATGGCGTCGCACTGGTCGAAGTCGTCCAGGTCCACCGTGCCCACCGGCGACCCGATGGACTGCTTGAGGCCGACCGACGTGCTCTCGTGGCACATGTTCGAGCTGTCGGGCAGGTTGTTGGTCCCATACAGCCGGGCGAAGAGTTGCCACAGGTACGACGTCTCCAGCGACGCCCGGCCCGACGCGTAGAACACCACCGCATCGGGCTGCAGCGCTTTCAGCTCCCGGCCGATGCCGTCGAAGGCCTCCTGCCAGGAGACCTCGACATACCGGTCCCGGCCGGCGTCGTAGCGCAGAGGAACCGTCAGCCGCCCACCCGCCTCCAGCGCGTGGTCGGTCCAGCCGGCGAGTTCCGCCAAGGGGTGGGCCTCGAAGAAGGCGGCGTCCAGGCGCCGGTCCGTCAGCTCCCACGACGTCGCCTTCGCGCCGTTCTCGCAGAACTCGGCGGGATGCGGATGCAGCGGCTTGGCCCAGGCACAGCTGGAGCAGGTGAAACCGTCGTGCTTGTTCTGCAGGGCCAGCGCCTTGATCACCGTGACGCCCGGGCGATCGCGCAGCAAGGTGCCGGCGACCGCTCTGACGGAGCCCCAGCCGCCGGACGGCGGAGGATCCTGCCCTGCATCCGGGGAGGCGCTGCTGGCTGGCGTGGCCAGGTCTTGGGTGGAGGGCGACGGCTTATCGGACATGGACCGCTTTCAACGCGGGCCTGTGGCGGTGCGGGGCAGCGGCCCGCTCCAGGAAGCCAGGGCGGGCGCGCAGTGGATGGCGGTGTCGGAATCGATCGATCGAAGGGGGTGGCATGCGGGGCTCGGCGGGCAATGGGACGTGGCCCCCGATTACGCGGCTGGGGGCCGTGCAGGCCCTGTCGGATGGAGCGCCTAATGGCCATGCGCGTTGGCCGACAGCGGGCCGATGGGTCCTTCGCCGACGGGGCAGCGCGGCGGGCCGGGCGGCTGCCGCTGCAGGCCAGGGAGGGCCTTCGTCGTTTCAGGCGCCGGGCGATGGCGCTTGCACCACGCCGCTCCAGCGCGCGGTGCCCAGCCAGCCCTGCAGGGCGGCGGCCCCGGGTGGGGTGATGGCGAGCGCGCGCGAGCCTTCGCGGCGCACCAGCCAGCCCTGGTCGAGGCAGTGCGCGCACACCAGCGCGCCCAGGCGCCCGGCCAGGTGCGGACGCCGCTCGCTCCAGTCCAGGCACGGGCGGCACAGCGGGCGCGGGCCCCGGTGGGGCGGGCCGGCGGACGGGCCCGCCAGGTCCAGCCCCAGGCGCCCCAGCACGGCGGCGGCCCGGTCGGTCACCTGCCCGCCCGCCTCGGTGTCGAACACGATCGCGCCCTCTTGCAGCAGGTGCTCGGCCACCGCCACGCCGAGGCGCCCGGCGATGTGGTCGTAGCAGGTGCGCGCCCTGCGCAGCGCCGCATCGCGCGGGCCCACCGCCACCGGACGCGCCAACGGGGCCTGGCCCGCGGCCAGTTGCATCAGCCCCTCCAGCAGCCGCGCCACCTCGGCCGAGGCCAGGCGGTGGTAGCGGTGGCGGCCCTGGCTCTGCACGGACAGCAGGCGCGCCTGCACCAGCAGCGCGAGGTGCCGGCTGGCGGTGGCCGGGGTGATGTGCGCGGCATCGGCCAGCTCGCGCGCCGTGAGCGCCCGCCCGTCCATCAGCGCCAGCAGCATGCCGGTGCGCGCCGGCTCGCCCACGAGCGCGGCGATGTGCGCGATCTGGTTGGTGTTCATGCCGGCCAGTGTGCCGCAGGCGCCGGCCGCGATGCTTCGTTCCACGGCGAAGCATCGACCCCGCGGAACGCGGCCCAATGGCCACCATGCCGTGCGGATGCGGCGCCCCGCCGGCCCCGTGCCTTCGCCCCCAACCTTCTACCCAAGGAACCCTCCATGGCCCTCACCTGCTTCATCCGCTACCAGCTCGACCCCTTCCAGATCGCCGCGTTTCGCGAGTACGCCGCACACTGGGGCCACATCATTCCGCGCTGCGGCGGCCACCTGCTGGGCTACTTCGTGCCCAGCGAGGGCACCAACGACGAGGCCTGGGGCCTGATCGCGTTCGACAGCCTCGCGGCCTACGAGGCCTACCGCGCGCGTCTGCGGACCGACCCGCAAGGCCGCGCCAACTTCGAGCGGGCGCAGCGCCAGCGCTTCATCCTGCGCGAGCAGCGCACGTTCGCCGAGGTGGTGGAGGGCACGTTCCAGCGCCCTGCCCTGCCGCCGCACCCGCCGCTGTCGCCGCTGGCATCCGCAGGGGAGCCGCCCGCCGCCGGGGCCGGCGCATGATCGCCGTCATCTTCGAGGTCGTGCCCAGTGCCGCAGGCCGCCAGCCTTACCTGGACACCGCCGCCGCGCTGCGCTGCGAGCTGGAGCGCATGGACGGCTTCGTCTCCATCGAGCGGTTCGAGAGCCTCAGCCAGCCGGGCAAGCTGCTGTCGCTGTCGTTCTGGCGCGACGAGGCCGCCGTGGCGCGGTGGCGCCAGTGCGAGAGCCACCGCCATGCGCAGGCCGCCGGCCGCGCGGGCGTGTTCGCCGACTACCGCCTGCGCGTGGCGGCCGTGCTGCGCGACTACGGGCTGAACGAGCGCGCGCAGGCGCCGGCCGATTCGCGCACGGTTCACGACGGCAGCAGCGCCAGCCGCGGGCGCTCGCCCGCGTAGCCCCGCACCCAGGCCTCCAGGGCCGGCACGGGCAGCGCCTGGCTGAAGTGGTAGCCCTGCAGTTCGTCGCAGTCGAGCGAATCCAGCGCCTGCGCCGTGGCCAGGTCCTCCACGCCTTCGGCCACCACCTTGAGGCCCAGGGTGTGGCCCAGCGCGATGACGGCGCGGGTGATGGCCATGTCCGCGCCATCGGTCAGCATGTCGCGGATGAACGACTTGTCCACCTTGAGCTTGTCGATGGCAAAGCGCTTGAGGTAGGCCAGGCTCGAATAGCCGGTGCCGAAATCGTCGATGGACAGCTGCACGCCCAGCCCCTTGAGCGCGGCCAGCTGCTGCTGCGTGGCCTCGGCGTTTTCCATCAGCTGCGACTCGGTCAGCTCCAGCTCCAGCCACTTGGGGGGCATGCCGCAGCGCGCCAGCAGGGCGCGGATGTCGGGCACCAGGGCCGGGTCGGCCAGTTGCGCGGCGGAGAGGTTGACCGACACCGGCAGCCCCGCCAGCGCCACGGGCGGCCGCGCCCGCCGGGCGTCGTGGGCGATGGCTTGGCCCTCCTCCGCGCCTTGCGCTCCCGGGCCTGCGGCGTGACGCCCGCCGCCGTGCGCGGCCTGCCAGCGCGTCCACTGCAGACAGGCCTGCTCCAGCACCCAGCCGCCGATCGCGCGGATCAGGCCGGCCTCTTCCGCGATGGGGATGAACTCGCCCGGCAGCACCTGGCCGAGCACCGGGTGGTTCCAGCGCACCAGCGCCTCCACGCCCGTGAGGCGGCCCGATCGCGTGTCCACGCGCGGCTGGTAGTGCAGCTCCAGTTCGTGGCGCTCCAGCGCGCGGCGCAGCATCTGCTCCATGGCCTGGCGGGCCTGCACGCGCCGGTCGGTCTCCAGCGAATACAGGCGCGCCATGTCGCGGCCGGTGGTCTTGGCCTCGTACATGGCGGCGTCGGCGCGGCGCATCAGCTCGTCCAGCCCCGTGCCGTCGTCGGGGTACACGGCGATGCCCACGCTGCACGACACGTTCAGCTCGTGCCCCTGCACCGGGTGGCTCTGGCGGATGAGCGGGATCAGCCGGCGCTCCACGGCCTGCAGCACGTCGTCCGGGCCTTCCACGTCGCGCATCACGATCACGAACTCGTCGCCGCCCAGGCGGCTCACGGTGTCGTGCGTGCGCACGGCCTGCAGCAGCCGCGCCGCCACCGATCGCAGCAGTCCGTCGCCGATGTGGTGGCCCAGCGTGTCGTTGATGGACTTGAAGCGGTCCAGGTCGATGAACAGCACCGCCACGCGCTCGCCCGTGATGGCGGCATGCGCGATGGCCGCCTGCAGCCGCTGCACGCACAGCGAACGGTTGGGCAGCTCGGTGAGCACGTCGTGGTGGGCCAGGAACTGGATGCGCTCCTCGTTGCGCTTGCGGTCGGTGATGTCGATGGCGATGCCGATGTGGTTGGCCACGGCACCGCCCTTGCCGCCCTCGCGCACCGCCGACACCATCAGCCAGGCCGGGTAGGTCTCGCCCGAGCGGCGGCGGAACCGCACCTCGCCCTGCCAGGACTCCTTGTCCAGCAGCGTGCGGGCGATGCGCGCGCCCAGCGGCGGCTCGCCCGGGTCCTCCAGCAGGAAGCCCAGGTTCTCGCCGATCACCTCGTAGAAGTCGTAGTGCGTGCTGCGGCAGAACGCCTTGTTCACGCTCAGGATCTTCTGGTCCGCGGCCATGATGATGATGCCCTCGGACGAGGCCTCGAACACCTTGGCCCACAGCTCCAGCCGCTGCTCCATCACCTTGAGCACGTTGATGGGCGTGAAGGCGGTCAGCATGGCATCGCGCCCCTGGAAGTGCAGGCGCCGCGCCGACAGCACGGCCCACAGCGGCTCGGCGCTGCCCTTCCAGCGCACCTCGAACTCGTCCACCACGCCCTGGTCGGCCAGCCGCTGGAAAAACCGCGCGCGCACGCCCGGCTCCATGCCCGTGCGCCAGGGGTCCAGCGTGGTGCCGTTCAGCCACAGGCCGGCCGGGGCGTTGGCGTGCAGCACCTCGTGCTCGGGCACCGAGGTGACCACCATCGGAATGGGCAGCGCCTCCACCAGCTCGCGCTGGGCTTCGGCGGCGCGCGCGCTGGCGGCCAGCTCCTGCTGCAGCACGCGCTCGCGGTCGAGCTGCGCCAGCATGCCGTTGAAGGCCGTCACCAGCCGGCCGATCTCGTCACGGCTGGTCCAGTGCGCGCGCAGGGTGTGGTCGCCGCTGCGGCGCACCTCGTCGGCCACGCGCGCCAACTGCTGCAGGGGCTTGGCGATCTGCCGCGCCACCAGCGTGACCAGGCTCAGGATGCAGCCCAGCAGCAGCACGGCCGTGCCCAGGTGCAGCCACATGCGCGCAAAGAGGTCGTCCACCCGGGCGTAGAGCAGGCGGTCCAGCTGCGCCGTGCCCTGCACCCACGCCGTCTGCAGCGCGCCCAGCAGCGCGCGCTGGCGCGCAGGCAGCTCGGCCGCGGCGGTGCGCCCCTCGCCCTGGGCGATGCCCTGCAGCAGCGCCTGCAGATCGTTGCCGGCCTGGCGCAAGGCCGCGCGCTGCGCGTCCAGCGCCGCCCTCAGCGCGGGCGAGCCGGCGATGAAGGCCTGGTCGTAGTCGGCATCGATGCCCAGCATCACCGCATCGAGCCGGCCCGCCAGCGTGAGCAGTTCAGCCGCGCGGTGGTCGCCCTGGCGGGCACCGGGCGCATTCAGGAAGGCCGCCGTATCGTGCGTGACCTGCAGCAGCTCCGGAAAGCGCAGCAGGATCAGCGACATCACGTAGTAGCTGTCCAGATCGGGATCGAGGATCAGGTTGGACTGGTTGCCCACGGTCGTGAGCAGCTCGCGCCCCTGCCGCAGCAGGGGTCCGCGCACCGGCTCGCCGGCCGCCCCCATTGCGCCCACCGCTCCACGCCCCGCCGGGTCGCCGGCGGCCGACTGGCGCAGCAGCGCCTCGAAGCGCGCGGCCGGCTCGCCGGTCTTGAGCGCGCCGTCGTGCGCGCTGCGCACCGCGGCCAGGCGGTCCATCAGCAGGATGCCCGCGATGCCGTCGCCCTCCATGAACGCCCCCATCAGCCCGTCGCGCACCACCGAGGCATAGGCGGTGCCCACGATCTCCTTGCGCGCGAAATCGATGGCCAGGAATTTCTCGTGGATCAGGATGCCCGAGACGTAGATCACGGCCGTCAAGTCCAGCAGGTAGATGAGCATGAGCTTGCGGCCCACACTGAGCCGGCCCAGCCAGCCCGATACGCGGTGCATGATTGCCATGGTGTCGTGCTTGGGGCCCCGCGCGGGGAAAGAACGGCGCGGGGCGGTTGCGGGAACGAACGGGGGGATGAATCGAATCAGCGCCACCGGAGCCCCATGCAAATTCCAAGCCACACGCCCGATGGCCACGCGATCGGAACGCAGCCATCGACAGAGCGGATTACAGGGCTATAATCTTCGGCTTTGCTGGCAATACCCCGTCGGCCAATACTAGTTACAGACGGGGAACCCGCTGCACACGGCATTCAGGCCCGATCTCCTGGATACCCTCTGTGGGCACATTTTGGAAACCATTAGCTAATGACCACCATCCGCGTAAAAGAAAACGAACCCTTTGACGTCGCCCTGCGCCGCTTCAAGCGCACCATCGAAAAGCTCGGCCTGCTGACCGACCTGCGCGCCCGTGAGTTCTACGAGAAGCCCACCGCCGAGCGCAAGCGCAAGAAGGCCGCCGCCGTCAAGCGCCACTACAAGCGCGTTCGCAGCATGCAGCTGCCCAAGAAGCTGTACTAAGCTCTGACAGAGCCGGCCTCACCGCCGCAAAACCCGCGCTAGGGACGCCAAGCGCGGGTTTTTTCGTTTGGGGCACAGCGCGCCACCCCACCCACCCCTGGTTTGAACGGAGAACACCATGAGCCTCAAAGAACAGATCACCGAAGACATGAAGACCGCCATGCGCGCCAAGGACGTCGAGCGCCTGGGCACCATCCGCCTGCTGCAGGCGGCGATCAAGCAAAAGGAAGTCGACGAGCGCATCACGCTGGACGACGCCGCCGTCGTCGCCATCCTGGACAAGCTCATCAAGCAGCGCAAGGACTCCATCACCGCCTTCGAAGGCGCGGGCCGCCAGGACCTGGCCGACAAGGAAAAGTCTGAAACGGCCGTGCTGCAGGCCTACCTGCCCGAGCGCATGTCGGCCGACGAAACCCTGGCCGCCGTGAAAGCCATCGTGGCTGAACTGGGTGCCGCGGGCCCCGGCGACATGGGCAAGGTCATGGGCGTGGTGAAGACGCGGCTGGCCGGCAAGGCCGACATGGGCCAGGTGTCCGCCGCCGTGAAGGCCGCGCTGGCCGGCTGATCGGGCCCTCGGGACGCGTGCCATGCGCGTCCTTGCAAAGCGGGGTGCCAGCGCGCTGCACCCCGCCATATTTCCCTTCTCATTCGCCCGTACCGCCCACCGCGCCAATGCGTGCGCCGTCGCCGCCGGCCGCCCATTCCGCGCGGAAATGCTCCTGCAGAAACTCCACGCACACGCGCACCTTGGCCGACAGATGGAGCCGCGTGGGATACACCGCCCACACATTCGCCTCCTGCCGCCACTCGGGCAGCACCGGCACCAGGTGCCCCGCGCGCAACTGCGGCCCCACATCCCACAGCGAGCGCAGCGTGATGCCGCGGCCGTCCACGGCCCACTGCACCACCATTTCCCCGTGGTTGGCCGAGAGCGGGCCGCGCACCTTCACCGACTCTTCCACACCGCCGCTGCGCAGGCGCCACACGCCGAACGGGTGGTCGCGCTCCTTGATGACGAGGCAGTCGTGGCTGGACAGCTCCGCCAGCGCGCGCGGCGTGCCATGGCGCGCCAGGTAGGCGGGCGCCGCGCACAGCACCCGGTGGTTGTCCGCCAGCCGCCGCGCGATGAGGTGCGGCGCGATCTCGTCGCCCACGCGCACGTCCAGGTCGAACCCCTCGCCCGCCACGTCCACCAGCCGGTCGAACACCTCCAGCCGCACCTGCAGGGCCGGATGGCGCTCCACCAGCCGCGACAGTGCCGGCGCCACCACGCGCCGCCCGAAGCCGAAACTGCAGCTCACCCGCAGCAGGCCGCGGGGCTCGCGCCGCGTGACCGCCACCTCCTGCAGCAACTGGTCCACATCGTCCAGGATGCGCTGCGCCCAGTGGAAGACGCGCTCGCCCTCCTCCGTCACCACCACGCGGCGCGTGGTGCGGTGCAGCAGCTTGACCGCCAAATCCTCCTCCAGCAGTCGGATGCGCTTGCTCACATAGGCGGGCGATGTGCCCAGCTCGGTCGCAGCCTCGCCGAAGCTCGATTTGCGCACCACCACGGTGAACACGCGCAGGTCGTCGTTGGAAGGAATTTTGTGCACGAAGTGTGAAGAATGAGACCACAGGCGGCGGATTGTATTTTGCGAGGCACTGCCGAACAATGCCCCCATCCGGCACCTGCCGCTCTGCTTTTTTCCACAAGGACCCCCCATGCAAAAAACCAAGTACCAGATCGCCGTGATCCCCGGCGACGGCATCGGCAAGGAAGTCATGCCCGAAGGCCTGCGGGCCATCCAGACCGCGGCCGAGCGCTTCGGCTTCGAGCTGGAATGCCGCACCATCGACTGGGCCAGCTGCGGCTACTACGCCGCCCACGGAAAAATGATGCCCGACGACTGGAAGGCCCAGCTCGCCGGCGTGGACGCCATCTTCTTCGGCGCCGTCGGCTGGCCCGCCACCGTGCCCGACCACGTGTCCCTGTGGGGCTCGCTGCTCAAGTTCCGCCGCGAGTTCGACCAGTACATCAACCTGCGCCCCGTGCGTTTGTTCGAAGGCGTGCCGTGCCCCCTGGCCGGCAGGAAGCCCGGCGACATCGACTACTTCGTCGTGCGCGAAAACACCGAGGGCGAATACACGTCCCTGGGAGGCATCATGTACGAGGGCACCGACCGCGAGATCGTCATCCAGGAATCGGTCTACTCGCGCCACGGCGCCAATCGCCTTTTGAAGTTCGCCTTCGACCTGGCGCAAAGCCGCGCCAAAAAGCACGTGACCCTCGCCACCAAGAGCAACGGCATCGCCATCAGCATGCCCTGGTGGGACGCCCGCGCCGACGACATCGCCAAGGCCTACCCCGAGGTCACGCTCGATAAGCAGCACATCGACATCCTCACCGCGCGCTTCGTGCTGCAGCCCGGGCGCTTCGACGTGGTGGCGGCCACCAACCTGTTCGGCGACATCCTCAGCGACCTGGGGCCCGCCACCACCGGCACCATCGGCCTGGCGCCTTCGGCCAACCTGAACCCCGAGCGCACCTTCCCCAGCCTGTTCGAGCCCGTGCATGGCTCGGCGCCGGACATCTACGGCCGAAACATCGCCAACCCCATCGCCATGATCTGGTCGGGTGCGCTGATGCTGGACTTCTTGACGCAAGGCCAGGGCGCAGGGCGGCAGGCGCACGATGCCATCGTGGCGGCGATCGAAGAGGTCATCAAAACCGGGCCGAAGACGCCCGACTTAGGGGGCACGGCCAACACCACCCAGGTGGGCGAGGCCATCGCGGCACGAATCGCCCGGGGCTGATCCACCCACAGCGAGCATTGAAGGCGGCGCTGGCAGCGACTCCTTCAACGCGGGTCCGGCGCTCCCTTCGATGCTGGCAGGTGCGTGCGATGGCCAAGGTCGAGACTGTCCAGTCGCGCATGGACGGGTTCCATGGCGGCGTACGGCAGGATGCGATAGGGCTCCCGCGCAAGCCCATGGCCCGCACCATCCCCCCGCGCCGGCTCCGGCAGGTAGAGACGGTGGTCATCGCATCTCGGCAGCAGGCGGTCATAGGCCCTCTTGACCACGCCGTAGCATTCGCAGGCCCGCCGTTCCAACCCGACCCGGTCCATGACCTCGATGCGGCCCCGGGCGTAGCGGATCAGGCCGGCCTTCTGCAACTTCATGGCGGCTTCGGTCACGCCTTCGCGCCGCACGCCGAGCATGGTGGCGATCAGTTCCTGCGTCATGAACAGCCAGTTGCCCTGGGTCCGGTCCATGCTCAGCAGGAGCCAGCGACACAGTTGCTGGTCCAGCACATGGTGCCGGTTGCACGCGGCCGTGTGCGACATCTGCGACATGAGCGCCTGGATGTAGCGCAGCAGCAGATGCAGGACAGGTGGGCGGTTCACTTCTTCGCGAAAGAACTCGCTGCGCATGCGCAATGCCTTGCCCGCGTTCAGTACCACGGCCCGGATGGCGCCCGACACGCCGCCCATGATGACCGAGATGCCCACCACGCCCTCGTTGCCGACGACCGCCAACTGCGCGGACGAGCCGTCTTCCATCACGTGCAACTTGGAGACGATGGCCGTGGTGGGAAAGTAGACGTGGCTGGTCGTCACGTTCTCCTCGGACAGCACCTTGCCCAGAGGCAGGTCCACCATCTCCAGGAAAGGCAGCCACCGCTGCAGATCGACATCATCCAGCGCCGCCACAAGCGTGTTGCGTGACACCTCGGGGATACTTAATTGCATGCGCATGGTGGGGCGTGATGAGAGTGGAAATGTCAAATCAATATAGGTAAAACTTTTCAACTTCTCTGTTCGATAGCGAACACATAAAACCCGCCCGTGCAGGCCCACACACCAAAGAGAGCGTTTCGCGGCGGGCACACGCAGTGGAACCACAGGCCCACCGCTGGCCGCCGGACACCGCCACAGGGCCAAGCACTGGCACCGAAGCCTTGTTCAGGGGGTGGGTCCGGCTAGAGCATGGTCAGCCAATGCACATGGTTGGCCGCCAGCAGCATTTGGCGCTTTTCCTCTTCGAGGTATGCAATCTGCGCCAGAGCCTGTGCCAGTGCGGCCTGCAAATGCTCCAGGGAACCCGGCGCCTGGCCTTCGGGCGGCACGGTGGCTTGGGATGCGATGGTGTGGTGGTCCATGGCGGGGGCCTTTCGTCTCGAACATGTTTTCAGCCGTTTTAGCGGCTTTGGATCGCACCATCCGTTCGCCAGCGTACCCAGGCCCGCATCGTCGATGTACGGCAGCGAACAGACCCGCCGCAACCCCTCCTGCCCAATGGCCGCTCATCACCACGAAAGGGCGGGATCATGTCCATCTTCAGAGCCTTCTTCCACCATGCCGCCGGCACCCGGCAACGCGGGCATGCGGGGCGCCTCGTGTGTGCGGGTCTCCTTGTGCTGCTTTCCGCATGCGGCGGCGGCGATGATGGCAGCGGCGAATCGGCAGCCAGCACGGCCGCCGCCGGCACCCAGTCCTCCACCCCGGCCGCTGCGGGCGACCGCTGGCTGCCGCAGGTCAAGGCGGTGCAATTGCCACCCTCCACGCAGCCCCCCGCCACCGAAATGGCGGCCGATGCGGTGGCCGCGCAGCCAGCAACGCAACGGGCAGCGGTGGCTACGGTAGCTACGGTGGTCGCTCCCTTCAACAACGGGGTGGAAGACCCGGGCCTGCTGATGCTGCTGTTGCCCGACGAGCAGCCCGCGACCGATCCACGCGTGACGGCCTGGTTGGATGCCGCATCGGAGACGGGCACGCGCATCGCCGTGGTCACCGACGCGCAGTTCCTGGCCATGGCCCCGGCCAAGGCACTCAAGTACGCCGGGCTCGTGCTGCCCGACCAGCTGCACGTGATCGCCACGGATGCATTGCTGGCCTCCGTGCGCAGCTATGTGACGGCAGGCGGGCGGGCACTGCTGACCTACGACTTCGGCGCCCTGACGCTCAATGCCAACAACCAGCCCGTCTATCCCATTCCGAAATCGCGGCTGAGCGATCTGGCGGGGGTGGACTATGTGCTGTACGACGCGCTGCTGGGCCAGATGGTGGGACTGGGCCCGGTGACGGCCATGCGCAGCACCATGCGCGAGCTGCTCGTGCCCCCGGGGAAATCGCTGCCCTACAACCTGGCGCAATCGTCGGCCACCGCCGCCAAAGCCTCCGCGGTCGCACCCGGCACGGGCCAGGCCCCGACGGGAAGCAACGGCCTCCTGGGAGCGGCGCGCCTGGCCGCGGGCGAGGCGCTTTATCTGCCCACCAGTCCCGGCGACCCGGGCGGGGTCAAGGGGTTCGATCCGCAGCAGTTCCAGTCCCTGCCTTCCTACTCCCTGCAGGACCGGCAACGCTCGGCGGCGGGACAGGTGCGCGCGCGGTCGGTGACCGTGGATTTCGGCAAGGCATTCAAAGGCCGGCAGCCGGCGGCCGCCACCCGCGTGCAGCCCGCAGGCCTGGCACGGCATCCGCTGACGGTGGCATCGGCGGAGGCATCGCAGGCCAGCGCGTCACTCGCCGGTGAATCGCTGCAGGCGGCGGAAGTGGACACGCTGGACGCGTACAACGGCTATCTGCTGGGCCACCTGATCTATCCGACCTACGTGACCACCGGCACCTACGCCGGAACACCGCTGGCGCTGTCCCCGTCGTTCGGACTCGTGGCGGGCATTCAGACGACCGGCACAGGCAAGGTGCTGTTTGTGAACATGCCCCTGACCTATCTGAAGGGGCGCACCGACGCATTGCCGATGCACGGCTTTCTGCGCTACTTCATGGAACACCTCGTACAGGGAGCCCACCTGTCGGCCATGCCCAACGGGGTGGCCGGAATGACGCTGGACTGGCATCTGGACTCGATGGCCGCGCAGCAGCCTTCGCTGCATCTGGAGGCTGCCGGCGTCTTCAACACGCACAAGTTCTCCATGGAGATGACGGCAGGGCCCGACACCATCGTGTCGGGCGACGGCCTGGGCTGGAACCTGAACAACAACACGGTGGCGCAGCAGTTGCTCAGGCGGCTGGACGCGAAAGGCCATGCGATCGGATCGCACGGCGGGTGGATCCACGACTACTATGGCCTCAACGCCACGGAGAACAACGCTGCGGAGTTCCAGCCGTATCTGGTGCAGAACAGGAGCGCAGTGGACACCGTCGTGGGCCGCCCGGCGCGCGGCTACTCGGCCCCCCAGGGCAACAATCCGCCATGGGCCATGACCTGGCTGGAGCAGCAAGGCGTGGTGGCGGCCTACTTCGGCGGCCACACCGGACTGGGCGCCACGCGCCAGTACCGGGACGGCGTGCTGCTCAACCCGGCGCTGTGGGTGTTCCCGGTCACGCCCCAGGGCACGTATGCCACGTTCGAGGAATGGCAGGACTACAACGTGCCCAAGGCCGAGGTGAACGCCTGGTACCAGGCCATGGTGGACTTCTCGGTCAACTACAACACCAGCCGCATGGTGTACGCACACCCGCCCGGCGCGAACGACTGGATCGACGTCGTGAAGGGTCTGCTGGCCTATGGGCAGACGAAGGGCGCGAAGTTCAAGTGGTACACCATGCCACGCCTGGCCGATTTCATGGCCACGCGCCACCAGGTGGGCTGGACCCAGACCCTGCTCGCGAACGGCACGACGACGCGCTTCACGGCGACCCACCCCACCACGATGGCCGAGATGGTGTGGATGCTGCCCAAGGCCCGCTACCTGCGGCCCACCATCGTCACCGCGGGGTCGGTGACCGTCTCGGACGGCGGTACGGTCTGGCTGGTCACGGGCAAGCCGGTGACGCAGGCCCAGTTCCAGGCGCAACGCAACCCCACGTTCATTCCTTGAACCCCCACTGACGCTGTGCCGGGCAAGCGCTGCGCTATGTGGGTCAGCGAACAGACCGCTCGCCAAACCGCACGCACCATCGCCCGTGCCGTTCAGAAAGAGATCGGGCCGATGGAGCATGGGCTCCCGCCACTCCACTGCAGCGTGCCCGCCGGCACTGCGCCCCCTCCGGGATGCCTGGCTTTTTCCTCTTTCCTCTCCACCCCCACCACCGCAAAGGATCGAGCCATGCAGGACATTCTCATCGTCTCGGGCACGCGCCCCGAGATCATCAAGCTGGCGCCTCTGTACCACGCGCTGAGGGCCCTCAGCTGGGCCCGCGTGCATTGGCTGCACACGGGTCAGCACGACGAAATGGCCATCCAGATGCTGGACTGCTTCACCATCCGGCCGGACATCGTGCTCCACCGCGAAGGCAGCACCCTGCAGGAATTCAGCGCCGGCTGCCGCCGCCAGATCGACGGGGTGCTGCAGGCGAAAGACTACGCGCTGGTCATCGTGCAGGGCGATACCGAATCTGCGTTCATCGGCGCGCTGGCGGGCTTCTATCGTGGCCTGCCCGTGGCCCACGTGGAGGCGGGGTTGCGCACCTACAACCTGGCGCGGCCCTTTCCCGAAGAAGGGCTGCGCCAGATGATCAGCCGGCTCGCGCAGTTCCACTTTCCGCCCACCTCGCGCTCGCGCACCGCGCTGCGGTCGGAGGGCATTCCCGACGAACGCATCCACGTGACGGGCAACACCGTGGTGGATGCGCAGCACTGGACCTGCACACACCACGGGGTGCGGCGCCGCACCACCGGCCGGGGGCACCTGCTGGTCACCTTCCACCGACGCGAGAGCTGGGGCGAAGGCGTGCGCGGCATCTGCCGGGCCATCGCCGATCTGGCGCGGCAGAACCCCGGGCTGAAGGTGCTGTTTCCGGTGCACAAGAACCCCGTGGTGCGCGAGCCCGTGCAGGCCCTGCTGGGCGGCATCGCCAACATTCAGCTGAGCGATCCGCTCGATTACATGGACATGCAGCAGGCGCTCGCCGATGCCTGGCTGCTGCTCACGGACTCGGGCGGGCTGCAGGAAGAGGCCCCGACCTTCGGCGTGCCCGTGCTGGTGCTGCGTGACGAAACCGAGCGGCCCGAGGCCGTGCAGGCCGGTTGTGCGCTGCTCATCGGACCGTCGTACGACGCCATCGTCTCGCACGTGACGCGGCTGCTGGGCGACCCCCACGCGCACCGGCAGATGGCGCAGGTGCACAGCCCCTTCGGCGACGGCCAGGCCTGCCAGCGCATCGTCTCCGTGCTGGCGAGCCACCTGGTGCCCGCCGCACCCATGCCCTTGCCCCTGGCGGCCTGACACCATGCATCCGCTCGGACTTCTTCCCGCCTTCTCGGTGCAGCCGGTGGCCGCCGTGATGGCCTATCTGCTCATGTTCGTGGTGCTGTTCATGGTGCTGTACGGCATCCGGCACTTCGCGTTCACCATGAGCCGGCTCGTCGGCACGCAGCGCCACCCCTATCTGGACATCGCGGTGGCCCAGTGGCCCATGATCACCGTGTTCATTGCCGCGCACAACGAAGAGAAGGTCATCGCCGGCTGCATCGAGGCGCTGCTCAAGACCGACTACCCCGCCGACCGCATGATGATCATTCCGGTGAACGATCGCTCCAGCGATGCGACGGCGCAGATCATCAACGGCTACGACGAGCGGTTCCCCTCCCGGCTGGCTCCCTTTCACCGCACCAGCGGCAAGCCGGGCAAGTCGGCGGCGCTCAAGGACGCACTGCGCTTTGCCGAGGGCGACATCGCCATCATCTTCGATGCCGACTACGTGCCCGGGCGCGGGCTGCTCAAGCAACTGGTGGCGCCCTTCTTCGATCCGGAAGTGGGTGCGGTGATGGGCCGCGTGGTGCCCGTCAACAGCGGCGCGAACCTGCTGACCCGGCTGCTGGACCTGGAGCGCTCGGCCGGCTACCAGGTCGACCAGCAGGCGCGGATGAACATGAACCTGATGCCGCAGTACGGCGGCACAGTGGGGGGCGTGCGCATGTCGGCCGTGGAGGCCGTGGGCGGCTGGCACGACGACACGTTGGCCGAGGACACCGACATCACCTTCCGGCTCATGTTCAACGGCTGGAAGACGGTCTACACCAACCGCTCGGAGTGCTACGAGGAAGTGCCCGAGGAATGGCCCGTGCGCATCAAGCAGGTCAAGCGCTGGGCCAAGGGGCACAACCAGGTGCTGGCGCGGCACTGGTGGAAGTTCGTCACCAGCCCCTACCTCACGCTGGGCCAGCGCGTGGACGGAATGCTGCTGCTGTTCGTGTTCGTGATCCCGCTGATCATGCTGGCCGGCTGGTGCCTGGCGCTGGGGCTGTACTTCCTCAATGCGGGGTCGCTGCTGTCGCAATTGATCCCCGTGTTCGCGCTGATGGTCTACGGCACGCTGGGCAACTTCGCCGCGTTCTTCGAGATCGTCATCGCGGTGCTGATCGATGGCAACCGCCGGCGCCTGCGGCTGCTGCCATTGAACATGCTGGGCTTCATGGTGAGCCTGTTCGCCATCTCCGGTGCCGTGTGGAGCCTGCTGCTGGACGCTCTCTTCAAGCGCGAGATGGTGTGGGACAAGACGGCGCGTTACCGCAACGAGGTCAAAAATGCCTGAATACCACCCCATGCTGCTGGCCTTCGCGACGGCCTGCGCCGCACTGTTCTTGCTGCCTTTCGTGCCGGCCATCCGCGAATGGCGCCGCCCCACCGACAGCGCGGCCCTGCTGGTTCCGCCCGACCATGCGGCCGACATCGACCACTTCGCCCGGCGGCTGCGCGCCGATGCGCAGGCCCGGCTGGGCCACGGCGAGTCCACGGGGTATGAGTCCTTCGACCTCATCTCGCCCGACGCCGCGCCCGCGGCATGGGCCAGCGCCCGAGCCCGGCTGCTGGCGTGCGGCGACGTGACGACGCCCGCGGCCATCCTGGCGTTCCAGCCCGTGTTCGTGGACGGCAGCATGCACGTGGGTGCCGGCAGCGCGTTCTCCAGCCTCTATGCCACACACGACCTGGAGCTGGGTGACGGCAGCAAGATCGCCGACTGGGCCCATGCCGACGGAGAACTGCGCCTGGGCCCCGGCAGCACCGCCCTGCGACGCGTGTCCGCGGGCGCGGCGGTGAAGCTGGCCGCCCCCTGCTGGTTCGAGCGGCTCCACGCGCCGGTGGTGCGACTGGGAGGCCCGGGCACGGGTCAGCCCTCCACGGCCCCGCCCACTCCCACGCTGCCAGCACCGCAGACGGCCAGCTATGCCACGCTGGCGCACGCCATCCAGCGCACGCCGCAGCTGTACATGGTGCGCGGCGACTGCACGCTGGCAGAACACTCCATCTACCGTGGCTCCCTGGTGGTGACGGGGTTCCTCACCATCAGCCCCTTCACCACCGTGGTCGGCGACATCAAGGCGCGTGGCGGCATCACGCTGGGCGAAGGGGCCGTCGTGCACGGCGCCATCACCTGCGAGCAGTCCGCGTACCTGCTGCCCGGCGCGCTGGCGTTGGGGCCGGTGGTGTGCGAAGGCGATGTGATGCTCGGTGCGCGCACCGTGGTCGGGCTGCCCGATGCGTTGACGACCGTGAGCGGGCGCTGCATCGTGGCGGAGGAAGGCGCGGTCGTACACGGCACGCTCTGGGCCCACGAGATCGGCATGGTGAAGCGGGCATGAACACCCGCCTCTCCCGCGCCCTGCAAGCCCTGGCCGCCATCGCGGCCATGGCGTTGCCCCTGCCCTTCGCCAACGCCGCGGGCACCGCCAGCAGGGCGGGCGCTGCCACACCGCTGGACCTGCAGGCGTATGGCGGCGACAGCGGCGCCATCACCATCCTGCATGGCGGCGCGGCCAGCGACCCCTATTTCACGCTGCAGGCGCTGCTGCTCGCGCACGACAACGGCCTGGACATCCAGGGCCCGGCCGTCCGGTTCGCGGACTGGCTGGTGCCGCAGCAAAAACCCGACGGCACGTTCGACCGCTTCTGCCGCGATGACGGCGGCGGGTGGAAGGCCTGCAAGACCGCCGATGCCGACGACTCGCTGCTGGCGATGTGGCTCAGGCTGCTGCAGGCCATGCCGGCGCACGTGAAGGCCTCGCCCGCCCTGCGCAAGAGCCAGGCCACCAGCCGGGCTGCGCTGGCCCACCTCTACCAGCCCTCGCGCGGCATCTACATGGTGTCGCCGGTGTACCTGCACGGGCTGTTCATGGACAACCTGGAGGTCTGGTCGCTGCGCGTGCGCGAGCCCCTGAGCGCCCCGGGCGCCGAGCCGTCGGAGCGGCTGGCGCAGGCCATCCACGACACGTTCTGGGACCCGGTGAACCGCCGTTTCCTGGTGTCCACGCAGATGGAGCAGCGCGCGCAGCCGGCGGCCTTCTACCCGGACCACGTGGCCCAGCTTTTTCCGCTGATGGTGGGCTTTCCCCTGCTGCCTGACTCGGCCGACGCCCATTACCGCGACTGGATGCGCCGGCACCGAAGCGAGTGGCTGGCCCAGGGCCAGACCGACTACCCGTGGGGAATCATCGCCGTGCTGGCGCTGCGCCGCAACGACCCGGACACCGCCCGCTGCTGGGTGCGCCACAGCGCCCCGCTGCGGCATTCGGCCCGCTGGGCGGTCACCGACGAAGTGTCCTTCCAGATCCTGGCCAGCAAGGGGGTGGTCGCCGCCCCTCCCGCGGCCACCTGCCGCTAGCCGACCCGACCGCCCCATTGGAGCCCCCCGCATGCAACGCCACCCGGCCCTTCACTTTCTCTGGCTGCTTGCCCTGTGCGCGCCCGCGCCCGGCCTGGCCCAGGCACCCGCCACAGGCCAGGACCTGATCATCCCCGCGCCGCCCGCACCCGTCGAAGAGCGCACCCGCAGCCTGCAGCTCAGCGCGGGAACGCAGCACCTGAGCGGGCCCTACGGCAACTGGCGCGACATGACGCTCACCGGCGGATGGAGCCTGCCCGGCCACGTGCTGCAGGGCGAGCTGTCTTCGCACCGGCGCTTCGGCGTGGGCGGCACCTACCTGGGCGTGGGCGATACATACCGTTTCGACGAAGACTGGTACGGCTCGGCGACCCTCGGCGCTGGCGACGGCGCGTTCTACCTGCCCAAGTACCGCGTGGACGCCACGCTGAACCGCAAGTTCCTGGCCGACCGCCGGCTGGTGGGAACCCTGGGCGCGGGCTACTACAGGGCGCCGGACGGGCACTCCGACCGCAGCGTGCTGCTGGGGGCCACCTACTACTTCGAGGCGCCCTGGATCGTCGAGGGTGGCGTGCGCTTCAACGAAAGCGCCCCGGGCAGCGTGAACACGCGCCAGCACTTCGTAGCCCTGACCTGGGGCCGCGCCAAGGCCGACCTGGTGACCGCGCGGGTCGGCTGGGGGGGCGAAGGCTATCTGGCCACCGGCCCCGCCACGCAGTTGGTCAACTTCACCAGCCGCGAGGCCAGCATCGCCTGGCGGCACTGGATCGGCCAGAACACCGGCCTGCTGCTGGCCGTGAACCGCTACAGCAACCCGCTGTACCGGCGGGCGGGCGCCACCGTCGGCCTGTTCCACGATTTCTGAGCAGAGACGCCATGACACCAACCACCCCCATCCCGGCCGATGCCGCGCATCCGCACGGCCGCGCCTTCGCCGCCACCTTCGAGGCCTTGCGCGAAACCGGCAGGCAGGTGCACAGCCGCCCGCACCGCTCCATGACCCCCCTGAAGGTGACGCCCTTCCTGCTGATCCAGGCCATCGTGCTGCCCGCGGCGCTGTGTGCGCTGTTGGTGTGGGGGCGGCGCGATCTGTTCGACTTCTGGCGGGACGTCATCGTGTTCTGGTCGCAGGCCCTGGACATTCCTTTGCGGCGGTTGCTGATCGACGGCCGCGTGGGCTCGGACGGCATGGCGCTCACCGCAGGCGCGAGCGACCGCCCTCTGCCCGGCATGGCCGGCATGGCGGCCGCGGCGGGCCTGGTGGTGGTGCTGCTCTTGGCCTCGCTGCGGATGCGCAAAGCCAGCCTGCCCCTCAAGTACCCGATGCGCATCATCGGCGTGGTGCAGGCGTTCGCGCTGGCCTACTTCTGGTTCATCCCGCAGCATTTTCCGTACACGATTTCCCGGCACAGCGAAGAGTTGATGTTCATCGGCTACGTGATGATGGTCGCCACGCCGGTGATGCTGGGCGCGGGCTACTACATCCTGAACGAAAGCCTGCTGTCGAAGGTGGGCAACACCCTGGCGATCCTGGCGTTCTTCGCGTTGCTCATCCCCCACCAGGTCATGGCGCAGGCCTTCCTCATGCACCACCTCTCGGTGCTCTACATGCCGGTGCTGTACATCTGCTTCGGCGCGGTGTTCGATGCGCTCGTGTTCGTGGCCCTGTACTCCTGGGCCATGAGCGACGTATCGCCCAACGCCATGCGCTGAGACAAATAAAGATCAAGGCCAGCGCGCCGCCCGGCCCGGGCAGCGCGCGGCCCGCACGAGTGGCCCCGCAACGAACCGCTCAGAGGCTGTGCGAGGGCGGCAACAGCCGGTCGTACTCGCGCTTGACCACGGCGTAGCACTCGCACGAGCGCTGCTCCAGCGCGGGTCGGTCCAGCACCTCGATGCGCCCGCGCGAGTAGCGGATCAGCCCGGCCTTCTGCAGCTTCATGGCCGCTTCCGTCACGCCTTCGCGCCGCACGCCCAGCATGCCCGCGATCAGCTCCTGCGTCATGACGAGCGTGCTGCCCTCCAGCCGGTCCAGGCTGAGCAGCAGCCAGCGGCACAGTTGCTGGTCCAGCATGTGGTGGCGATTGCAGACCGCGGTCTGCGACATCTGCGTGATGAGTGCCTGGATGTAGCGCAGCAGCAGCGGCAGGATGGCCGGATTGGCCACGTCGCCGCGGATGCGATCGGCCCGGATGCGAAACGCCCGGCCGGCACTCTGCACCACGGCCCGGCTCAGGATCGACCCGCCCCCCATGAAGAGGGAAATGCCCACCACCCCTTCCCGCCCCACGACGGCGATCTCCGCGGAGGAGCCATCTTCCATCACATACAGCAGCGACACGATGGCGGTGGACGGAAAGTAGATGTGCCGCACCGCCGCGCCGGACTCGTACAGCACCTGCCCCAGCGGAAGCTCCAGCACATCGATGAGGGGCAGCCAGCGCTGCAAATCGTCTGCGGCCATCGCATGCAGTATTCCGTTGCTGGAGACGTCGTCAGGTTGCAGTGGCACGCGGGACATATTTTTGACTTGTTCGCTGGGATGTGTTTCAAAAAGTATATGGACAACGCGGTAGACGTTATGTGCGGTGGCGCACATAAGGGGCTTTGTTGCGGAAAGGCCCTCGTATGGAATTGGGCATCCACCACGGTTCGGTAAGCGCGTCGATGCTGGACGAGGGATACGGTTTGGCGTGCACGACTCCATCGCTGCGGCGATCGAGGAAGTGACCCGACCTGAGCCGGCGATGTCGCATTCTGGATGGCCACCATGCAGTCGGCGATGCGATCAGGCGGCTCGAGTTGATTGCAAAATATTGGACTTGCCGGATGGGTCAGATCGCTCTGGCTCATCTTCATTCTGGGGCCACGTTTCGCCAAATTTTCGGGACATCGGTGAACGATAAAAATCCAGATTCAACGCAAGCCACTGCACCACTATTAAAACAGTCATATGAAAATTAGCCGCCGCGCACTTATTGCTTCTGGAGCCTTCACCCTGACAGGCTGCGCAAACCGCATCGACCGCCAGCTGTACTACAAAGAAATTTTCAAATCACTCGCAATATCTCCCAAGGGAGACACCCTGGCAATCATTGGGCGCGAATTTGATTATATCTTCAAGCCACCCGAAAACCTCATTGCAGCGATTAAATCAAATCTACACTCACAACTCTCCGCCAGCTTCAACACTTTCGAATTGGATTCAGAAACAGAAATTAAGGGCGAGTGGACACTTCAATTCAACAAAGAAAAAAATCAATCCAAAGAAATTGCCGACACGGCACGCGCTCTTGGCTTCGCCGACACTGGCAATCGTTACGTCTTAAGTGGAAGCATCAAAGGGACGCGTTTTTTAAAAAACCATGGCACACGTACTGGAGAATTACAAGCAACCAACCAGACCTACGTAGTACAAGTCTCGCCTTCAACTAAATTTCAATCGAGCAGAAATCTAACATCGTCGCCCATCTCACAAGGCGGGGATGGAGCTTTGATTATCGGTTTCATCATACTATTACCGCTCATTTTAATAATCAATCCATGCATCACCTGCAGGTAAAAATTCCATTACATTTCTTGTCTTAAAATAGATATTTTTAAATATTCCCTCTATCCAATTTTCAACCAGGTTAATAGCCATCGTCGCCTCTGGGTCACAAAGAGCGATTTACTCTCTCCTCCCCACCTCCCTCAAACACCCCACCAACGCCTGCGTCACCGGCGTCCCCTCCACCCCCCGCATCCGGATCAGCCCCACCGGCGGCAACTCGATCTCCACCGGCACCTTCACCACCGCCAGCATTCCCTGCCCCGCAAAATGCCGCGCCACCGTGCGCGCCATGAAGGCCACGGCGCCGCGCTGGTGCAAGAAGGTGATCTGCGACAGGAACGACGCCGACTCCACGATGTCGGCCGGCGGGTGCAGGTCGTGCGCGAAGAACTGCTGCTCCAGCTTCACGCGCAGCGAGGCCCAGGGCGGGGGCAGCACGCAGGGCTGCCCGGCAATGTCAGCCCAGCGGGGCTTGCGCTTCGTGGCCAGGGGATGACCCGGTCGCACGACGGCGACCATGGGGTCGTCGTAGAGGGCCTCGGTTTCCAGGTCGGGCGAGGCGTAGCCCGGCTCCAGGCGGCCGACGAACAGGTCCAGCTCGCCCAGGCGCAGCTTCGGCAGCAGGCGCGTCAGGTCGCCCTCTTCGATCAGCACGGTGGTGTGGCGAGACCGGGCCTTGAGCTTTTCCACCGCTTGCGCCAGCAGCACGGGCGTGGCGGCCACCATGGCGCCCACGCTGGTGCGGCCGCGCGCGCCGCTGGCCTCGGCGGCGATCTCGTCGCGGGTGCGGTCGTAGCCGGCCAGCACCGACCGCGCGAAGCGCACCACGCTCGCACCGGCCGCGGTGGGCTCGGTGCCGCGGGTGGAGCGGTCGAACAGCGGCAGGCCGAACATGCGCTCGATCTCGGCCAGGGTCTTGGAGACGGCGGGCTGGGTGACGAAGAGGAAATCCGCCGCGCGGCCGACGTGGCGAAACTGGTCCAGCGCCACGAGCATCTGCAGGTGCCGCAGCTTGAGGTTGGAGCGTAAAACGCGGTCGATCTGGCTCATGGGGCGTGGGCGTGGAAGGTGGTTGAAGGAAAGGACAGGAAAGGAAGCCGCAGGTGGGCGATGCAGCGCGTGCACCGGGGCACAGGCCGGCACGGGCCGGCCCCCGCCCCGGTCAGCGGTGCAGCACGAACTGCCCGGTGAACTGCACCGCATCGTCCTCGCTGCCCTCGGCCCGGACGCGGGTGTGCAGCGCAAGCCGCGCGAGGCCGCGGCGCTGGTACGTGGTGATGAAGGTGCGCCACAACGCCGGGTCGGGCGCCTCGCAGATCGCCACCGCGGCCCCGCGCACGGGCAGCGGGTAGCGGATGTGGCTCTCCTGGATCACGATGTGGCCGCCCTCGATGCCCGCCTCCCGCAGGCGCAGGTGCAGCCAGCCCCAGCCGGCCAGCACGGCGCCGCAATACAGGCTGCCGCCGAACATGGTGCTTTTGTGGTTGACGTTGGGCTCCAACGGCAGATGCAGGTGCAGCGCGTGGTCCTCCCAGCGCAGCACGGTCAGGCCCATGTCGCGGGTGAGCGGGATGTCGTGGTGCAGCACCTGCTGCAAGGCCTCGGTCGATTCGGTGGTCATCGGTGCGTCTTTCAACGAAGGGGAAGGTGCCGTTCGGCTTCATAACCGTTAGGCTATGAAGCGAGTCTGCTAATTCATTGGAAAGCAATGATTGTCTGCCCAAGAATCCAGCCTGTGCTTTCCCGATAAAAAACAGACCGGAGACATCGATGAATTCTTCCCGCCCCTTGCAGCGGCGCCAGTTCGTGCTGGGCGCCGCCGGCGCGGCCGCCCTGGCCGCCACGTCCACCCTCCTTCCCTCCCGCGCCCTGGCCAACGGCTACCCCGAGCGCACGATCACCTTCATCTGCCCCTGGCCGGCCGGCGGCACGGCCGACCAATCGATGCGCACGCTGTGCACGGTGGCCGGCCGCATCCTGGGCCAGGCGGTGGCGGTGGAAAACCGCGCCGGGGCCTCCGGCATGATCGGCTCGAAGGCCCTGGCCTCCGCCCGGCCGGACGGCTACACGATCGGGCAGATCCCGATCTCGGTCACGCGGTTTTCGCAACTGGGCACGCTGCAGGCCGATCCGCGCAAGGACTTCACCTACCTGGCGCGCACCTCGGGCCAGACCTTCGGCATCGCGGTGCCGGCCGATTCGCGGTTCAAGACGCTGCAGGACTTCGTGCAGCACGCCAAGGCGAACCCCGGCCAGGTGACCTATGCGCACGCGGGGGTGGGCGGTGCCACGCACGTGGGCATGGAAGAATTCGCCAGCGTGGCGGGCATCCGCCTGAACCACGTGCCGTTCAAGGGCGGCGCCGAAGCGCTGCAGGGCGTGCTGGGCGGCCATGTGGATGCGTTGGCCGATTCCAGCTCGTGGGCGCCGCATGTCGAGGCCGGCAAGCTGCGCCTGCTGGCCACCTGGGGCGAGCAGCGCACCGCGCGCTTCAAGGACACGCCCACGCTTCGCGAGTTGGGCTACGACGTGGTGGTGGATGCGCCCAACGGCATCGGCGCGCCCAAGGGGCTGGACCCGGCCATTGCGGCGAAGCTGCGCAAGGCCTTCCGCCAGGCCGTGGCGAGCCCCGAGTTCAAGGCCGTGGCCGACCGGCTCGATGCGCCGCTGCTGTACCTGGACGGCCCCGACTACGAAAAATACGTGAACACGGTCTACGCCAAGGAGACCGTGCTGATCGACAAGCTCAAGCTGCGCGAACTGATGAAGAGCTGATGCCGAGCGAACGGGCGGCGGCATCGCAGCCGCCGCACCGCCCACCCTGCAAGAGAGCGCCCCTTCCGAAGCGCCCCCACCCGAAAGCCCCACCGATGAACGCCATTGCGCCGCTCCCCGCCCCCACCGACAGCCCGCTGCTGCACCTGCACCCCAACGACAACGTGCTGGTGGCCAAGTCGGCGCTGGCGATCGGGCAGGCCATTGCCGAACTGGGCGTGCGCACGCGCGCCCAGGTGCCGGCCGGCCACAAGATCGCCGCGCGGCGCATCGCGCAGGGCGAACAGGTGAAGAAGTACGACACAGTGATCGGCGTGGCCACGCGCGACCTGGAGCCGGGCGACTACGTGCACAGCCACAACATCGAACTGGTCGATTACTACCGCGACCCGGCTTTCGGTGCGGACGTGCGGCCGGTGGACTATGTGCCGCAAGCCGAGCGCGCCACGTTCCAGGGTTTCGTGCGCGAGGACGGCAGCGTGGGCACGCGCAACTTCATCGGCATCCTGTCGTCGGTGAACTGCTCGGCCACGGTCATCAAGCAGATCGCCGCGCACTTCACGCCCGAGCGGATGAAGGCCTTCCCGCACGTCGATGGCGTGGTGGCGTTCGCGCAGACGAGCGGCTGCGGCATGTCGTCGCCCAGCGAGCATTTCGACGTGCTGCGCCGCACGATCGCCGGCTATGCGCGCCACCCCAATCTGGCGGGCGTGCTGATCGTGGGCCTGGGCTGCGAGCGCAACCAGGTCGATGGGCTGGTGGATTCGCAAGGATTGCAGCGCGGGCGCCTGATGCGCACGCTGGTGATGCAGGAGGTGGGCGGCACGCGCGCCACCATCGCCGCGGGCGTGGAGGCGATCGAGGCGATGCTGCCCGCCGCCAACGCCGCGCGGCGCAGCACGGTGAGCGCGAGCCACCTCAAGATCGGGCTGGAGTGCGGCGGCTCGGACGGGTTCTCGGGCATCACGGCCAACCCGGCGCTGGGTGCGGCGATGGACGTGCTGGTGCGCCACGGCGGCACGGCCATCCTGTCGGAAACGCCGGAGATCCACGGCGTGGAGTTCATGCTCACGCGCCGGGCGATCACGCCCGAGGTGGGGCAAAAATTGCTGGACCGTCTGGCCTGGTGGGAGCGCTACGCGGCCGGGCAGAACGCGCAGTTCAACGGCGTGGTGGGCCACGGCAACCAGGCCGGGGGGCTGGCGAACATCTTCGAAAAGTCGCTCGGCTCGGCGATGAAGGGCGGCACCACGCCGCTGCGCGCGGTGTACGAATACGCCGAGCGCATCGACGAGAGCGGCTTCGTCTTCATGGATTCGCCGGGCTACGACCCGGTGGCGGCCACGGGGCAGATCGCCAGCGGCGCGCAGCTGATCTGCTTTACCACCGGGCGCGGCTCGATGTTCGGCAGCAAGCCGGCGCCGACGATCAAGCTGGCCAGCAACACGGCCATGTACCAGCGGCTGGAGGAAGACATGGACATCAACTGCGGCGTGATCCTGGACGGCGAACTGACGGTGCCCGAGATGGGCCAGCGCATCTTCGAGCAGATCCTGCGGCACGCGAGCGGCGGCGCCACCAAGAGCGAGCTGCTGGGCCTGGGCGACCACGAGTTCGTGCCGTGGCACCTGGGCATCGTGAGCTGACCCTGGCTGAACCGGGTCAGGCACCATTACTACAAAATTGATAGCACGATGCCCTAGTGTTATTTGCACTGGAGCCCGATTTCATTCCAACCCCATTCCGTCCCTGCCATGCCCCTGCCCCTGCCCCTGACCCTGCCCCTGACCCTGCCCCTGACCCTGCCCCTGACCCTGCCCCTGACCCTCCACCGCCCCGACCTGATCCGCAGCGCCAACTTCATCGCAGGCCAGTGGCACCCCGGCCCCGGCGCGCTGCTGCCCGTGACCGACCCCGCCACCGGCACTGTCATCACCGAGGTGCCCGACTCCGGCGCCCCCGAGGCCCGGGCCGCGCTGGAGGCCGCCCATGCCGCCTTTCCTTCCTGGCGCCAGGTGCCCGCCAAGCAGCGCGCGGCCATCATCAAGCGCTGGAACGATCTGGTGCTGGCCCACCAGGACGACCTGGGCGCCTTGATCTCGCTGGAGCAGGGCAAGCCCCTGGCCGAGGGCAAGGGCGAGGTGGCCTACGCCGCCAGCTACATCGAATGGTTCGGCGAACAGGCCACGCGCATGAACGGCGAGGTCATCCCCGCCCCCGTGCCCGGCCGGCGCATGTTCGCCCTGAAGGAGCCCGTGGGCGTGGTGGCCGCCATCACGCCGTGGAACTTTCCCGCCGCGATGATCGCCCGCAAGATCGCCCCGGCCCTGGCCGCCGGCTGCACGGTGGTCTGCAAGCCCGCCGAGGACACGCCCCTCACGTCGCTGGCCCTGGTGCTGCTGGCCCAGGAGGCCGGGGTGCCTGCGGGCGTGCTGAACATCGTCACCGCCTCGCGCGAGAAGACGCCCGAGGTGGTGGACGTGTGGCTGGACGATGCGCGCGTGCGCAAGATCACCTTCACCGGCTCCACGCCCGTGGGCAAGCACCTGGCGCGCCGCAGCGCCGACACGCTCAAGAAGCTCTCGCTGGAGCTGGGCGGCAACGCCCCCTTCATCGTGTTCGAGGATGCCGACGTGGACGCCGCCGTGGACGGTTTCATGGCCGCCAAGTTCAGAAACGGCGGCCAGACCTGCGTGTGCCCCAACCGGGTGTTCGTGCACACCGCAGTCCATGCCGAATTCGCGCAAAAGCTCACCGCCCGCGTGGCGGCCTTGAAGGTGGGGCCGGCCAGCGACCCCGCCTCGCAGATCGGGCCGATGATCAACGCCCGGGCGGTGGAGAAGATCGAGCGGCACGTGCAGGACGCCGTCGCCAAGGGCGCCAGGGTGCTCACGGGCGGCAAGCGCCTGACCGACCTGGGCGCGACCTACTACGCCCCCACGGTGCTGGAGAACGCCGATGCGACCATGGCCTGCGCCTGCGAGGAGACCTTCGGCCCGGTGGCGCCGCTCACGCGCTTTGACAACGAACAAGAAGTGATCGCCGCCGCCAACGACACGCCGTTCGGCCTCGCGGCGTACTTCTACAGCCAGGACGTGCGCCGCATCTGGCGCGTGGCGGAGGCCCTGGAGACGGGGATCGTGGGGATCAACGAAGGGGCGCTGGCGGCGGAGGCGGCGCCGTTCGGGGGCGTGAAGGAGTCGGGCTACGGGCGAGAGGGATCCACGCACGGGCTGGAGGATTACCTGCACACGAAGTATGTGTGCCAGGGAGGGCTGGGCTGAGGGGCACACGGCCCACACCAGCACACCGACCGCACAAGGCTCCCTCCACCAAACCGCCTGTCACCGCCACGCAAGCCCCCACCACGGAAGCCCCCCATGCATTGATCGATTTCCCCACCGGCACGGCGCGACATGGGCGCGGTGCCGGTTTGTTCGCCCAAGTAAAAACCACACACCAGGAGACAACACCATGGTTCCCATCGCTTCCCGTGCCCATGCACACCCCGGCCCACGCACCCGCACCACCACCGGCCGCCGAGCGCTCGTCGTATCGGCCGCGCTCGCCCTGTGCGGGCTGGCCGCGCCGCTCGCCGCCGTCCACGCGGCCGACGCCTATCCGACCAAACCCGTCACGCTGCTGGTGCCCTACCCGGCCGGCGGCGCCAACGATGCCGTGGCGCGGCTCGTGGGCCAGAAGCTGGGCGATGCGCTCAAGCAGCCCATGGTGATCGACAACCGCCCCGGGGCCGGCACGACCATCGGCACCACGGTGGCCGCCAAGGCCGCACCGGACGGCTACACGCTGGTGCTGGGCTCGCTGGCCAGCCACGCGGTGAGCCCGCACCTCTATGCCAAGCCCGGCTACGACGCGGTGGCCGACTTCACGCCCATCGGGCTGATCGGCGTGGTGCCGATGGTGCTGGTGGTGGCGCAGGATTCGCCGTACACCAGCGTGCGCGCGCTGGTGGAGGCCGCGCGCAAGCAGCCGGGGGCGCTCAACTACGGATCGTCGGGCAACGGCTCGCCGCTGCACCTGGCGGCGGAACTCTTCAAGCAGGCCGCGCAGGTGCAGATCAACCACGTGCCCTACAAGGGCGGCAACGCCCACACCATGGACCTGATGGGCGGGCGGCTGGACATGATCCTGGACACGCTCACCAGCGCCTCGCCGCTCATCAAGGGCGGCAAGGTGCGGGCGCTCGCCGTGGCCGCGCCCGCCCGCCTGCCCGAGCTGCCGGACGTGCCCACCTTCGCCGAGGCGGGCTACCCCGGCTTCGAGGTCAACGCCTGGTATGCCCTGTACGCCCCCGCCAAGACGAGCAAGGACGTGGTGGCCACCCTGAACACCGCGCTGAACGCCGTGCTGCGCCAGCCCGAGGTGCTGGAACGCATGGCAGCGCTGGGCGTACGCCCGCAGCCGGGCACGCCGCAGGCCCTGGCCCGCTTCACGCAGGACGAGCTGGGCCGCTACGGCAAGGTGATCCAGGCCAACGGCATCCGCATCGACTGACACGGCACGCACGGGGCGGGCGTGGCCCGCCCCGCCTTGCGTTGCGCCTGTTCATCTCGCCGACACCATTTCACCATTTCCCCACTGCATGCACGCGCCATGAACGTTTCCACGACGCCCGATCCGGCCCCATCCTCCCTGGCCCCTTCCCCCGCCCCGTTCGATGTCCTCGTCACCGCCGCGCACTGGCCCGAGGCCGCGCAGGACCTGGTGCGCCGCAGCGGCGGCCGCGTGCATTGCATGGCCGAGCCCATCACCGAGGACACGCTGGCCGAACGGCTGGCCGCCACCGGCGCGCAGGCCATCGTGCTGCGCGGCTCCAAGCCCATCACCGAGCGCGTGATGGCCGCCGCGCCCGCGCTGCGCATCGTGGCCAAGAACGGCGCCGGGGTGGACAGCGTGGACCGGGCGGCGGCACAGCGGCGCCACGTGGCGGTGGCCGTGGCCCTGGGCGCCAATGCCGATGCGGTGGCCGAGCACGCGCTGGCGCTGATGCTCGCGCTCACGCGGCAATTGCCCGAGCTGGACCGGCGCGTGCGCGCGGGCGGCTGGGCCGACAGCCAGTGGCAGGGCCGGGATTTCCGGGGCAGCACGGTGGGCATCGTGGGCTACGGCAGCATCGGCCGCGCCACCGCGCGGCTGGCCGCCGCGCTGGGCGCGCAGGTGCTGGTGCTGCGCCCGGCGGGCCAGGCCGACGGCTTTGCCACCGAGCCGGACCTGCATGCCTTCCTGGCGCGCGTGGACATCCTGAGCCTGCACTGCCCCTTGACCGACCGCACGCGCGGCCTGATCGGTGCGCGCGAGCTGGACTGCCTGCGGCCCGGCGGCATTCTCGTCAACACCGCTCGCGGCCCGGTGGTGGAGGAAGCGGCCCTGCTGTCGGCGCTGCGCAGCGGCCACCTCGCCGGCGCGGGGCTGGACACCTTCGACACCGAGCCCCTGCCCCTGGAGCACCCGCTCAACGCCCTGCCCCAGGTGCTGCTGACACCCCACGTCGCCGGGGTGACGCGCGATGCCGCGCTGCGCGTGGCCACCGCCACGGCGCGCAACATCGTGGACCACCTGCAGGGCCGGCCGCTGCCGCCGGGCCACCTGCTGGCCGGGGTCTGAGCCCGGCCGGCTACCCTTCGTTCTCCTTCCCCCTTCGCTTCACGCCCAACCCGCACCATGCCCGCACACAACCCCTTCAAATCCGCCCTCGCCGCCCGCCGGCCCCAGATCGGCCTGTGGCTGTCGATGGCCGACCCGTACCTGGCCGAGGCAGCCGCCACCACCGGCTACGACTGGCTGCTGATCGACGGCGAGCACGCGCCCAACGACGTGCGCAGCACCCTCGCCACACTGCAGGCCGTGGCCGCGCAGCCCGCCCAGCCGGTGGTGCGTGTGGTGGAAGGCAGCGCATCGCTCATCAAGCAGATGCTGGACATCGGCGCGCGCACCCTGCTCGTGCCCATGGTGGACACGGCCGAGCAGGCCCGCGCGATTGCCGCCGCCACCCAGTACCCGCCGCACGGCACGCGCGGCGTGGGCAGCGCCGTGGCCCGCGTGTCGCAATGGAACGGCCGCGCGGACTACCTGCAGGTGGCCGACGACGAGGTCTGCCTGCTGGTGCAGGCCGAAACGGTGACGGCGCTGCAGAACCTGCCCGCCATCTGCGCGGTGGACGGCGTGCACGGCGTCTTCATCGGCCCGGCCGACCTGGCCGCGTCCATGGGCCACCGCGGCAACCCCGGCCACCCCGACGTGCAGGCCGCCATCGAAGGCGCCATGCGGACCATCATCGCCAGCGGCAAGGCCGCCGGCACGCTCACGTCCGATCCGGTGCTGGCGCAGCGCTACCTGGATCTGGGCTGCACTTTCGTGGCAGTGGGGGTGGACGTGCTGATGTTCGTGGGCGCGGCACGCAAGCTGCGCGCGCAGTTCGGCGGGCCGGCGGTGGCGGCGGTGCCGCCCCAGTCGGGCGCCGCGTATTGAGCGGTCCCACCGGCTGCGGAGGCGGGTTCGCGGCGACTCGCCGGGGCAACGGGGGGCCATGGGTGCCACCGCCTTAGCTCGCCGCGCCAGGGCGGCGGTGTTCGAAATTGGCACCAATGCAACAGTTACAGAATCGTTTGCGGTTCCGCATTAAACTTTCGGCCGGTAACAATTACTAACCCTTGGAGGCGGTTATGAGAAAAATCCTATTGGGCACTGTGTTCGCCCTGGCGGCAGGTACATCGTTCGGTGCCACGGTCAACATCAACAGCACCGGCAACTACGCCAGCCTGCAGAACTACACGAACTGCACCACGACGCCCGCGAGCCTGTGCGCCAACTACCTGACCACGAACAACATCACCGGCACCTTCACGACGGCCGGTAACCTGCCCGCCAGCGCCAGCAACCTGGAGATCGGCTCGACCGTCACCTCCTACAGTTTCTCCAGCGGCCTGGACACCGTGGCTTCCACCGACCCCAACGCCCGTCTGAACACGCTGCGCATCTCCACGGACGCCTCCGGCAACATCACGAACGTGAACCTGATGCAGGCCGTGCTGTGGATGACGGGCACCGCACCGCACACCACGGCGGACCGCTTCGCGGCCGTGATCGTCTCCGGCGCCACCAGCACCTCCACCCACAACTCCGGCTGCCAGAACACGGGCACGGGCAGCAGCGGCGCGACCGATACCTGCCTGACATCGACCGTGACCGACACCTCGCGCAGCACGGCCAACAACGCCCCCGTGAGCTACGCGATGGCCGCAGCTGCAGTAACGGCATCGCCCATTCCCACGGTGTCCGAATGGGGCCTGATCCTGATGGCCTCGCTGCTCGGCATGTTCGGCATCGCCCGCCTACGCCGCCAGCGCTGATCGGCTTTCGTTCAGCCCAACAAAAAACCCGCCGCTGGCGGGTTTTTTGTTGGGGCCGGTGCTTTCGGCACCGCTGCGGGTTGCGTCAACTGCCCGCCACCTTCATGCGGTTCACGAGGATCGAGCCCACGGTCTTGGCGCCGTAGTTGTAGGCATCGGCGCCCACGGCCTCGATGCCTTTCAGCATGTCCTTCAGGTTGCCGGCGATGGTGATCTCATGCACCGGGTAGGCGATCTGGCCGTTCTCCACCCAGAAGCCGCTGGCGCCGCGCGAGTAGTCGCCCGTCACGTAGTTCACGCCCTGCCCCATCAGCTCGATCACGAACAGGCCGGTGCCCAGCTTTTTCAGCATGGCGTCGAGGTCGTCGCCCGCGCGGGTGCGGCGCGAGGTGAGCGTGAGGTTGTGCGAGCCGCCCGAGTTGCCGGTGGTCTTCATGCCCAGCTTGCGCGCCGAGTAGCTCGAGAGGAAGTAGCCCTCCACGCGGCCGGCATCCACCACCTTGCGAGGCGCCACGCGCACGCCTTCGTCGTCGAAGGGCGAGCTGCCCTTGCCGCGAAGAATGAACGGGTCTTCCAGGATGTCGATGTGCTTGGGCAGCACCGGCTTGCCCAGCGAGTCGAGCAAGAAGGTGCTCTTGCGGTACAGCGCGCCGCCGCTCACGGCCTGCACGAAGCCGCCCAGCAGGCCGGCCGCCAGGGGCGACTCGAACAGCACGGGGCACTGCGTGGTGGGGATCTTGCGGCTGCCCAGGCGGCTCAGGGCGCGTTCGGCGGCGTAGCGGCCCACCTGGGCCGGCGCGGCCAGCTCGCGCGCATCGCGCATGGAGCTGTACCAGGCATCGCGCTGCATGTCGGCATTCTTGCCGGGCAGCGCGGCGATGGGCGCCACCGACAGGCTGTGGCGCGAGCTGGCATAGCCGCCGCGAAAGCCGCGCGTGTGGGCGCTGAAGAAGTGGCTCTGCTGGGCCGACACGCCCGCGCCTTCGCTGTTGGTGATGCGGCGGCTGGTCTGCAGCGCGGCGGCTTCGCATTCCATGGCGATGCGCGCGGCCTCCTCGCTGGTGATGGCCCAGGGGTGAAACAGCTCCAGCTCGCGGTGCGAGTCCTCGGGGGCGATGTCGGCCTCGTCCGGCAGGCCGGCCACCGGGTCTTCAGCGGTGAAGCGGGCGATGTCGTAGGCGGCCTGCACCGTCTGCTCGATGGCGGCGCTGGAAAAATCCGAGGTGCTGGCGTTGCCGCGCCGGTGGCCGATGTAGACCGTCACGCCCAGCGACTTGTCGCGGTTGCGCTCGACGTTCTCCAGCTCGCCCTTGCGCACGCTGACCGACAGGCCGCAGCCCTCGGAGGCCTCGGCGCCGGCGTCGGTGGCGCCCAGCTTCTTGGCGTGCGCCAGGGCTCGGTCCACGAGGTCTTCGAAAAACGGGCGGGTGTAGCTGAAACCGCTGTCGGGTGTCTTCGGGGCGGCGCCGGCGGCGCGTGGGCTGGGTGTATTCATATCGGCGGCTATGATACTTGCCGCCTTCGGCGCCAAGGTGCCGAAGCCTGTATGGGCACACGCGTGCCCCTCCCATTGCCCCCACCATGTCACGCAAACCCAAAAAAGGCTACTACGTGCGAGGCCAGTTCGTTGCCGAAGGCAGCGAGCTGGACATCGAACTGAAAGCCGAGCTCAAAGGCACGCACGAAGCGAGCCGGACCGACCTGAAGCGCGAGAGCGATGCGCTGCAGAAGCTCGGCGAAGACCTGCTCACGCTGCGCGCCGACCTGATGGAACGCCTGCAGTTGCCCGAGAAGCTGCGCGACGCGCTGGCCGAGGCCAAGCGCATCACCAACTTCGAGGGCAAGCGCCGCCAGATGCAGTACGTCGGCAAGATCATGCGCCAGCTCGATCCCGCCGCCGTGGCCGCCGCCCAGGCCGCGCTGGACGAGCAGCACAACGGATCGGCCGCCGAAAAGCTCGCGCTGCACGCCTCCGAGCGCTGGCGCGACCGGCTGATCGCCGACGACGCCGCGCTGCCCGACTGGCTGGAGCGCTTTCCGCGCACCGACACGCAGCAGATCCGCGCGCTGATCCGCCAGGCGCGCAAGGATGCGCAGCCCGAGGGCAAGACCGCGAACGTGCAGGTGTCCGAGGGCCTGGCCCCACGCAAGGGCCGCGCCTACCGCGAGCTGTTCCAGCTCGTGCGCGAACAGATGGAAGACGCGGCCACCCACGCCCGCCACGAAGAGACCGGCCGCGATGCCTGACGCCGTGGCACCTGCCGCGACCGGCGGCTTCGAGCCGGTGCGCATCGGCATCGTCTCCATCAGCGACCGGGCCAGCACCGGCGTCTACGAGGACAAGGGCCTGCCGGCACTGCAGGACTGGCTGGCCCGCGCGCTGCGCAACCCCATCGCCTTCGAGCCCCGGCTGATCCCCGACGACCAGGCCACCATCAGCGCCACGCTGATCGAGCTGGCCGACACCGCCGGCTGCAGCCTCGTGCTGACCACCGGCGGCACGGGTCCCGCCCTGCGCGACGTGACCCCCGAGGCCACGCTGGCCGTGGCCCACAAGGAGATGCCGGGCTTCGGTGAGCAGATGCGCCAGATCGGCCTGCGCTTCGTGCCCACGGCCATCCTCTCGCGCCAGGTGGCGGTGGTGCGCGGCAGCACGCTCATCGTCAACCTGCCCGGCCAGCCCAAGGCGATTGCGGAAACGCTGGAAGGCCTGCGGGGTGAGGACGGCAGCCCGGTGGTGCCGGGCATCTTCGCCGCGGTGCCCTACTGCATCGATTTGATCGGCGGGCCGTACCTGGAAACGCACGACGCGGTGTGCAAGGCGTTCCGGCCGAAAAGCGCGCACAGGACCTAACCAGCGCAGGGGCAATCGCAACAACAGGAACGATCAGGGACATAGGGGTGTGCCGCCGCGCTCGCTTTCGCGGAAATTCATATCCATTCGCTCTGCCCTGGTATCGCAGGCAGGTAGCTTCTTCATGATGTGGATTTACATCACTGCCACTGACGCCACTCCGAATGTCGCCATTGATCCCATCCCAGGCCGCACGCTCCGCACCCGTGCCGCATTCTTCCTGCGGCACAGACGACAGCGCGCCGCAACCCGGCAAGGAGCCAACTTCATCATCTCCCCGCTTCGGGAATCTGTCGCACCCTGCTCTGCAGCCACGCTCCATGGGTCCATCGCACGGTGACACAACCCCCTTGCGGGCATGCCATGCACCACTGCACGGCCCGTTACCGGACGGCTATGAAGTGGTGCGCCATCAACGCCCGTCTGGCGAGACGGTACGCATCATGGGTCAGCGCGATCCGTGGGGACGCTTCCACGCCAAGGATGCGGCCGGACTGGTGCACGCCACATTCAAGGCCGTCCCTCTGGAGGATGCAGGCACCGTGTGGATGGAAGGGGTTCATTCGGGACTTCAGGGGGGTCAGCCAGAATCTCTGGCCATTGCCACGCAGATGCTCGCGGTCATCCGCCGGAACCACTATCACCGCAACAACTTCAAGTCGGACAACAAGTGCCACACCCGGGTGGATGAAGACACCGAGAACGACAGAATCTGGAATGCCAAGGCAGAGATCGACAAGGTTCAGGAGCAAGGCCATTCGCCGCTGGGGGTCCGCGGCCACAACTGCGGGCAACTGACCGAGATCGCCAAAGCCTACGGCCAAGCGAATGGCTGGCCGGTACATGGCGTCGGCTCCGGCCCGACCGGCGAACTGCATGGCTTCGCGATCGTGGGCCCCAGGCCACAGCGTCTGCCAGACGATTTCACGCAATGGCCGGCCGATCTGGCCATCTGCGATGTATGGGCCAACATTGCGTGCAGCGCACAGGACTATCCAGGGCAGTTCCAGGCCAAGATGCAGAAATGGGCCTCGGAAGGCAAGGAAATCTATGACGGCGACCGAGATGACTGGGTTAAAGCCACGGATCCAGCCTGGCTCGACGCGGTGCTGTACGGCACCAAGACGCTTGACTGATCCCCGTGGCCGAGGCATGGCCTCCTAGCGGCCAGCCCCCCTACCGGCGGTGCGGCCCCGCTACTTCCCCACCAGCTCGTTGAGCTTGTCCGCCTGGAACTGCTCCTCGCGCGCCGCGTCGCAGGGCACGCAGTCCTTGGCCGGGGCCTGCGGGTTGGCCGAAAGCTTTTCGATGGCCTGCCACAGCAGCGCGATCTGGTGCTCCTGCGACGAGGCGTTGTCGATCAGGCCGCGCATGGCCTGCGAGAGCGGGTCGTCTTCCTGCGTGATGCCGTAGGCGGTGAACGGGCGCGCGGCCTGCGGCTCGGTCACGTCGGCGCTCTGGCCGGCCTTGGAGGGAATGATGCGGGCCGGGATGCCCACGGCTGTGGCGCCCGGCGGCACGGGCTTGATGACCACCGCGTTGCTGCCGATCTTGGCGCCGTCGCCCACCTCGAAGCCGCCCAGCACCTTGGCGCCGGCGCTCACCACCACGTCCTTGCCCAGCGTCGGGTGGCGCTTGGCGCCCTTGTAGAGCGAGGTGCCGCCCAGGGTCACGCCCTGGTAGATGGTGCAGCCGTCGCCGATCTCGGCGGTTTCGCCGACCACCACGCCCATGGCATGGTCGAAGAAGACGCGCTCGCCGATCCTGGCGCCCGGGTGGATCTCGATGCCCGTCATCCAGCGCGCGAAATGCGAGATGAAGCGCCCCAGCCACGGTAGGCCGTGGCGCCAGCACCAGTGCGCCGGCCGGTGCAGCCAGATCGCGTGCAGGCCGGGGTAGCAGGTGACCACCTCCCAGGTGCTGCGCGCGGCGGGGTCGCGGTCGAGGATGCACTGGACGTCGGAGCGCAGGCGGGCAAACATGGGGTGGTGGGGCGTGGGGGCGCAGCGGAAAAAGAGCCGCCGAGTCTAGCGCTTTGCCTGCGCGGCGCCGGTCATGGCTTTGGCGACACCGCGCAGGATGTGGATTTCCTCGGGCGTGAGTTGCGCGCGGTTGAACAGCTGGTTCAGGCGCGGCATGAGCTTCTTGGGCGCGGCGGGGTCGAGAAAGCCGATGTCCACCAGCGCGCGCTCCCAGTGCGCCAGCATGCCGGCCACCTGCGCGGCGTCGGCCCGCTCGGTGGCGGGTGCTGCGGCCGCCGCGCCGTCGGCGGCGGGGAAACCGCCGAGCGCCAGGCGCCATTCGTAGGCGACGACCTGGATGGCCGCACCCAGGTTGAGCGAGCCGAAGGTGGGGTTGGTGGGAATCGACAGCGCCACGTGGCAACGGTACACGTCGTCGTTGGCCATGCCGAAGCGCTCGCTGCCGAACAGGAAGGCCACGCCGGCCTCGGTGCTGGGCGTTGGAGCCAAATCGGGCTCCAGCACATGTTCTTCTATGGCATGTTGCTCACTTTTCAATAGCAACTCGAAATGCTCGCGCGGCGAGCGCGTGGGCGGGCCGAAGTCGCGCGGGGTCATGGCGGTGGCGCACAGGTGGCTCATGCCGTCCAGGGCCTCGTCCAGCGTGGCGACGATGCGCGCGTTCTCCAGCACGTCCAAGGCGCCGCTGGCGCGCTGGATGGTTTCCTCGCGGCGCAGCACGTTGGCCCAGCGCGGGGCGACGAGCACCAGGTCGCCGAAGCCCATGGTCTTCATGGCGCGGGCGGCGGCGCCGACGTTGCCGGCATGGCTGGTGTGGAGGAGGATGAAACGGGTCTTCATGGCACGCGGTCGGTGAAAAAAAGGCAGTACGGGTAAAATCGCGCGCTCATTGTCGCCGTCCGCATCGCCGGGGCGCCATTCCCCGTTCCTGAACCGCCAGGCCGCCCTTGCCGCGCGCCCGGCCCACGCCACAATCCAATGTCGACCAATCTGCACCCCATGCTCAACGTGGCCATCAAGGCCGCACGCGCCGCCGGCGCCATCATCAACCGCGCGGCCCTGGACGTGGAATCCGTGCGGATCTCGCAAAAGCAGATCAACGATTTCGTGACCGAGGTGGACCACGCGAGCGAAAAGGCGATCATCGAGACGCTGCTCACGGCCTACCCCGGCCACGGCATCCTGGCCGAGGAATCGGGCAGCGAATACGGCGCGAAGGATTCGGAGTTCGTCTGGATCATCGACCCGCTGGACGGCACCACCAACTTCATCCACGGCTTTCCGGTCTATTGCGTGAGCATCGCGCTGGCCGTGCGCGGCAAGGTCGAGCAGGCTGTGATCTACGACCCGACCCGCAACGACCTCTTCACCGCCACCAAGGGCCGCGGCGCCTACCTGAACGAGCGCCGCATCCGCGTCTCCAAGCGCACGCAGCTCAAGGAATGCCTGATCTCCACCGGCTTTCCGTTCCGTCCGGGCGACAACTTCAAGAACTACCTGAACATCATGGCCGACGTGATGCAGCGCACCGCCGGCCTGCGCCGCCCGGGCGCCGCCGCGCTGGACCTGGCCTACGTGGCCGCGGGCTACACCGAAGCGTTCTTCGAGACCGGCCTGTCGATCTGGGACGTGGCGGCCGGCTCGCTGCTGGTGACCGAGGCCGGCGGCCTGGTGGGCAACTTCACGGGCGAGGCGGACTTCCTGGAGCAGCGCGAATGCCTGGCCGGCGCACCGCGCATCTACGGCCAGCTGGTGCCCATCCTGAGCAAATACAGCCAGTTCGCCAGCGCCGGCGACAAGGCGGCCGTGCGCCAGGCGGCGGCCAACCTCTCGCTGCCCACGGACGGCCTGGACGACGTGGTGCCGGCCACTCCGGCCGAGGACGGCGAAGCCGCCACCGGCGCCCGCTGACCCGGCCGCGCCCGCGCGAAGGGATTGCCGCTGCGGCCCGTGGGTCGCGCGGCAGTCCCTTTTTTCTTTTCGGGCCTGCGGCCCGTGCCGGCCTATTCCGGGTCGGGGTACTTGAGCGCGATGTCGCGGAAGTCGTCGGCCAGGTCCACGAAGGCATCCACCATGTCGGGGTCGAAATGCGTGCCGCGGCCCCGCACGATGGTGGCGCAGGCCTGCTCGTGCGAGTACGCGGGCTTGTAGATGCGCTTGCTGATGAGCGCGTCGTACACGTCGGCCACGGCCATGAGCCGTGCCGAGACGGGAATGGCATCGCCCGCCAGGCCCTCCGGATAGCCGCTGCCGTCCCACTTTTCCTGGTGGCTGTAGGCGATCTCCTTGGACACGCTCAGGAAGGCCACGCGCATGCCCAGGCGGCGCTCGGCGTCCTCGATGGCGTTGCGGCCCAGCGTGGTGTGCGTCTTCATGACCTCGAACTCTTCCACCGTGAGCTTGCCGGGCTTGAGCAGGATGCGGTCGGGAATGCCGATCTTGCCGATGTCGTGCAGCGGCGCCGACTTGTACAGCAACTCGATCATGCGTTCGGTCAGCGTCTGCTCGAAGCGCGGGTGCAGGCGCAGGTGCTCGGCCAGCGCCTTCACGTACAGCTGCGTGCGGCGGATGTGGTTGCCCGTCTCGTTGTCGCGCGTTTCGGCCAGGGAGGTCATGGCCATGATGGTCACGTCCTGGATGGCCTGCACTTCCAGCGTGCGCATGGCCACCTCGCGCTCCAGGTAGGCGCTCTTGTCGCGCAGGAAGTCGGCGGTGGCCTTCAGCGCCAGGTGGGTGTGCACGCGCGCCAGCAGGATGGGCGGGCTGATGGGCTTGGTGATGTAGTCCACCGCACCGGCCGCCAGGCCCGTGCGCTCGTCGTCCGAGGTGGAGCGCGCGGTGAGGAAGATGACCGGAATGTCGCGCGACTGCGGGTGCGCCTTGAGTTGGCGGCAGACCTCGTAGCCGTCGATGCCCGGCATCATGATGTCCAGCAGGATCAGGTCGGGCGGCGGGGACGACTGCGCGATCCGCAAGGCCTTCTCGCCCTGGTTGGCGACCTTGACGTGGTAGTGGTCACGCAGCAGCGTGCCCATGAGGGTGAGGTTGTCGGGCGTGTCGTCCACCACCAGCACGGTGGCGATGGGTTTTTCGACAAAGAGGGACTCGTCGGCATAGAAATGGGGGATGTCCATGGGGTGGTCCTGTCATGCGGCCCCGCCTGGAGAAGGCTCGGACCCGTCGAGGTCCGATTGCGCCGCGGCATGCAGCGTGTCCAAGGCCCGCTCAAACTCGAAACTCCGGGTATCCGATTCCAGCGCAGCGAACGCTGCGCCCAACGCACTTTCCAGCACCGGCCTATTTTGCTGCAGATGGTCCACGGCGGCCGGGTCGTCGGCCTGCAGCAGCACCCGCAGCCGCTGCAGGGCCGGGCGCAGCGCCATCGGGGCCGGCTGGCCCGGCGGCGCATTCCCCGGCGCCAGGGCGGCAGGCTGCGCTGCCGCGGCCCAGGCGTCCAGACCTTCCAGCAGCTCGGCCACGCGCCGGTCCACGCCGTCGCACAGGCGCTGCAGCGCCGCGCTGCGCTGGCCGGTGCGCAGCGCCTGCTCCAGGGCCTCGGCCTCGTGGGACAGCGGCTGCGCGCCGATGTTGGCCGCCACCGAGCGCAGCGTGTGCGCCAGCCGCTCGGCCTGCTCCCAGTCCTGCGCCCGCACCGCGCCGGACAGGTCGCGCGCCACGTGCTGCTGGCCTTCCGCGAACCGGCGCAGCATGTCGGCATACAGCGCGGGCCGGCCCAGCGCGCGCTGCAGCCCGAGCACCGTGTCGAGCCCCGGCACGCCCTGGGGCAGTTGCGCGGGCCCGCCCAGCGCCGCGGCGGTCGCGGCCGAGGCCCCGGTGCCCGTCGGGCCGGCGGCCACCGCGGGCCCCGGCGCCCCGCCGGCCTCGTCCAGGCGCACACCCAGCCCCGGGCGCGGCCGGATCCACCGCGCCAGCGCCCGCCAGAGCACCGCCGGCTCGATGGGCTTGGGCACGTGGTCGTTCATGCCGGCGGCAAAGCAGCGCTGGCGGTCGGACTCCATGGCGTTGGCGGTCATGGCGATGATGGGCAGGTTCGAGTGCCGCGGGTCCGCGCGCAGCGCGCGCGTGGCGGTCTCGCCGTCCATCACGGGCATCTGCATGTCCATGAGCACGGCGTCGTAGTCCTGGCGCTCGATGCATTCGAGCGCGGCCTGCCCGTGCGCGGCCACGTCCACCACGAAGCCGGCATCGCGCAGCAGCTCCAGGGCCACGAGCTGGTTCAGTTCGTTGTCCTCCACCAGCAGCACGGTGGCGCCGCGCACGGCCAGCGGCGGCTGGTCGCTGCCGGGCTGGGCCAGGTGGGCCTGCGTGGGCATCCAGCCGTGCTCCAGCGGCTGCATGAGCGTGTCGTACAGCACCGAGGCGCTCACCGGCTTGACCAGCACGGTCTCGATGCCCTGCGCGCGGGCGGCGAGCATGACCTCTTCGCGCCCGTAGGCGGTGACCATGAGCATCTGCGGCACGCGGTCCAGGCCGATCTCGCGGATGCGGCGGGCCAGTTCGATGCCGTCCATGCCCGGCATGTGCCAGTCGATCAGCAGCAGGCCGTAGGGGTGCCGCTCGTCGATGCCCTGGCGCAGCGCAGCCAGCGCCTGCAGGCCGGACTCCACCTCGGTCGTTTCGAAGCCCATGGCCTGCAGCATGTCGGACAGCACGGTGGCTGCCGTCTGGTTGTCGTCCACCACCAGCACGCGGCGCCCGCGCACGCCGGGCGGCGGCAGTAGTGCGGGAACGGTCATGCCGCAATCGAGCGGCAGCGTCACCCAGAAGGCAGAACCCTTGCCGGGCTCGCTTTCGGCGCCCACCTCGCCGCCCATGAGTTCGGCCAGGTTCTTGCAGATGGCCAGGCCCAGGCCGGTGCCGCCGTAGCGCCGCGTGGTGGACGCATCGGCCTGCTGGAAGCTCTGGAACAGCCGCCCCATCTGCTCGGGGGTCATGCCGATGCCGGTGTCGCGCACCTCGAAGCGCAGCAGCACGCGCTGGCCTGCGCGCTCGAGCACGCGCACCAGGATGTGGATCTCGCCGCGCTCGGTGAACTTGATGGCGTTGTTGGCGAAGTTGATGAGGATCTGCCCCAGCCGCAACGCATCGCCCACCAGGTGCGCGGGCACGTCGGCAGCGGCATCGAGCACCAGCTCCAGCCCCTTCACGCCCGCCTTGTAGCCCACCACGTCGGCCACGCCCTCCAGCATGCGGTCGAGCACGAAGGGCTGCTTTTCCACGATGAGCTTGCCGGCCTCGATCTTGGAGAAATCCAGGATGTCGTTGATCACGCCCAGCAGGTGCTGGCCTGCCTGCTGGATCTTGGAGACGTAGTCGCTCTGGCGCGGCGTGAGGCCCGATTTGAGCGCCAGGTGCGACATGCCGATGATGGCGTTCATCGGCGTGCGGATCTCATGGCTCATGTTGGCCAGGAAGTTGGATTTGAGCGCCGTGGTTTCCTCCGCCATCTCCTTGGCGCGGCGCAGCTCGCGCTCGGCACGCTGGCGGTCGGTGATGTCCACGAAGGTGCCGATGACGCCGCCGGGCGTGCCGTCCGGCCGCTGGAACCCGTGCAGCCAGAACAAGGTGTGGTGGATCTCGCCGTCGGCATACGGCAGGTCCACCTCCTTGTGCACCGACTGCGCGCCGCTCAGCGCGAACTGCGCATCGGAGTCGAAGGCGGCGCGCTCGGCCTCGGACAGGTAATGCAGGTCCAGCACGGTGCGGCCGATGAGGTCGTTGCGGCGCACGCCGAAGGCGCGCTCGTAAGCCCGATTGAAGCCCACGTAGCGCCCCTCCGCATCCTTGTAGAACAGCGGCACGGGAATCGCGTCGATGAGCGCCTGCTGAAACACCAGTTGCTCGGCCACCTGTGCCTCCAGCAGCTTCTGGTCGTTCACGTCCACCTGCACGCCGATCAGTCGCCTCGCGCGGCCTTCGTCGTCGCGGATGATGCGCGCCGCGCACAGGAACCAGCGCACCTCGCCATCGTGCCGCACCACGCGCCAGGAGTCCTGCAACTGGCCGTCGCTGCCAGCCAGCGCGCTGTCGATGCGCGCCTGGGCGCGGGCCCGGTCTTCGGGGTGCAGACGGTCGAGCCAGTCCTGTAGGCTGCGCCCTTCGGGCTGCGGCGGCACGCCGTACAGGGATTCGAGCTTGTCGCTCCACACCAGCCGGTCCGAGGCCAGGTCCAGGTCGAACACGCCCACCTTGCCGGCCTCCTGCGCCAGCGCCAGGCGGTCATTGATCTCGCGCATGGCCTCCTCGGCCGCGCGCGTCTCGCTCACGTCCTCGATCACCCACAGGCATGAATCGCTGAAGCCGTCCATCTCGAGGCTGCGGCCGGACACGCGGGCCTCGAACGTCGTGCCGTCCAGGCGGTGCAGCGTGCAGACCTCCCGGACCGCCTCGCCCGCCGCCAGCCGGGCGCCGGTGCGCTCCAGGAACACGCCATGGCCCTGCGCGCCGCCGAATATCCGCGATACGGAGTGGCCGAGCAACTCGGTGGCCGAGCCTTTCATCAACTCGGTGAACGCCGGGTTGAACTGGCGGAACACGCCGTCGCACACCAGCAGGATGGGCGGCGCATTGTCGAAGATGGCGGTCTGCTGGGCCAGCAGGTCGTTGAGCAGGCGCTCGCGCCGCTGCAGTTCGTGGTGGGCGGTGATGCGGTCGGTGACGTCCTCGTGCAGCCCGACGATGGCGATGCGCCGGCCCCGCTGGTCGAACACGGGCGAGAGCGTCGCCTCTTCATGGAACAGGGTGCCGTCCGCCCGGCGGTTGATGAATTCGCCGCGCCAGGACTGGCCCGACAGCAGCCGCGCCCACAGCTGCTGGTAGGTCTCGGGCGGCGTCTGGCCGCTGGAGATGACCGAGGGCTTCTGACCACGCACCTCCTGCAGCGTGCGGCCGCTGTTGCGCTCGTACTCGGTGTTGACCCATTCGATGCGCCCCTGCGCGTCGGTGATGACCACCGCCACCGGGCTGGTCTGCAGCGCCGCGCCCAGCACCTGGAACCGCTCCATCGCGGACGCCATGCGCGCGCGGTGGCGCAGCATCTCCAGCATCATCCCGCCCATGAGCAGCAGCAGGGCGAACGTGCCGCCGCCGATCAGCCAGCGCCGCGACGGGGGCAGCAGCGCGCTCACGTCGTCCAGCGCGACGAGCTGCCAGGTGCCGTCGGGGTCCTTCCAGTCGAGCGGGTGCTTGTCGAGCGCGTAGGTCGTCCCGTTCACCACCACCTCGCGCGCATCGAGCCGGAACGGCAGCGCCGACGCCACGCCGTTGTCGAAGACCTTGCCGAACTGCCGCTGGTCGCGCACGGCATCGATGCGCGCCTGGGTGAGCGGCGGCGCCATGGCGTAGCGCCATTCGGGCCGGGTGGCCGAAAAGGCCACGCCCTTGGGCGACATCAGCAGCATGGGGTAGCCCGAGCGGGCCATCTGCGCATCGAACGCGTCGAACGCCACCTTGACCATCACCACGCCGATGATGGCGCTGGCCGGCGAATCGCCCTCGTACAGCGGCGCGGCGTAGTACAGGCCGCGCTCCTGCGTGTTGCTGCCCAGGGCCGGGTACACGTTCACGCCGCCCCGGATGGCCTGCTGGAAATACGGCCGGTAGGCCAGGTTGATGCCGGTGGACGGCGCGCCTGGCGTCTCGTGCGCCACCACGGTGCCGTCTCGCGACAGCACATACACGCCGCTCATGAGGAACCGGCCGCGCACCACGGCCAGGCGGGCGAGCGCCTCGGGCGCATCGGGGGGCAGCTCGCCGGTAGCCACCTCTTTCAGCGCGGGCTCGCTGAGCCCCAGCAGCGTCACGGCACCGAGGATCGGGCTGCCCATGCTCTGGTTGAGCAGCGAATCGGCCGTGTGCGCCAGCTGGCGGCTGCGCTCTTCCCCCCGGCCCGCCGCGCGCACATGCGCCACGGTTTCGACCACCAGCCACGCACCGAGCAGCGCCATGGCAACGACCAGCGCGGCACCGCGGCGCCACCGCCAGTCGCCCATGGCGTGGTCGTGCAGGCCGCCGATGCCGCCGGAGCGGGTGCTCACCGCCATGGGCCGGTACCCCATGCCGCTGGCCGGCCCCGGGGGCCGAAGGCGGGCGCGCAGGCGGCGCGCACGCTATGCATTCCTGGAGACACCATCACAGTCGCTTTGAACCTTCCATCACGGCAGGACACACACACTGGTCAGGACATGCCCGAGGGGCACGCGCCCTGCAGTATGTCAAAACGTAACAGTTCTTGGAACCTTTTACTTCCAAGCAGTTTTTGGACAATCGGGATGTACCCGGCCCCGGCCCCCCTGCGGACAGGGCACCGCCCAGTAAAAACCCGGGGGGTTTAACCGGCCCTGTTCATTTCCCATCTCGCCCGGCCGGCGAGCGGCAGGCCCGAAGCGGCCCGCCCATCCCGCCGCCGTCTCTTTTCTTGCCACCCCATCCCAAGGAGCCCCCTCGACGATGCTGGATTTTCTGTCCCTCTCCCCCTGGCTCGCCACCTTGCTCGGCGCCAGCCTGGCCGCCATGGCCGGTGCCATGGCCCACCGCATCGCCGCGCTGCTCGCCCTGCGGGCCACGCGCGGGCTGCCCGTGCTGCAGACCGTCGTGCAGGCCTGCGTGCCCGCCATGCGCGTGCTGCTGCCCCTGTTCGCCACGCAACTGGTCTGGGTGGCCGCCGCCGATACGCTGCCCCACCTCGGCACGGTGCGGCACCTCACGGGGCTGGCGCTCATCGCGGTGACGGCCTGGGCACTGATCGCCGCCATCGGCGGGGTAGCGGACGGGCTCATCGCCCGCTACCCGGCGAACGTGGAAGACAACCTGACGGCGCGCCGCGTCGCCACCCAGGCCCGGGTGCTGTCGCGCACCGCCATGACGGGCGTGGTGATGGCAGCCGTGTCGCTCATGCTCATGACCTTTCCCGGCGCCCGGCAGGTGGGCGCCAGCCTGCTGGCCTCGGCCGGCGTGGTCGGCATCGTGGCCGGTATCGCGGCACGGCCCGTGTTCAGCAACATCATCGCGGGCCTGCAGATCGCGCTGGCCCAGCCCATCCGCATCGACGACGTGCTGATCGTGCAGGGAGAATGGGGCCGCGTGGAAGAGATCACGGGCACCTACGTGGTGCTGGCCATCTGGGACGAGCGGCGGCTGATCATCCCGCTGCAGTGGTTCATCGAGAACCCTTTCCAGAACTGGACCCGCACCAGCTCGCAGATCCTGGGCACCGTGTTCCTGTTCGCGGACTACCGCCTGCCGCTGGACCCGCTGCGTGCCGAACTGGACCGCATCCTGGAGACGGCACCGGAGTGGGACCGGCGTGTGAGCGTGCTGCAGCTCACCGACGTGACCGAGCGCACCATCCAGATCCGCGTGCTGGTCTCGGCCCGATCGTCGGGCCTGGCGTTCGACCTGCGCTGCCGCGTGCGCGAGGCGCTGGTCAGCTTCATTCAGCGCGAATACCCCGACTGCCTGCCGCAGGTGCGCGGCCCGCAGGAAGCCGCGCGTGCCGACGCATCGCTCGCTCCGTTGCCATGACGGCCGTCCACAAACCCCTATTGCAGGCGCGCCATTGGCCAGGCAGTGCCGGCGGCTGTGCCATGTCTTTTGACATAGCCGGTTCGAGCGCTTGCAGGTATAAAACGCGGTTACTAGAAAGACGAGCGGAATGACCCAAAGGGCGGCGGAAATACTGGTGGTGGACGATCATCCCGAGACAGCGGAGCTGGCAGCCATGGCCCTCCAACTGGATGGTTTTACCGCTGCGATTGCCAACAGCGGCGCGGACGCGCTGAACTACATCGAAAAGTACCAACCGGCCTGCGTGCTGCTGGATTTCGACATGCCGGGCATGGACGGGCTGGAACTGGCGCGGCGCGTGCGCGAAAAGCACAAGGACGACATCGTCCTGATCGCCCTGACCGGCTGGACGGACACCAACGACCGCGTCACCGAACTGCTGGCGGTGGTGGACCACCACTTTCTCAAGCCCGTCGACTGGCGGCGCCTCACGGGCATCCTGTCGCCGCTGCGCTGAACGCCTTCGCTGCGGGGCGAAGGTTGCGGCTTCAAGGCGCCGCGCATAAACCCCGTCCCCTGCCTTGACGACGCCTTCGTTCTCCGCCGCGCGGCATGCCGCCTTCGGTTTCCCCGCACGGCCACTCAGGCCTCTTTTCCCGGCCATTGCAGGCCTTCTCGACCCAAAGCGGCACGGCATTCGGACCTACCCGACACCGCAGCGTCCCCTCGCCCAGCAATTTCGCGTGGGGCGTCCCCCACCCGGGGGAAAATCGGAGGATTCATCCCCGCGCGAAGCCACACGGCCGCAGGCGGGGGATGCTCCGAAGACGAACGGCGCGTGCGCCAACAAGATGGGTCGAACATGAAACTTGCCACCTGGAACATCAACTCCCTCTCCGTGCGCCTGCCCCAGGTGATCGCCTGGCTCGCCGACAACCCCGTTGACGCGTTGTGCCTGCAGGAACTGAAGCTGGTGGACGAAAAGTTTCCCCACGACGCGTTGAAGGAGATCGGCTACCACGCGGTGGCCTTCGGCCAGAAAACCTACAACGGCGTCGCCATCCTGAGCCGCAGCCCGCTGCGCGACGTGGTGCGGAACATCCCCGCCCACGAAGACGCGCAGGCCCGCGTGATCGCCGCCACCCTGGACACCCCGGACGGCCCCCTGCGGCTGGTGAATGGCTATTTCGTCAACGGCCAGGCACCGGGGTCGGAAAAATTCGCCTACAAGATGCTGTGGCTCGAAGCGCTGCACCGCTGGCTGCGCGAGGAATTGCAGGCGCACCCGCGCCTGGCCCTGCTGGGCGATTTCAACGTGGCCCCCGAAGACCGCGACTCGTTCGATCCGGTGGGCCTCAAGGACACCATCCACCACACCGTGGAGGAACGCGGCCATTTCCAGCAGCTGCTGCAACTGGGCCTGACCGACGCCTACCGATTGTTCGACCAGCCCGAAAAGAGCTACTCGTGGTGGGACTACCGCATGCTGGGCTTCCAGAAGAACCGCGGCCTGCGCATCGACCACATCCTGATGAGCGAAGCGCTGCGGGGGCGCGTGACGGCCTGCACCATCGACCGCGCGCCGCGCAAGAACCCGCAGCCCAGCGACCACGCGCCGGTCGTCGCCACGCTGGACTGACCACCGAAACCGCACGACCCTACGGGCCGCCAGCGGTCAGCGACGGGCCGCGCCCGCCAGCCCCATTTCCACATCCAGCGGCCTGCGGGCGGTGGGCCCCAGGCGCTCCTGTGCCCATGCCATCACGTTGGGCGCCTGCTGCCAGCCGTCCTTGATTTTCCGGGCGGCGTAGGCACCGCCCTGGGCCACATACGGGGCCCCGATTTCGATCAACCCCGACATGAGACCGAACAGCATGACCGACGAGGCCCGCTTGCCCGCCAGCATGCCGGCATCGGCCCGGTCGGGGGGCAGCGATGCCGGCGATCCTGTGAGGTCGATGCTGGCGTTGGCGGCAAAGAGCTCGGACGCAAACAGGCCCACCGTGGCCACCACCGCGACCGGCACGGGTGAGGTCACCAGGGATTTGGCGCCCTGCAGCGCCGACGGGCCCATGGCCTTGATCCTGTCGCCCCAGGAGGCCTGGGTCTTGTCGATGACCTCGTGCAGGTCGTCGCGCAGCAGCATGCGAGCGTCGTACGGCACCGTCTGCGACAGCTTCATCACGTTCTTCGCCCCGGCGGCCAGCATGCCGCCGAACCCATCGATGAAGGTCGCGTCGATGCGGTCCGCCCAGGCGCGGTTCACGCCGTGGTCGCCCCGGCCCTCGATGGCAGCCTGGATGTAGGGCTCCACCGTCCTGGGCAGGTTCTTGGCCACGTTGAGACCCGCCGAAACGCCCGCGTTCTTGAGAATTTCCGCATGCGGATCCGGCTGCAGCGACACCGGCAACCGGGCGTTGCCGCCGTAATCGTTGTAGATGCCGGGCTTGATGATGGCCCCGCCCACCACGCTGGTGAACACATCCACCGCGCCCACGCCGACGCCCACCGCCAGCCCCAGCAAGGAGGGATTCTTGAGCAGCGCCAGCGGCAGCATCGCCACCAGCTTTTCGTTGGCCGCCGTCATGGCGGCCATGTAGCCCGCGCCGTCGGCAAAACCCATTCCGATAAAACTCAGCGTCGCATCGTGCCGCCACGCCTGGCTCAGGAAATCGTGAAGCTTCTTCGGGGTGTCGATGCCTTTCGTGAAAAGCACTTCGGTGTTGCGCTCCAGCCGCGCGACCACGTCCGGTGCCTGCGCGACGGCCGGGCCCAGGAGAGCGGCGATGGTGTCCTCGACAACGTCATGCAATGCCTCCTCCCGAGAGGGAGACGTTCTGCCAGAGAAATAGACCGATGTCTGATCGGACACACTGTCGGACAGGTCAACCTCGACGAACGAAGCGGCCTCCAGGAAGATTGACCCAGGCGCGGCGGCATGTACGTCTCCGGCCGGCTGCACCAGCCCCGATGGGCGCGGCAATTCGGCCCGGGGCGAAGGCATGGCGGCACCGCCGTTCACCCGGCCAGAGCGCGGAAAAAGCGGCGGGAGCCCGTCGGAAGACACCGTGGTGCGCGTACGGGAGCGTTGCTGGGGCTCAGCCCTGTTGGCATTGGCCTCGCGCCGATCGGCACCAGGAAAGCTTTGCCCCCGCTCGGGGACCGGTCGACGTGCGGATACCGGGCTGCTGTAGATTGCGTTCATGAAATCCCCCCCTTGTGTTGTGAACGAAATGGTCGACCGGGTTGTTACAACACCGGTGAACCGCTCACTCTAGGGTTCGTCCATGGACCGTTCAAAGCCTCCAGGCGAAGCGCCGCAGCACGATGCGAACGGATGTGAGGAATTGCCCGCAGACGCAAAAAAGCCCCGGGTCCGGGGCTTTGGGGGTATTGGGTTGCAGCGAAATGGGCGCCGCCATGGTCACCGCGGTGGCGGTGACAGCGGCTCCTCAGCTTTCGCAGAATCGGCTATACAAGCGTTATGCCGCAGCCTGGAAGCGATTGCGCAAGGCACGCACTTCGTCGTGGTTGCGCTGTGCGCCCTCGGCCTGGCGTTCCACCATGGCACGCACGTTCGCCGGCAGGGAAGCCTTCAGCGCCTTGCGGTAACGGGCCACGGCCGCGTCTTCGCCGCGCTCGCACTCTTCCAGCACCGCCTTGTCGTCACGGGTGGACATCGCCGCCTTGACGGACACCCAGCCGCGGTGCAGTGCGCCGGACATGGAACCACCGCTGGAAGGCTCGCCGCCATGGTTGCGGATTTCGCGCTCCAACTCGGTGGCGGCCGCCGCACATTCGCTGGCGTGGCGCAGGAAGATGCCCTTCAGTTCAGGCGAGTCGGCATGCTCGGCCGATGCCTTGAAGCCGTACTCGCCGTCGCGGCAGGATTCGAGCAGGTCGTCCAGCACATCGACCACGTCGTCGTTGTCCACCAAGGCAGTGGTGTTGTCGTAGGTGTTGCCGTAAGCGGAGTCGGAGCCCAGCGTGGTGCCACGGCCTGCGCGCTCCCAGGCGGCGCGGGCAGCGGGGCGGGCCTCTTCCCACTCGAGGCGGCTGGTGGAACGTGCCGTGCCCCAATCGCGGGCCAGGTTGGGTTCGACGGCGTCGAAATCGCCGTCGTAGCGGCCAACTGAACTCCAGCCCAGCTCGTAGGCAGGACGGTATTCGTCATAGGCGCGGCCCTTCACGTAGTAGGGCTCGCGGTCGTAGCTTTCACGCCAGTAGGCATCTTCCACGGTGGGGTTGACCGACTCGGCGGCGGCCTTGCCGGCCAGACCGCCGACCACGGCACCCGCCACACCGCCGACGGCCGCGCCGATCGGGCCGCCGAAGGCACCGGCCGCCGCTCCCGCCATTGCGCCACCAGCAGCGCCGACGCCGGTGCCCACGGGGTGCGCGCCAGGCTCGTTGGTCAGAGGGTCGCGGTTTGCATCGTTGAAATCGGACATGAAGTAACTCCGGTTGGTTGAACAGTGCCTTCATTCTTCAAGGCATCCATTGCGCCGGAGGTCGGCCTGTGCACCGCACGCCTGTAGGACTCGTGCCTGCACAGGCCTGTGTGAAAACACTGGCCGAATATTGCTTCTTTGCTACAAAATTAATAGCTACATGCCGGCGTTTTCATTGCCGTGGAGGCCTTTTTTTCATGCATCTTCGGGCGCGTCCAGGCCCAGCTCCTGGATCTTGCGCGTGATGGTGTTGCGGCCAATGCCCAGGCGCTGCGCCGCCTCCATGCGCCGGCCGTGCGTGGCGGCCAGCGCCGTGCGGATGAGGCGCGACTCGAAACGCCGCGACAGCGCATCCCAGACCTCGGTCTGCCCCCCGGACAGCAGCTTGTGCGCCTCGGCCTCCAGCGCCTGCTCCCAACCCGGCGAGTCCGCCAGGATCGCCTGCGACGCCCCGGCCGGCGGGAAGGCCGTCCCCAGGGCCGGTGCGGCAAACACCCGGTCTTCCCGGGGCACCGCCGCCGCAGGAATGGCCGGTGCAGTGCCTTGTAAAGCCGGGGCCGCCAGCGTGGAAACCGGCGCCTCGCTGCGCGGCTCCGGCACGGCCGGTGCAGCTTCCAGTGGCGCCGCCGCCACGGGCGCCTCCAGCACTTCGGGCGGGAGGTCCTGCAGCGAGATCACCTGCGCCGGCGCCATCACGGTCAGCCAGTGGCAGATGTTCTCCAGCTGCCGCACATTGCCAGGAAAGCCGAACTGGCCCAGCCGGACGAGCGCAGCGTCGGAGATGCGCTTGGGTTCCACGCCCAGTTGCCGCGCGCTCTGCTGCAGGAAATGCCGCGTCAGCATGGGCACGTCTTCATGGCGCTCGCGCAGCGCGGGCAGGCGCAGCCGGATGACGTTGAGGCGGTGGAAAAGGTCTTCACGGAACACGCCGTCCTTCACCCGGCGTTCCAGGTCCTGGTGGGTCGCCGCGATCACCCGCACGTGGGCCTTGACGCCGGCATGGCCACCTACCCGGTAGAACTGGCCATCGGACAGCACGCGCAGCAGCCGCGTCTGCAGGTCGAACGGCATGTCGCCGATTTCATCAAGGAACAGCGTGCCGCCTTCCGCCTGCTCGAAGCGCCCGCGCCGCTGCGTCTGCGCGCCGGTGAAGGCGCCGCGCTCGTGGCCGAACAGTTCACTCTCCAGCAGGTCTTTCGGGATGGCCGCGGTGTTGATGGCCACGAAGGGGCCGCCGGCCACGGGCGAATGCTTGTGCAGCGCGCGCGCCACCAGCTCCTTGCCAGAACCCGATTCGCCGGTGATGAGCACCGTGACCTGGCTCTGGCTCAGCCGACCGATCGCCCGGAACACGTCCTGCATGGCCGGGGCCTGTCCCAGCATTTCAGGGGTGGCGGTCTGGCGCTCTTCGGTGACTTCTTCGCGCTGGCTTTCTTCGACGGCGCGGCGGATCAGCTCCACCGCCTTGGGCAGGTCGAAGGGCTTGGGAAGATATTCGAAAGCGCCGCGCTGGAAGGCCGAGACCGCGCTGTCCAGATCGGAATACGCCGTCATGATGATGACGGGCAGGCCCGGCTGCTGTTCGCGCACTTTCTCCAGCAGTTGCAGGCCCGAGCCACCCGGCATGCGGATGTCGCTCACCAGCACCTGCGGACCTTGCCGCTCGGGATCGCCGGGGGTGATTTCAGCCAGCGCTTCCAGCACCTCGCGCGGGTGGGTGAAGCTGCGCGTCGGCAAGCTCTCGCGTGCCAGCGCCTTCTCTAGGACGAAGCGGATCGAGGGGTCGTCATCTACTATCCAGATCGGCTTCATGTGTTGGTTCTACCTTGTTCCCATGGATTGCTTATCGGGACCTCAAGGCAAGGGAATGAGGATTCGGAAATCGGTGCGACCCGGCACGCTGTCGCACTCGATCAATCCGTGGTGCCGCTGCACAAAGGTTTGCGCCAGCGTCAGCCCCAACCCCGATCCCCCATCACGCCCTGTCACCAAGGGATAGAAAATCCGCTCCTTGATGGCTTCGGGCACGCCCGGTCCGTTGTCGATGACATGCAATTCCAGTGCCAGCCGATACCGCTGCCGGCCGAAGGTGACCTGGCGCGCCACGCGCGTGCTCAACGTGATCAGCGCGTCGCCCACGGCGATGCGATCCGTGAGCACCTGCGCCGCGTTCTGCACGATGTTCAGCAGCGCCTGGATGAGTTGTGCGCGGTCGCCGCGGAACTCGGGAATGGAGGTGTCGTAGTCGCGCTGCACGCGCAGCCCCTGCGGGTACTCCACCAGCACCAGCGACCGTACACGCTCGCACACCTCGTGGATGTTCACGTCGCCTACCAGGTGCGGATGGCGGTGCGGTGCCAGCAGGCGATCCACCAGGCTCTGCAGCCGGTCCGCCTCGTGGATGATGACCTGGGTGTATTCGGTGAGCTCGGGATTGTCGAGTTCCATCTCCAGCAACTGCGCCGCGCCGCGAATGCCGCCCAGGGGGTTCTTGATCTCGTGCGCCAGGTTGCGGATCAGCTCCTTGTTGGCCAGCGCCTGTTCACGCAGGCGCTCCTCGCGGTCCTGCCGGGCCTGAGCCTCCAGGGGCCACAGCTCGACCAGGATCTCGCCGGTGTGCTCTGCGACCGCCAGGTGCACATGAACGGGCATCGCATCCTGCTGCTGTGCACGGCGCAGCGCGGCCTCGAAGCGCAGCGCGGCGAAGTCCTGTCCGCGCGCTCCGGCCAGGGCTGTCTGCAGCAGCGCCGGGTCGGAAAAATAGCCGCTGAAGTCAGAGCCTTCGAGCGTGCGCCGCGACAGCCCCAGCATGTTCTCCAGGGACGCATTGGCGAACAGCACGGCCCCGTCGGGTTGCAGCACGGCCACGAGCGTGGACACGAGGTCCAGCGCCTGGTAGCGCGCCGTATCGGGTTTGGAAGAAACCACCACGCTCAGCGATTTGCCGCAGGCAGGCGGGCGAGTTCGCGCTTGATGCCGGCCACATCGCTGTCCGCGCGGGCGAGGCTGGCCTTCAGCTCGGCGGTGCGCTCCATCCACAATTGGGGGTTGCGCAGTTCGAGGGCCGTGCGCTGGGGCTCGCCGTTGTTGTATTCCTTGGCGATCTCGGCCTGACGTGCCTCGGCCTTGCGTAGTTCGGCTTCCAGGATGGCGCGCGCATCGGAGTCCCTTGCGCGCTGGTCGTTGGTGTCCACCCGGGGGGCGTTGGCGGGCGAGGTGCTGGCGCTCGGCGCGCTGCCACCCGATGCCGCTGGCGCCCCGCCTGGCCGCGCACCCTGCACAACCGTCACATTGCCGCCTTCGACCAGTTTGCAGCCACGCTCCTTGGCCTGGCTGGCATTGTTGGTGTATTCATTGCCGCAGCGGTAGATGCGATCCTGCGACCACGCGGCGGGCGCCACGGCGGCGATGGCCATCAGTGCGATGAGTGTTTTTTTCATTCAGGTTCCTCGCAAGGCATGCCGGCGGCATGCGGGAGATGCCAGGGGAGTATCTCCCAATCGCTGGGCCTCGCCAATCGGCGCCCCCGGTCGGGAGCGGTTATTCGCCCAGGGACCACGGCGCTGGCAGCGCCATGAAAAAAGGCGGCCGAAGCCGCCTTTTGGTGGTGTGTCCCGTGGCCGCAGCCCAGGGATCACAGCGAGTAGTACATGTCGTATTCCACGGGGTGGGGCGCCATGCGGAAACGCGTGACCTCGCCCATCTTCAGGTCGATGTAGGCGTCGAGCATGGAATCGGAGAACACGCCGCCCTTGGTCAGGAAGCCGCGGTCCTTGTCCAGATACTCCAGCGCCTGATCGAGGCTGTGGCACACGGTCGGCACCAGCTTGTCCTCCTCGGGCGGTAGATGGTACAGATCCTTCGTGGCGGCTTCGCCGGGATGGATCTTGTTTTCCACGCCGTCCAGTCCGGCCATCATCAGGGCCGAGAAGCACAGGTACGGGTTGGCCGATGGATCGGGGAAGCGTGCCTCGATGCGGCGGCCCTTGGGGTTGGCCACGTAAGGAATGCGGATCGAGGCCGAGCGGTTGCGGGCCGAGTAGGCCAGCTTCACCGGGGCTTCGAAGCCGGGCACCAGGCGCTTGTAGCTGTTGGTGCCAGGGTTGGTGATGGCGTTCAGGGCACGTGCGTGCTTGATGATGCCGCCGATGTAGTACAGGGCGAAGTCCGAAAGGCCTGCATAGCCGTCGCCAGCGAACAGGTTCTTGCCGTCCTTCCAGATGGACTGGTGCACGTGCATGCCGGAGCCGTTGTCGCCCGCGTAGGGCTTGGGCATGAAGGTCGCGGTCTTGCCGTAGGCATTGGCCACGTTCCAGACCACGTACTTCAGGACCTGGGTCCAGTCGGCACGCTCGACCAGCGTGCTGAACTTGGTGCCGATCTCGTTCTGGCCTGCGCCCGCCACTTCGTGGTGGAACACTTCGACCGGAATGCCCAGGGATTCGAGGATCAGGGACATTTCAGCGCGCATGTCCTGCGTGCTGTCGACGGGGGGCACCGGGAAGTAGCCGCCCTTGACCGTGGGACGGTGGCCGCGGTTGCCGCCTTCGAGCTTGGCGCCGGAGTTCCAGGGCGCTTCGTATTCTTCGATCTCGAACATGACCTTGCCGGGCTCATTGGACCAGCGCACGCCGTCGAAGATGAAGAATTCAGGCTCGGGGCCGAAGAAGGCCGTGTCGCCCAGGCCGGAAGCCTTCAGGTAGGCCTCAGCGCGCTTGGCGATGGAGCGGGGGTCACGGTCGTAGGCCTTGCCATCGCCTGGCTCGATCACGTCGCATTGCAGGAACAGCGTGGTTTCCTCAAAGAACGGGTCGATGTTGGCGGTGTTGGGGTCGGGCATGAGCTGCATGTCCGAAGCTTCAATGCCCTTCCAGCCCGCCACCGAAGAGCCGTCGAATGCGTGACCCGAAGAGAACTTGTCCTCATCGAAATGGGACACGGGCACAGTCACGTGCTGTTCCTTGCCGCGGGTATCGGTGAAGCGAAAGTCAACAAACTTGACCTCGTTCTCCTTCACCATCTTCATCACGTCTGCAACGGTCTTTGCCATCAGGTTCTCCAGGATTTAAGCGCTTGTTGAAAAAAACACCACGAAAGAAAAGCAGGTTGCGTGCCAGCCAGGTGCTGCAATGCACTAAGGCGGAGCACGCCCTCCTCCAAACCTGCCGCGCCACCGAATTTGCACCATTAAAGTGCAAATCATCGAGCGCAGCGTCGTTTCAAATATCTCGCACCATTTCAGGGCCGCAGTTTGCACCAAATTCATGCAACGCTGCCTGTAAGTCGGTCCAGGCGGCGGGCACCAACTCTGCGGGGCCTTTGACGCCAAGCTCGATGTGGCGCCCATGCACGGGATGGTCCACGCTCGGCAGGCTGAAAACACGTACCGACGCGTGCTGGCTTTCAATCCGCTCCATCAACGGCGTCAGAGCCGCCTCCATCGCGCCGTAGACCACGACGGAATGCTCGGTTTGGGGGGCGCGATTGAACCACTGCGCACAGTGGCGGTCCAGCACCCATTCCACCATCGGCCAAGCCATCACGGGAAAGCCCGGCACGAAATGCACGGCACCGCCGGCACCGCCGTCGCATGAAAAACCAGGAATCTTGTTGTACGGGTTCGGAATGATGCGAGCCCCCTCGGGAAACACCCCCATGTTCAGTCGGTGCACATTGTCCGCACGGTCGGGCTCATAAGGCACGCCCTGCTCCGTCGCGACGTCTTGCATGCGCTCCCGAATCAACAACTCTGCCTCCGGATGCAACCGGAGCGGCACGTTCAGCGCGCGCGCAGCGCATTGGCGGGTGTGATCGTCGGGCGTGGCACCGATACCGCCGCAGGAAAACACCACATCCCCGGAAGCGAAGGCACGCTGCAGGGTCGCGGTAATGCGACCTGAGTCGTCACCCACATAGTCGGCATAGGCCAGCTGCAAACCGCGCGCTCCCAGCAGCTCGATCACCTTTGGCAGGTGCTTGTCGGCGCGCTTGCCGGACAGGATTTCGTCGCCAATGATGATGAGTCCGAAGGAAGGCGTCATGGTGCGGGGTTTGCGGGTGCAATGGGGGTAAGGATGGGAGTGGGTACAGCGCCAGCACCGCCGCCGGCACTACCGCCGGTTTGTTCGGCACGCAACTGTTGGAGCGCGTCCAGCGCGTAGTGAGTGAACCACAGGGAAGAGAAGGCGAACACCAGGGTATAGATCCAGACGGCCAACGGAATCAGGACTAAAAACGCCGCAGCGAACAACACCCCGGACGCCCAGACGATTCCAGGCGCTGCCCCCAGGTAGCCGCACAAGATGCCGATGGTCAGCAGGCGCATGCGGTGGCGTTTGAAAATGGCTTCGCGCTCCTGTCGGCTCGCATGCTCGGCCAACGCGTCGAACGCCATGACGCGGTAGGTCAGCCAACCCCAGATCAGCGGTGGCAGCACCAGCACCAGCGGTGGAATGAGCCAGAGCGGAACGGACACCACCAGCGCCGCCATGGCGGCCATCGTCGCGCCGAGAGACCATGCCAGGCTGGCCACCATCGACGCGCCGCGCTTGCGCTCCAGCAATGGGAAACGGCGCTTGGCCACGACCGTCACGAGCGCAGGCGTCATGATCACTGCGACCACCAGCACCGAGAAGATCATGATCACCGGCGTCGAGAGAACCACCACGATCAAAGGAGCGATGGCGGCAGGTGCCTGCTCGATGCCCCAGGCCTGAAACCATCCCCAAACCATCGCCAGAATGTCCGATGACTCCAGTGCGGAGCGGACCGCCTGCACCGCAATGCCCCAGAAAAAATGACTGGCCACCCAGGCCAGCAGCAGCATGAGCAGCAACGGCAGCAGGGAAAGCGCAATCACGCGGGGGTGCAGGCAATAGGCGGCAGCGCGCCAGAAGGAATCGATCAGCAATGCCATGGCGCGAGCATAGCGTGGGCAGAAGTCCGACCGCTGGCTAGGCTTTGCCCAGGAGACGCAAAACACCTCGCCACTGCTGCGCCCAAACCCCCCGCCCATAGTTGCGAACACGGCCATCCGGCCCTGGCTGAACCTGATCCCGGACACCGGTCGGGTCGTATCGCAGTTCGAAATTGGCAGTCCGAAAGAGGATGTCCCACCAAGGCAGCAACACGCCGAAATTGCAGCCACCCAAGACCGTGACGGGTTTCTGGATGGGCTCGACCTGGACATAGCGCTCCGCCATGACCTTCGATGGAGACCGGACCGGGCGCATCGCCACCGATTCGTGCCCAATGCCGATCGCATGGTGCAGGCGGTGAAACCGGGGACTCACCCAGAGACGCTCCCCCCAGCGGCCGAACCACACACGCAAATTGGCGTGATGGAAGTTCTCGCTCAATTGAGTCAAGGCCACGATGGCCACGAATTGGCCAGGTGCCACACCGATCAGTTGCGCCACGGTGACCACGATCGCATCCCGAAGCAGGTCATCCAGAAGGTGGTTGCGGTTGTCGCTCCACATGGTCATCTGCCGCTGCGAGTGGTGCAGCGAGTGCAGCCGCCACCACCATTCGAAGTGGTGTTGCCCGCGGTGAATCCAGTAGTCCAGGAAGTCAAACACTGCCAGATAAACCAGCAAGCTGACCCAAGGCAGGTCGGTCACGCCCGGCCATAGCGCATCCAGATGGAACGTGCTGATACCGTCCATGCGCAGCGCGCCGAAAAATGCGTCCCACAGCGGATCGACACTGAAGAAAAGTGCCAACCGAAACAGGCCGAGGCGGTGAATCAGTGTGTAGACAATGTCCGTCCGCACCGCGGCACGGTCGAGCAGGGGCTCTACGGGCCGCCAGCGCTGCAGCGGCGCAATGATTGCCAGCATCACCACCAGCTGCAGCAGTCCGACCAGCAGCCACCCGGTAGCGGCATAGCCATCCTCCAGCAGCCCCGCCATGCCCGTCGCGAACATCACAGGCTGAATGACCGACTCGAACAGACATTGCTGTGCGGTATCAAAACCGTTAGTCAACCAATCCATCGCTCACAACTCCTGTCCTGTCCATCGACTGATCGGACTCAACGCTTGCCCGTCAGCCAGTCGCGGTAATCGGGATGGTCATTCAGCGTTCTGAAGCAGAAACCGCGCTGCTTCAACCCGTCGATCAGAGGCTCCAACACCGTTGGAGCCCACGGGTCCTTTCGCGACCAGATGCCCAGATGGGCCAGCAGAATGTCTCCGCTGCGAATATTGTCCAGTGCTTTCTTCAACAAGGCTGCATTGCTGAATTTTTCACTGGGCAATTCATCGCCCAGGAAGCCTGCTGGCGACCAACCCACGTGCGCATAGCCGCAGGCTTTGGCAACGGCCAGAAGGCGAGGCGATGTCTTTCCGCCAGGCGCCCGGAAAAGTGGAAGGGGCGCCGTCCCCGTCAATTCGCGCAAGCGATCGGAAGCCCGTCGTATCTCGCTGCAATACTGCTCAGCGCTGAGGGTCAAATCCTTGCCTGCCTGAGGGCCAGAAGAGGAACGCACATGGAATTGCGGCGCAGTCGGCGTGCCAGCATCGGCACGCCAATAGGTATGGTCCATCGTGTGAGAGGCAAACGCATGCCCTTCTGCCGCCCGTGCATGCCACCACGGAGCCCAGGCCGTTCCCAAACTGCCATCGCCCGTTTTTGTTTTTTCATTGGCTGCAAAAAAAGTCACAAGGACTTTTTTTCGCTTGAGCACATCGGCAACCAAGGGGGCAATTTCCATGTGCCCCGTATCGAAGGTCAGATACAGCGGTTTTTGGCAATCGGCTGCTTCAGCCGCTTCCGCCGTACTTACGGCCCCAGATGCTATTAAAAAAATAGCATATAGACCCACGAAGGTCGAAGTGCGCAATGCCATTTTTTTTCCAGTTTTATCTGGGAGCGTGCTGCAGAGTCCAGACGCCGTGAGGCGATTTGCCCACATTGATTTTTTGAACGACCTTACGCTCTACCGTGTCGATGACCAACATCTTGCGGGCCCATCGGGCACTGACATAGATCCACCGGCCATCCGCAGAAACGTCCATGCAGTCTGGCCCACCGGGCGCAGGATAGGTATCGACGACTTGCCGTTTGACCATGTCGATCTTGCTGATCGTATTGGCGACCCGATTGCTGACATACACATGGCGCTTGTCACCTGCACCGCGGAACGCATGGGCACCGCTGCCGGTCTTGATCCTTTGGACGCTGCGAGGCGTATTTTCAGACACGTCGAACACCTCGACACTGTCGCTTCCCGTCAAACCGATGAACAGGAACTTATCGTCCGGGCTTCCATAGATGTCGGCCGGCATGGCTCCCGTCTTGATCCGCCACTTGATCTTCTGGGTTGCGATGTCGATCGCAACGAGTTCATCACTGTCCTGCATCGTGGAGTAGACCGTTCGGCTCTGGCTATCCACCCACAGATGACTCGGGGTTTTGGCTGTCGCCACCCTTTGTACCAAAGTCAGGTCTTTGCCATCCCAACGATAAAAGTCCACGTGGTTCAAGCGATTGGCCGCGGTGATCAGCCATTTCATGTCTGGAGTGAACCGCAAATGGTAAGGATCAACAATGCCTCGCACCGTACGTTGCACCTGGGCGGTTTTGGGATCAATGAAGGTCAGCGTATCTGCCAGCGCATTTGCTACCACGAGAGATTTCTCGTCCGGTGTCAGGTACATGTGGTGCGGCTCTTTCCCCGTGGGAATCCGCGAGGTTTCCGTCCAGGTAGCCGGATCAATCACGCTGATATCCGCTTCAAGCGAGTTCAGCACGAACACAGGAGGGGGTGACGAAGGGGCCGCACTGATAACGGTCGCAGCAAAAAAAGCCCATCCCAACAACGCACCGCGGAAACATCCGCTAAATGAAAACTTCACAGCATGTACTTTCACAACACGCGGCAGTGTAGCCGGTGCAAGTACACCGCATCTGCCCCATCAGGTAACAACCTAGTACCTTATCAGCCCACCGCAAGAGACGACAAAAATTGATAGTAAGCGGCAGGCTAGCTCGTCAAGGCCGCAAGATCATTGTCATCAAGCCATTTCCACTGCCCTGGCGCCAGATCGGTTGGCAATGCCAGATTGCCGATACGCGACCTGTGCAGGGTCTCCACACGGTTCCCCACTGCAGCAAGCATGCGTTTGACCTGATGGTACTTACCCTCCGTCAAAGTGAGGCTTACACCGTGATCGGATGTCTGAACACAAGCAGCGGCTTTCACTGCAACAGGATCATCATCAAGTACGACGCCTTCGAGCAAGCGGGAAATTTGAACTGCGCTCACAGGGTGTTTCGTCGCCACTTCGTACACTTTGGGAACATGTTTTTTGGGAGAACTCATGCGATGAATGAATTGCCCGTCATCGCTGAGTAACAGCAGTCCCGTCGTGTCTTGATCCAAACGCCCTACCGCTTGCACACCCTGTATTGCACTTTTACAAGGTCGTTGTCGCAACGGCACAGGCAGCAATGTATAGACACTTGGATAAGTGGAAGGCTTCTGAGAGCATTCGGTCCCAGATGGCTTGTGAAGCATCACATAGGCTTTGGGTTGGTACACCCACGTTTCCTCTTGAACCTGAAAACGCAATCCATCCGGCGTTACATCAACAGAGGAATCCGCGCAAATGCTGAATGCATCAGCTTTCGGGTCAAACAAGCGCACTAAGCCTCGTTGGATCAACCCTGCACATACCCTTCGTGTTCCGAAACCCTGGGAATAAAGAATATCTTGTAATTGCATGTGACTACAACTGTATCGCTTGATTCAAAATTTTCATTCTCCAAAGCAAATCGCCCCGACATCGTTAGATGTCGGGGCGATTTGGGCTGTAAGAGCCTGACGATGACCTACTTTCACACGGGAACCCGCACTATCATCGGCGCAAAGTCGTTTCAC